>NZ_JADGEW010000001.1 GCF_016744155.1 Amphritea sp. | reverse complement strand
TAAAACGAGTATATGGGAACACTAAACATACGATTTCAAAATCCCTTTGAATAGGTGGCGAAAAAGCACTGATGGCTAAAGATAAGATTCAATCCTACGACACTATATACACTAATCAAAATATAACTGAACAATGACGTTCAGATCGCCTTTCTGCTGACTACTGTCAACAATGCAACGTTCTCATTTTGAAAATCTCCAGGGCTTGTCTTCAGGAACATATAAACTCTCTTTTTTAATACACCGCTGGGTAATGTCCGTCGCCTCAGAAAACAGCACATCCCGCCCTTCTGCTATTTTTCTCGTGTAAATAGGAATTATCCAACCGTAAAAAACCGCACGACACAACTGTGTTTTCTGGACACCGGCAACATCTACTTCACTCCAGTTACACCGATAACCCGCGATTGGCTTGCTTGGATCACTCTCGGAAATCAGTTTATAAGGAGTAGCGCTCTTTTCATCCGATGCATGCAGCCGAACCCGCGCGATATTATCTTGAGCCTGGTAGGTATATATAGCCTCGAGGGTATCCCACTGCTCTTTTTGATACGGGTTATATTGTATTTCTCCGCGAAGTCTTGCGGAGATATCCAACCGCTCTCCTGTTTCTTCAAGATAATTAATATCCGTAGTCGCGATAATAGTACGGCGACCCTTCATATCGGGCTGATCACTAATAAGCTTAGTAAAAACCTGGTCAAAGGAGATCACATACGCTGGCACCTCATCAAGATCGCAGTTAATGGGCGGCTGATCCTGCGCATAGCAGGTAGATATACTCAGTAGTGAGGCTATAGTAAGTAAGCGCTTAAAAATCGTACTTGGTTCCATCATCAGATCCGATTTATATCCCCGAAATTGAGTATCCTCAATGACTATCAGATCGGCTGAAAACTATGAGGTGAAGCAAAAATACCAAAGAAACAGTTCTTCTTACAAGCATTCACCAGAAACAGTGCGACAATCTGCCACATCCATGACACAAGACTCTTGGTTATAATTTCGCTTTCTGCCAAGCTAGCGTTATGAACTACACCAGCAATACCCGCCATCAGCTACTGCAACTCAGCTATATCCGTACGGTCACCATTTTTGGCCAGAGCGGGCTGCTGCTGTACCTCTATCTTGGCCTGCATGTCAGCCTTAATTTCTGGCTAATCGCTTTTGCCCTGATGGCGATGGCGCTATTGAATCTGTTATCGCTGATACGGCTGCGCTCACCACTACCACTGACCCAACTGGAATTTTTCTTCCAACTGGTTGCCGATATTGCTTTTTATGTCTGCCTGCTCTATCAGGTCGGCGGGGCTGGTAACCCGTTTTCCGCGTTACTACTTATTCCATTAATTATCAGCGCAACTTCTCTGCCAAAGAAATTCATCTGGCTGACAGCCTTTCTGGTAACTATCAGCTACAGCCTACTGATGCGTTATTTCATCCCCATCACCCTGCCGGATACCGGGCATCAGCATCAGGCTACAGCATTATTCAATCTGCATATGGCAGGTATGTGGGTCAATTTTATCCTGACTGCATTACTGATCACCTGGTTTGTCGTCAATATCCGGGAGAACCTACAGCGTCAAGAGGTGAAACTAAACCGAACACGGGAACAGAATCTCCGTAACCAGCAACTGCTATCTCTTGCAACGATGGCAGCAGGTACGGCCCATGAGATGGGTACTCCACTGGCCACCATGCGGGTTGTACTGCATGAGATGCAGTTAGACCACAGTGATAATACTGAGCTCCTTGACGATATTGAGCTACTTCAATCTCAGGTTGAGAACTGTTCCGACCGCTTAAAACATCTGGCAGAATCCGTAAAACAAGAGCAGAGAGATTCACGCCCACTGCCTGCCGAACAGTTCTTTCGTGAGTTATTGGATCGTTGGCTGTTTTTGCGACCCACTGCGAACTTTAACCCACCCGAAATTCATCTCAACGGCAAACCAACAGTGTTCAGCTCTATCCCTCTACAGCAGGCATTTATTAACCTCTTAAATAATGCTGCCGATGCTTCGGATAAGCCGTTGCAGATAGAGATATCATCAGATTATCAACAGATCCTCTTTAGCATAAAAGATCAGGGACCGGGCATTCCACTTGAGCAGGTGGAAAAACTGGGTAGTCCATTTATAACGACCAAGGGTAAGGGGCTGGGAATAGGCCTATTCCTAACCGCTTCCGCTCTGGACAGCTACGGCGGAGAAGTCCGGCTTTTCAATCAACCAGAAGGCGGCACCCTGACCGAAGTAAAACTACCTATCATCAAGGAGCATCAAAACGATGAACACTAATGACTCCTCAGTTAAATTTCTTATTGTCGATGATGATGAAACATTTACCCGGGTACTGAACAAGGCAATTCAACGCCGGGGGTATGAAACCGCAGTGGCCAGTTCTGCCGAACAGGCTCTGCACCTGCTGGAAAGTTTCACGCCAGATCTGGCAACCCTGGATCTCAAAATGGATGGTGCATCCGGCATCACTCTGGTGCCCAGATTAAAAGCCCTTAATCCCAATATTAAAATCCTTATTCTGACCGGTTATGCCAGCATCTCTACCGCTGTCGAAGCGATAAAACTAGGCGCTAGCGATTATCTGGCCAAACCTGCTGATACCGATCAAATCCTGGCTAAGCTGAATGTTACAGAACCCGACCCAGGTATTGAGATCGCAGACAAACCTATGTCGGTAGGGCGATTAGAGTGGGAACATATTCAGAAGGTACTGATCGAGCATGATGGAAACATTTCTGCCACCGCCCGCGCGCTTGGCATGCACCGCAGAACCTTGCAACGCAAGCTGCAGAAACGCCCCGTCAGAGAAGAGCACTAACACTCTAGTTACTGATCATCGATATACTTTTTAGCATCAAAGGTGCGAATCCAGTCGGGATAAAACACCATCATGCCGGTCATAATAATGCCGTTCAGGAGCCCCTCAGGAAACATAATCAGCGGCAATATCTGAATATATTCCTGATAGATTTTTTCGCCACTGTATACATCACTTATCCAGAGTAGAAAACTCATGCTCAGGCCGCCACAAAGGGTTGCCACACCAGCCCCCAGGAAAGCGCAAAGAAACAGATAGATAAAGAAATTGGTTGGCAGTTTTGCTTCAACCCTGCGCAAAATACCATAACTTACCAACACAGGAATAACGATAGTACTGAGGCCGTTGATAGCAAAACCATTCCAGACTTCATGCCCTATTAATGTTGTCCCCAGAAGCGCCAGACTAGCCGAAAGGATCGCCAGGTCCCAGCCAAACATCAGGGTCAGTACGGTGACACCGAGAAAGTGAATACCTAGTCCAGGAGAGACACCTGCACGCATCTGCCACAACAACATCAAACCGACAGTGGTGCCTAACAACAGATGCTGAAGCTGACGACTACTGAACAACGTTGACCAGGGAGCAGACCAGAGTGCAAAACCCAATAGCGTAAAATAGCCCACCTGTGCGAACCAGAACCAGAAGCCGCTAATCAGATCAGTGGTTAAATTCATATCGGAATCCGTTTATGAAACTGTACTGATACTACCCTGCTATGAACTCAGGAAGATTGCTACAGCTCATTAAAACCGCATCCTCCCTCCCTATATCGGTCGGGTAATAACCTTTACGTAGACCATCCTGCTGATAGCCTAAACGTCGATAAAGGCTTAACGCAGCAACGTTTGAACTGCGTACTTCAAGCATGTTACGGACAACTCCCCGGCGATGAAGTTGCTCATGGGCAAATTTCAGTACGTCCTCTGCTAACCCCTTACCGCGCAGACCGGGCCGAGTGGCTATCTGTAACAACTCTGCTTCATCCAACACAGTAGATAGCAGGGCAAAGCCGTTTAGTTGTCCACTCTGCCACAGGCCCACAGATAAAAATCGATCTCCGGTTATATACGAGTGTAGCTGACTATCGGACCATGGCGGGATAAAACAACAGGCTTCAATTTCAGAAAGGGAAGGCAGATCCTCTGCCACTAACAAGCGTATGGACTTACTGCTCATCGATAACCGTTGTCTGTCGCAGGTGATCCAACAGTGGCTGAAGATCACTCCAGACCTCCCGCTTACAACCCGGCAACATCATCATCTCTGTCAAACTAGCACTAGCCAGGGTTTTAACATCGGAACGCAGGCTGAACAGCATGCCACGCAATTGATCTAGAGACTCTCCCCGTTCAAGTACCATCTGAGCGGCTGACTCCCCCAATAGCAGCACCGTTTTCACCGGGGATTTTTCTAAGCTCTTCTTCAGCTTATGTTGTACTGTGAGGCGCGCCTGTTCGGCCCCCTGATCCAGTGATTTACTGGCAAACATCGGCCAGGGCAGAGTGTAGTAATCAGCGGCACTGCCGCCAACCAAACCGATGGAGCGAAGAATTTTATCCAACAAAATCTGGTGATGAGCATCCGCCTGACCACTCCCCTGCCGTGTGGCTGAGGATACCGGCGGCAGTGAATCGATCACCAAACAGTCCTGATAGGCCATAAAGGCTAATTTAAAGGGTTTCTGCTCAGTTTGTTCAGCTGGCTCAGGCAGATCAATCACTGGCGCATCGGGCTGAGAAACAGCCAAGACTTCAGCGACTGGTAGAGGTACAGATTCAGGTGGGGTGGCTGGCTGCGGCGTCGGCTGAACCTTTATTTTCTCTGGTTTCGCCTCAACGGTTGCACCAAAGCTGGCACTGAGTTCTGCCCGGGCTTGCTTCGCTGCAATGGCACGGTCGGCCGGATGAAGGAAAGACGCAGCCGTTCTCTGGGGATTATCCAGCGATTGAGCTGATTCACTTTCTGGCCAGCAGTATTCCCACACCCAATCAGGTGTGGGGCGCGCACCGGGCAGCTGTCGGCGTGGTAACCAGCTAGCAATGCCCATTGTTTCCAGATACTGATGTCGCAGCGACTGCTCCATATCCTGTTGCCCTTATAGCTTAATTTCCGACTGGTTCACACCTGAGGGTGCGCTTTCTCTTCGGTAGATTCAAGCATATTCAGTGCATGAATATAGGCTTTAGCCGACGCGATAATGATATCGGTATCAGCACCCAGACCATTGACAATCCTTCCGCCCTTCTCAAGCCTTACAGTCACCTCGCCCTGAGAATCGGTACCACTGGTGATCGCATTCACCGAATACAGTTCCAGTGACGCGCCAGACTGAACAATAGATTCAATGGCTTTGAGTGCAGCATCAACAGGGCCACTGCCGTCAGCTTCACCCGTCTGCTCGGAATCATTCATGGCAACGGTTACCTTCGCTACTGGCGTTTCACCTGTTTGCGAAGTCACTGACAAGCTGCTCAGCTTAAACTTCTCATAGTGTGAAGTGCGGGCATCGCTGACCAGCGCCTGAAGATCTTCATCAAAAATTTCGTGCTTCTTGTCCGCCAGATCTTTAAACCGTGCAAACGCTGTATTCAGTTCAGCATCGGATTCAAAGGTAGTGCCTAGCTCTTCCAAACGGGCACGGAATGCACTGCGACCCGAATGTTTGCCCATCACCATTTTGTTAGCGTTCCAGCCAACATCCTGGGCGGTCATAATTTCATAAGTTTCGCGGTGTTTCAGCACTCCATCCTGATGAATACCGGATTCATGTGCAAAGGCATTAGCCCCGACTATCGCTTTGTTTGGCTGCACCGGAAAGCCGGTAACACTGGAAACAAGACGGGACGCAGGAACTATCTGCGTCGTATCGATGCCGGTATGCAGTCCTAACACATCCTGACGAGTGCGCAGCGCCATCACTATCTCTTCCAGCGAAGCGTTACCCGCACGCTCACCTAAGCCGTTAATCGTACACTCCACCTGTCGAGCTCCGGCACTAACCGCCGCCAGAGAGTTTGCGACAGCCAGACCCAGATCGTTATGGCAGTGAACCGAGAATATCGCTTTATCTGCATTTGGAATTCGTTCCAGCAGTTGCTTCAGGGTATAACCAAACTCTTCCGGTACGGCATAGCCTACGGTATCCGGAATATTGATGGTGCGGGCACCGGCATCGATCACTTTCTCGATGATCCGGCACATAAAATCAAACTCAGAACGGCTGGCATCCTCCAGTGAGAATTCCACGTCGCTAATCAGGTTACGCGCCCGTTTAACCGCATAGACCGCCTGTTCTACCACTTTATCAGGGTCCATCTGCAGCTTGTATTTCATGTGAATAGGCGAGGTGGCGATAAAGGTATGTATACGGCCTGAGTTAGCGTTCACCAGCGCTTCACCCGCGCGGTCAATATCAGCGTCAAGAGCCCGGGACAGAGAACAAATGGTACTATCCTGAATAGTATCAGCGATCGCTTTTACCGACTCAAAATCACCGGGAGAGGCAATAGCAAAGCCCGCTTCAATAACATCAACCCGCATCTTTTCCAGCTGCTTAGCAATGCGCAGTTTCTCTTCACGGGTCATGGATGCGCCGGGGCTCTGCTCACCATCACGCAAGGTAGTATCAAAAATAATTACACGGTTATTATCGGTCATGACCGGACTCCAGAAACTGATTGGCTAACACTGCTTCAGTGCTGCGAAAAGACTGCTATGACTTGCCGAAAAAGAGCGCGGCAGGTGATGGGCTATTGATCAAAAAAGATAAAAAAATATCTGAAATTATGATGATAGCCGCTATATTATCTATTACCGCCTAATATAACTTTCTGATGGTTATTTGCAACTCAATGACGTACAAATACCCGTCTGTTAGTCGCTAAATTAAAGGGATTCAGCCGATGAATAGTGATCGCTTCGATCAGCCTATCGACCGCCATACAACCTTCAGTCAGAAGTGGGAAAAGTACCGGGATACCGACATTCTCCCCATGTGGGTCGCTGATACCGATTTTATGGCACCACCAGCGGTGATCGAAGCGTTACAGTCACGGGTTGATCATGGAATCTTTGGTTATACCAACACGCCAGCCGAACTCAACCAACTGATTATCGAGCGGATGGAATCTCAATATAACTGGACGGTACAGACAGAATGGCTGGTCTGGTTACCTGGTCTGGTCTGCGGACTAAACCTGGCCTGTCGCAGTGTCGGAGTCAGTCAGGATGCAGTAGCCACCGCCAAACCAGTCTATCCGCCGTTTATGTCGGCCCCACGACTCTCTGATCGAAAACTGATCAGTATCCCGATGATTGAGCAGGAACAACGCTGGCTGATCGATTTCGAAGCTCTGGAGCAGTCCATCACCGACACTACAACACTGCTGCTGTTCTGCAATCCGCATAACCCGGGCGGTACTGTATACACCCGGGAGGAGCTTGAGCAATTAAGTGAGATCTGCCTCAGGCATGAGCTAACCGTCTGCTCCGATGAGATTCACTGTGATCTGATTTTGGAGCCTGGACTACTACATACCCCCCTGGCATCACTGAACAACGAGATAGCCGCAAAATCGATCACTTTGATGGCACCCAGTAAAACCTTTAACATCGCAGGGCTCGGCTGTTCTTTTGCTATCATCCCCGATGCAGCTCTGCGCAAACAGTTCCAACAAGTACGCAAAGGGATAGTGCCCGATGTGAATCTACTTGGTTATACCGCTACTCTGGCGGCCTACAAAGAAGGCGGTAGCTGGCATCAGCAACAGCTAGATTACCTGAAAGGCAATCGGGACTACCTGGTCAATGAGATCAATCAAATTCCGGGCTTAAAGCTCAATCAAGTCGAAGCCACCTACCTCGCCTGGATAGACGTATCCGCCGCTAAACTGGAAAACCCAGCTCACTTTTTTGAACAAGCGGGTGTAGGTATGTCACCTGGCCGGGATTTCGGCGATGACCGTTTCATGCGACTAAACTTTGGCTGTACCCGAAGCATGGTAGTTGAAGCAGTGGACCGGATCCGCCGTGCGATGCTCAGCCACTTACCCGGAGGCTAATAAAAGTAGCTCAACATGACTGCGTCGTTTACTTGTGATTAGACGCGAACTCTCATTTTACTTGCTAGAAAAAGCAGTGATTCCTGATGCCCATTATCGACCCTAAGCGGACATCGCAAAGTGAGTACAAGTAAATGCCGGCGCCAATACATGTAACGTAAGATGCTGACCTTAAATAAGGCAAATTTGTAGGGTTAGGTAGCGAAACATGGGAATAACTTGTTGCGACATATGTAAGGTTGTACTTAAAGAGCAACCAATCGCTATTCCAGCCGAGTACGTACTAAGAAACAACAGTTTCAACGATACGGTTTACACTTGCTCTAAATGCGATGAAATAATGAGACTCACTTCCGTTCCTCACCAATGGGATGTTGTGTGACCTCGTAAGATATAGACATTTATCGATATAATTTTCTAAAGCCGGCATTTATTGTGGTGTTAGCCAATAGATAGCAGTATCTTTTCGGATATCTGAATTAGGGGGTAGGTATGGCAAGAAATTTTAAAGGACCTGGGCATAAAAGTCCTAATCCGAAGCTGGTCGGTCGGGGAATAATGGAAGCCATTGATACAGAGGGCCCTTTTAATGACTGGGTTGGGATGCCTCAATACTACATCCACCACTTAACCGTTGACTCTCAGAGTTATCGCTACCTATCGCCTGACAAGATCCTGGGAATTGAATTAGGGAAGAAAGTGACCTTTCGATACAAGGAAACCGCTAAAGACAAATTCATCGATAAAAACTCCCTGGGCGTTGTTATCGACCCGAGTGAATTGCTCTAGACCCTATAGTAGACCACTTATTCTGCTCATAAACATCTGGGCTGCGTCTCAGCAGCCTTACGTACTGGCTTCATAGGATTCAGTAGCTAGACCGTTGCTGCGCAACTCGCTAGTGGTTAGACGTAAAACTGCGTTTTACTTGCTAGATAAGAGCATAAAACCCAACGCGGCCGTTTTTCCAAAAGGTCTGCTTTCGACTGTGTGTTGCAACGATCCACTGAACCCACAACCCAAAGCAGATATTAAGGGTATGCGTTTAACATAGTAAATCCTAAGGCTTAATTAATTATGCTAGAATCCCTCTTATGCTTAAAAGTTCCTCACTTACAATGAATCGTACCCTAGCGGCTATCGCTCTTATATTGATAGCAGTTATTTTGTGTCGAGGTTTTTTGGTGGTAGAACAGAGCATGCATTCAGCAGCTCCTACTATTAATCCAGCTATACAGGCAATTGAGCACGGGCACTATCATGAGCCAATTTTAGGTCACTTACATGCGGAAAATGCGGAAATATCTGACGCCAGCCACCTATTACTGCATGCAATGGGCGTAATTGAAAACCAAATGCCTGGGTCAGCTTTTATACCCGCTACAAGCTCTGTCAGATCATCAAGAACTTCTTACTCTCATGACATGCCAATAGAGCCATCTCTTTCAAATTTACTTCGCCCTCCCATCGTCTGATTTACCCTATTTTTCTCAATTGTGTATTGGTGTGCGGTAGCGCGTGCGATCCACAGTATTCGTGATTTTATTACGGAGATTACAGAGTGAATCTGAAATCATCATATCTTCGATGGGGCTTTTCCCTGTCTGCGCAACATATCTTCCTGTGCTTGTTAGTAGTCTTATTATTAATGATAGGAGTAGTGCCTACGGCATTTTCTCATGGGGTAGCAGAAGGTGATGCTCTTTTTATAGAGCAGGCTACAGGCGTACAGTTGATACCCTATATCTACCTCGGCGCAAAACACATGGTAACTGGCTATGATCACCTATTGTTTCTAGTTGCCGTTATTTTCTTCCTCTATCGTATGAAAGAAGTAAGTATCTATGTGACTTTGTTTGCGGTGGGGCACAGCATAACATTGCTCTATGGTGTACTCAGTGAAACACATGTTAATCCCTATATCGTTGACGCAATTATAGGGCTATCTGTTGTTTATAAAGCATTGGATAATCTTGGAGCATTCAGGACGTGGTTTGGTTTTCAACCTAATACTAAAGCTGCTGTTTTGATCTTTGGTTTCTTCCACGGCTTTGGCCTTGCTACCAAACTTCAAGATTTCACCCTATCTGAAGAGGGTTTGATTGCGAACATTCTAGCTTTCAACGTAGGAGTTGAATTAGGACAGATACTCGCACTCGGAGCGATTCTTATCGTGATAAATTTCTGGCGTAAAACTCAATCATTCTCTCGACAGGCTTTTGCAGCCAACGTTATTTTGATGTTTTCTGGTTTTACATTAGTGGGATACCAGCTAACGGGTTATCTGACAATTTCCTGAGGAAAGAAATATGCATGACATATCTAATTTAAACAACGAAGAGCTTCCTTCTGGTAAGAGCCTTATTAAAGCAAGCGCATTCGCATTTATAACTGGCTGCACGTTGCTTATCACGGCTATTTTACCTGCCGAATATGGCATTGATCCTACAGGTTTTGGAGAGAGGCTTGGACTAACAGTATTAAATACTGCAAACGCCACTGAAATTAAAAAAGATGAGGTTTCTATAACCCCTAATACGGCAAGCTTAAGTACAGGACTAAATCCTGTATGGAAAAGTGATATGAAATATCGCTCTGATACCCTAACCGTCACCTTACTACCAAATCAAGGTTCAGAAATTAAATCCAAAATGAAAGCGGGTGAAAATTTTTCGTTCAGCTGGGAGGTTGAAGGTGGGGTTGTAAACTTCGATATGCACGGTGAGAAAATTAATGATGGTGATAAATTTACAAGCTATTGGTTGGGACGTGATGAGTCCCAATCTAGTGGTTCCTTTAGTGCTCCTTTTGACGGTACACATGGCTGGTATTGGAAAAACAATGGCGCAGAACCTGTAACAGTACATCTAACTGCAAGTGGGTTTTATGACGCTTTTTACATGCCCTAATAACACTATCCGTACTGTATTACTTACACCAACTTTTAGGAATTTAATTATGCTAAATATAAAGACATTAACCATCGGAATTCTAATCGCAGCGCTTTCAGGAATGGCCAGCGCGCACTCTAGTCATGCTCGTATGGAGCCTGTAAACCAGCATGAAGCTACTGTACGTGCCGATAAAGTCATCGATGAACTACTTGCTAGTGATAGGCTTGAATCTTCATGGAGCGAAGCAGAAAGAGCAGAGACAAATCTTCGAGATACTGGATCAGGAAAAATCTGGGTACTGCGCTACGAGAACCCAGCAGCGAGTGATTCTTCTAAAAATGAATTGTTCATATTTATTGATGAGCTAGGAAACATCCTATCCGCAGGATATGAAGATAAAATTTAAGCTGTAGGAAGCGGAGTTAAAACGGAATTCTGAGACATAACAGTTTTCCGTTTTTCCTAGCTGAATAAAAGGCAAGGAACCAATGAGATCATATTTTTTTTACTGTCATCACAGGATTAGACGTGGAGAACGTCAATGGCTTATTACATATTAAAAATTGTTATAACGACGCTTTTGGTCGTTACGATTTCAGAGATAGCTAAACGAAGCTCTTTCATGGGGTCATTGTTGGCTTCCATTCCGTTGATTTCAGTACTTGCTATACTTTGGCTTTATATTGAAACGAAAGATATTACCAAGATAAGCACCCTCTCAATCAGCATATTTTGGCTGATCATACCGTCATTATCTCTATTTTTGTCATTACCCTTGCTGTTAAAGCAAGGTGTTAATTTTTATTTGAGCTTTGTTATATCAATTGGAATTACTGTCGTTTGTTATTTCTTATTAATAGGGACATCAAAATATTTTGATTTAACGCTATAAATAAATTTAAACTTCTAAATAGTAGCCATCCAAGTGTCCGCTTTTGGCACGGAGCAGAAGCTATTCCACCCTAGCTCAAGTAAACGGAATGAGTGCAGTTTCTCTGCAAACAGTTCTTTACGCTTTTTCTAACAACTAGCTAGCCGCGCAGCGGCGGTCTAGCCTCTGCTCTTATCAAGCCCGGCCAAACGGCAGGGCAATCACGTCACTAATCTGTGACGTGCCTTGTGCCAACATCACTAATCGGTCGAGTCCCATGGCAACACCGGCGCACTCTGGCATTCCGCTTTTCAGCGCCTCCACCAGCAGGCTATCCGTTGGCCGTACCGGTAGCCCTTCAACCTGGCGCTGAGCAATATCCTGTGCAAAACGTCGTGCCTGCTCAGCGGCATCAGTTAGCTCAAAGTAACCATTAGCCAACTCAATCCCAGTAACAAATAGCTCAAACCGGCAGGCTACAGCCTGACCTGCACTGTTTGTCATCACCTTAGCAAGGGCTGCCTGACTAGCAGGGTAGTCATAGACAAAAACGCCTCCACTATCCACCAGCTGTGGCTCTATCACATGGGACATCAGCAGGTTAAGCCAGTTATCCCGGTTGTCATCGTCCATCTCCAGCTCGATATGCTCGCGGGTAATAACTGCAAGCTCTTCGGCCGTAGCTGAATAAGGGTCAATATTCAGATACTGCTTAAACAGTTCACCGTAGCTTATCCGTTGACAGGCGGTAAGCCCAAGTAACGGCACCACCAACGCCTCAACTTCATCCATTAATCGGTGATGATCAAAACCGGGGCGATACCATTCCAACATAGTGAATTCAGGATTATGGCGCTTACCATACTCCCCATTACGAAACGCCTTACAGATTTGATAGATCGCACCGCTGCCCGACGCAAGCAGACGCTTCATGGCGTATTCAGGGGAACTTTGTAGATAGCGTATTTGCCCCTGCTGTTCTGGCAACGGGTGATAGCGACACTCGATGGTATCGATATAGGGATCACTGACAGCAGCAGTCGTCATCAGTGGCGTTTCCACCTCCAGCACATCCCGCTCAGCAAAAAAACCACGGATCTGTGTAAAGATCTCCGCCCGCTTACGCAGATTTTCAACCGACGCCGTCGCTTTCCACAATTCACTCATCAGACATCACCTTTCAATATAAACCGTCGTGCCCGCGGCATACCATACATCCTGCTTTCACCACTCCTGCGCATCCCTGCGCTTGTAGCATACTGTACGTCCTGTACATCGCCGCTCTTGCGCGCCCATGCGCTCGCGGCATACTGCACATCCTTTACATAAAAATGGCAGCCGAGGCTGCCATTAATAATTATAAAAAATTGATTTGAATGCGTTATGAGCGCAGTGAGAGCAAGGCATAAACCGGTGAGCAGGCGGAGTTAAGTCGCCTTAATGAGCATTGCGAACCGGTTTATAACGCAGCTATCGCAAGCGCAATAGCATTCAAACAATTTTTAAGCGCGGGAGACGTAGTCACCACTCCGCGTATCAATCTTCAACACATCGCCTTGTTCAATAAACAACGGTACACGCACAACAGCGCCCGACTGCAATGTCGCAGGCTTAGAACCACCCTGAGCAGTATCACCTTTGAGGCCAGGATCAGTCTCGGTGACTTCCAGTTCAACAAAGTTTGGCGGTGTGATTGAAATCGGGTTGTTATTCCACAGGGTAACCAGGCATTTATCCTGTTCTTTCAGCCACTGATGAGCATCACCAATAGCCGTTTTGTCTGCAGCAACCTGATCGAAGCTTTGCGGATCCATGAAGTGCCACATCTCGCCATCGCAGTACAGATACTCCATATCAGTATCCATTACATCAGCGCCTTCAGCTGTTTCATTCGACTTAAAGGTACGCTCCCAGCTGCGGCCAGTAATAAGATTCTTCAGTTTTACCCGGGTGAAAGCCTGGCCTTTACCCGGCTTAACGAATTCAACATCTACCATTGAGCATGGATCGCCCTCAATCATCACTTTCAGGCCGTTCTTAAACTGGTTCGATGGGTAATTTGCCATAACGATCTCAAAATAAATTATAATCTGGTGAACACTTGCCACCGCAAAATTGACACACATTCTACTTGAAAGGAGAATGCGAGCAAATTTTCCGCGAAAATATTCCTATATGAACTCAACTATCAAGCTGCCAGACACTTGGCAAACACTGCTCAGCCAGACTTTAAAGAGTCCGGAAGAGCTACTTAGCTATCTGCAGCTTCCCGATTCATTATTGGAAGGGGCCAATCGCGCCAGCCTGGAATTTGCCATGCGTGTTCCCCGCCCCTGGTTAGACCGAATAGAGAAAGCGAACCCCGATGACCCACTACTACGTCAGGTACTGCCCCTTGGCGAAGAGTTAGAAACCGTTCCTGGCTTCATCAGTGACCCTTTAGAAGAGATGAGCAGCAACCCGGTCGACGGTCTGATCCATAAATACAAAGGTCGGGTTTTAGTGATACTAACCGGTGCCTGTGCCATTAACTGCCGATACTGTTTTCGCCGGCACTTCCCCTACGATGAAAACCGCTTGGGGCCAGAACAGTGGCAGAAAATCCTTGATTACATCGCTGCTGACACCAGTATCACCGAAGTAATTTTTTCTGGAGGAGACCCCCTCGTCTCTAGTGACGCTCGATTGAAACAACTCATAGGAGATCTTCAAGAAATCCCCCACCTGACCCGCTTGCGTATTCATAGTCGACTTCCGGTGGTTCTACCGCAGCGAATCACTACGTCACTCACGAACCTGTTTAGCCAAACAACGCTCAAAGTAGTCACTGTGATTCACAGCAACCATCCACAAGAGCTGGATACTGCTGTGGCAAAGGCAGTTGAGCAGCTAAAGCATGCAGGAGTTACTGTTCTGAATCAGGCGGTGCTGTTACGAGGCGTTAACGATAGCGTCGCAACACTTAAAGAATTAAGTGAAAAACTTTTTGATATCGGCGTGTTACCCTACTATCTCTTCACCTTTGATCCAGTCAAAGGCGCTGCTCATTTCGATGTCCCCGATAATGAAGCCAAACAGATCATTAGCCAGTTGCAAGATCAACTACCGGGCTATCTGGTACCGAAATTAGCCCGGGAGATACCTGGGCGGGGAAGCAAAACCCTATTAATCCCAGGTCAGGAGTAGAAAGTTCATGTACCCGCAGCTGCAGAGGTTTCTATTATTTATCGCGCTATTGATGTTTGGCTTCGGCGCGTTGATACAGATAGCTGATCAGCAAAACAGCTCTGGCATCCCTATCACTTACAAAGCATTGAGTTCCCCTGTTGATATTGTCGAACTCAGCAACCCGGTGCTACCCGTCGCTTATACCTCAGTAGTCTCATTAAAAGGGCTGCCAATCGCGGAGAAGAAACAACGTTTTATTGCCATGCTGTTACCCGCCATTCTGATCAGCAAAGCAACATTAAAAGAGCAGAGAAACCGACTAAACAAAGTACTGGCTAAACCGAATATAAGCGCTACTGAGCAGATTTGGCTGAATCAACTGGTAACGTTATACCGGGTAGGTTCTGTCACTGAACTCAGCAGGAGAATGATCGACCTGCCCAACAGCCTCATTCTGGCGCAAGCAGCCATAGAAACTGGCTGGGGCAGCTCACGTTTTTTCCGCCAAGCGATGAATGTTTTTGGCGTCTGGTCATTCGATCCAACTGAAAAAAGAATCATGGCTAGCCAACTGCGTGATGGTAAAGCGGTTTATGTGAAACGATATGACTCATTGCTGGGGGCAATTAATGATTATCAGCTAACTCTGGGACGAGGCAGTGCATATCAAGAATTAAGAGCGGCCACTCAGCATACCCAGAATAGTCTCCAGCTAATTCAGCATCTGAGCCGTTATAGTGAGTTAGGTGAAACTTATATACAGCGACTCAGCACAATGATTCGGCAAAACAATTTAAGCCAATACGACAGCTATCATCTCTGAACAAACAGCTATCGATCGTCATCACCACTCACTTGCTGTAGCAAAAGATCCAATGGTTCAGGGAGCCCCAAGCCATAGCCCTGACCATAATCCACTCCGATTTCACGTAATAACTCTCGTACCTCATCATTCTCGACAAACTCGGCAATGGTCACTTTACCCATCACATGACCAATATCGTTGATTGATTTAACCATCGCCAGATCGAGCTTATCGTCCAGAATACCTTTGACAAACTGACCGTCGATTTTCAGGTTATCGACCGGCAAGTTCTTCAGGTAAGCAAAGGAAGATAAACCACTACCGAAATCATCCAGAGAAAACTGGCAGCCATAGGCTTTCAGAGCATTGATGAATCGCTGAGCTTCTGACAAATTGGCAATAGCAGAAGTCTCAGTTATCTCAAACTTAACCTTGTAAGGCAGCATTGACGAATTATCCAGGTGACCAATAATTGTCTGCTTCAGGTCAGGATCCCCCAAACTGCCACCTGACAAGTTAATCGCACAACAACCAAAATATTGACTGAACTGGGTAAAGTTACGTTCCAGCCAGGCAAACGCATGGTCTACCACCCACTGATCTATCTGACCTGACAACTGATAACGTTCTGCTGCAGGGAGAAAAGCCCCTGGAGGAACTATCTTCCCATCCCGGCCTTTCATCCTCAGCAGTATTTCAATATCCGGTTTAAGTTGAGGGTTCTGTAACGGCACGATTAGCTGCCCATAAAGAACGAAGCGATTTTCATCCAGCGCTGAGTTGATTTCTGAGACCCATTGCATCTCCCCCTCCCGCTGAGCCAGCATCTCATTGCCAACCGAGTACAGACGAACCCGGTTACGACCAGAATCTTTAGCTGTATAGCAGGCGGAATCAGCATGTTTGAGAATTTCTGTCAGGCCCGCAGAGTGTTCGTTAATTTCAACAACACCGATACTCACCCCGATACTGAACACCTGCTGTTCCCAACAGAATTTAAACTGGGCGATAGTATTACGTACATCTTCAGCGACTAGCCTAGCTTTCTCCAGAGGGCAGTTTTGCAACAGGATACCGAACTCATCCCCTCCCAGCCGGGCCAGAGTATCATTTGCCCTCACCCTCTCTTGTAACAGAGCCGAAACCTGTCGCAGCAACTCATCGCCTGCAACATGCCCTGAAGTATCGTTGACCACCTTAAACTGATCCAGATCGAGAAAACAAAAAGCGTGCTGAGCCCCAGCCTGACACTGCGTTTTCAATAGTGTTTCAAGCCGGACTTCAAACTCACGGCGATTTACCAACGCAGTTAACTGATCATGACTTGCCTGATAACTAATCTGCTCGGAGATCAGTCGATTCTCAGTAATATCCTGTAGCGTAACCACATAATGAGTCAGCTCTTCCTCTAAGTCGTAAATAGGAGCGATACTAACTTGCGCCCAATACAGGTCGCCTGACTTTTTCCGGTTTACTATTTCACCACGCCAGACTTCCCTGTTCTCTAGCTCATGCCACAGATCTCGATAGGAAATCTCGCCCAAGCGTACATAGTGAAGCATCTCAATATTCTGGCCTATAACATCTTCCGTGCTATAACCGGTCTCTTCAGTAAACTTAGGGCTGGAGTACTCAATTTCTCCGTCTGGACGGGTTATAAGCACCATATTAGGGCTGAACTCAACCGCTTTAGAAACTTTACGCAACTCCTGTTCAGCTCGCCGCCGTTCCTCTACTTCATATTGCAACGAAGCTGTTTTCTCCCCCACTAGCTGTCCCACTCTCAGGGTCCTCCCGGTCAGGGAGAGCAACCAGCCGCCCAACAACGCGGTAAATATCATGCCCGCCAGCAGAACGATCCAACTGCTCCACTGAAATAAAAGGGTATAAAATTCGGGTTTAGCCGTGTACTTAAACTGATAGCTCCGGCCACCTATAACATAATCACTGTCCCACTTAAGATCAGTGTTAGGGATCATAGACTCGTTAGCCGAACTGAATATCAGTTTCGGATCGTCTGTATTATCAAGTAATTCAATATCGATGTATGAAGCAAGATCCTCACGACTCTCCAGCACCGAGCCAACAAAGTCTCCCATCCGATACACAGCCGCCACGACCCCTTCATTCGAAAGACCAGTATCAACCCAGCCATGATTAATTTGCAGGTATGCAACGATGCCTCGCTGTCCTCCAGACTCTTGGGCAAGTGTTATTGGTGCCGTAAATGACAGCCCATTTACCTCCCGAGCTCTGTACAAAGCCTGCTTCGCAGTTGGATGGCTAGCCACGTCATAACCGAAAGCCCGTTCATTTCCCTTAAAAGGCTCAATATAGGTAATCGGGTAATAGAAATCTCTTTCAGCTGCGAGCCGAAAAGAACCTAGCTCATCTCTTTCCAGTACCTGCCTGACAGAACCAGGAACACCACCAGAAGTACTTTCATATTCTGAACGAAGAGAGTGGTGTAACCGGGGAATCCACTCTAGCGCCTGGATTTCAGGGTAACGCGTCAGAGTGTACTTAGTGAATTTAGAAAACTCATGATCATCAACAAGAGTACTACTGATAAAAAAACTGCGCAGCGAGTAAAGCACCTCAACCCCAGCATTAAGCCTTGCCTGAAAATGCGAATGTAGCTGTTCAGCCTGTCGGTTAAACTGAGACATTCGTTCTTTTGACTCATAGTTTTTAGTCACTATGAATAACGTGATGATCACGACTAGCAAACCCACCATAGGCAAACCAATAGCCATTCTACGTGTATAGAGGGTGCTCTGCTTGTTAGCAAACAGAGCTAATAACATAGGCACCATCACAATGGCACCGATAGTGTCCCCAATCCACCAAGTTAACCAACTGACAAAATACTCATCCCCTCCGATAATGCCAAAGAAGAGAAACGTGGTAATTGCCATCAGACTTGCGACCATAGAAGCCACCGGCCCGATAATAAACAGAAACTGTGTTATCTCTTTATCATCGATTAAAGCAGGCAGACCTCCCAGAAATCGATTTACCAACCATACAGCCCCAACGGCTTGCATTACGGCGGCACAGCTGAGCAAAAACATCAAAGAGAGGGAACGGACTACCGTTGCAGCGTTTTCAGTATCTAACCAACTGCTGGCATAAAAAATCATCAAGGCGACAAATAGTCCAAAACAAACACGATAACCACGCAGAAGAATAGCCGTAATCGACACACCGGCAGCAGGCCAGACTGCTGAGGCCTCACTCGGCTGAATAGACAGCCAGGTTATAGAGCAGTGAGCCAGAACAATATATGCAATACCCGGTAGAAGATGGGTATAAAATCCCTCTATCAAAAACTTATTAGGGGATGCACTGGCAGGAATCTCTGATGGCATATGCGGCTAAGTACTCTGAAAAATATGATCTTATTACGCTATAAAACAATTTACGCGAAAGCACCAGCAATAGTCACCTGAAACTACCCAATCTGCAAACTAACTTAGCCACATAAAACACCAGAGACTGGGGGTTGAAGCGTTCTAATTCGGCGTTTATAGAAGGAGGTTTGCACAACTTGTAGCTTAATTTTAGGCTCGAAAAAGTAATACTCCCGCCGACACTGTGAAAAGGAGAACCATTACTACGGCCTTTATATCTCCGACACGACTCACTTCTTTAAACGAATGACAGCAAAGCGGTGAGCCCTATGTATGACTATCCGGCAAAGACCTACGGGCCTGCTCGCAAAATTCGCGACATAGGTTCTAATCAATGCTTGTTGCAGATTCACCTGCTGGGCGCTGGCAACGGTTCAGCCAGGACAGATTGTTTAGGCGGGTGATATTGAGGAGAAAGAGATAAACCAGGCATGCAGCTGGCCATCGTTAGCGATGACTCAGCTGTATGCTGTTTTTTTGATGATAGGTATTTTAGATTGAATCTGGGGTTCAGTTCAGTGAAACACAGATCAGCGTTTACACAAAAATAGCCTGAAAGCTTACCGCTCGCATTAACTGCGTGGACGCGGCGGCATCACCGGAAACTGCGTAACAGTCCCCTTGGCCTCGGTAATTTTGGCCACACCTTCATGCTTAACTTCGTCGATGCGGATAATCGCCTGCATCGGAATATAACTGCGCTCTACCTCTTCAAACTGTTTTTTCAGTTTCTCTTCAGACGGATCAACCAGCAATGAGCTCTGACTGCCAAAAACAAAATTTTCAACCTCCAGAAAACCCCATAAGTCACTTTGATAGACATTCAGAGCGTAGATCTCATAGACCTCGTTCTGATTAAGAAATTTGATTCGGTAGATGGGTTCACTTGCCATTCTTCAGAGCACTCAAATAGGTTTGACTGCCTGCTATATGGGGTTCTTTTATATGATTACAAGTCATGCACAGAGGCAGTTAAAAACTATGATCCCCGGTGACCTTAAAGTATAATTTCTGCCCTTTTACTTTTCCCAAGATTTAAAGACAGGTGTGCAATGGCCAAGAAGCTATTCATTAAAACCCATGGTTGCCAGATGAACGAGTACGATTCCGCCCGTATGGCAGATCTACTGGGCGAGAGCCATGAACTTGAGCTGACCGACAATCAGAATGAAGCCGACGTGCTGCTCCTAAACACCTGTTCGATCCGAGAAAAGGCCCAGGAAAAAGTTTTCCATCAGCTGGGCCGCTGGCGCAAGCTGAAAGCTAAAAACCCTGATCTGAAGATCGGAGTGGGTGGCTGCGTTGCTTCTCAGGAAGGCGATGCCATCCTCAAGCGGGCACCATACGTGGATATGATCTTTGGACCACAGACCCTCCATCGTCTGCCGGAGATGATCGACATCACTAATGCCGGCACTCAGAAGAAAGGCATTGTTGATATCAGCTTCCCCGAAATCGAAAAATTCGACCACCTCCCCGCACCTCGGGTTGAAGGGGCTGAGGCCTTCGTTTCGATCATGGAAGGTTGCAGCAAATACTGCACCTTCTGTGTAGTTCCCTATACTCGCGGCGAAGAAGTCAGCCGACCGCTGAACGACGTTCTGGCAGAAGTACTTGAACTGTCCGAGCAGGGTGTACGGGAGATCCACCTATTAGGACAGAACGTCAACGCTTACCAAGGTGCAACCTCTGATAGCGATTTCGCGGATCTGGCAGAGTTAATCCGTAACGTTGCAGCCATCGATGGTGTCGATCGCATTCGTTTTACCACCTCTCACCCCGTTGAGTTTACCGATAGTCTGATAGACGTTTATCGTGACGTCCCTGAGCTTGTTAGCTTCCTGCACCTACCCGTTCAGAGCGGATCTGATCGAATTTTGAATGCGATGAAGCGCGGTCATATGGCCCTTGAATATAAGTCCCTAATAAGGAAGATTCGCGCAGCACGCCCGAACATCACTCTATCTTCTGATTTCATTATCGGCTTCCCCGGAGAAACCGATGCCGAGTTTGAAGCAACCATGAATCTGATCGCAGAGATTGGGTTTGATAACTCATATAGCTTTATTTACAGCCGTCGCCCAGGTACACCCGCTGCCGATCTGCCGGACGATATTTCAGACGAAACAAAGAAGCTCCGCCTGAAAATTTTGCAAGATCGTATTCTTCAGCAAGCATTGCAGATCAGCCGTCGTATGGTCGACTCAGTACAACGCATATTAGTAACCAACTACTCGAAGAAAGACCCAGGCAAGCTACAGGGCCGTACTGAGAATAATAGAGTGGTTAACTTCCGCTGTGACAATCCGGACATGATCGGCCACTTTGCCGATGTCCGTATCGCTGAGATCTACACCAACTCTCTGGTAGGTGAGCTGGTGGGATCTGAGCTGGATGGCACCCTTGCAACACAAGACACTCAGTAAACCAATACCCTATACTTATCAGCATCTCAATCTAAGGATCAGTTTTTGAACACAGCGCAAACAATAAAGCTCACTCTGGAGCCCGATAGCCCGCAGCATCTGTCGAACCTCTGTGGCCAGCTCGATGAGCACCTGCGACTGCTAGAGAAACGGCTGGGCATTGAGATCAGTAACCGGGGCAACAGCTTCCAACTGGCGGGCAAATCCGACCTGATCCGCGCCGGCGCCAAGATGCTCGAACAACTCTATGAAGATGCACAAAAGGGAGAGCCGGTCACACCGGATCAGATCCACCTGTTGTTGCAGCAATCCGGCGTTGAACAGCTATCGGGTGGTGAGCCTGCCGCGCCGGTTTATCAGGCCGACATTACCATCCAGACCCGCAAAGTCCAGATCCGCCCGCGCGGGCCGAATCAACAGAGCTATGTCCGCACCATTCTGACCCATGATATCAATTTCGGCATTGGCCCTGCCGGTACGGGTAAAACCTATTTGGCCGTTGCCTGCGCTTGTGAAGCGCTGGAACGGGAAGAAGTCAGCCGTATACTGCTGGTTCGTCCGGCGGTCGAAGCCGGTGAAAAACTGGGCTTTTTACCCGGTGATCTGAGTCAAAAAGTAGACCCTTACCTACGCCCCCTCTACGACGCTCTTTATGAGATGCTCGGTATTGAGCGGGTCAGTAAACTTATCGAACGCAATGTAATTGAAGTTGCTCCGCTGGCTTATATGCGAGGCCGAACGCTGAATGGGTCTTTCGTCATCCTTGATGAAAGCCAGAATACTACCCGGGAACAGATGAAGATGTTCCTTACCCGGATAGGCTTTGGCTCCACCGCAGTGATCACCGGTGATACAACCCAGATAGACTTACCCAAAGGGGTACGCTCCGGATTAATCCACGCCAGCGAAGTACTGAAAGAAGTTAAAGGGATAGGGTTTACCCGCTTTAACTCTAAAGATGTGGTCCGACACCCTCTGGTTGGACATATTGTCGATGCCTATGAGCTTTATGAAAAGCAGCAACCTTCCCAACAGGACAAGCGATGAACTATTTTGTTGATCGTCAGTGTCAGATTGAAGACATCGACCTTCCCTCCGAAGCTCAGCTTACTGAATGGGTCAGCGCCGCCCTGAAAGGCCGCCTGGACGCAGCTGAACTCTCTATACGTATAGTTGCACCACAAGAGAGTCAGGAGCTGAATAATCAATACCGTGGTAAAGACAGCTCCACCAATGTTTTGTCCTTCCCGTTTGAGATGCCTGAGGGCATAGAACTGGACCTTCTGGGTGATTTAGTGATCTGCGCAGAGGTCGTTTCCTGCGAAGCTATCGAACAAAATAAGCCGTTATTCAACCACTGGTGTCATATGGTTATACATGGAGTCTTGCATCTATTGGGATTCGACCATATAAATAACCTTGAAGCAGAAGAGATGGAACAGCTGGAACGGGAAATTCTTGCTACTCTGAACATTCCTGACCCCTATTTGTTAAGCGAATAACGCTGACAATCAGATAGACCTGTTAACCCATAAAGTTTGTGATCGAATAAACGGAGCACACAATGAGTGAAGATCGACCGGGAAATGGTCATCAGAAAACGTGGTTAGGCAAACTCGCCCAAGCCTTTTCTGATGAGCCGAAAACCCGCGAAGACCTGCTGGCTGATCTTAAAGACGCCGCCGATGAAAACGTTCTGGATCAGGAAGCGTTCAGTATTATTGAAGGCGCAATGCAGGTGGCCGATCGACAGGTACGGGATGTTATGATCCCCAGATCACAAATGGTGGTGGTAGAAGCTGATCAGACACCTAAAGAGTTCCTGCCGATTATTATCTCTTCCGCCCACTCTCGCTTCCCGGTCATTGGTGAAAATCCGGATGACATCCTCGGCGTGCTACTGGCCAAAGACCTTTTGCCATTGATTCTGGATGATAACTATCTGGAAAACTTCGACATTTCACAACATGTTCGCAAAGCCACGTTCATTCCGGAAAGCAAACGCCTTAACGTACTGCTGCAAGAGTTTCGCGCTACCCGTAATCATATGGCCATCGTTGTCGACGAATATGCAGGGGTCTCCGGTGTTATTACCATTGAAGACGTACTTGAGCAGATCGTCGGCGAAATTGAAGATGAGCATGACGCAGATGATGACGATGGTAATATTAAACCTTTCGACGATAATGGTTATATCGTTAAAGCGCTGACACCCATTGAAGATTTTAATGAATTTTTCGATATTGGCATGCCTGACGATGAATTTGATACTATCGGTGGATTGGTGACTCAGAAATTTGGTCATCTACCAAACAAGGATGAGACTGTAGAAATCGATGCCTTCACATTTAAAATTCTTAGCGCCGACAACCGGCGAATTCGCCTGCTGCAGGTTATTCGTTCAGAATAGGGCGATTATCCATGGCTAACCGCACTCCGTACATATTCTGGCGCGTGTTACTTTGCCTATCTGCTGGCGCAATCGCTCCGCTCTCGTTAGCCCCTTTTGATTATTGGTACCTGGGGGGCATTTCCGTAGCACTGCTGTTTATCTCACTGCACAACTGTTCTCCCCGGATCGGAGGCTGGCTTGGCTGGTGTTACGGCCTCGGATTTTTCGGTGCAGGCGTGTCCTGGGTATTTGTCAGCATTCATGAGCATGGCAACGCCTCCAGTCTTCTGGCCGGCTCAATGACTTTTCTATTTGTCGCCGCTCTGGCAATACTTTTTTCCATTCAAAGCTGGATCTATACTCGTTTTTTCCGTAATGCTATCGGTTTTTGCGCACTCTGGTTACTCTTTGAATGGCTGCGTAGCTGGTTACTTACCGGTTTCCCCTGGCTCTACCTCGGCTACGGCCTGATTGATACTCCCATGGCGGTATTTGCCCCACTGGGTGGCGTCTGGTTCCTCAGCCTCTATGTAGTATTAGTGGGTACACTGTCAGTCAGCTTCTTTAAGCGTTTGAATCACCCGCTACAATCAGCTGCAATCCTGATGTTGCTGGCAATCCCCTGGGTCGCCATACAACAGGAAGAAATTCCTGAAGACTGGACCTTGCCGATTGGTGAGCCGGTAGATGTGATGCTGGTGCAGGCGAACATTCCTCAGGAAGAGAAATGGATACGCAGCAATCTGAATAACATTCTGCAAACCTATGTCGACCTAAGTCAGGACAGCGATAAAGTCGATCTACTGATCTGGCCTGAAACTGCTATACCTACTTTTTACACGTCGGCATCAGCGATGCTCAGCCCGTTGATAGAGCAACTAGAGCAAAGCAATACTGCCATGATCAGCGGTATTCCGACTATGTATCTCGACCCCGAACACCCTAAAGGAAGGCGCTATACTAATAGTCTGACCCTGTTTGCCGGTGGCGGTGGAAACTACGATAAGCAACGATTGGTACCTTTCGGTGAATACGTTCCACTGGAGCGTCAGTTACGCGGCATCATCGACTTCTTCGATCTGCCGATGTCTGAATTTAGTCTTGGCTCAGCCAACCAACCGCTGTTAGAAGCAGGTGATAGCCATATCGCACCGTTTATCTGTTACGAGATCGCCTATCCTGAACTGGTCCGGCATAACAGCCTGAACAGCGACCTGTTACTCACCGTCAGCAATGACACCTGGTTTGGTCACTCTACCGCCCCGACACAGCATCTGCAGATAGCGCGTATGCGGGCACTGGAAACTGGGCGTTGGTTAATCCGGAGTACCAATAACGGCATCAGCGCACTGATTAGCCCGGATGGACAGATCAGCGCGACAATACCTCAATATGAGCAGGCGGTGCTGGTAGGTGAGGTCCGCCGAATGGAAGGCCTGACACCTTATCAGCAGTGGGGAATATTACCGCTACAGATTCTGACAGCGCTAATGCTATTACTCGGTCTCTTCACCGCTACTCCAAGGAGCAGAAGCACGTACAAAAGTATCTGAGCCGCATTTCTGACACAGGGATAGACGACTAGTACGGGTGTTAGTCGTCTTCTCTCCGCACACTAAGCAGGAAAACGTGCCTGCCGCCGCTATTTCGCGGGCATGATAATGATCTTCACCACTGTCCAACCGCTGTTCTAACTCGGCAATACCAATACGGGTTCGATCTGCCAACTCCATCAATTGCCGGGCAACCTGCTGTTCCAGAACATTCAGATCAAAGTTAAGCCAGGCGGCGATTCCCTCTCCGGTTTCATGGGCATAGTACCCCAGACGCTTAAGATCCCGTTTCAAATAAGCACTGAGCAGATCCATCTCATCCCGGGTCATCTCTTCAGCAGTCAATTCAAGCTCTACCGCCTCTTCAATCTTCTGTTGCAGGTAGTCCCATGAGCGGTGTTCTGCTGATTCCAGATCCTTACGCAAACGACTAAGTACGCGGTCATACTGAGCACTGCGATCTATACCATTATTATTGTTGCTCATATCACTCTCCAAAGCCGACGAAAAACTATATGTAAGATTGCATATATTGTATCCTATGCTCCATAGACAAAACTTTCCATTGACCGGCACCAATCCTTTGCCGGTTTTTATTATCAGAGCCAAAATGAACGAACAATACAAACCGCAGCACATTGAGCCAGAAGTCCAGAAATTCTGGGTAGAAAATGAAAGCTTCAAAGCGACTGAAGACCTTTCCAAAGAGAAATTCTACTGCCTATCCATGTTCCCCTACCCTAGTGGTCGGCTACACATGGGCCATGTTCGTAACTACACCATTGGCGATGTAGTTTCTCGCTATCAGCGGATGCAGGGTAAGAATGTCCTGCAACCGATGGGGTGGGACGCTTTCGGCCTGCCCGCGGAAAACGCGGCGATGAAAAACAATGTGCCACCCGCTAAGTGGACCTATGAAAACATCGATTACATGCGTGATCAGCTGGATCTGATGGGCTTTGGTTACGACTGGAGCCGGGAAGTTGCCACCTGTCACCCAGAGTACTATCGCTGGGAGCAGTGGTTCTTTACCCAGTTGATGGAAAAAGGATTGGTCTACAAAAAAGATTCAGAAGTAAACTGGGACCCGGTTGACCAGACCGTACTGGCGAATGAACAGGTTATCGATGGCCGCGGCTGGCGTTCCGGTGCTTTGGTTGAGCGCAAGAAGATCCCTCAGTGGTTTCTGAAAATCACCGATTACGCCGATGAGCTATTGGATGATCTGGACAAGCTGGGAGAGTGGCCTGAACAGGTCCTCACTATGCAGCGAAACTGGATCGGCCGTTCTGAAGGCGTAGAGTTAAGCTTTCATGTAGAAGGCTTCGGCGAGATGGAAGTCTTTACCACCCGTCCGGATACACTGATGGGCGTGACTTACGTTGCGGTAGCCCCAGCTCATCCACTGGCTCAGCAAGCAGCAGAGAACAATCCTGAACTGCAAGCATTTGTCGCTGAGTGCAAAAACATGAAAGTGGCTGAAGCCGATATGGCCACTATGGAAAAGAAAGGCTTCGATCTGGGTATCCAGGCGGCTCATCCAATTACCGGTGAAATGGTCCCGGTATGGACAGCAAACTTCGTACTGATGGATTACGGTTCTGGCGCAGTTATGTCCGTACCGGCCCATGATCAACGTGACTTTGAATTCGCCAAAAAATACAACTTGCCTATCAAGCAGGTCATCCGCCCTGCTGATAGCGATATCATCGTCAATATGGATGAAGAAGCCTATACCGACAAAGGTATTCTGGTGAATTCCGGAGATTTCGATGAGTTAGATTTTGAGATGGGATTCAAAGCGATTGCCGCTGAACTCCAGAGCAAAGGCAAAGGCAAAACCACCATCAACTATCGACTGCGCGACTGGGGTGTATCCCGTCAGCGCTATTGGGGCACCCCGATTCCAGTTATCAACTGCGACAGCTGTGGTGCAGTTCCGGTACCTGAGGATCAGCTGCCTGTTGTCCTTCCTGCTGATGTAACTTTTGATGGTGTAGGCTCCCCAATCAAAAAAATGGACAGTTTCAAGAAGACCAGCTGTCCAAAGTGTGGCGGTGACGCTGAGCGTGAAACGGACACCTTCGATACTTTTATGGAATCGTCCTGGTATTACGCTCGTTACGCCTGCCGTAACGCCGAAACAATGCTAGAACCAGATGCAGCTAATTACTGGCTGCCGGTCAATCAGTATATTGGCGGTATCGAGCACGCCATTCTCCACCTGCTTTATTCACGCTTCTTCCACAAGCTAATGCGTGATCAGGGACTGGTTAACTCTGACGAGCCGTTTGAACGTCTATTGTGTCAGGGCATGGTACTGGCAGAAACCTTCTATCGCGAAGATGAGAACGGCGGCAAGCTGTGGATCTCGCCAACTGAAGTCAAAATTGAGAAGGACGAGAAAGGTCGTGTCATTAAAGCGACTCACATCGAAGATGGCCAGCCAGTTGATTCCGCAGGCATGGGCAAGATGTCCAAGTCAAAGAACAACGGTATCGATCCACAAGTGATGATCGATAAATACGGCGCCGATACGGTGCGCCTGTTTATGATGTTTGCCGCGCCTCCTGAGCAATCTCTGGAATGGTCGGATTCCGGTGTTGAAGGGGCACATCGCTTCCTTCGACGTCTGTGGAAACTGGTACACGATCACCTGCAATACCCGGGTGATCTGGTCGCTATCGAGCCTGATTCGTTAAATGATCAGCAAAAAGAGCTGCGCCGCAAGACCCACGAAACAATTAAGAAGGTTTCCGATGACGTTGAACGTCGTCAGACGTTCAATACGGCCATCGCTGCAGTAATGGAACTGACTAACGCCATCAGCCGCTTTGTTGATGCCAGTGACCAGGGACGTGCTATCACCCGTGAAGCACTCACCGCAGCGGTTCAGTTACTAGCCCCCATCGTGCCTCACATCACCCATCAGCTATGGATAGATCTGGGTAACAGCAATACTCTACTGGATTCGCCCTGGCCGATGGCCGACGAAGCAGCCATGACCCAGGCCAATGTAATGATGGTCGTTCAGGTCAATGGCAAAGTCCGGGCGAAGATCAATGTGCCCGCAGATTCCGATGAAAGCGTTGTGTTACATACAGCCTTGGCAGATGAAGGGGTTCAACGCCACATGGATGGTAAAACAATTCGTAAGCAGATTGTGGTACCCAATAAACTGGTCAACATCGTTGTTGGTTAAGGAATAACAGATGACTTACGGCCTGAATCGGTTTTCAGCAACACTCTTTCTGATAGTCAGCTGTCTGATGCTCTCCGCCTGCGGATTTCATCTGCGTGGCAGTGCTGATATAGCAGAACCGCTACGCCAGCTGACTCTGGTAATGCCAGATCGCTCACGTAGTAGCCTGGAACCACTTCTGCGCCGTCAGTTTGAAGCCAACGGTATTAGGGTAAACGGCGGCCCGGGCTATCAGCTAGAGATTAATTCTGAGTCCCGAAGTCGTCGTGAAGCCTCTCTGGGTGCTAACGCCGATATCGACGAGTACGAATTAACCCGGAAGGTCAGTTTCCTTGTGAGAAATCCACAAGGGGAGATAGTACTGGAACGTAAGCTGACAATAGAACGCACTTACGATTACGATGCCGACCGGGAAACCGCCAGCAGCGTTCAGGAAACCCAGCTCTACTCTGAAATGGAGCAGCAACTGGCCAGTCAGATCCTCCGCTTCTACGCCAACATTAAGCCTTAGAACCTATGAAAATAAAACCAGAGCAGCTTGCCAGCAAACTCAGCCTGCAACCGGCTCCGGTTTATATGGTGACCGGGGACGAAACCCTGCTGATTGAGGAAAGCTGCGACCTTCTGCGTCAACATCTCAACTCCGTGGGATTCACCGAACGGGAAACCCTCTACACCGACTCGGGCTTTAAGTGGGAATACCTACTGCAGTGCGCCAACGCTCTCTCCCTGTTTGCTGAACAGAAAATCATCGAACTTCGCTTAGGCAGCAGCAAACCCAACAAACAAGCCAGTGATATCCTGCGCGAATACCTGGAACGTCCTGCGGAAGACAATGTACTACTGATCATCGCTAATAAACTGGACGCAGGGGCAAAGAAAAGTGCGTGGTTCAAGGCGATCGATCAGAAAGGTATTATTGTAGAGATCTGGCCGGTAGAACTTCAGCAACTCCCTGGCTGGATTAATCAGCGAGCCCAGCAGATCGGTCTTAACCTTGAAAATGATGCGGTTCAGTTACTCTGTGAACGTATCGAAGGTAACCTGCTGGCAGCTAAGCAGGAGCTGGACAAACTTAACCTACTCTACGCCGGCCAAAGCATCTCCGCTGATATGGTGATGGACAGCGTATCCGATAGCTCCCGCTATGACATCTACGGCCTGACCGAAGCCGCTATACAGCAACAGGTTAGCCGCTGTAACAAAATCATTGAAGTGTTGCGACAGGAAGGCACTGAAGCAACCGTAGCGCTCTGGGCGATCAGCAAAGAAATCCGGTCTCTCATCGCCGTCCAGAACGGCCTCAGCAAAGGCACCCCTTTCGACACTATCTGTCAGCGAGAGCGAGTCTGGGGCAAACGGAAAAACTGGTTACGCTCAGCGGCTCAGCGCATTCACCCTGACACCCTCAAGCAGATGCTAAGCCGTTGCTCAGAAGCCGACGCGCAGATCAAAGGCGCTGTTGGCGACCCTTGGTTAACTCTGACCGGAATAACCCTGCAACTTGCCGGGGTCGAATTAGGGCTAGAATAGATCACCCTCGGCTAGTTAGAACGCCGCTTCGCGGCTGCTAGAGGCTAGACGGAAAACTTCGTTTTCCTTGCTAAGAAGAGCATTAATACCGTATATCAAATTACGAGAGTTGATCTATCTTTAGCATATAAGCGATACTTAAAGCTGGTTTTGAGAGAGGACAGATTCTGAAATGAATACCCGATTGATCATGTTACCCGCTCTACTCACCCTGTTACTGACCGGTTGCTCAGACAACAGCGATCCGCAAACAACCTCAATCGATGGTGAAGAGCTCTACTCCCTTAACTGCGCACGCTGCCATAAAAAAGATGGCACTGGCGACTTTCTCAAAGGCATCCCTGCAAACAAGCGTACAGCATTGTTGGAAGAGCAGGTGGTACTGCTAATCCGTCAAGGCGACCCGTCACGGCCTGAGATGCCGACATTTCCAGACCTCACAGAACAACAAGCATCAGCGATTGTGGATTACCTGTTTAGCCTTAAAGTACGGTAGCTAGAACGCCATAAAAGCAGACCTCCGAACAAGTTCGGTTAGCTAGAACGCCGCTTCGCGGCTGCTAGTGGCTAGACGGAAAACTTCGTTTTCCTTGCGAGGAAGAGTATTTAGGTACCAGTAGGAGCGGCATTTCCCCCAGTTTGGTCACTTACCCTTGAACTCCCTAGAAAACATAAATCCGCCCCATTTTAACTCAATACCCTTCAAATCAATCTGACACCTATCTCTACTTTCGACCCAAAGCGGACTATTGCCTGACTTTTTAGATTTTAAGCAAGGTAGATGCTCTTATATATGGAGGATCTTGAGTCGCTGAAGGGTTATAGATAGTAGTGGTGTTTTATAGATAGTGCTATTGGTTGGGAGTGCTATGAGTAAACCTCTAAGATCATCAAAACTGTTTTAGTTATAATAAAAATTAGTTTCTATTCTATAAGTTAAGGTGGTATTTAGATTAATGCTACACAAGAGATCTTAGCTTTATTCTTTCACTGTTTATGTCAGAAATGAAAAACCGTCTGGCGCACATATCCCCTCTCTCGTTATTACTATAAGAATAACTATGTTCTCAGAATTAAATCGCATTCTCCCCCTAGGGCTGCGCTACATGTTGCTCTCTGCTTTTGGTTTTTCACTTATGGCAGCCTGCGTCAAAGCGGTTAGCCAATATGATATTCCCGTTCTTGAGATAGTGGCTGCTCGAGCAATTGTATCGTTAGTGATCAGCTATCTAGATGTAAAACGGAAAAGGATATCTATTTGGGGGGAGAATAAAACCTTACTGATCGCCCGTGGTGCTGCCGGATTTGTGGCCTTGCTGTGCGGCTATTTTGCAATGACGGCCTTACCGTTGGCTGAAGCAACAATGTTGAAGCATCTATCCCCAATTTTTACTGCATTGATGGCATTACTGTTTCTAAAAGAGCAGATCCAGCGTTCTACGATGCTGTGTATTGTTCTCAGTATTATTGGGCTAGTGATTATGGTGAAGCCCGATTTAATCTTTAGCTCTACGGTTAATGAATTGCCCCTGATTAGTGTGGTTGCTGCCCTGTTTGGATCTCTTGTCGCTGCGGTTGCGTATGTAATTGTACGTCGCCTAAGTCAGGTCGAAGACAGCTCCGTGATTATTTTCTATTTCCCACTGATAGCCTTACCCATATCAGTGGCGTTACTGGGTGATAATTTCGTCATGCCAGGGTTCGAAGCGCTGATATTACTCTTGCTGGTGGGCATTTTTACCCAAATAGGACAGGTAGGGTTAACAAAAGCGCTACAGTATGAAGAGGCAGGTAAAGCCACTGCGTATTCCTATGTTCAGGTTCTCTTTGCGCTGATTTTAGGTTGGGCCTTGTTCAGCGAGATTCCAACCTTCTGGACTCTCGCCGGTGGTGGTTTTATTATTTCAGGAGCATTGATCAACGTGCTCTGGAAACGCTGAATCAGACTATTCTGGCAGAGGGCTCACCGTAGTGATTTTTGAACTCTTTCAGAAAAACCGTCGCGCGCTACAAACAGCACAAAAAGGCCATTTTATTGTAGATGCCGGAGTGGCTAAGGGAACGACTGCTTTTTGCACTTAGCAGACATAACCGAGGCGCCTTAATCCACAAATAAAAAAGGCTGATGCGTTAAACATCAGCCTTTTTTTTATCATCTGACTCACTACCTATAAAAAAATAGCCCAGCCCTGACTTTTTCCTTTTCGAACAAGGAAAACGAAGTTTTCCGTCGAGCAAGCCGCGAAGCGGCGTTCGAGCTACTAAACCAAAGAATGCGTAACTTTCGTTTCAAGCATTATATTGTCGTCCAGCGGGCAGCGATGGCAGACTTCCTGGAAAAACTTAACCTTCTCCTCATCACTCAAGTCAGCATCAATCTGTGCTTTCACGGTGATGGTCTGGAAACCTACACGGTCTTCGGTGGGCTTACCTAGCAGTCCGGCGGGGTTCATTGCACCATCCACATCAATATCGATACTGCGCATCTCTATTTTCTGTTGCGTTGCGGCTACACGAGCGATGCTGGCGATACATCCAGCCAGCGAGAACAGAAAGAACTCTAATGGTGTAGGGCCTTCATCCGTACCACCCGCCTGGGTTGGCTGATCGATAACAATTTTATGACCCCGAATATCAGCATGAACCTGACACCCAGCTTTCATTGAAGTAGAAACGGAGATAACTTTATTAGCAGCCATGATAAACACCCTAATCGTTAAAAATTCTGTAGTCGCGCTGCATAAGCACTCACTACATAAGAAATATCTAATGTAATGAATTATCGCATAGTTAACCGGGTTATAGAAAGAGTCAAAAGCTGATGAGTAGACAGTTTTAGCTGCCCATTTAAAGAAAAACGCAGAGGTCTGCTTAGATTAGCCAGACCGGGACTGTTTTAGCGGCAGGAAGTATTCAAAGACAAAGACCAGCAGTGAGGACAGCGCGATGACTTTGGCGAAAAGATGAGCCTGTGGATACCCCCCGTCATGCCCCCCCAGAATCATCAGAGCAGCCGTTAGGAGCAGAAACAGGATAAACAGGTGCATTGGTAAACGAAAACCCAATGAGAACCTCTGCGCTGTCTTAATGGCAGCGACGGTAACCAGTATACCCAGTGCGCTACCCACTAAAACATCGATCGGCCAGTGAGCGGCAACCATCACCCGACTCAGAGCAACCCCCCCGCCAACTAGCAGGAGAGTGCCTCGCAATATCGGGTTGTTGAAGAAGTAATAGGCCGTTGTGACGAAGACCAACGCCGACAGTGAGTGACCCGATGGGAAACTGCCATTTCTCAGCGCTCGGCCCACCAGATTGTAATCATCGGTTAACAACGCAACCGGAGGCCGGGCAGCATCAAACAAGTTTTTAAACCCATGGGTCGCGAGTGTGCCATAAACCGCAGCAATCAATAGCACCCATAAAATCGCGGGATTACGCCGCGCAACGAGCAGAGACAACGCCAAAACAAATGTAGTATCCCCCATAAACGTAGCGATCTGCCAAAAAGTTGCTGGCAAATAAGGGGTAAACTGATTGAACAGATGAAAAGCACCATGATAGCCAGCTACTAGCCAGAGCAGCAGCGCTGTACCCAGTAAAACCAACGCCAACAGGGTTAAACGAGCCAGCGCTTGCTGATCTGTCTGCTTATTAAAACCCTGCTGAGCACTCTTCAGCTGATCGGGTAATCCAGCAATAATAAAACACTGTTTAATCTGCGTTAGCAGGCTTTGCATCACGCCACTCCATTAACCGAATTCCGCCTTTACTATACAGCGGCTGTAATAGCGCCTCAGGATGACGTTTTTGCAGTTTTTTCAGATTATCCGCATCGGTAAAGATAAGATCTCCCGGCTTCGGGTTTTTCTCTTTGGGTGTAATCGCATCACGATAAACACTGAAGGTCGGCATATGTAGGCCATAGGCGACTACATTCTCTCCTGCCCGGGCTTTAGCGATATAGGCCGCTTCCTGGACCGGCAACTGTTGTAAACCCGCCATCACCTGAATAAAGAAGTTGAAAACGAACAGTGTCTGAATAAAGCCAATGGCTACAAACTTAACTGGCTTTTCCAGCTTTGAAGTAAAGGTAATACCCAGGACCAGCAGTAACGCAATAACACTGGCAATTAGGTAGGGCGTCCCAACGACATCCCAGACCCGGCCCAGCATCTCTTGTTCATAAAGCTTACGACTACTGCCTGCTGCAGATTCAAGAATCCAGGGCAGTGCGAGCATCAGGATAAAGAACACTAACGGAAAGACCAGCCCCCAGCTACGGAACAGACGATCGCGATAATGGGCAAACAGTAACAGTAAACCAGAAATACCATAGACTACATAGTGAGGCAGCTGAGTACCTGAGACTGACACTAGGGCAAACACAACACCCAGCCATATCATAAGATAGAGGGTAAGTGAGTCCTTACAATATTCACGCAGATTACGTAGCAGAGTAAACAATGCCGCACTAAACGGCAACAATACCAGAGGCAAGGCTATGAGGTAATACCAGAGCTTACCGCCATGACCTTCGCGAGTGTCGCTGAACCGGTTAAGGTTATGATCTAGTAGAAAGCCTTTAAAAAAACCCATCCCCTGATCCTGATACACCAGCCATAACCAGGGCGTCAGAATCAGCAACAGCAATACCCAGCCTGGCAGATAAAAGATCGCCGTCAGCCAGCGCCGCCACTGCCCCTGAACCACAAAGAAAATACCGCTGACCAACAACGGAATCAGCACCGCTACAGGCCCTTTGGTCAACAATCCCAACGCCATCCACAGATAAACCCGTAATAACAAAAAGCGCGATGATTCTGGCTGTTGCCAGTAGCGCCAGATATCGAGAACGGTGAGGGTGAGAAAGAGGTTTAACCAGGCATCCGCAATAGCCCCTTTACCGATAATACCTATCCAAAGCGTATTCGCCATAATCAGTACAGTAAAGAGCGCGGTGTTGCTATCCCACTGCTGACGGGCAAACCGATAACAGGCCAGCATCCAGCAACTAGCGGCGATAGCCGAAGGCAATCGTAAAGAGAATTCACTCAGGTCGAACAGGGAAACACTCAGCGCCTGAAACCAATAGCTTAAAATCGGCTTATCATAGCGGGGTTCGCCGTCCAGATAGGTCGCGGCAAAGTTATTGTTGGCGAGCATCTCGCGCGTTGCTTCTGAGAACGCCCCCTCATCCAGATCAAAAAGAGGAAACCCCCAGATGTTCCAGAAAAAAGCAAAAAAGACTGCTGCGAACAGCAGTCCATAGTGAAGCGTTTTACTTTGGCGCAGTGTCGGCGTCATGCGCTGTCATCTCGTCCATTACATTAGGCTGAGGATTAAACCACTGTCCTTCTTCATCATCACTAAGCTTTTCACGCAGCGTATAGCCACGGGTATTCGATGTTTCGAAGAAGATTCGGGACATCATTTCAGCCAGTACACCGGTGGTAATAAATTGCAGAGAAACCACCAGCAGGAAGATACCCACCATGAATAATGGACGACTGCCGATATCTTCACCAAGGAACAACTTGACCATAACCAACCAGGTCATAATCAGCGAACCCAGCATGCCCATACCTAAGCCAAGGTAGCCAAAAAAGTGGCCAGGACGTGCTTTAAATTTCAGGAAGAAAAATACAACCAGCAGGTCTAGAATCACGCGAAAGGTGCGCGATAAACCATACTTAGACTCACCAAACTGACGCGCGTGATGATCAACAACGGTTTCACCGATCCGCTCTGGCTTAGTAACGGAAGCGACCCAAACAGGGATAAAACGGTGCATCTCACCAAACAGTCGTACCTGTTTAATAATGCTGGCACGATAAACTTTCAGGCTGCAGCCATAGTCATGCAGACGCACCTTGGTCACTTTGGCGATCAGGCGGTTAGCCTGACGAGAGAAGAACTTGCGGGTAGATTCATCTTCCCGTTTCTTTCTCCAACCCTGAAGCATGTCCAGATCGCGCTCTTCCATCTCAACGATCATCCGTTGGATATCGCCGGGATCGTTCTGCAGATCACCATCCATTGTGACAATAATTTCGCCACGGGCAGCGTCAATACCTGCTTGCATCGCTGCGGTTTGACCAAAATTACGCTGTAACTCAACCACTCTTAGGTGATCGCCCCACTGCTCCTGTGCTTGATTAAGGCGAGCAACAGTCTGATCCGGACTACCATCATCGACGCATACAAGTTCCCACTTACCGGCATAATCACTGAGAGCCTCATGTACCCGCTCAACCAGCGGAAATACACAGTCCTCTTCTTTATACATCGGTACGACGATCGATAATGATTTCATAATTTACCCGGATATAGGCTATTCAAAATTTAAAGCGGACTCTATCACAAAGCCCCGTTGATATGAAGGTAATGCCCGTGACTGCTAGCATTGCAGGCTACTCTACCTCTGCCTTTAATGAAGAATGACGGTTAAATATTTTCGCCACCAGCCAACCTAACAGAAAGGCCGCAAATGACATCAGTAAAAGAAACAGGTGCAGCTGAACAGCGACTGTCAGCAGCGCAGTCGTATCAATGGCATACAGTTTACCCGCCAACACAAAAGCCGCCTCAAAAGTCCCTGAGCCTGCCACCCCATGGATTGGCAGGATAGATGACAAGTCAGCAATAGCCACACTGGTTACGGCCTGAGCCAGGGTCAGTTGTGAGAGTTGCAACACCACCCCAAGAAACGCCAGCAATTTAGTTAGCCAGACAGCATAAGTGGTCAGAACAATCACACCGAAGTGACCGCCACGTGTAGGCAGATCACTGAACGCCTTCGCCAGCTTAGCTAGCTTCGGGCTACTGAAACGACCCAGTAACCAGACCAACAACCGCTTACCACGATCAAACAGCAGCAAGCCAAACAGCGTAACGAGCATGATAGCAATGGAGATCATCTGATTTGATTGCCACAGCGCCAACACACCCGCAATTGATAGCAAGGCTACCAGGTCCAGCAGTCGGTATAAAAGCAGATGCGAAGAAGATTCCACAACGCCGATGCCAAAGTACCGCTTAATCAGTACCGGAAACGCCACCTCTCCGGTGCGCATCGGCAGCAGATTATTCAATAAATTATGATTGGTACTGAGATAAAACATCTGTGGGTAACGAGCGGCGGGGAGCTCAAAACTGACTTTAATTCTTAACGCACGTAGCGCATTACTAGAGAGTGACAAGATCACCAGCAAGGTTAAAGTTCCCGCTGAGAAACCCTGCCATGAGGTCAGCAGGCTGTACCAGCCGATCTGATACTCGACCACTGCCAGGGTGATCACCAGGATCACCACCGACAGCAGCAGTTTAAGCAGTTGAGAGCGACTCATTAGCTGATTGCTTCGCCTTTCGCCTGCAGGTCTGCATGATAAGAAGAACGCACCAGCGGACCACTAGCGACTTGAGAAAAACCCAGTTCTTTCGCCACTTTTGCATATTCATCAAACTCAGCCGGCGTTACATAGCGATCAATCGGCAGATGATCACGGCTAGGCTGCAGGTACTGACCGATCGTTAGCATATCCACATCATGCGCTCTCAGGTCTTTTAAAACTTCGAAGATCTCTTCTTTAGTTTCACCCACACCCACCATCAGACCCGACTTAGTCCGAACATCTGGACAGCGCTGTTTATATTTTTTCAGCAGCTCTAATGACCACTTATAGTCGGCTCCCGGACGCACTTTTCGATACAAACGCGGTACGGTTTCCATATTATGGTTAAAAACATCGGGCGGCGTCTGCTGCAAAACATCCAGCGCGACATCCATACGACCCCGGAAGTCAGGTACCAGCGTTTCCACCTGAATCGACGGCACCGCTTTACGGGTTTCAGTAATACAGCGGGCAAAGTGCTCTGCCCCACCATCACGCAGATCATCACGGTCTACCGAAGTGATAACCACATAACGAAGTTCCATATCTGCTATTGCTGCAGCCAATTCATGAGGTTCATTCTCAGGGAGTGGTTTTGGACGTCCATGGGCAACATCACAGAACGGACAACGACGGGTACAGATATCACCCATAATCATGAAGGTCGCAGTACCATGGCTGAAACACTCACCCAGATTAGGGCAACTAGCTTCCTCGCAAACAGACGCTAGTTTATGTTTGCGTAGCTTATTTTTGATTCCCTGAACCTTAGGCGTAGTCCCCAGAGAGACCCGTAACCACTCGGGCTTACGCAGAATCTGATCCCGTTCTGTCGGAATAACCTTCACCGGGATACGCGCAACCTTTTCTGCCCCGCGCAACTTCACACCCGCTTCGGCGCGCTTGGGCTTAGCTTTTTGATTCTCAGAGCTATTAATTTCAGAGCTTTGAGACTGAGCACTTTGCAACTTATCACTATTATCTGACATCTATATCTTCCAGCGAATTAGCATTGGCGCGCTCGATGTAGCCGAGTCTTTTCACCAGTATTTCTATAAGTGAATCTTTAACGAATTCCCGGTCTATATTGTCTGCTATATTGGTCAGACGGGTAACTGCCATACCCGCATAACCACATGGGTTTATCCGATTAAAGGGTTCCAGATCCATATCCAGATTAAACGCTAGCCCATGGAATGAGCAGCCTTTACGTACTCGCAATCCCAGCGAGCAAATCTTTGCTTCATTGACGTAGACACCGGGAGCATCAGGCTTGGCATACGCCTCGACACCGAAACTCGCCAATAACTCAACAATACTGGCTTCCATCCGTGCAACCAGTTCTCTTACACCAAATTTTTTCCGCCGCAAATTAAGCAACAGATAAACCACCAGCTGTCCCGGCCCGTGATAAGTGACCTGACCACCCCGATCAACCTTAACCACCGGAATATCTCCAGTCGTTAACAGATGTGACTCGTTGCCAGCCTGGCCCTGAGTAAACACAGGGTGATGTTCCAGCAACCAGATTTCGTCTACTGTCTCAGCATCTCGGCTGGCGGTGAAATTCTGCATCGTCAACCAGGTGGGTTGATACTCAACTAACCCCAGATCACGAATAACAATTTTTTCAGATACCTGGACTACCAAAGGTTCAGACGGCGCCATCAAATCACCATCTGAACACGGCCAGTCGCTTTCAACGCCTTATGCATCGCATCCAGCTGGTCGGCACCGGTAGCCGTAACCTTCATTCGCACAGAGGTAAAAGTGCCTTTTTTACTGTCCTGCTCGTCAACCTTACTCAGATCCAGATCAGGGGCATACTGGCGAACAATATCGATCACCAGCTCTTTAAAATCAGGCCCCGCCCGGCCAATTATCTTAATCGGATAATCCGCACAGGGAAATTCAATTTTGGGTGCTTCTTGCTCAGTTTTCTGGGCCATAACTCTCTCTCGGTCACTCAACCTTTCATCAGGTCGCGCTGATAACAGGTAAATAATTCAAACATACGAGCCCATAACGGCCCTTTCTTTCCATCAGCCACCGGCTGACCATCAATTTCAAGCACCGGAACTACAGCCCGGGTGGAGCTACTAACCCAAACCTCATCTGCAGCTAGCAGACGCTCGTAGTCGATATCAACTTCCTGCGCAGGAATACCGTTTTCATCGGCTAACTGTAAAATCAGTTCCCGGGTGGTACCGCCAAGAATATCTGAACCTCGCTTCGGAGTATAAATCACCCCTTTATCGACCAGAAACAGATTACAGGAAGCCCCTTCAGTTAACAGCCCATCACGAATCATCAGTGCTTCTTCTACGCCGGCCTGGCGTGCCTGCTGCATCACCAGTATATTCGGTAACAAGCCAGTGCTTTTGATATCACAACGCCCCCAGCGCAGGTCTGCGGTGACAATTGCCCGGACACCGTCAACTGAATCGAGGCCCGCATCATAGATATCTTTTATAGGACTACAGCTGGCAAACACCGTCGGGGTCATATCTGCATCATAGATGTGGCTTCGGCTACCCGAACTCCCCCGACTAATCTGCAGATAAACCGACAAATTCCCCCCGCCATTTAATTCAACTAAACGGGTCAGAATCTCTTTCCAATCAAACTCTGCACTGATCTGAACCCCTCGCAAACTATGCCCGAGTCGCTGCAGATGCTCATCCAGCCGGAAACCCTGGCCCTGATAAAAAGGGATCACTTCATAAACGCTATCGCCAAACAGAAAACCCCGGTCAAATACAGAGACCTGGGCTTTGTCTGCAGCGATATATTCACCGTTCAGATATACAGTTTTCATCTTCGTTTAACGACAGATGCCCGGACTTAGTCCATTCCTAAGCCCGGGCATCTATTCCTCAGAGCCGGATACTCAGTTGATCAGATTATAAAAGAATAGCGCAACTGCATCCCAGATACGCTGCAACAATCCCGCTTCATTAATACTTTCCAGCGCTACAACCGGAGCTTCTGCGACAAGTTTGCCCTCTAGCATCACTTTCAGAGTACCGAAACTCTGACCTTTCTGTATCGGTGCTTTGATTACTTTATCCAGATCCAGTACCGCCCGAAGCTGCTCACTCTCACCGCGGGGAATGGTTATTGCCATCGCATTAGTCAACCCAACGCTTAGCTTATCCTGCTGGCCCGCCCAGACTTTAGTCGTTTCCAGTACCTGACCGGCATCGTAAAGTTTATGGGTGCGGAAGTAACGGAATGCATAAGCAAGTAGCTTCTGACTTTCCTGAGCCCGTGCTTCCTCACTATTTGTCCCCATAACCACGGTAATTAAGCGCATACCGTCACGTTTAGCGGAGGCTACCAGACAGTATCCTGCAGCATCGGTATGACCGGTTTTCAGACCATCAACTGAATCATCACGCCACAATAGCTTATTACGGTTTGGCTGACGGATTTTGTTATAGGTGAAGTATTTTTCAGAATAAACACCGTAATGTTCAGGGTAATTTTGAATGATAGCCTGAGCCAATAACGCCAGATCTTTAGCAGAGGAGTAATGTTCCTCGGCAGGCAGCCCTGTAGCGTTCATAAAGTGACTGCTATTCATTCCCAGCTGTACAGCATGCTGGTTCATCATGTCCGCAAAAGCAGCCTCGCTACCCGCGATATATTCCGCTACCGCCACACTGGCATCGTTGCCCGACTGAATAACAATACCTTTCATCAGATCACTCAGTAATACCTGAGTCCCTTCCTGAATAAACATCCGTGACCCTGGCGCACGCCAAGCTTTCACCGATATAGGCACCAGATCTGTTTTACTAACGTTTCCCTTAGTCAGTTCTGATTCCAGGATATAGCTGGTCATCATTTTAGTCAGGCTGGCCGGTGGAAAACGCTCCTCCTCTCGATTAGCCATAATCACCTTACCGGTGTCTGCATCAATAACGATATAGGCACGGGCAGCAACCTGAGGTGGGGCTGGTGTTATCTTTGCCGCCTGAACAGGCAGAGCAAATATAACCATCAGCAGCAGGGCAGAACGAAGAGCAATTTTTTTAATCATGGTTTTATATGTACTTTATTTACGGTTACAGAGGATCCAGATACTGATGGGACCTAAAAATCACATAATGGTTCTTTAAGGCTTGAATAACATTTTATTTAGCAACGCTTAGTCTACCAAATGTGGCCGCAGATAGCCTGCCGCTTCTATTCTGGACACCAGTTCAGCCAGGTTCGCATTCAGTTGCACAGGCCCTACCTGAACCCGATAGAGCGTCCGATCTTTCAATGTTAGCGGCACCACACGTAGCTGATACCCCGGAAGCATCGCCTGCAGTTGATTAACCGCTTCAGCCGCGGTTGTTTCTAAGCCAAACGCACCGACCTGAAGAAAACGAGGAGCCGAGGCAGAACCACTTCCAGCCGACACCGGTGTTAGCGTTGCGGCCGGTAGAGCACGAACCACTCCAGCAGAGGAACCACTCCAGCGTTTAGGATCGATCGCTTCAACTTCAATCTTCGCGGTCCCCTGCCCCAGCATATCCAGTTTAGAAGCTGCAGCATAAGAGAGATCTATAATCCGACCACCATGGAAAGGCCCTCGATCATTAACCCTGACAATCACTTTCCGGCCATTTTTCAGATTGGTAACCTGAACATAACTAGGTAGCGGCAGTGATTTATGAGCAGCGCTCATCGCGTACATATTGTAAGTTTCGCCATTTGAGGTTTTATGCCCATGAAACTTCTTGCCATACCAGGAGGCGACCCCACGCTCTTTATAGCCAGCACTGGATGACATTACATGATAGCTTTTCCCCAGCACTGTATAAGGGCTCTTATTACCGCCCCGGCTTTTCGGCTCAACCCGGGGGACCGCATCCGGCACATTCGACACATCTACTTTACTGGAAGGTCCATAATCTTGCTCGACAGCATAACGACCACTGGAAGAAGAACAACCGCCAATAATCACCAGTATCGTCAGCGCAATCAGATTAAGGAAGACTCTTTTCATCGTTTACCCTGCGACCCCATTGCGTTTTTTTGCTACCGCCTGGCTTAATTCATAAACCGCCATAGCGTAAAGCCGGCTGTGATTATAGCGGGTAATTACATAGAAATTATGTAGCCCGAACCAGTGCTGAAACTCGCCCTTAGATTCCATCCGCAACAAAGTTGCCTTATCCTCTTTATCGAGCCCCTGACGGGTATTAATACCTCGTCGAGTCCACTCTTCAAGGGTAACCTTCGGCTTAAGGTCGGCATTAATCCAGGTTTCATCCGCCAGCTCACGTATCACCACATTACTGCGCACCGGCTCACCGGCTTTCCAGCCATGAGCATTGAAGTAGTTAGCTACGCTACCGATCGCATCAACGGGGTTATTCCAAATATCTTTTTTGCCATCACCATCGAAATCAACGGCAAAGCTGCGAAAACTACTGGGAATGAACTGACCAAAACCCATCGCACCGGCGTAAGAACCTTTCAGGCTGAATGGATCAGCCTTCTCGTCCCTCAAAAGGTAGAAGTATTCTTTCAACTGGCCTTTAAAAAACTTACCGCGCGGCGGATAATCAAACCCTAGCGTAGAAAGGGCATCGATCACCCGGTAACTGCCCATGTTACGCCCATAACGGGTTTCCACACCGATAATTGCCACAATAATTTCTGCCGGAATACCGTAGGTTTTCTCCGCCCGTTCCAATGCCGCTTTATACTTCCCCCAAAATTCAACGCCTTGATCGATGCGCTTATCCTTGAGAAATATATTACGATACTCGCCCCAGTTCAGGCGTTTTTCAGCCGGACGGGAGATAGCTTTAAGAATACTTTCCTTACGCTCTGCTGAACGTAAAATGGTTCTGATGTTTTCCTCATCAAAACCCTCTTTACCCATTTCGGAGATAAACTGTTGCGCCCTGGGATGATCGCCATAGCCATGTGCCACAACCTGTGGCACCCACGCAAGTCCGGTACTCAGTACAACTCCGGCCAGCAATCCTGAAATTTTAGCTCTGAACATATATCTCCACCTTTTGAGGCTGCTTCATTAAGGTCTTAACCTTGACCTCTCACCAGGTACAATCGCAACCTGGTATCCCTTATTTGATTAACACTGACTCGAATAGTATTGACTCAAATAACCATCAGTCGAAAGAGTGACTGTATCACAGAGTCCTGACAACAAAACCGCTCAATTACTATGCTTATTCTTCGCCAAGAAGACAACCACTAGTGACTGATCATCTGTCTATGCGCCTGCACCGACATTAACAGACCAAACCCCGCCATCAGCGTCACTATCGAGGTACCGCCATAACTCACTAACGGCAACGGCACACCTACTACAGGCAACAAGCCACACACCATGCCGATATTAACAAACACATAGACAAAAAATGTCAGGGTAACACTGCCGGCTACCAGCCGACCAAAACTATCCTGAGCTTTAGCCGCAATCACCAAGCCTCTGGCAATAATCAACAGATAGATAAATAGTAATAGCAGCACCCCGATCATACCCAGCTCTTCCGCCATTACCGCGATGATAAAATCGGTATGGCTTTCCGGCAGAAAGTCTAGCTGTGACTGGGTACCCAACATCCACCCCTTGCCATCGATACCCCCGGAGCCAATCGCTGCTTTTGACTGGATAATATTCCAGCCCGCTCCCAGAGGATCACTTTCCGGGTCGAGAAAAGTTAATACCCGCTGTTTCTGATAGTCCTTCATCACCATCCACAGCCCTGGCAGGCCAGTGGCAGCAACCGCTAAAGCACCAAAGATATAGCGCCAATAGATACCTGAAAGCAATAAAACAAACACACCTGAAGCGGCTATCAGCAAGGAAGTACCCAGATCAGGCTGCTTCATAATCAACACCACCGGCAGAAAGATCAGTACCAGTGAAATCATAATATGACGAAAACTTGGCGGCAGTGGACGGTTAGCCAGGTAACCGGCAATCATTAAAGGCAGTACCAGCTTAACAACCTCTGCTGGCTGAAAACGAAACCCCGGTAGCGCAATCCAGCGCTGCGCACCTTTAGCACCCACACCAAACAGCAAAACCGCCACTAACAGCCCCAGGCTAATCACATACAATGCGGGCGCCCAGCGAGCAAACAGCCGGGGCCGCATTTGCGCCAGTAATATCATGATGAAAAAACCGGCGGCCATCCGAATCGCCTGACGAACTACATAGTCTATATCGCCCCCTGAGGCGCTATACAGAACCAATAAGCCATAGCCACAGAGAATCAAAATAAAAAGCAACAACCAGGCGTCCAGACGGGTGTGGGACCACAACCCCCGACGACGGGCCAGGTGGGGCTGAGCATCCGGCATACTGCGCTGAAAATCAGCCATTTATAAAACCCTTTCCAGTTCTTTCACGTCTGCATCCTGCTGTTTTAGCGTCATGAACGCATCGATAACTTCTCTGGCAATAGGGGCAGCAGTACTGGAACCACCACCGCCATTCTCTACGATAACAGAGACGGCAATTTCGGGTTTATCTGCCGGTGCAAAAGCGATAAACAATGCATGGTCACGGTGCCGTTCAGCCAGACTTTCTGCATCATAAACCGCATCCTGTTTGATGCCTACAACCTGTGCCGTACCGGTTTTTCCCGCTATCTGAAAATCAATTCCTTTGCCGACTTTTCTGGCGGTACCTCTCGGACCATGCACCACCGCAATCATTGCATCGATTATCTTCTGCCAATACTTGTCATTTTTCAGTTTAACATTGGGAAGCACGGCACTGGTGCCTTCCAGACCACTGATATCAATAATGGTGCCATCTACAATCGTATTGCCATCGCTCTGACTATGCTGCATCACCCCTTTCAACATCCGCGGCTGCTTCCAGACACCCCGGTTGGCCATCACCGCTGAGGCGGTGGCCAACTGCAGTGGGGTGGTCAGCATCCAGCCCTGTCCAATACTCAGATTAAGAGTATCTCCAGAGTACCAAGAGCCGCGACCGGTTTTCTTTTTCCAGGCTTTGCTAGGCAAAATACCGGGCAGCGCCTCCGGCAAATCAAGACTGGTTACCTGACCCAAACCAAATTTACCCAGATAATTTGAGATTACATCAACGCCGGCACGGTTTGATACATCGTAAAACCAGACATCACAGGACTGATAAATAGCCATCTCCAGCCCAACCTTGCCATGTCCGCCGCGTTTCCAGTCACGATAGTGACGACCACCGTTAGTCAGAGTAAAGAAACCGGGGTCGTGTATTGTGTGAGAAGGACTGACAATGCCACTATCAATAACACTCATCGCAACCATTGGTTTGATGGTAGAGCCCGGTGGATACTGCCCCCGTAATGCCCGATTAAACAACGGCAGATCAGGTGATTCACGCAGCGCTTTGTAAGCTTTAGTACTAATACCGGTCACAAATAGATTCGGGTCATAACCAGGATTACTAACCATCGCTAGTATCCCGCCGGTTTTAGGGTCAATAGCAACAATCGCTGCACGACGCCCCTCAACCAGTTTTTCAGCAGCCTGCTGCAGCCTGATATCCAGATGTAACACGATATCTTTACCCGGCACTGGATCAGCACGTTCAAGCACCCGCATCACCCGCCCTCGGGCATTAGTTTCTACCTTGTGATAGCCCACATCGCCATGTAACAAGGGCTCGTAAAACTTCTCGATCCCCAGTTTACCGATGTAATGGGTAGCACTGTAGTCAGTAGAATCGACCCGCTTCAGCTCTTTCTCATTGATCCGTCCAACATAACCCAACGCATGCACCAGGCCGGCACCGAACGGATAATATCGAATCAGATCCGCCTCCACCTGAACCCCAGGCAAACGTTGGTAGTTCACTGCAATCCGGGCGATCTCATCATCGTTAAGACGAAATCTTAAAGGCACTGTTTCATAAGGTCGACGCCGCTGCTTGAGCCGCTTACGAAAGGACTTTAACTCTCTATCAGTGATAGGAATCAGCTTTTGTAGCTCGGCAAGAGTCGCTTCAACATCACCTACCTTTTCCTTCAGAAGGGTAACACTGTAACTGGGACGATTTTCCGCTAGCAAGGTGCCGTTACGATCGTAAATGAGACCCCGGGTGGGAGCCACTGGCTTGAGTTGAACCCGGTTATCATCGGACAGTGCAGCCAGATTGTCATGCTGAATGACCTGGAGATAATACAACCGGCCAATCAGAACCCCCATCAACAGCAGCACAACGACAAAGGCTATCAATGCCCGGGACAAAAACACCCGCCCCTCTTTGGTATGGTCCTTCAGACTATCGAATGCTGACATCTAAGCAATTCTTCACTGGCTATTTGACTACTTATGATATGGATGGCCCTGAAGGATACTCCAGGCCCTATAAAGCTGTTCAGCTAACAGAATACGCACCAGAGGATGCGGCAACGTCAGCCCTGAAAGTGACCATTTCTGGTCAGCAATCGCGACACACTCCGGCGACAAACCGTCTGGCCCGCCCACTAGCAGACAGACATTCTGTCCTGACATCTGCCACTGTTCGGCCTGTTCAGCCAGCTGCTCCGTGCTCCAGTTTCTGCCACCCACTTCCAACGCGATAACTCGGTCACCTTTAGGTATCGCCGCCAGCACCAACTCACCCTCTTGCCGTTTAGCACGGGCTAAATCAGCACCTTTGCCCCGATGACCCAATGGAATTTCCACCAGTTCAAGACTAAATTCGTGGGGTAAGCGTTTAACATATTCGTTAAACCCTTCTGTCACCCAGCCAGGCATCTTGGTACCCACAGCGATGAGGCGTATTTTCATGGCAGAACACTAAATCCTTATTGCGTAAGGGAGAAATTAATTAACAGAACCCTGCGCAGCTTCATCGAAACCCCATAGACGTTCCAGGTCATAGAAGCTACGGGCATCCGGCATCATAACGTGCACTACCAGCTCACCCAGATCTACCAGCACCCATTCGCCGGTATCCAGTCCCTCTATTCCCAAGGGCAGTAACCCCTGATGCTTCATCTCTTCCTGAACATGCTGTCCAATAGACATCACATGTCGCCTAGAGGTTCCGCTGGCAATAACCATTCGGTCAGTGACCGTCGATTTATTGGTAACATCGATTTCAACGATGTCACGTGCTTTCATATCATCAAGGGCTTCACGCACAGCGCTGATTATCTGATCCATTTCCATTAGTAATTACTTACCTTCATTATTAAAGCCGTATAGCTTATTTTTTTGTATGTAGTTCCATACCGCATCAGGTATCAGATAGCGTGGTGAACACCCCTCTCTGATCAGCTGACGGATCTGGGTAGCTGATATCCCCAACGGGGTCAGCTCGCGAAAAATAACATGGCCCGCAGGGGATGTTAGTAGCCGCTGCAGGTCTTTAGTTTCATGTTTCTGGCTAATTTCCTGCATTTCTTCGCAGGGCTCATAAACCCAACCGGGACGTTTAACCACAACCACATGACAAAGGGTCAGCAGTTCCTGCCAGCGATCCCACTGTGGCAAAGACAGATAAGCATCCATCCCCAGCACCATACAAACAGGTGCATCTTCGCCGATTTCCCGGCGAAAAGACTCCAGAGTCAACACAGTATACGAAGCATTCTCCGACATCACTTCACGATCATCGGCAAACAGTCCAGGCTCGTCGATAACCGCCAGACGCACCATATCCAAACGTTGTTGCCCAGTACGCTCAGGCCGCTGCCGATGAACAGGCGCTTTGGAAGGAATTAAAGTGACTTGAGACACCCCCAGCCACTGTTCAATTTCTAACGCAGTGCGTAGATGACCATTATGGATAGGATCGAAAGTCCCACCCATAAACACTTTGACAGATTCACTCATCAACAGTTACTGGCGAATATGGCCATCACCCAACACCACATATTTTTGCGAGGTAAGCCCTTCAAGACCAACAGGCCCGCGAGCATGAATTTTATCAGTTGAAATTCCGATCTCAGCACCTAACCCATACTCAAAGCCATCAGCAAAGCGGGTAGAAGCATTGACCATCACCGAACTTGAATCCACTTCTCGCAGAAAGCTGCGGGACTTAGTGTAGTTTTCAGTGATAATAGAATCGGTATGGTGAGAACCAAAGCGATTAATATGCGCTATAGCCTCATCCATATCACGAACCAACTTTATCGCCAAAATAGGCGCAAGGTACTCAGTTTCCCAATCTTCAGCGGTTGCCGCTGTTAAGTTAGGCAGCAATTCGCAGATCTTTTCACAACCACGCAGCTCTACACCGATCTCCTGATAACGCTCTGCCAGTTCCGGTAGAATATTAGCCGCACAAGCCTCATTCACCAGTAAGGTCTCCATCGTATTACAAGTGCCATAACGGTGGGTTTTAGAATTAATTGCAATATTGATCGCTTTGGTTTTATCAGCGTCGTCATCTATGTAAACATGACAAATACCATCCAGGTGTTTAATGACAGCAACCTTGGCATCACGACTGACACGTTCAATCAGCCCTTTACCGCCCCGGGGAACAATAACGTCGACATATTCTGGCATAGTAATCAGTTCACCTACCGCTTCACGGTCGGTAGTTTTAACAACCTGAACAGTATCTGCGGGCAACCCAACTGCCTGTAGCCCAGTTTGAATGCACTCAGCAACAGCAGCATTACTATGAATAGCTTCAGAGCCGCCCCGAAGAATAGTCGCATTACCCGACTTTAGACAAAGACTGGCTGCTTCAACGGTAACATTGGGACGAGACTCATAAATAATGCCAATCACGCCCAAAGGAACACGCATTTTACCTACCTGAATACCGCTGGGCAGATAGTTCATATCGGTGATTGCACCGATCGGATCGGGAAGAGCAGCAACCTGACGCAAGCCTTCGATCATCGTATCGATTTGAGACTGTTTCAGTTCCAGACGATCAAGCATCGCATCATCCAGGCCACTAGCCCGGCCCTGCTCCAAGTCTTTTGTGTTCGCTGCAACCAATTCAGTACGGGACGCATCAATTGCATCCGCCATCGCTAACAGCGCGCGGTTTTTTACACTGGTATCAGCTTTCGCAATTGCGCGGGACGCGATGCGTGCCTGCTGGCCCAGCTCTGCCATATACTCTTTAACGTTCATAACCTTCCTTCTCCGTCGAGACCGGGCATTATACCCCGCTCAACAGCAAGGGTCATCGACAGAGAGAGTAAAAGCGAAAAAAAGCCGTTTTTGCAAAGCAACTTAACTGCTATTATCTGCAGGTTCTTCTGCCCAGGAATCTGAACCGTCGGAATATGGATAAACCGCAGCCTTTTGCAGCATTCACTAATCAGCGTACGCGGCTGATACTTACCCTCGCCTGCATCTTGCTGGGAGGTCTACTGCTGGCCGGAATATATCTTTCAGTCGTTGCAGGAAAAACAGCCCAACACCAGACCCAACAACAAGGCGAACTACTGGGCCAGCAAACCGTAACACTGATTAAACCAGCCCTGCTTTCCGACGACGCCGTCAGCCTTAACTTTGTTCTCAACCAGCTGGTGCGCCAACCATACATTGAAGCGATTATCCTCAAAGACCCTAAGGACCGCCTTATTGGCAGAGCCGGAGACATTAAGCAGGACAACCTGATTCAGCAGGAAATCTTAATCCGCCAACAAGAACAGACTCTGGCAATTCTGGAATTACACCTGAACCCCGAACCTAATCAGGAACATATCAACGGCCTGCTGGTCCAGACGGCAATCCTAGCGTTAATCATTATTATTCTAGCTCTGCTCGGCTGCTGGATCTGGCTTAACCGCTATCCAGAAACACTCACTCCAGTTCCGGCTACAGTCGCAATAGCCGATGACAGCGATTTAGTTGTGAGCACATCTCTAGCTAAGCCATCCCGGTTGGACACAAAGAAACCTCACCCCCTACCAACCACAGAAACATCAACGACCGAAAACACCGACAATCAAGACGATCCCGGAATGTTAGTCGAGCTACTTCGACCCGCTGATGACAGCCCAAACATGCCCGACTTCGCCCCTTTCTCTGAACACAAAAACTCAACCGAGCACCACGATTCTCAAATGGACAACTCAGCAGACACTATTGTTGAAGAGACCAACCTCAAACAGCCTGCTTCGCGGAAAAAAGCCCCCAACCCCCTGTTTGAAAACAGTAAACATGAGATACAACTGGATCTCTATGCGTTTGAGCAGGAGCTTGAACTCATCGTTGCAGCCGAAGCAGCCGGCTATCTGCTTTACCTCGACTTAGCCTCAGGCCATTCAGATAACCTCCGCAACGACGAACTTCATGAACTTCAGGAATACTACTACCGCATGCTGGATATGGTGACCGCCATCTATCAGGGTGAATCTGCCAGGATTGACAATGGGGACCTCCAGCTATCTTTCCTCAAACCCCATAAAGATGACTCCCACGGCATCAACGCAATCTGCGCCAGCCAGTTATTCAACAGACTATACAAGCTATTCAATCAACAGCGCATCCGCAGCCTCAAACCAGTATTAAATCTACATATGGCACTGGTACGAGGCCATCATAAAAAGCTTCCGAGAATGCTGGAAGAGGCTCGCTATCTTACCCATAGCACCGAGAGCAACGAGCTAATTACTCATACCGCACTTAGCGAAGCACCTGATCTAAAAGTCAGTTTGCTGGCCGGGGCCGAGATAGAGCGGGCCGAAGAAGACAAAGTACTGATCAAAACAGTCAACGAAAACTATCAGAAGCTTTTAGACAAGCAGGCCAGACACCTGCTCAAGAAGCTATTCCCTTAAGACACTACGCCTGAAACAAGTACAGATCCGATCCCGCCACAGCAATTCCTGTATCTGTACTGCTAGAGCACTATCACCTATGCTCTTCCTTCATACCTAATCGCAGACAGACTCGACATGGCAACAATATGCTAAGCGACCTGATTATTCTCTTCATAGCCGGGTTTCTCGGCGGCATTCTTAACTCCATCGCCGGCGGAGGAAGCTTTATCACCTTTCCCGCACTCCTATTTGCGGGCGTTCCTCCAATTAGCGCTAACGCCACCAATACCTTTGCTTCCTGTTCTGGGTATATGAGCGGCACCTGGGCATTTAGAAAAGAACTACTCGAAGTTAAAAGCGAACTGCCCCGTTATATTTTTATCAGCCTGTTAGGCGGCATAGGCGGCGCATGGCTGCTACTACAAACACCGGAATCAGCGTTTGAAACCGCTGTCCCCTGGCTGCTTCTCTTTGCCACACTGTTATTTATCTTTGGCGGCCAACTCAACCGCTCGTTAAAGCAATTGAGCACCAAACACCGCCACGCCTCAGCAGCCGGCGCCATACTACTCAGCCTATTACTCATGGGCGTCTGCCTCTATGGCGGTTTTTTCAACGCTGGACTAGGAATTATCTCGCTTAGCTATCTGGCACTGGCAGGACATACAGACATCAACCGGATGAACGGCCTGAAATTACTTATTTCAACCTTTGTGTCACTGATTGCGATCACTCTATTTATCTATAACGATGTCATCGCATGGTATGAAGGCTCAATTGTCCTGACAGGCACCCTGACCGGCGGCTATGCTGCCGCCCATCTATCACGCAAACTGCCACAACAATTAGTCCGTAACTTCGTTATCATTGCCAGTATCGGAATCACACTGTATTTCTTCTATGATGTTTATAAGTAACCTTCAGAAAACACTACATTCAGACAGGCCATCATGGATCTAATAACCCTATTACTGTTCATTCCGGCATGCTTTGCCCTAAACATGTCACCAGGCCCGAACAATCTACTCGCGATGAGCAATGCTAAACGTTACGGCTTTCGTAGCGCTTTTTTTGCCGGACTCGGCAGGCTGACCGCCTTCACCGGCATGATAATACTCACAGCAACCGGGCTCGCCGTCATTCTGCACACATCCGAAGCCGTTTTTATGGTTATCAAAATTGGCGGCGCTGGTTATCTATTCTGGCTGGCCTATAAGCTATGGACATCTGATCCAAGTGAAGATGAAACTGTCAGATCTGATGACAAAAGTCTGTTAAGCCTGGCACAACAGGAGTTTTTCCTGGCTGCGGGGAACCCCAAGGCCATATTGATATTTACAGCCTTTCTGCCGCAGTTTGTTAATCTTGATGGGCAGACCAATCTCCAATTTTTTGAGCTGGGATTAGCCTTCATCTTACTAGAGGGGATAGCCATTGCAGTCTATGCCCTGTTCGGCCTCTATCTGCGACAGTGGTTTTCACAACCTCATACGCGACAGCTTTTTAACCGCAGCTGCGCTGCTTTGCTAGCCACAGCTGGCGCAGGCTTACTACTCGCCCGGAGGTAACTACAGTTTCGGAGTATAAAACCCAAAAAAACGCTTTCGCGTTTATTTTAAATTCCATATGACACAAAAAAAGGAGCGCATGAGCGCTCCTTTTTATTAGCGGTAAGAAGTATTACTTCTTAGTTGCCATCTGTGCTTTGATCAGATCACCGATAGTAGTAGGACCAGCAGCCTCTACTGGCTTATCAGCAACAGCCTTGATAGCCGCTTTCTCATCTGCCTGGTCTTTAGCCTTGATAGACAGAGTGATTGAACGGTTACGACGATCAAGGTTAACGATCTTCGCTTCAACTTCTTCGCCTACAGTCAGGACAGTAGAAGCATCATCGATGCGATCGATGCTGATGTCAGACACTTTCAGGTAACCTTCAATGCCTTCAGCCAGTTCGATGTTCGCGCCTTTAGCGTCTACAGTCTTAACGATACCCTTAACGATGGTGTTTTTCTCGTTAGCGGCAGCGTACTCAGAGAACGGATCGCTTTCCAGCTGCTTGATACCCAGAGAGATACGCTCTTTCTCAGCATCGATAGACAAGATAACGGCTTCAACTTCTTCGCCCTTCTTGTACTCACGCAGAGCTGTTTCGTTATCAGCATCCCAAGAGATGTCAGACATGTGAACCAGACCATCCAGATCATTTTCCAGACCAACAAAGACACCGAAATCGGTAATAGTCTTGATAGTACCGGTAACTTTATCGCCCGCAGCAAACTGCTCAGCAAAAGTAGACCATGGGTTAGCGATGCACTGCTTCATGCCTAGAGAGATGCGACGACGCTTCTCATCAACATCAAGAACCATAACCTCAACTTCGTCGTTCACTTGAACAACTTTAGATGGGTGGATGTTCTTATTAGTCCAAGACATTTCAGACACGTGGATCAGACCTTCAACGCCGTCTTCGATAGACGCGAAGCAACCGTAGTCAGTCAGGTTGGTAACACGAGCAGGAACCTTAGTTCCAGCTGGGAAACGAGCCAGAATAGAAGACCAAGGATCTTCATTCAGCTGCTTCAGACCCAGAGACAAACGGTTAGTCTCTTTATCAAACTTGATAATCTGAACAGTGATTTCATCACCTGGAGTCAGCATATCGCTTGGGTGTGAAATACGCTTCCACGCCATGTCAGTGATGTGCAGCAGGCCGTCAACGCCACCCAGATCTACGAATGCACCGTAGTTGGTCAGGTTCTTAACGTAACCCTTAACTTGCTGACCTTCTTCCAGAGTAGCAAGCAGCTCATCACGTTGAGCGCTGTTAGCTTCCTGAAGTACTGCGCGACGAGAAACAACGATGTTGTCACGCTTTTGGTCCAACTTAATCAGTTTGAATTCCAGCTCTTGACCCATAAGGTGGTCAACGTTTTTAACTGGACGAACATCTACCAAAGAACCAGGAAGGAAACCATTAATCTTGTTAACAGTAACGGTGAAACCACCTTTTACGCTGCCGCTGATAAAACCTTTAACAGTTTCTTCAGCTTCGAAGGCAGTTTCCAGAACACCCCAAGACTCAGCGCGCTTAGCTTTCTCACGGGACAGACGTGTCTCACCGGAGCCATCTTCAACGCTTTCCAGAGTTACCTTAACCATGTCACCCACTTGAACTTCAAGCTCTTGGGCATCATTCAGGAACTGGCTACGATCAATAACAGCCTCAGATTTCAGGCCAGCATTCACGGTAACCCAGTCGCTATCGATTTCGATAACTTCACCCATTACTACAGTGCCTGGCACCATATCAACGAGTTTAAGGGATTCTTCAAATAAGTCAGCAAAGCTTTCGGTCATGCTTTTTCCTATTCTGAAAACACTTTCGAACAGTGCTCACAGAGTCTATTACCTATATTGTCAGATCATACAGGGCAGTTTTAATATTCTGATTGGTCGCAAAATCCTGACTAAAAAACGACCACACAGAAGAGAGTTAGGGGCAGTATTTTACAGATAACTGCGCCCAGAAGAAAGCAAATAGAGGAATCAATTTATAATATTTAAGTAAAACCGACGACCAACATCTCTAACCAACAACACCACTGCGCTTTGAAATGACATAAAAAAAGGGCTTTCGCCCCTTTTTTTATGTGTCTTCCGGCTCAGGAGCCAAGGAAGATTTACCAATAACATCCAGCGAATCCACACGCTGATAACCCCGTGGCAGCTTATTCCCCCGACGACCACGCTCTCCCCGATAATGCTCAAGATCAGAAGGCTTCATCTTCAAATGCTGACGACCGGAATTAACCAACAGAGTGTCATCTGGAGCCAAAGTGACTATTGCGACCAGCAACTCCTCTCTGGCAGCGGCTTTTGCGGAAGGAATATTGATAATTTTATTACCTTTACCCCGACCGAGCTCTGGCAGATCTTTTACCGGGAATACCAACATCCGACCTTCGTTAGTGACGGCCACCAGCAGATCACTCTCTTTACGCTTAAGCGCCATCGGCGCCATACCTTTAGACCCTTTAGGCAGCGTCAGAGTAGCTTTACCGGTACGGGTTTTACTGGTCATATCAGCAATTTTTGTAACAAAACCATAACCTGCATCAGACACCAGCAGTACAGCGTCATCATCTTTGCCGGCAATAGCGCCATCGATAGTCGCGCCCTTTGGCAAGGTCAGCTTCCCCGTTATGGGCTCTCCCTGTCCTCGCGCCGACGGAAGAGTGTGCGCTTCGAGTGAATAGGCCCTGCCGGTACTATCCATCAAAATAACAGGCTGATTCATCCGCCCTGGACAAGCCAGCTTGAAACCATCGCCTGATTTATAGCTCAGACCTTCAGGATCAATATCATGGCCTTTAGCAGAACGAATCCATCCCTGCTTAGAGATGACAGCCGTAATCGGATCGGCTGTTAGCAGCGACTTCTCATCCAGCGCTTTCGCCTCTTCACGTGCCACTATCGGAGAACGACGGTCGTCACCGTACTCTTTCGCGTCGGCTTTCAGCTCATCCCGGATCAGTTTACGCATCAGCTTTTCAGAACCCAGGATCTCTTCCAGATACTTACGCTCTTCAATAAGCTCATCCATCTCACCACGGATCTTGATCTCTTCCAGCTTGGCCAGCTGTCTGAGACGTATTTCAAGAATCGCCTCAGCCTGTATTTCAGAGATCCCGAAACGCTCGATCATCACCAGCTTCGGCTTCTCCTCGGTGCGGATGATTTCAATCACTTCATCAATATGCAGATAAGCAACCATCAAACCTTCAAGAATATGCAGTCGCGCCAATACCTTATCCAGGCGGTACTGTAAGCGGCGACGCACGGTTTCGGTACGGTACAGCAGCCACTCCGTGAGAATCTGCTTAAGATTTTTCACCTGCGGCCGGCCATCGATACCGATCATATTCATATTGACCCGGTAAGTACGCTCCAGATCAGTACTGGCGAACAAGTGCGCCATTAGCTGCTCAACATCAATGCGGTTAGAACGGGGAACGATCACCAGCCGGGTAGGATTTTCATGGTTTGATTCATCGCGAAGGTCAGACACCATCGGCAGCTTCTTCTGCTGCATCTGATGGGCGATCTGCTCCAGAATCTTAGCCCCTGACACCTGATACGGCAGCGCGGTGATAACAATATCACCCTGCTCTTTACTGTACACCGCCCGCATTCTCAGACTGCCTTTGCCAGTCTCGTACATTTTACGCAGTTCATGACGCGGCGTTATCAGCTCCGCTTCCGTAGGCATATCTGGCCCCGGTATGATCTCGCACAGATCCTCAAGACTAGTGCTCGGCTTGGACAGCAGTTGAATACAGGCCTGTGTCACTTCACGCAGATTATGGGGCGGAATATCAGTCGCCATACCTACGGCAATACCGGTAGTACCATTGAGCAAAATATTCGGCAGACGCGCCGGCAGCGTCATCGGTTCCTGTAAAGTACCATCAAAGTTAGCACCCCATTCAACGGTACCCTGTGCCACCTCTTTAAGCAGCACTTCGGCATACTTCGCCAGCTTCGACTCGGTATAACGCATCGCGGCAAAAGATTTCGGGTCATCGGGAGAACCCCAGTTACCCTGACCATCCACCAGTGGATAGCGGTAGGAGAATGGCTGCGCCATCAACACCATTGCTTCGTAGCATGCACTGTCACCGTGGGGGTGGAACTTACCCAGCACGTCGCCTACGGTACGGGCCGATTTCTTATATTTCGCCGTGGATTTCAACCCCAGCTCCGACATCGCATACACAATGCGTCGCTGTACCGGCTTCAAACCGTCACCGATATTCGGCAGGGCCCGATCCAGAATCACGTACATGGAGTAATCCAGGTACGCCTTCTCGGTATAGTCTTTCATTGACAGGCGTTCTACGCCTTCGTCGATATGTACTGTTCCGCTCATTTCTTATCCCAGGAGCTGTTCAAACTCATATTCTGTAATATCGCGCGCATCTGCTAACCGATACTGACTTATATTTCCGCCAGGTTACCTTTACTTTCCAACCATTCTTTCCGGTCAGGAGAGCGTTTCTTAGCCAGCAACATATCCATCATCTCATTGGTATCATCACCCGCTTCGATGGTCAGCTGCACTAACCGGCGAGTATCTCGAGACATAGTAGTCTCACGCAACTGAAGTGGGTTCATCTCACCCAGCCCCTTAAATCGCTGCACACCAACCTTGGCATTTTTGCGTTCTGATTTTATCCGCTCGACGATGCTGTTTTTCTCATCATCATCGAGGGCATAGAAAACATCTTTTGCAACATCGATCCGATACAGCGGAGGCATCGCCACGTAGATATGCCCTGCGGTGACCAACGGCCTGAAATGACGCACAAACAGAGCGCAGAGCAGCGTTGCGATATGCAGACCGTCGGAGTCCGCATCGGCAAGGATGCAGACTTTACCGTAACGCAGACCATCGAAATTATCCGACCCTGGCTCGACCCCCATTGCGATAGAGATATGATTAACCTCCTGGGATGCCAACACATCGTTATGGTCCACCTCCCAGGTATTAAGAATCTTACCCCGTAGCGGCATAACCGCTTGATATTCACGTTCCCGAGCCTGCTTTGCAGAACCTCCAGCAGAATCACCCTCCACCAGAAACAGCTCACCCTGCATGGCATCGTTTCCGGTACAGTCTGCAAGCTTACCCGGCAACGCCGGCCCTGAAGTCACCTTTTTCCGAATAACTTTCTTATTGGAGCGCAAGCGCCGCTGAGCATTACTGATCACCAGTTCTGCCAGCTTCTCGCCATCTTCAACATGACGATTGAGCCAAAGACTGAAAGCATCTTTTGCGGCGCCGGCGATAAAGCCCGCTATATGACGAGATGATAGTCGCTCTTTCGTCTGGCCTGAGAACTGAGGGTCCTGCATTTTGGCCGACAAGACATAACAGCAGCGTTCCCAGATATCTTCTGCGGAGATTTTTACCCCCCTGGGCAACAAATTACGGAATTCACAGAACTCTCGCATCGCTTCCAGCAAGCCAGTACGTAAACCGTTTACATGGGTTCCCCCCTGTAAGGTAGGAATCAGGTTAACGTAGCTTTCACAGGTCAACTCTCCCCCTTCCGGCAACCACTGCATCGCGGCATCCATTCCATCAATATCGCCCTGAAACGAAACAGTAAAGGGCGCTTCTGGCAGGGTGTCATAGACCTGAGTGGTCCCTTTCAGGTAGTCCACCAGACCATCTTCGTAGTACCACTCCTCTTTCTCTTTATTAACACCGGAGGCATCGGTAAAGGTAACTCGCAGACCCGAGCAAAGTACCGCTTTTGCCCGAAGCATATGCTTGAGTTTGGTAACGCTGTATTTCGGGGTATCAAAATATTTTGGATCGGCCAGGTAACGTACTTCAGTACCGGTATTACGCTGACCGCAGCTGTCGACAATCTCCAGTTCTGAAACTTTCTCACCGTCCGCATAGGTCATCCGGTAGACATTACCACCACGCCGGATAGTTACCTCAAGCAGCTTCGATAGTGCGTTAACCACCGACACACCTACCCCGTGTAGACCACCAGAGTAGTTATAGTTTTCATTGGAGAATTTTCCTCCGGCGTGCAACCGAGTCAGAATCAGCTCAACACCACTAACCCCTTCCTCTGGATGAATATCTACCGGCATCCCCCGACCGTTATCTTTTACACTGACGGCACCATCTTTATGCAGCACCACATCCAACTGTGAAGCATGGCCTGCCAGCGCTTCGTCAACGCTGTTATCGATGACTTCCTGAGCCAGGTGGTTTGGCCGGTCGGTCTCAGTATACATGCCGGGGCGACGGCGAACCGGGTCCAGTCCGCTCAGTACCTCAATTGCATCGGCGTTATAATTATTACTCATCGGATGTTTCAGTCCTTATCAGCCTGTGATGTCAGATCAGTGACATCAGGCAACTCTACCCGGCCATCGGCAAAAGCCAATATCGCCGGAATGACAGATTCAAATTTATCAAAACCGTGGGAACCACCCTGCTGAACCAGCATCGGCGAATCCCTGAATTTTTCGACACCCTCTCTGTAGTCCAGCGTCTCATCAGCGGTCTGGGTCAGCAGCAGATAGCGAGAGGCGTCCTTAAACTGAGTACAATTTACCGCCAGTAGCTGATCCAGATGCCCGGGGGTCAACTCATACTTCTCATCACTATAGTAATTACCCTGCTCACCGAGCATATTCTCCAGCAACTCATATGGCCGTACGGCCGGATTAATCAGCACCGTGCGCACAGCATATTGCTCAGTCAGCCAGGTACTATAATACCCACCCAGGGAACTCCCGATCAGGGTTATATTACGATCTTGATGAGTGTCTATCAGCTGTTCTAATAAAGCAATCGCCTGAGCCGGCCAATGGGGTAAACGCGGCACTAATACCTGATCAGCCCGACCATTCTCAGTCATCCAGTCGACAAAAAAACGGGCCTTATAGGAGTCCGGGGAACTATTAAAACCGTGAATATAGATAAACAGGGGCTGGGCCATTAATAACCTTTCTATCTGCTACTAGCTTTATCTGTATATATATACATGCTTTTTGTAAAGTACCGGAGAGCAGGATAGGTTGCAACCTCAACCAGCCACTCTTTTGACCGAGGTCGTTATCTGACCATCGCTAAAGAGCTTCAGAAGACGATAAGCCGGTGCTTGCAGAGCGGAGTGGTCTTCCAGCGCAAACTGACTGCACCCCACTTTAAACTGAACCGAAGTGGCTGGCGTCATCATCACCCGCACCCCGTTAATGTCACTATCCTTAGGCTGGTGAACATGACCATTGATCACCCCTCGGACATTTTCATGAGCGGCCAACAGCTGCCAAAACGCCTCCGCATTACCCAGCATAATCTGGTCCTGCCAGTCACTTTCAACCGGCACTGGATTATGATGCAAGACGATCAGACAAGACAGATCACTCAACGCCCGCAACTGCTGTTGGAGGAAGTCCAGCTCACTCTGAGCCAGACTACCGCCACCCTGGCCATCCGGTTCAGAAGTACTGTCCAGAAGAATTATCGCCCAATCATTTGCCTGAACGACACGCTGATTCAGACGACCTTCAGCCTGATCTCCAATCCGCTGCATCAGTTCAGCATCATCGTGGTTACCGGGTATCCAGAAACTGGGAATAGAGAGCTTTGAGATACGCTCACTCAGACGCTGATAGCCCCTTACCGCGCCGTGATGAACCAAGTCACCAGTCCAGAGAATCATATCGACAGTTTCAGATTGCTGTAACAGGTCACCGACAACTAAGTCCAGGTGCTGCTCAACATCCAACCCACGATACCCCTGTTGAGGATCATTCTGAAGATGGCAATCGGTAATCTGAGCAATAACCAGAGGATTCATGAATAACTAAAAGCAGGTTCTGTCGCCTGACCATGTGTCAGACAGTGACTGAGCCATTCGCCCAAATACTGGTTCAGCTGAGCTTTTTCATCTTTCTGATGCATCCGATCATTCGGGTAGCTATACACCCCCCTGAACTGACGCCGACTCTTCAGGCAGATCACCTCTGCGACCCGGGCATCATGATAGATCCGTACGACAAGACTTGGGGCTTCGAGCCAGCTGTGATCAAAACTCTGGGATACTAATACTGTAGTGGTATAAGTAAAACGTTCTTCAACCTGCAAGCGCACTGTGCTCTGCTGAGCATGCCAGTGCACCTCGAACTCGCGCTCATCGCACAGCTCAAGATCCGGCATCAGCCGCATCAAGCGCTGATAGTTGGCTTCACAATCAGCCATCTGCTTTACCAGGTCAGGGATATAACGTTTTTTCATATTTTCCAGACATTCAGCTCTTCATCATTCAGTCACGATTCATTGAAACAGCTTACTGAATACGAAACTTACAAACATCCCCAGCGTTGCAGGAGTTTTTGCTTATTCAATTGCAACCATTGTACCGCAATAATAGTCGCCGCATTATCGATAGTGGTATTTGCCACCATCTCACACACCTCAGCAAAGGGTAGCACATGCACCAGAATATCTTCGCCTTCATGGGCCAGCCCATGCACGCCACCCACGCTGTCACTATCAACCCTGGCACAGAGCAGCTCGATATATTCATCACTGCCGCCTGCACTGGGCAGATAGCGGGTTATCGGCACTATATCGTAGATATGGGCTCCCGCTTCTTCCACCGCCTCACGCAGAGCAACATCCTCAGGGGTTTCACCCTGCTCTACAATTCCCGCCACCAGCTCCAGCAACCAAGGGCCATTGGGCCTGTTTAACGCCCCTACCCGGAACTGCTCAATCAATACAATAGTATCTCTGACAGGATCAAACAGCAGTACACAGACCGCATCATCACGTTGAAACTGTTCGCGTACCACCTCGACTTCACCACCTTCAAACAGCGCATGCCGAATATTCAATCGACTGATTTTGAAGAAACCATCACAGAGCCTTTCCTGTTCAGTTATTTCCACATCAGCTGAGGTAAACCTGGGTTGCCAATTCGCCATAACAGAGTTCCAGATACACAGGGTGAATTAAAAAACAGAGAGCAAATATAACATGGCTGGTCAGCGCCTCTGAACAGGAGTTATAATTATGGGAGATATAGTTATTCCAAATAGAAATATAGGCTAGCCTTATGCCCGGATTAGTCGACTACCTACCCCTTACCCAGTGGATTAAACACTATCACCGGGATGATTTTGCCAGTGATCTGGTCGCAGGCATCGTTGTCGGCGTACTACTGATCCCTCAGGGAATGGCATATGCTTTTCTAGCAGGGCTCCCGCCTCAGTTTGGCTTATATGGCGCAATCATTCCTCTACTTATATACGCTCTGCTGGGCTCCAGCCGTAGCCTTGCTGTAGGCCCGGTCGCTATCACCTCATTAATGGTAGGCTCTACCATTGCAGATACCAGTGCCAGCGGTTTAGCTGATCCTGCCACCGTTGCTATTAACCTCTCCCTCCTGGTCGGCTTAATTTTGTTAATGCTCCGCTGCTTACAACTCGGCTCTATCGTCAACTTTATGAGCCATTCGGTGATCTCCGGCTTTACCAGTGCCGCCGCCCTGCTAATAGCCGTTAGCCAGATTCGTCACTTAACCGGCTTGGACATCCCGAATGGCGGCTTTATCACCGACTCCTTTGGCTATCTTCTCAGCAATCTGAATGAACTCAACAGCACGGCTCTAATGCTGGGAATACTCGGTCTGGTGACACTCTGGCTGGTAAAAGAAAAACTGATTGTTTTACTCAAAAATTCACAACTACCCGGCTGGCTGGTTCAACCTATATGCCGGGCTGGCCCCATGTTCGCGATGATCATCGGTATCACTACGGTTGCGTCGCTGGGACTAGATCAGAGCCAGCAGGTCGCTATCGTTGGCGTTATTCCAGAGGGACTGCCCTCGATAAGCGGCTTTCACATCGACCTTGCGCTCTGGCAAACATTAATAACTCCGGCGTTGCTAATCGCCCTGATTGGCTATCTCGAAAGCGTATCCGTTGGCACAACCCTCGCCAGTCGCAATAGAGAACGTATCGAGCCGAACAAGGAACTGGTCGCCCTGGGAGCTGCTAATCTAGGGGCCGCCTTTAGCGGCACTTACCCGGTAGCCGGCGGCTTTGGCCGATCAATGGTGAATCACGCGTCAGGCGCCCGAACCACTATTGCATCTGCCATTTCAGCGCTGATGGTCGCCCTCACAGTCAGTTTTTTCACCCCCCTATTCTTCTATCTGCCGAAGGCAATTCTAGGCGCTGTGATTATTATGGCCGTACTGCCACTGATCAATATCCGTGCATTTACTGACAGCTGGAAGTTCAACAAAGCCGATGCCTTAACACTATTAAGCACCTTTGTTTTCGTTCTGGCCCTGGGGGTAGAGTTAGGCATTCTCAGCGGCATCGCAATCTCTTTCCTGCTATTGCTATACCGCAGCAGCCAGCCCCATATAGCGGTCGTGGGACGTGTGGGTAACAGTCAGCACTTTCGCAACGTTGAACGCCACGAAGTCACGACGGACAAACATGTACTGGCTATCCGGGTGGACGAGAGCCTCTACTTTGCCAACACCCGCTTTGTTGAGGATTTTATTCGTGCCCAGTGCACCAGCCACCGAGAGGTCGCCCATGTCGTTTTGCTCTGTAATGCAGTGAATTTTATCGATGCCAGCGCCCTTGAAAGCCTGGAAAATCTGACAGCACAATTAGCCTCAGAAGGTATAACCCTGCACCTTGCAGAAGTTAAAGGCCCAGTCATGGACAAACTTAAAGGCACACACTTTCTGCAACAGCTAAGCCCGGGGCAGGTCTTCTTTACCGCTGATGATGCAATGTGTGCACTGGAAGAAAAGCGAGGAGTGATAATCGATTGAAGTGAGAAAATAGCTGTTCTGTTACACACAGTTTAATAAGCGATGTTTGCAGGCCCTGACAGCTTCTAACAATAGATGACAGCGAACAAAGCTTAACCCTGGAACGAGCGCAACATCTGAATCTCTTCCGCCCAGATCGTATCATCGATGGTTTCCAACACCATCGGTATCCCACGGAAGCGGTCATCGGACATAATGAAACGAAACACTTCTAAACCAATCTCACCCATGCCTAAGCTATGATGGCGATCTTTACGACTATCGAACGCCGCTTTTGAGTCGTTCAGGTGCATGCCCTTAAGATATTCAAATCCAACAATACGTTCAAAGTCGGTAAAGGTTTTCTCGCAATCATCCCGGTCACGCAGATCATAACCGGAAGCAAAGGTATGACAGGTATCCAGGCAAACGCCCACCCGACTCTTATCTTCAACCCGGTCAATAATATGCGCCAGATGCTCGAAACGGCATCCAAGATTACTACCCTGACCCGCCGTATTCTCGATGACCGCCGTCACACCAGAGGTTTGATCCAGGGCAATATTAATCGACTCAGCGATAGTATTGAGGCAGGTTTCCTCATCCACTTTACGCAGGTGGCTACCAGGATGAAAATTCAGATAACAGAGCCCCAGCTGCTCACAACGCTGCAGCTCGTCGATAAAGGCGGCACGGGACTTCTCTAAAGGTTCCGCCTCCGGATGCCCCAAATTAATCAGATAGCTATCGTGGGGCAGAATCTGTTCGGCCTTGAATCCCAGACGCTCACAACTGTCGCGAAATTTTTTGATATTGCCTGAGGTGAGGGGCTTAGCCTCCCAGCGGCGCTGGTTTTTGGTAAACAGCGCAAAGGCATTCGCCCCCAGCTTTGCCGCATTCAGCGGGGCGTTTTCAACCCCGCCGCTGGCACTAACGTGGGCGCCGACATAATAAAGTGGTAGACCACTCACAATTTGCAGGCACCGCCCAAACAATCATCAAAATCCATACTTTCTAATTCAGCACGCTCTGACTGAGCAGCTTTGATACGACCAAACATCTCAGCTTCAACGCTGCCATCTTCAGCTATACCGGCCTTTTCAAAAACCGCGACCAGTGTATTCAATTCATCCAGGGTAAAATCGTTCATCGTTCATCTCTCATGTTGCTTGCTGCCGAATCAGAGCGGCAGCAGGTGGTCTATCATCAGTTGCAGGCTACGCTGCCCGCGAAATTCGTTTACATCCAAACGGAATACCGCTCTGACCCGCTGAACTGAATCGTTCGGCCAGGTATCAGTATCGGCGTTAAAATGGATCGCATCAATCGCTACTCCACTATCTGGCTCCATCAGCACCAATTTCAAGTGCCGTTGGCCCACTATTCTCTGCTGTAGCAAAGAAAATTCACCATCAAATAGCGGTTCAGGGAATTGATGCCCCCAGGGCCCGGATTCTCGTAAGAGCTCGGCCATCTCCATATTCATTTCAGAACCACTCAATTGGCCGTCGGTAAGCACTGCATGCTGCAGCTGCTCAGCACTCAACTGACGTCGTACCGCCTCATCAAATGCCTGCTGAAACAGCCCCAGATTCTCGGCCGCGATAGTCATTCCAGCCGCCATCGCATGACCACCGAATTTTTTCAGGAGCTGTGGATGTTTCGCCGCCACGGCATCCAGTCCATCACGGATATGAAAACCACTGACCGAACGGGCTGAGCCTTTTAGCTCACCCTCATCACCCACGGCAAAAGCAACCACCGGACGGTTAACTTTCTCTTTGATCCGCGAGGCCAGAATACCGATCACACCCTGATGCCAGTCCGCATCATAGAGGCAGAGACCAAAGGGCAGCTCACCCTCGGCATCAAGTTGCAGCTCATCCAACAGCGCATTTGCCTGCTGCTGCATCTCCTGCTCGATACCCCGACGCTCCTGATTCAGAGTATCCAGCTGTACCGCTAACTGCCGAGCACGCTCTTCATCATTAGTTAGCAGGCATTCAATACCGATAGACATATCATCCAAACGTCCCGCCGCATTCAAACGCGGCGCTAACGCAAAACCAAGATCGGTTGCTGTCAGACGGCTTCGCTGTCGCCCACTAATATCTATCAGCGAGATAATACCCGGTCGCGCCTTACCCGAACGGATACGCTGCACCCCCTGATAAACCAAGGTGCGATTATTTTGCTCCAACGGCACAACATCAGCCACAGTGCCCAGCGCTACCAGATCAAGTAAGGACCCCAGATTTGGCTTGGCCAGCCCCCGGTTCTCGAACCAATTTTGCTGGTCTAAAGCTCTGCGAAGCGCCGTCATTACGTAGAAGATTACGCCAACGCCACAGGTGGATTTTTCACTAAAACTACAGCCAGGCTGATTGGGATTAACGATGGCACAGGCTTCTGGCAGCTTATCGCCGGGCAGGTGATGGTCGGTAACAACGACATCGATGCCAAGACTATTTGCCTGAGCAACACCATCGACACTGGAGATACCATTGTCCACGGTAATGATCAGATCAGGCTTCTGTTCTGCTGCAACCTTAACAATTTCAGGACTAAGCCCGTAGCCATATTCAAAACGGTTGGGCACCAGATAACTCACCCGGTTCGCGCCCATCATTCCCAGCCCCAGTATCCCAACGGCGGTACTGGTCGCGCCGTCACAATCGAAATCACCCACTATCAGGATATGCTGGTCTTGCTCCAGCGCAGTGATTAGCCGGCTAACCGCCGCATCCAGCCCCAGCATGTCCCGACCGGTTTGCAAGGTCTGCAGGCTTCTGCCCAGCTCTTCAGAATTATGTAACCCACGACTAGCGTAGATCCTGGCCAACAACGGATGTACCTGGTTGAAAACATTACTGTTTTTATCCACCTCACGGCGACGAATCAGTAGTTCACTCATTCAAACTGATCTCCAGAGTCTCTGACGGAAAAAGCTGATCGGTTTTATCGGTCAGAAAATACGCCCCCAGACCCACCCATTCGCGAACGCCGATTGAGAGTTCGTGTAGATTTTTCCCCAGGTCCGCCCGCACACTATTAAAGCCTGCCGGCATAGAATAGTAGTCAACCGGGTAAGGAATAACATTCCAGCCCTGTGCACGAAAAATACCCACAGATCTTGGCATATGGTAGGCCGATGTCACCAGCAACCATCCCCGGGAGTCATTAAACTCGATACCGGCGGGCAATACGCCCTGACTATAAATTGCGTTTTCAAAGGTATTCCGTGAATCCCGCTCAAATATAACCCGATGATCTAACTGCTGTCCCTGCAACCAGCTTTGCAGCACATCCGCCCCACGAAACTCTGGTTTACGAACCGAACCGGAGCCACCGGTCAAAATAATCGGGACATCGGCATAGCGTTGCATCAACGGCAAAATAGCCATATCCCGCTCCGCCGCCATATTAAACTGAGGCTGCTGCCAGATTGAGCTTAATTCCGCCTCTTCTGCGCCACCCAAAACAATCACACCCGCGATATTTTCTGGCAGCGTAACCGGCAAAGAGAAACGCTTTTCCAGGGGCTGTAACAACAAGTTACCTGCCGGATAGAATGTAATGAACAGTAAACAAAGTGCGATAGATGAAGAGAGCGTTTTCCAGCCTTTCAACAAAGCTAAAACCAATAATAAAATCAGCAAGTTACCCGGGTTAACAATCACCCAGAACAACTTCGACAGTATAAAAAACAGATCCATGCTTATTATCCCCCAATAAAAAGCCCGTTAGAATCAGAGACTCTAACGGGCTATTATCAAAGCAGCAAGCACTTAGTCGCTATGAACGTTTTTAGCCACGAATTGCTGTACGGTAGACAGTTCATTAGGTAACACAGTGAACTGCTCTTCACGCTCAAACAGATCGGCCATATGATCTGGCAACTGCGGAGATTCCAACCCGGCTTTCAATACAGCCTCTGGAAACTTCACCGGATGAGCCGTTGAAAGTACGATCATCGGCACACTGGCATCACGATTACATTCACGCCCTGCAGCCACACCAATAGCGGTATGTGGATCCAGCAGATAGCCGGTTTCCTTCGCTACTGTTTCGATCACTTTACAGGTTGCTTCATCGTCGCAAGCATAGCTATCGAAGAGCTCACGCACTTTTTCCCAACGCGGCTGATCTAACTGAACTGACTGAGTTTTAAACTTAGCCATCAGGTCGCTAATTGCAGCCCCATCACGCCCGTAGACATCAAACAGCAGTCGCTCAAAGTTTGAGGACACCATAATATCCATCGATGGAGACAGCGTGTGAACCAGCTCACCCTTGCTCATATCGTTGCCGGAGATTACCCGGTGCAGGATATCGTTTTTGTTAGTCGCAACCACCAGCTGACTGATAGGCAGGCCCATCTGCTTCGCCAGATAACCCGCAAATATGTCACCGAAGTTTCCTGTCGGAACTGAGAACGCCACTTCACGATGAGGACCACCCACCGCTAGAGAAGCTGAGAAGTAGTAAACGATCTGGGACATAATACGCGCCCAGTTGATCGAGTTTACGGCACCCAGCTTACGGCCACCCAGGAAATCCTGATTAGCAAAGCTGTCCTTTACCATCTCCTGACAATCGTCGAAGTTACCTTCCAGCGCTACATTGAACACATTATCTTCGATAATGGTGGTCATCTGCTTACGCTGCACTTCAGATACACGGTTGTATGGATGCAGGATAAAGATATCCAGGTGATCGCTGTGACGACAACCTTCAATGGCAGCTGAACCGGTATCGCCGGAAGTAGCCCCCATAATAACCAGACGCTCCTGACGCTTGGTCAGAGCATAATCCATCAAACGACCCAGCAGCTGCAATGCAAAATCTTTAAACGCCAGAGTAGGCCCGTGGAATAATTCCAACACCCATTCATTAGTGCCTAATTCTTTCAGTGGAGCAACGGCGCTATGATTAAACCCAGCATAGGTCTCATCAATCATCTGTTTAAGATCGGCATCTTCCACACAGTCATCAACAAACGGCTTAATAATCTTATACGCCAATTCGTTATATGGCAGTCCGATCCAGGAAGCAATCTCTTCTTTACTGAAAGTCGGCAGGACTTCCGGCACGTAGAGACCACCATCACTGGCCAGACCCGCCAGCAGTACTTCTTCAAAATTCAGGACAGGGGCATCGCCCCGGGTAGAGATATATTTCACTGTCTAAATTCCTGCTATTCCGGTTCCTTACAGATGTTCAACGCGGATACGGGTAACCGCCTCATTAACATCAGCCAGCGCTTCGATCTTAGCGATCGCTTCATTCATCTGCTTCTCCTGAACATCCTGAGTCAGGATGATTACAGGCACTTGCTCTTCATGGGTCTCTTTCTGAATGATCGCATCGATGCTGATCTCAGACTCACTCAGGATAGAGGTCACCATCGCCAGCACGCCCGGGCGTTCATTCACTGTCAGACGCAGGTAGTACGCGCTGGTAACTTCATCAACCGGTAAAATCGGCAAAGCCGACAGACTGCCCGGCTGGAACGCCAAATGTGGAACCCGGTTATCCCGGTCAGCCGTCAGTGTACGCACTACATCAACAATATCCGCTACCACAGCAGACGCTGTCGGTTCAGCACCAGCACCCGCTCCGTAATACATAGTCTGACCCACAGCATCGCCGTCAACCAGTACTGCATTCATCACACCATGAACATTCGCCAGCAGTGCCTTTTCTGGAATCATGGTTGGGTGTACGCGCAACTCGATACCCTTTTCGGTACGGCGACTAATACCCAGATGCTTAATCCGGTAACCCAGCTCTTCTGCAAACTGCACATCGTCAGCCGTAATATTGCTGATACCTTCGGTATAAGCCTTATCAAATTGCAGGGGAACACCAAAGGCAATCGATGCCAGAATCGTCAGTTTATGCGCCGCATCGATACCCTCGACATCAAAGGTAGGATCCGCTTCGGCATAACCCAGCGCCTGCGCTTCAGCCAGAACATCAGCGAAGTCACGACCTTTATCGCGCATCTCCGTCAGAATGAAGTTACCGGTACCATTGATGATACCCGCCAGCCAGTTAATCCTGTTAGCTGACAAACCTTCACGCATCGCTTTGATGATCGGAATACCACCGGCAACCGACGCTTCAAACGCAACCATAACGTTCTTTTTCTGGGCCGCTTCAAAAATTTCGTTTCCGTGCACGGCGATTAACGCTTTATTAGCGGTGACGACATGCTTGCCATGTTCAATAGCGGTCATCACTAGCTCTAGCGCTATATCGTAGCCGCCAATCAGCTCAACAACGACATCGATCTCAGGATTGCGAGCAATCTCGAAAATATCCGCTGTAATATGGGTACCCCGGGTGTCGCAATCAGGATTTTCACGACGGGCGCCAATCGCTTCAACAACGATACTACGACCCGCACGACGGGAGATCTCTTCAGCGTTGCGTTTCAGTACATTAAACGTACCACCACCAACGGTGCCAAGACCACAGATACCAACTTTTACAGGTTTCAAACCATTACCTCGCGCTATTACTTTGCTATTCGAGCGGCAGACATTACTGCGGTTAAAAAATAGGCACGCATTATAGCGAATATAAGACATAAGCTCTACGCAGCACCCTACCTTACCGCAAAAAAGTTTATGCATAAAAAAAGGGGAGCTTATAGCCCCCCTTCTAAATTACAAAATCTCAGTTAACAACACCCAACATTTTCGCCAGCTGAGCAGCAGGCATATAGCCCGGCACCAGACTACCGTCCTGAAGCACCAGCGCGGGAGTACCAGTAACACCCATCTGCTGCCCCAATTTGTACTGACTCATAACCGGGCTGTTCTCACAGCTAAGCGAGGGAACAGACTGGCCAGCTTTAGACCGAGTCATTAACGCCGCCCGCTCAGACTCATCAGCACACCAGATAGAATTCATCACCCGCTCAGTTTTAGAACCCGCTCCTGCACGCGGAAAAGCCAGATATCGAACTTCGATTCCGAGCTCATTGATCTGCGCGACCTCTTTATGCAGCTTGCGACAGTAAAAACAGTCGGTATCAGTAAACACTGTCATATGAGCCTTAGTCTCACCTTTCGCGGGGAAGATAACCATATCTTTAGCATCGACTGAAGCCAACTGCTCAATCCGGCCAGACTTTTTACCTTCTTCGGTAAGGTTCATTAACTTTCCGTCCGACTGAACCTTGTACACCTCACCGACAATAAAATGACTGCCTGTTTCATTCGTATACAGTAACTCACCACTAGCCAATGTTACTTCATAAAGACCTGGAAACTGTGCATCGGCGATAGCAACGATAGGCACCTGACTACTTAGCGCACTCAAAGAAGAGCGTATAGCCGACTCTTTAGACTCATCCGCTGAAACATTAAAACTCAGCAGCACCATAGCCACTATCGACATCATTATTTTTTGCATAATTCCCTCAAATATTCGAATCGCCTTTCAAAGCTCTGCCTGTAAGACGCTAAAACAGCAGCATAGTTTCCAGCCTAACGACGAAAACTGAAAATAACCTGAAAATCAGCCCCGTGGGTGATGCTTCTGATGCAGCGATTGTAAACGATGTTTAGCCACATGCGTATAGATCTGAGTGGTCGACAGGTCACTATGACCCAGCAACAACTGCACCACTCTTAAATCAGCCCCATGATTCAAAAGATGAGTAGCAAACGCGTGTCGCAGCACATGAGGTGACGGCAACTGATCAATGCCAGCAGTTAGACCATGACGCTTAATCCGATACCAAAAGGTCTGGCGGGTCATTTGCTGACCACGACGACTAGGAAAGACAACCTCATTCTCTGAGTTATCAATCAGTCCGGGGCGCGCTTCTTTCAGATAACGCAACAACCAATTTGCAGCCTCATCACCCAAAGGAACCAACCGCTCTTTATCCCCCTTACCCACAACCCTGAGAACACCTTGACGAAGGTTAACTTGCGATAACTGCAGCCCCACCAACTCACTCACCCGCAAACCGGACGAGTAAAGCATTTCCAGCATCGCTCTATCCCGAAAACCAAGAACATCATCCACGTCAGGCGCATTAAGCAGGGCCTCAACATCAGCCTCACTGAGACTCTTGGGCAACGGTCGTCCACGCTTCGGACTTTCAACCTGCAAGGTAGGGTCTTCACTCAACATCCCCTCCCTTAACAGGTAGCGAAAAAAACCGCGCAGACAAGAGAGCAATCTGGCTGTGGAACTGGCTTTCATTCGCTGACGTACGCGCCAATTAAGGTAGCTGAGCAGATTGGTTCGACTGGATTCAAGCAAGAATTGCTTTTGACTGTTTAGCCAGCAAGCGTAGATAGAGAGATCCCGGCGATATGAGCCCAGGGTATTTTTACTTAACCCCTTTTCAAGCCAGAGCGCATCCAAAAATTGTTCAATGAGTTCAGAATCACGAGGAGAAGGATGCTCTGCAGTTACCCGGGCATCGGTTTGAATTTCGCTGTTCACTCAGAGGGTATCCATCAAAGGAGCCGTATTACTTTAATACTTTCAGCCCGGAAATCTTTGTTTTATTGATAGGATAGCTAGCACTACCCTGAGCTACATGCTCATCAACATAGATAATATCACCCTTTACTCGCTTAAGCGTGCCCTCCACTTTGCGCCCAAAATAGGTTTCTAGCTTTACCCAGCTGCCAACATATTGCCCGATCTGCTCATGACGGATCGACTGATAGGTTTTTTCATGCACAGTTTTCGGAGCTACCTGCCCACCCCTCACCGCCCGTCGAATCGCTTCCCGGGTAGCCTGACGGCGCGCTTCTTCATCCGCAGTACGGCCCTGAGCATCTCGTTTGTCGACAATTTTTTTGTCGTCGTCCGCGCTTACGGCTTTTGTACCGGCGCCCAGCAGAAAAAACAGAGAGCATATACCGACCAAAAATCTCTTCATAGCCCCCCATCCACAACCCATCACCTATTTACTACAGTACCCTGACAGCAACCAAAACTAAACAGGCTCAACAATATTCCTTTTATTTTAGTGCGGGATTAATTTTCATGCGAATTTCAGACAATAAAAAAGGCGACCGAAGTCGCCTTTTATACTCAAAGTGAGCTAAATAATTACTTAGCCAACTTCTCTTTAATACGTGCAGACTTACCACTACGCTCACGCAAGTAGTACAGCTTAGCCTGGCGCACGTCACCGCGACGCTTAACTTCAATGCTGTCTACAGTAGACGCGAAAGTTTGGAAAGTACGCTCAACACCAACACCGTGAGAGATTTTACGTACAGTGAACGCAGAGTTAACGCCACGGTTACGCTTACCAATCACAACGCCTTCGAAAGCCTGCAAACGCTTACGCTCGCCTTCGACTACTTTTACCTGAACAATAACGGTGTCACCCGGTGCAAATTCTGGTACTTCTTTATTCATCTGTTCAGCTTCGATCTGCTGAATGATAGAGTTTTTGCTGCTCATCGCTCGCTCCTAAATACTAACCCTGAGACGCTTCGGCCTCACGGATAAATTCGTTTAACAATGTTTGCTGCTCTTTATCTAACCTAAGGTCATCCAGCAGGTCCGGGCGCCGTTTCCAGGTTCGTCCCAGTTGCTGTTTCAGACGCCAGCGTCTGATAGCCTCATGATTACCGCTAAGCAACACATCAGGTACGGACATTTCGTCAAGTTCTTCCGGTCGGGTGAAGTGAGGACAATCTAGCAGCCCATCACAAAAGGAATCTTCCGTCGCTGAATCCTGATGCCCTAAAACACCGGGAACCAGTCTGGATACCGCATCGATCATCACCATTGCTGGTAACTCGCCGCCGCTGAGGACAAAATCACCCAACGACCACTCTTCATCGATTTCAGTCTCCACCAGACGCTCATCAATACCTTCATAGCGTCCTGCGACCAGAATTAACCGCTCACAAGCGGCCAGTTCCTTCACACCAGAATGATCAAGCCGGCGCCCCTGCGGTGAAAGATAGATCACTCTAGTCTTATCGCCTGCAGTTTGTTTTGCTGCATGGATCGCGTCCCGCAGCGGCTGCACCTTCATCAACATTCCAGGACCACCGCCATAAGGGCGATCATCCACCGTTCGGTGTTTATCCTTTGTGAACTCCCTAGGGTTCCAGCACTGCACATCTAGCAAGCCGTTGCGCACTGCCCTCCCGGTTACGCCGTTGCGAGTTATCGCTTCAAACATCTCCGGAAAAAGGGTAACAACACCGATCCACACCGGTTAAAACTCCGGATCCCAATCGACCCGTATCGTACCTTCTTCAAGGTTTATCTCTTTAATCACCTGATCCGGTAGATAGGGGATCAACCGCTCTTTGCGATCAACACTGCCTTCCTGACCTTTCACCACCAGCACATCATTTGCACCGGTCGCAATCAGATGACTCACCTTACCCAGCTTCACGCCGGACTCGGTTAATACTTCAAGCTTCTCCAGCTGACTCCAGTAAAAATCACCTTCGCCCAGAGCTGGTAACAGGCTACTTTCTATCGCGATATCCATGCCACAATACTGGCGTGCTACATCACGATCATCAACACCTGCAAGCTTAGCTACCAGTCCCTTACCATGTTTTTTGCCTTCGCTAATCTTAACCGGCTGCCACTGACCATTTAATTTCAGTAGCCATGGTGAGTAATCCAGAATACGGTCCATCGGCTCGGTATGGGAGTAAATCTTCACCCAACCTTTAACGCCGTAGATCGTCGTGATCCGCCCTACAGTTGTAATCTCGTCTGACGTTAATCCACTCATCTTAATACCCGACTGATCGCTTAATAACGTTTACTTAGCGTCTTTAATCAGCTTAGCAACGCGATCAGACATCTGAGCGCCTTTAGCTACCCAGTAATCAACACGTTCCTGATTAACACGCAGACGCTCTTCCTGACCTTTAGCCAGAGGGTTGAACAGGCCAACACGCTCAATAAAACGACCATCACGCGGATTACGAGAATCAGCTACAGTCAAATGATAGAAAGGACGCTTTTTAGCGCCGCCACGAGAAAGACGAATAGTTACCATACGTTTGGTCCCTTTATTAAGTGAGTTTTGATATCACCCACAGTTCACAGATTCCAGTCCCGTTCCGACCACTTTATTAAAGAGATCGACGCAGACTGCACCTAATCATAAAAACAGGGCGCAAATTCTACGTGAATCTGCCCCCCTTGGAAAGTCTTTTGGTTATTTATTAAACGCCGACACTACATCCGCGGGAAACCACCGGGGCCGCCTGGACCACCCATACCGCCGGGCATCATACCCTTCATGCCGCGCATCATTTTGGCCATACCGCCCTTCGATGAAAACTTCTTCATCATTTTAGCCATCTGCTTATGCTGCTTCAGTAAGCGGTTTACATCCTGAATCTGTGTACCCGACCCCATCGCAATACGCTTTTTGCGCGAACCAGAAATAACATCCGGACGCTTACGCTCATGGGGAGTCATCGAGTTTATAATCGATTCGAACTGTTTAAAGCCCTTTTCCGCATTTGATAAGTTAGCCCCCTGCATCGCCTGGCCCATCTGGCCCATGCCTGGCATCTTATCCATCAACGAAGACATACCGCCCATGTTGCTCATCTGCTGCAACTGGTCGCGGAAATCTTCCAGATCAAAGCCTTTGCCTTTCTGGAACTTCTTCGCCAGTCGCTCAGCTTTATCTTTGTCGACTTTTTGTTCGACTTCCTCGATCAGGGAGAGAACATCACCCATACCCAAAATCCGGGAAGCAACCCGGTCAGGGTGGAAAGGTTCAAGAGCATCGACTTTCTCGCCTACACCCAGGAACTTGATCGGCTTACCGGTAATATGACGAACAGATAGCGCGGCACCACCACGGGCATCACCATCGGTCTTAGTCAGTACCACACCCGTTAGAGGCAGCACATCATTGAATGCTTTGGCCGTATTGGCAGCATCCTGACCGGTCATGGCATCAACCACAAACAGTGTTTCGACCGGGTTGATCGCTGCGTGCAACGCTTTGATCTCATCCATCATATCGGTATCGACATGCAGACGACCGGCGGTATCGACAATCAGAACATCGAAATGCTTAACTTTGGCGTGATTAATCGCCGCATTAACGATATCGATCGGCTTTTGCTCAATAGAAGAGGGAAAGAAATCCACCTCAACTTCTGCCGCCAGAGTTTCCAGCTGCTTAATCGCCGCAGGACGATAGACGTCGGCAGAAACCACCAGCACTTTCTTCTTTTCCCGCTGGCGCAGAAAAAGGGACAGCTTAGCAACAGAGGTCGTTTTACCCGCACCCTGAAGACCCGCCATCATCACAACGGCAGGTGGCTGAGCGGCCAGGTTGAGCGCCTCATTGGCCTCACCCATGACCTTTTCCAGTTCCTGCTGGACGATCTTAACGAACACCTGTCCAGGACTCAGGCTCTTGCTAACCTCAGTTCCTACAGCGCGTTCTTTAACACTGCTAATAAATATTTTAACGACTGGCAGCGCCACGTCAGCTTCAAGCAGCGCCATGCGTACTTCACGCAAGGTGCCTTGAATATTGTCTTCGGTCAGCTTCGCCTGACCCGTGACCGATTTAAGCGTTTTCGCCAGACGATCCGTCAGATTCTCAAACATAGTTACGCCTTGAGGGGTTATTCCGATACTGCTTAAGTCAGAAGCCGCTATTGAATCAGCTCTTGGGCAGCAAAATAAAGAGAGCCATTATACAGCAGCAGCGCCCTATAGGAACCTGATTAAACAGGAACTGGTTATCTATTACCCAATCGCATAGCTGACCTCTGTCAAATAGCCCCGTATCAACATTTCATCAACGGCATATTTATGACACACTTAGCGCCAGCTAAAGAAGGAGCGAACAAGTCCCTTCCCTTATTTCTATGGATCTGATGAGCTAACCGCTGATGCAAACTCTGCCCACACTAATCGCTATTCTCTGTTATCTAACCGCTGCCTCCCTGCAGTGGCAGACGATTAGCGGCCGCAGCATTAACAGACAGGTCATCAGACTGATAGCATTGGTTGCCATTATTGCTCACAGCTATGCAGTCTATCTCGATCTACACCACCCCGGCGGTATCCATCTAGGCTTTTTCAGTATTGGCTCACTAATAGGCTGGCTGGTCGCCACACTGGTACTACTGAGCTCGCTGCGACAGAGAATCGACAACCTGTTTATCGGCATTCTCCCCCTGGCTGCATTAGCCCTGCTATTCACCCTGTTCGGAATAGACACTAATATAGCCAAGCAGTACGACAGCGGCCTTGTTATCCATATACTGCTCTCCATTCTGGCTTACAGCATCTTCACTCTGGCGACTTTTCAGGCAGTACTGCTGGCCAAGCAGGACTATCATTTAAAGCATCACATGACCAAAGGCCTGTTGCGTTCACTCCCTCCATTACAGACGATGGAAGCACTACTATTTGAGATGATCTGGACCGGACTTATCCTACTGACACTCTCGCTAGTGAGTGGCGCGCTGGTATTCGAGGATCTGTTTGCTCAGCATCTGGTACATAAAACCGTTCTCTCAATTCTAGCCTGGTTGCTCTACGCTACCCTGTTAATAGGTCGCCACTTCCTGGGCTGGCGCAGCCACAAAGCGATCCGCTGGACGGTTGGTGGGTTTATCGTGTTAATGCTTTCATTCTTCGGCAGTAAGTTTGTTGTCGAACTATTAATGTAAGCTCTCAGCATATCCAGAACGCAGTGTTAACTAAGTATGCTTGACAGTTTCTGGGCTTAGCCCGACAATGGCGTTCCAACCAGCTATTGAAGGTTAAACGTCTTGGAAGGCGCATCGATCGAGTCCCTATTGGGACTGCTTGTATTTCTTATTTTCTGTTCCGCATTTTTCTCCAGTTCTGAGACCGGCATGATGTCTCTTAACCGTTATCGGTTAAGGCATATGGTCAAAAACAGACACCGGGGAGCCATTAAAGCCAACAAGCTTCTAAAACGCCCTGACCGACTCATCGGCGTGATCCTCATCGGCAATAACTTCGTCAACATTCTTGCTTCAGCGATAGCCACCATCATCGCCGTTGATTTATGGGGCGAAGACGGCATATTCATCGCCACCGCAGGACTCACCCTGGTCATTCTGATTTTTGCCGAAGTCTCGCCTAAGACGATTGCAGCTCTATACCCGGAAAAGATCGCCTTCCCGGCGGCCTATATTCTTCAACCGCTGTTAAAACTACTCTATCCACTGGTATGGACCGTCAATCTCATCACCAATAGTTTGCTTAAGCTGATCGGCATTAAAATGACACCGGGGGAACATCACCACCTGAGTACAGAAGAACTTCGCACACTGGTAAATGAGTCTGGCGCTGTGCTTCAACAACGCAACCAATCCATGTTGCTGGGTGTATTAGAACTGGATGATGTCACCGTCAACGACATCATGATTCCTCGTAACGAGGTATTGGGAATCGATCTGGATCACGATCTTGACCTAATCATCGAACAATTAAGCACCACCTCCCATACCCGTATGCCTGTTTATCGGGGAGAACTGAATAAAGTGGTGGGCATACTCCATATGCGCAACCTGGCTCAGGTATTCAGGCAAGATGCCGTGACCAAAGCCGCTATTCTTCAGGTTATTCACGAACCTTACTTTGTACCTGAAAGTACTCCGCTACAAACTCAACTGCTGAACTTTCAGAAAGAGAGTCGTAGAATCGCTTTAGTGGTTGATGAGTATGGTGATATTCAGGGTGTAGTGACCCTGGAAGATATTCTCGAAGAGATCGTCGGCGAGATGTCCATCAGCGGTAAAGAAGATAACCAAGATATCTATCCACAGGGGGATGGCAGCTACTTTATCGACGGCACGGCCAATATCCGTGATGTAAATAAATCCCTGGACTGGGACCTGCCCACCGACGGACCTAAAACTATCAACGGGCTGGTGATGGAAATCATAGAAGCCATTCCAGACGCCAATGTGTGTTTACTGATCGATAATTACCGGATAGAAACACTGCAGGTAAGCGACAATTTGATAAAGACAATCCGGGCTACCCGGCTGAGACGCGACAGCGATGAGGAAGATGAGGATTAATCCCTCCCTCATGCTTCAAAGCTGTTCCGCTACTTCAATTTAGCTTTCACACTATTAATTTTATCGTCCATGGACTGATCCCGATCAGTCCGGGTACCGATGCGCATGCTGCTACTGATCCGCACAGCCCCCATGCTATGGACTACTTCATGGCAGCGTTTCACAGCGGCAAAAACCGTATCCCAGTCACCCTCTACATTAGTGCCATACGCATGCATCTGATGCTCCAGACCAGATTCCTGCAGCACTCGCTGACAGGCAGTTACATGCTCAGACACTGAGGTCCCCACACCAATAGGGATCACACAGAGATCGATCATTACTCTCATATCAACCTCCGCTTCTGGCACTAAGATCATCCTCTTCACGCTGTCGAATCAACGCCCAGACGACCTTCTTCTCATCTTCAGACAAGACACCCCACTCCGCTATCTCCATGCCAGAACGACGGCAGGCAACGCAAAGATCTTTTTCATCCAGCGCACAGACTCCTATACAGGGCGAACGAACTGGACGGGGCTCAGTAGTTTCGTTATTCATAATTCAGATCTTAATCCTGCTGCTGTAATTCTGACCGATAGCGGCGCATGTTCTCGACGTAATGTGCGGCATTTTCTAACAAGCCCTGTTGCTGCTCTTCACTCAGTGAGCGCTTTACTTTCGCAGGAGAGCCAACCACTAGCGAACCGTCGGGAATCACCATTCCCTCAGGCACCAGAGCGTTCGCGCCAATCAGACAACCTTTACCGATTTTTGCTCCATTGAGCACCACCGCACCAATCCCAACAAGGGAGCCATCACCGATCTCACAGCCGTGTAACATCGCCAGATGCCCAACGGTTACATCACGCCCCACCGTCAGTTTATAGCCCGGGTCCGTATGCAACACCGAGCCATCCTGAATATTGGAACGTTCGCCGATGGTAATCAGGTCATTATCTCCGCGGATAACTGCGTTAAACCAAATACTGGCCTGATTATGCACCTCAACGGAGCCTATCAGGGTGGCATTATGAGCGATGTAATGCTCTTCGCCCAACAAGCTGATCTGACGACCACTAATAGAAAACAACATAATTACCTGCACTCCTTAACGATACTTTTTAGCGGTGCTCTTTAACCGAACTCGTTGGCAGTACGTGTTAACTGTACTCTGGTCGATTTTTTATCGGAATCTCAGCATCAAACCCCACATTCAGTAACTCTACCAACATGTAGGCGGTCAGCCCCCAGATGATATCGCCCTCATACATATAAGCCGGTACATAGTGAGTCTTACCTCTAAAAGGAATCGCATCGGTATGATGAGGCGGTTTCTCCAGAAAAAAACTCAGAGGTACCCGATGAATCCGGTCCAGTTCATCTAAATTCGGCGTCAGGACAACATCGTAGGGAATGATTCCCACATAGGGAGTCACCTGAAGCTTATGTTTCGACAACACTGCCCCCAGTGGGCCGATGACGTTTACATCTGTAGGTTTGAGATCAACCTCTTCCTCCGCCTCACGCAAGGCGGTATAAAGCAGATCAGGATCGGTATCATCCCGCTTACCACCAGGAAAGGCTATCTCACCGCTATGGGTATTCAGATGCCCTGCTCGACGCGTCAGTATAACTTCCGGACCAGCAGGATTATCTGTCAACGCAATCAATACGCCTGCTTCCGGCCCACTCCGGCTAAGTGTCCGGGGAGCATATAGATCTAGACGTTGTTTAAGCCTATCAAACATATGGTTTTTTTCAGTCGCTAATATTAATCCATCATACCTTTCAGCTAGCCTAAAGTTTAGTACTGCCTTATTCACCTATAAATGAAAGAGCATTTCAGCCTGATAAACAGAGCGATTATTTGAGCTTACAGGGGCTTTTGCTTTACAGTTAAGACAGTACACTGTCCGTTATTCTTTTGATCGCCCCCTTCAACTGGGAGATCTTTGTTTAGGCAGTGATTATAAGCCAGAGCAGATATTTGAAGGACATAAGATGAATTTCTGTAATCAGTGCGGATCAGCGGTTCGACTGGAAGTACCGGAAGGCGATAACCGGCCACGTCACATCTGTAATAACTGTAGTTTTATTCACTATGTTAATCCGAAAGTCATTGCCGGCTGCCTGCCCGTTTATGAAGGCAAAGTCTTGCTGTGCAAACGGGCCATTGAGCCTCGCATAGGCTTCTGGACACTCCCGGCCGGCTACATGGAAAACGGTGAATCTACCCAAAATGCAGCAACCAGAGAAACACGGGAAGAAGCCAATGCGCGGGTGAGCCAACTTGAACTCTATACCCTCACTTCACTTGTTCCGGTCAGTCAGGTTCAACTGATCTACCTGGCACAACTTGATGATCTGGATTTTTCCGCAGGCGATGAAACAGAAGATGTTCAACTTTTTGCAGAAGAGGATATTCCCTGGGACGACTTAGCCTTTCAGACCATCAGAAATGCGCTAAGATTTTATTTTGAAGATCGCAAAAAAGGCGTTTTCCCGATGCGCCACATTGACCTTGAAACGCCACCTAGGCAATATGTGGACAAATCTGATCTGAATAATTAACAAGGAATCTAACTAATGGATAACAAGCTCGTTTTGATCATCTTGGCTATTTTACTGCCGCCGATCGCCGTATTTATGAAAGCCGGTGCCGGCCTTCAACTAGTGATCAATATTGTGCTCTGCCTGTTTTTCTACATTCCTGGCATTATTCACGCGCTCTGGCTGGCGTTAAAATAACCACTCCTGTATAAGGCGTTACTTGAAGCCTTATATAAAACTAAAAAGCGGCCCACAAGGCCGCTTTTTTTGTTAAATACACCTACCCGGTGTCCATAAGAGAACCACTATGACCCTGTTAATTACCACCTGGATTAAGTTTTTTATCCTCTTTGCACCCTTTTTTGTAGTGTCGATGTTTCTTTCACTAACTCGTGGCGACACCCCGGCAGAACGGAAAAGCACTGCCAATAAAGCAGTCCTCGCTGCAGCATGCGCGTCTCTTATTCTGTTTTTCTTTGGTTCACCTCTGTTTGAATTACTGGGAATTACTATCGATTCTTTTCGTATCGGTGCGGGAATACTGCTATTTCTCTCAGCTATCAGTCTGGTTAAGGAAGGGGTGCGTACCAATGCTCAGGTGCCTGGAGATACAAGGGAGGATATCTCGGTTGTTCCTTTGGCCATCCCTACCATAATAGGCCCTGCAACCATCGGTGCGATTCTGGTATACGGTTCCGAACTTCATGGGGTTGAGATGATTTTAGGACTCAGCGGCATGTTCCTCGCGTTGATCTGCCTGTTAATCCTACTCCATGCCGCAACACGACTGGAACGCTTGCTGGGCAATACCGGCCTGAACATTCTGAGTAAGATCACCGGCCTGATTCTGGCAGCGATGGCCTCACAGATTGTCCTGACCGGCATCACCGGTTTTATGGCGGGCATTACGCACTGAGCGTTATTGCAGCATCTTTCTACAGTCCACCCAGAGCCCCGCTATCAGGGGCTCCACGCATCTTACCCCAGTGATACCCAGACTTAATCCACAGGCATATCCACAGATATTGTGACTAGTTTCCAGCAAAAATAACTGGCTATTTAATAACCTGGCTAGATTTAACACAGCGCATTATAATACTTATATTTCAAAGACTTAATTGATTAGCAAAGTGGTTACGCATACTTAATCAACAGAGTTATGCACAGAAATTGTTCATAACCATAAGTAGTTATGAACACGGTTAAAAATCAGCCAGCTGCCAGATATCATAAGCGACCTCTTCATAGGGATGAGCCTGCTTCAACGCCCTTACCGCTGCACGAATAAGGTCGTCCTCACACACCAATTCAACCTTCCACTCCTCAATCCTCTCAAGGCTACCCTGACTGCCTATATGAGGGTTACTGCCAGCTAAAGGCCGGAACTGACCCAGACCTTTAATCTGCCAGCAGCAACAGTCATAATCGCCTATCTTGCCTGCACCAACATTAAACAGCGCTTGCTTTACAGGCTCCAGATCAGCTTCCGGAACAAAGAACGCTAACTTATACATTTCAGCCCCCTATCTAAACCCAATAAAAAACGGCCGATGATTTCTCATCGGCCGCTTAGTTCAAACCCAGATTCAGCTTACAGCTCTTCAATCTGTCGACGAAGATCTGCCACCTTACGCGTGACTACCGCTTCCAGATGCTCAAGCTCATCCAGCAGATGCTCTTTCTTATCTTTTACAGTCTTCTCTTCTAAAACAAGTTTCTCCAACTCGCCAATAGCGCGGAGAAAATACGGTGAAGGTTCGGTACTGGCACGATAAGGAACCAACCCCCCCTCCACAGATACATTGGTATGCTTTCGCTTAAACTTAAATTTCTTACTCTTGGCCATCCACTCGCCATGATGACGATGCAGGTATACCTTCAGCACATCGACATCGTTTTCTGTGCGAGTCGTAAATTTTACAATATCATGTGGGTCGTCGAACCCCATCTCTGTCAGGGTTTGAAATTTCTTAGCTGACATTCCATATTCTCCGTAGGCCATTCACTGTAATCCCATTGAATATAGATGAAAAACTATAAAATGGGAGTCAAACATAGTCCCATAATGGGATATTTTTAAAATAGCTCACTAAACAGGGATAAAAAAACCGCCTGAGGGCGGTTTTAATCAGATCCTGCCAGGGCTTGGGTTAGTCACGTAAACTTAATACATCCTGCATATCGTACAACCCTTTATCTTTTCCAGCTAACCATCCAGCAGCACGTACTGCACCCTTGGCAAACGTCATCCGGGAACTGGCCTTATGGGTAATCTCAATTCGTTCACCTTCAGTGGCGAACAGCACCGTATGGTCACCCACAACATCACCAGCACGCACCGTTACAAAACCGATTTCCTCTTTAGTACGGGCACCAATCTGACCCTCACGGCCATACACAGCACACTGGCGCAGATCGCGACCCAACGCACCAGCAACAGCCTCACCCATACTCAGCGCAGTACCAGAAGGTGAATCTACTTTATGATGATGGTGTGTCTCAATAATCTCAACATCGTAATCATCGCCCAGCGCTTGTGCAGCTTGAGCCAGAAGCTTGAAACATAGATTTACGCCAACACTCATATTAGAAGCAAAGACGACTGGCATCTTCCCACCAAAACTAGTGAGTTCCGCTCGTTCAGCTTCACTCAGACCCGTAGTACCGATCACCATAGCTTTACCATGCTCGGCACACAAAGCCAGATTACTCAACGTCGCTTTTGGTGCAGTAAAATCGATCAGAACATCGAAGTCATCCATCACTTCACTCAGGGACCCAACAATTGCCACACCCAGCTTGCCAACGCCCGCTACCTCACCGGCATCGGCACCGATCAGACTACTGGCAGACTCCACAATCGCAGCCCCCAGCTTAACGCCATCAGCTGCCTGAATGGCTTCAATATTAGTTTTACCCATACGCCCGGCGGCGCCGGTTACTGCTATTCTGATCATTCTTTATTCCTGTTTGCTTCAGGGCCGTGTATCCAGCTCTGAATCTAGATCTTATTATTTCTTTCGACTGACACTCTGATCCATATCGAATGCAGGCATTTCACAGCCCGGACGGCCAACAATTTTCGCGGGCACACCGACGACGGTGGTATGCGGCGGAACATCTTCTAAAACAACCGAACCACCACCGATTTTAGCGCCTGCGCCGACTTCAATATTACCGAAGATTTTCGCACCCGCAGCGATCATCACACCTTCACGAATTTTCGGGTGACGATCTCCGCTCTCCTTACCCGTACCACCTAAAGTGACCGACTGAAGAATAGAGACATCATTCTCTATAACACAGGTTTCACCCACAACAATGCCTGTCGCGTGATCAAACATCACCCCACAACCGATCTGAGCCGCCGGATGAATGTCCACCTGAAACACTTCACTGACACGACTTTGCAGATAGAGCGCCATCGATTGACGTCCCTGTTTCCACATCCAGTGAGCGATACGATACGCCTGCAGGGCATGAAAGCCTTTCAGATAAAGCAGTACAGTTGTAAAAGTAGCTACAGCAGGGTCACGGGTGCGTACCGCACTGATATCTTTACAGATACATTTAAGAATATCCGGATCGCCGCCCAATGCTGTTTCAATCAGCTCACGCAGGGTAATAGCTGCCATTACTTCATCAGACAGCTTGTTAGCCAAAAGGTAGCTGACTGCCTCACAGAGACTCTTATGCTGGATAATCGTACTGTGGAGAAAACTCGCCAGAAAAGGTTCTCTGGATATCTCTTCCTGAGCTTCCTGTTGAATCAGTTGCCATAACTCTTCCGGGTGAGTGGGAAATTCACTCATGCAAGACTCCTAAAAGTCAAAAGGGCTGCTGAGCAGCCCTTTAGGGATATTAGGTCATATCCTCAAAAAATTTCTTAACGCTATCGAAGAAACCATGTTTCTTAGGCGCATGATGTTTTTGACGTTCATCCATCGCCGTCTGAAACTCTCTCAGCAGCTCTTTCTGTTTGCCACTCAGATTCACAGGCGTTTCAATAGTAACCCGTACCAACAGATCACCAACCGCACCACCACGAACAGGCTTAATACCCTTGCCACGTAAGCGGAAAAGTTTACCCGTCTGCGTTTCTGCCGGAATTTTCAGCTTAACTCGAGACTCAAGGGTCGGAACTTCAAGCTCGCCACCTAAAGCCGCATCGATAAAGCTAATCGGCACCTCACAATAAAGATGTTTGCCATCCCGTTCGAAAATTGCGTGATCACGCACGTTAACCTGAACAAAAAGGTCTCCGGATGGGCCACCATGGCCGCCCGCTTCTCCTTCACCGGAGAGACGAATACGATCACCGGTATCAACACCCGCTGGGATCTTAACCGACAATTTCTTGGTTTGCTGCTTACGGCCCTGACCGTGACAGCTGCCACAAGGATCAGAAACTACCTGGCCTTCGCCATGACAGGCTGGACAGGTTTGTTGCACAGAGAAGAAACCCTGCTGCATCCGTACCTGACCCACGCCGCCACAAGTACCACAAGTTTTGGCACTCGTACCGGGTTTAGCACCGCTACCATCACAGACATCACAGCCTACCAGAGTCGGTACAGTGATAGTTTTTTCACAACCACGTACCGCTTCTTCGAGACTCAGATCCATCGTATAACGCAGATCAGCGCCACGTTGTACATGACTGCGACGACCGCCGCCATGGCCCTGCTGGCCGAAAATATCACCGAACACGTCGCCGAAGATATCGCCGAAGCCACCTGCGCCAGCACCATGACCGCCGCCCATACCTTGTTGATCAACACCGGCATGGCCATACTGGTCATAAGCGGCTTTTTTCTGATTATCAGAAAGAATTTCGTAGGCTTCGCTTACTTCCTTGAACGCCTCATCAGCCTCTTTATCGTCAGGATTACGGTCCGGGTGATGCTTCATCGCCATACGGCGATAAGCTTTTTTAATATCCCGATCAGACGCGTCTCTTGCAACGTCTAACACATCGTAAAAATCTCTCTTCGACATAATCTGTTTCGCAATCCGGTTAGCTGGTTTTGTTGCTAATAATTAGCTGACAATAAAAACGCGACAACGCGGGACCGGCCCGCGCTATCGTTTATAACGTTAAAAAGCTAAGATCGACTTACTTCTTTTCGTCGTCTTTAACTTCTTCAAACTCTGCATCAACAGCGTCATCAGCAGGTTCTGCTTGAGCTTGTTCAGCGCCTTCGGCACCTCCAGCCTGTGCAGCTTCAGCTTCAGCGTACATCTTCTGAGCCAGACCAGAGATCGCTTCAGTCAAAGCAGCGGTCTTAGTATCGATCACTTCTTTGTCGTCGCCCTTCAGCACTTCTTCCAGCTCTTCAACCGCAGCGTTGATCGCAGTTTTCTCTTCTTCAGTCGCCTTATCACCGGCATCTTCCAAAGTCTTCTTCGCAGAATGGATCATCGCATCACCCTGGTTACGGGCCTGGCTGATCTCTTCAAACTTCTTATCCGCTTCAGCGTTAGCTTCAGCATCCTGAATCATCTGCTCGACTTCTTCATCGCTCAAGCCGGAAGAGGCTTTGATGATAATAGACTGCTCTTTACCTGTCGCTTTATCTTTAGCACCAACATGCAGGATACCGTTCGCATCAATATCGAAAGTTACTTCGATCTGAGGCATGCCACGAGGTGAAGGTGGGATATCAGCCAGATCGAAACGACCCAGAGACTTGTTACCCGAAGCTTGCTTACGCTCACCCTGAACAACGTGAATAGTTACCGCAGTCTGATTGTCGTCTGCAGTTGAGAACACCTGAGACTTCTTAGTTGGGATAGTCGTGTTCTTATCGATAACCGGAGTCGCAACGCCACCCATAGTTTCGATACCCAGGCTCAGAGGTGTTACGTCCAGCAGCAATACGTCTTTAACGTCGCCAGCCAGTACCGCACCCTGAATTGATGCACCCACTGCAACCGCTTCATCTGGGTTAACATCTTTACGAGCTTCTTTACCGAAGAATTCAGTAACGCTAGCCTGTACCAGTGGCATACGGGTCTGACCGCCTACCAAAATCACTTCATCAATTTCAGAAACAGACAGTTCAGCATCTTTCAGCGCGATACGGCAAGGGTCCATAGAACGCTTAACCAGATCTTCAACCAGAGATTCAAGCTTGGCACGACTGATCTTAACGTTCAGGTGCTTAGGGCCGCTTGCATCAGCAGTGATGTATGGCAGGTTCACGTCGGTAGACTGCGTAGAAGAAAGCTCAACTTTCGCTTTCTCAGCACCCTCTTTCAGACGCTGTAGCGCCAGTGGGTCATTGTGCAGATCAATACCGGTTTCTTTCTTAAACTCAGCTGCCAGATACTCGATCAGACGTAAATCAAAGTCTTCACCACCCAGGAAAGTGTCACCATTGGTTGCCAGCACTTCAAACTGGTGCTCGCCATCAACTTCAGCGATTTCAATGATAGAGATATCGAAAGTACCGCCACCCAGGTCGTATACAGCGATAGTTTTATCACCTTTGGACTTGTCCATACCGTAAGCCAGTGCCGCAGCGGTTGGCTCGTTGATAATACGCTTAACAGTAAGGCCAGCAATCTGACCGGCATCTTTAGTTGCCTGACGCTGAGAATCGTTAAAGTAAGCAGGAACAGTGATTACTGCCTCAGTTACTTCTTCGCCCAGATAATCTTCTGCAGTTTTCTTCATCTTCTTCAGAATCTCTGCAGAGATCTGTGGAGCTGCCATCTTATTATCGTTTACCTGAACCCAGGCATCGCCATTGTCAGCTTCAACGATTTTATAAGGTACCATTTTGATATCTTTCTGAACCACGTCGTCTTTAAAACGACGACCGATCAGACGCTTGATCGCAAACAGGGTATTGGTCGGGTTAGTGACCGCCTGACGTTTAGCCGGCTGACCAACCAGAATCTCACCATCAGCAGCATATGCGATGATAGAAGGGGTGGTGCGATCACCCTCTGCATTCTCAATAACGCGTGGCTTATCGCCATCCAGTACTGCAACACATGAGTTAGTCGTACCCAGGTCAATACCAATAATTCTACCCATTTCAATCACTCCCGTATTTCTGCGCCCGTTATGACGGGCTAAATTCTTTTCTAACTTGCTAGCTATATTGGTGCGGTTTTTGAAGTTTCAAGACCCTGCAACCAACTTAGTCAACGACTATTTACTCTGCGCCCTTGGAAACAATCACCATCGCGGGGCGAATCAAACGACTGTTCAGGCTATATCCTTTCTGCATTACCGCCATTACATGGTTAGCAGGCACGTCTGGATTTGGCACCATAGACATCGCCTGATGCAGCTCCGGATTGAAAGCTTCACCAACCGGGTGATGCTGATCAACATTAAACTTACCCAGGCCAGAGACGAACATGTTCAATGTCATCTCTACCCCTTCACGCAATACTTTTACCGCTTCATCATCGCTGACGCTGGCCTCAATCGCCCGTTCCAGGCTATCCACTACCGGCAACAGCTCATTGGTAAACTTTTCCAGCGCAAACTTATGCGCCTTTTCTACATCCTGCTCAGCCCGACGACGGATGTTTTGCATCTCAGCACGGGTACGCAGTTCCTGATCCATCAGTGCAGCGGCCTGATCCTGCGCTTGTGCCAACGCCAGTTGCAAAGCATCTACATCAACTTCAGAGGCTTGCTCAGCAGCCGCTTCAACGGTTTCGTCAGCGGCCACGGTTTCTTCTACCGCATCAGTTACTGTTTCCGGCTGCATCTCTTCAACCTGAGACTTATCTTCGCCTGCCATCACTCTCTCCAACCATCTGATATTTAAATTTTCTATTGAGCTTGTATATGGGGCTAAGACAACTGGATTCAAGTGGTTTTTATGAGTTTTTTTTAACCAGACTGAGTAGTTATACATTGCGCATCTATAATTATTGGCTTATAAATAAAATACTGTATAAAAACACAGATATAACAACATGCTGACTCAACTCAATATTCGCAATTACGCTATTGTCGAAGAACTTGACCTGGAACTGGACGCCGGCATGACCGTTGTCAGTGGCGAAACCGGTGCCGGTAAATCAATTATGCTCGACGCTCTGGGGCTAACTCTGGGTGATCGGGCAGATATGGGCTCGGTGCGCAAAGGCGCAGAGCGCGCAGAAATAATCGCCAGCTTTGATATCGCCAATATTCCCAGCGCGAGAAAATGGCTGCAACTTCAGGATATGGATGATGATGAATGCATCCTCCGCCGTGTCATTACCAGCGAAGGCCGTTCCCGTAGCTATATCAATGGCAGCCCCTGCCCGATCAATAAAGTCAAAGAGCTAGGTGAATACCTGATCGAGATCCACGGGCAGCATGAGCATCAGCGCTTGCTGAAGAAAGATCATCATCGCTATCTGTTAGATGCTTATTCCGGTAAAGCCGACCTGGCCAACCAGACTCGCCAACTGTTTCGTAACTGGAACACCCTTAATAAGCGACTTCAACAACTCTCCGCCCAAAGTGAAGAGCAAACCGCGCGCCTGCAACTGTTGAGTTATCAGGCTGAAGAGCTGGAACAACTCGCTTTGGAAGAGGGCGAATTTGAGGCGATGGTCATAGAGCAAAGCACTCTGGCCAACGCCGGTGAGATACTCCAGTCCGGCCAACAGATAATACAACTGACCAGCGAAGATGAAACAGCCAACTGTCTTAGCCTGCTAAATCAGTGTCAGCATCTGCTCGAGAATATAAAAGGTACCTCTCCTTCTATTACCCAGACAGTCGAGATGCTCAACAGCGCCCATATTCAGATTGAAGAAGCCGCGCAGGAGATCAGTCACTATATGGACCGGGTTGAGCTGAACCCAGGACGGCAAGCCACTGTAGAGGCCCGTCTGAGTGCTATTTTTGATCTGGCGCGCAAACACCGCATTCCCGCTGAGCAGCTGTCAAAGTTCCATCAGGATATTCACACCGAGCTGGAAAGCCTTAATCTTTCAGATCAAGCCCTGGAACAACTCCATCAAGAAACCGAAGAAGCTCGCAAATCCTTCCTAGCCGGTGCGGCAAAACTGAGTAAAGTAAGAAACAAAGCAGCGAAGGCGCTCAGCGTCGATGTTGATAAGCAGCTACATAGCCTGGGAATGGAAGCCGCTAAACTAACCGTTAGCCTCACGCCCTATGCAACAGACCATCTCAGTGCCCACGGCCTTGAAGAAGTTGAATTCCTCATTTCAACCAACGCAGGGCAACCGCCAAGACCGCTAAACAAAGTTGCTTCAGGGGGTGAGCTGTCTCGAGTATCTTTGGCTATTCAGGTTATCACCGCACAAACGTCCAGTACCCCGACGTTGATCTTTGATGAGGTCGATGTAGGTATTGGTGGCGCTATCGCTGAAGTCGTCGGCAAGTTACTGCGACAATTAGGTGAGAACAATCAGATTCTAGTGGTCACCCACCAGCCGCAAGTGGCCTCTCAGGGTCACCAACACCTGTTCGTCAGTAAACAAACGGTGAAAAACAAAACTATCACGCGCATTGATCGACTTAAAATTGATCAACGGGTAGGCGAAGTGGCACGCATGCTGGGGGGCATCGATGTTACTGAAACCTCACTCGATCATGCCCGCGAGATGCTCGGGCTGGCAGACGCGAAAAGTTGATCAGTCACGAGTGCTGGCTGGCACTCAAGCCTAATACTCAGATATAAAAAAACCGGCATCCGCCGGCTTTTTTATGTTCGTCGCGATGTTTAAAGCTTATGCCTTAGGGCTACAGCCATCGGCACATTCACCATAAAGATAGAGCGTCCGGTCAGTAATTTTAAACCCCAGCTCCTGAGCAATGACATCTTGCCGATCTTTCAAAGCAGGGTCACTGAACTCCCGTACCTTGCCACACTTAACACACACGATATGATCATGCTGCTCATCCTGGGTCAGTTCAAAGACAGAATGACCGCCCTCAAAGTGATGACGGGATACCAGACCTGCCGTTTCAAATTGGGTTAATACCCGGTATACCGTTGCCAGACCCACGTCTTCATTGTGTTCCAGCAAAAGCTTATAAATATCTTCAGCACTGAAATGATCGCCTTCACCGGCTTTTTCAAGAATCTGATAAATTTTCACCCGAGGCAGGGTAACCTTCAGGCCAGCGTTTCTTAATTCTTGATTTTCAAGTGCCATAATCTTTCTCTATGATGTTTATCGCAACGAATGTTAGACTTGCGATTCCAATTATCTGATTTTATACGCGAAAGTGGAAGTCATTTACTAATGCAAAAAATTCTTATTAGCATTATTGCTGCTATATTGCTGGCCGGGTGTGCCGAATTCCCCGGAGTTTACAAAATTGATATCCCTCAGGGTAACGTGGTTACTCAAGAGATGGTCGACACATTACGACCGGGTATGACGCAAAACCAGGTACGTTATGTACTGGGTACGCCTCTGGTTACCGATACTTTCAATAGTAACCGCTGGGATTACATATACCGCAACCAGTCCGGTGAAAACGGTACCGTTACTCAACAGCGTCTAACTGTCCTGTTTGATGACCTTGGTAAACTGTCGGGTATGGCCGGTGATTTCCGCCCCGGTGGCAGCCAGTAATAAAGCGTTCAACGACAGCGCTGCAACATTAAAAAAAACCGGACATCGTCCGGTTTTTTTTGATTCTGAGATAGTGACTCTGATTAACCTTAGGCTTCTCGCTCAGTTTTCGCCTTCGCCGCCCGACGAGCACGCACCTCTTTCGGATCAGCAATCAACGGCCGGTATACCTCCACCCGTTGATCTGGCTTGAGAATATGGCTTTTCGGATCAGCAATGCCTTTACCAAAAATTCCCATCGGATCATTCTCAGGGTCAATCTGCGGAAAGATCTCAGCGATACGCGACTGAATCACCGCCTCATAGGCAGAACAATCTTCAGCCACTTGCAGCGAGATAATTTTCTGCTCATGGGGTAGCGCAAACGCCACTTCAACTTTAATCATTTCTGTTATCTCTGGCCCTAATTAATTAGCCTTAAGGAAGGCATCAAAAAAAACTTCCCGACGCATTTAATCATAAATTTGATCAGCACGACTCACGAAGGCATCAACCATGGTCACCGCCATCTGATTGAAGACCTTGCCCATCGCCAGGCTAGTCAGCTTACCTGAAAAATCAAACTGCAGGCTGAGACTCACCTTACAAGCCTCATCACTCAGCGGTTGAAATAGCCAAACACCGGAAAGACTAGAAAACGGCCCTTCGACCAGTTCTATCCGGATCTTTCCCGGACGTTCGTGCTCATTACGGGTGGTAAAGCTGTACTTAAGACCCGCCTTAGCCACCATCAGACTCGCCTGCATCGTCGTGTCTGTGGACTCAATCAGAGTAGTACCGGAACACCAGGGCAAAAACTGCGGATAGCTCTCCACATCATTTACCAGATCAAACATCTGCTCTGCGGTGTGAAGCACCAATGCGCTCCGGTCTACCTGTGTCATTAGATCAGCCCAGTTTTTCGATCAGGTTCAAAATAAAGATCGCGGCAACCGCGACCGGAGCAATATAGCGGATCACAACCGACCAGGCCAGATAATAGGCCGGATTAGACATCGCCAATTCATCACGGGTAATGCTCTGCTTCAATGCCCAACCCGCAAAGCAGGCTACAAACAAGCCGCCCAACGGCAAGAAGACATTCGCGGTAATGAAGTCGAGGAAGTCGAAAATATTCATACCGAACAGAGAGATACCGCTGCCGAAGTTAAACGAACTCAGCGCCGCAATACCCAACAACCATACCACCAGACCCAGCATAATACAGACCGGGCCACGCTTCAGTCCAAATCGTTCGACCATCCAGGCAACACCGGGCTCCATCAGCGAAATAGCCGAGGTCCAAGCGGCCAGTGCCACCAGCACAAAGAACAGGAAGCCAAAGAACTGGCCACCCGGCATCTGACCAAAGGCCACCGGCAGAGTAATAAACATCAAACCAGGGCCCGCACCAGGGTCAAGCGAGTTAGCGAACACAATCGGGAAGATCGCCATACCGGCAACCATAGCAACCACCGTATCCAGTGCGGCAATGGTCAGTACTGTTCCACCAATTGAGGCATTCTTTGGCATATATGAGCCATAGGCCATGATCGAGCCCATACCCAGCGACAAGGTAAAGAAGGAGTGACCCAACGCAACCAGCACCGCATTCCAGGACAGCTCAGAAGGGTCAAAATGGAATAGAAAATCCAGACCTTCGCCAAAGGAGCCAGAGCTCATCGAATAGCCCAACAGCACCAACAGCAAGACAAACAGGGCTGGCATCATAACCTTAGTCGCCCGCTCGAGGCCTTTATTCACCCCGCCCATCAGTACAACCATCACCAGCACAACAAACACCGAGTGCCAGATCAGCAGCGTCTGGGGGTCTGCCAGCAGATCACTAAAGGCTTTACCCGCCTGTTCACTACCGACATCCAGGAAGTCGCCATTGGCCATCGCGGCTACATAGGCCAGCACCCAACCGGCAACCACCGAATAGAACGAGAAGATCAGGAAACCGGCCAGCGCACCAATCCAACCCACCAGCGCCCACTTAGGCGAGTGGTCCGACTCAATCGCCACCTCACGCATAGAGTTGATCGGGCTTTGACGACCCCGACGGCCCACCAGCACCTCAGCCATCATAATCGGCACGCCGACACCAAGAATACACAGCAGGTAGACCAGCACAAACGCACCGCCGCCATTCTCACCGGCAATATAAGGAAACTTCCAGATATTACCTAAACCAACCGCAGACCCGGTTGCAGCCATGATAAAGACCCAGCGATTGGCCCATGAACCATGTATATTTTGACGATCTTTCATGTAGCTCTCTTCAAGTAGACAGATATTTCAAATAGTAAAAACAGGCGCGCATTGTCCATATTTTAGCCATCCAGTTCAATGATACCGGCCAGACCAGTAACAATAAAACGACAAATCACTTAAAAAAACCACAGATCACTTCCATATTCTTCTAACGCTTCAATTCTCTTTCATTGCATAGCAGTGCTCTATATAATCCCGGCCCATGGCAAAGAAGAAACCAAAAGTTAGTAGCAACACCATCTGTCAGAACAAAAAGGCCCGGCATGAGTATCACATCGATACCAAGTTTGAGGCTGGATTGGCACTGGCAGGATGGGAAGTGAAAAGTCTCCGCGATGGTCGCGCCCAGCTTGTAGAATCCTATGTGGTTCTGCATCAAGGCGAAGCTTGGCTGGTTGGTGCCCACTTCACACCGCTAAAAACCGCCTGCACCCATGTTGTTGCCGATCCTACGCGACAACGCAAATTGCTGTTAAACCGTCGTGAAATTGATCGTCTGATCGGTGCCGTCCAGGCTCAGGGCTTCACTTGTGTTGCTTTGTCTCTGTATTGGAAAAACGACAAGGTTAAGTGTGAAATTGCACTGGCCAAAGGTAAAAAGCAGCACGACAAACGGGATGCAGAAAAAGATCGCGACTGGAACCGCCAAAAGCAGCGCCTGATGGCAGCGAAGTAAGCCTCTTTTTACACTTTCTTTTTATATCGGCGTAATTGTTGATGTAAGTTTTGCCATAACGGCTATAATGGCCGCCTGCTTCAGAGAACGAACCTGTTTCACTGTTGTCAGAAACTAAGAACTTACGATTAAGTCCTGCTGGCTCTCGAACCAACATTACTAATCGCATATTCTTTATGGGGATGACTTGGCTTCGACGCTGATTACGAACCCTTTGGTGCATGTCGTGAGTGTAGTGAATCACGTAAATCAATTACTACACAGTTATAGTTGCAAACGACGATAACTACGCTCTAGCAGCTTAGTCTGCTTGCGCTGCTCCTTCAGGTGTCTATAACTAGAGGATTTTGCAGTGTCATTCGAGATAGAATCGCCCGGAAGCTTTGTCTCAAGACGAAGGGTTAAAACTAAAGAGGCTCGCCCTAAACGCCCTGACCTTCGGGCCGTGCTGGGTTAACTTAGTAGAAGTGTCTAAACATGTAGATCTAGAGGCAGAGGATTGGCGGACGCGGGTTCGACCCCCGCCATCTCCACCAATTAAGGCTTGTAAATCAATTATTTACGCACCTAAAGCCTAAAAAAGACCACTTATTGCCCACGCAATAGGTGGTTTTTTTTGTCTAAAGCCATGACCACCACGTAACAAAATAAATGACCGAGACTGATAATTAGAAAAACACCATTCCCAAAACAATAACAATAAGAAGCATCATAGATATAAGAGCAATGTTAGATACAATCTCTTTCATTTTTACAAACGCACCTTCTCCATCTTTAACTCTATCCCACTCTTTTTTAAGAACAGCCTGAGATAGATCGTGGACATGATCTAATTGTGCAGCAATTCCTCCGTTAGACCGTAAGAAGTTAGGGTTTGCAATGTTTTTTTCTACAGTTTTTATGGCATCAATTAGCTCTTGATGCTCTTTAGGGTTTAATTTTAACAACACCTTATGCATCAATGTATCCAATCGCTCAATCTCAGAAAGGTTATCTGATAGAAATCGTGCTATCCCCTCGTCATGATTTTCTGCATTGGGAAACAAAAACATCCAAGTTAGACTCATTCTATTAGCTATACCGATGTACTCAGATATTTCATTTCTGAGACTCTCAATCCAACATTGCCGCAATTCAGATATTTTCATTTCTTTAGAAGCAATTAAGCTAACCAGAGATGCGGCAGCAGTAATTGCAGCTGCCAAAAAGGCCCCAATAGCAACATATACAGTTGATGGTAGACTTTCCATGCTACTTTCCTTAATAAGTAAGACGTTAATTTACTTAACAACTAGCCCTACAACTAAATTTTATCGAATGCCTTAGTAAAATTTACTGGATGCTGATGAAACCGGACATGTCCAGGTGAGCTTAATCGCTTTCTATATTGACTAAATGGGCGAAGGATATAGCCCCAACTTCCAGGTATTGAGAAGTAAATCACATAATCTATTTTTTTATCACCCCACTTATTCTCCACTACGAAGTTTTCATCATTGGAGTTTATAGATTTAACTTGGATACGGTAAAAATTTGAATCATCTGCAATAACAATGTCAGTCTTCTTATCGTGGTCAATAAGAGGCATAAGAACTTCCCAGCCATCATTGGTTAACCAACTTGCAGCCAAGGTTTCATAAGAGACATGCTTGTAATGTAATTGAGCAGGAGTTGTACGGTTTGCGTTTTTGATGGGCATAGCGATACCAATAAATTGATGTCGTATGCCGAGTGGAAGGCTTTCTCGTTTACGAGCCGAACCAGCTGAAAAGCCAAGTCCCCAATTTAATATCACTACACAAGCACAACTTGTATCGAGTCACAAAGGCGGCCAAACCTCGTTTTACTCTAAAAAGAGATCAAACGTTAATGTCACTGTCAGGCCTGAAAAGGCCGTGAAGATGTTGAACCCTATTTTTAATCTGAGTCGCTTATTATGTCAATGAATTTTTAAGCAGCAACCTTTGATGCTAGCCATCGGTCATTCAAGCCCTTATCAATGAATTCATAGATATCAGCCTTATCTAGACCTCTTGATCGGAAATACCCCACCAGATCCAGATAGATACCCGACTCTTTGATACATTCAAGAGCTTTTTTGGCTGTGAACTTATGACGAGCATAGATTGAAAGCATGTTACCCAGAGCAAGTGCTACGTTCTTTTCATTACCTATATATTCTGACCCAAATAGCGCTAAGTTAAGCCCCTTTAGCCGCTCTGTGAATTAGGTTGTACCTGCCCTTTTTTGTTTATAGATTTATCTCAGTGCTCTCTGTGGTGAGTACTTACAAAAAATGAGCCCTCCACCACAGTTGTCACAGAGGGATTGTGTTATCTGTTTTTCATTGCTGATTAGTGGGTAAGCCCATATATGAAGCATCTATCGGTAGACCTAAGTAGCCACGCAGCACGCTTAACTTAGCGCCATTCATTCCTATTCTGCCAATACATCAAGCCCTAAACTTCAAACAGCTAACACTCTGTGCTACCCTATATAACACAGAGTGTTAGCTGGAATATGAAATGGATATCGTTTTCAAAGAGACACCTGTATTCACCAGGCTAGTAACGGCGCTACTAACAGACGATGAATACAAAGAGCTGCAAGTCCACTTAATAGAAAATCCCTGCGCTGGCCCGATACTAAAAGGGACTGGCGGTTGCAGAAAAATACGATGGGCCAAGGATCGTTCAGGAAAAAGTGGCGGTATCCGTATTATTTACTATTGGATAACGGCCAATGCGCAGATTTATATGCTTTATGCTTTTCCTAAAAACGAACAGGAAAACTTAACAGCAGAGCAGAAAAAAGTCCTGAAGCAAGTTGTACAAAAAGAACTGCAAGGAGGTTCAGAATGAATAATGATATGTTCAATGAGCTCATTGAAAGCGTTGGCCAGGCCGGAGCCATTCAACGAGGTGAAGCTGAACCAAGCCGCGAACACATTTATACAGCTATAAATGTGAAGGCTATCCGTGAGTCCACCGGTAAAACTCAGGAAGCCTTCGCACAAATGATCGGTACACCACTCTCAACCGTCCGCAGTTGGGAGCAAGGCAAGCGGCAACCAACAGGGCCTTCCAGAGCGCTCCTTACTATATTTCAGGCAGACCCAAAGACAGCTTCAGAACTACTACACAAAGCTGTGTAACATCAGATTGAAAGTAATAACCGACACGGCTACCCAATAAAGGCTATGTTTTTAGGGCGATGATTTAGATTGAAAAGTATTCGAACCGAGCACTACTTTTTCGAGACACATCTGAGCGACCTTTCATGATGGCCCAATTAGCAAGGCCGGAACGGTTGTAGAAAGCCCACCACCAACTCTATTCAAATATAACTCCGCCAATGCAATTAAAAAAATTCTACTCTGACCCAATTTAGACCCCTTTATCAGGAGGGAGAGTGTAGAATCCTTTTCAAGACTCATATTGAGCACAACTAGCGTTAAACTAGATATATGAGCGCCTAGTCTAATTGCTTTTTTACCACAAATTTCACCCGCTATTACACAAATACAATCTCATAAGGATTATCCATCATGGAAGCACGACAGAAGCACAACCGCCGCCTACGCAAAAAACTATACTTAGGTGAATTTGCCGTTAATCTCTTTGAGATTCACGTAAAGCTATCTACCAACAAAGAGAGTGATCTGGACGCATTCATTGCTAGCTTTGTTGATCAATTAGAAAAGCAAGGCCTGACCTACTTTGGCTACTCTGATCCAGATGGTATTCAGGGCCACGTACTCTCTCAGCAGCGCTACGAGTCTCCTACAGAGGCCCAGAGACAAGAACTGTCTGAGTGGTGTAAAGCTTACCCTACTATGGAAAGTTCTGAATTGAGTGAGCTAGTAGATATTAACCAAGCTTAATATCTACCCCCTGATGGACCAGAAGAACAGAAAGAGCCCTTCAATGGGTGCCGTAATTTACGACACCCATTTACAAAGAACCGGCTCTTTCCTATTTCTTAACGACATACCTGTCCAGGTGAAAACCTGTCTAAGGGGAGCTCTCCCCTCTTATCGTCTTCGGTTCTATACAGTTAGCAGCTGCAGATTAAATTAATTCTACTCTGCCCCCACTTACTCCCAGGCTGAAAGCCCCAGACCGGCCTTAGAAAAACTTATTATCCATAGATAATGTTGGTTTGTACGCTTTTCGCCAATAGCTTGCCATCTGCCCCCCAGATCTCGGCATTTGAGGAGCTGATCCCGCTTTCACCGAAGTTTACTTTCGCGTGATAGCCAATATGCTCTTCTGGTGAAAGTCGATCTGCGGAATGGGCGAAATGTATGCTCCAACTGATGGTGGAGAGTGGCTTAAATCCTTTGTAGTATGGGGATGCCGTAGGCGGCCAAGAATCAATCATACAAACTAAATGGGCATCTGTGATCTGTTGAGAGGCATCTTTAAATCGAACCCAACCGCCCAGTTCAGGAATCCCCTTACCTGAGAATGGTATAGCCTCAGTAGCGACATAGTTATCAAAATAGTTGAAAAAATTGGGTAGCTGCATCCCTTCTAGCGCAATAGAGTCATCCTGCATTTTTAATTTTGGTACCACAAAGGTATCTATATGCACATTGGACTCTATTGGGAGGACATAATCTGCGCGTGCAGTCGCTCTTACCTTACCTTCCTGCACTATACGTGCTGATTTTATGGTGACTGTTTTGCCATTCGCCAGGGTTTCTATCTCAATTTCGTAGGGCTTCATCGCTTCAAATGGTCGAGCGAAACCCACTTCGAAATTGCGGAGGCGACGAGCAGGATCGGTGTCTATTTTGGTGGCCTGGCAGAGAATCGCTCCGGTAAGCCCACCGAATATCGTCCTACCCTGTGCCCAAGATTCAGGAATTAGCTTGTTCTCTCCGGCATGAATGGCGTTGAGTATTTCGTCAATGTGCATGGAATATTACCTCTCTATCAACTACTACCAGTTATATCTGCTTTGCATAAGTATTACGTGCACAAATACTTTGTATACGTAATAAAATGCTAAATTTTTGTTTATAATCGCTTTAACATATCTTTAAGCATTGCTGCCTCTGCATCAGAAAAGTCATGGAGAAACTTTTCATTAGCCGGAAGCATTCTTTTGTAAACAGTTTCTGAAAGTTCCTGCCCGTTATCTGTAAGGCGGATTAGAACGGCTCGTCGATCGTCGACTTTTGTATGGCGTGCAACCAAATCCATCGCTACTAACCGGTCTATAAGGCCTGTAAGCGTTGCGCTATCCAACGCTATCAACTCGCTCAATTCGCTTGCTGTTACTTCGCCATGAGTGTGCAGAAAGATAAGTACTTTGCCTTGGACCGCTGTGATCCCTAAGTCGGATACTTCAGATTTCCAGTGACGAGCTCCCGCTCGACTCGCTTTGGCCAGTAGATGGAAAATACAGTTCTGGGGTGTTATTTCAATTGTCATAATCGAATATTAGAAGGAAAGTATTTTGTGTACAAGATAATATTTTTGAAAAACTTGGTAAACATCGGGATCAGGTCTGACTAAGAACGCCAAGGGCGAGGGTGATTCTGAAATGCATCAAACCAAGAAAGGCAATCAGATCACTACGGACTGATAAATGCCTCACAACGGCGGTTACCAGTATTTAGGATAGTTAGCTGACCGGCTCAGGTTGTTATATAGCAGTGCTACCAGCACCAAGAGAACCGCACCACTCAGGGTAGGAAACAACAGATAATCCCAACCCGGCTGAAGTAGGAACACTATGACCGGGTTTGAACCGGCCGGTGGATGTACTGTTCGGCTAGCCATCATCAACATGATCGCAACACCAACTGCCAAAGCGACTGACCACCAAACAGGACCAAATAATATTAAAAAAGTTAACCCTGTTAACGTACTGATAAAATGCCCGGCAATCACATTTCTGGGTTGCGAAAAAGGCGCATCAGGAAACCCGAATACGAGTACACAGGAAGCACCAAAAGAGCCCATTATCAGTACAGTTTCCAGGCTATCTGCCAAATAGGCCAGCAGCGCTATTGCAATAAAACCACCCAACCCGGCAAGCAGTATGTTCCTGACTGGATGTTTTGCAGGTAAAGAAGCGGCATCTCCTCTCATTTTCACCAACAGATCAGCCATATAATTCTCCAAAAATTTACCGGACAACGCATCAAAATAGACCGATCTGTCTACCATTCATCGCATAGTAGACAGATCGGTCTACTCCTGTCAATATTGTTACTTTAAAGTCAGGTGAAAAGCATGTCCGACAAACGACTTCAGCTGGTTATAACAGCCTTTAAACTCTTTTACTCGAAGGGAGTACATGCGGTTGGGATCAATGAGATATTGTCCGAATCAGGCGTTGCTAAAAAAACCTTATATCATCACTTCTCTGGCAAAGAAGAGCTAGTCTCAGCCGTTCTTGAGTTCCGTGACCAGCGCTTTCATAACTGGCTAAAAAGTCGGTTGGATCAAGCGACGCCCGGCCCAGACAAAGTCGGGGGTTTATTTGATGCACTTGATGACTGGTTTAATGACCGGGTTGATGAGCTACTGCCCTTTCATGGCTGTTTCTTTATCAATGTTAGTGCCGAATTCAGTGAACCCAACAATCTTCTTCACCAACTCTGCTGCCGCCATAAAGAGCGTGTTGCTCAACTCATCAGAACTCAGGTAGAAACGCTGGATCTCGAGCCAGTTGAAGTAAACGCTTTCACCAATGCATTATGCCTGCTCAAAGAAGGCGCTGTTTCTCTGGCCCATGTACAAGGAGACCGGCTTGCTGCAATTAAAGCAAAAGCCACCGCCTTGCAGCTGCTTCAAGGGAACAAGAGCGTTAGAAGCTAAACCTGAGCCAAGTAAGGTGCGGACAAGTGTTATCCGGCGACGCAAAAGCCCCATGCTACCTGATGCTTCTACATGAAATAGGGACTTATTCGCAGCTGTCCTAGCACTCAATAATATACGACGCCTTTACAGCAGGATACAGAAACAACCTCTGAAGCACTTCACAGAACTCCGACCTAATTCGCCCATATCACTGGCCACCATAGCAAGCGGACACCCTCTTCGGCTCTATACAACTAGCGGCTGCAGATAAAACTAATTCTATTCTGACCCCATTTATTATTGAGTGTGCAGCTTTATATTACCTTCTAATATCAAGGCCTTAACAATTCAAACCCACCCCGATGTTTAGTTGGCTTCGTCGCCTGCCCTCTGCGTTTCACTTAAAAACGACACTGCAAAAGGCAAAGTCTGAACAGCTTTAGCTAGCCCGAAGGGTAGCTGTTGGCAGCTGCTAAAGAGCGTGGGGTTAAACTGGGTGGTCTGCGAAATAAAACAAGGTAGATTGCTGTAGCACTGAACGCCAGTGGGTACCGGACAACGCGCGGTGCTGAGTACCAACCTGCTCAGGTTAGTCGCTGGGTGAAACAAATTTGTAAAAACCACAAACAAAAAGACCACAGTGTTATTACTGTGGTCTCGAGATGAGCTAACCCCTTAATTTTTCGATACTTTACGCCAGTTTAACTAAGTTCCTTAGTTGAATACGCCATATATATTACCTGTAGGGTTGCGGAAGTTATAATGTCTATAGTAGATACTAGCATAGCACTATTTGCTTAGGCAAAGGATATAGCCTTGTCCCTTAAGCATAAGACCTGGATGCCTTTCGCAGAATTCATTTGAGTTGTTACGACCGGCAATCGTATCAAACTCTTCTAAAGTACCTGTAGAGTTGAATGCGCCTTTAACTCCTGTTTTATTTGTAGAGCATGATATTTCGGGCATCCACGTGTGTTTACCTGATACTACGATTATGTATGGTTCGTAGTCCAAGCAGATTTCTCGATGCATGATTCTATGAATGTGATATTCGGTATTCCCTTCTAGCTCTAATTCATAGTTAGTTTTGAATTGGTCTTCTCGAGCTTCATTGTTGGTTGAGTAGCCTTCAACCTTTACCTGACTTAAACAGCAGTTTTTGCCGACTTTTAAAGATTCTATGGAGTATGTCCATCTTTTTCCTATAGGCATGCTAGCTACAAAGTTATAAGGCATTTTGTGTAAAGAGTTGTCTTTAGTTTTGACAGTGACCTTAGTAGTCTCGATAATTTTGACTAACCTTTCTTCTTCATTCGACCACTCAATATCTAGATGTTGAGTATAGCTACTATAAAATAACTCACCTTCTTGAGGAATGTATGATCTTACAGATGAGTTTTCCAAAAAATTAGTCAAATGTGGATTGTGTTTCTCAATTGCTACCTCCACTAAAGTTTTCCATACGTTGTCAAAGTTTTTATTGTTAGCGAGATGCTCTTTTGAGGATAAAATTTCATTTAGGGTTTTTTTGATTATTCCTCTTACAGAAATCCATCGAGTGAAAGAGGCAAAAACACTTGAAAAAATAATGACATTTCCTAATGTGACAGATTCTTCTTTATAACTAAATAATGGCAGTATATGACCTAAAAAAAGTGCTAATACACCAAAAAAAAACACAATGACAAACCAGTTATCACAAATAGATTTTATGAAATTACCGAGTAGTTCAAAAATATGTTTTTTGTCCATTTTAATTTATTCCTTTTTAAGGTGTATGTGATTTTGAAGGTAGAGAATTATGCCCTGCAATATCATCCGTTATTATAAACTCAAAACTTTCGAAAGAATTGATCTTGTGAGGATACAAATGGACAATGCTGGTTTGCTTTGACTGTCAGATGTTATATACGTTGAGTTCTTCTTATACGAGGCTTTGTTTTCTTGATTTCGCGTTTTGGTTTTCTATTTTCGTAGACATTGAAGTCGATGTGATCGAGAGATCCGTGATTTTCACGATTTATTTGATCTATGGCGCTCTTTATTTTTTCGAGTTTATTTGTGCCGTAGTGGCCTGTTATGGCTAGATCTTTATCATGCCCTGCTAATTAGGGCTATGTAGTAAAGCTCCACATAGAGCCTCTGCTCTCTTTGCTAAAGATTCCGGTGTTGCTGCTTGCTTTATTGCTCGGTAAATAAATCGCAGTGTAGCCAAACTCTTCAAGTTGATGCTCGTCATAGACGCCATGTAGACCAAGTACTGACTCTTCAACTCCTAGTTCATCAGCTTAGATCCGGCGAATTCGCTCTGGCGTCAGCGAACCGATCTTCGAAAAATTTCTGATGAAAATACTGCATATTGAAAAACTTAAGAAGTAACAGGATATGGAAACCGCCCATATAATTAGGCGGTTATCAATCATATCCGCAACAGAATTTATTGAAGCCTGCTCACATGGCTAACAAATGTTTCGAAATTCCATAACCATGAGCGTTGGTCTTCTGTATAAGTCACATGGATTGATTGAGGGATAACTAGCTGTAACTTTGAATCTTTCATCTCATTTGTTTGATTCGATGATATCTTCGGCTGAAGAGTAAATAAATGCTTATGTTCAATTCTATTCGCTTCGGTCAACACCTGCCGCCAGCGGTCCTTGCAAGTAGTCTTTACACCAAGCATTGTTAACCTGTCTATTGGAAAATCTAATTCCCTATACTCTTCTATTGAGGGAAATATAAAGTCCGGCTTTTTATTGTTTTCAGTTTTGGGCTCCCATGCACAACGAATACCCTTTTCACAAAACAGATGAGCCAAGTGGTTTTCGAGCGCATTTCCTGCTCTGGAATTCCTGCGCTGCCTGATAGTTTGTGAGAAGGTTAAGAAATCATCTGCATCAGTAAAACCTTCATCTAACTTTTGGTCAATCAAAGCCCCCTCAAGTTGTCTGAACATTGCTTCTTCAGTATCCCACCAGCTGATTATGGCTTCATCTACTGTGCTGTAATCACTAAAGTGTCCAGCTACTTCACGTGCAAGTTCAGAGAATATCTTTGTTTTTGGAAAGACAAAACCTCCAAAACGCTCTGTAATTAGTTCTAGGTAACTTTCCCCATAGTCTGCTTTAACTTCTATCCCTAATTCTTCAAGAATAAACCTTTTTGTCGTACTGAGGCTTTCACTATTATCCGCAAAATCAACCACTTTAAAGCTTTGGCTGATCTGATCACCAAAAAGCTCAAACAGTTCCAATTCTGATTGCGACCCCTGAGGTGCTGAAACAAATAGAATCTGACCATTATTCTTCAAAATAACGGCCAATGGATCACCTGCAACAGCCAGCTCTATTGCAGGATTATTCTGATAATAAAAACGGTATTCAGAACGCTTCGGATGGGATTCACGCGCGTCATACCATGTAACAGCAGCCGAAGATATTTCAATTTTTTCTTCATCATCCTCAAGTCGAATGAAATTAGCGGAAAACTCAGCCTTTTCGCCAAGCAAACCTCTCATTCTCTTTGTACCGTTCAACTCATGTTGATTTGAACTATTTGGGTCACATTCAACAGCACTTAAACGTTTTACCGATGCCCCTTTAATATAATCCTTTAACGCACCAAAATCAGACATTCGCCCTTATCCTTGTAGCAACCCATTCTTCATAAGAGCGATTATTCACTTCACATTCCCAAATGACAATGACATTCCAGCCATTATCTTTTAGTACAGCGTAGTTACGCATATCTCGGGCAACGGTTCCCTGAAACTTAGTAACCCAAAACTCGGTATTAGATTTAGGCATTGTGGAGAATTTGCAGCCTTTATGCCTGTGCCAGTAACAACCATTCACAAAGACAACTGTTTTATATTTAAACGACGTAATATCAGGCTTCCCCGCTAAGTCTTTACGGTGAAGCCGATAACGTAAGCCATTAGCATATAAGAATTTTCTTACAGCTATTTCTGGTTTCGTATCCTTCCCTTTTATAGCTGCCATATTCTTACTACGGACACTAGGAGAGTGTACATCAGCCATAACTTAATCAGGCAACATCAAAAAGGCTTTGCTGAATACTTTTTGTTTTAGACTCCATGATTCTGTCTTTCATTAGACCCGCAACAGCTGCAAATACAGGAACAACGACACTATTACCAAACTGCTTATAAGACTGAGTATCCGAAACAGGGATTTTAAATTCAGCCTCACCCTTCTTATCAAAACCCATTAGCCGTGCACATTCACGTGGAGTAAGCCGCCGTGGCCGTCTCTCAAGGTTTTCTCCATCTTCGAAACCCTTCACAAAATCCCAACCTCTATCGATCAGTATCTCAGAACCATCTTTGTAATATCTGGCTGAAAGTGTTCGAGTTATGTCCTTGTCACTAACCAAACCATAACCAAAGCCATTTCCTTTAGCTTTATGCTTCTTCGCATAGTTATACAGATAAGCCCATAACTTAGGTGTAAGGATATAGCGACTATCCACATCTTCTTCTGGAGTTAAAATATCTGAAAGTGTAACTGCTGTTTCAGGATGATATTTTGATATATCTCTCAGCGTGAAGCCCTGATGAACATCGAGATCTCTTCGGAAACCAACCAAAACAACCCGCTCTCGATGCTGAGGAAGGAAGTGCTTCCCATCAATGATCTTCGGATCATCAGCTCCTGCCGCTTCCATGTCTGCAACTTCGTAACCCAGCTCATCTAACGTTTCCATGATGATCTTAAAAGTCTTACCTTTATCGTGGCTACGAAGATTTTTAACATTTTCCAAGACAAAAGCAGCTGGCTGCTTAGCTTTAATTATTCTCGCAACATCAAAGAACAAAGTTCCCTGAGTCTGGCACTCAAAGCCATGAGCACGTCCTAATGCATTCTTCTTAGAAACACCCGCAATGGAGAAGGGCTGACAGGGAAAGCCCGCCAACAATACATCATGATGCGGCACTACTGAATCGATATGCCTGTAAGCTTGCTCTTCACTTACATTCTCATCATCTGAGAGAGTTACTTCCCGGATATCTTCGTTAAATGTGTGCTTATCAGGATCGTTGTAATGGTTTGCCTTATACGTACGTACAGAATACTTATTCCACTCGCTGGTAAACAAACACTTTCCGCCTGCGTCTTCGAAACCTTTACGTATACCTCCTATCCCGGCAAACAAATCTATAAACGTAAAGTCATGGGAGTCACTTTCTGGAGGCTGTGGAAGCATACTCTCTAAGATAATATATTCATAATGAGACAGCTTCGGAGATGCTTTCCCATTGACCCAACGATTGATTGCTTCACGGTTCCAGTTATCGCCGCTACTGCCATTGAGCTTTTCCGCGACCTGTTTCTGATCGTACACTTCAAGCACACGCTTCAGTAACGAAAATTCATCTAATTGCTGCTCGGACACTAGCACTTCCTCTGGGTCAAATGAGTGATATATTCTCACACATCATTCCCTAACAAACAATAAAATACTGTATAAATAGACAGATGAAGATTAGTACCTTTTTATTTTTACTCTGCTTCTTTCTGTACCATTCATTTTAATTAGCATTAAACTTCAACAATATAAGCAGCTCTTCTATAAAAATCACAAAAAAAAACACGAAATAATGAGAAGAGCCCTCCAATCCTATTGTCGAAAATAGTAGGCACCTTAGCGTCCCCCTTCCGCCATGCTACACAATCAGAACACCTTTAGTATGAGCAAGAAGACCTCTTAGCTATGCTTGAATCGACTAGTTTTTCGTAGAAGTTCTACTACTTGTTAACCTAAAGAATGTACATAATTTACCTCTCCAAAAACCACTTTTTTAATAAAAATCTTTCTTACTAATTTTCATATTCCAAACAGTTTATTTTCGCGTAACGACAATCTTGGTATTTTCGTTGCGTTTCATGGAGATACGGGTTTATACCTACAATACATAGACAGAGTATTTTATCGTAAATTAACAAAATTGCAGGATAATACTAAGATTCGAATAGATTTCCGCCCTTAAAACCCTACTTGACTTAAAAAAAGCCCACCGCTAGTATTTCTCGCCAGTACCCCCTAAAACCCAAAGGGTGTGCTGTAGTAATTCCCCGGCTACCCGCCGGTACAATAAAAACAATATTCGGCCATTGCTGCGATCCAGCAAGGTTAAAGGTATTTTGTAATGACAATGCGTCTCTCTCATCTCAGTGCCCCTGTGCACAGCCTAAATGCATCCGCTGTACCCGTTTCGCTCCTGGCGAGTGATTCACCGCCTCCCCTAATTGACTTAAGCCTGCCTGCGCGCGCATAGCCCGCCGGCGTTACATCTTCTTTCTCTTTTTTCTTTCTGATTCGTTCTGATACAGACAGCTCGACTGTACCTGTTCAGCACCAGGAGATCTCAGCATGCAGCAAACTATTACCCTGCAGGATAAGTGGGAAAAGCAGTCCGGTCGCGTCTATCTGACCGGTAGCCAGGCACTGGCACGTCTGCCCATGTTACAAGCCCAGCGTGACCGTGCCGCCGGACTCAATACTGCCGGTTTCATCTCCGGTTACCGCGGTTCACCACTGGGGCATTTTGACAAGACCCTGTGGCAGATCCGTGACTACTTAGATGAATACAACATTACCTTTCAGCCCGGCGTCAACGAAGACTTAGGAGCCACCGCTGTATGGGGTTCGCAACAGGTCAACGTGTTTGAAGGCGCACGCTACGATGGTGTGTTTGGCCTCTGGTATGGCAAGGGGCCGGGTGTCGATCGCACCGGTGATGTGCTGAAACACGCCAATGCCTTTGGTACCTCTCCACTGGGCGGCGTACTGGCCGTTGCCGGTGATGACCACGCCAGCAAATCTTCTACTCTGCCGCATCAGAGCGACTACGCGTTCATGGACGCGATGATACCGGTGCTGTATCCATCCGGTATTCAGGAAATGCTCGACTACGGTCTGTATGGCTGGGCGATGTCCCGCTACAGCGGCTGCTGGGTCGGCATGAAAGCGCTGGCCGAAGTGATGGATTCTGCGATCTCGGCTAATCTGGATCAAGCACGTCTTGAGATCAACACACCCACAAATTTTGAGCTACCCTCGGACGGGCTGAATGCCCGCTGGCCGGATAAGCCACTGCAGCAGGAAGAGCGCCTGCACCGCTATAAAATACATGCTGCGCAGGCCTTCTGCCGCACCAATCGTCTTGACCGCACCATCATTGAAACCACCACACCGCGCTTCGGGATTGTCACCACCGGCAAGTCCTATCTGGATGTTTTGCAGGCGCTGGAAGACCTGGGCATTAGCCACCAGCAAGCAGCCTCGCTGGGCATCCGCCTCTATAAAGTGGCGATGCCATGGCCATTGGAGCCCGAAGGCATTCATGAGTTTGCCCAGGGTCTGAATGAAGTCCTGGTGATCGAAGAGAAACGTGGCCTGATCGAAGATCAGCTGAAAGAACAGCTCTACAGCTGGCAGGACCAATCTACCCGCCCGATAATCGTCGGCAAGCGCGATGACCAGAACAACGAACTGCTCACCTCATTAGGCGAGCTTACGCCAGCGATGATCGCCCGAGCCATTGCCGCGCGCATTGCACCGTTTTACAACAGCGAAAAAATCAGCAATCGTCTGGATTTTCTGACCGGAAAAGAAGCCGAACTTGCCCAACCACGGTCTTTGCTGGAGCGCACCCCGCACTTCTGTTCCGGCTGCCCGCACAACACCTCCACCACACTGCCAGAAGGCAGCCGCGCCCTGGGCGGTATTGGCTGTCACTACATGGCCACCTGGATGGACCGGGGCACCGACACCTTCACCCAGATGGGCGGTGAAGGCACTACCTGGATCGGCCAGGCACCGTTCACTAACAACAAGCATGTGTTTCAGAACCTGGGCGACGGTACCTACTTCCATTCGGGTCTACTGGCAATCCGCGCGACCGTCGCAGCCGGCGTCAACATCACCTATAAGGTGCTATACAACGACGCTGTAGCGATGACCGGTGGCCAGCCGATCGATGGCACCCTGACAGTGCAGCAGATATCTCACCAGCTGTACGGTGAAGGTATCCGCCGTATTGCCCTGGTCAGCGATGAGCCGAACAAGTATCCGAGCCGGGCTGAGTTTGCCGACGGCGTTACCTTCCACCATCGCGATGACCTGCATACAGTGCAAATCGAGTTGCGAGAGCTATCCGGTTGCACGGTAATAATCTACGACCAGACCTGCGCCGCTGAGAAACGCCGTCGACGTAAGCGCAACGAGATGACCGACCCGGATAAGCGTGTCGTCATCAATCCGGAAATCTGCGAGGGTTGCGGTGATTGCGGCATTCAATCTAACTGCCTGTCTCTGCTACCCAAGGAGACCGATCGCGGCCGTAAGCGTAGTATTGATCAGTCCTCCTGCAACAAGGATTTCAGCTGCGTACGCGGTTTTTGCCCCAGCTTTGTCACCGTTAAGGGCGGCACGCTACGCAAGCCCGAAGCGGTGGGTAGCAACCTGGCGTTTACCGAGTTGCCAGAGCCGATACTGCCCAGCTGCAGCACACCCTATAACATTATGCTGACCGGCGTCGGCGGCACCGGTGTCGTGACGGTCAGCGCCCTGCTGGGCATGGCCGCACATATCGAAGGCAAAGGTGCCGGCGTGTTGGATCAGATCGGTCTGGCACAGAAGTTTGGCGCCGTGATGAGCCACATCCGCATCGCCGATACACAGGATCAGATCCACACGGTGCGTATTCCTGCCGGCGAAACCGACCTGATGATCGGTTTCGATCTGATGGTTAGCGCCAGCGAGGAAGCGCTCGGCAAGCTCGATCGCCAGCGTAGCCATGTGGTGGTGAACAATCACGAGACTATGCCCGCGGCGTTCACCCGTGACCCGGATATCCAGGTACCCACTGAGGCGATGCAGCAAGTGATCCGCGATACCGCCATCAACAATGGCAGCCACAGTCTGGATGCGACTCAACTGGCTACTGCTTTGCTGGGCGACGGCATGGCGGTCAACCTGTTCTGCATCGGTTTCGCCTGGCAGAAAGGCCTGATTCCTCTAGGCAGTGAAGCCATTGAACAGGCGATTGAACTCAACGGCGTCGCCATCAAGGCCAATAAGCAGGCATTCCTGTGGGGCCGTCGCGCGGCATTCGGTCTGGCGCAAGTACAGGCGATTGCCAACCCCGATCCGCAAGTACAGGCAGTCAAGCTGATGCCCAGCCTGAATGAAGTCATCGAACGTGAAATGACTCATCTGCGTGATTACCAGAACGACACGCTGGCCCGCCGCTATAAAGCACTGGTAGACAAGGTTCAACAGGCTGAGAAAGCCCAGACTAACAGCACCAGCCTGACCCTCGCCGTCGCGGAAAACTACAGCAAGGTGCTGGCGTATAAGGATGAATATGAAGTGGCCCGCCAGCTCACTTCCACGCAGTTCCGCAAGCAGTTGGAAGCGCAGTTTGAGGGCGACCTGAAGCTTGAATTCAACCTCGCACCACCGCTGGTCAGCCGCATCAATCCGGCAACTGGCCGACCCCGCAAGCGCTTGTTCAGCGAAAAGGTACTGCCGCTGTTCCGCCTGCTGGCCAAAATGCGCAGCCTGCGCGGCACACCACTCGACCTGTTCGGCTACGGCACCGACCGCCGTCTGGAACGCCGCCTGATCAGTGAATATGAGGGGGATATCCAACAACTGCTGACCTCCCTTAGCAGCTATAGCCATCAGGATGCCTGTGAGTTGGCACGCCTGCCAGCTGTGATTCGCGGCTATGGACCAGTGAAAGAGGCCGCCTACGACAGAGCACAGCAGCAACGCCAGGAACTTCTCGCCAGGGTTAGTCAGACCAACGACAGCCAACAACCAGCCCCGGTTCTATAAGCGGTAGCGCGAAGTTTGAGACTGAGCTTAATAACAAGAATAACGATTTAAGGAAGACCAAATTATGTCCGTATTTAGCCATCCGGAATTTGATAACCACGAGCAACTGTCCTTCTTCTGTGATGAAGAAACCGGCCTGAAGGCAATTATCGCCATTCACAACACCAACCGCGGCCCGGCATTGGGCGGCTGTCGGATGTGGAACTACACCAGCGATGAGGAAGCGCTGCGCGATGTACTGCGTCTGTCGAAAGGCATGACCTACAAGTCAGCCCTGGCCAATCTTGATCTGGGCGGTGGCAAGTCGGTGATTATCGGTGACCCACGCAAGCATAAAAATGAAGATCTGTTGGCCGCCATGGGACGTTTCCTGGAGCGCACCGGGAATCAGTATATCGCTGCTGAAGATTCCGGAACCAGCGTGCCTGATCTGCAGGTGATGAATCGCTTCACCCACAATGTTGCCGGTGTCACCGAGCGCACCGGCATCGATGGCCTGCCCTGTAACGGCGATCCGTCACCGGCTACCGCCTACGGTACCTTTATCGGCCTGAAGACTGCAGTCCAGTATAAGCTGGACCGCAAAGACCTGAACGGACTGAAAATCGCCATCCAGGGCGTCGGCAATGTTGGTTACCGCCTGGCCGAGCATCTGCATGCAGCCGGGGCTGAACTCTTTGTTACCGATATCCACGAGGAACAGGTACAACGGGCAGTCACCGAATTGGGCGCAACAGCCGTGTCGCAGAACGAAATCCTGTCTCTGGATGTGGATGTTATTGCCCCCTGCGCCCTAGGCGCGGTATTGAACGATGACAGCATTCCCCTGATCAAGGCCAAGGTCGTGGCGGGTGCATCGAATAACCAGCTTGCCTCCCAGCGCCATGACCTGATGCTGCGCGAGCGTGGCATCCTCTATGCACCGGACTATGTGCTGAATGCTGGCGGCATCATCGATGTTTTCTACGAGCGAGTCGGCCATGAGCACACCAAAGTGCGCGCCCATGTCGAGACGATTGCCGACACCCTGACCGAAATATTCAGTCGCGCTGATGAGCAGGACCGCCCTACCGGCGAGATTGCCAACGAACTGGCGGAAGAACGCTTCATGAAGTAACTCTTTTTAAGCAGCGAAATACTCCCTGCTGATTGCCCGTCAGTCTGATGAAGGCGGGCCTTTTATTTTCACACTCTCTAAGCATAAAAATAAAATCTGGAGACTCAAAAATGACTGAACTAACACAGAATCCAACCGTTGGATCTGCTGCTGGCGCTAACACTAAGAAAGACCGTCCACTGTGGTCTTCCCGCATGGCCTTTATCCTGGCGGCCAGTGGCTCTGCCGTCGGCCTGGGTAATATCTGGAAGTTTCCCTATATCACCGGTGAAAACGGTGGCGGTGCGTTTGTACTGGTGTACCTGCTGTGTATCGCGCTGATCGGTATTCCGATCATGATTGCCGAAGTAATGATCGGCCGTCGTGGTGGCTCAAGCCCGATCAACAGCATGCGTCAGTTGGTACAGCGTGATGGATTATCTAAGCGCTGGATCTGGATCGGTGGCATGGGGATGCTCGCTTCCTTCCTGATTCTGTCTTTCTACTCCGTCATCGGTGGCTGGGCACTGTCCTATGTCGGTAACTCCGCAGGCGGACTGTTCGTCGGCAGCGATACCGAAACGATCGGTGCGATGTTTGGCAACCTGCTCGCCGATCCATACAGCCTGCTACTCTGGCATTCTGTGTTTATGGTGCTGGTGATTATGATTGTCGCCCGGGGCCTCAGCTCCGGCATGGAAAAGGCGATCAATATTCTGATGCCCGTTCTGTTTGCCCTGCTGCTGGTGATGGTCGGCTACGCCATGAGTACCGACAACTTTGCCGAAGGTTTCAAGTTCCTGTTTCAGCCGGACTTCTCTAAATTGACCACTGAAGGTGTACTCACCGCTCTGGGCCACGCGTTCTTCACCCTGAGCCTAGGTATGGGTGTCATGATGGCCTATGGCTCCTACCTGCCGAAGAACGTTTCCATCGTTAAAACCGCTATTACCGTCTCAGTGGTCGATACTGCGGTTGCGCTGCTGGCAGGTCTGGCGATCTTCCCACTAGTGTTTGCAAACGGACTTGAAGCGGGCGCCGGCCCGGGGCTTATCTTCCAAACACTGCCACTGGCTTTCGGGCAGATGCCTGGCGGCGTGCTATTCGGCACCTTGTTCTTCGTGCTGTTGGTTGTCGCAGCGGTGACCTCTGCTATTTCCTTGCTGGAGCCGGTGGTCGAATGGTTTGAGGAACAGAAAGGGATCAGCCGCCTGACCGGCACCCTGATCGCGGGCATCAGCGTCTGGGGACTGGGTATTCTGACGGTTCTGTCACTCAATGTCTGGTCTGATGTACACCCGCTGGGCATGTTTGAGCGCTTCGCAGGTAAAACATTCTTTGACCTGTTCGACTACTTCACTGCCAACCTGATAATGCCATTGGGCGGCCTGTTTATCGCGCTGTTTGTCGGCTGGTTTATGTCAAAACAGGCTGGCGAGAACGAACTGTCGATCGGGAACGGGCTAGCGTACAAGGCGTTTATGTTTGTCCTGCGCTTTATCACCCCCGCTGCAGTGACGGTGGTATTTATCTACAACCTGGCTTAAGCCAAAAAGCGCTGCGCTATCCAGTAAAAGGCTTACCGCACTCAATACAGAGTCGGTAAGCTTTTTTTTGCATGTTTGATTGTCATCTTAGCGGCCACCGAAGACAGGCGTCAGATAAGACTAAGCATAAAGATTCCTGCTGGAGGAATATCAATTTTCATCCTGTACCTGCCTCAAAATCTCTTTCAAAACATCTCTCAAAATATGCACCCCTTCATCTACCTCTTTTTCTGTCAGTGTCAAGGCAGGCATAAACCTCAAAGAATCTTCCCGGGGCGCATTCAACAACAAACCTTTCACTCTTGCCAGCTCTACAATACCAGGTGCAGACAACTGCCCGGTATTCATGGCTAACAGCAGCCCCCCTGCCTCTGGTCGCCCCCAGGCCAAACTCTTTAGCCAAAACTGATAGCTGCTGACAAAAATAGTCGCTGACCCGATTAACCTGCTCCAGAAATCCTTTCGCCAAAACTTCCTGAACCACCGCTGTGGATACCGCACACATCAGTGGGTTACCGTTATAAGTGCCGCCCTGATCACCATAATCAAAGCAGCTAACCGCCTTATTGATCACCATCGCCGCAATAGGTACGCCACCGCCTAAGCCTTTACCCAGGGTCATAATGTGCGGTTCAGCCTGAAAGTACTGATAGGCAAAAAGACTCCCGGTCCGGCCAATACCCGTTTGCACCTCATCCACAATCAGCAGAATATTATGCTGTTTACATAGCGTATTCAGCCCCGCAACAAATGCCGGATCAGCCGGAATAACCCCGGCTTCGCCCTGAATCAGCTCCAGCATAATAGCCACTGTCTGATCATCAATCGCCGCTTCAGTCGCCGCTAAATTATTATAAGGCACCTTAGTAAAGCCACCCACCTTTGGCTCAAACAGCGGCGCAAACGCCTCTTTACCCGTCGCTGACATCGTGGCCAGAGTTCTGCCGTGAAAGCTGTGATCGAAAGTAATCACCTTAAAAGCTCCCCGCTTGTTCTTTTGTCCCCATTTACGGGCCAGCTTAATAGCGCCTTCATTGGCTTCAGCACCGCTGTTGGTTAAAAAAACCTCATCAAATTTTGAGTTTTCACATAGCAGCTCTGCCAGCTCCAGCATCGGCTGGTTATAAAAGGCTGGGCCAGGGTTAATCAGTTGCGCGGATTGCTTAATCAGCGCTTGCTGTATTACCTGCGGGCTATGACCCAGGGTATTCACCGCCCACCCCTGTACCCAATCGAGATAACCTTTGTCGTTCTGATCATAGAGATAATGTCCTTCCCCCCGGACAAAGCAGATTTCAGGCCGTTTGGTGATGGGGATAAGATAGTTTTGTTTCGCTAAAACGCTGTTCTGAGACAGAGGTTTCATCCGGGTATTCCTTTAAAGGTAATTTATTTCAGGCATAAAAAAAGCCGCAGGGGTTACCTGCGGCTTTCTGAGTATTTGATTCGCTTAGACAGTCATCGTCGTCGAGATACAACACCCAAACAGGCACAGGCAATCGATACACGGCGTCGCAATGTATTGAGCTGATCTGTCGCTGAAAGCGGAGTGTTGTTAAGTGATTTCATAATGAGCTGAGTATCGGGCTAATTTGAACCAGCGTCAATACTGTAATTTCAATTTTCTGGTTACGATAATGGCTGGAACATCGATATGTTCACTCTATTCGCTGCCGGTGCTTTCTTGTAACTGCTTATCCATTACCTCGCGCATCAAGGTTTCAAATTCTGACTTACTGAAATAATCCAGCGCCTCGGCAGCAACAGCCAGAGAACAGTGATTCAGATGGGCATGATGAACAATCCCTGTGGCTATATCGTAACCCAGCTGCGGCATCAGCAGGGTGATAGTAGAGAGGTTATGCGCCATATTGGATTCAATCTGTCTGATATTTAGCGTCAGGCCAGCCACACAATGATTCGCAAACGAGTTCATCGCATCCGTCAACAGATCGATGCTTTCCATCAGATTATGGATAATAACCGGGCGATAGGTATTGAGTTGCAGCTGCCCCTGTGAGGCCGCCAGCGATACGGTCAGATCATTGCCAAACACTTGCAAGCAGACCATGCTTAGCGCCTCACATTGAGTAGGATTAACTTTACCCGGCATAATCGAACTACCCGGCTCATTGGCTGGCAGTTGCCACTCATTCAGACCACTGCGAGGGCCACTTCCCAACAGCCGAAAATCGTTGGCCAGTTTCAGCAGTACCGCGGCTAACTGCTTAAGGGCAGCACTGTAACGCAGAGAATCATTCTCTCCGGACACCGCCGCATAGAGATTTTCATGGGACGTAAACGGCAATCCATACTGCTGTGCGAGACCTGCCGCAACCTGCGCGCCAAAACCTTGCGGGGCATTACTGCCGGAGCCGACCGCCGTTCCACCCATTGCCAGTTTATAAATACCGTTCAGGCTTTGGTTTATCGACTCTCTGACCTCTTTCAATTGGGTTATATGCGCGGATATCGCAGCACCGGTCCGTAACGGCAGTGCATCCATCAGATGAGTTCGACCCACGGTGTAGATATCGTCAAACTCCGTCTGTTTGTCGCTCAATGTTCTGTTCAGATGATCGAGAGCGGGGAGCAGTGTTTCATGGCTTTGCTGTGCCACCACCAGATGCATTGCTGAGGGAAACACATCGTTGGATGACTGCGACTTATTGACATGATCATTGGGATGGATAGCAGTGTTGTCTTTGTTCTGCTTTTGAACATCAGCATCCAGCAAAGCATTCGCCAGGGTACAGATCACTTCATTAACATTCATATTCGTCTGAGTACCGGAGCCGGTTTGCCACACCCTCAACGGAAACTGATCGCGGTGGCGGCCACTCAAAATCTCATCACAGGCAGTGACAATAGCGCGGCAGCAGTCTGAAGCTAACAATCCCGCTTCATGATTTACCTCGGCACTCACTCGTTTGATACTCACCAAGGCGTCAATAAATCCCACGTCAAAACACTGCTGACCAATATTGAAATTCTTCAGCGAACGCTGCGTCTGCTCACCCCAGAGGGCGCCTTTATCAACGATAATCGGTGCAAAGTGCTTTGCTGTCGTTTGCTTAGATTCACGACTGTTTTGCTGCTTCTTTGTAACCATAACCCCGCCTCTTTCTTTCAAGAAAAATGCAGCGATCTGCAACAGGCTACCGGCTTAATACAAAGAACTGCTTCTTTAACAATAGGCCATTCAACCGTTATGCTCTATTTATGAGGAAGCATAGCGAATAGCTAAGGCTGAAGCAGCAGACCCAGACCAGGGGGGAATGATTTACAAAGGCTTATTGCACAGACTCTCAGATGCCAGCAGGACATAGCCTATGCGATGCTCCCCACTATCAGAATAACGATAAGGCGCAGTCATGTATCGATAGGGTTTACTCTGAGCATCAATACCCAACCCCTTGAGATACTCTACCTGAGGACCGGGCATATTATCATGCCGGGTTGCCTTCCAGACCACCAGGCACTGCCCACTGCTTTCACGGGGGGCGGCTATAAAGAACTCAGTATTCGGACTCAGGATTCTGGAATTTTCAAAATAGAGCCCGATATTAGCGGCGGTCAGATTGCTATCGCCAATAATAGTACCGCTTGTAAAACCTTCCTGTTTCAGCTGTTCCGCAAGCTCCGCAGAGGGGTATTGCATGCGGTTAGCGTTGCGCTTGATATAGGGCGCCAGCCAAAACTGAGCAAAACGCAGAACCACCACTATCACTATAAAAAAGACAATCACGGAGCGCAGTATGGTCTCTCGCCGTACCGAACATCCGACAGTTTCTACTCTGCTGAGCATATAGAGAGGAAAGAAGATCAGCAGCGGCTGAAACCAGCGGCTTTGAAACTGAGTCGTACCAAACAGTAGAATCAGGACAACACAAGCCAGCCCCCCAGCGATTAAAAAGCGGGCCAGCAGCGCTCTGTGTATGCATTCATTCTCAGCAGAAAGCGGCTTATAAGCTGATGGGAAAATAAGTGTCAGTACCAGCCAGACCAGGATCAGAAATTCAGCGGAATTCTTTGCCAGGCTCGAAAACCCAATGAGTACACCACTCAAGTAACTGGCTTCACGACCTTCACCTACCTGCCCGCCAATAAAAGTTTTAATCTCTTCGAGATGTCCAATGGACCACAGCAGGTGCGGTAGGAAAAGCAGAATTGCGATACTGATGGAAAGCAGCATTCGTCGGTTAAGAATCAGACTACGGTATTCTCTAACAGATAGAGCAGACAACAGCAGGCTAACGGCAAACAGACCGAAACTGTATTTCGCCAACATGCCACACGCCAACAGAACTCCCAGAGCAACATATCCGCTAAGTGAGCGTTTCTGATAGATTCGAAATACCGTGTAAAAGGTGGCAGAAGCGATCGCTGTAACTAGTACCGTATGGGTCAGATCCCGGACCGACTCCCAGGCGACACTAGGTATCAGACATAAGGAAAAGCTAGCTAACAGAGCCATCCGCTGATTGGGGATAACCTGCCGGGCGATCAGCCAGGTAAACAGATAGATTGAAAAGAGCAGGAGTGACTTTAATAGTGCCAGGGCAAAAACACCGGTACCTAGTAGCTGGAAAAACAGCCATTGAATCCATGTATACAGAGGCGGCTGAGTGTTATAACCCAACTCAAGCTGCTGACCCAGAATGATCTGTTCTGCCTCATCCAACTCCAGAGTCCCCCCCATCCCCAGACGGATAAACAGGTGCAGCACTATATAGCCCGTCAGTAACCAAAGGAAGTTTCGGAATGCTGAAGTTGATCTGTCTATATGGGACACTGCCAGTCCTTTCTACGTTCTCATTTATGGTCTGTATGTTATCACCGACAGAGATAAAATCGAAAACTGTTCACAGCTCTCTACTCATTTATCTATTTAGTCCGTTTTGCAGATCTTATTGACCCGTTATGCCGTAACACTCCTCAACGAGCTGGACAAATGTCGATATTTTTCCACACTTAATGACAACTCAATACAATAATGCCAGGTGAACGATATGAATTACCTTTCTATGCTGGGGCTTTCCCTTTTTCTTTCAACGGCCGTTCAGGCTGGAAGCATCGTAAAATATCAGGTAAATGGTCTTGATTATGAGGGTTACTACACCAGTCCAGCCCAAGGCGCACCTATGGTGCTTTTGGTACACGATTGGGATGGCTTAACCGACTACGAAATAAAACGCGCCGAGATGCTGGCAGATATGGGATATTCAGTCTTTGCAGCAGATCTTTTTGGCGCAGGTGTCAGACCCACCAAAGTCATCGATAAAAAGCAGCACACCGGTGAGCTTTACCAAGACCGAGAGAAAATGAGAAGCCTGCTTGAAGGCGCTATGAGTAAAGCCAAAGAGCTGGGTGGTAACACAGAAAACAGTGTAGCGATGGGCTACTGTTTTGGTGGCGCGGCTGTTTTAGAGATGGCTCGTTCTGGCGCTTCACTTAAGGGCTTTGCAACTTTTCACGGTGGTCTAAATACTCCTGAAGGGCAGGACTACTCAAAAACCCAAGGATCAATGCTTATTATGCATGGTAGCGCCGACACAGCTATTACCATGGATCAATTTGCAGCACTGGCCAGCGAACTTGAAGGTAGTGAAGTGTCCCATGAAATGATCACCTATAGCGGCGCACCCCATGCATTCACTGTTTTTGGCTCAGAGCGTTATCGGGAAGATGCTGACACTAAATCCTGGCAGCGTTTCAGTCACTATCTTGCAACGACACTTAAATAACTGCGTGATCTCTGGCAGCATCAGGCTTCAGGATCAATCCTGCTGCTGTCAGAGCTGTTGATACGATACCAGCCAGCAATACTATAACGATCAGTTTTAGCCGGCAATACCTCATGGGGAAACTCTTCACTGAGAAACACCACCAGAGTGCCAAATTCAGGCATCACTTTCATCAAAGGGGTGCTGCCCTTTTCAGGATAGATGACCAGCTCACCACCGTCTTCAGGGTTCCAGTCAGGATTGAGATAGGTCACGACTGTCAGTACGCGGTTTTGCTGGCCTCTGAAAGCGTCCAGATGCACTTTATAAAAATCACCGGTCTGGTAATGGGCATAATGGCTCTCGAACGAGAACAAACCCAGGAACAAACGCCGATTTATCGCTTGCTTAAGCCCTCCGGCCCACTCAAGCCAGTCATGGCCTGCTGTTGTGGAATTATCTATCCAGCAGATCTCATCCCGGCGTATTACCTCAGCTTTCAGATGGGTTTCCTGGCGGCCTATTCCCGCCCGACTAAAACGCTCTGAAGGCAAACGCCTAACTTCTTCAGCCAGGGAGTTACAAAGCTCCGCAGGCAGAGCATTACTCAGCACAGAATAACCCTGCCGATAAATTTCTTCGGCTACTTGCTCGAATAGTTCACTGTCTGACATCTACACTGCTCCTTGAGGCACTGTATAAAGAAGCTCGAATTTGACAGAAAACCGGGCAGAGGGGCAATCTTTTTCTGCTTAGAAACTGATCTGAATGACGAGAAAGAGTCCGAGCAATAAAAAGGGCCGCGATTGCGACCCTCCGTAAAACATAAATTGTTCAGCTGCGGCGATCTGAAGGTGTACCTCGTCGCTCACGACCAGAAAAACTGGGAGCAACATCAGTACTTCGTACATAACCAACAACACATCGTTCCGGGTCTATCACTTCACTCAAGACATCACGCCATTTATCTGAATTAAGCACAACGTGAGATGAATCACTAAATTCCAGCCATCCGTTTTCAACCATCGCCTTAACTTTACGGCGAACAGTCTCGTAAGGGATACCTGTTGCGATACTGATGGAGTGGTTATTACAGGAAAAACCAGCAACTTCCTGCTGTTCTTCTGATCCCTCTCGCTGACGTAAAGCCCATAAAGAGATTACGTTAAAGATAATCGCTGATTTAATATCACCATCAAATACACGATAACAACGAATCAGAAAATCAGTTGAAAAAGACACGAATCCCAGCTTTTCTGCCAGTTCATCGGCATCGTAACTGGCGCGCAAGCTAGTCGGCATACCCCCTCCTAATATTGAAGTTTTGCTCTGATATGAACCAGCCTTTAGTGCGTTATTATTTTTATCCATTTTCACCCCTGGTTTCATTTACTGCGTGCCAATCCTTGCCAACTACGCAGAGCCCTATTCAAACAAATGTCTCAGTTTGAGTAATAAATACAACATATACCATCCCCCCCCCTTACGACAACAAAAACCCTGAAATTCTTAGGTAATTAAGTGTCCGCAATACTTTTGTAACATATTTCTGGGATTATCAACCCGGTAAAATAGAGAATCGGTTTAAAACAATGAAGACGAATTACATTGAATATCAAATAGAGCAGTTTATGCGTGACGGCCATACAACCGACCAGATTGCGGCTACCCTAGACCTACCCGTTGCGCAGATCATCGCTATCTATAATGAGCACATCAAGCAGCGAGCAGTACAGAAAGCCAAAGCATCAAATCAGCACCACCAAGCTATCTACGCTATGAGTCTGCACGCCTGACATAGTCACTTTGTTCTACATCATTATTTACCAGTTCAGATTCAATTCAGGCCTTATGTGGTATTTACAGTACGTACCCTTAACGAATACACTTCGATGACCAAATTCCGGGGCCGATATTACGGCGACTCTCTACGGATACTAATAAAGGTGAAGGCAAGATGAAAAAGACTATGATTCTGGCAGTAACTGCCATGCTTATGACTCCAATTGCAGCAATGGCTGAACGCGATGGCGCTACCGTTTATAACACTAAATGCATGGCATGCCACATGACGGGTGCTGCCGGCGCTCCTATCGTTGGTAAAGCTGATCAGTGGGGCCCACGTGCCGCTATGGGTATCGATGCACTGGTAGCTTCGGCTACTAAGGGCGTCAATGCTATGCCACCTAAAGGCACTTGCATGGACTGTACTGATGGCGAAATGAAAGCGGCTATCCAGCACATGCTAGATAACTCTAAGTAATAGAGTTCTCAGATAAAAAAACCCAGCAATAGCTGGGTTTTTTGTATCTAAGCAAGATCTTAACTTTCCTTAGAAGACTTCTTGCGGCTCTAGCGGACCAAAATCCTGATCACCCTCACCCTGAGTTTTGAGTTTTTCCAGCGCTTCAGGATCATTACCTTTCTGAATGATAATTTCTACCCGGCGGTTAGTACTGCGATTTTCAGCCGTATTATTCGGTGCCAAAGGTTTCGTATCGGCAAAGCCGATCACCGTAAAGCGAGCTTGATCAATACGCGGATCAGCAAATAATTCGTGACCTACTGCCAGCGCCCGGGAAGTCGACAGACCCCAGTTAGACTCATAACGCCCCCCGGAAACAGGGATATTATCGGAATGCCCCTCGATTGCGACTTTACCGCTGACATTAAGCAGCACGTCCCGAATCTTCGCAATTATCGGAATATAGGCAAATTTCAGTTCAGCAGAACCTGAATCAAATGAGCCTTTTTCCTTAACCCTGATAACAATCTTTTTGCCATCCGTATCAACTTCAACGCTGCCTTGTCCAATCTCCTGGCGGAGCGCAGCAGCAAACTCTACGGCTTCCTCTTTAGCCTCTGCTTCAGCTTTAGCCTCCAGCTCTTCTAGCATCTGGCGAAGCTGTTCGGCCGTTTCACCCGCTTGCTTATCACTGATCTCAGACTCACCCTCTTCAGTCCTGATATCAAGGCTCTGCATAGTATTATTGAGCGTCATCTGCCTGACTTCATTCAGTGGCGTAGGCTCCGGTCGGCCTGGGCTGAATTCCTGCGCAATAATACTGGTACCCTTCGGAATATCCTGAACTTTAACCTGATTCTGAACGCCGAATGCTTCGCGCATCGAACCTGCCAACTGTTTAAACTTCAGCACATCCATTTCAGAAAATGACAATAGAAGTACGAAGAAACACATCAGCAGTGACATCAAGTCACCAAAGGTCGCTAACCACCCCGGCAAACCTGCCGGACAGGGGGGACATTTATGTTCTTCTTCACTCATCCTGCTATCCCCTACTCTTCAGCGACTGCGCGCTTTTTCTCAGGAAGATAGTTACGAAGCATCTGTTCAATAACGCGGGGGTTTTGTCCTGCCTGAATCGCCAGCAAACCATCAATAATCAGTGACTGATTAAGCTCTTCTTCCGCTTTACGCACATCCAGCTTATCTGAGACAGGCAGAGCGAACATTGTTGCCAGCATCGCCCCATAAAGCGTTGTCAAAAGCGCAACCGCCATCGCCGGACCGATCGATTTAGGGTCGGACATATTGGAGAGCATCTGTACCAAACCTACCAGGGTACCGATCATGCCCATTCCAGGGCCAACATCACCTATCGCTTTAAAAATATCTGAACCATATTCATGACGTTCTGTGGTCAGACCTTTTTCTTTATTCAGCAGCGCTTTAACAATCTCAGGGTCATGTCCATCAACCAGTAACTGGATACCCCGTTGCATGAAGTCACTACTGACCTCTTTATCTTCAAGGGACAGCAGACCACCTTTACGAGCAGCATCAGCCAGATCGACGGTTTCAGCGATAATATCTTCGGGCTTTACCGTTTTAAATTTGAACGCTTTACCAACAACTTTGCCGACCGCCAGAAAATGCCCTAAAGGGAACTTCATCAGTACAACAAAAAGACTTCCGCCAATCACGATCAGCAATGACGGGACGTTAACAAAAACGCCTATATCGCCTCCCGTTACCATCGCGGCAATAACGATACCAAAGGCGCCTAAAATACCGACGAGCGTCGCTATATCCACTCTTCATTCCCCAATTTAATGAATTAGTTAGGATACCCAAACCACCAACAGTACCTATGTAGAATCTGTTATCGGCTGCATACCTATTTACCTGTAGCTAGATAGTATCAAAAAATTTACCGGGTTCACCTATTTCCCACTGTTTCGAGTACAATTTATTGGTCTGATTGACCAAAACCGGCCTGTCCGGTAGTTTGTCGCCATTTAAACGGTTCCAACCCGACGGTACATCCTATGTCTGCAAAAAAGAAAACACCTGATTTTGAAACCTCTTTGGCACAGTTGGAGACCATGGTCACCCAACTAGAGCAGGGAGAACTGTCTCTGGAACAGTCTCTGCAGACGTTTGAGCAAGGCGTCAGCCTGACGCGCGACTGCCAGTCCATTCTCGCCCAGGCAGAACAAAAGGTGCAGATGCTGATTCAGCAGAATGGGGAGTTAAAAGAGGTTCCCTTTGATCTTCCAGAGGAGTGAACTGATGGAAGGGAAGCTGCTACAGCAGTATCAGAAAAGAGTTGAGCAACAGCTGACAACCGTACTGCAAAATACGTCGGATGCCGAACAGGTTCGTCTGGCAATGAACTACTCACTGTTTAACGGCGGTAAGCGGGTTCGGCCAGTGCTGGTATATATGGCAAATCAGCTTCTTGATGGCCAGATATCTCAAGCAGACTCTGCCGCCTGCGCGATCGAATGCATCCATAGCTATTCACTGGTTCATGATGACCTCCCGGCGATGGACGATGATGAGCTGCGGCGGGGGAAACCAACTTGTCATATCGCTTTTGATGAAGCGACGGCAATCCTGGCCGGCGACGGGCTGCAAGCGCTAGCCTTCGAATTGCTCACCACAGACAATAGCCTACCCGCTGATGTTCGACTACAGATGGTCAGTGTACTGGCCCGTGACAGCGGCTATCTGGGCATGGTGGGAGGTCAATCCATCGACCTCTGCAATGAAGGAAAACAGATCAGCACGATGCAATTGGAACTGATGCACCGGCATAAAACCGGAGCGCTGATTTGCGCCAGTATAGAGATGGGAGCGCTTTCCAGTAACAATGCCGGCAAAGCAGACCTGAAAGCACTCAACAGCTACGCCAGCGCTATCGGCCTAGCCTTTCAGGTAAAAGACGATATTCTCGATATTGAAGGCAGCACAGAGACCTTAGGCAAGCCTCAGGGGTCCGATCTGCAACATGAAAAGTCGACCTATCCTGCGCTATTAGGTATGGCGGGCGCCAAACAGAAACTCGCCCTACTGAATCAGCAAGCACATGACAGCATCACCTGCTTTAATGAGGCGGCCGAGCCGCTTCATTGGCTTGCAGATTACATCGTTGAGCGACAGTATTGATCACTATGTTCTACTCTATCCCTGAATCCCGCCCGGCTACCCCCATACTGGACAGCATTGCCTCTCCCGCTGACCTGCGTCAACTGCCCCCTGAGCAACTGCCAGAAGTCGCAGAACAGCTACGAGCTTTTTTGCTCTATTCCGTGGGTCAGACCGGCGGACATTTTGGAGCAGGGCTTGGTGTCACAGAACTAACCATAGCGCTGCACTACCTACTAAATACACCGGATGACCACCTGATCTGGGATGTAGGCCATCAAAGTTACCCCCATAAGATTCTTACGGGTCGTAAAGATGCATTGCTCAGCATCCGCCAAAAAGAGGGGTTAGCGCCTTTTCCCCGTATCAGTGAAAGTCAGTACGATGATTTCGGTACCGGACACTCCAGCACTTCGATCAGTGCGGCCCTGGGAATGGCTCTGGCAGACCGCCTGCAAGGCTTTGAACATAAAACCGTCGCTATCATAGGGGATGGAGCAATGACGGCAGGGATGGCGTTTGAAGCACTCAACCATGCAGCCCATACTAATGCCGATCTGCTGGTTATCCTGAATGATAATGATATGTCGATCTCCAGGAATGAAGGCGGCCTGGCCACCTACCTGGCCAAAAACCTGAAAGACAAAATGGGTGCCACCACTGCCGCACTGTTCGAGGCGGTTGATTTTCACTATAGCGGCCCCGTCGACGGTCATGATTTCGACAAGTTGATACCGGCACTGCAACGCTCGCTCAAGGCGAAGGGACCACAGTTTCTTCACATAACGACCCTCAAAGGCAAGGGTTTCGCCCCCGCTGAGAAAGACCCGGTCGGTTATCATGCGATCACCAAGATTGAGCCCATCACTCAGCCTCAATTAGCGCCTCAGACCAAACAACCAAACTACGCTCATATCTTTGGTCGCTGGATCTGTAATCTAGCGGAAAATGACTCGCGCACCGTCGGTATAACCCCGGCAATGAGTGAAGGCTCCGATCTGATTGAGTTTTCACAACGCTTCAGCGAACGTTTTTTTGATGTGGCTATCGCAGAGCAGCACGCCGTCACTCTGGCAGCCGGTATGGCCTGCCGGAATATGAAACCTATCGTGGCGATCTATTCGACTTTTTTGCAACGGGCCTATGATCAGCTCATCCATGATGTCGCGATCCAGAATCTCGACATACTCTTTGCCATCGACCGTGCAGGACTGGTCGGCGAAGACGGCGCAACCCACGCAGGCTGTTTTGATATCAGCTACCTGCGTTGTATTCCCGGCATGGTAATTATGGTTCCATCGGATGAGCAGGAACTATGCAATTTGCTACAGACAGGCTATGAATACTCAGGCCCGGCTGCTGTTCGCTATCCCCGAGGCAAAGGGCCGGGACGCAGTGTCATAAAAACAGAGCCCGTGGCTCTCGGTAAAGCCCGGTTAATACGACAAGGGAAACGCGGCGCTTTATTGAATTTCGGCCCACTTCTCAACGAAGCGAAGGCGGCTGCGGAACAGCTCAACCTGACGCTGGTTGATATGCGTTTTGTGAAACCCCTGGATCGGGAGATGGTTGACCAACTGGTAAAAGAGTACCCTCTGCTCATCACCCTTGAAGATCACTCAATAAAAGGTGGCGCTGGCGCTGAAGTAAGCGAGTACTTACATGCTCAGCAATACAGCAACCTATTACTTAGCCTCGGCATTCCTGATCGCTGGATTGAACATGCAACGCGTGCAGAGCAACTGAATGAGTGCGGGCTAGATAGTCAGGGAATAGTGGCGGCCATAAAAGGTATTCTTAATTAGACTAAACTCCTGCCATAAAAAAACCGGCTTCAGCCGGTTTTTTTATTAGAAATGAGATCTATTAATCTTCATCCTGGAAATGTTCTTCACTCATCAGATGTCCGAGCTTACCCATTTTAGTCGCTAAGTAGTGCTCATTGTGACGGTTTTTACCCACTTGCAGGGGCACCCGTGCAGCTACGTTTAAACCATACTTTTCTAACGCTTTCACCTTGCGGGGATTGTTGGTCATCAGGTTCACACTCTTAATATTAAGGTGTTCGAGCATCACCTGACACATACTGTAATCACGCAGGTCCGCAGCAAAGCCCAATTTCTCATTAGCTTCTACGGTGTCCGCACCGCCATCCTGCAGATGATAAGCCTTAATTTTATTCAGCAGCCCAATACCACGACCTTCCTGACGCAGATAAAGCAGCACTCCGGCTCCCTCTTCACTAATCCGCTTCAGCGCTTCCTGTAACTGGAAACCACAATCACAACGCAGCGAGAAGAGCGCATCACCAGTCAGACACTCTGAATGGATGCGCGCCAGAATCGGCTTACCCGAATCCACTTCACCAAAAGTCAGAACCACATGCTCTTTTCCGGATTCCAGGTCTTCAAACCCCACCATGGTAAAAATACCCCAAGGGGTCGGCAGCTTAGATGATGCTACGTACTTAACGGACACTAAGGGATTCCTTCAAAAAATAAGGCGGTTATTCTAGCAGTGATATCGCCTTTCACATACCCCTGAGATGGGGACATTAGCAGAATATTTAAGATGTGAGGGGTTTATTTTAGTCCGGAAGCTCAAGGTCGGCCTGGCGCGGCAGTACCACCTGCACCTCCAGCCCCCCCAATCGTTGAGAAGAATCCAGCATAAGTTTACCCTGATACTGGCGAACTATCTCAGTGATAATACTCATACCCAGTCCGTGTCCGGTAGTGGACTCATCAAGGCGCTCACCCCGATTCAACAAGCGTTCACGGGCATCTGACGGGATACCGGGGCCATCGTCCTCCACCACCAGCTCGAGACAGTGGTCGTCCATATGTGCCTTAATCCGGATCTCGCTCTCGGCCCATTTACTGGCATTATCCAGCAGATTACCCATCAGTTCGACTAGGTCATCACGCTCGCCAGGAAAATAACTTTTGGCGCTGATATCCAATTTAAACACCAGCGCTTTCTCTCGGTAGATAGCTTTCAGAGTACGTGTTAGTTTTTCCAACTCTTCACCGATATAGATCCGTTGACCCGGCAAAGCTGCACCGGCAATTCTCGCCCGGGTCAACTCGCGCTCTATCATCTCTCGCAATCGAGTGGACTGTTCTTTAATTCCCTGGCCCTGCTCAATATCCTCTTCGAGAAGCACATCCACATGACGATCAATCACCGTCAGAGGTGTTTTCGCAGCGTGGGCAAGATTACCCACCGCATTACGTGAACGCTGTAACCGCAGCTCCATATTTTGAACCAGATAGTTGATTTCTGTCACCAACGGTTCAATTTCAGCGGTATTGGTAGACGAAAGCTGACGCACGTCTCCCGACTTTAAACGTAATATATCTTTCTTTACATCCACCAGCGAACACAGGCCACGGCGGATAATAAAGATCTGCAACGCCAGCAAAATCATCAGCCCGACAGTCCCCAAACCGGCCAGCAGCCAGCCTAACTGACTGAGAGATTCATCTATACGGCTAATATCTTCAGCCAGTATCACCTGAATTTCCCGACCCTGCTTCATAAATTTATTCGAATAAACCAGAGTAGGCTTATTGTTCTGTTCGACCAGGCTGATATTTTCCTGACCTATATCATTACCGCCGGCCGAAGGAATCTGCCCATCCCACAATGAACGTGAGTAGAACCATTTACCATCGACGGCGACCTGAAAATAGTGCCCAGACATCGGCTGCTGATATACAGAGGAAGTGTTATCCAAATTGATGCGCCAGCCAGAGCCTATATCCATCTCAACGGCACGCAACACAGAGTACGCATCACTATTCAGTCGGGAAGCAACAAATTCATAGGCCATCTGCCGCAGAAACCAGCTTTGCCCCACCCAGAAAAGGCCGAACAAAATCACCGTTACGACGATAAAATTAACATTGAGCCGGGATTGAATCGATCTCAACGACTGGCTCCAAAGACATAACCCTGACCACGCTTGGTGGTGATCATATCGTGGCCAATCTTTTTCCGCAGCATTTTGATATAAGCTTCAACAACATTACTGTCATTTTCAGCACAATCATCATACATATGTTCCACCAGCTGTAGTTTTGACAAAACCCTTCCTGGGTTATGCATCATATAACGCAGCAATCGATACTCTGTACCTGTCAGAGCCACTTCTTCTCCCTCTCTAAGCACAGACTGGGTATTCTCATCTAACGTCAGACCTGAGGCCTCCAACTGAGAGCTGATCTGTTGATTCGCACGACGCAACAGAGCTGTCATTCGGACCAGCAGTTCTTCAGTATGAAAAGGCTTGGGGAGATAATCATCAGCACCGGCATCAAAACCATCCACCCGTTCCTGCCAGGCGCTGCGTGCGGTCAACACTAATACCGGGATATTATTCTTCTGCGCCCGCCAGTGCCGCAACACATCCAGGCCGGATTTATCTGGCAAGCCCAGATCCAGAATAACCAGATCATAGATATCTTCTTTACCCATGATCTGCCCATCAATACCATTAACCGCCAGATCAACCGCATAGCCATTACGCGCCAAGGTTGTTTTCAGCTCCGGCCCCAGTGCGGCATCATCTTCTACAAGCAAAATACGCATCTGCTACGATCTCCTTATTCGCTTTCAACCTTCACCGGATCGATCACCATTCCACTACGGGCGTCAACATAAAGCATTTGAACCATCCCATCCGTACCGGCAATTTCCATCTCATAGATATACGATTGTTCATCCTGCAATAAACGTGTATCTATAATCTTACCCTCAGATAGAGTATTTACCAGCTTCATCAGTTCACTCATAGAGAGAATCTCTCCCTCATTAACCAGTAACCGACAAGCCTCATAGTCCAGCGCTTTAATCCCGGAGCCGACACTATGTACCGGCGTCACAAAGCTAAAAAACGCCAGAAAAACTGTTGTGAATATCACTTTCATAAAGGCTCCAGGGGAAGATCAGATAACTGACTCAAACAACCCACTTAAACAAATAAATGAACAGGTTACAGTGCCAGAATAACAACAGTGTCTGAAATTAAACTGAAAACAAAGCCTTTTGACAGCCGAGGGGGTTAGAAAAACAGAGCAATAAATTGCAAGCAGCCCAGTGCCATAAGGCCCGCCAGAATATCATCCAGCATAATTCCCAGACCGCCTGCTACTTTTTTATCAGCCCAGCTGATCGGCCAGGGTTTGATAATATCGAAGATTCGGAACAACACAAAACCGATGATAATCCATAACCAGCCGGTCGGCGCTGCAAACATCGTCAGCCAATAACCAACAAATTCATCCCAGACGATACCACCGTGATCATGCACCCCCATATCATCCGAGGTTTTACCACACAGATAGATACCGATCAGAGAGGTAACCAGCAGAATAACGCCATACCAAAAAAGAGATAAAGGCTGCATCAGCAGAAAAAAGGGTATAGCCGCCAGAGTACCGACGGTTCCCGGTGCCCATGGGGCAGCACCACTTCCCAAACCAAAAGCCAAAAAATGTACAGGGTTACGCCATACAGACGCAGGAGCTCGGTTCATCGGTTAACGCCTTTCTCAGAAAAATGATTATAACCCTGGGGCTCAACCGACCAAACTTTCCCCTCTTCGGCCAACACAATACCCGGAGCTTCTGTGATCTGACCGATACAAGTTACCGCCACATCATGTTCACGCAGCGCCCATGCCAATTTAGGCTCAGCCAATAGCGGGACAGTAAAACAGAGTTCAAAATCTTCACCACCGCCCAGTGCCCACTCCCGGGCTTGTTTTTCACCCACCCAGCGATAAAGCGATTGAGATACCGGCAATTCAGTCGGGTGCAGCATTGCACCCACCTTGCTTGCCATAAGTATATGATTCAGATCGGCCAGTAAACCATCGGATATATCGATTGCAGAAGTAGCAAAGTCAGACACAAGCAAAGCGGTATCAAGGCGGGGTTCGGGATTGAAGAAACGCTTCTGCAGGTAAGGCACCTGCTCTCCGGTAATATGCTTCAGAACTGTTTCCAGCCCGCCTCTGGAGTCTCCCAAAGTCCCGGTCACAAAGATCCGGTCTCCGGGCTGAGCACCGCTGCGCAGCAATGCTTTCCCGGGTTTGGTCCAGCCGTGCACCTGAATACTGAGGGTTAGAGGGCCTCTAGTGGTATCCCCCCCCACCAGCCGAACACCATACTGGCTGGCCAGTTCTGATAATCGGGCACTGAAGGCTTTTAACCAAACGGTATCAGTCTCAGGCAGAGTAAGCGCCAGGGTAAAGCAGGCCGGTACTGCCGCCATTGCCGCCAGATCACTCAGCGCCGCACCTAACAAACGGGAGGCGACCTTGTCGCCGGGAGTCCCCTTTGGAAAGTGAGTCCCTTCAACCATGGTATCGATCGACACCACCAGGTTATAACCTGCAGGCGGAGCGATAATGGCACAATCATCACCCACTGATAAACGGACAGAGCCTGACTTATCATTCCCAAGATCAGAGAAGTAATGCCGGATTAATTCAAACTCGTCCACCGCCATTGAGCTGTTATTTACCGCGCTTGGCGTTAATCTCAGTCATACGTACCCGGGCTGCCAACTTATCCAGAATGCCATTCACATACTTATGACTTTCAGTCGCGCCAAAGATTTTCGCCAGATCAACACTTTCGTTGATAACCACTTTATAGGGCACTACGATACGGTGAATCAGCTCAAAGCTGCCGATACGTAAAACAGCACGCTCGATGGGGTCCAGATCATCTAATGCCCGGTCAAGAAATGGCTCATAAGCCTTATCCAGATCAGAAGCGTTAGCCGGAACACCGTGCAACAACTCATTAAACAGCGTCAGATCGGTACCGGACATATCATTATCCATCCGGAACTGCAGCTCAATATCATTCACCGCATTACCGGACATCTGCCATTGGTACAAAGCTTGTAGCGCAAAACTACGAGCAGCACGACGCATCTCGGTATGGGATGGTTTTTTCTGCTTTTTAGGCGCAGGAGTGTCGCTCATCTTAAACCTCAAGTTGGCGCAATAAGCTAACCATTTCCAGTGCAGACAGGGCAGCTTCTGCGCCTTTATTACCTGCTTTAGTACCGGAACGCTCAATCGCCTGCTCGATAGAATTAACCGTCAGTATGCCGTTCGCCACTGGAATACCAGAATCCAGAGATACCTGGGCAACACCTTTAGAGCTCTCACCGGAAACATATTCAAAGTGCGGCGTACCGCCACGAATAACCGCACCCAGCGCGATAATCGCATCATCTTTCTTCTGTGACGCCAGCTTCTGAACCGCCAGAGGAATTTCAAATGCACCCGGCACCCGGATAACACGGATATTCTCTTCAGCCACACCGTGACGCTTTAAAGTATCGATTGCACCTTCCAACAGGCTTTCAACAACAAAACTGTTAAAACGGCCCACAACAATCGCGTATTGACCGTTACCGGTCAGGAAATCACCTTCAATATATTGAACTGACATATTCTTCACTCTTCACATGCAATGTAATCGACAATCTCCAGGTCAAAACCTGAGATCGCATTAAACTTCATAGGTGAACTCATCACCCGCATTTTACCTACACCCAGATCCCGCAGGATCTGAGAACCGGTACCGACCGTCAGGTAGGAACCGGAAGCACTGATATTGTGCTGTCTAATCTTTTTCTCTGTTTTAAGCATAGAGTTCAGAGCTGTTCCCAGGTCAACCCGCTCACCGGTATCCAGCAGCAAGACAACACCTTTACCCTCTTCAGCCACTCGCTTCAACGCCCGACGCATAGTCCACTTCAACTCTTCGCCCTGCTCGGCACCAACCACATCCCTTAGCACTTCGGTACGCAGATGAACCCGTACAGCCGTAGGTTCATTTTCATCAATATCGCCCAGCGTTAACGCCAGGTGAGCGCAGCCCTGAATTTCATCCCGGTATGAGACAAAATTAAAGTCACCAAACTCAGTCGGCAAAGTACCTTCATCTTCACGCATCACCGTGTGTTCATTGGTGGTACGGTAATGGATCAGGTCCGCGATGGTACCTATCTTCAAATCATGCTTCTGAGCAAACTCTTCAAGATCCGGGCGACGCGCCATGGTGCCGTCAGCATTCATAATTTCAACAATGGCTGCAGATGGAATCATGCCTGCCAAGCGAGACAAATCACAACCGGCTTCCGTATGACCTGCACGGCTCAAAACGCCACCTGGTTGTGCCATCAGAGGGAAGATATGCCCGGGCTGGACAATGTCGTCAGCCTTAGCATCCAGGCGCACCGCAGTTCGCACAGTATGCGCCCGATCAGCTGCAGAGATGCCGGTAGTGACGCCCTCAGCCGCTTCAATCGACATTGTAAAATTGGTCTCGAACTGAGCACCATTACTCTTCACCATCAAAGGTAACTTCAGTTGTTCACAACGTTCTTGTGTCAGGGTAAGGCAGATCAGACCACGGGCATGAGTCGCCATGAAATTGATATCATCAGCTCTTACCATCTCAGCTGCGATAACCAGATCACCTTCGTTTTCCCGATCTTCATCATCCATAAGGATAACCATTTTGCCCTGACGGATATCTTCAATCAGTTCCTGGGGGGTATTCAGTTTCATTCAGCCTATGCCTCTGTTGCCGGTTAACGGCGGTTCAGGAAACCTGCTGCAGCGAGGGTTGACATACTCACCCCACCGGCTGGTTCCGTTGTATTAGTATCAGCATCATCGGTGTAGTTGATCAACCGTTCCATGTAACGGGCAATGATATCAACTTCCAGATGAACCTTTCGACCAGTCTGATAGCTGGCTATTATAGTTTCTTGTGCCGTATGAGGCACAATATTCAGATCAAATGTATGTCCCTCTACCGCATTTGCGGTGAGGCTCACACCATCTACTGTAATTGAGCCTTTCCCCGCGATATAACGGGCAATCGCTTTAGGCGCACTGATTTTATACCGAATGGAACGGGCATCCGCTTCAATAGATATAATTTCACCCAAGCCATCGACATGACCCGTCACAATATGACCACCAAACCGGGTAGTCGGTTGCATCGCTTTTTCGAGATTAACCCGCTCTCCCGGGGCCAGATCTGGAAACCGAGAATGCACCAGGGTTTCTCTGGAAACGTCAGCCCAAAACCCATCACCCGGCAACGCCACTGCAGTCAGACAAACGCCGTTAACCGCAATACTGTCACCGAGTTTAACATCGGACAGATCCAAATCACCGGTACGTATATACAAGCGCAGATCTCCCTGCACCTCTTCAGAAGCAGCGATTACGCCCACCGCTTCAATAATTCCGGTAAACATTAATGTTTCTCCTGCCGGGGAACCAGCGTAAGGCGCAGATCATCTCCAAGCGCCCGGCTGTCCCGCAGAGTGAAGTTTATCTGTTCACTCATTTTATCCAGCGGTAGCAGAAACATCGGTCGGGCTCTGCTACCCAATAATTTCATCGCCTGATAGAGCACCAGCTCATCCACCAGTCCCTCTTCTATAAAGGCTCCGGCCAGGGTGGCGCCCGTTTCTATCAGCACTTCATTACAATCTCTGAGGGCCAGAGCTTTTAACAGCTCACGCAGATTAATGCCGCCGTGCTGTCCGGGTAATTTTAACCACTCGGCCTGTTCCAGACCGGCAATAAAGTCCGGCGCATCGACGCAGCTAACAATCAGCGTATTTCCTGGCAAACTCAACATTTTAGCCTGCTCCGGCATCCGCCCAGAGCTGTCTAATATAACTCGCAAAGGCTGACGTGCAACCACTTCAGCTGCATTTTCCAGCCCCAGCTCAGACTCTCGCACCGTCAATGCAGAATCATCTTTAATAATAGAACCCACACCACTAACAATTGCAGAACTGCGTGCCCTTAAACGCTGTACATCCTGTCGTGCCAACGGGCCCGTAATCCACTTACTTTCACCGGACGCCATCGCTGTCCGGCCATCAAGGCTGGCAGCCATTTTAAGCCTGACAAATGGCATTCCTGTTGCCATACGCTTAACAAATCCCGGATTCAACTTCCGACACTGAGTTTCCATCAGACCGCTACGGACTTTGATGCCCGCCTGCTCAAGCTTACGTAGCCCCTTACCTGAAACCTGCGGGTTAGGATCGACCATACCCACCACAACCTCTATAACTCCCGCATTAATCAACGCATCAGCACAGGGTGGCGTCTTACCAAAGTGACTACAGGGCTCAAGCGTAACATAAGCAATACAGCCCTTAGCCTGCGCTGCTGCGCCACGTAGGGCATTGACTTCAGCATGGCCTTCACCGGCTTTGCGATGATAGCCCTCTGCGATCTGTTCGCCATCTTTTACTAACACGCAGCCAACCCGGGGATTAGGCTCAGTGGTATAGAGTCCTTGCCAGGCGATTTGTACCGCCCGGGACATAAATTTGTGGTCTGCAATACTCCAGTCTGACATGCTGATTACTCTGCCTTTACGGCATCCTCTTTCTGCTCTGACAGACGATCAATCTCTTCTTTAAACTCATTAATATCCTGAAAACTGCGATATACCGAAGCAAATCGAACATAAGCAACCTGATCCAGCTTATGTAATTCACTCATCACTTCTTCACCTACTGTACGGGAAGGCAACTCTCGCTCGCCCGTTGCACGCAGATGCTGTTTGATACGGCTGATGCAGGCTTCGATATCTTCTACGCTGACTGGACGTTTTTCTACTGCGCGCTGAATTCCGGCGCGTAGCTTATCTTCATCGAAAGGTTGGCGAGTGCCATCCGCTTTGATCAGGCGGGGCATCAGAAGTTCGGCAGTTTCATAGGTGGTAAACCGCTCATGACAGGTGATACATTCGCGACGCCGGCGAATCTGTTGCCCTTCTGCCACCAGGCGTGAGTCCACCACCTTGGTTTCATGGGCATTACAGAACGGACAGTACATATATCATCCTCAAAGAGCGTAGCTGCTATAACAGCTATAAAAAAGCGTTTACGTTAATGCTTAAAAATAGTGTTTATATAAAGACTTTTTTCAAAGCATTTATATAAACAACCGGGGCGCACATGGCGCCCCGATAGTGAAACTGATCTGTAAAACAGTTTCTATTGTAACGGTTTACTTATAAACCGGGAAGCGGGCACAGATATCCAGAACGTTCTGTTTCACTGTATTAATTACATCCTGGTTATCAATATTATCCAACACATCGCAGATCCAGTTAGTCAGCTGTTCAGCTTCCGCCTCTTTGAAGCCTCGACGAGTAATCGCTGGAGTACCAATACGCAGACCTGAAGTAACAAACGGAGAGCGTGGATCGTTTGGTACAGAGTTCTTATTAACTGTGATATTCGCCTGACCCAGAGCCGCATCAGCATCTTTACCTGTGTACTCTTTACCGATCAGGTCGACCAGGAACAGATGGTCATCAGTACCTTCTGAAACGATTTTGATCCCACGGTCCATAAAGACGCCGGCCATTACGCGAGCATTTTTAACAACCTGAGCCTGATACTCTTTCCACTCATCTTCCATCGCTTCTTTGAAGCAAACCGCTTTAGCCGCGATAACATGCATCAAAGGGCCGCCCTGGGATTCAGGAAATACAGCGAAGTTCAGTTTCTTCTGCAGCTCTTCATCGGCGGTTGCCGACAGAATCAGACCACCACGTGGGCCACCTAATGTTTTATGCGTTGTTGTAGTTACAACATCGGCTACAGACAGTGGGCTTGGGTATACACCAGCAGCAACCAGTCCAGCAACGTGCGCCATATCAACAAACAGGAACGCGCCAACTTTATCCGCAACATCGCGGAAACGCTGCCAATCAACGATACGTGAGTATGCAGAGAAGCCTGCGACGATCATTTTTGGCCGGTGCTCCAGCGCCAGACGTTCAACTTCATCGTAATCGATCTCGCCAGTTTCAGCATTCAATCCATACTGAACCGCCTTGTAGATACGACCGGAGAAGCTAACAGCGGAACCGTGAGTCAAATGACCACCGTGCGCCAAACTCATACCCAGAACAGTATCGCCTGGCTGACAAAGCGCCATATAAACAGCTGCGTTTGCCTGAGAACCGGAGTGTGGCTGAACGTTCGCGTAGGTCGCACCAAACAACTCTTTAGCACGGTCGATCGCCAACTGCTCAACGATATCTACGTGTTCACAACCACCGTAGTAACGCTTATTAGGATAGCCTTCCGCGTACTTATTGGTCAGCTCAGAACCCTGAGCTTCCATTACCCGAGGGCTGGTGTAGTTTTCGGAAGCGATCAGTTCAATATGCTCTTCCTGACGCGTGGCCTCAGCCTGCATCGCAGCATATAGATCCGGATCAAAATCAGCGATAGTCATCTCTTTGCTAAACATTAACGGTCCCCAAGGTTGAGATTTGCACAGGCCCGACAAACACCATTACAGCGCCTATATTCCGGGCCTTGGAAAAGCCGCGTATTATAGTCGAATTTATATACAAAGCGCACTTGAAACTGAATCAGTTCATTGAGAATCTCACTCATAAAGAGTTTATTTTCATCCGCCTTAGCAATCTGAACAGCAACAGCATCAGGTTCGCTATGCTGATACAAGCATAAACACGTCAATAAAGCGGCATTCACCATTCATACATATGAAGTTTTAACCCTATATCAAATGGCAATAATGTCTCTGTGGGGCTAAGATATGCGCAGTTTCGAGATAACAGTTAACAGGTTGTGTAATGGCTCAGTACGTTTACAGCATGAATCGGGTTGGCAAAGTAGTGCCTCCCAAGCGAGAAATTCTTAAGGACATCTCCCTATCGTTCTTCCCGGGTGCCAAAATTGGTGTTCTGGGTCTAAACGGTTCCGGTAAGTCCTCCCTACTTAAAATCATGGCCGGTGAAGACAAGGAATACATCGGCGAAGCCCGCCCGATGCCCGGAATCAACGTCGGCTATCTTCCACAGGAGCCTCAGCTGGACGAGACTAAAACCGTCCGTGAGATTGTAGAAGAAGCCGTTTCTGATGTTAAAGAAGCGTTGGATGGCCTTGAGGCGGTTTATGCCGCCTACGCAGAGCCCGATGCAGACTTTGATGAGCTAGCAAAAAAACAGGCTCGCTTTGAAGATCTGATCTCAGCAAAAGATGGCCATAATCTGGACACGATGCTGGAACGCGCGGCTGATGCGATGCGCCTGCCGCCCTGGGATGCCGACATCAAAAACCTGTCAGGCGGAGAACGACGCCGGGTAGCCCTTTGCCGCCTGTTGCTCGACAAACCTGACATGCTGCTACTGGATGAGCCAACCAACCACCTTGATGCTGAATCAATCGCCTGGATTGAGCGATTCCTACAGGAATATCCGGGTACTGTTGTGGCAATCACCCACGACCGTTACTTCCTGGATAACGCTGCCGGATGGATCCTGGAATTGGATAGGGGCCGCGGTATTCCATACGAGGGCAACTACTCCAGCTGGCTGGAACAGAAAGAGAACCGCCTGCAGATGGAATCCAAGCAGGAAGCGGCACATCACAAAGCAGTTAACGCCGAGCTGGAATGGGTACGTCAGGGCCAGAAAGGACGCCAGGCTAAATCCAAAGCCCGCCTGCGTCAGTTTGAAGAGATGAACTCCCGGGAGTTCCAAACTCGCAATGAAACCTCCGAGATCTACATTCCACCAGGACCTCGCTTGGGCGAAAAGGTAATAGTACTGGACAATGTCACCAAATCTTTTGGCGATAAGGTACTGTTTGAAGATCTTTCTCTGAGCATTCCTCAGGGCGCTATCGTCGGCATTATCGGTGGTAACGGCGCGGGTAAATCGACACTCTTCAAGATGATCACGGGAGAGGAAACACCTGATTCGGGTAGCATTGAGATAGGCGAAACAGTGAAACTGGCCTATGTTGACCAGAGCCGCAACCTTGCCGGGGAAAAGACTGTCTGGGAAGAGATCTCTGATGGCCAGGACAATATTGTTGTCGGTAACTATACCTCCTCATCTCGCGCCTATTGTGGACGTTTCAACTTCAAAGGTTCAGACCAGCAGAAGTTTGTTAAGGATCTCTCTGGTGGTGAACGTAACCGCCTGCATATGGCCAAACTGCTGAAAGAGGGCGGTAACGTTCTGTTACTCGACGAGCCGACTAACGACCTTGACGTAGAAACCCTGCGCGCACTGGAAGAAGCACTACTGGCATTCCCTGGTTGCGCGGTAGTAATCTCTCACGACCGCTGGTTTCTGGATCGGGTATGTACCCACATGCTGGCTTATGAAGGCGAATCTAAAGTTGCGTTCTTTGAGGGCAACTATACTGAATACGCAGAAGATTATAAGAAGCGTCACGGTAAAGACCACCAGCCTGAGCGAATCAAATACAAGCGCATCGCCAAGTAACAACTCAGCATCCGCTGTATTATAAAAAACCGGCCTTGAGGGCCGGTTTTTTTATTCCACAGACTGGGTAGCCCTAGAGATGTTCTGAGCGAGCAATATGCTCTAAACTGAAGGGCAGTTGCCGCAGCCAACTGTCAATTTAGGATAAGGAGAACAAAGATGTCTGAAGAACGGCGCCGTTTTCAGCGAATAACCTTTGATGCAGACTGTGAAGTACAAACAGAAGCCTGTAGCTGGCCTGTGAATCTCATTGACATCTCTTTTCGCGGTGCACTCACCTCAGTTATCATCACCCCTATGCTGAAAGTTGGCGAAAGCGCGGATCTGGTTCTCAAACTGAGTGACGACATCATCATCCGCATGCCGGTAATTTTACGCCACCAACTGGGGGAGTATCTGGGCTTTGAGGCTCAGAATATGGATATCGACAGTATTTCGCACCTTCGCCGCCTGGTAGAACTGAACCTGGGCAACGAAGACCTGCTGGAACGCGAGCTGGAACACCTGACCGCAAAATAATTCTTACAGCGCCTCCAGCGCCTCGGCTAGCTGACTCACGCCTATCACCGTCATACCTTCCAGAGACTGTTTCGGCACATTCGCTTTAGGCACGATCGCCCGTCGGAAACCATGCTTAGCCGCCTCTTTAATTCGCTCCTGACCATTAGGTACGGGACGGATTTCACCTGACAACCCTACCTCACCAAAAACAATCAGATCCTGCGGCAGTGCCCGGTCACGAAAGCTTGATACAACCGACAGTAAAAGTGCCAGATCGGCACTGGTTTCTAGTACTTTGACACCACCAACAACGTTAACAAACACATCCTGATCGCCGGTTTGTAAGCCGCCGTGGCGATGCAATACTGCCAACAACATCGCCAATCGATTATGGTCTAAACCAACCGCGACACGTCGCGGGTTATTCATATGACTTTCATCCACCAGCGCCTGAACCTCCACCAGTAACGGCCGGGTTCCCTCCCAAACAACCATAACCAGACTTCCCGGACTTGGTACCTCACCGCGATTAAGGAATATGGAACTAGGGTTTTTTACCTCTTTCAGCCCCTGCTCCAGCATAGCAAAGACACCCAACTCATTGACTGCACCGAAGCGATTTTTATGACTCCGCAAGGTACGGAAACGTCCATCACTGTCGCCCTCCAATTGCAGTGAACAATCGATCATATGCTCCAGCACTTTCGGACCTGCCAGTGAGCCATCTTTAGTTACATGTCCTACCAAAAACAACACCGTCCCCGTCTGCTTAGCGAACCGGGTCAGATATGCAGCCGCTTCTCGCACCTGCGACACACTACCCGGCGCCGATTGCACATCGTCGACATGCATAACTTGTATAGAATCAACCACCAAGACTTTAGGTTTAAGCTGCTCAGCAGTAGTGCAGATCTGCTCAACACTGGTTTCAGATAGCATTTTTAGATTATTACTATTCACACCCAGCCGTTGTGCACGCAAGGCCACTTGCTGCAAAGACTCCTCTCCAGTGACATAAAGTGCTGACATCCGCTGAGCCAGACTACACATCGTCTGCAGTAACAGGGTGCTTTTACCTGCACCGGGATGACCACCGATCAGAATGGCGGAACCCGGAACCAATCCACCACCCAGCACCCGGTCAAGCTCACTGGAGCCAGAGGCAAACCGCGGCATTTCGTCAAGGTTAACCTCAGATAGGTCCTGCACCTTGGCCACATTACCTGCACCGGCATAGCCCTCATATCGGGCGCCCCGTGCACTACTTGCTTTAGCACTGCTAAGACGAATCTCAGTCAGGGTATTCCACGCATTACAGGCGGTACATTGCCCCTGCCACTTGGAATAATCTGCACCGCAGTCATTACAGACATACGCACTCTTCGCCTTCGCCATCGAACTCTCCTGTGGGTGTATCAGCGCATTCTAGCGGAACTATCTCTCCTTGAACAAAAGAGAACTTTATTTCTTCTCCTGAAGAGCTACAATCGAGCGCTACGTAATATATATAAGAACGAAAACTAACGTATCATATTTCTCATGAGGAACTTCAGATGAAACTGGAAACCATTGCCGTACATGGCGGTTACAGCCCGGAAGAAACCACCAAAGCGGTCGCTGTACCTATCTATCAGACCGCGTCATACGCATTCGACAACGCGCAGCACGGCGCCGACCTGTTTGATCTGAAGGTACCAGGCAACATCTACACCCGCATCATGAACCCGACCACCGACGTACTGGAACAGCGCGTAGCAGCGATGGAGGGCGGCGTTGCTGCTCTGGCAGTTGCCTCAGGTATGGCGGCCATTACTTACGCGATTCAGACTATCGCAGAAGTCGGCGATAACATCATCGCGACCAGCGAGCTGTACGGCGGCACTTACAATCTGTTCGCTCACACATTACCACGCCAGGGTATCGAAGTACGCTTCGCTAACAAAGACGACTTTGCCGCTATGGAAGCGCAGATAAACGACCGCACCCGCGCAATTTTCTGTGAATCCATCGGCAACCCTTCCGGCGGTATTGCTGACATTGAAACGTTGGCCAAACTGGCCCACAAGCATGGTCTGCCACTGATCGTTGACAGCACTGTTGCCAGCCCAGCACTATGGCGTCCGATTGAGCACGGCGCTGATATCGTCATTCAGGCGGCAACTAAGTATATCGGCGGCCATGGCAACTCTATCGGCGGTGTCATTGTTGATTCCGGCAACTTCCCCTGGGCCGATCACGCTGACCGTTTCCCACTACTAAACACCCCTGATGTGTCTTATCACGGCGTTGTTTATACCGATGCATTTGGCCCCGCCGCATTCATCGGACGCTGTCGGGTAGTGCCTCTGCGTAATACCGGCGCAGCACTCTCTCCAATGAACGCTTTCCTGCTGATTCAAGGTATTGAAACTTTGAGCCTGCGGATGGAGCGTATTTGCGAGAACACCCAGAAGATTGCAGAGTATCTGGAAAACCATGATCAGGTCTCCTGGGTGAACTATGCCGGCCTGGAAAGCCACAAGGATAACGCCCTGGCGAAGAAATATATGAACGGCAAAGCATCCGGCATTCTCAGCTTTGGCCTGACAGCTGGTCGCGAAGCCACCATTAAGTTCTACGATGCACTTAACATCTTCGTGCGTCTGGTTAACATCGGTGACTGTAAGTCACTGGCCTCTATTCCAGCTGAAACGACTCACCGTCAGCTGAACGATGAAGAGCTGAAATCAGCTGGCGTTAGCCCTGACATGGTTCGCCTGTCTATCGGCATCGAGCATATCGATGACCTGATGGCCGATCTGGACCAGGCACTGCAAGCCGCTAAGTAATATTCAAAGCACACAAAAAAGCCTCGCTATTGCGAGGCTTTTTTATGTCACCTAATCAAGAACCGATTAGTTAAACAATTTACGTAGTTTATCCCACAAACCGCGGGCGTTTTGCCCCTTTTCAGACACAAAAGCCAACTCACGCAACTTCTCGATTTTTTTAATCGCAAGCCGATATTCTTCTTCTACATCATCCTGACTACAGGCGTCGAATTCCAGATCATTGACCAGACCATCATTGAGTCCATAAACCCATCCGTGCACAGCTACCTCTTGTCCTCTCGACCAAGCCTCCTGTACCACCGTGGTTTCACAGACATTGTAAGCCTGCTCAATGACATTCAATTCACACAAACGATCCAGTTGCTGATGGGAGTTATCCCAAGCCGACAATAATACTCGGTGCTTGTTATAGACATTACGAATGTGCCTTAGCCAGTTATCGATCAATCCATGCGGGGTAGTCTCAATCGCAGCTTTAACACCGCCGCAACCGTAATGCCCAACAACCATGATGTGCTTAACTTTAAGCACCTCAACTGCGTACTGAATAACCGATAAACAGTTCATATCAGTATGCACAACCAGATTAGATACATTACGATGCACGAACAGCTCACCGGGCATCATATTTACAATCTCATTAGCCGGAACCCGGCTATCAGAACAACCGATCCAGAGATATTCAGGTGCCTGCTGCTGCGCCAGGGTTTCAAAAAATTCCGGATCTTCCTGATTGATTTTTGCCGCCCATTGACGGTTACTTTCCAATAGTTCTGTCAGTCGCTTCATCTCAGGAGCCATCAATTCCGTTAGATAACAAAAGAGGGCCATAAGCCCTCCCATTAAAATTCAATACGTTAGACGTGGTACTGAGCACTTAGTTCATGCACCGCATCAACAAAAATTTTCGGTTGAGCCGGATCAACAAACTGGTGTATACCGTGACCCAGATTAAACACATGCCCAGGACCACTACCATAACGTGCAAGAATATCCGCAACTTCAGCACGGATACGCTCAGGCGTGCCGTACAATACTGACGGATCCATATTCCCCTGCAAGGCAACTTTATCACCTATACGGGCACGGGCATCATCAATATTAGTCGTCCAGTCCAGTCCTATCGCATCAGCGCCAGACTCTGCCATCGCTTCCAGCCACTGACCACCATTCTTGGTGAACATAATCAGCGGCACTTTACGGCCTTCGTTCTCGCGAATCAGGCCATTGGCGATCTGTTGCATATATTTCAGCGAAAACTCCTGATACATCGGACCGCTCAATGCGCCGCCCCAAGTATCAAAAATTTGAACCGCCTGAGCACCACTGCGAATCTGTTCGTTCAGATAGTCGGTTACCGATTCCGCCAGCTTTGCTAAGAGCTGATGCAGCACTTCAGGAGTCGCATACATCATCTTTTTGATATGACGAAAATCTTTACTGGAACCGCCCTCAACCATATAGGTAGCCAAAGTCCATGGGCTACCAGAGAAACCAATCAAAGGTACCCGACCATTCAGTTCCGAGCGGATAGTCTTCACCGCGTTCATCACATAATCCAGGTCACTGGCAGATTTTGGTACCGGCAGAGCATCCACATCAGCTTCAGTACGGATAACCTTCTTAAACTTCGGGCCTTCACCTACTTCAAAATACAGCCCAAGTCCCATAGCATCAGGGATTGTCAGGATATCTGAGAAAAGGATAGCCGCATCCAGATCGTAACGCTCTAAAGGCTGGATAGTTACTTCACAAGCAAGATCCCTATTCTTACACAGGCTCAGGAAGTCACCGGCCTGAGCACGGGTAGCACGATACTCTGGCAGATAGCGGCCTGCCTGACGCATCATCCATACCGGTGTTACATCAACAGGCTCACGCATCAGCGCACGCAGGAAACGATCATTCTTCAGTTCAGCCATTACTTTTCTCAACTCAGATTCAAAACTGCTGGCATTTTACAGGTTTTTGACGGCTGGGGCGAACAACTAACGTAGGAACTCACCTCAGACTTTCGAACACAAAAAAAGGCCGCACAAAGCGACCTTTTCGTAACATCTGCTGCTTTACACTTTCAGGTAATCCAGAATGCCTTCTGCAGCCTTTCGGCCTTCATCGATAGCGGTAACCACCAGATCAGAGCCACGCACCATATCACCACCAGCAAAGACTTTTTCATTGCTGGTCTGGAACGCGTACTGCTCGCTTTCTGAGGTTTTAATCCTGCCATCCTGCTCAAGTTCGATACCGAAATCAGCAAACCAGGGCGCTGGGCTTGGACGGAAACCAAAGGCAACCAAAACAGCATCTGCTGGCAGCACTTCCTCACTGCCTTCAACTACCTCAGGACGACGACGACCATTCTCATCAGGCTCACCCATCTGAGTCGTTACGACCTTAATTCCGGTAACCTTACCCGCTTCACCGACAACCTCTACCGGCTGACGATTAAACATGAATTGCACACCCTCTTCACGAGCGTTCTCTACTTCACGTTTAGAACCAGGCATATTGGCTTCATCACGACGGTAAGCACAGAAAACATTCTTAGCCCCCTGACGAATAGAGGTACGGTTACAGTCCATCGCGGTGTCACCACCCCCCAGAACAACAACATTTTTACCTTCCACACCGATATAGTCCGCAGCGTCTTTTTCAAAGCCCAGGCAGCGGTTAACGTTGGAGATCAGGAACGGCAAAGCATCATAGACGCCGTCCAGGTCTTCACCCGGGAAACCACCTTTCATATAGGTATAAGTACCCATACCCAGGAAGACCGCATCATACTGATCGATCAGTTCCTGCATCTGAATATCTTTACCTATCTCGGTATTCAAGCGGAACTCAACGCCCATATCAGTAAAGATTTCACGGCGATTAACCATGACATCCTTATCCAACTTAAACTCTGGAATACCGAAAGTTAGCAGACCACCGATCTCAGGATGACGATCAAATACAACAGGCTTCACGCCGTTACGGACCAGAATATCCGCAGCAGCAAGACCCGCAGGCCCTGCACCAATCACTGCAACTTTCTTATCGGTAACAGGCACTTTGCTCATATCCGGACGCCAGCCCATAGCAAAAGCGGTATCAGTAATATGCTTCTCAACAGAACCAATAGTTACAGCACCAAACTCATCATTCAGAGTACAAGCACCTTCACACAGGCGATCTTGAGGGCACACACGGCCACAGACCTCTGGCAGCGAGTTAGTCTGATGACTAAGCTCAGCAGCTTCAATGATGTTACCCTCAGATACCAGCTTCAGCCAGTTCGGAATGTAATTGTGTACCGGACATTTCCACTCGCAATATGGATTACCACATTCGAGGCAGCGGTGCGCCTGATCAGAGGCTTCCTCAGTCTTAAAAGGCTCATAAATCTCCGCAAACTCTTTTTTACGGATATCGGCTTCAATCTTACCAGGCCCCTGACGCTCTACTTCCAGAAACTGAAAATCATTCTTCAGACGTTCAGACATTTCCCACCCCGTCTAATAGTGCCTGCCCGCAGGCAGACACAGCTAAATCATTACATCTGTTCGATGAACCCATTATTCTGGACGCGAGCGCATATCAGCCAGCAGCGCCCCCAAACTAGCCGCCTTAGGCTTAACAAGCCAGAAACGACCAATATAATCATCGAAGTTATCAACCATCTGCTGGCCCCATGCACTACCGGTCTCTGTAACAAAGCCGATAATCACGGTACGCAGGTGGTTCTTGTACTCTTCCATATGCTGGGGCGCCACACGGTGGATATCCACCAGCTCATGGTTGTACTTATCAACAAAGGTGTTATCCATATCCAGAACATAGGCAAAACCACCGGTCATACCTGCACCGAAGTTATGTCCTGTTTCGCCCAGTACAGTAACCATACCCCCTGTCATATACTCACAGCAGTGGTCACCCGCACCTTCGATTACGGCATAGCAACCGGAGTTACGTACACCGAAACGTTCGCCTGCAGATCCTGCAGCAAAGAGTTTGCCACCGGTCGCACCGTAAAGGCAGGTGTTACCAATAATCGCAGTTTCATTACTGGCAAAAGTCACCGTATCCGGCTGATTGATAACGATCTTACCGCCGGTCATGCCTTTACCAACGTAATCATTCGCGTCACCTTCCAGGTACAGCTCCTGACCACCGGCATTCCATACACCAAAACTCTGACCGGCATGTCCGGTAAAGTTAAAGCGAATAGGCTTATCGCTCATGCCTAAATTGCCATGAACTTTCGCAATAGCACCCGATGTCCGGGCACCAACTGAACGATCACAGTTAGTAATAGCCAACTCAAATTCAGCGCCAGATTTATCGTTAATCGCCTGCTGCGCGAGCTCCAGCATCTTGCTATTCAGCTGCGCCAGGTCGTAAGGGTCATTCTGCTCTACCTGACAGGTCTGAGGATATTCCGCAGGGATATCTGCATCAGAGATAAGCGGAGACAGATCAATCTTGGCATGCTTAGCCGTGGTGCCATCCAGCAGTTCCAGCAGATCAACACGACCTACTAACTCTTCCAGAGTACGAACACCCACAGTCGCCATCCACTGACGAGTCTCCTCTGCGACAAAGCGGAAGTAGTTCTTAACCATTTCAACGGTACCGCGGTAATGCTTATCCCGCAGCTCATCGTTCTGAGTTGCCACACCCGTAGCACAGTTATTCAGGTGACAGATACGCAGGTACTTACAACCTACGGCAACCATCGGCATAGTTCCGAAACCAAAGCTTTCAGCACCCAGGATCGCCGCTTTCACAACATCCAGACCTGTTTTAAGGCCACCATCCGTCTGCAAACGTATCTTCCCGCGCAGATGATTACCCCGCAAGGACTGGTGTGCATCCGCAAGACCAAGCTCCCATGGAGAGCCGGCATAATGTACCGAGGTCAACGGACTCGCTGCGGTACCGCCGTCATAGCCTGAGATCGTAATCAGATCCGCATAGGCTTTAGCAACACCACAGGCGATAGTACCAACGCCCGGACGGGAAACCAGTTTCACCGAAACCAGCCCTTCAGGGTTTACTTGCTTCAGATCAAAGATCAGCTGAGCCAGATCTTCAATTGAATAAATATCGTGGTGCGGTGGAGGTGAAATCAGTGTCACACCCGGTACTGAGTAACGCAGACGTGCGATCAGGCTATTAACCTTACCGCCCGGTAACTGACCACCCTCGCCCGGCTTAGCACCCTGAGCTACCTTGATCTGCATAACATCTGCATTGATCAGATATTCAGGCGTCACACCAAAACGACCCGACGCAACCTGCTTAATCTTGGAACGCTTGTTCGTGCCATGACGAGCAGGATCTTCGCCGCCTTCACCGGAGTTAGAACGGCCACCCAGCTCGTTCATCGCCATCGCCAGACACTCATGGGCTTCCGGAGATAGAGCACCCAGTGACATCGCAGCAGAGTCAAAGCGTTTGAATATATTTTCAACCGGCTCAACGTCACTTAGCAGAATCGACTTAGCGTCTTTTTTCAGCCCCAGCAAATCACGGATAGTAGCGACACCGCGCTTGTTCACTAGATCGGCATATTCTTGATAGTCAGCAGAATCACCACTGCGAACAGCAGAGTGAATAGTACGGATCACATCTGGGTTGTAAGCGTGGTATTCACCACCATGTACATACTTCAGCAGACCACCTTGTTTAATCTTCTTACGGGCAACCCAGGCTTCTTCAGACAGCGCCTGTTGATCTATCTGGAAGTCGCTGAAATCAGCGCCCTCGATTCGACTGGCTACACCGGTATAACAAAGATCAACAACTTCAGAACTAATACCTACCGCTTCAAACAACTGCGCGCCCCGATATGAAGCAACGGTAGAGATACCCATCTTAGACAGGATTTTCATCAGTCCTTTGTTAATACCTTTACGATAGTTCTCATGGCTATCAAGCCAGTTCATTTGCAGTTCATTAGTAGCGCAGAGATCTGTTAGAACCCTGTAGGCCAGATATGGATAGACAGCCGTCGCACCAAAACCAAACAACACAGCGAAATGATGTGGGTCACGGACGGTGCCAGACTCAACCACAATATTCGCATCAGCACGTAGGCCTTCATTAATCAAACGGTGATGCACGGCACCCGTTGCCATCGAGGCATGGATCGGCAACTTACCCTTTTCAATCGCAAAGTCAGACAAGATAAGGATAACCTTACCATCGCGTACCAGCTGTACTGCCTGATCGGTAACTGACTCGATAGCAGCCTTCAGATCCATCACGGCAGGATCATAGTTCAGCTCTATCTGAGCGACACCAAAGCCGTCTACCGTATTATTCTTTAAGCGCAGGAATTTACTGGCAGACAATACCGGAGTCGTCAGAATTACGCGGCGCGCATGCTCTGGAGACTCTTCAAAAACGTTACGTTCAGCGCCAATACAAGTTTCCAGCGACATAACGATCGCTTCACGTAGCGGATCGATCGGTGGATTGGTTACCTGAGCAAATTGCTGACGGAAGTAATCATAGACAGAACGCTCTTTTGAAGACAATACCGCCATCGGCTTGTCGTCACCCATAGAACCAACAGCTTCCATCGCCGTCTCGCCCAGTGGGCGGAGCACCTGATCACGTTCTTCGAAGGTGACCTGGAACATCTTCATGTGAGTTTTAACCGCTTCCGGGGTCATCTCACAGAAAGACTGAGACTCTTCAGTCAGATTCATGGTCTGCTCAAGCGGCAGCGCATTCTCACGCATCCATTTTTTATATGGCTGCGCTTTCTTCAACCGATCATCGACATCAGCGGTATGTAATACTTCACCGGTCTGAGTATCAATAGAGAGGATCTGACCCGGACCAACACGACCCTGAGAAACAATATCTTCTGGCTTGTAGGCAAATACACCGATTTCTGACGCCGTACAGATGAAGCCATCTTTGGTCATCACCCAACGGGACGGACGCAGACCGTTACGGTCCAGCATACAAACAGCATAACGACCATCCGTCATTACCATTCCAGCCGGGCCGTCCCATGGCTCCATATGCATGGAGTTATAGTCATAGAAGGCACGCAGTTCAGCGTCCATGGTGTCAACATTCTGCCATGCAGGCGGTACGATCATACGCGCTGCACGATAGAGGTTCATGCCGCCGGTGAGCAAAAACTCCAGCATATTATCCATACTGGATGAGTCTGAACCGGTAGTGTTAACGATAGGCTGAAGCTCATCAACGTTCGGTAGCAGTTCAGTTGCAAACTTGCTGGAGCGGGCACGGGACCAGTTACGGTTACCGTCGATGGTATTTATCTCACCATTGTGTGCCAGCAGACGGAAAGGCTGAGCCAAAGGCCAGCGCGGCGCAGTGTTAGTTGAGAAACGCTGGTGATAAGTACAGATCGCTGTTTCCAGACGTTCATCACTCAGATCTTTATAAAATACCGGTAGATCGACCGGCATCGTCAGGCCTTTATAGGAGATAACCTTGTCTGACAGACTACAGATATAGAAATCTTCATCCGCAGCCAGGGCGATTTCAGTCTTACGACGAGCGGTATAGACACTGATAGCCAGTTCACGATCAGTTTTATCTGTTGTAACAAATACCTGCTCAATCTTTGGCAGAGTATCCTTAGCGATCGGGCCGAGACAGCTTTCATCTGTCGGCACAATACGCCAACCAGCTACCGTCAATCCCTGAGCAGCCAGCTCTTTATTTAAAGTTTCACGCGCCGCATCAGCCTGCGCAGGTTCTTTAGACAGGAAGACCATACCTACGGCATAGTTCTCTCCCAATTCAACACCCAGTTCGCTCTTCGCGGCCGCGCGCAGAAAGGTATCCGGCATCTGCATCAACAATCCGCAGCCATCTCCGGTCTTACCATCTGCCGCGATTCCACCACGGTGAGTCATACATGCAAGTGCTTCAATCGCCTTCAACAGCAAATCGTGACTTGGCTCCCCTTGCATATGGGCCATCAAACCAAAACCACAGTTATCTTTGAACTCACCAGGGCGATACAGACCTTTGCTCATAAACGAATCCCACCAAAAAGTTCTTAATTATCAATATATTAAAGCCGTCATTTTCCAGACACAGTTGTGTTTATAGGGAAAAAGGGACAGGTATTTTACACAGCGAGGCCAGGAAGGACAAATTATAAGCGAACAGAGGAAAATTTTGTTAGCAAAAACAATACCGAAAAAAACTATTTTCTAGTCGATAAATCCGTTTGAATCCCCTGAATCGTCCTTGCCCAAGGCTTTAGTTTAGCCAAAGCAACGGGTAAAGATTTACTAGCAGCCTGCGCCATAGCACGATCCTTATACTGACCATAGACTACCACAAACCAGGGTTTATTTTTATAACGGGTCTGAAACAGGTAAAACTTCTGCGGCTCTGCCTGAGCACGAACAAACTTCTCCGCGCTACTTTTCACACCGGCGCCCAACATCTGCAGAGTATAACCGGTTGCAGGCCAACTCAATAACATCTCTTCTGAGTCAGTCAAAGAGACATCTGCTGTAACTACGACTTCTTTAACCTCTCTCTTCGGAGCAGGTTTTGGCAACTCGATAGGCTTAACAGCTATAACAGGTTTGCTAACAACCGGATCCTGAGCTAACTGGATAACTGTCTCGGGCAATTGCTTTGGCACTTGTTTAGGCAATACAGATGCCTGCGCTACCGGCTGAACAACAGCTACTTCCTGTCGCTCAACTTCAGGCTTAACCGTCTCTAGCACTGCTATTTCAGAACGAATCTGAGTTTCTTTAACAGGTTCAGGTTCGCTAACGACCGGTACAGAAGAGTTTTCTTTTTCAACGATTATAGTCGGAGTATAAGCGGCTGGCTGATTTAACTTAACGTCCTTAACTGGCTCAGATACTTCAGCAGCAACAGCTTCTTTTTCAACAGGTAACTCAATCGCTACCTGAGTTCGATTACTCTCGCTTTCATTTTCAGGCCAGTACTGCCATAGGGATCCAAATAGAACCAGCAGCAAAACCGCTGCAATACTTACAAAGTATGTTCTCGTCATCGCTGCAGGTTGACGAACCTTACTGACAGAGCCAGAGCGAAATAACAGCTCAGCCTGTTGATTCAAACCACCTGGATAGCCTTTCGATGCATCATATACTGCCTGTAACTGTTTATCGGACAGTGATGCCGAGGCGCTATAACGCTGTAATAAGTATTTTTTTGCTTCAGGTAACGTAAAAGCTTCTAATTCATGATTATGTACCTGAGCCTCAAGAACCGAGTACTCATCAAAGACTTGTAGCTTAGCCTCAAAACCCTCACCAGCAGCCATCAGTAAATGAGGTTTCAGCGGTAACCCCTGAGCATCGCTGAGCATCTGCAATAACAATTGGAGCGCTGGCTTTTCAAACTGATCAGCATTGTCGACGATAATTGACCACTGAATATGTTCAACCGCCATAACCTGAGAAAACTCATAGATCGCATTGAGCATCTGCTGATTATCAGCATCGGTATCGATCTCAGGGCTAAGCTGTTGACTTAATGAGACCAGCAAAGCATTTAAACCACTGTTCTCTGCAGCATCTATAGTACAAAGCCTTAAGGTACGATCAGACTCAACAGCTTTAAGCTGTTGTAACAAAACAGTTTTACCTGACCCAGAAGGACCGGAGACTAATAATAAAAAATCACTGAAACGACTCAGATGCTCGAGTTTTTCGAGTAATTGTAGACGTGATGCAGGCTCAAAAAAGAAGTTCTTACGCTGTTCTGCACTCGCAAACGCATCCGCTAGCGCATCTTTTCCTTTCATCTCAGCCATCTGATCACGCCCTTAAGATGTAAAATGGTTTAAGGTTTGCTGCAACGCCTTTGGATCAAACTGGTCAGTAACCACCGCATTTCCCAGAGAGCGCAATAAAATCAGACGAAGCTGCCCATCAATAACTTTTTTATCTACAGCCATTAGACCCATAAATTCGTCAGCAGTCATTCCCTCAGGCGCAGCAACCGGCAAGTTCGCCAATTTAAATATACGCACTACTCTCGCGTAGTCCTCACTGCTTATCCAACCAAGACGCTGAGAAAGGTCTGCAGCCATCACAGTGCCTACGGCTACCGCCTCGCCATGCAACCAATTTCCGTATCCCTGACAGGACTCTATGGCATGACCAAAAGTATGCCCTAAATTCAACAGCGCCCGAACACCTGATTCTTTCTCATCCTGCGCAACCACTTCAGCTTTAAGCTCACAGGAGCGATAGATAGCCCGACTAAGCAAAACTGAGTCACGCCCCACTAACCCTGACATGTTGTCTTCAAGCCAATCAAGGAAGACTGAATCATAGACCAAGCCATACTTAATCACTTCCGCTAAACCCGCCGAAAGCTCACGATCAGGGAGCGTACGCAATACATCAACACTGGCAAGTACAACCTGGGGCTGATGGAAAGCACCGATCATATTCTTTCCTAGCGGATGATTCACACCGGTCTTTCCTCCAACAGAAGAATCAACCTGTGAAAGCAATGTCGTGGGAATCTGAATAAAGTTAACACCACGCTGATAGCAAGCAGCAGCAAAACCCGTCATATCACCGACAACACCGCCACCCAATGCAATGAGCGTGGTTGTCCGGTTATGACGCTTTTTTAGCAGGTGATCATATACTGAATTAAGCTGCTCAAGGGTTTTGAACTGTTCACCGTCGGGAAGAATAACCTCATCGATCTGAACCGCTGGCAAGACCGCTTTCAACTGATCCAGATAAAGCGGAGCAACAGTTTCATTACTCACGACCAGAATCTGGTTACCTTTGATATAGGGCTTTAAGTGCTCAGTTCGGAACAGGTCTGCTCCGACAAAAATAGGGTATGAACGATCACCGAGTTCAACATTCAGTGTTTGCATGGTGGGGCTTATCTCTATTTAACAATCTGCTGCGCGCGAAGCTCGGCAATTATATCATTGACCACTGCTTTAGGGTTGCGACGCTCAGTATCTACAACAACATCAGCAACCTGAATATAAAGAGGGTGTCGCTGCTCCATAAGCGCATGTAAAACAACACTTGGATCAGGTGTTTGCAATAAAGGTCTATTCTTATCACGAGAGGTTCGTTCAAGCTGCTGGGCCACAGACGCTTGCAAATAAACAACCGTACCCCGTCCCTGAAGATTAGAGCGATTATCACTCCGAAGAACAGCGCCTCCGCCGGTGGCTAACACCTGATTATCCTCAGCACTGAGAATATCGATAATGTTAGCCTCTCTGTTACGAAAACCCTCTTCACCTTCAACATCAAAGATCCAGGGAATATCGGCCCCTGCCCGCTCTTCAATTACTTTATCTGAATCAACAAAATCGAGTTTCAGCTCTTGGGAAAGAAGACGCCCTATGGTGCTTTTGCCAGCTCCCATAGGGCCAATAAGAAATATATTCAATACAACAACCTTACTGAGATGACAGAGACTCTCTGATCAACTTAGGTGTAATAAAAATCAGTAGCTCAGACTTACTATTTTTTTCTGACGAATTGCGGAACAAATGACCCAATACCGGCAAATCGCCAAGCAATGGAGTTTTATTCACTACATTTCGGGTTTCATTCTCAAACACGCCACCCAGAACTATAGTTTGCCCATCAGCCACAACCACTGAAGTTTCCAGTTCGTTGTTGATGATACTGATTTCTCCATTGGGAAGTAGATCTCCCACTGAGTCCTTTTTAATAACCAGATCCATAGCGATTCGATCACCCGGGTTTATCCGTGGTGTAACTTCAAGAGAAAGCACAACATCTTTAAACTGTACACTAACTTCGCCATCCTCAACAGTTTGGTACGGTATCTCCTGTCCTGATTGAATCAGCGCAGATTTACCATTAGTTGTTACAATTTTAGGCTGCGATATTACTTCAACCCGACCATCTGTTTCCAGCGCTGACAGCTCAAGCTGCAATAAGGCGCTACTTGAAGCTAATCCTACAGCGATAGAAGCCGGTGAAGTAACAGCAGCACCCAAATCTATCATCAAACCACTAGGCACACTACCTGGTGACGAAACGCCCCCTATTGAACTCCCAATAGAAATAGCATTGCCAGCTGAGTCAGTATCTCCGTAACCCAACCCCCACTTAATACCTAAGTCTTTAGACACATCGGTATTGGCAGTAACCAGACGAGCTTCGATCAGAACCTGGGCTACTTCTGTATCAAAGCGACGTAATGTAGAGCGAATATCACCCATCCGCTTAGCAGTTTCACGCACCATCAACACATTGGTTTCATCATCTGCCAGTATAAAGCCACGCTCTGAGATCAACTTAGCCTCATTAAGGCGCGAGAGCATATCTGAGGCTTTTCTGAAATCGACCTGGATAAACTCAGTTCTCAATGGAGCTAGCTCTTCTACCTGCTTACTACTTTCCAGCTCCACACGCTCACGCTCAGCGATCTCTGCTGCCGTACCGATGAGAAGAACATTACCCATCTCGCGCTTATCCAGTTGATTGGTCGCCATAACCAGATCAAGTGCCTGATCCCAGGGAACATTCTTTAATCTAAGGGTTATATTCCCCCCTACAGCCTCACTTACTACCAGATTCATCTCAGCAACTTCAGCAAGGATTTGAAGTACTGCACGTACTTCAATATTCTGAAAATCAAGATCGATCCGCTCTCCCTGATAAGGAAAACGTTCTTCTTCGATACGATCCAGCTCGGCTTGAGTAGTTGGTTTCAGATCAACAACCAACTGATTATTGGTCTGATAGACCATATAGTCATAAGGTTCAGCAGAAGGCTTAATCAAGATTGATGCGTTCTCACCACTAGCCATGGAATCGATAAACATTACCGGTGTAGCAAAATCTTTCACATCAATACGATTCTGCATACTGGCTGACAGGTCCACACCCAGAAGATTGACAACAACGTTATTGCCTTCTTCTATCACATCTACACCAGCACGATCATCTGACAAGGAGATAACGACACGACCACCGCCTTCAGCAGTACGCTCAAAATCAACACCGCTCACCCGGGTTTTATCTGACATCACCGGCTTAGCTTTTGATTCAGCAGCAACAGGAGCTACAGCAGTACTATTCCGTTTTACTTCTCCACGATCACCGACGACCAGAAAAAGGCTATTGCCATCGGCTCTGATCTCATATGCAGAGGCCTCGAACAGATTAACAACGACGCGAAGACGGCCGGCCACCTGAGCAAAATTAACATTGTCAACATTACCACTACCAACATCCAGTAAGCGGTTATCCTGAGCATTCTCAACACCCCACATATCCAACACTAGTCGGGCAGGAGAGTTAGTCATATATGACTTTGGCACAGAAGGCGGAACATCAAAATCAAATCGCACTTCAAGTTTATTATCGGGAAGCGCAACGAAAGAAGATGACATTAGCTTCGCATCAGCAGCGAACGCACTGAAAGCTAACATCCAAAAGCCGATGACCATTCCCGCCATTTTAGCGAGTGCGGAGCATCCCAGCTTACCCGACTGAATATTTTTATTCACAGTAATCACCATCATCGTCATCAGTCCATCACCACACTACGAGGGCGTTTCATCCAACCACCCCGGCCGTTTGTAACAATTTCTAAAAGCTCAACATTATCACTGTTAACAGCAATTACTTTGCCATAATCCAGCCCCATATAATCACCGACAGAAACCCGATGGACCTCTCCCTTTTTATCTTTAATCAGAGCCCAGCGAGAGTCATCACCGTTCATATTAATGCTGCCAACCATCGCCAGATTGTCCAGTGAGAAAGTTTCCAAATATGCTTTTTCGCGATCGACATCAGGTGTTAATCCACTATTACCTGTAACACTGGCCTCTTCATCATTCTCAAAGTTTATTATAGAAACTAAGGGTTTAAAGGGGCTACGCATACTCGCCCCTTCATAGACGAAGCTATGATAGGACTCAAATTCCGGCAACGGTTCGACTCGAATCGTTTTCTTCTGTTTTTCCTGAGCAACAAAGCTGCGAAGGTCACTGACATCTTCGATCCAGACACAGCCACCCAGAAGAAAAGGAACAAGGATGAGAAAACGCAAGAGCTTACTTTGTATCATCATAGCGATAAGTCTTCGCACTAATTGTCATATCAAGCTGAGCCCCAACTGGGCTTATGCTGTAGTTATGTAGAGTCACTATACGAGGAATCGCAGCAACCCCACTTACAAACTGCCCCATCTGGTGATAAGTACCACTCACCTTGATGTTTATCGGCAGCTCAATAAATATTTCATTCTTTTTCTCACCACCTAATGATATTGACTGAATATTCAAGCCACTAGAACGACCTATCTCAGTAATATCTTCGAGCAAACCTGGAACTTCTTTTTCGGTCGGCAATTGCTTCAGCAGCTCTGCAAATCGTCCTTCAACATCTTTCATCTGCTTACGAAGCTGTTCAAGGCTGGCAACCTGAATGGTTTTGATACTAACTTGCTGCTTAAGCCCTGTTTCCTGACTGACTACCCGATTAAGAACTTTCTCTTTGTCGGTAATGTAGAAATAAACACCAGCGCCAACAACAAGAGAAAAAACTAGCAGATAGGTGATCACTTTAACACCCACCGGCCAATTGCCCGAAGTACTCAGATCCAGATTATCTGCATCAAAACCCTTAAAACTATTTTTTAACGCATCCATCGCCATATCAGTTCACCTCTTCCAGTGAGGGCTTCAGCACCGGCACAGACAGGTTGAATTTTTTCATACCAGCATCATTAGCAACAGTTGAGAGGTTTGGCTCACCAAACCAGATACTGGCATAAATTTGTCGCATCAGATTTGAAACATCATCACTCTTCTCGGCACGTCCTTGCAAAGTAATAGTACTGCCGTTTCTGGACAATGAGGAGTAATAAACGCCATCCGGCAGCACCCTAACCATCTCATCAAAACTTCTGACTATAAGAGGACGAGTTCCCTGCAGATCCTGAATTGCATTCAGACGATCCAGTAAGCGAGCACGCTGATTTTTTAATTCTTTAATCTCTTTAAGCTGAAAATCCAGCTGAGCTATTTCACTTTTCAGGAAATCATTACGATCTTTTTGTCTATCGGCTTGCATGTCAATATAGAAACCAATTAGAAAGACCACCGCTGCTGCCAGGAAAATCGCTGCGACTATATTTACAACAAACTGTTTCTGTCTTTCCGCAGCCAGCTCTTCGCGCCAGGCCCTTAAATTTATCTTTGCCATAGTCGCTACCCTTCAAAACTGCGTAGTGCAAGGCCACAGGCCTTAACCAGAGTAGGTGCATCCTGATCAAGCCGACTTGCATTTATTTTCGGATCCACCGCCATACCTGCAAATGGATTGGCTGTCTCAACCACGACCCCAACCTCTGCCTGCATCTGTTCGGCCAAACCTTCAATGGCTGCCGTCCCACCCAATATATATAACTTACTTAATTCGTTATGGGGGCCCGAAGAGTAGAAAAACTGTAATGCTCGGGACACCTGCTGAGAAACAGTACTACGAAACGGAAGAACGACCGACTGCTTCAGGTCCTCGGAAAGCTCGCCACTACGGAGCAGATGTTCAACTTCGCCAGCTTCTAATCCTGACTGCTGATGAATAACGTTACTAAGATCATTCCCCCCGAACGCCTGCTCGCGGTCATAGACAATCTTACCGTTCTTAAAGACATTTAAGGTTAAAGTCGAAGCCCCTATATCAACCAGGCCTATCAACTGGTCACCTACCTCATCTGCATTATCCAACAGCGACGCCACACGCTCAGTAGCAAAGCGATCAACGTCAACTACTTCACACTTCACGCCGCTACTGTTAATAGCATCTTCGCGCATCTCAACATCATCACGACGGCAGGCCACCAATAGAATCTCATTAAGCTCCGGGGATCCCTCTACGGGGCCCAATACTTCAAAATCCAATGCTATTTCATTAAGTGGATAGGGAATAAAACGATCAGCCTCAAGCTTGACCTGCTCTTCGAGTTCAAACTCAGAAAAAGCATTACTCAACTGAACATTCTTAGCAATAACCGCAGAGGAGGGAACAGCAGCAACGCAGGTAGTAAGACCACCACCGCAGAGCTTCACACCTTTATCGATAGCTTCTGATACCTGTCCAATATCCTGAATACTATTCTCTATCACAGCCGAAGCTGGCAAGGGTACGATAGCGTATGAGTCCAGACGAAGCGTTCCACCTCGCTTAGACAGCGCCACCATTTTGATTGAAGAAGAGCCGATATCTATGCCGACCCATCCTTTTTCCTGTTTGCTAAGAAAGCTGAGCACAATGATTTGTCCTTAAAATATTCCGCATATACCAAGCATTAATGACTCTAACCCGGTTTTATCAAAAATTAAACCACTGTTTCACTAGTGGCTAACACTTTCTTACAGATATAATATCTCGGCCATAAACAACTTAACTTTAAATAACTTAACATGAAAATACTGACATCGTTACTTAAGCTTTGCCTCAAACTCACCATACTGGGCTGTTTTATTGGTGGCGTGGCTCTTGCTTCTGCGTATTTTTATTACGCACCCAAGCTTCCCGATGTCGATACTCTGCGAGAAATTCAACTTCAGACACCACTTCGTATCTATTCAGAAGACAACAAACTGATCTCCGAATTTGGTGAAAAACGCCGTACCCCTATCAATTTTGACCAGATCCCTCAAAACTATATAAACGCGTTATTAGCTGCCGAAGACCGTAACTTTTTTGAACACATCGGCATAGACATCAAAGGCCTGTTTCGGGCGGTATATCAACTCGTCAGCTCCGGAAAAATCCAAAGCGGTGGCAGCACCATAACAATGCAGGTCGCTAAAAACTATTTCCTCACCAGAGAACGCTCTTTTGTCCGTAAATTCAATGAGATACTACTATCCCTTAGAATTGAACAAGAGCTTTCCAAAGAGGAAATTTTTGAGCTTTACATAAACAAGATTTACCTCGGACACCGCTCCTATGGAATTCAAGCTGCTGCCAACATCTATTACGGCAAAAACATAGATCAGCTAAGCCTGGCCCAGCAGGCCATGATAGCAGGATTGCCTAAAGCTCCATCTGCATACAACCCAATTACCAATCCAAGCCGAGCCCTCGAACGCCGAAACTGGATACTTAAACGGATGCACAGCCTCAGCTTCATTAACGATGAAGACTATACCGCTGCAAAAAGTGAATCCGTGACTGCAGAGTACCATGGTACCCAAATTGAGCTATATGCCCCCTATGTTGCTGAAATGATTCGCAATGAGCTATATCAACACTTTGGCGAGACATTATATTCTGACGGCCTTCGCGTATATACCACTCTAAATAGCAACATGCAGGCAGCTGCAAACAGAGCTGTAGAAAATGGACTTCTTGCATATACTGAAAGGCACGGATATTACGGCCCTGAAACACCCACAGCCACAACTTCATTTACCGAAGCAGACCTTACTGCCTTCCTGAATAAACAGCGTACATACGGCTCACTAATCCCTGCAATCGTCACTAAAACTGAAAAACAACAAGCCACCCTTTTTATTAAGGGCTATGGCACAGCGACGCTGACATGGGAAAACATGGCGTGGGCCCGGGAACACAAAGGCCCCAATAGACTAGGAAAGAAACCCAAACAAGCGAACGACATTCTTGCTCCAGGTGATCTAATAAGAGCTCGCCTTATCGGGGAAAACAACTGGCGCTTATCCCAAATCCCCCGGGCACAAGGCGCTTTCGCTGCTCTATCGCCAAAAGACGGCGCTTTAAAAGCACTCGTAGGCGGATTTAATTTCACCCATAACAAATTTAACCGAGCCACTCAGGCGAGACGCCAACCCGGCTCAAATCTCAAGCCTTTTATCTACGCATCAGCACTAGAGCAAGGATATACTCCCGCAACTATAATCAACGACGCACCGGTCGTTTTTCATGACAGCAACCTGGAATCCAACTGGAGGCCTGAAAACTACAGCAAGAAATTTTACGGCCCTACGCGACTCAGAGAAGCGCTTTATAAATCCAGAAACCTTGTTTCCATACGCATTCTCCGCTCTATCGGGATAGACACCGCGACTGAGTTCTTAACCCGGTTTGGCTTCGACAAAGACTACTTGCCAAACAATCTATCACTATCGCTTGGAACCGCCGACATAACACCACTGGAGCTGGTAACAGGATATGCCGGACTAGCAAATCAGGGATTTAAAGTCAGCCCGTATTTTATCAGCCATATCGAAGATTCCGATGGCAACCCTCTCTATCGGGCAAAGCCAACCACTGTCTGTCCCGAATGCACCTATGTTGTGGACATTACAGAACCAGCCAGTGAATTCGGTCTAATGCAAACTAAATCAATACCTGGCACTGAACCTGAGTCAGCTTCCACAATTGCCGATCAGGAGCCCGCGCCTAAACCAGCGTTACTTGAAGGGCAGCGGATCACAAATTTACCGATCGCCACACGCACGATGGAACCGCAAACAGCCTACATGATCTACAATATCATGCAGGACGTTATCACCCGCGGCACGGGGCGTAGAGCACTTGCTTTAAAACGGTCAGATCTCGCCGGCAAAACAGGCACGACCAACGATCAGAAAGACGCATGGTTCTCAGGCTTTAACAGTGACGTAGTCGCCACTGCCTGGGTTGGGTTTGATCAACCATCGACTCTGGGGCGCAGCGAATTTGGCGGAACGGCCGCACTGCCAATATGGATAGAATTTATGCAGACAGCCCTGAGCGAGAGCCCTGACCAATCTTATCCACAGCCCGACGGCATGGTCAGCATCAGAATTGACCCTAAAACAGGCCTACTCGCTTATCCCGGGCAGGAAGACGCATTGTTTGAGATATTCCCTGAGAACTCTGCGCCAAAAGAAATAGCGCACAACCCAAACCAGAAAAACACAACCGGTAGCGCTCAAGCTGAAGATATATTCTAAGTCGCTCTACAGACAGAAATATCAGACACAAAAAAACCCGGCCAAGGCCGGGTTTTTTTATGCAGAGAGCTTACTTATTCAGCAATGCATCTACAGTAGTCAGCGGGTAGTGATCCGGCAGTGGCAAACGTGCCACACCAGAATCGATAGCCGCCTGAGCAACAGCTCCAGAAACAGCACCCAGCAGACGAGAGTCAGTCGGCTTAGGAATAATGTACTGAGGACCGAACTCCAGAGAATCCAACTCATATGCATCCAGCACTTCCTGAGGAACAGGCTCTTTAGCCAACTCAGCCAACGCCAGAACGGCTGCAGCTTTCATCTCTTCGTTAATTGCGGAGGCACGAACATCCAGCGCTCCACGGAAGATGAACGGGAAGCCAAGCACGTTATTCACCTGGTTAGGATAGTCTGAACGTCCTGTCGCCATGATCACATCATCACGAACAGAGTGCGCCAGTTCTGGCTTAATTTCTGGATCAGGGTTAGCACAAGCAAACACTACTGGAGTAGAGGCCATCTTAGCCAGCTGCTCACCACTCAACAGATTAGGACCGGACAGACCAACAAACACATCAGCTCCGTCAATTGCATCATCCAGAGTCCGCTTATCCGTTTCAGAAGCAAATGCTGCTTTCTCAGGTGTCAGATTTTCACGTCCGGAATGGATAACACCGGTACGGTCAATCATGTAGATATTTTCGACTTTCGCGCCCATGTTGACCAGAAGCGTCATACACGCATTGGCTGCAGCACCGGCACCCAGACAAACAATCTTAGCTGCTTCAAGCTTCTTACCTGCAATTTCCAGCGCGTTGATCATACCCGCCGCCGTTACAATCGCAGTACCATGCTGATCGTCGTGGAAGACTGGAATCTTGCATCGCTCGATCAGTGCACGCTCTACTTCAAAGCACTCTGGCGCCTTGATATCTTCCAGATTGATTCCACCAAAAGTATCTGCAATACGCGCAATAGTATCGATCAGCGCTTGCGGGCTTTCAGAATCAACTTCAATATCTATAGAGTCTACACCGGCGAAACGCTTAAACAGCAGTGACTTACCTTCCATAACAGGCTTGGATGCCAAAGGCCCCAGATCACCAAGACCCAGAATCGCAGTACCGTTAGTAATAACAGCTACCAGATTACCTTTACCAGTATAGCGATATGCATCGTCAGGATTGGCTGCGATAGCACGTACAGGCTCAGCTACACCAGGACTATATGCCAGAGCCAGATCACGAGCAGACTCAGCAGGAGTGGTAAGTTCAACACTAATCTTACCTGGGCGAGGAAACTCGTGATAATCGAGTGCAGCTTGTTTCATATCTTCAGACATTGTCGCGGTTCCAATGTTGTTATAAAAATTCGGAGAAGGAATGATATAGAAAAGAACCCTGCCTCTCAACTGACAAAACAGCCTATATCTCTGAAATTTTCCCGATAATCAGTGTATTTTCTACTACTTTTGACGGAGTAAACAGAATTTACAGAACAACAACGCCCCATTTACAGAGAATTTAACCAGTTATGCCAAAGTTTAATGCAAATAGACCTGTATTCCCCCAAAAACAAAAAAGGCACCCCGAAGGGTGCCTTTTTCAAAGATACGGGTTCGTTTACTTAGCGAGACCACGACCACCGAAACGCTTGTTAAAGCGATCAACACGACCACCAGTAGTAGCATCTTTCTGCTTACCAGTGTAGAACGGGTGGCACTGACTACATACATCGATAAGAATATCTTTACCGATAGTAGATTGAGTTTGAACAACATTACCGCAAGAGCAGCTAGCCTTGATCGGTGTGTATTCTGGATGGATACCGTTTTTCATGTGAAACCTCAGTCGTTTTGTATGCCGCCACCCGATCTTTTGCCGGGCACCGCATGCAGGCAATAAAGCCTTATGGGAATAAGGCCGCGGATTATACGCATTGTTATAAACCCAGGCAAGCCCTTTAACTTTACATTATAGCACCCAGCTTAACAGCGAAAACAAAAAGACATACACTGTGCCCTCTGACCCTATGTGAGCCTCTTCTTCTATGCCTTACCTGCGACTAGCCATACCCTCACCACTTCGACGGCTATTCGATTACCTGCCACCAAAAGACTGCTGTATCGAAAGGTTACAACCAGGCGTACGAGTACGGGTACCCTTTGGCCGCAGAGAAGTGACCGGGGTTCTGATAGAGATTTCTGAGATTACAGAGGTTCCCGCAAACAAACTGAAAGCGGCCATTGCGGTACTTGATTCTACCCCTCCCTTACCCGAGTCACTATTTAAGCTTTCACGCTGGGCCGGAAATTACTACCAGCATCCATTAGGCGATGCGCTAAGCCAGGCCTTACCCGTTCTGTTGCGTAAAGGCGAAGCCTGTGAATACGCCCATCAACACCTGTGGCGAGCAGCGAAAGATGCCGATATTTCACAATTAGGGAAAACAGCCGCCAGACAACGAGAACTTTTATTACTTCTTTTAGACCATCCAAACGGAATCAGTGAAGACGCCATTAGAGCAGAAGGAGGGCAGACCAGCCTGCTTAAAAAGCTTGAAGAGAAGAACCTGGCTGAATCCTTCGTTCATAAAGCTGATCACCAATTGCAAAACAGAGAACCTCTCCACGAAGTCCCTTTAACCTTAAATGATGAACAACAGACAGCCGTCAGCGCCATTACCGCGGAAAAAGGCTTTACACCTTACCTACTGCAGGGCGTTACCGGCTCAGGTAAAACCGAAGTTTATCTACAAGCAATTGAACATTTCATTCGTGAAGGGAAACAGGCACTGATTCTGGTACCCGAGATAGGACTTACACCCCAAACAGTCGCGCGCTTCAAAGCTCGATTTAATTTACCGGTGGTGGTACTCCACTCTAACCTGACCGACCGACAAAGGCTGGATGCCTGGTTGCAGGCTAAGGAAGGGGTAGCCCGGATTATCATCGGCACCCGCTCCGCCATCTTTACCCCATTAAAGAATCCCGGCGTTATCTTTATTGATGAAGAACATGACACCTCATTCAAACAGCAGGAAGGGTTTCGTTATAATGCCCGGGACCTGGCAGTAATGCGGGGGAATTATGAGCAAATTCCTGTCGTACTAGGCACGGCCACCCCTGCGATAGAGACTCTTTATAACGCCCGACAGGGGCGCTATCAGTATTTAAAGCTCACTCAGAGAGCCGGTAATGCCCAACAACCTAAATTCGAACTACTGGATATTCGTCAGCTCCCCTTGCAAGACGGACTGTCTGAACCACTAATCCAACAGATCCGTGGCCACTTGCAACAGGGCACACAGGTCTTAATATTTCTCAATCGACGGGGCTTTGCACCCACGCTTATGTGTCACGACTGCGGCTGGTTGGCAGACTGCAAGCGCTGCGATGCCCACATGACACTTCACCGCAAACCCTTCCATCTACACTGCCATCATTGCGATAGCCAGCGACCGGTGCCCAATATCTGTGACAGCTGCAGCAGCTCAGAATTAAAACCGATCGGCGCAGGTACCGAGCGTACTGAAGAAGCTCTGCTCAAACTCTTCCCTGAATTCCCGGTTATCAGGGTCGATCGCGACACAACACAACGCAAAAATTCGATGCAGAAAATTATGGATCGGGTTAATGAAGGCAAACCCTGCATTCTTGTGGGCACGCAAATGCTGGCCAAAGGACACCATTTCCCTAAAGTCACTCTGGTCGCCATTCTGAATGCTGACAGCGGACTGTTCAGTGCCGATTTCAGAGGAATGGAGCGAACTGCTCAGCTGATTCTACAAGTATCCGGCCGGGCCGGACGAGCTGAGCATCCGGGAAAAGTAGTGATGCAAACTTATCATGCTGATCACCCCACCATTACCAGTCTGGTCACCGAAGGCTACCAGGCCTTTGCCGAGCAGGAACTTAGCCAGCGAATATCGGCTCAACTCCCTCCCTCTCTGTATTGCGCAATGTTCAGAGCCGAAGCAAACCATCAGGGTTTAGCCGAGCGCTTCCTGAGCAAGCTGCGAAATATGTTAGAAGAAGACATTCTTCAACCTAATGGAATCCAGTGGCTGGGCCCCCTGCCTTCACCAATGGAGAAAAGAGCAGGTCTTTACAGGGCACAACTGGTACTCCAAAGCCGAGACCGAAAAGCCTTGCATCAACAGCTACAAAGCATAATTTACCAGGCCGAAATTGATCCGGACGCAAGGAAAGTTCGCTGGTCAGTAGATGTAGACCCTGTAGATATGTTCTAGCCTAAAAATAACCTCTCTATAGGGGTTAACAAAGCACAGGCGAAAAGGGATAATACGCGGTCTTTTCTACAGACATACACGCAGCATTTTTTCAAACTGCGTATCAAAGTCTGGCCCCTGAATTTAACCCGGTATCTTTTGAGCATGAAACAACATATTGCGGACCTGATTAGTACTGCCCTGACCTCGCTGATTGAAGATGGCACACTGCCTGCTGATACCCAGCCAAACATCATGATAGAGAACACCCGCGACAAGTCTCACGGCGACTTTGCATCCAACATTGCCCTGACACTGGCCAAAGCAGCAAAAACTAATCCCCGCGCCCTGTCACAAAAAATCTGTGAAGCACTACCCGCATCAGAAAATGTAGATAAAACCGAGATTGCCGGACCAGGTTTTATCAACTTTTTTGTCAGCGACGCATCCACCGGGAACCTGATCAAAACTATCCTTCAGGCGAAAGAAACCTACGGCCGAAACAATGACGGCGCTGGAAAGAAGGTTCAGGTTGAGTTCGTTTCCGCAAATCCGACCGGCCCTCTGCACATCGGCCACGGACGTGGTGCCGCTGTTGGTGACTGCCTTTGTCGCCTGATGGATGCCACTGGCTGGGATGTAACCCGCGAATTTTATTACAATGATGCCGGGCAGCAGATCAACAATTTGGCCCTGTCAGTTCAGTCTCGCTGTAAAGGCCTGACACCTAAAGATCCCAGCTGGCCGGAAAATGGCTACCGTGGCGGTTATATTGTCGATCTGGCCGAAAGCTTCATGCGCGGCGACACCGTTAAGTCAGAAGATCAAAGCTATACCGGTACTAAAGATGCTGATGATCTGGACGGCATTCGTCACTTCGCCGTGGCCTATCTTCGCCATGAGCAAGATCTGGACCTGAAAGCTTTCGGTGTAGATTTCGATGTCTACTTCCTCGAGTCTTCACTTTATACCGAAGGTAAAGTAGAAGAGGCCGTACAGACGCTGATAAAGAGCGGCTATACCTACGAAGAGGGCGGCGCTTTGTGGCTACGCACCACCGATTTCGGCGATGACAAAGATCGGGTAATGCGTAAGACCGATGGCGGCTACACCTACTTTGTACCTGACGTTGCTTACCACATGAACAAATGGCAGCGGGGTTTCAACACCGTTATCAATGAACAGGGCGCCGATCACCACAGCACTATCACCCGGGTGCGCGCCGGTTTGCAGGCACTGAATGCAGGCATCCCTAAGGGCTGGCCAGATTACGTGCTGCATCAGATGGCGACGGTTATGCGCGGCGGCGAAGAGGTCAAAATATCCAAACGTGCCGGTAGTTACCTGACCCTGCGTGACCTGATCGATGAAGTCGGCAAAGATGCAACCCGCTACTTCCTGGCTGCCCGAAAGTCTGACAGCCACCTGAACTTTGATATCGATCTGGCTCGCTCTGAGTCTGCCGACAACCCGGTCTACTATATCCAGTATGCCCATGCACGGGTTTGCTCAATTTTCCGCAAGCTGGCCGAGAACTCGTTGCAGTGGGATGAAGAAACCGGCCTTAGCGCTCTAAGCCGGCTGGAACTGGAATCGGAAAAACGCCTGACCATCAAACTGGGACGTTACCCAGAGGTCGTTAAGCGCGCTGCCGATATTCGCGAACCACACCTGGTCGCTACTTACCTGTACGAACTAGCCAGTGATTTCCACACCTACTACAACTCAGAAAAGACGCTGGTTGATGATACTGAGCTACGAAATGCCCGCCTAACCCTGACAGTCGCGGTACGGCATGTACTAGCGAACGGTCTCGACCTGATGGGTGTCAGCGCACCAGATCTAATGTAATAAGGATTTCCCATGGCGCGCAAAGACTACGCAAAAAAACGCAACAGCGGATCGGCAGCTAGCCGAGCTCCGCGGCGTAAGAGCGCGCCGGTTAAAAAACCGTTTCCGCTGGTCCGGGTGATTATTAGCCTGGTCTTTTTGGTCGGCTTTGGCTACGCATTGTGGCAATTAACCAGCGTAAAACCCGACAGTAAAGCCACTCAAACGCCTACCCCAGCTCAAACTAGCACTGCAAAAAAATCGGCAGCTAAACCAGCGGTTAAACCGGCAACAAAACCCGCCGCCAAACCAGCAGCAAAGACATCAAACAAAACCGCCAGCAAAACTACGCAGAAATCAGGCCCTCCGGTAGAAGAGCAATCCGAACGCTTCGACTTTTATCAGATTTTGCCTGAAAGCGAAGTCGACACTGCTAATGTTGAGCCCTACAAATCAACGCCGAAGGATGCCAAGTCTGAACACACCTATGTATTACAGGTAGGTTCCTTTCAGAACAGTAAAGATGCAGAACAACTGAGGGCGAAGCTGATCCTTGAAGGCTTACCCAACGTTCATTCCCGCAGAGTAACCAACAGCAACGGAAGTATCTGGTATCAGGTGCGCACCGGACCATTCGATAACCGTTCACAGCTTAACAAAGCACAAGATCGTCTGGTACGACTAAATATCCAGCCACTCCTCAGACAGATAGACTGAATTTAGTTTTCAGATTCCTGCTGTCACTGACGCGTCATAGCCTTGAAATAACGTCCAATGCTCCCATATCTATACTCATTGCAAATAGAGTATAGATATTCGGGAAAACAGACCCATGACCACAATTGTTTCAGTACGACGCGACGACCAGGTCGTTGTTGGTGGTGACGGCCAGGTTTCACTTGGCAACACCGTAATGAAAGGCACCGCCCGCAAAGTCCGCCGCCTGGCAAAGCACGACGTTATTACCGGTTTTGCCGGTAGTACTGCCGACGCTATCACTCTGCTGGATCTGTTTGAGCAACAACTAGAAAAGCATCAGGGTAATATTTTTAATGCTGTCGTCAGCCTGGCCCGTGAATGGCGGGGCGACCGGGTATTACGCAAACTGGAAGCGCTAATGCTGGTCGCTAACAAAGACAAGACCTATTTAATTTCAGGCAGCGGCGACATTATCGAACCTGAAGATGGGGTTATCGCCATCGGTTCCGGCGGCAACTATGCCCTGGCAGCCGCTCGCGCCCTGGTTGCCAACAGCGACCTTTGTGCCCGTGATGTAGTGGAGAAAAGTCTGCAGATCGCCGCAGGCATCTGCGTATTCACTAACGCCAACCTGACTATAGAACAGCTGCAGTCCACCGCAGCCGAAGTCTGAAAGAATAAGCTAGAGAGAATCGCACATGTCCAATATGACACCCCGTGAAATCGTTTCCGAACTGGACCGCCATATCATCGGTCAGGCAGATGCCAAACGCTCAGTGGCTATCGCGCTGCGTAACCGCTGGCGGCGGATGCAGCTTGATGCTGAGCTGCGCGTTGAGGTATCACCCAAAAACATTCTGATGATCGGGCCTACCGGTGTCGGTAAAACTGAGATAGCACGACGTTTAGCAAAGCTGGCTAACGCGCCCTTTATTAAAATTGAAGCGACTAAGTTTACTGAAGTCGGCTACGTTGGCCGCGATGTCGAAACCATCATCCGTGATCTGATGGATATGGCGATCAAAATGTTGCGCGAGCAAGAGATGGAAAAGGTTAAATTTCGTGCTGAAGATTCAGCCGAAGAACGTATCCTCGATGCCTTACTGCCCCCAGCCCGCCCTGTAGGCGTAGACGATCAGCCAGAAAAGAAGGCTGACAGCGCTACCCGTCAACTGCTGAGAAAACAGCTTCGTGAAGGTAAGCTAGACGACAAAGAGGTCGATATTGATCTCAGCCAGACACCGGCTGGGGTTGAGATTATGGCGCCTCCAGGCATGGAAGAAATGACCAGTCAGTTGCAGAGTATGTTTTCCAATATGGGAAATAATCAAACCAAATCTCGCCGCATTAAAGTCAAAGACGCCCTGAAGCAGGTGATCGATGAAGAAGCGGCCAAGATGGTCAATGACGACGAACTGAAACAGATGGCGATCGACGCGGTCGAACAAAACGGTATCGTTTTTCTCGACGAGATCGACAAAGTCTGTAAGCGTGAAGGTACCGGCGGTGAAGTTTCCCGGGAAGGCGTTCAGCGTGACCTTCTGCCATTGATCGAAGGCAGCACCGTAACGACTAAATATGGCATGATCAAAACGGATCACATCCTCTTTATCGCCTCGGGCGCATTCCACCTGTCCAAACCTTCTGATCTCATTCCAGAACTCCAGGGACGTCTACCCATCAGAGTTGAGCTAAACGCACTGACACCAGATGATTTCCGCCGCATTCTGACCGAGCCTAACGCATCTCTGACAGAACAATACTGCGCCCTGCTCGCAACCGAGAATGTCACTGTCGAATTCGCCGCAGACGGCATAGAACGAATCGCAGAGTTGGCCTTTCAGGTCAATGAGAGAACTGAAAACATCGGTGCCCGCCGTCTACATACAATGATGGAGCGCCTGCTGGAAGAGATCTCATTTACGGCGTCGGATAACTCCGGCTTGGCAATTAACGTTGATCGTGCCTATGTTGATCAGTATCTGGCTGAACTGAGCCAGGATGAAGATCTGAGCCACTATATTCTTTAAGCTCACCTTAAACGAAAGCGTGACGGAGCCACCGTGCTCCGTCACCGGAGTCTGTTATGGCTGCAACACTGCCGCAAGATATCAAACTGCATACGAAATCCAGAACACTGGAACTAATATACAGTGATCAGGAAAGCTTCGAACTCAGTGCTGAATACCTTCGGGTACATTCACCCTCAGCAGAGGTTCGCGGCCACGGTATTGGCCAGGGCGTACTGCAAACCGGTAAGCAACTGGTCGGTATCAAGGGCCTGGAGCCAGCCGGTAACTATGCTCTGAAGATCATCTTTGATGATGGCCATGATAGCGGGCTGTATACCTGGGACTACCTTTATGATCTCTGCCATAAACAGGCGACATACTGGAACAAGTACCTTGAAGCGCTAGCCGCTGCAGGTGAAACACGGCACGGCAATATGATCGCCAAAGGCTAGGGTAGTCGTTACTTATAGATAACTCGACAGCTTACTGTCAAAACCCATTTATATAGCCAGATCAGTGTATCTTGGAAGAATAAAGACAATTGCCTGCCGCAAAGGTAGAATGCGGCATCGCGAATTATGCAGATTACAGGTTTCCCATGACTGACCAGAAAGAATCTCAGGACCAGACCCACTTCGGCTTTGAACAGGTTAAAGTCGATGAAAAGCAGGACAAAGTGGCCGATGTTTTCCACTCTGTCGCCAGTAAGTACGATGTAATGAACGACCTGATGTCGGGGGGAGTCCACCGGATCTGGAAGCGCATAACCATTGAACAGAGCGGTGTCCGCCGGGGTCATAAAGTGTTGGATATTGCTGGCGGTACCGGCGATCTGACGATGCGGTTCTCGCGTCTGGTTGGCCCTGAAGGCAAAGTAGTACTGGCGGATATCAACGATTCCATGCTCAATGTGGGTCGGGATAAACTGATGGATAAAGGGATTACCGGTAACGTCGAGTTCGTTCAGGCTAATGCCGAAGCTCTACCTTTCCCCGATAACACCTTCGATTGCATCACTATCGCCTTCGGCCTGCGTAATGTTACCCATAAAGACAAAGCGCTGGCCTCGATGGCCCGGGTACTTAAACCCGGCGGGAAAGTGATGGTGCTGGAGTTTTCCAAAACAAAAAATCCGCTACTCACCAAAGCCTACGATATCTACTCGTTCAACCTGCTGCCCAAAATCGGCAAGCTGATCGCCGGTGATGAAGAAAGCTATCGCTATCTGGCTGAATCGATCCGTATGCATCCAGATCAGGAAACCCTTAAAGGGATGATGGAAGAAGCTGGCCTGGTTCAGTGTAAATACCAGAATATGACTGGCGGCGTCGTCGCTCTGCATACGGGTATCAAACCCTGAATACCTAATCCTTAAATCCTATTTTTGAACACTTAGGGCACTAGAATGATCAACGCAACACTGCTGACACTGGCTGAAACCAGCCTCAATAAGTTACTCCTGCTCAGCCCTGAAACCGTTGATCAACTGGGCCAGCTAAGCAACAAAGTCATCGCTATCCAGCTAACCTCGCCCGCAGCCTCACTGTCGCTACAACCCAGCGAAAGAGGCTTGCAGATCGATATGCTTGAGCGTGATGACGCAGATGTCACGCTGGCAGGCAGCGCCTCAGACTTTTTCCGCTTACTTACTGCTGCAGATAACAGTGATGCTATGTTTGGCAAAAGCATTAACGTCAGTGGTGACAGTGCGTTAGCCACCCGCTTTAGTAAGGTATTAATTGATGCGGCACTGGACTGGGAAGCGATTCTCGCCCAGCTGCTGGGAGATCTACCCGCCCATGAGATAGCCCGCTACTTGCGCTGGAAAGCCAATCTATACCTTAATACCGGCAATAGTCTGATGCTGAATCTTGAGGAATATCTTAAGGAAGAGTTACGGGTACTGCCCAGCGCACCCGAGATCAGTCAATTTTCATCGGAGGTCGACCGTATACGCCAGGAAACGGAACGTTTAACCGCCCGCATTGAACGACTAGAACAACAGGACTAAAACAGCACGGCTAAAACTGCAGGCCTAAAAAATAACGTCTGAAATAGACCTCATAATAAGAGCCGCGACAGCTGTAGCCCCTTTCTCATTTCTTAGCTCAAAAAGGTTTAACCACTACAAATACCAGAATCGGTATAAAGATCATCAGTGGCAACTCATTGAAATATCGGAAGTAACGTCCAGTATTATCCAGCGTGCCGGCACGCAGCTTCTTAAGATAGGCGAAACACCAGAAATGGTAGCCGATCAGCAGCCCGACAAACAGCAGCTTGGCATGCAACCAGGCCCCTGAAATGCCATAACCAAACCAGAGCCATAACCCCAGTCCCAGGGTAAAAAGTGCCATAATCGACATAAAACCGTAAAGCTTACCGGCCATAATCGCCAACCGGTCAACATCCTGGCCTGCGTCAAGCCCCTCAACATAGTGCACAAAGATACGCGGGAGATAGAAAATACCCGCCATCCAACTGGTCATCGCCAGAATATGAAACACCTTAACCCACAACATAATTGCTTATCCTTATCCCTGTTCAGATCGCCTGAGTTTCTACTCGCAATCCGCTACCCAACTCAACCAACAGTTTATCACCCGGATTCACTTCTCCCACACCTGCAGGCGTTCCGGTAATCACCACATCTCCTGGCAGAAGAGTAAAATAATGGCTCATATAAGCGATCAACGGAAACACTTTATTCAACATAAAGCTGCTATTACCATTCTGGCGCAATTCACCATTCACCGTTAATCGAATCGCCTGATCCTGCAGATCACCCACTGCTATGGGCTCTAGAAAAGCGGACAGGGGACATGAACCATCAAAGGCCTTAGATTTTTCCCAGGGATGCCCCCGATCTTTCAACTTGCTTTGCAGATCACGCAAGGTCAGGTCCAGCGCCAAGCCTACACCGACAATGGCATCTTCGATCTCAAATTTATTAGCATTCTTCAGCGGCTGACCGATCAGAATCGCCATCTCCGTTTCAAAATGCACGCTACCGTAATCCAGCGGTACCTCAAAATGCTCCTCCATGGGGACTATCGCAGTTGAAGGCTTCATAAACAGCAGAGGAGTCGTAGGGACCGGATTATTTAGCTCTGCCGCATGATCAGCATAATTACGCCCGACACACACAACTTTCCCAACAGGAAGTTCCGCTTCCGTTCCATCTACATACCGATGTTTGTACTGCATGATCGAAGCCCCTCAGTGATTAAGAAGAGTGTTAAAAAGAGTGGGTTCTGATCATACCCCTGGCGCTCAGCGAGCTCAATGCCAGCGTCAGACTCAGGGTGATCAGCAACACAATCACTGAACCCAAGACAATCCCCGACCATCCCATCCACTGCCAGAATGGATCGAGATAGAAACCGCCACTACTGGCTCCCAAATAATAGAACACCAGATAAAGTGACGAAGCGCTGGCACGGGCATGGGTCGCCTGATGGCTGACCCAGCTGCTGGCACTGGAGTGGGCAAAAAAGAAACCAAAGCTGTTGATGAAGAAACCCACTACTATCACTGACAGAGAGCTATTTAAGGTGAGCAAACTACCACCTATCAGGATCAATATGCCTGCGATAATACAACGTAGCTGACCATGCCGCTGCGCCACCTTACCAGACAAGGTTGAGCCGACTGTACCGGTAAGATAGGTCAGAAACAGCAAGCCTAGCCAGACCGAGCTCAGATGATAAGGCGCATCAGCCAGGACAAAAATGATATAGCTGTATTGATTAATAAAAATAAAGAAATTCAGACCACCTATTAAATAAACCAATAAAAGCAGAGGGTTAGAAAGATGGCTATATAACTGTGACAACATGGTTTTCGGATGCAGCGCTTGGGGGCTGAAGTGCTGCGATGGTGGCAATAGCCACCAGAATAGAGAAAGGCAGATACCACTGATAACACCCATCACCAGAAACAGATCGGCCCAGCCCAGCCAGTCACCCACAAAACCACCGATCAGGCGTCCAGAAATGCCTCCCAATGTATTACCGCTGATATACAGCCCCACTGCCACCAGCAACGCTTTACGGGAGAACTCGTCGCCCATATAAGCGATGGCGATCGCGGGCAATCCGCCAAGACAAATACCCTGCAAGCCTCGAAGCAGCACCAGCGTTGAAAAACTTTCCACCTGCGACAGCAACAAAGTACAGAGGCACACACCGCTCATGCTCAGCAACATCAAGCGACGTCGCCCAAGCGCATCCGACAGCGGTCCATAAAGCAGCAGAGAGAGCCCCAACATTAAAGTAGTCACCGTAAAAGACCAACTCACTTCAAGTGTAGTGAGTGCAAACTCCCGCTGCAGCTCAGGCAAAATAGGCTGAGTGACATAAACATTTGCAAAGATCATAAAAGATCCGATACAGAGCGCTATCGTTGCCCGCCAGAACTGCCTGCTACCCGATTCAATCATGACCGCTATCTCCGTTTGGGAACGCTAAGAAGCATAGCAACGGACCAAGCATCACAGAAATATATAATAGTGATACTATCTATAAATACTTGTGATGTATGTTTTGTCGCTTTACCCACAACAGGCTCAGGTCGCCCCATGGATATCCGCTCACTACGCTGCTTTCAAACCGTTGCCCGGGAAAAAAACTTCACCCGCTCAGCAGAAAAGCTTCACCTGGCTCAGCCGGCTGTTAGCATGTCGATCAAACGACTGGAGGATCAGCTGGGTCTGAAACTATTTCACCGTAATGAGCGGCGCATCAGCCTCACCGATGAGGGCGAACGATTACTGCTACATGCGGATAAAATTATTCAGGCTGTGGCCGACGCCGAACTGGAGATGCAGGAACTCACGGGGCTCACCCAGGGACAAGTGCGGATAGGCATCCCCAGCACCCTCGGCTCTTATCACCTGCCCGAACTTCTGATGGGCTTTCGCCACAGTTATCCAGAGCTGCAACTCTCCGTAGTGGAAGGCGGAACAACCCATATCCGCCAGCTAATCGAACAGGGCGAACTGGATATAGGTATCGTGGTCGATGACCAAGAGTCTGAACAGCTGGAAAAGATCCACCTGTTACAGGAAGAGATACTGGTCTGCGTGAACGCTGACCATCCGCTGGCCAGCCAGACATCGGTCGATTACCAAACGTTTCTCGCGGAAGAACTGGTACTGTTTAAAGAGGGATTCTTCCACCACCAGGTCACTGAAGAGCTGGGAAAGCGGTATCAGATCACACCGAACATCACCTTCGAAACCAATCTAATCCCGCTAATTCAGTCCATTGTCAGACAGGGATTCGGCATCTCCGCCCTGCTAAAACACGCCATCGATGATGCCGGTGACCTGATCGGCATCCCTTTTACCGAACCACTCACCTTTAACCTCTGCATCGCCTGGCGTAAACAGCGGTATCTCTCCAGAGCCAATCGATCTTTTGTTGATTACCTGCTTGAACATGCACCATCTACCTCAAACAGGTGACAACTTCTATAAAGATATCTAATATAGCGCTCCCATTTATAGGAGTAACATGATGCTGACCGTAAACGAGTATTTTGATGGCGCTGTAAAGTCTGTCGGTTTTGAAAATGCAGAAGGCAAAGTAACATCAGGTGTTATGGCTGCCGGAGAATATGAGTTCGGCACTTCAGAAGATGAGCTGATGAAAGTCGTAAGCGGTGAGCTGGTTGTGAAACTACCAGGCAGCGATGAATGGCTGTCTTTTCCAAGCGGTACAGAGTTCAATGTTGCCGCCAACCAGAGCTTTCAACTGAAAGTCGCTCAACCGACGGCTTACCTGTGCTTTTACAGCTAAACTGCCCGTAGAAAAAGAAGTGCATGAATCCGAATCACGTAAGTTTTTTATTAGTTGATTCGGATTCATATTGAGTTGAATAAAAATCCACCACTCTCCCCCTTTTGGGCTCCCCCTTTTCCTATAACACTGTGTTAACATAGCGCCCTTTCTTTTACCGGCTAATCCCGTGATGTCTGCCACACACAGAAACATCACACATAAAAATGAGATTCATACCATGAGCCAAAATACCTCTCTGGAAAAAAGCAAGATCAAGATTCTGCTGCTGGAGGGCGTGCACCAGTCAGCACTGGATACCCTGAATGCGCACGGCTACACCAATATTGAATACCTGACCGGTTCTCTACCGGAAGCGGAACTGCTTGAGCGTGTTAAAGATGCTCATTTTATCGGCATCCGTTCCCGCACTCAGCTCACCGAAGAAGTCTTTGCAGCAGCTGAAAAACTAGTTGCTGTCGGCTGTTTCTGCATCGGCACCAACCAGGTCAACCTGGCTGCCGCTACCATGCGCGGCGTTGCAGTATTTAACGCACCGTTCTCCAACACCCGCTCGGTAGCCGAACTGGTTATCGCTGAAGCAATCTTGTTGCTGCGTGGCGTAGCGGAGAAAAATGCTAAGGCACACCGTGGCGAGTGGCAGAAGACTGCTAAAAACTCATATGAGATCCGTGGTAAGAAGCTTGGTATCGTCGGTTACGGCAGCATCGGTTCACAGTTAAGCGTGATCTCTGAATCCCTGGGTATGGATGTTTATTTCTACGATGTAGTGACCAAACTTCCACTGGGCAACGCGACTCAGCTGGGTTCGATGAAAGAACTGCTTAACACTTGTGACATCGTTTCTCTGCACGTACCGGAAACGCCGGCAACTAAAGATATGATGGGTGAAGCTCAGTTCGCTGAGATGAAACAAGGTTCTATCTTTATCAACGCTGCCCGTGGCACCGTAGTAGTGATCGATGCGCTCTGTAAAGCACTGTCAGAACAGCGCCTGCTGGGAGCTGCGATTGATGTATTCCCGGTTGAGCCGCGTACTAACAATGATGAGTTCATCTCACCTCTGCGCGAGTTCGACAATGTTATCCTGACTCCACATGTTGGCGGTTCTACTCTGGAAGCGCAGGAAAATATCGGTTACGAAGTAGCCGAGAAGTTGATCAAATACAGTGACAATGGTTCTTCCATTACCTCTGTTAACTTCCCTGAAGTGTCTCTGCCAGAGCATCCTGACGTTCACCGTCTGTTGCACGTTCATGAGAACATCCCAGGCGTATTGAGTGCGATCAACAACGTATTCTCAGATAACAACATCAACATCAGCGGCCAGTACCTGCAAACCAATGAAAAAGTTGGCTATGTGGTCATCGATGTCGATGCGGATACTTCTAAAGTAGCGCTGAGCAAGTTGAAGCAGGTTAAGGGCACTGTTCGCTGCCGTCGCCTGTTCTGATTCTGGCTTACTGAGTCAGACTTAAAAGAAAAAAGGCAGCCCAGGCTGCCTTTTTTATTGTCTTGCACTTTATTACCGGACTTTTCGATTTAACGCCTGCTGTATCAGGTTGAATATTTGCAGCCTGATTGTCGTGTCCTCATTTACCAGATGGTGATGTGCTTTCTGAAGTAGCTTAATTTCCAGACCGGGATATAAGCGACCGATAACGCCCAGATTGTGCCGCCACTCAACCGTCTCATCCTCCACACCCTGAATACACAGAGGCGTCGTTGGCAGATGTCCCAACTGTTTTTCTACACCCTCAACCCAACTTAACATCGCGCCAATCCAGCGCACCGGCACCCTGTGGTGCTGCAGCGGATCTTCATAACGAACAAAATCAAGAAAGGTCTGATCACCGGAACTCATACCATAGGTACGGGGAACGGAGCGGAGCAAGTACCTCAACCAACGATATTTCTTCGCTATTTCCTGCCAGCCACAAGGGCGTATCAAAGGCGCGAGAAAAATCTGCTCCTGTATGGGCCAATCCTGATGGCCAAATTTCAACTGCTGCTCTATCAGTATTGCAGCACCGGTACTCTGGCCAAGCAAAGCCCAGGGGCCTTTTAGTCGATCCCGGCGGCTATTCAGCAGTTCAGTCAACTGGCAGGCGTATGTTTCAAAGCTATCAATCGCGAGGGGCTCACCCTGGGAGAGCCCGTGCCCGGGAAGGTCGTATATCAAGACATCCCAGTTGTTTTCCAAGAGATAAGAGATCAGGTGGCGATACAAGCCGCTGTGATCAAAATAACCATGCAGAACAACCACCGTACCCCGGCTTTCATAGCGACTGCAGTAATGCTGCACAAACAGAGTACTACCCAGCACTGTCTGCTGCGTAGCGTAAAGTTTATGACCGGCATGAAGGATCTGATTAAGCTGATAACACTCAAGATACTCTTCCAGCATGTCGCTGCTACAAACCCCCTCCTCCCGGTTATAAACGGGCAGTTTGTTACGTAACAAGGTGACATTTAGCATCTGCATATCCATTCCCCTACTCTGTCACACCCACCCACAGCAAGCATTATAACGCGTTGCTTACTCTATAATTTAGATCAGATTCACAACTTATTCCTTGTGCAACCGCGTTAGGCGTATATAGTAATCCTGACCACCTGAAGGCAGAATTTATGCGACTGTTACTCATTTTTCTAATATTGTTTAGCCTGAAAGGCTTCGCCGAATCCCATGATTTTACAGCTGAAGTGAACCAGCTGAAAAGCCAACTTCAGCAGTTAGAAAGCGACCCGGAAAGCCCATTTATAGAGGCCTACCAGCAAAGTCTTCAAAATATTCAGGAGACCCTGAGGCTGCGCCAGCAGGCAGAGGATCTACGGCGCGAGATTGAAGCCTTACCACAACAACTGGAGCAGGCTAAGAATCCTGCGCAGCAACCTGATTCAGAACTCCCACCCGCAGACATCGCCGAAACTGAACTACAAGCTACGCTGGTCAAAACAAAAGCCCGACTGATCAATCTGGAACAAAGTCAGGATGAGCTTAACCGCACCCTTCGCGACAGCGATAAATTACTACTTAGTAAACGCGAAAAGCAGTCGACACTGCAACAACAACTTAACAATTCAAATAAGTCGCTCCCTGCTGCGGCAAAAGAAACCGAGCTACAAAAGGCCAGAAACGAAGCACTGAGTTACAAGCAACTGGTATTGGAATCAACACTGGAAGTAACTGAACTGGAAATACTGGCGCTTCCCGGCCGGACTGAACTCGCCATACTCGGCCAGAAAAGCCTTGAAAGCAGAATTCAAACTTACACCGCATGGATAAACGCAGCAGAACTACGGCTACAGCAGGTAAACCGGGCCGCCGCAGAAAAGACCCTCAGCCAGCTTGAATCATCCGATACCGACAGCAACCCGATATTACAGCAGGCGCTCAACCGTAATAACGAAACCGCTGCGGTTATCCGCCTGGCGCTTGCTGAAACCGAGCAAACCATCCAACATCGCAAGCAACTGGAACAACAGTTACAGGTTATCCGACAGACATACAATGCGATCCAGTTACAACTGGAACTCGGCCTTGGCTATACCGGCTCCGAAGTTCGTAAGCATATTCAGCAGCTACCCAAAACACTGAAAACTGAAGCAACCCAAAACCGGCTTAAAGAACTTCGTCTGAGCCAACTAACACTCAGCCAGCCACTCCAACCCGCAATGGCCCAAGAGCTATCGGAACAACAGTTGATGAAACTGAATCAGCTGGAAGCCAGCCTGACCGAATTGATTCAGGAACAACGAACACTGCAGCAAAAACAGATCAGTGAGCTATCCCAGTTACTACTGATTAAAGAGCAGTTTAATGCTCAAATAAGCGATAGTAAGTCATTGTTTAACAAGCACCTTTTATGGCTTCCCAGTGCCGAACCTGTAAGCATCCAATGGCCCGCTCAGATCATCAGTGGCTCCATCGCTATGGGCAACGAGTTACCGGCCCTGTTACAACCTTATGCCGATCAACTCGGTGACAAACTATCACTGCCAATATCAATCCTTTTTGCTTCACTTGCGATCGCCTTATTCTGTCGCCGCTATCTGAATGAACGTCAGCCCCTCTGGTGTAAGCAGATAGGTAATGTCAGTCTGGATCACATCAGCCATACCCTGAGGCCGCTGTTATACAGCCCTTTAGTGGCTCTGCCTGTTCCTCTGTTTCTCTATGTTCTGGGTAGACTGTTAGACGGAGATGACGCTGTCGTCCGCAATCTGTTCTATATTCTCGCCCTGATCAGCTGGCTCTACCTGACCATAATGCAGTGGTTGCAACAGCCTAACGGCCTGTTACAAGGCCAGTTTAATCTACCGGAATTAACAACCAGCACACTGAGAAAACGGCTTAGCTGGTTATTCTGGGTCAACACACCCCTGATCACCCTGCTTTTCCTGTTGGACCTCAGTGGTAATGACACAGTCACCGCAGGCCCCGCGCGACTGACCCTGCTACTGATAACGATCAGCTTTACTCTGTTCTGGATTAGCCTGAGACACAGCGTTCCCCGACAACTGGAAAATACCGATACTCCAGGATTCTGGAATAACCTCGGTGTCTGGATCGGTTTAATCATCGCCTTTAACATCACCATGGCAGGGCTTATTCTTTGGGGCTACACCCTGTCAGCCAGTATTCTTATTGGGCTGATGTTCCTATTAGTCTGCATCGGCATTCTGGCTTACCTGATTTTTCATCTGGGGCGTCGCTGGCTTTTGATAGAGGAGCGAAAGCTTCATTTTGCCCAGGCACGAGCCCGCCGGGCAGAAATACTCTCCGCCCGTGAGGAGCAAAAAGACCCTCCTCCGCCACTGCAAGAGAACTTTATTGATCTGCAGACCATCTCCGAGCAGGGCACAATGCTATTGAAGACGATCACCACGCTGATCTTCCTTACCCTGGCATGGTTCACGCTCGGCTGGACGCTTCCCGCACTGGAGGTACTGGACACCGTCACTCTCTGGACAACCGAAAGCGCTGAAGAGGGCATACAGAGCCTAATCACCCTGAAACAGATACTGTTTGCCCTGGCAGCACTGACCATCACCTTTATTGCTGCACGAAATCTGCCCAGTCTGGTAGAGCTTCTGATTTTGAACTACCTGCCACTGGCCCACGGCACCAGCTATGCGATCTCAACACTGTTGAAATATACCCTGATCATTATTGGTCTGATCAGCTTTCTTAATTTCCTCGGCCTCGAATGGGGAAAACTGCAGTGGTTGATAGCAGCAATGGGAGTCGGATTGGGGTTTGGCCTACAGGAGATCGTCGCCAACTTTGTCTCCGGTCTGATCATCTTGTTCGAAAAACCGGTTCGCATCGGCGATACCGTCACTATCGGTGGAGTAACCGGCAGCGTCAGTCGTATTCAGATCCGCGCAACTACGATCACTGACTGGGATCGAAAAGAGGTGATCATTCCTAATAAGACTTTCATCACCGACCAGCTCATCAACTGGTCACTGACCGATGCTATCACTCGGGTGGTTATCCCCGTGGGTGTCGCCTACGGTTCAGATACCGATCAGGTCACTAAGCTGCTTAAGCAGGCGGCTGAAGCCAACAACAACGTACTCTCAGAGCCTGAACCTATGGCCTACTTCCTCGCCTTTGGCAACAGCACGCTGGATTTTGAACTGCGCGCCCATATAAGCTCAATGGATAAGCGTACCCGGACGATCCATGAGCTGCACCTGGCGATCGACCAGCTATTTCGTGAGCACAACATAGAGATCGCTTTCCCACAGATGGATCTACACCTGAGAAGCAACGATACAGACAAAAACCCCGGCAACGATGATAAAAATTAAGTAAAATCATCAACATAAAACAGGGCACAAAAGGAAAATTGTTATGAGCGAAAGCCAGAATCGCCGATCATTGCACCAATGTCAGATACCGGTTCGCTGGGGCGATATGGATGCCTATGGGCACGTCAATAACGCACTGTATATGCGCTATCTGGAGGAGGCACGGGTACAGCTTCTGGCTAAGATCGGCGCGAGCATGGATGGCAACGGCACCGACCCTGTCGTCATCAATGTCGGCTGTACCTTTCTGCGTCCAATCACCTATCCGGCCACAGTAAATATAAATTGCTTAGTCGGTGAGATCGGCCGCAGCAGCTTTATGGTCTGGTACGAACTCAGCACTACCGACAATCCTGATGAGCTATACAGCGAAGGCTACTCGAAAGTGGTATGGATGGATCATAACACTGGTCGTTCCGTGCCTCTGCCAGATATAATCCGCAACAATATTTCTTAATACGTAAAAAGGAGATTAACGCGAATGAATGATGTTGCAGAACAGGAAAAGAACAAAGGCGGTAATGCCAAAATCATCTACATCCTCTACCTGGCAAGCTTAGTATTGGGTATCACCGGTCTGATTGGCCTGGTCATGGCTTATATCAATAAAGGAGAAGCACCTGACTGGCTGAAGAGTCACTATCAGTGGCAGATCCGAACGTTCTGGATGGGACTGTTATATACAGTGATCGGCGTCATCACTACCTCCATCATGATCGGCTTCCTGATTCTCCTGTTAAACCTCGTCTGGTTTATCGTTCGCTGTGTCAAAGGCTTGAGTGCACTGGATAAGCAACAGCCACTGCCTAAGCCAACCAGCTGGCTATTCTGATTGTCAGAACATTTCTTTATCCAATGAAAAAGCTGCCTCGGGCAGCTTTTTTTATGGCTGAATATCACCTTCTGAAGCCCATCTAAGCGCTTTTCCACAATGTGAAATGAATACCTACCCAATTAGGTAGTAACCCTCATACTTTAGGCGCGATCAGGGGCGACAGGTCCCTATATTTACGATATTGTTGCGATGCACAAGCCGTTAAGACCAGCAGCGCTGATAGGAGCCACTGGATTGCGGCATACAAAAAATCACCGGATCCGGTTGCCTCGCACCGAATTCTGGACGATTACAAAGGGGCAGTAAATTATGAGTCAACGTATTCAAGCCGGCGGCCTACAGGTTGCCGAGGTTCTTTACAACTTTGTAAACCAGCAAGTAATTCCGGGTACCGGCGTTACTGAAGAGCAGTTTTGGTCTGGGCTGGACGCTATCGTTCATGATCTAGCGCCTAAAAACCGCGAATTGCTGGCAAAGCGTGATGCCATTCAAGAGCAGATCGACAGCTGGCACCGGGAAAACCGAGCTAAGGGTTTCGACTTTGCTGCCTACAAAGCCTTCCTGAAAGAGATCAATTACCTGCTGCCTGAAGGCGAAGACTTCTCCGCGACCACCAGCGACGTTGATCCTGAAATGGCCACCATGGCAGGCCCACAGCTGGTAGTACCAGTGATGAACGCCCGCTTTGCACTGAACGCAGCAAATGCCCGCTGGGGTAGCCTGTATGACGCGCTCTACGGTACCGATGCGATCTCTGAAGCCGATGGCGCTGAGATTACCGCAGCATATAACCCGATACGCGGCGCAAAGGTTATCGAATTTGGCCGTAATACTCTGAATGAAGCCGCCCCACTGGCGGATGGCTGCCACAAAGACTCGGTTCGCTACAGCATTCTCGATGGCAAGCTGGTTGTTACCCTGACCAACGGTTCTGAAACAGGCCTGCAGGATGAATCACAGCTGATCGGTTTCAACGGTGATGCAACCGCACCCAACTCAATACTGCTGAAGCACAACGGTCTGCACCTGGATGTTAAAGTCGATCGGAACAGCCAGATAGGCTCTACCGATGCAGCGGGCATCAGCGATATCGTCGTAGAAGCCGCGCTGACCGCGATTATGGACTGTGAAGATTCAGTCGCTGCGGTTGATGCTGAAGATAAAGTGGTAGCCTACAAGAACTGGCTGGGACTGATGAAGGGCGACCTGACCGAAGAGGTCTCTAAAGGTGGTAAAACCTTCACCCGCAGCATGAACCCTGACCGTAAGTACACCGGTGTTGATGGCACAGAAGTCAGCCTGAAAGGCCGCAGCCTGATGTTTGTGCGTAACGTTGGCCATCTGATGACCAACAACGCCATTATTGACAAAGAAGGCTACGAGATCCCTGAAGGGATTATGGACGGCATGCTTACCAGCCTGATCTCCATCCACGATGTGAAAGGTACCGGCCAGTTCAGCAACACCACCACCGGCTCTATGTATATCGTTAAACCGAAGATGCACGGGCCTGAAGAAGTAGCCTTTGCCAACGAACTCTTTGGCCGTATCGAAGACGCTCTGGGTCTGGATACCTTCACCCTGAAAATGGGCATCATGGATGAGGAACGCCGCACCACGGTTAACCTGAAAGAGTGTATCCGCGCCGCCAAAGACCGTGTTGTCTTTATCAACACCGGCTTCCTCGACCGCACCGGTGACGAGATTCATACCTCAATGGAAGCAGGCCCGATGATTCGCAAAGGCGAAATGAAAGCCTCTGCCTGGATCGGTGCTTACGAAGACTGGAACGTTGATAATGGATTAGCCTGTGGCCTGCAAGGTCGTGCGCAGATCGGTAAAGGTATGTGGGCGATCCCTGACCAGATGGCCAACATGCTGGCGGTTAAGATAGGACACCCGCTGTCCGGCGCAAACACTGCCTGGGTTCCATCACCAACAGCCGCTGCACTACACGCACTGCATTATCACAAGGTTGATGTTTTCGCCCGTCAGGAAGAACTCAAGAGCCGCGGCCGTGCTAGCCTGGACGATATTCTTACCGTTCCGGTTGCCACTGACCCTAACTGGACTGCTGATGAGATTCAGAACGAGTTAGACAACAATGCTCAGGGTCTCCTGGGTTACGTTGTTCGCTGGATCGATGACGGTATTGGCTGCTCCAAAGTGCCAGACATCAATGATGTAGGCCTGATGGAAGACCGCGCAACGCTGCGGATCTCCAGCCAGCACATCACTAACTGGTTACATCACGGCATCTGCTCTGAAGCCCAGGTAATGGAAACACTGCAGCGGATGGCTGCGGTGGTTGATCGCCAAAACGCGTTTGATTCAGCATACACGCCAATGGCACCAAACTTCGATGACAGCGTCGCTTTCCAGGCTGCAGTCGAGCTGGTTATTCAGGGTCGTATCCAGCCAAACGGTTACACCGAGCCGGTCTTGCACCGCCGCCGCCTTGAAGCTAAGGCAAAACAGGGTAAATAAGTTCGGGGCATAAGCCCTGAACCATTAGAAAAACCGCGCACTGCGCGGTTTTTTTTTGCAGTAAATTGTTCGTTATTCAACGGGCAGGTAGCGACGAACATTCTGCATCGCCCGGTTTACGTACGTCTCTTTCTCACCCACCGGCGCCACGTAATAGATCGCCTCTTCTGCAACCTCAAGCCCCTCCAGTCGGGCCAGCAACCAGATAGCCAGGTATTGTGAAGCGAGGCAACCTCCGGCACTGGCCAGGTTACCCTTGGCAAAAAAAGCCTGATTTAACACCTCCCCACCCGCTTCCTGTACCCAGGGCTTAGTGGTCAGATCCGTACACACAGGCATCCCATCCAGCAGCCCGAGTTTAGCCAGCAACAGTGCACCGGAGCACTGTGCACCGATCAGCTGCCGGGAAGGGTCTAACTGCAGCTGCGATATAATCGCCTCATCGGCAACCACCTCCCGGGTTTTCATGCCACTACCGATGATCACCGCATCGGCACTACTCACCTCACTCAGCGGAATATGTCGTTCCAGCACCACGCCATTCATCGATTCAACCCGTGGCGTCGGGCTGGCGATTGATACCCGCCAATCGGGGCGTTTTACCCGGTTAAGAATCCCCAGCGCGATTAGCGAATCCAGTTCGTTATAGCCGTCGAAGGTCAGTATTGCGATATGCATAGCGTCGTATCCTCATACATCAGGGTTTTACCCTTCAATTGAACTCGGTTAAAGAGCTCTATTAATAAGCTCTTCAGTAGAATCAGGCAGTTGATAAGAACTATTCTATGGCCTAAATTCAATACAATAAAAGAATTGTCATGGATACATCTCACTATGCCCCGCGCACGCTATAAATTGCTTGTAGATAGGTTTGCCAGCAAGATCCGTTCAGGCACCCTGCCTCCCGGCACCCAACTGCCAACTCACCGACAGCTGGCCGCCAAAGAAGGCATTGCTCTGGTAACCGCTTCCCGAGTCTATGCAGAACTGGAAACAATAGGGCTGGTTAGCGGTGAAACCGGCCGCGGAACCTTTGTCCGGGAAACCGCTCTGCCGCTAAGCCACGGTATCGATCAACCCCCGACGACCGAAGGTATGATCGACCTCAACTTCAATTCGCCCTCGATCCCCGGCCAGACGGAGATGCTACGCAAAGCCCTGCGACAGCTGTCTATTTCCGGTGATCTGGAAGCCCTGCTCCATTATCAACCCCACGCGGGCAGACAGCATGAACGCGCCATCGTCGCCAAACATCTGGAAAAGCGGGGGTTAAATGTCGCTGCAGAGCAAATCTTCCTTGTCAGTGGTGCGCAGCACGGTCTCGCGGCAACCGTGATGTCACTGCTCAATCCCGGTGATGTAGTGGCCGTTGATGCCCTGACCTATTCAGGATTCAAAGTACTCGCCGAGGTACATCGGCTAGAGCTAGTCGCTATCCCTCTGTCTGACCATGGCCCGAACCTGAAGGCCTTAGAACAACTGTGCAGCAGTCGACGGGTAAAAGCCGTTTACAGCATGCCAACCCTGCATAACCCGATGGGCTGGGTAATGGATCTGTCACAGCGAGAACAGTTGGTCGCTATCGCCCGCCAGCATAAACTGCTGATTATCGAAGATGCCGCCTACGCCTTCCTTGCTGAGAACCCACCTGCGCCACTCATCAGCCTGGCGCCAGAATTAACGATCTATGTATCCGGGCTTTCGAAAAGCGTCGCCACCGGCTTTAGGATAGGTTTTATCGCCGCACCCGAGCGCTGGGTAGCACAGATCGAACGCACCATCAGGGCGACCACCTGGAACACGCCCAGTCTGATGACCGCCATCGCCTGCGGCTGGATCGAAGATGGCACCGTTACCCAGCTTGAATCAGAAAAACGTCAGGATGCCACCGCCCGACAATCACTGGCCAGACAGGTACTCGATGGACTGGACTACATAACCCACCCGGCATCCTACTTCATCTGGCTGCGCCTGCCTGAAGAGGCCCGGGCAGATCAGATAGTCATGGCGCTGATGAAGGCTAATATATCGGTGTCCACCGCAGAGCCCTTTGCCGTCGCTGACCATATCCCCCATGCAATACGGCTGGCACTAGGATCGGTCGATCTGGATACCTTGAAAGACGCCTTAAAAAAGGTTCGAGAGGTGATCGATTTCTACGTCTATTAAGGAGTTTTCTTTGGCCTTAGGGGTGCTACCGATTACACTGTCCCTATGACGAATCCGACAGAACAACCCTTAGCCCTACTAACAGCACAGACAGTAGTGCAATCAGTAGCGCTGCCCCTAACCGACTTTATCCACCGCCACCCCCGGTTGTTTATCCTCACCGGCGCCGGCTGCAGTACCCAATCCGGGATTCCTGATTACCGGGACAAAAACGGCGAATGGAAACGTCAACCACCGGTACAACACCGGGATTTTTTGACCAGCCATGCCACCCGACAGCGTTTCTGGGCCAGGAGCCTGATCGGCTGGCCGCTGATGGCGAATGCCCGGCCCAATGCGGTGCATGAAAGTTTGCAGCTATTAGAACAGAAAGGCTATTGCCAACAACTGGTCACCCAGAATGTTGACCGGCTACATCAACTGGCGGGACAACAACAGGTGATCGACCTTCACGGCCGCTCAGATCAGGTGATCTGTATGGCGTGCGATAGACTCCACGACCGCAACCGGATCCATCAACAGATGGCCGATGAGAACCCAGAATTCGCCCAATACACCGCCTCTGCAGCACCGGATGGCGATGCAGATCTGGACGGCATCGATTTCAGCGGTTTCAAAGTCACTAACTGCCCCGACTGTGACGGCATGTTGAAGCCAAATGTAGTTTTTTTCGGCGATAACGTTCCTAAGGAGCGGGTATTCAGTGCATTAGACAGCCTCAAGCAATCGGATGCGCTATTGGTTGTCGGTTCATCATTGATGGTTTATTCCGGTTTTCGCTTCTGCAAACAAGCGGCGCAACTGAATATCCCTATCGTAGCCATTACCCGGGGCAAAACCCGGGCGGATGAGCTCCTCAGCCTGAAACTGGATGGCGATATCAGCGAGTTCCTACAACCCAGCGCCAGCGCACTGGAGCCTTTAGCGACGACCGGATAATCCAGCCGGCGATTACTCGACAATCTGTTACCCACCGGTCATCACAAAGCAGCGAAAATCGCCTATTTCAGGTATACTGGCGGCCAATTGAACCCTGATCCCGAGTACACCGTGTCTGATACCTCTTTTTCCTCCCTGAACCTGCCTCCTACTATGCTCAGCAACCTGGCTGACCTTGGCTACAAGGAGATGACCCCGATCCAGGCGCGCAGCCTGCCCCACGTACTGGCTAATAAAGATATTATCGCCAAAGCGAAAACCGGCAGCGGTAAAACAGCCGCTTTTGCCATTGGTTTGCTGTTAAAAATTAATCAGCGGGATTTCGGCACTCAGGCACTGGTCATCTGCCCAACCCGGGAACTCAGCACCCAGGTCGCTCAGGAGATTCGTCGACTGGCACGGTTTAAAGACAACTTGAAGTTGGTCATTCTCTGCGGCGGCCAGTCCGTTGGACCACAGATCGGTTCACTGGAACATGGCGCACATATCATCGTCGGCACCCCTGGACGGATTCAGGACCTGATCCGTAAAGGCAAACTCGACCTGTCCCGCTGCGAAACCGTCGTGCTGGATGAAGCGGACCGAATGTTGGATATGGGCTTTTATGAGCAGATAGAAGGCGTTATCGACAACACACCGAAAAAGCGTCAGACACTGCTGTTTTCAGCCACCTATCCCGATGGCATTAAGAAACTCAGTTCAGATCTCCAGGTTGAGCCTGTCGAGGTCACCGTCGAAGCGGTACACAGCACCGGTCAGATAGCACAATCTTTCTATGCATTGGAAAAAACCAAAAAACCTGAAGCGCTGGTACGGATACTCAGCCACTTCAAGCCGGAATCCACCGCGATCTTCTGCAACACTAAAGATCAGTGTCGAGAAGTGTCAGACCATCTGCGTAATCTGGGCTACTTTGCCGCAGCCCTGCACGGCGATCTGGACCAACGCGACCGTGACCAGGTATTAGTTCAGTTTGCCAACCGTAGTAACACCATACTCATCGCCACCGATGTCGCCGCCCGTGGACTGGATATCAGCGATCTGACACTGGTTATCAATTACGACCTGCCCCGTGATCCAGAGATCTACGTTCACCGTATAGGCCGTACAGGCCGTGCAGGCAAAGAGGGCATGGCGATCAGTATCTACCGTGATTCTGAGCAGTACAAAATGGACATTATCAGCGAATACCTGTCCCAGACACTGCAGACCGAATCTCTCAGTAGCCTGAAAAAAGCCAGCTCGGATGAGCCCACTAAGCCCGTTATGCGAACTCTCTGCATCGCCGGTGGTCGAAAAGATAAGATACGTCCGGGAGATATCCTCGGCGCGTTGACCGGTGAAGCCGGCATCGATGGCAGTGTTGTAGGCAAGATCGATATCTATGACTATGCTGCCTATGTGGCCGTCAAACGCGAAGAAGCGCGTAACGCCCACAGTCGTTTGGTCGAAGGTAAGATCAAAGGCCGCCGCTTTAAAGTAAGAATGTTATAAAAAAAGTTTTACTGTATTGAGCAAGGTATTTTAATATGGCTGTAGCATCAGCACGGCATATTCTGGTGAAGACAAAAGCAGAAGCCGAAAAGTTAAAGCAACAACTGGAGAAAGGGGAGGACTTTGCCCGTCTGGCAAAAAAGCACTCTCAATGTAACTCTGCTAAACGGGGTGGTGATCTGGGCGAGTTCCGACCGGGCACCATGGTAAAAGCATTCGACGATGTGGTTTTCCGCAAGAAAGTACTGGAAATCCACGGACCGGTGAAAACGAAGTTTGGTTTTCATCTTATTCAGACCCTCTATCGCAGCTAAACGACTAGTTGCCAACTTAAGGAGGCAGTTCCTATGAAACCGGCCAAAAAACAGAAACAACACCCTAAGTTTATCGAAGCGATGCAGAAACTCTCTGTTATGAATGAAGATGAACGTCTCTCCGAAGAGAACAAAGAACTATTCGACCAGGCCATCGCTTATGCGCCCCTGGAAGCACAGCCTGCGCTGATAGCGATACAACGGAAGTATGCGGAGGTTCATTAGTTTTAAGGGCTGAGACGTGGCTCGACGTCGCTTCGCGACTTGCTCGTAGTTCGTGGCTCGAAAAAGCTTAAGATCAAAAGATTAAAAGAGAGCCTTGGGGCTCTCTTTTTTTGTTTGGGGAAGAGCATCCTGAGGAGATCTTTTTTACAGTGTTTAGTGGGATGACGGGGATCGAACCTTGTGTAAGTTTTACCAAACAATAAGTTATAAACAATAATGACTCGTCAGCGCTCTGCTTCCAATTAATCGATCGTACCTGCAAGCATAACTAGCTTCTGATAATTAGACCAAAGCCAGTGCTTTGTCGATGCGTTAGAAGAACGAGTATTCAAAGCATTAATATAACTATTTAAAAATTCCCTTTTATCATTTGAGAGGTTACCCGAACGATCCTCAAAGTCATTAAAACCGACCATTTTATATCTATCATTTTGACGCCGGCTAAACCCAGGCACAGCGTTGTGATGGTGTAAGCTTGAAAAAAGTAGGCTCATCGACGTTATAGTCGATATGCTTAAATCATAAACAATTGGAATATCATTGGGTACTTCGCTTTGAAGTTTGTTCTTATCTGTTCTTTCATCGAAACTAGTAAGTGATAAATGGTGTTCTAGAAGTGCCGTTAACAGCATAAAAAATCAATTAACTGAGGGCTTTTGTCTCTCTCTCCGGTCGAAATAATTGATCTTAAGCATGACTCAAGCTTTGCAAGAATTTGGTCTAGATCACGAATCTCTAAATCATATGCCCGGATGAAATAGCTAACATATTTCTGCAAGGTCTGAGCGTTATCAGTTACCAAGCCTGGGGCGATAGTTATATTTGGAGAACTATTAGCCTCTTCAAGGCTGAAATTTTTAATGTCTAAATAGTGTTCTATATCCGGCTTAGGTAGAGTTGCCTCTCTATCAAAAAAACGGCGCAAGTATTTTATAGAATCAAACTTGTTTCCGTATACTGCGTTCATAGAATTAGATAATTGTTTAGTATCAGTGGCAATTATGAAAACAAAGTTTTTTGTATGGAAAAAATGTTTAATCACCTCCAGCATTTCTATTGCATAGTCAGGTCGACATCGATCAAGCTCATCAACTAAAACAATTACTGGCAGCTGTGCTTCTCGAGTATTTCCTAAGACTTCAGCTAATTGACCAAGCTGAATCCGAATCTCAGAGATAGCACTTGTCTGCACAAGGTAAGAACCTTTTAATTCATCTATAAACTTTATAGAGCTTTCATCGTTTAATAGCTCCTTAGCCAAGTCAGACCCAATTGTGGCATCACCAAGAAGTTTATGTGTTGTGAATCCTGCCGCTCCATAGAAAGAGCCCTTAATCACTCTTCCTAATAGCGACTTTACTGTCTTGAGATCCTCACCAATGTTTTCATTAAAAAGAGATAATTGTTCTAAAAGCTCACTTGTCACGACTGTCAGAGGATCTTTTGAAAAATCACTTTCCCAAGCGTTTATGTAGATAGTAGGAGTTCTTTTATTTATGAAAAGTGTATACAAGCGTTTTAGAAATTCAGTCTTACCTGAACCCCATGCGCCATTAATATTTAGTACGAAGCCATCCTTTTCACCGGAGATATAATCTGCAATAAAGTGACCATACTCTTTCCGGTCTAACTTACAATTTTCAAAAGTATGGGACTTAAGCCATTTTGAATATTTAGCATGTTCTAAATGATATTTAGACACTCAACAAATCCTTATGTATTTAATCCAAAATCAATGGGGTCAGAGTCATTGATTCACATACCCATTCACTGAGTGTGCCTTAAATATGAAAACCATTCAAATGGGCTGATTAACAATTTGGCACGGACTTATTCCCCCTCTGTGCAGCCGAGCATTGGAGTTTTTCAATGAATAGCATGGGGAACTGTTTGAGGGCGCGAAGCAACCGAGTTTTTCCCATGTCATTGGAAAACGAAACGCGCAGGGTAGTCGGCGAAGCCGACCAAACAGCGGGCGCGGCTTTAGATTGTTAAGACCTTTAGCTGTTGAAAGGTCTTGACCCGCCCAGCAAGGCGGAACAGAAAGAAACGAATTACAGCGGCAATGAAAAGAACAGAAAACCATCAGAAAAGAAATCGACGCAGGTACCCAGAGGGCATATCAGCACGACTCCTACAACAACAAAAAAGAGAGCCAATGCCCTCTTCTTCAGCTTTACGATTTTTCGAGCAACTAGCAAGCTGCGCAGCCGCGTCGAGCAAGCAATGTGCTCTTCATTGCGGTCTAGCTACGGCCCCTAAACATTGGGCCCAATATCTAACGCACTACCATCTGAAAAACGAGAGAATCGGAACCGCGACAAATCATGCTCGCTCTCTTCCCTATTCACAATCTGAGAAACAATTCGCCCAAACGCCGGCCCAATACCAAAACCATGCCCACTCATCCCTGTGGCAACGATAAGCCCTTCAAAATCAGGCACCCTATCAACGATGGGCACAATATCAGGCATCGCATCAATCATTCCCGCCCAGGCATCCAGTATTTTAGGCTCGCCAATTTGTGGGAAGCGTTGCGCAAAGCGCTGTTGCATCACTTTGACTTTACCTTTGGCAGGAGCCGGGTCGAGCATGCGGGTGAGTTCAAAAGGACTTACCTCATCGGCCGCCCAGTGGCGTTCGACTCGCCAGGCATCCGGTGAGTTAGCGACTTCGTTCATCCAGGGCCTGATTTCGTGGAGATTTTGTAGTCCCGTTTTTAGCCACTTAGGTAATAAACGAAACGAATCAGGGCCTATAAAGTGATCATGGGAATCGGTGAGTGCGAGGGAGTAGCCCCCGTCATTACGTCGGCGCACCGCCAGTTTTTTATCCGCAAAACTCGTGGTGGTAATGCTTTTAAGCGGGGCTGTTCTGGCCACGGATGCGCGTACCGACAACTGCGGGATATTGATACCGTGGCGGCGCAGAAACAGTGATGACCATGCGCCCCCCGCGACGACAACTTGAGATGTTTTGATGCGGCCAGCCTCAGTAATAACCCCGGTGATTTGGCCGGCTTCGATATCCAGTGTACGCACGGCGCAATTCTCTCGGATAAGAACACCTTCGCTGTGGGCTAACTCTGCTACAGCAGGAATCGCCTCCCAGGGTTCTGCCCGGGCATCACTGGCGGTATAGGTCGCCCCGGCCCAAAAGTTTTTTGTTTGCGGGTCGAGTTGAATATGTTGCTCAAGTTGAGCGCTAGTCAATGCTACGGTATCAACGCTATGGGCTGCGGCAATACTCAGCCACTCTTCGCGTTTCACCTGATCCGCTTCGGTTTGCGAAAGATACATCACCCCCACACGCTTCAACCCGGTGCGGCCTTTAACTTCCTTATCAATCGATTCCCAGAGCTGCGACGCTTCCATCATGATGGGCAGTTCTGCAGCATCACGACCATGCTGCCTGATCCAACCCCAGTTTCGTGACGACTGCTCACCGGCAATTCGACCTTTTTCGATGACCATAACGCTAAGGCCTGAACGCGCAATATTCAGGGCGGAGAATATACCGATGACGCCGCCGCCAATAACCACCACGTCGACCTCTTCAGGCAGTGTGTCATTAAACGCAATAGAAGTGTTTAGGGTGATCATCTTGAGCGTCCTTGAAATTTATCGCGTTAGAAATATGATTTAAAAGATCGAACCCGCAGCCGATGGCAACGCTCCATGGAAGGCTTTCTAAATCAATGGGATAACCCTCTTTGATTTACATATCCATTTACCTGAGTGTGCCTTAAAAATGAAGCCCATTCAAATTGGCTGATTAACAGGCTGGCACGGATGAGTTCCCCTCTGTGCAGCCGAGCATTGCAGCTTGGAAACGGATTGAGCGAGGACTGTCTGAGCCCATTTTTTGGGCGAGTTTATAGCCGCAAGCGTCTACCCTTCGGGCCAGCTGAAGCTGTTCAGGCTTCGCCTGTCGCAGACCATTTCTAAGCGAAACGCGCAGGGGAGTCGGCGAAGCCGACCCAACAGTGGGCGCGGCTTTAGATTGTTAGGACCTTTAGCTGTTGAAAGGTCTACTCTCTTTTCATAAGAAACGCTCAGCGAGAGCGGAACAAGAAATAATGAATTACTGCTGCAAGGAAGTGAACTGACTAACCATCAGGATAGAAACCAAAAAAATCGCCGTGGGGGCACGGCCCCTACAGCAAGCCAGCCGCCCTGTAGGGGCCGTGCCCCCCCCCGACAGATAAAGCATCTTTATTCTCTAAAGTCGTTAGTCAAACCACCTTAGCCAACCCTCGCCAGCTATCCTGGGCGGCAAAGGCGGTAAATGTTTGTACAGTCTCCTGTTCTGAATGCTCACGCCAGACACAAGCGACCGTTCTCACCAGACCAAAATCCACGATAGGAATACTGACCGTACCTTCTTCTATTACCGTTTCAGCCAGTATTGCTGCGGCCAGGTTGTTCCGCACCATGGTTAGTGCCCATGAATCATTATCGGTGCGACAGGTAATATGTGGCTGCGCCTGCTCCGCCAAAAACACCCGCTTTCCCTCGTTCAAAACTTCACAGTTTTTACGCAGGACGAAGGGCAAACCGTGTAGATCAGCCAGCCGCACACTGGCCCGGTTAGCCAGTTCATGCTGTCGCGATACCATCAACTGGAATCGTTCCTGATAGAGTGGCAACTGAGTTTCTGAGCTGTCTTCCCCGGACAGCGAGGTCAACAGCAGGTCTGCTTTGTTCTGTCCTATCTTATTAGCCAGTTCCAGCTTATTTCCGGAATGAAGGTGCAGTTCTATCTCCGGATAACTGGTATGAAACTCATGCAGTAGCTGATTAATCGGTGGAGTATTCAAGGTATCCAGCACGCCTATACGTAGCTGACGGGGATGCTGTTCCGCCTTCAGTTCGCTCTTGGCAGCATTACATTCAGCTAGTATTGCAAAGGCCCGGTCCCGAAACCGTCGGCCGGCCGGCGTCAAAGTAACCTGCTTATGGCTACGCCTTAGCAGTTCTACACCTAGCTCCTGCTCCAGCGTTTTAACTGCGGCTGAAAGCGCCGGTTGAGTCACAAACATTTTCTCCGATGCTTTAGTGAAACTGCCTGTTTCCTGTACCGCCAGAAAGTAACGTATCTGTCGAATTTCCATCAAACCGCCTCCAATGACTTGATATCAGCTTAAGCTCAGCGATATCTGATGAGAAATCATCTCTTTTCATCACTACTATAAATTAAATTTATAGAAAGAATAATAATTAAAAATTTCACTTATTCTTAAAATTCAGCCTAAATAGATCGGGTAGAACATGAAAAAAACATGAGGCCATTATGGGTAGCGAAATTCTAGAACGATTCCCGGTACAACTGGAGATACCCATTGCATGGGGTGAGATGGATGCCTTTCAACACGTGAACAATCTGGTCTATCTGCGCTGGTTTGAAAGTGCCCGCATGGCATATTTCGGAAATTGTGAGTATCTGGACGTAATGAAAGAGAGCGGTATTGGCCCGATCTTAAGAGACAGCCGGATCCGTTATCGGATCCCCCTGACCTTTCCTGGCAACGTGATCTCAGCGACCCGGATCACTCGTCTGGAAGAAGATCGCTTTACTATGGAACATCTGGTTTGGAGCCCAGAGCACAATGCGGTAGCCGCAGAAGGCGATGCTGTCGTCGTATGCGTGGATTATGAAAAGAACTGCAAAGCCGCAGTACCACAACACTATCGGGATCTGATACTAGGGATGGAGCCGATACAGCCAGAGATATTTGACTAACACTCTTCGACCAGAGCGCTTTGACTTACAAGTAATTAAGAGGCGCTTCAACACCCCTCCGATCAGCCTGTGGAACAACGCCTGCTGTTGTTCCATTTCTTAGCCTGAACACCACCGACGAGCAGTGGTGTTCAGTGCATTTTTTCCTATCGGAGCAGCCGCTTACAGTGTAATCGTTGCCACCCTTCCTCCCAGTAACAACGGCAGGTTATAGGGAGTTAAAGGGATCAGAGCCCTTTTACTTGAGTCTGTCTTAAAATTAGCAAACCATTCAAGATGACTGAAGAATGGTCTAGCACGGACATATCCCCTCACTTTTCACAAGAAACTATCGGCGAGAGCGGAACAAATAGTAATGGATCATTTAGGCAATGAAATAAACCACCCAAACATCAGAGCCTGAATCGCCGTGAGGGCACGGCTCCTACAACAAGCCAGCCTTCCTGTAGGAGCGATGCCCTCATCGCGATTACGACAATATACCGAACCTAGAATCTGGGGAAGGACACGTCTCCCACAATAATTGTTAAGAAACTTCTGCTTAAACCCACCTCCTCTGTTGCTTTTTCGAGCAACGAACCACCAGCAACTCACGCCTCTTCATTGCGATCTAAGCGCCTTCAACTCCCTTAAAACCTCGTGAGCATCGGTACTCAAAGGCAGCTTCGATATCGCTAATAACTCCTGCCGGGTATGGCCCATATCCTCAAGTATGTGATCATCATAACGAAGCAAGTCGATTAAAACCTGTCGGCGGCAATAGCCTGCATACCAATCTTTTAAGGCCTGAATGAACGGCAACGAACGAAGCCTGGAGCTGACCCGATCTTCAATTGATTGAAGAATAGTGGTCGATGTTTTTGTAGTCCTCATTTCATGGCACAACATAGCGATACTCCTCTATTCACCACCAGCCTCCAGCGGTGAAAATGATTAAAACTGTTGAATGAGTCGCGACCTCGGAATAGATACTGGCCCCCAGACATTGTTTAAACAAACTAAAAATACTAAAGCAAGGATTAAGAAAAACTTAACACTGGTTATCGCTATGCTTGCAACCTCGCCTCCATTATTAGAGTTCGACCTATTAAGATCTTTTGTCGCAATTGCAGAAAGTGGTAGCTTTACCCGCGCGGCTGAGCAGGTTTTTCGCTCTCCGGCCGCGGTCAGCATGCAGATCAAGCGTCTTGAAGAAACCCTGGGTAAAAGCTTGTTTCTACGCGAAGCGAGACAGGTTCGTTTAACCCCGGAAGGCGAGGTATTACTCAGCTATAGCCGTCGTTTACTGAAGCTAAATCAAGAGGCCGTCAGCCAGTTTGTAGCCCCCAGCATCGAAGGAACGGTCTGTTTTGGGTCTCCAGAAGATATCGCCAACAGCGTTCTGCCGAGGGTGCTGGCACAGTTCGCCCGGTCTCATCCCGCGGTAGCCGTTAATGTCATCGCTGGTAGCAGTACAGAACTGTTGTCACGATTAGACTCGGGTGAGCTTGATATGGCGTTGTTAACGGCTGGAAATGTAGGCCAGGATCCCAGGCGTGGTGAGGTTGTATTTACCGAGCCACTCATCTGGGCTACCCGAAGCGGTGGTCTGGCGGTAGAAAGCCACCCCCTTCCTCTCGCTGTTGCCAGCCGTGGCTGCTGTTGGCGTACGATGGCCCTCGAAGCATTAGACAAACAAGGTATTGAATACCGTATCGCCTATGCCTGCGACCAAAGCTCTGGCATGCAAGCAGCGATGGAGGCAGACCTGGCCATTGCACCACTACCACAAAGTCATATGAAAGCCCCCTTTGTTCAGGTAGATGCTAAATGGGACCTGCCTGAGCTTGGAGAATATCAATTACTCTTCGAACATCGAAAGGAACTGGGTCCTGCGGGTAATGCCTTAGCCAGCTATATCGTCAATGCCTGGAAAACACCCCGTTGAGTTTCCAGGAGTCAGGTTTTGTACTTTGCAGATAAATAAACCGAACCTAGAATCCAATCAATGGGTCAGAGTCATTGATTAACACACTCATTCACCGTATATGAAAATCATTCAAATTTGCTGATTAACAGGCTGGCACGGATGAGTTCCCCTCTGTGCAGCCGAGCATTGCAGCTTGGAAACGGATTGAGCGAGGACTGTCTGAGCCCGTTTTTTGGGCGAGTTCCACAGCGCCGTTTCTAAGCGAAACGCGCAGGGAAGTCGGCGAAGCCGACCAAACAGCGGGCGCGGCTTTAGATTGTTAAGACCTTTAGCTGTTGAAAGGTCTTGACCCGATCGGCGAGAGCGGAACAGAAAGTAATGGATCACTTAGGCAATGAAATAAACCACCCAAATATCAGAACCTAAATCACCGTGAGAACACGGCTCCTACAACAAATAATGAGAGCTAATGCCTTCTTTTGCTTTTTCGAGCAACTAGCAAGCGGCGAAGCCGCGTCGAGCAAGCACGCACTCTCAGTTGCGATCCAGAAACTGCTTTTATCAAAACCCTAATCCACGCCGTTTTATTTGCTTGAGTATGACGTTGGTTTGAACGGTTTCTACCAAACCCAATTTGAATAGGGACTTCTCCAAGAATTCGTTGTAGGCCTGAATGTCCTCGCAGACGACGTGCATATTGTAGTCATCGTTGCCGGTTGTCGCGAAACAATCCACAACAGCATCACACTCTGCCATGGCTTGTTCAAACACAGATCCAGACTCTGGCTCGTGTTTGGATAGGGTTATCATCACAATGGCGCGAAAATTCAGACCCGCCTTATCCTCGTTTAGTACGATACCGTATCGGCTTATAATTCCAGCCTCCTCGAGTGCCTTGATTCTCCTCCAACAGGCCGAATGCGAAATTCCCACGCGATCTGCAATGTCGGCGTTGGGTGTGCGGCTATCTGTCGCTAGCAACTTTAAAATCAATCGATCTCGTGGAGTTAACTGCATTTGAAGTATATTTCCTCTCAACAACTAATTATCGAATAATTTAACCATTTATATGGAAAAAATGGTAAAAAAAAGAAAACCCATTCCACTTAAACTGCTTAATATAGTCATTAAATTTAGTTGTCGCTGTTAGAAAGGCTAAGGGTCGTCATGAATAACGATACATCCAATGTTTACCAATCCATCGCACAGTCAGTACTCGATCACGACATCGATACTATGTTTGGTCTCATGGGAGATGCCAATCTATTTATGGTCGATCATTACGTGCGTCACTGCGGGGGGAAATTTATACCCGCAGCCATCGAAGGTAGCTCTGTGTTAATGGCCCTGGCGTACTCAAAAATATCAGGCAAGGTCGGTGTGGCTACCGTGACCCACGGCCCAGCGTTAACCAACTGCATAACGGCTTTAGTTGAGGGTGCGCGATCCCATATGCCTATGGTGCTCCTTTGTGGGGATACGCCGGTATCTCAAACGCAGAATTTGCAAAATATAGACCAACGGGCACTGGTCAAAACCACGGGCGCCGGCTTTGTGCAGATTCGCTCACCGGAGACTGCCTCCTACGATGTCGCTGATGCTTTCTATCGGGCGCGTGCTGAGGCGCGCCCAATAGTGGTGAATATGCCCGCAGATTTCATGTGGGAAGAAACCAAGCATGAGAAACGGACCTTCCCGGTCTTTAATGCGCCAGCCATGGTTCCAGAGGGTAATGACTTTGACGATGCCATCGGTATGATCGCATCGGCACGACGTCCTATCATTCTTGCAGGTGGTGGAGCGGTCCACGCCAAAGATAGCATTATCCGATTGGCTGATCGTTTAGAAATTCCGCTGGCGACCACGTTAAAAGCTAAAGGCCTGTTCAATGAACACCCATTCAATATGGATATCTTCGGTACATTAAGCACCCCGCAAGCCTATGAGCTAATCGCTCAGTCGGACTGCATTATCTGTTTTGGCACCAGTTTGCATCACTTCACGACTGACCGAGGAAAGCTGGTTAAAGACAAACGCATCATTCAAATTAATCAAAATATCACCGAAATCAGTAAAAACTTTCATCCTACCGTAGCGTTGGCGGCCGATGCGAAGCTAACTGCCGAAAATATTATTTTCTGGTTGGATGAAGCGGAAATTCCGCCCAGTGAATTTACCCGTGAACTGGAACCTTTCTCCCTCAATAAGCATCCGGCTACTCCGGCTAAAAGCGGGGTGGATGGAAGCGTAAATTATATTAAAGCACTGGAGAAGCTCGAAAAGGCTCTGCCGAAAAATCGAGTTCTAACCACTGATGGCGGGCGGTTTATGACTGAGGTTTGGTGTCGAATTTCAGCACCTGATCCACAGAGTTTCATAGTGACCGCACACTTTGGATCCATTGGCTTAGGTCTTCAGGCTGCAATCGGGGCGAGTCTGGCTGTGAAAGATCGACCGGTGATTGTTTTTACGGGCGATGGTGGCTTTATGATGGGCGGCATCAATGAGTTTAATACAGCGGTGCGCTTAAAGCGTGATCTTATCGTCATTGTATGTAACGACTCGGCCTACGGGGCAGAACATATCCAGTTCGTTGACCGTGATATGGATCCTGGACTAACAATGTTTGAATGGCCCTCTTTTGCTCAAATTGCGTCAAGCTTGGGTGGACAGGGGATCGAAGTTCAGTCAGAAGCAGACCTTGATGCAGCGATTGTTGCGATAGAACAACGTGATAAGCCATTGTTGATCGAACTTAAGCTCGATCCCGATGATGTACCTCGAATGCGAATCTGATTTCAGATTTCCAAATAGGAACATTTGGGCGCAGAGTAAAAAATAACACAAAGCACCTAGCCTAAATACGGCACGGATTGATTCCCCCTCTGTGCAGCCGAGCATTGCAGCTTAGAAACGGATTAAGTGAGAACTGTCTAAGGGCGAGTTTATAGCCGCAAGCGGCTACCCTTCGGGCCAGCTGAAGCGGTTCAGGCTTCGCCCGTCACAGCGCCGTTTATAAGCAAAAAGCCTAGCGAAGCCGGCCCAATAGCGGGCGCGGCTTTAGATTGTTAAAACCTTTAGCTGTTGAAAGGTCTACTCTCTTTTCACAAGAAACGATTGGCGAGAGCGGAACAAGAAGCAATGGATAACTTAGGCAAGGAAAGAACAGACAAACCATCAGCAAAGAAATCAACGCAAGGTACCCAGAGGGCATACTAATGCGCCTCCTACCGTTCTAATATCCGCTTAACCTGCATTTGCAATTCCGGCACCAACTCCTCCTCAAACCAGAGGTTTCGCTTCAACCAGATATTGTTCCTAGGGCTGGGATGCGGCATCGGAAAAACATCAGGGGCATGCTCGCGCCAGCGAGAGACTATCTCAGTGACAGACCCCTTTTCTTCCAGATGCCAGGCTTGTGCATACTGGCCAATCACCAGTATCAGTTGCAGATTAGGCAGCCGGTCCATCAATTGTTGTCGCCACTGAGGGGCGCACTCTTTGCGCGGTGGCAGGTCGCCGGACTTGCCGGTGCCCGGGTAACAGAACCCCATCGGTAGAATCGCCAGTTGCTTGGCGTCGTAGAAGGTTTCGGGGGTAATGCCCATCCAGTTACGTAGCCGATCACCACTGGGGTCGTTAAAGGGAATACCGGTTTCGTGTACTCGCCGACCAGGGGCCTGGGCTGCAATCAGGATTTTTGCCTGGGGGTCAAACTGAATCACCGGCCTGACACCATCGGGCAGGTGCGGCAGGCAGAGATCGCAGGCTTTAACCCGGGCGATCAGTTGTTGATCAGATTCCACTGTTAACGACTCTATGGATTTCACTGCTGCTGACCATACTGTTTACTCGCTTTCGGGCTGACAACATAATATTACGCGGAGTCACTGCCCGATCGCAAAAAGTGCCCAGCTCAATTTGATAATCGTGGGCTTCAAGATCGGTTACCAGATCCAGAACCAGCCAGAGTTCTATCGGACGACGGAAACAGTTACGCAGCAATGATAGCCGCATCACCTCGCTAAACCGCTGCCAACCGAAGGCTTCAAGTTCAGCCCAGTCAGTATCCGCGGGAAGGCTCAAGGCCTCACGATCGGCGAGCTGTTGGCAGAACTGGCTAAAGCTCAGTTTCAGCCACTGTTTTTGCACCGGTTTCATGGTGCGATAGGCCTGATTCCCAATAATTCGGTTACGCAGTTCAACAAAACCGAGCTTCCAGGCCATCTCCCGGTCACGGCTGGTCACTTCGGCCTGACCCGCTGTGACGGTTTCAGTCACCGCCAGACGCAGATCATCCCGACTCAGTTGAAGCGACAGGCCCTGGGTTCTGGGTTGGTACTGCTGTTCAACGCCAAACGCATAGCAACAGGGGACGATATCCAGTGCGGCCATCCCATGGGTCACCGCGCGACGTTGTAATGATCGGTGCAGTTCACCGCAGGCATGCAGGGCAACGCCGTGGTGGTCGGTCACATTCAGTTCCAGGCCCGGCTGTAACAGATCGACCTCTGTGAATGATTGATATAGTCCAAACCGCTGCGCCTGTTGCTCCCCGGCCCGGCAGAGTTCGGGGTTTAGTTCCAGCGTAGTCACCGGCTGATCACCGGCCATTCCCAATAAACGGCCCAGATGTCCTTTGCCGCCACACCATTCCAGTATCGGTGAGGTCACTGAACCCACATGGGAGGCAAAGGCTTCTATCTGGGTACGCTTGCGGCCCGGCATGCCATTAAAGAAACGGTTCTCCGGTGACAAATACTCTGAGGGGGTACGTTTGGGTAACCGGCTGAGCGCATCTAATTGCGCGACCTGGGGTAGGTAGTGTCCGATCCACTCCACCAACGCATCAGGATTGCGGCTGAACCGTTGCAGTTGCTGATCATCCAGATCCAGTAATGCCTGGGTCAGCTGTGGATAACTATGACACCACGCCGGCCGCTGCTGCTTAAACGGCTGAGGCCGCCAAAGTTCAGCGGTGGCAGAGAGCTGTTGATCCAGCTGATGCAGTCTCTGCTGCCAATTTTTTGAAGGAGTAGTCATGGCGCCTATTCTAGTCGTCTGACTCGGGCTTGTAATCATCTGTTCATCTTTCTGAAAGCGGGTTGTCATTTTTACCCGCCATACTGCCAAAAACGGATTGATGGACACTGATATGCAGCCGATCCACACCATGTTTATCTCAGACATTCACCTGGGCACCCCGGATTGTCAGGCTAAACTCCTAAGCGAAGCCCTAACAGCACTTGCCCCGAAAAAGCTCTATCTGGTTGGCGATATCATCGATCTGACGGCAATGCGCAAGAAGGCAGTTCTGCCTCAGGATCAGCAACTGCTGATCGGCCAGTTTTGGCAGATGGCGAAAGATGGCTGTGAGATTATCTATATTCCCGGTAATCATGATGCGCCGATGCGTAAGATCTGCGGCTTGAAGCTGGGCAAGTTTCTGGTACGCCGCAAAGCGATTCACAAAACCCGTGATGGTCGGCGCTTTCTGGTCTCCCACGGGGACGAGTTTGATGGCCATGTGCGTATCCATCCGGTCATGCTGGTACTCGGCGACCGGGGGCATCAACTACTGTTGTGGCTCAATCGCAACTACAACAAACTACGCCAGTGGTTGAAGCTGCCCTACCGTTCACTGGCAGGGATGATCAAGCAGCGTTTCAGTACCGCGCAACGCTATATCGAGCGTTTTCAGGAAGCGGCCTGTACCGAAGCCAGCCGCCAATCTCTGGATGGCTATATCGGTGGGCATATCCATCAGGCCGGTTTTACCCACCTGAAAGACATACTTTACTGTAATGATGGTGACTGGGTTGAGCACTGCACCGCCCTGGTCGAGACTGACAGTGGCAAACTGCAGCTGCTTGAATGGCCATCGATGAAGCGAGTCACTGAGCCTTCAGCACCGCTGAAACTATCGGAGGAGCTGGCGCACAGTTGATATATTCCCGGACAGATTATTAACCCATAGTTGAAACGACAAACGCCAGGTCTTTCACTATTCTCTACTAAACCAAGTCGTTATCTGGTTCTCTTTTAATAGAGATTGAGTAGGGATAGTGAACAACATGAATACCACCGTGCACCCGGCAACACAGACCACCGATGACAGCAGTGTCTGTCCCTGTCGATATATCCGTAAACAAGCATTCATTGAGACGGTTCGTCGGCAAAAACTGAAGACAATCGAAGAGGTGCGCGCTGCCACCTTCATCAACACCTCTTGCGGCTGCTGTTATGAAACCGTACAGGCGATTCTGAATGAGCTAAATAACGCCTCAGAGCCCGGCAAAGACTGAAGTCTCTGCTATGCTCTTCTAATGAGCGAATACATTCCGATCCAATGTGCACTACATGACAGTTATGAACTAGCCTGTATGCGCAATCTTATAGACAGCGTGATCTGGCGCGACGATGACGGTCATATTCATCGGCAAAAACTCCGTTTTCTCACTATTTCTATCAAAAATAGTGAGGAGTTTCTGGTTGCCGCCGATCAAGACGCTAATCAATTTCGCATCCGTCTCGATCATATTGAATCAACGCCACCGGGCTATTAAAGACAGTACGATCAACCCCCTCCCCAGCTATTTTAACTGCTGAGCGGTTTTTTCAGCCAGCGATGCGATACGGTCTGCGCCCAGATCCCGATGGGGACGCGCTGCCGACTGCAACACAATTTCAACCGTTGGCAACTCCGGCAGGCCAATCTCATCAGGCACCCGATACAGATCCGGCGGCACACAGCAAGATGAAAGCGTCGTCGCTACCTCCCCCCGACGCACCAGCTCAATCAGCAAGGCACAGTTACCACTGATACAACTTACCTCGTAGGGCCAGCCCTGTTTTATCAAACCATCCACAGCGGTGCTGTGAAATTTGCAGTCGGGCTCGACCAATACCAGCCGTATCTTTTTATCAGGCAGGATAAAGCCCTCCGCCGGAGCCACCCAGACGCCTTTATCCTGCAGTAACAGATAACCTTCTTCGGTTTCAGGGCGCCGGGTAAGGATCGACAGATCCAGTTCACCTTTATCGATAAGTTCCCGCAATTGTGCCGAGGAACCCGTTCGCACTTGCACCTGCAGACCCGGCAGCTGTTTCTGAATCTCCGACAGCAGCTGTGGCAACACACCGGTAGCGTAATCATCCGGGCAGCCTAACAATAACGGACGCGAATCGGTATCCGCCGCCAGCACCCCCAGAGCTTCGTCATGCAGCTTCATGATTCGCCGGGCGTAGCTAACCAACTTCAACCCATCATCGGTCAGTTGCAGCTCGCGCCCCTCTTTCAGAAACAACTTTTTATCCAGCTGCTCTTCAAGCCGTTTCATCTGCATACTGATCGCCGACTGAGTGCGAAACACTTGTGCCGCGGCCCGGGTAAAGCTGCCGGTATCGACAACCGCGATAAAGCTGCGAAGCAATTCATGATCTAACATCAAGGGTATTGATACCTGTTATCAGATTAATTCGTTTGAGAGAGGCACCATTAAGCGACAGACTTGGGCCTAAATCAATCCGCTTCAAACAGGAAAAGGAATCCAACCATGCAACTGGTTATCGGTAATCACAACTATTCAAGCTGGTCTCTGCGGGCCTGGCTGCTGCTGCGTCAATTTGATTTAGATTTTGATACAGTGCGTGTTTCGCTGTACGTTCCCGGATTTTCTGACCGGATCAAAGAGTACAATCCGGCTGGCAAAGTACCAGTACTGTTGGATAACGAGACAACCATCTGGGATTCACTCTCAATCTGTGAATATATCAGCGAACAACACCTGCACAACAAAGGCTGGCCAAACGATCCAGTGTTACGCGCCCATGCCCGCAGCAGCTGTTCAGAGATGCACTCGGGTTTCATGGCCATGCGTAACGAACTGCCGATGAACTGCCGTCGTCATGTGGATAACTTTGTTATTTCGGCTGAGGTTCAACAGGATATAGACCGCATCAGTACTCTATGGCGCGAAGCCCTGACCCAAAGCGGTTCAGATCAGTTCCTATACGGAGACTTCGGTATCGCCGATGCCTTCTATGCGCCAATTGTCTTCCGGCTAACCGGCTATGGCGTCAAGCTGCCCGAACAACTGCAGGCCTATTGCGACCGAATACTGGCACTGCCTGCTTGTCAGGAATGGCTAAAGCTGGCGCAGCAGGAAAGCGAAGTGATTGAGGAAGAAGAGGTTTGAACAGTGGCTAGTTGTTAGACGCGCTGCGCGCTTGCTAGTAGCTAGAACTAAAAAAACCGCGAACTGCTTATTAGCAGTTCGCGGCTTTGAGCTTTTTCTAGCAAGTCGCGTAGCGACGTCTAGCCGCTAGCTCCTGCCCTATAAGCGTCTTATAGACCGTATTTGTCCGCCATATCTTCCAGTGAGATCGGTACGATCTTATCTGCATGACCAGCCGTGCCGAAAGCTTCGTAGCGGGCGGTTACGATATCGTTCATCGCATCCATAGTCACTTTGAGGAATTTACGGGGATCAAACTCAGATGGGTTCTGCGCCAGGAAGCGACGCACTGCTCCGGTAGACGCCAGACGCAGGTCAGTATCAATATTAACCTTGCGTACGCCGTGCTTGATGCCTTCGACGATCTGCTCAACTGGCACACCGTAGGTCTCAGGGATCTCACCACCAAACTCATTAATGATCGCCAGCCATTCCTGTGGAACAGATGATGAACCGTGCATAACCAGATGGGTGTTAGGGATACTTGCATGGATCGCTTTAATACGGTCGATCGCCAGAATGTCATCGGTAGGTGGACGGGTAAACTTGTAAGCACCGTGTGAAGTACCGCAAGCAATCGCCAACGCATCAACACCGGTTTGCTTCACAAAGTCTGCCGCTTCTACAGGATCGGTCAGCATCTGCTCTTGAGACAGCGTACCTTCTGCACCCACACCATCTTCTTCACCGGCCTGACCGGTTTCCAACGAACCCAGACAACCCAGCTCACCTTCAACAGACACACCGCAGGCATGCGCCATCTCAACTGTACGACGGGTAACATCGACGTTGTACTCGTAGTCAGAAGGCGTCTTGCCGTCGGCCATCAAAGAGCCATCCATCATCACTGATGAAAAGCCCATCGCGATAGACCGCTGACAGATCGAAGGGGACGTTCCGTGATCCTGATGCATACACACAGGGATATGCGGGAATTCAGCAATCGCTGCCAGAATCATATGGCGCAGGAAATTAGAACCCGCATACTTACGAGCACCCGCTGAAGCCTGAACAATAACCGGTGAGTTGGTCTTGTTCGCCGCTTCCATGATGGCGCGCATCTGTTCCAGGTTGTTCACGTTAAACGCTGGGATACCGTAGTCATGCTCAGCGGCATGATCCAGCAGCTGACGCATACTGATAAGAGCCATATCTTCACCTTTTTAAAATTAAGCCTGTTCGCGGCTATAAATTCTATCTTAAGCAGCCCGATAGATCAGCTGCTCGTTAGTATACTTTAGATATTAAAGCGGCATGAGCATGCTTAGTCAGCTTTTAACCAAGCCACTTTAAGCGCTGCCGCTTTAATTAAACGCGTTATGAGCGACTGGAGTTCAAGGCAAAAGTTGGTGCAGAAGCGGAGCCTACTTTAGTAGGTGAGCATTCTAAGCCAACTTTTAACGCAGAAATCCTGAGCGCAATAGCGTTTATGCGCGGGATTCAAGCATCGCTACTGCCGGAAGCACTTTGCCTTCAACAAACTCAAGGAAAGCACCGCCACCGGTAGAGATATAGGATACCTGATCAGCGATATCATACTTATCCACAGCGGCCAGAGTGTCACCGCCGCCGGCGATAGAGAATCCTTTGTTTTCAGCAATCGCCAAAGACAATGTTTTAGTGCCTTCACCAAACTGATCAAACTCGAATACGCCGACCGGGCCGTTCCAGATAATGGTACCCGCTTCTTTCAGCAGCTCTGCCAGGTTCGCAGCAGTCTGAGGGCCGATATCCAGAATCATGTCATCTTCAGCAACATCATCCACCAGCTTTATCGTCGCAGTCGCGGTTTCAGCAAACTCAGTGGCAACAACCACATCAACTGGCAGGGGAATATTAACCTTTGCCATCAATGCTTGCGCGGTTGGAATCAGGTCGTGCTCACACAGAGACTTACCGACCGGCTTACCGGCAGCCGCCAGAAAAGTATTTGCGATACCACCACCGACGATCAGCTGATCAACTTTATCAGACAGAGATTCCAGCACCGTCAGTTTGGTCGATACTTTTGAACCACCCACAATGGCCGCCATAGGTGCCACAGGGTTTTTAAGGGCTTTTGCCAGGGCATCCAACTCGCCTGCCAGCAATGGGCCAGCACAGGCAACAGTGGCAAATTTAGCCACACCATGGGTTGACGCCTGAGCGCGGTGCGCGGTGCCGAAAGCATCCATTACGTAGATGTCACAGAGCGCGGCCATCTTCTTAGACAGCGCTTCATCATCTTTCTTTTCGCCGTTATTGAAACGAACATTTTCAAGTAGAACAACGTCCCCTTCAGCCACTTCAAAACCGCCTTCCAGCCAGTCTTGAACCAGGGGAACTTCACGACCCAGCAGGCTACTCAGGTGCGCAGCAACCGGCGCCAGAGAGCTAGCGTCATCATAGACACCCTCAACCGGACGACCCAGGTGAGACATCAGCATCACTTTTGCGCCCGCTTCCAGCGCGTGCTTAATCGTTGGCAGTGATGCGCGAATCCGGGCATCACTACTCACTTGGCCATCCTTGACTGGCACATTGAGGTCTTCACGGATCAGGACACGTTTGCCCTTCAGATCCAGTTCGGTCATTTTCAATACGCTCATAACACTTCCTGCTTTCTAGTCTCTAAAAATTTTAAAGCACCGCCTGTTTATGGCCATACTTTGGAATTACTTACTCTCAGGCTGACAGTTCAGCCAGCCCTGCGCCACATCGAGCATCCGATTGGCAAAGCCCCACTCGTTATCAAACCAGCACATCAGCTTAATCATATTACCGCCGCTAACCCGGGTCTGAGTTCCATCCACAATCCCTGATCGGGAGTCGCGATTGAAGTCTACCGATGCATGGGGCTCTTCGGTATAACCTAAAAGTCCCTTTAACGGCCCATCAGCTGCGCTGCGCAGAATCTGGTTCACCTGGGTAACAGTGGTCGACTCTGCCACATTCAAGGAGATATCCAGTAGCGACACATTAATGGTCGGCACCCGAACATGCAGGGATTCAAACCGCCCCGCCAGCTCAGGCAATAGACGATCAATACCCTTATTCAGCCCCGTATTTACTGGAACGATGGAGTGCATGGCACTACGTGTCAGACGCAGATCGGTCTGGTGGTAGCTATCGATCACCGGCTGATCATTCATCGCTGAGTGTATGGTTGTGGTCAAACCGCTCATGATACCCAGTTCCCGGTGCAGCAGATCCAGCACCGGCACAATACAGTTCGTAGAGCAGGAACCCGCCGCCACAATGCTCTGATCAGAAGACAATAACTGCTGGTTAAAGCCATAGATGATAGTCGCATCAACATCGGCACCGGCAGGTTGGGAAAAGAGTAGTTTTTTGGCACCGCTATCGAGGTGTTGCTGGGCGGTCAACCGATCACTGAACGAGCCGGAACACTCCAGCACCAGGTCAACATCCATCTCAGCCCAGGGCATCGAAGCGGACTCTGACTGATTCAGCACCCGAATGGAATCACCGTTGATCAGCAACTCACTGCCATTATGCTCTACCGGCAACGGAAAACGACCATGGGTAGTATCGTAACGGGTAAGGTAGGTTACCGTATCAATATCCGACAGTTCATTAATCGCGACAACCTGCAGCTGATCACGATAGCCGCACTCATAGATAGCCCGCAGGACGCTTTGCCCTATCCGACCATAACCATTTATTGCAACCCGGTATGCCATACCACCTCGATAACCAAAAAAGCCAACTGAGAGCAGCTGGCCTTTTCTATCAGACTGCCTTTACAGAACAGACTTTACTTTTTCGACAACATTTTCGACGGTGAAGCCGAACAGCTTAAACAGATCACCGGCCGGAGCAGACTCACCAAAGGTAGTCATTCCGACAATAGCGCCGTTCAGGCCTACATACTTGTACCAGAAATCTGCCTGAGCGGCTTCAACGGCAACACGGGCAATCACAGCAGACGGCAGAACCGCTTCACGGTACTCCGCATCCTGCTTATCAAACAGATCGGTAGATGGCATAGATACCACTCGTACCTGCTTGCCTTCAGCTTCAAGCGCTGCAGCTGAATCCATCGCCAGACCTACCTCAGAACCGGTCGCAATCAGGATCGCATCCGGCGTACCAGCAGTATCGCGCAAAATGTATCCACCGCGGGCGATATTCGCCAGCTGCTCATCAGTACGCGCCTGATGCGGCAGGTTCTGACGGGAGAAGATCATCGCTGTCGGGCCATCGGCACGCTCTAGTGCGGATTTCCAAGCCACTGCAGATTCGACCGCATCGGCCGGACGCCAGCAGCTCATGTTAGGCGTATGGCGCAGGTTAGAGATCTGTTCGATCGGCTGATGCGTAGGGCCATCTTCACCCAGACCGATAGAGTCGTGGGTGTAAACATGGATAACACGCTGCTTCATCAGAGCGGCCATTCGTAGCGCGTTACGAGCATACTCCATGAATACCAGGAAGGTTGCACCGTAAGGGATAAAGCCACCGTGCAGCGCCATGCCGTTCATAATGGCCGACATACCAAACTCACGTACGCCGTAGAACATGTAGTTACCGGAAGCATCATCCTTAGTAACTCCCTTGCAACCAGACCACAGGGTCAGGTTTGAGCCCGCCAGGTCAGCAGAACCGCCCATCAGTTCAGGCAGCATAGGGCCGAAAGCGTTCAAGGTATTCTGAGACGCTTTACGGGAGGCGATAGTTTCACCTTTTTCCTGCAGCTCTTTAATAATGACATCAGCCTGAGCTGAGAAGTCTTCAGGCAGTTCACCGGTATAACGACGGATCAGCTCACGGGCTTCAGTTGGATAAGCTTTGCTATATTCTGCAAAACGCTCTTCCCACTCATTTTCCAGCTCGGAACCAACCTCAAGTGCATTCCACTGAGCCGCGATATCTTCAGGAATAACAAAGGCATCATGTTCCCAACCCAACTGCTTGCGCGCCAGAGCGATCTCGTCTTCACCCAGAGGTGCGCCATGGCAATCCTCTTTACCCTGCTTATTAGGGGAACCAAAACCGATAATGGTTTTGCAGCAGATCAGCGTAGGCTGATCTTCGTTGTCTTGTGCCGCTTCAATCGCCGCTTTAATTTGCTCAGCATCGTGACCATCAACGTTGGCAATCACCTGCCAGCCGTATGCTTCAAAACGCTTCGGCGTATCATCGGTAAACCAACCTTCAACTTCACCGTCGATGGAGATACCGTTGTCATCGTAGAAGGCAACCAGTTTACCCAGACCCAGCGTACCCGCCAGCGAGCAAGCCTCGTGGGAGATACCTTCCATCAGGCAGCCATCGCCCAGGAACGTGTAAGTGTGGTGATCGATGATTTCATGACCTACGCGGTTAAACTGCGCCGCCATAGATTTCTCAGCGATTGCAAAGCCCACCGCATTGGTAAGACCCTGACCCAGCGGACCCGTAGTGGTTTCAACACCTGGCGCATAACCATACTCGGGATGACCGGCCGTCTTAGAGTGCAGCTGACGGAAGTTTTTCAGGTCATCGATAGACAGGTCATAGCCGGTCAGATGCAACAGGCTGTATATCAGCATAGAGCCGTGACCGTTTGACAGGATAAAACGATCGCGATCCAGCCAGTGCGGATTCGCTGGATTATGCTTTAGGAAATCATTCCATAATACTTCAGCGATATCTGCCATACCCATTGGAGCACCAGGGTGACCAGATTTGGCCTTTTGGACAGCATCCATACTGAGGGCACGAATTGCATTGGCTAGTTCTCTACGCGAGGACATTTATTCACTCCAGGGGTAAAACCCAAATTGAGTTTGAAAAGTGTTTGATACTTCCTCTTTAATCTCTTGTGAAGATTTTTAAGAATGAAGCACCGATCAAAAATAGGCGGCTATTTTCTCGTAACCGTCCGCCAGCATCAAACCTATTTCGAAGAAATTTAATGAAAATGAGTGGTTTTCATCTAAAAAGACAAAAAAATCATCTAAAACAGAGATACCGACCATGCAATCGGGACGCAACCGGATTAAAATACGCTCCATTCTTATACCCGGGTCTGTTACCCGACGCCAAACCTTATTCTCTAAAGTTAGGATTGAAGACTCAAAATGAGCGAATATAGCCTGTTTACTTCGGAATCAGTTTCCGAAGGCCATCCTGATAAGATCGCCGATCAAATCTCTGATGCGGTTCTTGATGCAATTATTGCTGAAGATAAGCACGCCCGTGTGGCCTGTGAAACTTTAGTTAAAACCGGTGTTGCCGTAGTCTCTGGTGAGATTACGACCTCTGCCTGGGTTGACCTTGAAGATCTGGTCCGCGGTGTTATCTGCGATATCGGTTATACCTCATCAGAAGTGGGTTATGACGGTGAAACCTGTGGTGTAATTAACATCATCGGCAAGCAGTCACACGACATCAATCAGGGTGTTGACCGCGCCAAGCCTGAAGATCAGGGCGCCGGCGACCAGGGGCTGATGTTCGGCTACGCCAGTAACGAGACTGATGTACTGATGCCAGCACCTATCTGCTATGCCCATCGACTGGTAGAGCGTCAAGCAGAGGCACGTAAATCAGGCTTGCTGCCATGGTTACGCCCGGATGCAAAGAGCCAGGTCACTTTCCGTTATGAAAATGGCAAGCCTGTCGGCATTGATGCCGTTGTGCTGTCCACCCAGCACAACCCTGAAGTATCCTTGCCGGACCTGCAAGAAGCGGTAATGGAGCTGATCATCAAGCACACACTGCCTGCTGAGTGGATCGACAAAAGCACCAAGTTCCATATCAACCCAACCGGTAACTTCGTTATTGGTGGCCCGGTAGGCGATTGTGGCCTGACTGGCCGTAAGATTATTGTTGATACCTACGGCGGCATGGCGCGTCATGGTGGCGGCGCTTTCTCCGGCAAAGACCCATCAAAAGTTGACCGCTCTGCAGCCTATGCAGGCCGTTATGTTGCCAAAAACATCGTCGCAGCGGGACTTGCGGATAAGTGTGAGATACAGGTTTCCTACGCTATCGGCGTTGCAGATCCAACCTCGGTATCCATCAATACTTTCGGTACCGGCAAGATCGCAGATGACAAGATCGTTGCACTGATCGACAGCCACTTTGATCTGCGTCCACACGCGATCACCCAGATGTTAGATCTGCTGCACCCTATGTATCGTCAGACCGCAGCATACGGTCACTTCGGCCATAACCCATTCGAAATGACTGTAGGTAACGAAACGTTCACCGCTTACAGCTGGGAAAAAACCGATAAAGCTGACGAACTGCGCGCTGCAGCGGGCCTGTAACTCAAGCAGGTCAACGACTGACGTCTAATCAGAGATAAAAAAGGGCAGAGTAAATACTCTGCCCTTTTTTTTATCCCGCCAAAGACGGCATAATAACGCCTAATCTTGTTCGATACAGACTGTTGAAATTATGAGAACACCCCGTTTTTACGAACCGCAGGCCTTTACTGAAGGTCAGACGTTCAACCTCAGTGATGGTGCTACACAACATGTTTCCAGGGCCTTAAGAATGCGCCCTGGCGATCAGCTAATCCTGTTTAATGGGGATGGCTGTGAATATTTTGCCGAATTGACTGAAGTGGCAAAACGTAGCGCCCGGGCACAAATTACTAAGATAACAACACCCACGCGACAGTCACCTTTGAAGGTTACCATTGGACAGTCGGTCTCCCGTGGGGAGCGAATGGACTACGCGATTCAGAAAGCGACGGAACTGGGTATGCAACAGATGGTGCCGCTGTTCACTGAACGCTGCGAGGTGCGCTTAAATGCCGAGCGTCAAGATAAGCGACGCCAGCACTGGCAACAGGTGGCGGTCAGTGCCTGCGAACAAAGTCTGCGCTGTGATGTCCCAGAAATAACCGCACCGCAATCCCTGAACGAATGGATAAACAGTGTAGAGGCTGATCTGAAACTGGTATTACACCATCATACCGAGCAGCCCCTGGGTGATTTCGACAAGCCAGAATCCATCGCGTTGCTGATCGGACCGGAAGGCGGCCTGAGTGAAACCGAAGTGGAGCAGGCACTGACACAGGGGTTCAAGCCTGTCGCGTTCGGTCCACGCGTTTTTCGTACGGAAACCGCCCCTGTCGCCGCACTCTCTGTACTGCAGTATTTATGGGGTGATCTGGGATAAATGCAGGAAGCAGCAGTAACACTGGTGATGACCTGAACAGGCGGGTAGAATCCCCCTTAATCTAAAGATTAATAAGGCAATTCGATGACAGTAAAGGTCGGTATTGTGATGGATCCTATTGAATCCATCAGCTACAAAAAAGACAGTTCTCTGGCGATGCTCTGGGCGGCGCAGAATAAAGGCTGGGAGCTCTGGTATATGGAGCAGAAAGACCTTTACCTTCGGGACGGCAAAGTACTGGCTAAGATGGCTCCCCTTACCGTCGATATGAACCCTGAAAAGTGGTTTGAGCGGGGTGAATATCAAGTGGAGGAGGTCAATACACTCGATGTGGTACTGATGCGCAAAGATCCGCCATTCGACAACGAATTCATCTACACCACTCATCTGTTAGAGATAGCGGCAGATCAGGGCAACACCTTGATGGTTAACCGCCCCCAGGCACTACGAGATTATAACGAGAAGATTTTTGCCACTCACTTCCCAGAATGCTGTCCACCGGTATTGGTTACCCGCCGTGACGACCTGCTACGCGAATTCCATGCAGAATTTAAAGATGTGATTTTCAAGCCCCTAGACGGCATGGGCGGCGCCTCTATCTTCCGCATTCAGGAGGAAGGGGTAAATCTTGGCGTGATCATTGAAACCCTGACTAAATATGGTCAGGAAACTATCATGGCACAGAAATACCTGCCGGAAATTGTCGATGGTGATAAGCGGATTCTGATGATTGATGGTGAACCGGTACCTTACGGTCTGTCCCGCATACCAACCAATGGGGAAACCCGGGGTAATCTGGCAGTGGGCGGACGCGGTGAAGGCAGACCACTTACCGAACGTGAAAAGTGGATCGCCGCTCAAGTCGGCCCCACCCTTAAAGCGCAGGGCATACTCTTTGCCGGGTTGGATGTCATCGGTGATTACCTCACCGAAGTTAACGTCACCAGTCCGACTTGCATCCGCGAACTGGACACCCAGTTTGGCTTAGACATCGGTATGCAGCTGATGGATGCGATTGAAGCTAAGCTCGGGTAATCAGGGGCAAATTGATCTTGTTCACACCTGCACTGGAAAGCGCTCATGAGTAAAGCTGTCGCTGTGGTTTCCGCAGCCGACCGGCTCGGCTTTACTCTGTTTCTGGCAGTGGCTGTGCATGCCGCCGCTATTCTGGGTGTCGGATTTGCTGTATCGCCTAAATCACCTCCGGCCCAGACTCTGGAAATCACGCTGGCGCAACATCAAAGTGATGAGCCCCCGGAGGAAGCTGACTTTATCGCTCAGGCCGATCAGCAAGGCAGCGGCCAGTTAGAAGAAAAAGCCCTGCCAACCACCCGGGAACAGGCTGATTTTCAGCACCAGAACATTCAGGAAACCGCCCCGCTTCAGCCGATGACAGCGCCGCAAATCAACGCTCTGACCCCCACACCGGCGATAGCCAGTGACCCGGCTCCCATCGAGAAAGAAGCCGCAGAAGAAACCGTTATAGCCCCTGAAAAACAGGTTATTATTACCAGCAGCAAGGTAGAAAAGAAACTATCAAACACACCGGTACAAAAACAAAAATCAACACCTCCCCCTCCTGCACCAGGTAGCTCTATGTCATTGCTGGCGCGCAGCCTGGAGATCGCCAGCCTCGAAGCACAACTGGAATTGCAGCAACAGGATTACGCTAAACGCCCAAGGGTTACACGACTGACTTCCGCCGCCACAAAAAGCCATAGCGATGCGGTCTATCTGGCTAACTGGCGCCGTAAAATTGAGTCCGTGGGCAACCTTAATTACCCTAAAGAAGCTCGCCAGAATGAGCTTTACGGTAGTTTGCGAATGATGGTTGAGATACTCCCCGACGGACATGTAAAAAGTATCCAAATACTCCATTCATCTGGCAATAAAGTGCTCGACGATGCCGCTATTCGTATCGTACAACTTGCAGCACCTTTCCAGAAATTCCCGGTAGAGATGCGTAAAAATACCGATATTTTGGAGATTATCCGTACCTGGAAGTTTGAGAAAACCAGCCGTGTATACTAGTAGTTAATATAGATCGTTAAATAGATACGGATTAAATATCGCAGCCTCTTAGCTGCTTAGCATGCAGGTATTCACTATGGCCTCTTCCACTCCCGCCTCCCCTTACCTGCCCAGTAGTCTTCAGGATCATTTCCTGCTTTCGATGCCACATTTGAATGATACGAACTTCGATCATACCCTGACTTACATTTGTGAACACAATGAGTATGGAGCCATGGGTATCGTCATCAATCGCCCTATGGACCTGATTATCAGCGACCTGCTACAGCATCTAGAACTTGATTATAAGGCTGCTGAAAAGCTACCGGTTTATGCCGGTGGACCGGTGAAAAATGATCGGGGGTTTATCCTCCACTACCCCACCGAAAAAGTATGGGACTCCAGCTACAACATCACCGATCAGTTATCCCTGACGACCTCTGTCGATATCCTCCGGGAGATCGGCCAGAACAGAGCCCCAGAGCAGTTTCTGGTCGCCCTGGGATACGCCGGTTGGGGCGTAGGACAGCTTGAGCAAGAAATGTCTGACAATGTATGGTTAAGTTGCCCGGCTAATTTAGATATAATGTTCCACACTCCGGCTGAAGAGCGCCTTCAGGCCGCGGCTGCAACTCTGGGAATCAACCTTAATCTGCTGACCTCTCAGAGCGGCCACGCCTGACCCGTTCGATACGCCCACTAACCTACAAAAGAAGCGGAATGATCACACTATCAGGTCCAGTTATAGGCTTTGATTTTGGCACAACTCGGATCGGCATTGCCGCTGGACAGGCAATTACCGGTACGGCATCACCCTTGCCGCCTATTGCAGCGCGGGATGGCATTCCTGACTGGTCACTGCTCGAAGCACTGATTACCGAGTGGCAACCGGCGGCTATCGTCGTAGGTATCCCGTTGAATATGGATGGTACTATCAGCGATATGTCTCGCCGGGCGCGTAAGTTTGCCAACCGCCTTAAAGAACGCTGCCAGCTACCCTGCTATCTGATTGATGAACGGCTTACTACCCGGGAAGCCAAACAGATCAGTCTGGCCCGTGGCGGCAGTACTAATTTTAAAGAAAACTCCGTTGACGGCATCGCCGCACAACTGATTCTGGAAAGTTGGTTTGAATCAGACCAGCTTATATCCAGTGAAACCCGACTGGAGGACCTCTATGATATCGGGCGTGATTAAAGTAGATAATCTACTGAATAAAATGACTGCCGATCTGGCCACCCTGATTAAGGCCAGAGAGCTCGATAATCCAATGATGATAGGTATTCGCACCGGCGGAGTCTGGCTGGCAGAGCACCTGCACCAACAGTTAGACCTTCAGTCCCCTCTGGGTACGCTGGATATATCTTTCTATCGTGATGATTTTAGCCGGGCCGGTCTGAACCCTAAAGTTCAGCCCTCTGTATTGCCCAGTGCGACTGAAGACCGACACGTCATTCTGGTAGACGATGTCATCATGAGCGGCCGCACGATACGCGCCGCAATGAACGAGCTGTTTGACTACGGTCGTCCGGCATCAATTACCCTGGTCACGATGCTCGACCTGAATCGTCGAGAGCTGCCGATTCAGGCAGACGTGGTCGGCGACATATTGCAACTTGCTGACGATGAACAGGTCAAACTGACCGGGCCGGAGCCTCTGGCACTGGAAATTCGTAAGAAATCTAACCTTTAAAGCCATCGCCGGAATCTGACATGTTTGAACAAAAAGATCCCAATCTGATCCAGCTCAACAGCGCCGGTCAGTTAAAGCACTTCCTCACTACCGAAGGGCTGAGTCGAGAATTGCTCACCGAAATACTGGACACCGCAGACTCATTTGTTGACATGAGCGCTCAGCAGGTGAAGAAAGTTCCTCTGCTACGGGGAAAAACCGTCGTGAACCTGTTTTTTGAAGCCAGCACCCGGACCGCCAGCACCTTTGAGTTAGCGGCTAAGCGTCTCTCTGCCGATGTGCTTAATTTGAATATCAAAACCTCATCTACATCTAAGGGTGAAACGCTTAAAGACACCCTGATGACCATGGAAGCGATGCATTCTGATATGTTCGTCGTCCGCCACTCAGACAGTGGCGCTGCACACTATATCGCCAGTCAGGTAACGCCCCACGTTGCGGTAATCAATGCCGGTGATGGCCGCCATGCTCATCCGACTCAGGCGATGCTGGACATGCTGACTATTCGTCAGCACAAAGGTAGCTTTGAGCCGCTAAAAGTAGCCATTGTCGGGGATATACTCCATTCCCGCGTTGCCCGCTCACAGATACATGCTTTACGCACACTGGGGGCTGCAGAGATCCGGGTAATCGCCCCAACAACGCTATTACCCCGCCATATTGAAGCACTGGGCGTAAAGGTCTATACCGATATGAACCAGGGCCTGAAAGATATCGATGTGGTAATGATGTTACGGCTACAGAAGGAGCGGATGCAGAGCGCACTACTACCCAGCGAATCAGAGTTCTACCGTTTATACGGCCTCACCGAAGAGAAGCTAAAGCTAACCCATCCGGACTCAATCGTGATGCACCCAGGACCAATAAATCGGGGGGTGGAGATAGAAACCTCCGTTGCTGACGGTCCAAAATCACTGATACTGAAGCAAGTTACCAACGGTATTGCGGTGCGAATGGCCGTCATGTCGATGTCAATGAGTGGGCAGATGACTGAGTATCAAGCTGAGAAAGAGGGCGAATAAGCTAATGACAAAGAATATTGCAATCCGAAACGGTCGTGTTATTGATCCTGCCAATGATCTGGACAAGGTTACTGATCTGTTTATCAGCGAAGGCAAGATCGCCGCCATTGGTCAGGCCCCTGAGGGCTTCACTGTCGACCGGGAGATTGATGCCACTAATCTAATCGTCAGCCCGGGGCTAATCGACCTCTGTGCCCATCTGCGTGAGCCGGGGTATACCCGAAAAGGTAGTATTGCCAGCGAAACCGCTGCCGCCGCTGCCGGTGGAGTCACAACTCTGTGCATGCCCCCTATTACCAAACCGATTGCCGATAACTCCGCCGTTATCGACCTGATTGAAGACCGGGCAAAACAGGCGGGTAATGCCCGGGTATTACCGATGGGGGCGTTGACCCAGGGATTGAAGGGCGAACAACTGAGTCCAATGTACGCTCTAAGCAAAGCCGGTTGCATCGGTTTTACCAATGTTCGGGAGCCAATTCGCAGTTCGCTAACACTGGTACGCTGTCTTGAATATGCAGCCACCCACGATCTGCTGGTGATTTTTCAGCCTCAGGATGCTGAGCTCGCTGACGGCGGCACTATGCATGACGACACTACTTGTACCCGTCTGGGCCTGAGCGGCATTCCTGAAAGCGCCGAAACCATCGAAGTCGCCCGTTGCCTGCTACTTATTGAGCAGACCGGCGTCAAAGCCCACTTTGGCCAGCTCTCTTGTGAACGTTCGGTGAAAATGGTCATGGATGCCCGCACCAGAGGCCTGCGAGTCACTGCCGACATAGCGATTCAAAACCTTCTGCTGACCGACGAGAATGTCAGCGGTTTTGATCCTAATTTCCATCTAATTCCACCGCTGCGCAGCCAGCTGGATCGGGCGGGGCTGCGGCACGCATTACTGGCTGATGGGTTTCAGGCAATCTGTTCTGACCATCAACCCCATGAACTAGCGGCAAAGCAGGCTCCATTTGCAGCCACTGAGCCCGGAATGACAGGTCTGGAAACCCTGCTTCCTTTATCTCTGATGCTGGTTCAGCAAGAGCTAATTTCATTACCGCAGATGATCGAAAAACTGACCTCTGGCCCCGCCAGCGTTTTGGGTACAGGTCTGGGAACCCTGGGTACCGGCCGTAGTGCGGATATCTGTATCTTCGACCCCGAGCAAGAGTGGACGCTGACCGAAGAGAATCATCGCTCAGCCGGCAGCAACACGCCATTCCTGAACTTCCCATTGAAAGGTCAGGTGTGCTTTACCCTGTTAGAAGGGAATGTGGTTTTCCAACTGGCCTAAAAACTCAATAATCGAAATAGATACAACAAAAAACGGCGCTGCAGGTTTTAGAAAACCTGCAGCGCCGTTTTTGTATAAGGAAGAGTTACATCCCTTTCACATCAATGCTGCCTTCATTCTGCAGGAAGTCAGTGTCATCTTGTAGGAAAAAGCCAGAATCCTCTTCCGTCCCTCCATCAAGACCCGGATTAGTTTCTGCATTAAGCTTTATCATCAGTCGTAGATCGTTTGGCGAATCAGCATGAGCTATCGCCACATCGTAGGTAATGTTGCCTTCCTTGTACTCAGTATAAAGCGCCTGATCAAAGGTTTGCATACCCAGATTAGTGGACTTCTTGATCACCTCTTTCAGCTCATGAACCTCACCCTTACGAATCAAATCCTGCATCAGTGGCGTATTGATCAGAACTTCAACAATCGCCCGACGGCCTTTACCATCTTTTGTCGGCACCAGTTGCTGCGCCACAATCGCCTTAAGGTTAAGCGAGAGATCCATCCAAATCTGAGCATGATGCGCCGGCGGGAAGAAACTAATAATTCGATCCAGTGCCTGGTTAGCATTATTCGCGTGCAACGTTGCCATACAAAGGTGGCCGGTTTCAGCGAAAGTCAGACCATAACCCATAGTATCAGCTGTACGAATCTCCCCCATCAGAATTACATCGGGGGCCTGACGCAGAGTGTTTTTCAGTGCAACTTCAAAAGATTCGGTATCCAGACCGACTTCCCGCTGAGTAATAACACTCTGCTTATGCTCGTGAATATACTCAATCGGGTCTTCAATAGTGATGATATGGCCAGCAGTATTAGCATTTCGGTAATCGATCATCGACGCCAAAGAGGTCGATTTACCCGTACTGGTTCCACCCACAAATAGGATCAATCCCCGTTTAGTCATCGCCAGATCCTTCAACACCGACGGTAGATTTAGCTCTTCCAGACTGGGGATGTAGGTATTAATACGACGCAGCACCATACCGGGTGAGTTTCGCTGAAAGAAAGCACTGACACGAAATCGACCAATACCCTGGGCACTGATCGCAAAATTACACTCGCGGGTACCTTCAAATTCTGACAACTGCTTATCATTCATAGTACTGTAGGTCAGAGCGCGGGCCTGAGCTGGCTTCAGGGATTCTTTTGTTAACGGCTTCATTGTGCCGTCAATCTTAATACTAGGCCGGGCTCCGGCAGTGATAAATAGATCAGAAGCGTCGCGGTCGGTCATAACCTTCAGCAGTTGAGTAATATCCATACTATACGCTCCCTATTAGAAATTCTTTGGATTCAACGCTTTACTACGAGCGACATCACGAGTGATCAAGCCTTTCTGCATTAGATCTGTCAGCGACTGATCCAAGGTGATCATACCAAAGCCTGCGCCGGTCTGAATCGCAGAATACATCTGTGCGACCTTATCTTCACGAATCAGGTTTCGAATAGCTGGCGTGCCGACCATAATTTCATGGGCGGCGATACGTCCCCCTTTCGGCTTTTTCAATAACGTCTGAGAGATTACACCCTGCAAAGACTCTGAAAGCATCGAGCGCACCATCGCCTTTTCTGCCGCAGGGAATACATCAATAATACGGTCGATCGTTTTAGCGGCGGATGTTGTATGCAACGTACCGAACACAAGGTGCCCGGTTTCTGCCGCGGTTAGCGCTAAGCGGATAGTTTCCAAATCTCGCATCTCACCCACCAGAATGACATCGGGGTCTTCACGCAGAGCAGAACGTAACGCCTCTTCAAACCCTAGCGTATCTCGGTGAACTTCCCGCTGATTAACCAGACATTTCTTACTTTCGTGAACAAACTCGATAGGGTCTTCGATGGTCAGGATGTGATCGTTGCGAGTCTCGTTCACATAGTCAACCATCGCCGCCAGGGTGGTACTCTTACCGGAACCGGTCGGCCCTGTCACCAAAACCAACCCACGGGGATTATCAGAAAGGTTACGGAACACTTGCCCCATGCCCAGATCATCCATGGTCAACACTTTACTGGGGATGGTACGGAAAACGGCAGCGGCACCGCGGTTCTGGTTGAAGGCGTTAACACGAAAACGCGCCAAGCCTGGCACCTCAAAAGAGAAGTCAGTTTCTAACCGATCTTCATAATCCTTACGCGTCCTGTCGTTCATAATGTCGTAAATCAGCGTTTGAACCTGCTTATGCTCCAGAGAGGGCAGCTTGATTCTCTTCACTTCACCATCAACCCGGATGACGGGCGGCATACCTGCGGTTATATGAAGGTCGGATGCTCCCTGCTGAACGGTAAAAGATAAGAGTTCTGTAATATCCATAGCTTCTCTGGTGTAGTAAGGAACCGGCAAACATGTTCCGTTGATTAACTGTATGCGCCAACCTAACTATCACAGGCCCGGCATACTGCGAACAACCATTAACCATCATAAAAGCTGTAACCCAGCATATAAAGGGCTGAGCCCCTACTTTGGGCAGCTTTGAGTAGATTTATTCCTTAAAAAGGCTCAAAACTACTCCAAAAACTTAAAACCTAGCGGGAAATATTCGCAGGCTGGCAAATAATCTCTGTTATTATAACGGCTGAATTCAAATGATTTTAAGTATATATATCAGTTTTATCAGAATAGCCCACCATAGCCAATCGCTAGTTATAACTATATGACAGACATAGCAAATAACCTCAACCTTATTCACACGGGCATCGCTACTGCCACAAAGATCGCACATCGCCCACCTGATAGCGTGAAACTGCTGGCCGTCAGTAAAACCCGTCATGAAAATGAGCTTCGCCAGGTCTGGGCCGAAGGCCAGCGGGACTTTGGTGAAAACTATCTACAGGAAGCGCTGGATAAGATTGCAGCATTAGCCGATCTTGATCTCTGTTGGCACTTTATTGGACCTATTCAGTCAAATAAAACCCGGCCGATCGCAGAAAGCTTTAGCTGGGTTCACAGTGTAGACCGATTTAAAATAGCCCAGCGCCTAAGCGACCAACGTCCCAACGATTTGGCTCCGTTAAACATATGCTTACAGGTCAACATCAGCAGAGAAGTAAGTAAGGCCGGCATTTTGCCGGAAGAACTACCAGCATTGGCTGAACAGATAACTAAACTGGAAAACGTTCAACTGCGCGGTCTGATGGCTATTCCCATCAGTAGCGATGATCCGGAGTTACAACGACAACCTTTTGCTGAAATGAATTCTTTACTGCAAACTTTACAACAGCAACTACCGAATGAGACGCTGGACACTCTATCCATGGGAATGTCTGGTGATATGGAAGCTGCCATCCATGAAGGCGCAACGATTGTACGAATCGGAACCGCCCTGTTTGGCCCCCGTGACTATAGTAAGTAAGACCGGTAAGTAAAACTGGCAAGTAACATCCAAGCGCTAAATAATCAGTATTTTAAGATCAGGAATTACACGTGAGCACACAACCAACACTGGCATTCATCGGCGCGGGCAACATGTCCCGCGCAATCATCGGCGGGCTGATCAGCAACCAATTCCCTGCTGAAAACATCTGGGCTACTGGTACTCAGTTAGCAAAGCTGGATGACCTTAAACGGCAAGGCCTGCACACCACAACCGATAACAACGCTGCTGTAGCGGCTGCCGATATCGTCATTCTGGCAGTTAAACCGCAGATATTGAAAGCGGTAGCGATGGATATGGCAGCAGCGGTTCAGCAACATCAACCCCTGATTGTTTCTGTTGCTGCGGGTATTATGTGTGACAGCATGGATACCTGGTTAGGTGGGGATATTGCGCTAGTACGCTGCATGCCAAATACCCCGGCACTGGTAAAACAGGGAGCATCAGGGCTTTATGCCAATCCGCGGGTGACTGAATCACAACGCAATCAGACAGAACAAATTATGCAGGCAACCGGTATCGCCCTCTGGGTAGACACCGAAGTCCAACTGAATGCGGTAACTGCCGTATCCGGAAGTGGCCCCGCATATTATTTCCTGATGATGGAAGCGATGGTGGCTGCCGGAGAAAAACTCGGTCTCAGCCGTGAAATTTCTAAACAGCTGACAATTCAAACAGCGCTTGGCGCTGCTGAGATTGCTCGCCAGAGTGATGTAGAGCCGGCCGAACTGCGCCGCCGGGTATCGTCACCCAAAGGCACTACCGAGCAAGCAATACTGACCTTTATTGATCAGGGGCTACCAGAGATTATCGCCAACGGCATGCAAGCCTGTAGCGACCGTGCTGAAGCATTGGCTGTAGAGCTCGGAAAATAAGTTCGGGAAATAACCCAACCAATAACCAGATGATATAAAAAGCCTTTCTCAGGTTCATAGTCACCGGGAAAGGCTCTATACTCTTGTTGTACTTATAGTTTAAAGACTCTGGTGCTATCTATTCAGGCATTAAGACAAACCAACCCATAAATTTTATCCAACAGGTACTGAAACAATGGGACAGGATCCTATCAGTTCAATAATCCAGCTGTTCGGTCAGCTTTATGTGTTTATTGTAGTTCTGCGCTTTCTACTTCAGCTGGCCAAAGCTGATTATTACAACCCGATTGCACAAGCAGTGGTAAAGGTTACTTCGGCGCCATTAGTACCACTACAGCGTATTATTCCACGACCCGCTAATATCGATCTGTCTCCGCTGGTGCTGGCCTTTCTGATCAATCTGGCAACCTGGAGCCTGATACTGCTGCTTAAAGGGCAAGGTATCGGTAGCAATCTAACCGCTATGCTGGTGCTTTCCGGTGTTGGTGTATTTGATACGATTCTGAATATCTATTTTTATGCGGTTATCGGTTCCGTGATTATCAGCTGGGTTGCTCCCGGTAGTTATCACCCGGGGCCTCAGCTGATTACCCAACTGACTGAACCAGTATTTGGACTTGCGCGCAGAGTAATTCCTTCGCTGGGAGGGTTAGATCTGTCGCCTATTCTGATCTTTATTACTATTCAAATCGCCCGTTCGCAGCTGAGTAATTTGACTCAATTTCTCCTCTGAGATCGTAGATGGGAAGCTTTTATACTTGGCAGGACGGCAATCTGATACTCAATTGCCACCTGCAACCCAAAGCCAGTAATGATGCTATTGTTGGTCTGCATGATGAGAGTGTTAAAATTCGCATCACCGCGCCGCCAATAGAGGGCAAAGCCAACGTCCATCTGGTAAAGTTCCTGGCAAAGCAATTTGGCGTAGCCAAAAGTGCAGTCAGCATACTCAGTGGTGAGCTGGGCCGGCAGAAAAGGGTTCGGATCGAAAGCCCCAAAAAGATTCCCCAAATATTAACGATTGAGCACAACTAAAGTGATACTGAGACCTCAACATGACTACCGCCCTACTGGTTATCTGATTTTAGATAGCCAGGCTTTGCTGTACGAAATGTGAAGCTTGACCCGGTCTTTCAGCAACATCTTTTTTCGAGTTATCAGCGTTAAGTGAGAATTATGCCTCAATCCATTCCTGAAGATTCTGTCGGTATCGTCACACCGCAGACTATCCATTTTGACCAGCCCCTGGCACTGGCCTGTGGTCGACAATTAGACAGCTACGACTTAGTCATTGAAACCTATGGCAGCCTGAATGCGGATGCATCTAACGCCGTACTGGTGTGCCATGCACTGTCTGGCAACCACCATTTAGCTGGCTATCACAGCCCCGATGACAAAAAACCCGGATGGTGGGACTCGGCTATAGGGCCTGGAAAGCCGATCGACACCGACAAGTTCTTTGTCATCGGCCTGAATAATCTGGGCGGTTGCCATGGTTCAACCGGCCCTCGGAGTACCAATCCGGAAACCGATAAACCTTTTGGCCCGGACTTCCCAATTATGACTGTCGCTGACTGGGTTGAAAGCCAGGCACGACTAGCAGATCACTTCGGTATCCACCAATGGGCAGCGATCGTTGGCGGCAGCCTCGGGGGAATGCAAGCACTGCAATGGGCAATCGACTATCCACAACGATTACGCCACTGCATGGTTATCGCCGCCGCGCCAAAACTCAGCGCCCAGAACATCGCCTTTAATGAGGTAGCCCGGCAGGCAATTTCCCGTGACCCAGATTTTAATAATGGACACTTCTACGAAAACGGCAAGGTGCCGAAAACGGGGCTGATGCTGGCTCGGATGCTTGGCCATATCACCTACCTGTCCGATGACGGCATGCGAGAAAAATTCGGCCGCGAACTTCGTGAGGGAAAAATCAGTTATGATTTTAATCCACAGTTCGAAATTGAATCCTATCTTCGCTATCAAGGTGAGCAGTTCTCCAAAGCGTTCGACGCCAATACCTATCTATTGATGACTAAAGCGCTGGATTACTTCGATCCCGCGGCGGACCACGATCACAATCTGGCGGCGGCAGTTAGCAACGTACAATGCAAGTTTATGGTGATCTCATTTACCACCGACTGGCGTTTCTCACCGGAACGCTCCCGGGAAATTGTCGACGCTTTGGTCACTGCTGAAAAACGAGTCAGCTATGCAGAGATCGACTCCCATAACGGTCATGATGCATTCCTGATACCCAATCCCCGCTATATGGATATTTTTTCAGCCTATATGAAACAGGTCGTTGCTGATATTCCTCAGACTGGCAAGGAGAATAACTGATGCGTGCTGATCTGGACATTATTCAGGATTGGATAACCCCCAACAGCAAAGTGTTGGATCTGGGGTGCGGTGATGGCGAGTTATTGGCATATCTGCAACAGGAAAAAAACATTACGGGCTATGGTGTCGAGTTTGATCACGACAATATTACGACCTGTATTGAGAAAGGTATTAATGTAGTCGAGAAAAATATCGATGAAGGACTGGCCAGCATCCAGGACAGCAGTTTCGATACCGTCATTATGACCCAGGCGCTTCAGGTCATGTACCACCCGGACCAGATCGTCGACGAAATGCTGCGTATCGGTAAAGAGTGTATTGTCACTTTTCCTAACTTTGGCCATTGGCGCGCACGGGGCTATCTTGCTTTTCGTGGCAGAATGCCGGTTTCTAAGTTCCTGCCCTATACTTGGTATAACACACCTAATATTCACTTCTGTACGTTCAAAGATTTTGAGCAGCTGTGCGTTGAGCGCAACATACATATCCTCGAACGAACCGTAGTGGACAACGAACATAAGCATCACTGGTCGATCCGCTTGTGGCCCAATATGCTGGGCGAAGTCGCCATTTACCGAATCACCCGATAGGGAGCAAATAATGAAAGTATCAACCTTATGCAAACGCTTTAGTAAAAGGTTTTGTGCCACGCTGGTAGTCATTGCCGGCTTGCTCGTTTCACCCCTTAGTAGTGCCGAGCAGATGGTCTCCCACGGCGATTACATGATTCACTATAACGCCTTTAACAGCAGCTTCATCCAACCGGACGTAGCACAATCCTATGGCATCAAGCGTAGTAAAACTAAAGGTTTGCTGAACATATCTGTACTGCAAAAACAGGCCGACGGCACGACCAAGCCAGTTTCGGCTATTGTCAAAGGCGAGGTGGTCAACCTGATCTCACAAAAGCAGGAACTGAGCTTTCTGAAAGTAGATGAAACTAACGCGCTCTATTATATCGGCGACTTTGGTTTTACCGACGATCAGGTTCTGCGCTTTAGCTTGCAGGTACAACCTGATCCAAATCAGCCAGCTTACAGCATCAATTTTGAGCAGCGTTTTTACGTCGACTAGCTGTTCGCTACCCACTGATAGTTAAAAAAGAATTTGAACTAAGGATACTTTATGTCCCGTCAAATCGTCCTTGCCAGCGGTAACAAAGGCAAACTGAGAGAGTTTAATCAGGTCCTGGGAGAGCTCGGCGTTGAAGTACTGCCGCAATCAGAATTCAATGTACCGGATGCCGAAGAGACCGGACTGAGCTTTGTTGAGAACGCTATCCTTAAAGCCCGCCACGCCTGCCAGTTAACTGGCTTACCCTCCCTGGCGGATGATTCAGGACTGGAAGTGGATGCGCTTAAAGGCGCTCCGGGAATCTATTCCGCTCGCTTTGCCGGTGCCGGTGCCTCCGATGCTGAAAACAACACCAGACTTCTACGCTTACTGGAAGGGATGTCGCCGGAAGAACGTAGCGCCAGATTCCGTTGTGTTCTGGTATTCATGCGCCACGCTGAAGACCCAACTCCGTTAATCTGTCAGGGAACCTGGGAAGGACAGATTTTGTCTCATCCGCAAGGGGAAAATGGTTTCGGCTATGACCCTCTGTTTCTAGTGCCCGGGCTTGATATCGCATCGGCTCAGCTCCCCTCTGAACAGAAAAACAGAATCAGTCATCGGGGCCAGGCTGTACAGCAGCTGATCAAGATGATTCCAAATTACCTTTGAGAAAGTCTGAGATGTTCAGCCTACCGCCGCTATCGCTCTATCTCCATATCCCCTGGTGTGTGCGTAAGTGCCCCTACTGTGATTTCAACTCCCATGCAGTAACCGGTGAGATCCCTCAACAGCGTTATATTGACGCGCTGCTGCGCGATCTTGAGGCAGAACTTCCCGGCGTACAGGGCCGCCAGATTGAGACCATCTTTATTGGCGGCGGCACCCCAAGCCTGTTTGATGCTCAGGGGATCAAACAGATCCTCAACGGCGTTGCTAGTCTTACACCCCTATCGGCCTCTGCTGAGATCACCATGGAAGCAAACCCGGGGACTTTCGAGCAGGAACGCTTTGCCGGATTCAGAGAAGCAGGGGTTAACCGCCTCTCAATCGGCGTGCAGAGTTTTGACAGTGCCCGGCTGCAGCAGCTGGGACGGATACACAACCGTCACGACGCCCTGCATGCCGCCGGTAAAGCACGCGAGATAGGCTTTGATAATTTCAATCTGGATCTGATGCACGGTTTACCTGACCAGACTCCGGAAACCGCACTGACAGACCTGCAACAAGCGATAGATCTACAACCCAGCCACCTATCCTGGTATCAGCTGACCATCGAACCCAATACCGAGTTTTTTAGCCGGCCGCCTAAATTGCCAAAAGATGAAACACTCTGGGCAATTCAGGAACAGGGGCAAGCGTTGCTAGCCGATCACGGTTATCAGCAGTATGAGATCTCCGCCTACAGTCAGCCCGAGCAACGGTCGCAACATAACCTTAATTACTGGCAGTTTGGTGATTATCTGGGAATCGGTGCCGGCGCCCACCAAAAAATAACCTGGCCCGAACAGAACCGGATTACCCGCCGTTGGAAGCAACGCCAACCTAAAGCTTATATGGATGCGTTGAATCCGATCTCCGGCGAACAGGATATCAGTCAACAGGAACGCCCTTTTGAATTTATGATGAACGCCCTGCGCCTGACCGATGGCGTCAACAGCGACCTTTTCAGTCAGCGTACCGGGTTATCACTGGACTCCATATCCAGTCTGTTAGATAAAAGCCGTCACGCAGGGCTGATGCAAACCGATTCCGGTATTCTTGCGCCATCCCCCCGGGGACGTCTGTTCCTCAATGATCTGCTCGAACAGTTTCTCGATTAACCCTCCCTGCGTAGAAGTAATCTGCGTCAAAAGATGAAGATTTGAGAAGATAGAGCAAGAATCGGGTAGCGTCACCCGATTAAAACACCGAAACTATCCCTGTTGAATCGAATGGACTAGGGATATGAATTTCAAAAGCCTGCTGCAACTTCTGCTTCTTGCCGCCCTATGGGGTGCCTCGTTTCTGTTTATGCGAATTGCAGCGCCCGTTATCGGTCCGGCTATTCTGATAGAGCTGCGCCTGTTACTGGCAGCCCTATTTCTGCTGGTAATTGCTCTGTTATTAAAGCGCAACCTCAACATCCGACAACACTGGAAGCACTACTGCGTGCTTGGCTGGTTTAACTCCGCACTCCCCTTTCTCTTGCTCGCCTATGCCGCCCAGACTTTATCCGCTTCACTGCTCTCAATCCTCAACGCTACCGCTCCGATCTGGGGAACTCTGTTGATCGCATTACGTTTCAACAAGCCGATGACCCTGAAGGTAGTTACCGGACTATTAGCCGGTATCTGCGGCGTTGGCCTGCTACTTGGTTTCGATCCAGCACTGTTAGAAAAGGGCTCCTGGGTGGCTATTGCAGCAGCGCTTAGCGCCGCAGTCAGCTATGGCGTCGCCACCTGCTACGCCCAGGGAGCGGACAGTGTTGAGCCTTTCGCCAATGCCCACGGCAGCATGTGGGCTGGCACTTTTCTACTGCTCCCATTGTTGCCTCTGTTTCCGGCCCAAGTTAGTAACGAACCCCAGATTATCGGTTCGGTGTTGCTACTGGGTATTTTCTGTACCGGTATCGCTTATCTGCTCTACTTCAAACTGATCGCAGATATTGGCGCGGCTTCCGCACTCACCGTCGTCTTTATGGTCCCCGTATTCGGTGTACTCTGGGGACACCTGTTTCTCGATGAGCCGATCGGTTGGCATACGATTACCGGCGCGCTGATCGTGCTGGGTGGTGTTGCATTGGTCACCGGATTCAATCCCCTCAATCTCTGGCGTAAACGGAGGCCTGCCAATGTCTGACAAATCAATACAGCAGTATGAGACCATCGCCGCTGCGATACGTTATATTCGCTGCCATGCGAAAAACCAGCCCGAATTGGCCGAGGTAGCAGCCGCTGTAAACCTTAGCGAGCATCATTTGCAGCGGCTCTTTAGTGCCTGGGCGGGCATATCTCCGAAACGTTTTCTTCAATACCTCACTAAAGAACACGCCCTGGTCGCATTAAAAAAGTCAGCTAATACCCTTGATGCTGCGTTAGCTGCCGGGCTCTCCGGGGGCAGTCGACTGCATGATTTGATGATCAGCTGTGAAGCGATGACACCGGGAGAGATCAAATCAGGAGGCGAGGGCGTTACTTTGTATTATGGTTCAGCGCCTACGCCATTTGGTCTGGCGCTATTTGGTTGGACCGACCGGGGGGTTTGCTATCTGGCCTTCTGTGATGATGACCTGCAAAGCAGACTTGAAGAACTGTTTAACCAATGGCCTAACGCCACCACTCAGGAAGATAAACAGCAGGCAATGCTGCTAACCGGACAGATTTTTCCCACTACGCCACAACCTGGAAAATTACATCTGTTACTGCGGGGCACTAATTTTCAGATGAAAGTCTGGGAAGCCCTGTTACAAACCACACAGGGGCAGTTTATTTCCTATTCTCAGCTAGCTAAAACGGCCGGATCCCCTAAAGCACAGCGGGCTATCGGTAGCGCAGTGGGTGCCAATAACATTGGATTTCTGATCCCTTGTCACCGGGTAATCAGGGAGAGTGGAGTAAGTGGAAATTATCGCTGGGGGGCTGAACGAAAACAGGCGATTCACGCTTGGGAAAGCGCCGCACCCTCTCCGAGATAACTAATCATACTAACCCGCAGCTCAGAATAGAGCTACAGACACAGAAATCAGCACACAATAGCGTCCGAACAGTGCTTACTGCCCGGTATAACCCGAAATTAAATCCAGGCTAATCGCCATCTGGATTAATTCAGGCAGAGACTGCGCCGCCATCTTGCTCATCAGATTAGCCCGATGACCTTCGACTGTTTTGCGATTAATGCCCAACACCTCGGCGATATCCTGATTCGCAAGGCCCTGAGCAACCTGCTCAAACACCTGACGTTCACGTTTAGTCAACGCCGCAAAGTGCTGCTGTACCGACTGTAGCTTCTGTTGTCCGTCCCGTTGAGCCAGATCCTGCGCCAGTGCCTGCTGAACATGATCCAGCAGTAACTGATCATTAAAAGGCTTTTCGATGAAGGTGCGGGCACCCTGAGTCATGGCCGTTACCGCCATATCCACACTGCCATGGCCGGAGATCATAATCAGGGGGATATCGACATGGTAATCGGGAAGCTTCTTCTGTGCGCTAATACCACTCAAACCCGGCATCCGTACATCCATCAGAATACAGCCACTTGAACCAGGCTCAAAGCTATCCAGAAAAGCCTGCGCATTTTCGAACGAGACCACTTTCAGGCCTACCGATTCGAGTAACCATTGCAGGGAATCCCGTACATCCCAATCATCATCAACTACGTATACAGTCTGCTCAGCCATTTCACTCTTATCATTTGCTAATAACGTTGGTTATCAATTCTACTATGTTGTGGACAGAATAAAGCTAAACTTCGCACCATCATCAGCACGGTTTTCTGCCTGCAGTTGTCCCCCATGCCGTTCTATCAGAGTACGACTTATCGCCAGTCCCATACCAAGCCCGTCAGCCTTAGTGGTAAAAAACTGCTCAAACAACTGCTCCGGATCATCCACCGGCAAGCCCGGCCCCTGATCCAGCACCGAGATTATAACCTGATCTGTTTTATCCGTAGAAGCCTCAAGCCACACCTTAAGTGGTGCCCGATGATCTGCACGGTGACAAGCCTCTATACCATTGAGCAGAAGATTCAGTAGTATTTGTTCGAGTTGAATCCGGTCAGCGTATACCGCGGGTATATTTTCAGGCAAGCCATTTTCCAGCACCACATTATGCCGTTTAGCCGCACTGCCACAGAAACCGATTAGATCGTTAACTAAAGAGTTCAGCTCCAACAGCTCCCATTTCGGGTCGCTTTTACGGGTAAAATCCATCATCCGGCGAACAATCTCACCGGCCCGCAATGCCGTATTCCCTATCCGTTCCAATGGCTGTTCGATATCATCAAGGGCAGATTCACGATCCGTTTGCAAACGCCGTTGAATGCCCCGTACGTAATTCACCACAGCGGTCAAAGGCTGGTTAATCTCATGGGCCAGACCCGTCGCCATCTCTCCCATCGTAATCAGCCGTGCAGCATGATCAATCTCCTGCTGATATTGCTGCTGTTTCGCTTCAGCCTGCTTAATCGCCGTCATATCCCTCGCTACGGTTGAAAAATATTCCAGCCGGTTATCCAAGGTCCGATGTGCCAGCACTTCTAACATCACAGGAATAGCCTGCTGATGAATCCTGCTGTACATGTCCGCCTCTCCTCGCCAGCTTCCCTGATCATGGGCTTCAGGAAAGGCCTGTTGCTGTAACAGCGAGTAACTTTCAGGGGTAAATAGCATTTTTAATTGTAGAGGATCATGACCGCTAACCTCGAGTCCCAAAGCATCTCTGGCCGCTTCATTTAACTGGCTGACCCGGTGATCCGGAGTAACGAAAGCCACTAGATCACTACTGTGCTCCAGCACCCTGGCCAGGCGACGATTAGCCTGTTCAGCATTGATACGCTGACTAACATCCCGGGAAACGACTAAAATTTCTTTCAGTTCATCAGTAGCCGCATCTCGAATCGAGCGGCTGGTACTTTCTAACCAGGTATAGTGGCCATCTTTACAGCGAAATCGATAATTATGGGTGTACAGCCCCCTTTCATAGCTGACACTGGGCGAACGCCGCTTAAAATCTTCGACATCATCGGGGTGGTACAACTCATAGGCAGACATACCGACAATCTCTTCGACGCTGTAGCCCAACAGGTGCGTTACCGCAGGAGAGGCATAGATAAAACGCCAATCACCCGGCGTATGCCGGGAGATCATATCGGTAGACTGTTCCGCCATCTCAGCCAACAGCCGATTACGCTCAACATCGGTGGACTGTATCAATCCTCCAGAAGAGGAAGATTGTTTATTGCTATCTGGCTTTTTCACCCGGGCGCTCTCCGGTGGCTGACTCATTAGCATTATCGTTCCTCCCAATCATACCAAGCCTGCCCGGACAGTTCAGTTAACGGCAAAACTTCCAGTAATAAGCCGGACTTAATCATCCAGTTGTTGCAACATACTGCGCAACGAATATTTCTGAACCTTACCGGTGGAGGTTTTTGGCAGGTCGGCAAAAACCACCCGTTTCGGACATTTGAAATGCGCCATATTATCGCGACAGAAACTGATAATATCTGCTGCGCTTACCTCTTCTTCCGGCTTCAGGGTAACGATGGCACAAGGGACCTCACCCCAATGGTCATCAGGCTGGGCCACCACTGCAGCTTCCATAATGGCCGGATGCCGGAACAGCATGTCCTCAACCTCTATCGTTGAGATATTCTCTCCGCCGGAGATAATGACATCTTTAGAACGATCTTTAACTTCGATGTAGCCGTCCGTATGCCATACCGCCAGATCACCGGTATGGAACCAGCCACCTTCAAAGGCATCTGCCGACGCTGATGGGTTCTTTAAATAGCCTTTCATCAGGGTATTACCCCGCATAAAGACCTCTCCCATCGCCAGACCATTCATAGCAACCGGCTTAAGTGTTGTAGGGTCAGCTACCATCAATCGTTCCATCGCTGGTGCCCGCACTCCCTGACGTGCCATCTTGGCAGCCTTTTCTGGCAACGGCAGTTGCGCCCACTCTTCCTGGAATGAACAGAACACACTAGGACCATAGGTCTCAGTCAGACCATAAGCATGCACAACCTGAATACCCAGTTGTTCAATCCCTTCAATAATTGACGCAGGAGGAGGAGCCCCCCCAGTGGTTACTGTGACCGGATGATTAATCTCCAGTTTCTCCTCTTCTGGTGCATTTAGCAGCATGTTCAGTACTACCGGCGCACCACAGAAGTGGGTCACACCATAAGAATCTATCGCCTGAAATACTTTCGCTGGTAGCAAGTGGCGCAGGCATACATGAGTACCGGCAACAGCTGTCACCGCCCAGGGATAACACCAACCATTGCAGTGAAACATCGGCAGGGTCCAGAGATATACCGCATGCGGAGGTAGATTCTGTCCCAGAATATTACTCATGGCATTCAGATAGGCACCCCGGTGATGATATACCACCCCTTTGGGGTTACCGGTGGTCCCTGAGGTGTAGTTCAACGCGATAGCCTGCCATTCATCTTCTGGAGGTTGCCAGACGAAATCGCTGTCACCTTCAGCCAGCAACTGTTCGTAGGTCAGTTCACCGAGCAGCTCACCGCCATCAAACTGAGGATCATCAACATCGATTACCAGCGGGTTTTGTTGCGATGTTTTCAACGCTTTACCGACGGTAGCCGAAAATTCACGATCGGTAATAAGTACCCGTGCCTCACCATGGTCCAGCATAAAACTCATCGTTTCAGCATCGAGACGGGTGTTCTGGGCATTCAGCACTGCCCCCAACATAGGCACAGCAAAATGCAGCTCTATCATTTCAGGAATGTTGGGAAGCACCGCCGCAACAGTATCTCCCACGCCGACACCACGTTGGCTCAACGCTGATGCCAGTCGCAAACAACGCTGATACGTTTCTGCCCAACTACGAGTCAGATCACCATAAACAACCGCCGCACGATCAGGGTAGACACTAGCGGTACGTTCAATGAACCCGATCGGACTCAAAGCAGAAAAGTTCGCACTGTTCTGCTCCAGACCCATCTCGTACGGATTGTTATTCTTGTTTTCCATACTCGCTCCTACTTAATAGAGTGATGCAAATTAACGTAAGAACTTCATGCTGAAGTCCCTGAATTCCGGCACATCAGAGCGCATCATCCACTCAAAACCAACCATCTCCCGGGTAATGATTTTCACCCCTTCATCACGCATTCGGGCAATCGCATACTCGGTATCCACTGGATTACGGGCAGAGATAGCATCAACTACTACATAAACCTTTTTACCTTGCTCCAGTAATCGCAGCGCGCTCTGCATCACACAGGCATGGGCTTCCATTCCACAAATCACAATCTCTTCACGGCCCATAGCTTCAATACGGGCGCTACATTCTGGAGAATCAGCGCAGGAGAAAAAGGTCTTACCGATAAAATCTTCAGCCGGTAACAGCTCCTTCAACTCTTCAGTCGTGGGTCCCACACCTTGTGGATACTGTTCAGAGCCTAATACCGGAACCCCCACCAGTTGCGCCAACTCCATCAGCCAGCGACAATTTTTTACCAGCTCTTCGCTCTTATGCACACCTGGCAACAGTTTTGCCTGCACATCAATTACCAGCAGCGCACTCTTTTCTTTATTAATCAGCATATTATCTCTCCTGTTCAGACTGGACGACGGTCAACCATATTAGTCGCAACACCTTCAGCAACCACCTTTCCTTTCACGGTACAAACCGTTTCCAGCACTACCCGACGGCGTTCTAGATTAATTTCCAGTACCTTAGCTGTCGCGGTAACGGTATCACCAATATGTACAGGCGCTTTAAATTTCAACTGCTGATCAATATAGATAGCACCCGGTCCAGGCATACGGGTCCCTAACACAGCCGATATCAACGCTGCGCTAAACATACCGTGGACAATCCGCTGGCCAAATATCGTCTGCTCAGCATACTCAGCATTGATATGCACCGGATTATCATCCCCGGACACCCCGGCAAACAACACCACATCGGCTTCTGTCACGGTTTTCGCATAACTTGCCGTCTGGCCTACCTGCAGATCTTCAATGTAAAAGCCATGTAAATCATCCATCTTCGTTTCCTCAATCGTTGTTATTTTCCGCCCTTATAACCGGGCTCTCAGATATGCGCTGAACCTAACAGTAATGGTTTTTACTTATAAAACCAAGTAAAAACCCTTGGTTTTTATAATTAATCCTGCTAGTTTGACTCGAAATATAACGGCATGAACCCAAAAATGCCGGGAGAATATTATGATGACCCAGACCACCAACCTCATACCTGAGGCTACACCTACCTTGCTGGGACGCACTATTGGCCACCTGCGACGCATCTGGCGAACCCCTTCCAGTAACACCATCGCCGATGAACTTCAGCTAAGTCCTGAGTTAAATCCGGGCGATTCAGAACAATTGATTCAATGGATGGACGGCTGCCTGTTACAAGAATGCAATGAAGTCACCGCAAGAAACCGGGCTGTCATTCTGGGGCGCAGCTATCTTAGGCTGAATGAACAAGGCCGTAGCCGCTTCCTGCTGTTACTTGCAGAGCATTATGGGATTAATAATGAGCAGATCGAAGAGTGCTTTCAGCTGTGGAAAAATGCACCGGCTGAAGAACGCGCCAAAGCCGGCCAGCAATTAAGAGAATCTCTGGACCCACCTCGACTTCGTCTGTTAACTCAGTTTAACGGCCTACCAGAAGGGGTTAAATTTCTGGTGGACATGCGTGCTGAACTGCTCACTCTAAAGAAAACTTACCCACAACTGGCAGAACTGGAAGCGGACCTAAAACGTCTGCTAATCAGCTGGTTTGATATCGGTTTGCTACAACTGGAACAAATTAACTGGCAATCCAGTGCCGAACGACTGGAAAAGCTGATCGCCTATGAAGCGGTACACGAGATCCAAAGCTGGGATGACTTGAAAAACCGACTCGATTCTGATCGCCGTTGCTTTGCATTCTTTCATCCTAATATGCCCAACGAGCCCCTCATTTTTGTCGAAGTCGCTCTGGTGAAGGGGCTGGCCAATAACGTGCAGACATTGTTAGATGAAGCGGCTCCCTTGCAGGATATACAGCAAGCAGATACCGCCATTTTCTATTCCATATCTAATGCGCAGCCAGGTCTGGCGGGTATCAGTTTTGGTAACTTTCTCATCAAGCGAGTAGTCGCCAGGCTACAGCAGGAATATCCTCATCTGACACAGTTCTCAACCTTGTCACCAATGCCCGGTTTCTGTCGTTGGCTGGAACAGCAGAATGAGTCTGAACTCGAACAATTATCCGGCGGCAAGCAGTGGCTGCAACTTAAATCTGACTCAGACATTTCTGATCATATGCCTCCAGCAGAAGCTCGCGAGCCATTACTTAGTCTAGCTTGCCACTACCTTAGCCAGGTCAAAGGCAGAGGTCATCTCAGTAAAGATCCGGTAGCCCATTTTCATCTCAGTAACGGCGCCCAGATAGCTCAACTGAACTGGCTAGCCGATTCATCTGCTAAAGGGTTACAACAATCTGCGGGCATCATGGTCAACTACCTGTACCAGCTACCGCAGATTGAATCCCGAAGTCAGGACTACAGTCAGCAGGGCTCTGTCTCACTGGCTCCGAGCCTGAAACCTCTTCTCAAGCTATAACAAGCGTACTTTTACTCATTAAATAATCCGATAAAAATAATATCGACAGGAGATCAACATGACACAACGTATAGCAGTAGTAACTGGAGCCAGCGGCGGTTTAGGCGAAGCTATGTGCAAAGCGATGCTCGATCAGGGCCGTAAAGTTGTCGGAAGCTACTTTCCCGGCACGGATAGCGATGCCCAAACCTGGCAGCAAACGATGCAGACTGAAGGTTATGAAGTAACCATCTATCCACTGGATGTTGCCGATTATGATAGCTGTTGCAGCTTTATTGCCACGGTAGAAAAGGACCTTGGGCCGATCGATATTCTGGTTAACAATGCAGGTATAACCCGTGATGCACCCTTAAAACGAATGCAACCACAGCAGTGGCAGGACGTTATGCGTACTAACCTGGATTCTATGTATAACATGTGCCAGCCGGTATTTGATGCTATGTGTAACCAAGGCTTCGGCCGCATTGTTAACATCTCATCTCTGAACGGAGAACAGGGTCAGTTTGGACAGGCTAACTACTCGGCCGCCAAAGCGGGTATATATGGTTTTACCAAAGCAATCGCGAAGGAAGGCGCACGCAAAGGAGTGACGGTAAACGCAGTATCACCCGGCTTTATCGACACCCCGATGGTCCGTCAGGTACCTGAAAATGTATTGGAATCAATTGTTGCCGGAATTCCAGTTGGCCGTCTGGGCCTGCCTGAAGAGATTTCACGTGCAGTGGCATTCCTGACCGCTGACGATGCCGGCTATATCACGGGTACTAACTTGTCGGTTAACGGCGGCGAGTATATGAGTTAAATATACTGTTCTGAATTAAGAGAGTTTAACCCCAGGGTAAGACTGCTACAATTCGGCTATGGTATCACCCGATAAGCACCTTACTCTGGATCTGCGCAGCTACAGCGCTGAGACTAACAGCCACCAGCATGACTATCATCAGCTGGTGTTGCCCGTTTCCGGTTTGCTCGACATGACCGTCGGCCAAAGCTCCGGCAAGGTTTCCTCACAACATGCAGCGGTTGTCGCGGCAGGAGAGGCCCATGGTTTTGCCGGATCCGCTGATAACTGTTTTGTGGTAGCAGATATTCCCAATGCCCTGGCCCCTGAACTGGAACGATTGCCCGCCTTCATCAGCCTCACTCCGGCGCTGATTCAATATGTCTGTTTCCTTCACCAACAACTGCAGCAAAGTAATTCAACCAGTAGCCAGCGTCAGATGCTGTTACTACTGATACAGCTGTTACATGAACAGCAGGATGAACCGCTCAACCTTGACCGGCGTATTACGACAGCACGCAGCTATCTGGATAAACATTACTGTGAGTCGGTAAGTTTGTCGTATCTGGCAGGTATTGCCAGCCTCAGCCCACGCCAGTTAAGCGAACTTTTTCGTCAGCAATTGGGTATGACGCCGCAGCAATACCTAATCGAGAAACGCATGCAGCAAGCCTGGCAGCTATTGGAAATAGGTCAGTTAAGCATCCAACAGGTCGCAGAGACGGTCGGTTACGCTAGCCTGTCAGCTTTCAGCGATCGGTTTCGCAAACATTTTGATAGACCACCTAGCTTCTTTCGCCGTTCCGGCAAATAATTCCGCTAGCACGACAAAGACCTCCAGGGTGCCTCGCCTTATGCTGACATGATAATTTGTCGGGATAATATGAATGTTAACAACAACACTGCGGGCCACATTGATTGGCTCAGTTTCCATCTTTCTCTGGGGCACTCTGGCTCTACTGACTCGCCTGACTGAGGGCCGGATTCCTCCGTTCCAGCTGATGGCAATGACGTTCGCTCTGGCTTTTCTACTGATGAACCTGAATTGGTGGCGTCAGGGACACTTAGGGCTGAGGCATCTACGTCAACCAAAGCGGGTCTGGATGTTAGGTATAGGAGGCTATTTCGGCTATCACTTCTGTTATTTCCTCGCGATGACCAAAGCCCCGGTAATCACCGTTAGTCTGTTGGCTTATATGTGGCCACTGCTGATTGTTCTGCTAGCGGGCTTATTACCGGGCGAAACAATACTTAAACGGCATATAATCGGTGCAATCATCGCACTTTATGGATGCTGGCTGCTCATCGGCCAGGGAAGTGACGGGTTTAATCAGCAATACCTCAGCGGTTATTTACTGGCGTTAACCTGCGCCTTAATTTGGTCAGGCTATTCAGTTCTGAGTCGCCTGGTGAAACAGGTATCCACCGATGCTGCTGGATGGTTTTGCGGCGCCACCGCACTACTGGCATTGTGTTGTCACTGGCTGTGGGAAACAACAGTCTGGCCAGCATCAGCCGGTCAGTGGTTTGGAGTGATTGGCTTAGGCATTGGCCCGGTGGGTATCGCCTTCTTTACCTGGGACTATGGGGTTAAACACGGCAACCTGCAGCTACTCGGAGTACTGGCCTACTCAGCACCGCTGATTTCAGCTCTGCTGTTAGTCATTTCAGGAGTAACCGAAGCGAACTTAACACTGGGCCTGGCCTGTCTGGCAATTGTATTAGGATCAACCATTGCAGGGTACAAGAAACGTAAAAAGCTCACTACGAGCGTTAACATCATAAACCCTGAATCCCGCTACTGATTCTATCCTCTTCGCCTTCTTTTTTTTCCAGCAAAGCCTGCCGGGTAATCTGCCAGGCAGAAGAGAGGAATAGCGCAGCCATCATCAATGCCGTAACTAGGTCCGGCCAAGGAGTATCTGAATACCAAACACCCGATGCGGCGATCAGGACGATAATATTACCAATCGCATCGTTACGACTGCAGAGCCAAACCGAGCGGATATTGGCATCACCATTTTTATAACGCATCAATAGCAATACACAAATCATATTAGCTACAAAAGCAGCGATGGCCACACCACCCATAGTCATCGCATCCGGGGCATTCATAACAAAAACCCTGTAAATAGTAGAGCCCGTTACCCATATCGCCATAAGTGACAAACTCAGCCCTTTAAACAATGCAGCATTACTACGTACAGAAACAGCCTTGCCTATTACCCAAAGACTGATGCTATAGCTCATTGTATCGCCGAGAAAATCCAACGCATCCGCTTGTAGAGCCTGTGATTGGGCAGCAATACCCGCCACAATTTCGACACCGAACATAACCCCATTAATGGCAATAATCAGCCAGAGAATTCGTAAATACAGCGGATCCAGACCTGTAAATGTAGTATTTCCACAGCAGTGAGACATGGCTTAACCCTCTTTCATATATTTGTCAGTACAAAAACTATAAAGTCTCTAGTAACTAGAGCTTCAAGGTTTATTTGTATATGAAAGAAAAAAGTTACGGCATTGGCCAACTGTCAAAACTAACCGACTGCAAAATCCCCACCATTCGATGGTATGAAGAACGAGGGTTATTACCTGTTGCCAGCCGCAATGCTGGAAATCAGCGCCGCTATAATCAACAGCATCTGACATTGTTGCGCTTTATCCGTCATGCCCGCCAGCTTGGATTTGATCTACCCGCCATTGAGCAGCTGCAAAAGCTATGTAGTTGCTGCCTGGATGATCATCTGCAAGCGGATCAGATCGCCAAACAACATTTAGCTGATATTCAGCAGAAAATTGCACAGTTACAAGCGATGGAAACCGAGTTAAACCGGATGATAGAAAATTGTAGCTATGAGGATGAACACCAATGCCAAGTACTGGAAGTCCTGGTAAATCATAAACTATGCAGCAGTGATCATGCAGTTTAGTGTGCGATACGAGGAGCCTGCGGGCTACCTGCACTATCCTGTGCAGCCGCACTGACCCACTCTGCAGCCGTCATCACCCGCTGTAGCATATGTTCAAAGGAGTAACGCTGCCCCGGCGGTAGTGACAACGTCATCCCTTCTCCATCAGCAGGCAGCATAATAATTTTGACAATCTTACCTTCAGTTTTAATATCAATCCGCTGTACCAGAATTCCCTCTTCGCCCAGGGGGTAGTGACTGGCATCTTCCTGATAGGGCGTCGAAAAATCCGCCTGCTGAACGGCCCCTTGTTTCTCCAAATCGCCCAGGCTTTGCTGTTGCTCCGATTGCAGATGACTGGCGTTATTTACCGTCGGAAAAGTATGTTCGCCGAACAATGTATGGATACGCAGGGCTAATCGACGCGTCCACCAGGCCCGATATTCTTTTCCACCTTCACTGGCACGTATCAGGATACGGTCTTGCGCTGCATCATAATTCAGATTGATCTGATTCTGAGATGCCTCACTCTGGGGCGCTTGATTATGCGAAGCTTCTTCTGTCATCTGCTTTCCTAAAGTGTTGCTCTGTGTCCTGAAATTGAAGCAATTTCAGCGACCATATCAGGAATATTGCTAAGACAGGTTACATCCCGGTCCGCTGTTTCAGCTTCCGGCCAGACTGCCTCTGTAAGATTAACCCAAATTGTCCAAAGCCCCACATGCTTGGCTCCCAGAATATCATGGTGAGGATTATCGCCGATATGAATCACCTGCTCGGGTCGCAGTTGATTGCGATGTAACATCTGTTCAAACATCAGAGGGTGGGGTTTCTCTTTGCCAACACCGTCAGCATTTAGAGCAAAATCAAACAGGTCTCCCAGGCCCACTCGGTTTACATCGGCATTACCATTACTCAGCGCGCCGATGAGATAACCCGACTGTCTCAGTTTCTCCAGGACACCCCGTGCATGCTCAAATAGCTCTACCTGATTACGGGCTTCGATAAACACTTCAAATGCCTGTTGAGACAGTGCAACCGCCTGGTCCTGTGGATAACCCGCCTCTAGCAGACCGATCTCCAGCTGCTTTAGGCGAATCAGGGTGACACTGTGGCCTATATCGGGACTCTGCTGCAGCGCTTGCTGCTTCAGAACTTCAAAATCTCGCAATTTATAGCACTTGACGAACAGCTCAGCATTCTCACTAAGCCACTGATAAAGTGTCTTATTTGCAGCGATTATGACGGGATTAACCGCCCAAAGGGTGTCATCCAGATCGAAAGTTATACATTTAATCATCGTCTTTCCCAGACTTATTGTCAGATTGTCGGTGCGCGCGGGGGTGAGCTTTATCGTAAACATCCATCAGATGTCTGAAATCAAGGTGAGTATAGATCTGGGTCGTGGATATATCAGCATGCCCTAACAATTCCTGCACCGCACGCAGATCGCCACTGGATTCCAGCATATGGCTGGCGAAAGAGTGCCGTAATCGATGCGGATAGACCTTGCCTTGAGTATGCTGCATCTTAGCCCGGCGGTCGATCCGAAGCTGAACACTGCGAGTACTGATCCGACTACCCCGTTGACTGACAAACAGTGCCATCTCTTCAGGTTTTGTCATGTTATCGCGCAGATCAAGCCAACGATCCAGCGCCTGCATCGCCTTTCTGCCAATCGGCAACACCCGCTCTTTAGATCCCTTGCCTACCACTCTCAGCGTCGCCTCCTGCCAGTCAATACTGTGCAGATCGAGGCTGACCAGCTCGGATAAGCGCAGTCCGGATGAGTAAATCAGCTCCAGAATGGCTTGATCGCGGCACTCCAGCGGGTCATTTTTAGTACTGTCGTCGGTATCAAGCAACTGATTAAGCTGATCAACATCCAGTGTATGAGGTAACCTGCGGGGGCTTTTAGGCGCTTGAATACCCAGAGCGGGATTTTGTTGCACCAGCCCTTCACGGTGAAGATATTTATAAAAGCTGCGGATAGCCGATAAAAGACGCTGGATACTTTTGCCGCCCAGCCCTTCACGATGAACCCAGGCAACAAAATTGCGAATATGTTTTGTTTCTATCTGAGCCCAATCGACACATCCACTCGGAAACAGCGTGCTGTGTTGCAGATACTCCTGCAAACGGGTCAGATCACGGCGATAATTGCTCAGGGTGTTGCCGGAGAGCTGTCGCTCGCTGACCAGATAGGTATAAAACCCATCCAGTGCAGCATCGCCAGTGTTCATAAAATCAGGCCTTTCGATCCTGTAGCAGGGGAGAAACCACCCGGCTCAGCGCCTGACCAATATAATCGAGAAACAGGGTTCCCTGATTACTTTGGAAGTAAGACGCATCAAAGCTACCGATTGCCAGCAGCCCCAGAGTTTCGCCCTTCACTATAGGTACAGCGGCAGCAGATTTTACTTTGAAAGCCTGCTCCTGAAACAGAAACTGGTTCTGCAATTCCGTCAGGTTACCGCAACGGGTTTGTGACAGATCCACCAGTCCATCGATGGCTTCGGCATCTTCTCGTAACAGTACGCGCAGATTATTCTGCGCTTCAGACTGCTCACCGAAGAGTACTAACGCGGTGGTATCACTGTTGAAATCCTGACAAAGGCTCTCATCAATTGCGACAGCTACATCATCCAGAGTATCGGCATCCAGCAGCGCCAGAATCATTTTCTTAGTTTTACTGAACTGAATATCGTTTTCCCGGGCCACGCCGATCATATCACCGAGATAATCGTGTAACTCGCGATTCTTCTGGCGCAGCAGGCTCGTCTGTCGCTCCACTAGCGAAACCGTATTACCTCGCTGATGAGGAACATAAAGTTTCTCCAGCAAATATTCATTGCCAGTGAAAAAATCCGGATTCTGGGTTAAATACTCAGCAACCTGCTCGGCACTAATCTCTTGAGAGATCGTACTTACAGGCTTAGTCGCTGTTGGCTTATTTTCGCTCATAGGAAGATTTGTCCTTCATACACTGTAGTTGCAGGCCCTGTCATTATCAGTGGCTCCCCTTCACCGGCCCACTCTACCAACAGTGTGCCACCGGGTAGGTGCACTGTCACTTTTTGATCTAACAGGCCACGTAAACGACCCGCAACAACCGCAGCACAAGCACCGGTTCCACAGGCTTTGGTTTCACCGGCACCGCGTTCAAAAACACGCAAACGGATCTCAGCACCGCTGATCACTTCCATAAAACCGATATTCGCTTTAGCCGGGAACTTAGGGTCGCATTCCAGTGCCGGCCCCCAAGTCTCAACGGGAGCGGTACTAACCGCATCGACCACCAGCACACCGTGGGGATTGCCCATCGAGACCGCACTGATCTGGACTGATTGTCCATCCACATCTATAGAATAGGTAGCTGCCTGCTGATCCGCACTGAAAGGAATCTTCTGGGGTTCCAGTATCGGCACGCCCATATCCACAATCACCTGCTTATCAGCAGTTATCGTTAGGTAGATAGGCCCTTGCTGGGTTTCTACTGCAACCGTTTCTTTAGCGGTAAGTCGCTTATCCCGGACGAACTTGGCAAAACAGCGGGCACCATTGCCACAATGTTCTACTTCAGTACCATCAGAATTAAATATCCGATAGCGGAAATCCATCTCAGGATTAGTGGGTGGCTCAACAATCAGCATCTGATCAAAACCGACACCCAGGTTTCGGTCCGCCAGACGCGCAACCATCGCGGAATTAACCTTAACTTTTTGTGTCACGGTATCCAGCACCAAGAAATCATTGCCAAGACCGTGCATTTTTGTAAATCGAACTAACATAGTTTTCTCTTTAGGCGCACTGTTCGGACAGTGCTTTGCCTTTTCTGTCGGGCTCATTAACGAGACTGATTAACAGGTCCTTTCAATAACCCTTGTTACAACTAAGACCATCAACCCGGTAAAACAGTTTCACCCCGTAGCTGGTCTACAACGGTTTCGCGCTTACGAATCAAGTGTATCTGATTGTCATCGACCATCACTTCAGCAGCCCGGTTACGGGTATTGTAATTTGAACTCATGCCAAAACCATAGGCGCCGGCAGAACAAACCGCTAACAGATCACCCGGCTCGATATTCAACTCTCGATCTTTCCCGAGGAAATCACCGGACTCACAGACCGGACCTACCAGATCAAAGCTCCGCGCGTCGCCTTCCTCACGAATCTCTACCGGAATAATCTCCATGTAAGCGCTATACAGTGCCGGACGAATAAGGTCATTCATAGCGCCATCAATAATGGCAAAGTTCTTATGCTCATTACACTTAAGGAACTCGACCTTAGTAATCATAATGCCCGCATTAGCAGCGATAGATCGCCCCGGTTCAAAGATCAGCTTCAGTGGCCGATCGCCGAGTTTTTCAAGCACTGCGGCGATATACTCCTGAGGTGTAGGAGGCACTTCGTCGGTATAGCAAACCCCCAGGCCACCGCCCAGATCCAGATGCTTAATAGTGATGCCTTGTTCTGCCAGGGTATCGATCAGCAATAATAACCGGTCCAGCGCATCCAGGAACGGCTCAACCTCTGTCAGCTGAGAACCGATATGGCAATCCACACCTTGTACTTCGAGATGGCTCAGGCTGTGAGCATAACGGTAGACACGTGCCGCCTCTTCGATAGCCACACCGAACTTATTGTCTTTCAGACCGGTAGAGATATATGGGTGAGTACCGGCATCCACATCGGGATTGACTCGCAATGAGATCACCGCCACTTTATCCAGTTCAGCCGCCACTTTGTTCAAACGATCCAACTCGGCTTCCGACTCAATATTAAAGCAGTGGATACCCAGTTCCAGGGCACGGCGCATTTCATCTTCACGCTTTGCTACACCCGAAAAAACTACTTTCGCAGGGTCACCACCGGCCTTAATAACCCGCTCCAGCTCACCCAGGGAAACGATATCGAAACCCGCGCCCAATCGTGCCAGCACATTCAACACGCCGATATTTGAGTTAGCTTTCACCGCGTAACATACCAGTGCATCACGGCCTTCAAGTGCCTGAGCGTAATCCAGGTAAGCGCGTTCCAGAGCATCGCGGGAATAGATATAGGTTGGCGTACCGTATTGTTCAGCAATCCGGCTTACCAGCACTTCTTCGGCACAAAGGCGGCCATTCAGGTATTGAAAATTATCCATGGTTATCTGTCTGTATATAAGGTTACTGCTCAGGAATAACTGAGCCTGTTAATAGAAACTAGTTCTAATTGATTCGTTAAAGTAATTAAAGGCTACTGCTGCGCCTGTTTGGGCGCATCTTCGGGCAGATAAAGGTCCCCTTTCTGACCACAACCACTGATCAACAGAGCACTGAAAAAAATGGCGATCCAACAGGCTTTCACGTTTTTATTCCTGATTTTTAGTTAATCGCCCGATTATACAGCGCAGCAGCCATGATGAGTACCTGAACGAACTGCTATATACTCTGTCTCACTGATAATATTCCGTCACATGAGTACTACAATGAACGAATCTGAATTTAACCAGAAGGTTGACGACACTCTATTCGAGATCGAAGAAGTTCTTGATGAAGCCGAGTCCGACATCGACTTTATGAATAACGGTGGCGTACTCACAGTGATCTGCGAGAATCAGACTCAGGTGATATTTACCCGGCAGACACCGGTTAAACAGCTCTGGCTAGCAGCCCGCAGCGGTGGTTTTCACTTCGATTTTAATGGTAAAACCTGGGCCCGTGACAGTGATGGAGCACTGTTGAATGATGTTCTGACTGAAGTATTATCAGCGCAGGCCGGTGAAAGTTTCAGCTTCGATCTATAAGGAATAACCGATGTCATTTGAAAGTGCACTGCAACGCCATATGCAGACCTTTAATCGTCTGCCAGAGATCGAGACGGATATCCGTCAGCTAGCCGAACAGGTCGCAGCAACATTCACTGCCGGCGGCAAGCTACTGTTTTTTGGCAATGGCGGCAGTGCTGCCGATTGCCAACACTTGGCGGCAGAGTTTGTCATACGTTACAAAGCAGAACGCAGGGCGCTTCCCGCTCTGGCCCTGACGGTAGACAGCTCTATCCTGACTGCGCACTCTAATGACTACAGCTTTGATTCGGTATTCACCCGCCAGATAGAGGCGTTGTGCCAACCCCGGGATCTGGTTATCGGCTTATCCACTTCAGGTAACAGCGCAAATGTTATCAACGCGATAGAAGCGGCTCAGAATATTGGCGCCGTTTGCTGGGCCTGGACCGGAGAGAGCGGCGGAAAGCTCGCCTCAATTGCGGACCATTTAGTAAAAGCACCGAGCAGTGAAACAGCCCGAATTCAGGAAGCCCATATATTTATCGGCCATTGGCTCTGTGAAGAGATGGACCGGCGAATGTCGACTCCATAATAACTGTTCGACCCTAAGCTGCTCTTAGCCAAGAGCAGCCATCTGTTTTACCAATTGCAGCTGTTGGTCAAGCGCACCCCGATTCGCTTCAATACAGTTACGACCACGAATGCCCATCGCCCGTGCCTGCTCTGGATGATCAATCAATTCAGCAACAACCCGCTGTAGCTCTTCGGTATCGATGACAACCTGAAGCGCCAGTTCCTGCTCCATCGTCTCAACGATTTGATGAAAGTTATGAACATGGGGGCCGATTAGTACCGGCTTACCCAGTACCGCAGGCTCCAGTGGATTATGACCTCCATGTTCAACCAGGCTGCCCCCGACAAAAGCGATATCTGCCGTACTGTACAGCGTCATCAACTCACCCATAGTATCCCCAAGATAGATCTGACAATCTGCTGCCGGTAGCTGAGTCAGACTTCGACGACAGGTACGAAAGCCTGCCTTAACACTTTGATCATAAATGCTGGTAAAGCGCTCCGGATGCCTGGGTACCAGCACTAAAACAAGATCGTTATATCGCGATTGCAGATTCCGATAAGCCTGCAACAGCTGCGTTTCTTCATCATCATGGGTACTGGCTGCAATAATCACCGGGCGCTCAGAACCCCAGGCATTTTTCAACCTGCTGGCTTCAGACGCAGCGCCCTCTGGGGCTTCAATATCGAACTTAATACTACCGGTCACTTTTAACTTTTCAGACGCCAGCCCCAGCTCGACAAAGCGTTCACCATCCTGCGCATTCTGTACTGCAATCCCTGTGACACGTTGCAACATTGGTTCAGCAAGCCATCTGAATCGTTGATAGCCGGCAGCTGAGCGTGCAGATAGCCGTGCATTGGTTACCAACACCGGGATATTACGCTGAGCGCAGCTGTGGATAAGATTGGGCCAAAGTTCAGTTTCGACGATCACGCAGCTACGGGGATTGATGCGTTTATGAAAACGGGCCAAAGCATCGGGAAGATCATATGGGCAATAACAGTGGCTAACCCGATCACCAAAATGAGCCGTCACCCGGGCACTGCCAGTAGGCGTCATGCTGGTAATGAGTACCGGCACCTCCGGGTGCTCATCCAGCAGTTTTTCTACCAAAGGAATAATTGCCATCGTTTCGCCAAACGAAACGGCATGCACCCAGATAGGTCGCGCGCCCTCAACGGAATGAACAAAACCAAAGCGCTCAGACCAGCGACGTCGATACTCCGGCGCCTGCTTACCGCGCAGCCAAAGCTTCAGCAAAACCAGTGGTATCAGACAATAAAACATCAGCGAATAGAACCAACGAGCCATAGAGATATACGCATTCCATAAGTAAAACATCAGTTTACCATTATCAGTGAGTGATACCGAGGGTATAATGACCGCTGTTAATCGCAGGTATAAAGATGCAAACAGTAACGACAGATCTGGTTATTCTGGGCGGCGGTATCGCCGGCCTCTGGCTGTTAAACCGAGTCCGACAACAAGGTTTTGATGCTATCTTGCTGGAAACCCATAGCCTCGGTGGACGTCAATCCGTCCGCTCTCAGGGGATTATTCACGGCGGCACAAAATACGCTTTGAATGGCGTTCTAACCCAGGCATCCAATAGCATTGCTGATATGCCATCCCGCTGGCGCGCCTGTCTCGAGGGAGAAGGCGAACTAAATCTCAGCCAGGCACGGATTCTGTCTGATGCTCATTATATGTGGTCGAAAGCCTCACTAGGGTCGAAAATGACGACCTTCCTGGCCAGTAAAGCGCTGAAAGGACGAGTAGATCAAGTTTCAGCTAAAGAGCGGCCGCAGGTTTTCCAGAATCCAAAATTCCGCGGTAATCTGTATAAATTAAATGAGATCGTCCTGGATGTACCTTCCGTCATTGAGGCCTTGGCCAGACCCAATATGCAGCAGATCTGCAAAGTTGATCCCTCCGAGGTCCGGCTAGAAACACTTAACGGTGAAGTTCAGGCGGTACAGCTAAACCAGCTGCGCATTAAAGCCCAGCGTTATATAACCACCGCTGGCGAAGGTTCCGAGGAGCTCTTGCAGCAACTCGGCATAGATCAACCACAGATGCAGCGCCGGCCACTGCATATGGTCGTAATCCGCCATCGTTCCGATCTTCCTACCTTCGCTCATTGCATAAGTAGCGGTAGCAAGCCCATAGTCACTATCACCACACACCCAACCCAGGATGGCGAACAGGTATGGTATCTGGGCGGCGATTTGGCCGAAGCCGGCGTAAAGCGAAGTTCAGAAGAACAAATTAAGGAAGCCCAACAACTGATTGCCAAACTGCTTCCCTGGGTCGAATTGAACGATGCCCGCTGGGGTAGTTTTCATATTAACCGGGCAGAACCTAAACAGTCGTCGCTGACCCGTCCAGACTCAGCCTTTGCCCAGTTAAGCGGCAATTGCGTCATCAGCTGGCCCACTAAACTGGCATTGGCACCCGATCTGGCCGATCAGGTCCTTGGCATGCTCAGTGAGCAAAACATCACCCCCTGCGCCAAGGCAGACAGGTCCGTTCTGGCACTATTAGCCAAACCAGAGATCGCTGAACCAGTATGGGAGAGTTTGTTTTGCTAACACTGAGAAAGATTGCCGGTACCGATCTGATGGTCAGTCCGATCGGGCTGGGCACGGTCAAGCTGGGCCGCGATCGCGGTGTAAAATACCCCGAAAGCTTCACCATTCCTGATGATCGGAGTGCACGAGGCCTACTGGATCTGAGCAGAGATCTGGGGATCAACCTGCTAGATACCGCTCCCGCCTATGGTCGGAGCGAGGAGCGACTTGGCCCACTACTGCAGGGGCAGCGTGATCATTGGCTGATATGCAGCAAGGTTGGTGAGGAGTTTAATAACCAGACTGGGCAATCACACTTTGATTTTACCCCCGAACATGTGAGATTAAGTATAGAGCGAAGCCTGCAACGACTTCAGACCGATGTGATAGATATCCTACTGGTGCACTCTGACGGCAATGATATTGAGATCATCCAACGTTACGGCATATTGGAACAGCTGGAGCTGTTAAAAGCGGAAGGAAAGATCCGCGCCGCCGGTATGTCTACTAAAACGGTTGCCGGGGGCATTGAAGCTCTGAAACGCTCTGATATCGCCATGGTCACCTACAATCTGGATTACCAGGACGAGCTGGCGGTTATCGATTATGCGCTGGCAGAGGAAAAAGGGGTATTTATCAAGAAGGCCCTGGCTTCTGGCAGCCTCAATCAACGGCCAGGAATTGATCCGGTTCGGGCAAGTTTTGATCAGGTATTAGGTCATCAAGGGGTCAGCAGCGCCATTATCGGCACTATTAATCCTGAGCATCTGCGTGCGAATGTTGAGGCGGCTTCAGCGGCTATGGAGCAACAGCTAAGCACTTAAAGATTACAGTTATAACAACAGGAGAAAGCATGCTCATAGCCAGTATAGATCCGGCCGAATTCCGAACTCAGGCCATTGAGATCGAACCTTTCGCTGGCGGTATCAATATCACTCCTGTCGGCATTCCTGTTGATTTTGAAACTATGCAGATGCGTCGTAAAGCTTGCCAACCCAGCATTCCTGGCAAGTACGCCAACCTGGGTGTTTCAGCACAGATCCACCTGACCCTATTTGAAAAAGAGTACCTGATATTAGTCCGGCAGCAAAAAGCTGACCATGCCTTATTGAAACTCCCTTCGGGTTATGTGCCCCTGGAGCAACTTAGTAATCCTTACCTAACCCTGGCTCAGGAGTTAGTAGAAGAGTGCCTATTACTGAAAGGAAAGAAATTCTGTCGGGTGGAGCTAAACACTCAGCGATTAATCAAACCCTATTCAGAACTTGAATATCACAGTGAGGATATCTTTCAGCTCTACAGTGAACGCAGCAACCCACTCAAATTCCCCCAAGCTCAGATTTATATCAACCGGCAGCCATTATTAGGTAACCCTTTCCTGTATATCCATAAACAGACCTGCTCCGCTCAGCTGGTGTATCCCCTGCGGATGAAACTACCTGACTGTGAAGAGTTATCTTTGCTGCATGCGGAAGAGCAATATGACCAGGTATCGAATGAGCTGAATGTGATACTGAATTCAGAGCTCTGGCTGGCCAGAGTGAACGGCGATGGAATCTTTAGTCTGAACAAGCTCATTCGGGATCGGGTGCAGGCCATGAAAATACCCGCCGACACCCGCTTAAGCGAAGTGTTTGCACCCAAGAGAAAAACGTTTATGTAATCCACTTACTTAAAGGTTTCAAGTTTTATTTAAGCTGATCAGCTACCCTGAATTTTCTCAACAATCGCCGTGGTTGAACAGTTATCGAGAAAAGAGAGCACTTTCACCTCGCCGCCATAGCTAGCAACAAATTCACCACCTACAACCTGCTCCAGTCCGTAATCACCGCCTTTTACCAGCACTTCAGGACGAACCTGCTGCAGCAATCGCTCAGGCGTATCTTCATTAAAACTAACCACCCAATCGACGGCTTCCAATCCCGCTAATACAGCCTTGCGCCGCTCAACCGGATTAATTGGCCGACCGTCTCCCTTCAGTCGACGCACCGATTCATCATCGTTAATAGCCAACACCAGGCGATCTCCCTGAGCCCTGGCCTGCTCAAGATAGCCCACATGCCCGGCATGGAGAATATCGAAACAGCCATTAGTGAACACAATTGTCTCACCGGCCGCTCGCGCATCTTCAAGTGCAATCATCAGCTGTTCATCACTAACGACCCCGCGTTCGGAGCCCTGCTCCAAATTAACGGCCCGGCGTAACTCAGGACCACTGATCGCGGCGGTACCCAGCTTACCAACCACAATACTCGCAGCTATATTTGCCAGGCCGGTCGCAACTTCCAGGGACTCCCCCGCAGCCAGCGCGGTTGCAAGGGTAGAGATCACGGTATCTCCGGCGCCGGTCACATCAAACACTTCACGGGCTCTGGCAGGAAAATGCACCTCATTCTGGCCAGGCTTGATCAGCGTCATACCCTGTTCACTACGGGTCACCAATAGAGCATCTAATTCAAGTTGCTCAATCAGGCTCTGAGCTTTTTCTACCAGTTCCTGCTCAGAACCACAGCTCCCAACCACCGCTTCAAATTCACCCATATTAGGCGTCAGCAGTGTTGCCCCCCGGTAACGCTCAAAATCAGACCCTTTTGGATCAACTAAGACAGGTACATCTGCTCTGCGTGCTGTCCGAATCAAAACACCAGGATCACTCAAGGTACCCTTGTCATAATCAGAAAGTACCAGCGCACTAACATTGCTCAACAAAGCTTCTGTTTGCTGTTGTAAAGCAATACTGTGTTCAGCTGAAAAACGTTCTTCGAAATCTAATCGAATCAATTGCTGATGACGACTCAGCACCCGTAATTTTGTGATCGTAGGTTCACGATTACTAATACAAAACTGACAATTAACACGGGCAGACTTAAGCTGTTGCTCCAACGCCTGCCCCGCCTCATCCTGACCGACAATACCCACCAGTGAGACACCGCCACCCAGAGCGGTAATGTTTAAAGCGACGTTGGCTGCGCCGCCCGGACGATCTTCTCGCTGATCCACCTTGACTACCGGCACCGGCGCTTCAGGGGAGATTCTTGAAGTAGGACCGTGCCAATATCGATCCAGCATCAGATCACCGACAACCAAGACCTGCGCCTTATCTAAGCGGGGCATTACCAATTTCATAGATTCTGTTCCTGATCGGTGGTTGATTCGCTCGCTGGCTCGGCCGCAACTTCTGAAAATTGAAGCTTATGCAGATTGGCATAAACACCTGCCTGTTCAAGCAATTGAGCATGATTACCCTGCTCAATAATCCGCCCCCCATCCATCACTAAAATACGGTCAGCGTTCTCAATGGTAGAAAGTCGATGCGCGATGACTAAGGTAGTCCGCCCCTGCATAACATTTTCCAGTGCATCCTGGATATGACGTTCAGACTCGGTATCCAGCGCAGAAGTCGCTTCATCCAAAATCAAAATCGGCGCATCTTTAAGTATTGCCCTGGCAATCGCAATTCGTTGACGCTGCCCACCTGAGAGCAATACACCATTTTCACCCACCATGGTATCCAGACCATCTGGCAGTTGTTGGACAAACTCGGCAACGTGGGAAGCTTCCGCCGCAGTTTCAATCATCTCCCGGGAACAACCGGCCATCGCCCCGTAAGCGATATTTTCAGCAATGGTCCCGTTAAACAGAATGACCTGCTGATTTACCAATGCGATCTGACTGCGCAGATTCGCCAGTTTATAATCCTGAATATTATATCCATCCAGTAGAATTTCACCTTCGGTAGCATCGTAGAACCGGGGCAACAAACCCGCCAGAGTTGATTTCCCACTACCGGACTTACCCACCAGAGCAATGGTTTCGCCCGACGCGATATTACAACTGATATTTTCAAGAATCTGATTACCATCAGCCTCATACCTGAAGCTGAGTTGATTAATCTGCAAAGCACCTTGCACGCGGTCAACCTGATATTCACCGTTATCTTTTTCAGGAGCGGTATCAAGCACTTCAAAAACACTTTCAGAAGCTGCCAACCCCTGCTGAATCATACTACTGATCTCAGTTAACGAGCGTACAGGTTTCGCCATCAATGCCGCCGCAGATATAAATGCTATAAACTGACCGGTAGTCATAGACTGTATCAGATCAGGGTCCATTGCCAGAAAAGTCATCAGAGCAATAACACCAGCAACCATCATCTGAACCAGAGGTGTGGTTACTGATTGCGTCACCACCATTTTCATTACCTGACGGCGGTTTTGCTGACTAACTTTAATAAACCGGTCCGTTTCAAGCTCTGTTGCACCGAAAATACGCACCACCTGATAACCCTTAATCGCCTCGGATGCCGACGCAGTAACATCTCCCACACTCTGTTGCACATTTCGGCTGATACCCCGCATTCGGCGAGCAGCAATACCGACAACAGCACCAACGACAGGCCCTATAACCAAAAAAAGCAGGGTGAGTTTCCAGTTAAGATACAACATATAGCCAACCAGACCGATCACGGTGAAGCCTTCACGGATCGCAACTTTTAGTGCATTAGTCGCGGCACCCGTTACTTGTTCCACGTTGTAGGTCAGTTTTGCTAAGAGCTCTCCACTGGAGTTCTTATGGAAGAATGAACTAGGTAAAAACATCAGCTGGCGAAACAGATCACTGCGTAGATTGTGCACCACATAACGGGCGACGTAAGAAAGCCCGTAATTGCCCAAAAATGTTCCGACACCACGAACAAAAAAGATCCCAAGTACAGCCAAAGCAAGGGCTGCCCGGTTATCTAGCTCCCCCGATTCAACCGAGTCAATGAAAGCCTCAAGCCACTTGGCAGAAGCGGTCTGCGAAGCGGCATAAATAGCAAAGCCAAGTACACTGACCAGAAAAGCCGGCCAATATTTTTTCACATACTGAAGCAGGCGAATATATACCTGCATACTGCTCTGATTTTTCACTAGAGAAAAAACTCTCAATGTTTTTTTTTGGACAGACCCGACAACTGAACCTAGCTATACCCTAGAGTTCCAAGCTAACGGATACTATAATTGCTTGATTTTACAGCATCTGGGTTAATTGTGGACAACAAAGAAGCACACTGGTCAGATTTTCTTACACCGAAGTACTGGCCTTTATGGATCAGTATTGGGATTCTTCGCCTACTGTGCGCACTTCCCTATCATTGGGGTTTGTGGGTAGGCAAGCAACTGGGTAGAATTCTGTACCGTTTGATGAACGGACGCAGGCATGTCACAACAGTCAATATTCAGCTCTGTTTTCCTGAACTCACCCCTGATGAACAACGCCAACGTGTAAAAGAAGTTTTTGAAAACAACGGCATAGGCTTAATCGAAACAGGCTTTTCCTACTGGAAAAATGAGAATTTTTTTCGTAGCCGAACCGAGTTCCGTAACTTCGACCTGCTTGATCGGCAGTTAGAGAAAGGCAACGGCGTAATTTTGATGGGCTGGCACTTTTCCTGCCTGGACCTTGCAGGACTACTCTTTTCTCTTCACGGAAAGCCATGCAGCACTCTGTACAGGCAACATGATAACCCAATGCTTGAGTGGTTCTTTACCAATGGCCGAAAACGGTTCAGCCACCCTGTAGAACGACAAAAAACCCGTCAAATGCTCAGAGCAATGAGAAATAACCATTGTATCTGGTATGCCCCTGATCAAGACCTAGGCCGCAAAGGCACAGCCTTTGTGCCTTTCTTTGGACACCCTGCGGCTACAACCTTAGCAACAACGAAAATGCATCAACTGAATGGTTCCCCTTTGGTAAAGCTGGACTGCTGGCGAAAAGAGGATAATTCAGGCTATATTCTGGAGATTACCAGTATAGACAATTTTCCTTCCGGCTCTGAAGAGGAGGATGCGACTCTGATTAACAGAGTAATAGAGGAAGGTATTAGAAAAGCACCTGAACAATATATGTGGGTGCACAAACGTTTTAAAACTGCGCCACCAGGAGAAAAAAATATCTATAAAGCCACTAAGCCTGACTAAGAATTCAGTCGGGCAAGCTTACAACGCAGAAAATACCTGATCCGGTTCTTCCAACTAATATCCATATGTTTGTACAGCCACGAGCTTCGCAGAACATCATACGCGCTACCCCCCAATATTTGGATATTGGTTTTATATATTTCATATAAAGCATAAGCACAGGCCCTGACAATTTCCTTCTCACTAAACCGTGCAACTGTTCCACTACTTTTAGCAAAGAGCTCAACCCTCTCAACAAACAAGCAGAATTCAGACTCTCCTTTCAAATAAAACTCATCGCTAAAGAGACCCTCGGTACTCACTCCATAATCCCTTAGGCTTCTTTGTATCAACCTGATTTTACTCCTGTACATTTCAGCTCTCTTTTTTGATGAGTTACTGGAATGTTTGCGATAGTAAAGCAGTACATCTTCGATATTAGAAACCTTTGAAACCTTGCTGATTCTGTACCATAAATCCCAGTCTTCACACATAGACAACGATTCATCAAAGTAAAGTCCATGCGGCTCTATAAGCGCTGCCCGCAACATAGCAGCCGGACAGCAAATGACGCACTGAAATAACAGACGTGCAGCAATGTCCTCAGGATCAGTCGGTAGCTTCTTTAAACTTCGCTTCCCTTTACTCAGATCTTCTTCAAATGTTTCATAGGCAGAACTAATTAGGCCAATCTCCGAGTTTCTTTCCAGAAGGTCGACCTGGCACTCAAGACGGCGAGGTAAACTCACATCATCTGCGTCCATAAATGCAATATATTTGCCTTTTGCAGAACAGATGCCCTTATTCCGAGAAGCACTTACACCCAGGTTGTTACTATTCCTTATCAAGGTAAGGTTATCGGCATCTACGCTCTCAATAAGCTCAACACTGTTATCAGTAGAGCAGTCATCAATGACAATTATTTCAACATGAGGATAAGTCTGATGTAAGACAGATTCTATCGCTTCAAGAAGGTAGTCTGCACCGTTATAAACCGGAAGAATAACTGAAACCAGAGGAAAATCTGCCACTTCGCTCTCCTAGAGTCTGATCCAACTATCCGGTACCAGTGTTTTGCTCAACTCTTGCATATACGAGTCCGCATACCACTGCTTAGGAGCTATAACGACTTTGCGCTCATTATCGTTCAACCAGGCGCCCCACCAGCTAAAGGAGCTGTTAGCGACGATATTATGATCACACTGACTCATCAAATAAATATCTTCTCCGGCAAAGCGTTTCTCCTCTGATGATATGTACTGCGCGCGCTTAATCCTTAAATTCTCTTTAACCCACTGAATATCATCAGAGAAAACATAGAAATCAGCCTCCGAATAACGATCCTCAACAAACTTTAAAGCAGCATAATAGTAGTCGAGTGTACAAACACCATGAGTAATAGATGCGGTCTTATCACTGACATAATCCCCTCGCCTTATATGTACTGAAACACTCACAGATGAACTGGAAATGGCTGAGCCTACGGACTCCGAGTAAACGGAAAGCTTATGCTCCAAGGAAAGATTGTTCAGCAGTTTACTTCTAATATTTTTAAAGTACTGCTCACTCTGAAAGTAGCCTACCAGATAGTGGTTATCGTTAGGAGTCAGCATCTTTTCATCATACGAAAAATTTGATTCTTTAATAACTCGCTTGCTCTTTTTTCCTTGAAGTTTACGCAGCAAAGTCGACAACAGCCCTACACGAGAAGTCTCTACAACCTCTTCAACAGTAGCAAGTTCAAGTCGCTCAATATACTCCTGCAAGCTGTAGCCTCCATGCAGTGTATAGGTATCAAACTCCGATACATCCAGCTTCACATCATACCCCTGCTCTAATAAAGACAACGCATATGCATACTGAAATAGCTGATTTCCGAGGCCACCAATCAATCGAACAATAACCATCTACGATTCACCTACAGCCGCAGGCTGCCTTTTGATGTTAAATGACAAAATTAAGGTAAGCAGCAAAAGATAGAACACGTAGGATACGTTCGCATTAAAGGGGGCTTCAAACATACCAACTAAAGAGAAAGTGTATACAACTACCCAAACAGAAACTTTAATATCGCTCGATGCCCCCCTTGCTACAAGAATAGGCGTAGCCAATAACAATACAAGGGACAATAAGCCAGGCAGCCCCCTAGCCATCCAAGCCTGCAAAATTTCATTATGCACATGCGTAAACCGCCGACTCTCTAGCAATAACTCCCCGGACATTAGCTCATCGGGAAATAGATCTTTAAAGCGCCACGAGCCATGGCCTAGCAGAGGCTTTTCCTTAATAGCCTCGATTGCCGCCATGTACATCTGAACCCGCACTCCAACCGAAGCATCGACTGTTCGAGGCAAGTCAGAACTGCGTTTTAACTTCTGGTTTTCATCAGCCTGTTGATAAGCAGTTTGCTCTGTGATCACACTCAACATTTCAACAAAACGATTAACAGGTCCAATCAAAATCATAATAGCAATGGTTGGTAATAGAACTATCAACAGTAATCTTTTCCTAGTTCTAGCAACCAGAACCATATTAATAAGGAGTACTGAAACTGCCGCTATAATTGCTATTTTTGAGCCTGATGTCATCACTCCTATCAGCGATAAAAATCCGGCAATAAAGAAAAGGACCATCAGCCGAATTTTCAGCTCTTTAAAAAGGTAGTAAAAAGCCAGACCTGCAGAACAAGACATTATTGCCCCGTACATATTAATCAGATCGGTCCCTACTGTTACACGTCTACCATCTCCTATAAAGTACCAGAGGCCAGCAAGCCCACTGAGAATACCAAAAGCAGAGATAGATATTTTTACCGTATCAAAACCTAGATCATTAACCCGTTTTATAGACATAAATAAAACTACAATTAACAGCGACACCCTAGAAAACTCAATTGATAACTCATAATCACGCGGCGCACCAAAATTCCAGTATGAAATAGCAAAGCAAAGAGGAAAAAAAAGTAAAGAAAAGCACAGTAGCAATTCGGAGCCATTTAACGATTTAAAATTTCGTATGGGGCTATAAATAACAGCAAACAGGGCTATTATTCCAAAAACAACTAATAACCCTTTTGCCAACTCATTTGCAACAAGGTATAAAGGAATAGTCAGTAATATTCCCCATAAAATCACTCTCTTATAATCTACACTTCTCAAACCATAGATATTTTTACTATTCTCCACTGAGTAGCCCCTGTAACTCGGCCACTCTTTTTCTTCGACGTGTAAGCATCTCTTCCTTACTTACTTTGAGACCCAGCATTTTCTTTAACTTATTTTTCAGGCTACTCATCCTTCTAAGGCAGTAGATTTCTCTGCTCGCCTGCATGTGTTCAATAATGGGGGTTTCAACATCAGGATATTGCCAATCAAATATATAAGTAAAAGCTGATGACAAGCGAAATACACTTAGCTCACCCTCATATTCAGACACCGCTTTTTGTAATGACTGCTGATCATTTAATTCAGGATTATCTAGTCCGGTTTTAATCCATAACTGAACGAGTTGAAGAACTTTGTCGTTATAATCAAAATACACAGTCCCTGACAGAAGTTCCTCTTCACCGCTTTTCTTTTTTAGAAAATTAACTGCAATATCACAGCTTTTATCTTCAAAATACTTATCCAGATTCTCATGTACAAAAGCATCCGCATCAAGATAGAGAACTGGCTCCTGATACTGCTGCAATTTCTCAAGTACGACCCGGGGCTTTAGATCGGTGACACTTTTCCAGTCAGAAGGAGGTATCGCCTTATAATCAAAGCGATGTCCGACCCGCACCAGAGACTTTTCTAGTAGCTCATAGCTATCCTGATAAACGGAGTCAGTCGTGTAATAACCGATGATAATCATTCTGCGGTCTCTTCTAACAGATTACTGATAACGTCCATCGCCGATCTGTCATCTACTAAAACGCCCAAACCAAACAGAGTGTCTCTGCTCTTCTCTGTTACGGTTAAACGATCCAATTCCGCCTCAATCGAACCATCCTGATACATCGCTACCCAACGCCGATAGTGATCGCCCATTTTAGAGACACCGGCATCCAGCAACGCCTTACGATTCTCAATATTCTGAATAAACTTTTCTTTCGAGCGGATAGGGTAGTGATATATTTCTATATTTTCAGACTTCTTTGAATTCAACCAACCTAAGGCATGCCATGCTCTGTGGTTACCCCCTTTTACACGAAGAAGTCCTCTCGAACGGACCGCCACTTTTCCGTGTATATTGCCCATCATTATTGAAAGATTGGGCTGGGCACACTGAATCCCCTTAGGATAGTTTATAGGATACTGCACTCTGTTAGTCTGCGTATAATAAGGCGCTTCGGCATCAAACGCTTCACGATCAAAAAGAATGTTATACCGGGGACACTCAAGGATTGACCCCGATGAGACCATTTCTGTTTTCAAGTTCCCATCTTTCGGAATCCAAAACTCATCTGCATCATTAGCGATGCTCCAGTCTGCCCCCAATTTCCTGGCAGCAGTTTTGGCCATCTCTGTTTTCCAGTTACTCTGCTGATAATCCAGAAGTGGACGATCGATCACTATCATCTCGTATTGATCTTTGACTGAATCGAGCAGCTCACGGGTACCATCCGTGGAGCCGTTATCAATAATTACAAAACAGTCGGCTCCGAGCTGAGAGTGCACCTTGATGTTATCAAGAATGATATCGGCTTCATTCTTGATAAGATAGTTCATAGCCAGTTTCATAGAATTTCCTTAGAGCGCTCTATAAAGTTATCGAATCTGTATATCAAGATCGCGAAACAGTTGCTCGAACTTTTTATTTTCCGTTCCATTTCGATAAGAAATGGTTTTAATTTCAGGCCTGAGCCAACGGGTTAACAGCAGTGTAGAAGAGACATCTCCTATCACTACAACATCAGCTCTTAACAAAGGAAGAAGAGCTTCATAACTAACGGAAGAGGGCAAAAGTTCAACCCCGTACTGCTGTATACCAAGCGCATCTTCACAGCTATTACGAGGATGATATTTCACCGCAACACGCCCTTTTAGTTCAGCAATGAGCTTTAGTATTTTTTCTTTGTATCCCGCTTGCTTCTCAAACAACGACTCATGGGGCAGCGTTATTAATACATCTAGCGCCAGCACTTGCTCTTCTGATACAGCATTAACCTGAAGCATCATCTTCGATAGCTGTTTCAGGGGTGCCGATTGGAAGCTTGAAGCCTTAAGACATTGTATCGACTTGAGACGAAGAAGAGGGTTAATCAATTCAGGAAATGCGACATGTATCTCGCTTATCCAGGCAGAAGCGCCAACAGTCGCCGGGTTTTTCCACCAGACGCCGTAAAATACTTTTTTCAGCAAGTTATCCACAACAACATCGCCAAACCCACTGGATGCTTCCCGGCCAACATAGGTAAAGGTACCCTCATCCATATAATGACCGATTGCTGGCTTCCTCGATTTTTGTGCTACGTGCATTGCATACTGAAACTCAATTCGGCGATCATTGCCTACAAATATATTGTCAGGCTGTAACCTTGTAATAAGTGCACCAATATCCCGAAAAAGTTGTCGTCTTTTTTTAAGTTTTCCCAACCCACCTTTCAAACGCCCATAATATAGGTGCTGCTCTGTAAAGGGAGATAATTTCCATTGTTCAACCAAGTTAAATATCTGTGAAGGCTTCCCCTCAGGCTGATCAATGAATACTAGAATTGCTTGTTCATTCTTTCGTTCACCCGAAATTGCCGTAGCGGTAAAAAGATGCAAAAGCGTTGATACAAAATAAACAGAGCAAGGCATTTTCTAATCCTTTACTGGTAAGCACTGAGCGGTTAAAGCTTGCCACACTATCGCTGGAGTCAGGTTAGCAAACACAGCAGGCTCAAAAGAACTGCCACTTTCCGACTGTTCTTTGGCCTCCAGACACAATTGATCTTTACCATAGCCACCGACAAGTCCGGGATCGGTGGATCCAAACAAAATAACGTTGGGTCGATCTAATGCAGCGGCCATATGAGACAAGCCTGTATCCACTGACACACAGCCAGCTGCGCCAGCCAATACCGTAGTAACCTCTGCCAGATTCAGCTTTGGCAGTACCTCAACAGCATCATTTTTCTGCGCTAACCGGCCAGCCCTATCTCTCTCCTCTGGGTTCCCCCAGGGCAATTTAATCTTCCACCCTTCTGCCGTCGCAGTCTTAATCAACTCCAGCCAATACTCTTCCGGCCAGTGTTTATCAAAGCGCGTAGTGCTGTGGAGAAACACCAGATAGTCGGATACTGCATCACTACCTTGGATAAAGTGGTTGCGAATAGCGAAATCGCCTCGACCTTCCAGTTGATAACCTAATGCCTGGGCAAACAATTGACGGGTCCGCTCTACTGCATGTTGTTGTTTATCTACCTGAAAGGTTCGTTGATAGAATCGAGCAGCCAGAGGTTCCCGAGCAGAGGATTTATCATAGCCGCAACTCACACCCCGGCTATACCGAGTTACCAATAGAGCACTTTTCAACAAGCCCTGTGCATCAATAACCAAATCATAATCAGACTCAGCGAGAGCCGTCCGATACCGCTTCCACTCACCACTCTTGAAGGTTTCCCAGAGATTTTTCCGCCAACGCCTTATCGCTACAGGGATAACGCGGTCTACCGCAAAGTGCCAGCCTGGGATTTCTGCAAATCCTTCTTCTACAACCCAGTCAAAACTGATACCTGGAATAGCCTTTGCTGCATCAGTCAGTGCCGGCAAGGTATGAATAACATCCCCCATGGATGAGGTTTTAACGATCAGAACTTTCAAGGGGATTCCTATCTCTGCCAGAGGGAAATAAACTAAGACCGCAGTATAACATTTCTGATTTACACTTCATCCACTGAACTGTTTCAACAAAATGGCTATTTTCTTAGTGCTTATCAACCTTTAATTACTACAGCGGATTCCCTTTTCAGCCAGAGCTGATTACAATCATTGACCTGAAAAAATCTCTGAATCGCGCTACGTGTAACAGAGTATTCAACTTTATATGTTTTCGAGGTACTCAATGGCCGCATTTGGAACTGTGTTCATGCCTGAAATGGCAATCTCCTGGTTTGATGGCACTAGTTGGAGCGATGCTGAAGTAGTCAGCAGTGACAGCTTGCAACTGCATCCAGGAGCACATGTACTGCACTATTCCAGCACCTGTTTTGAGGGCTTGAAAGCGTTTCGTCATGAAGATGGCTCGATCAATATTTTCCGGATGGATCGTAATATTGATCGTTTCACTCAGAGCAGCGAGCTGCTGTCACTTCCAGAGATCAATAAAGCGACCACTGGCAAGATGATCATCGATATCGTCACCCGCTTTAAAAACGATGTACCTGAGCCTCCAGGCTCTATGTACATCCGCCCGACTCACTTTGGTACTGAGCCTGCAATTGGTAAGGCGGCATCTCCATCTGTGACATCCTGCCAGTATATATTGCTATCCCCTGTAGGTGACTATTTCTCCGGTGGCGGTGCTCCACTGCGCTTATTGCTAGAAGAAAATGGTGCCCGCTGTGCCGCCCATATGGGCATGATCAAAAGTGGCGGTAACTACGCCAGTGCTCTGCAGCCCATCATGAAAGCCAAACGAGAGCTCAACGCTGACCAGGTTCTCTTTTGCCCAGACGGCGATGTACAGGAAACCGGCGCAGCCAACTTCCTACTGATCGATGGCAACGAAGTAATCACTAAAGCCCTGGATGAAAGTTTCCTACACGGGGTAACCCGCGACTCTATACTAACCATCGCCCGCGATCTGGGTATGGATGTACAGGAACGTCAGTTAACTATTGAAGAGCTACTGGAACGAGCTGCCAAACCGGGTTGTGAAGCGGCTCTTTCGGGCACTGCAGCGGTACTTACACCGGTAGGTACTCTGATCCATAACGGTAAAGAATACCCTGTCGGTAACGGTGAGACTGGCACAACAACCGTTAAACTGCGTCAGGCGCTGAACGATATTCAATGGGGTAAAGCAGAAGATAAACACGGATGGTTAACCCGTATCTGAAGCTAGACTCTTAATAAAAAAAGCGCCTTAAGGCGCTTTTTTTATTTTTATTGCCCGTATTCAAGCCTTCAAGCTAGCTTTCCAGATCCGGGTTATCTCTTGACGACTCCCCTCTTGTTCAGAAGCGCTAATCGTCGCAGAGCGATCCTGAAGCACCTGCCTATGGCCCACAGAGCGATAACTCTTGTATGCTTCCCTGAGCGTTTCAGCATCATCAGCTGATATCACTCCAGTAGTCTGCATCGCATCAATAATGCGAATATTATCGGTAAACTCCATCAGTTCCGAATAAGTTTCAGCATTAGCAAGCACGCTGTATTGCACTAAGAATTCGATATCGACAATACCGCCTCTGTCCTGTTTCAGGTTGAATTTTTCATCTTTATCTTTTTCAGAGGTTCCCAGATGTTCGCGCATCTTCTCCCGCATTTTAACCACGTCTTCGGCTAACCCTGCACGCTCTCTGGTTTTACTAAGAATATTTCCACGCACCTGTTCAAAGGCCTGCTTTAACGTATTTGACCCCGTAATCACCCTCGCCCGTACCAGCGCCTGATGCTCCCAAGTCCAGGCTTCTTTTTCCTGATATTCAGTAAACGCTTTAAGAGAGCTGACCAGTAGCCCCGAATTACCTGAAGGCCGTAGGCGCATATCAACCTCGTAAAGCTGTCCACCTGGGGTAAAGGTATTGAGAATATGAATAATTTTTTGTCCTAACCGGGTAAAGAACACTGAGTTTGCAACCGGCTTCTTACCTTCGGTATACAAACCCGCTTCGGCATCATGAATGAACACCAGATCAAGATCAGAACCATACGAGAGCTCAATCCCCCCCATTTTTCCATAGCCAACAATAATAAAGTCAGGATCGCAGGGCACACCGGGGGACTTCTGCGGCACGCCATGTTTTTCAGTTAGCTGTCGCCATGCAATCTCTAATACCGCTTCCAATATCGCTTCGGCCAACCAGGTAAGGTAATCACTGACCTTCATCAAGGGTAGCGCTCCGGTTATATCAGAGGCGGCAACCCGCAATGCATGAGCACTCTTAAAATAGCGCAGAGTTTCCATCAGCTGCTCCTCATCCTCTTCAGGAATTCGTAGCAGTTGCTGTCGCAAGTCAGATTGCAGCTCCTCTTTGGTAGGCGGTGCATATAAAGTACGCTGATCAATCAATTCATCCAACAGTACCGGCTGCTTTGCCAGGGTTTCGCTAAACCAGGCGCTGGCAGAACAAAGCTTCACCAACTGCTGCATCGCACCTGGATTTTCGGCCAACAGCACCAGATAGGCAGAACGACGTATCACCGCCTGAATCAGCAACAAAACCCGCTCCAGAGTTTCGCCTGAATTTTCCACCGATATCACTTCATTCATCAGTTTCGGCAACACAGCCAGCAAACGCGAATGCCCGACAGCCTGCATCACCTGAACTGAACGGTTGGACTTCAGATTACTAAACGCTTTCCAGGCCAACTGGGGATTATCCAGCCCATGCTCAGCAAAGAAGACCTCCCCTTCATCGGCGTCGAACTCACTATTCCAAAGAAACAACCAGTCACTACTCAAGTCATCCTCATCCACAACTTCTTCTGCGGGCGCAATAACATCGGCAAAGTGCTCTGTAACCCGACTTCGCTGGCGGTCCAGTTCGACCATAAAGCTATCCCACTGATCAAACCCCATGCTATACGCCATACGCGCCTGACCAATTTCATCCACAGGCAGTTCCTGAGTCTGCCTGTCAGCCACCGCTTGTATCACATGCTCTGCATTACGCAGGAAGGTATATGCCTCTGTCAGGTCACTAACTGCTTGCTCAGGAACCCCAACAGTTTCAGGCAACAAAGGAAGTATATTCAGCAGTTCGCGCTGCTGTAACCGGGGATCACGCCCACCACGAATCAACTGAAACGCCTGGGCAACAAACTCAACCTCACGAATGCCTCCAGCGCCCAACTTAACATTGCCATGCAAGCCTTTTCGTCGCACCTCTTTATTGATCATCTCCTTCATTGAACGCAGAGAATCAAACGCACTAAAGTCGATATATTTCCGATACACAAAAGGCCGCAACATTTCCAGAAGCTCAGATCCCGCCTGTTGATCACCCCCGACTACACGGGCTTTAATCATGGCATAGCGTTCCCAGTCACGTCCCTGGTCCTGGTAATACTCTTCCATCGCAGCAAAACTACATACCAGCGGGCCACTGGCACCATAGGGACGCAGCCGCATATCGGTACGAAAGACAAATCCATCAGCGGTTATATTATCTAGCGCCTGAATCAGTTTCTGCCCCAGTCGACTAAAGAAATCCTGATTGGCCAGCACACGCCTTCCGCCTTCGGTCATTCCCTTTTCAGGATAAGCAAAAATCAAATCAATATCTGACGACAGATTCAACTCATAAGCGCCTAATTTACCCATCCCCACAATAACCAATTGCTGGGGCCGCGCAGGTATATCATCCGTTGCAGTAGAATGCGGAGTCCCCCATTTGCTACAACAATCCCGATAAAGCCACTGTAAAGCCTGATCGATGCAGGCATCCGCAAGAGCAGAAAGGTCAGCGGTTGTCCCTCGCATATCTGTAGCACGGGTCAAATCACGCCAGATGATTCTGACCATCTCCCGCTGTCTGAACTTACGCAACACACTCTGAAGCAGCTCTTCATTCTCTACCGAAGCCAAGCTCTGGGCTAACCGTCCGGTGTACTCTCCTGCACCGTAAGTACTATAAAGATCGTTGTTGTGTAGTAAGTCTTCGAGTAATTGAGGCTTGCGGCTCAACTGTTCAGCAACGTAATCACTACCTGTCAGGACTCGAATCAAATCATCCTGAAAGCTATCGGACTGTTCAGTCAGAGCTCCAACAGAATCTATAACTTTTTCAAGATTAAGTGTTACACAAGGCTGAATAAGAGATGGAAGTTTCTTGATCAATTGGCTGAGCATATATTGAAGTACTCTGTCGGTGGCCGATATATTCCTTCAGCTTAGCAAAAAGTGCTTTTCGTCTCGATAGATTCTTCTGTAACAAAAGTTTAACAATTCCAAATTAAATATATAAAAAAGCCATAAAACAGCTAGTTACAATACCCCCTATGCAATTTACCAAGGATACAAATTCCACTTATGCCAAATTAGTTACATTTATGTTTCATTTTGACTACAAACAGAAGTCAGCCCGACGTATACTCGCGAAAATTTTGCACTAAGACCGGTGATTTTTATGGTTACTAATAATCCGATTTTGCAGATGTTTGCACGATCGCCTTTCCAGCCTATGCAGGAACATATTGCTAAAGCTCATGCCTGTGCGATTCAACTGATTCCTTTCTTTGACGCCGTTATGACAGAGGATTGGGAGCAGGCCGCAAAAATTCAACACGACATTGCGGTACTCGAAGGTGAAGCCGATACCATGAAGAAGGAGATTCGTATGAATCTTCCGAACAGTATCTTCCTGCCAGTACCCCGTACCGATCTTCTCGAACTGTTGCGCATGCAAGACAAAATTGCCAACAGAGCTAAAGACATTGCCGGTCTAATGCTAGGCCGTAAAATGTCCATTCCCGCCCAGATACAGCCGATTATTTCGGAATATATCCGCGCCTCCCTGAAAACATCAGGCCAGGCACTGACCGCCCTGAATGAGCTTGATGAGCTTATTACTGCAGGTTTCCGAGGCCATGAAGTTGAGGTCGTCGAGCAGATGATCCATGACCTGGATGATATGGAACACGACGCTGACGAGATGGAACGCGAAGTACGCTCTGCACTGTTTGTAGTGGAACAAGATCTGAACCCAATCGATGCGATGTTCCTTTACCAGGTTATCCGTTGGATTGGTGATCTCGCTGACAAAGCACAGCAAGTGGGTAGCCGCCTGCAATTGCTGCTAGCGAAATAAACCTCAAATAAACTTTTCTGAATCTTAAAATTAGGTAGTTATCATGAGCATCATTGCGGAATATGGCAATATCCTTGTCATCATGGCGTGTGTGTTTGGATTCTTTATGGCCTGGGGTGTGGGCGCTAACGATGTGGCTAATGCTATGGGAACCTCGGTAGGTTCCAAAGCGTTAACCTTAAGACAAGCGATTATAATCGCTATTATCTTTGAATTTGCCGGTGCTTACCTGGCAGGAGGGGCGGTAACCGCAACAATACGTAAAGGAATTATAGATCCGGCGATACTGTCAGGCTCTCCTGAACTACTGGTATACGGCATGCTCTCGGCCCTGCTTGCTGCGGGCATCTGGTTAATGGCAGCAACCGCTATGGGCTGGCCGGTATCGACTACCCATTCCATCGTCGGAGCGATTGTCGGCTTCGCTGCAGTCGGTATTTCCGTCGATGCTGTTCACTGGGCAAAAGTAGGAAAGATCGTTGCCAGCTGGGTTGTTTCGCCAGTGACTGCTGGTTTAATCGCCTTCTTTTTATTCCGTAGTGTACAAAAATTAATTCTTGATACTGAAGACCCATTCAAGAATGCTAAAAAATATGTCCCGATGTACATATTCCTCGTTGGCTTCATGATCTCAATGGTAACTTTTACCAAGGGCTTGAAGCATATCGGACTCAATCCTGGTTTTGCCAACAGCGCTTTGATCTCAATTGCTATCGCGTTTATAACCATGCTTCTGGGCATTTTCATGCTGCGCAAGATCCACGCAAAAACTGAAGACAACAGTGACTACCATTTCGCCAGCGTAGAAAGAGTTTTCGGCGTCCTAATGATGTTTACCGCCTGCGCTATGGCGTTTGCTCACGGCTCTAACGACGTTGCCAATGCCGTCGGCCCGCTGGCTGCAGTTGTTGGTGTAGTTGCGTCAGCAGGTGAAGTAGCGCAAAAGTCTGCAATGCCGGTCTGGATCCTGTTACTTGGCGGCAGCGGCATTGTTGCGGGTCTGGTTATGTACGGTCATAAAGTTATCGCAACCGTGGGCAACAACATTACCGAACTAACCCCAAGCCGTGGTTTTGCCGCAACTCTGGCGGCAGCCTCTACCGTTGTATTTGCGTCGGGCACCGGCCTGCCAATTTCGACAACCCATACCTTGGTCGGTGCGATTCTGGGTGTAGGCCTCGCACGGGGACTTTCAGCCCTTAACCTGAAAGTTGTAGGCACCATTTTCATCTCCTGGTTAGTCACACTACCTGCCGGCGCCTTCCTGTCGATTATCATTTTCTTCTCACTGAAAGCTATTTTCAGTTAAATAAAATCTCGGCAAAAAAAGGCGATCATCCTATGATCGCCTTTTTTATTTCCCTCGAAAGCTGCACAATACCCGGATAACGTATAAAAACCGGACCTTTCTATGCAATCCTCCCCACCTGATCTGCTCACCATGCTGACAGAGCTTATCGCCACCCCTTCCGTAAGCTGCACCGCTGCCCATTGGGACCAGAGTAATCTGGGCGTAATCGAGAAGCTGGAAAGCTGGCTATCCGGTTTAGGCTTTCAGACAGAAGTGATGCCGATCCCCGGCCATCCGGAAAAAGCTAATCTGATCGCGACACTTGGCAGTGGCCCCGGTGGACTAGTTCTGTCCGGTCATACCGACACAGTCCCCTTCAACGCCGAACTTTGGAACAGTGACCCCTTCAAACTGACAGAGAAAGATGGCCGTTTTTACGGCTTAGGCACCTGTGATATGAAAGGCTTCTTTCCTATTGCGATCGAAGCGGCCCGTAAATTCACTGACAAAACGCTAAAACAACCGCTGATCATTCTTGCCACCGCCGATGAAGAAAGCTCAATGAATGGCGCCCGGGCGCTCGCTGAGGCCGGTTATCCTAAAGCCCGCTATGCGGTTATTGGAGAGCCCACCAGCCTGCGGCCAATCTATATGCATAAAGGGATGATGATGGAGCAGGTAAAGGTGAAGGGAAGTGCCGGCCACTCATCCGACCCCAGCCTCGGAGCCAGTGCCCTCGATGCAATGCATTCAGTACTTGGCGAGTTGATCAGCTTCCGCAAAGAGCTGCAGCGCGATTATCAGAACAGTGATTTTAAGGTTTCAGTACCCACACTAAACCTGGGATGTATCCACGGCGGCGACAACCCCAACCGGATCTGTGGCGCCTGTGAAGTTGAATATGATCTGCGTCCGCTTCCCGGGATGTCTGCCGATCTGCTGCGTGAGAGTGTCCATAAGCGATTACTACCGCTTGAGCAGCAGTTCGGCGTGTCTATATCCACAGAACCGCTATTTCCAGGCATACCCGCGTTCAACAACGATAAGCACTCAGAGCTGGTCACAACAGCAGAGCGTTTAACGGGCTATCAGGCTGAGGCAGTGGCATTTGGCACCGAAGCTCCCTTCCTGCAATCACTGGGTATGGATACGATTGTCATGGGTCCTGGATCAATCGATCAAGCCCACCAGCCCGACGAATATTTGGCTTTTGACCAGATTAAGCCTACAGTAGCAGTATTAGAACAACTGATTGCAAGGTACTGTTTTTAATCGTGATTAATGATAACAACCAATACGTAAACTGGTTCCGTCACAGCTCTCCCTATATCAATGCGCATCGGGGGAAAACTTTCGTCCTGATGTTAGGAGGGGAAGCGCTCGCCGATGACAATTTTGGCAACATCATTCACGACATCGCCTTGCTCAATAGCCTCGGCGTGAAACTGGTATTGATTCACGGCTCGCGGCCGCAAATCGAAGCCAAACTTGAGCAACTGCACATCAGTGACAAAGTTCATCATCACCTACGGGTAACCGATAGCGAGACACTGCAGTGTGTCATTGAAGCGGCAGCCAGCCTGCGTACCGAGGTTGAAGCCAAGCTATCCATGGGCTTAGCAAATTCACCGATGCACGGGGCCAAAATCAGAGTTTGCAGTGGAAACTTTGTTAGCGCACGACCTGTGGGAATCTACAAAGGCGTTGATCTTTGTCACACCGGCGAAGTTCGTCGGGTAGATAGCGAGGCGATACGCCAGCAGCTGAGCATTAATAACATTGTGCTGCTATCACACCTGGGCTATTCACCCACCGGCGAGATCTTCAATCTCGCCGTAGAGGATGTTGCCACTCAGGTAGCAGCCAGCCTGGGGGCAGATAAGCTCATTATGTTTGGCGAGGATGGTGGTGTTCGTGACAGCAATGACGCATTGCGCTCTGAAATTCTGGCCGATACGGCAGAACGCCTGGTTAGTCAGTATATGGCTAAGCATGACAATCCTGACCAGCCTCCCTCTGAGCTTTCACGCCACCTAAAGGCAGCGGTAGAAGCTTCACGCAACGGTGTACCCCGCAGCCACCTTATCAGCTACCGTGAAGACGGCGCCTTAGTTTCTGAGCTATTTAGCCGTAATGGTATCGGCACCATGGTGATCGAGCAGTCTTACGAGCAAATTCGTCCGGCGACTATTGAAGATGTCGGCGGCGTTCTCGAGCTGATTCAACCGATGGAGCAAGCGGGTATTCTGGTACGCCGTTCTCGGGAGCTGCTGGAAGCTGAAATTAACTGCTTTACGGTTATCGACCTTGATGGGGCCATTGTCGGCTGTGCCGCTCTATATCCATTCAGCGATGAGCAGGCCGCAGAACTGGCTTGCGTTGCTATTGCGTCGGAATATCGAGGCGGAGACCGAGGTGACAAACTGCTTATGGCGATTGAAGAATCAGCCCGTCGTCAGCAGCTGAATCGGTTATTTGTGCTCACAACCCGCACGGCTCACTGGTTTATCGAACGGGGCTTTGTCGAGACAGAGGTCAGTAATCTGCCTAATGGTAAGCAAGCACTGTATAACTTCCAGCGAAATTCTAAAGCGTTCTCTAAATCCATTTAAAGGTAAAACTTAACTAAAAAGCCCTCTTATTGAGGGCTTTTTATTGCTCAGTTTAAGGGAAATCTTATTGAAAACAACGCCCCCCCATAAGCTGACTCACTTATCTCCAATTCGCCGTCATAACTACTGAGAATATCCACCGCAACAGAGAGACCGATACCTTGCCCCGGAGCGGAAGTATCAGCTCGCTCACCCCGCTTCAGAATGGTCTGTCGTAGCTCTGGGGAGACTCCCTCCCCATCATCGGCAATATCGATCTGCAGCATGCCAGAGCCATTACTAAAACTGACGGCAACCTGACTACGGCCATATTTAAACGCATTTTCGAGCACATTACCCAGTAACTCCATCAGGTCTCTCTCATCTGCTGCAAGCTGATACTCTCCTTGCAGATCAAGTGCTACCTCAACATCTTTATCTCGATAAACCTTACTCAACGCAGTGACCATCCGCTGAATCAATGGTGCAACCGGTGTCTTCTTAGCCAGAGTCCGCCCCTGACTCTTTACGGCTCGAGATAACTGGTACTGAACAATCTGATCCATCCGCCCAGCCTGCTCAGTTACCAGTGTTTGATACCCGTTAAAATCAAGTTTCTCTTGTCCGGCACCGCGGATCACTGCCAAGGGTGTTTTCAGGCTGTGAGCCAGATCTCCCAACGTATTTCGATAGCGTTCTCGCTGCTGACGCTCATTGTGTATCAATAGATTAAGATTATCGGTGACCGCCTGAACCTCCGTGGGGTACTCTCCGGTCAGCTTATCACTCTGACCCATCTCAATTCGCTTCAAATCCTCAGCTAATCGCGTCAACGGCTTAAGCCCCCAGCGAATCAATGCGGTTTCTATCAATAAAAAGAAAAAGATTGCCCCGCCCAACCAACCCCAGAGACGGGTATTAAAGGCTTTTTGTTCCGTTTTAACCGAGCTATCGGACTCCAGCACAGTGAATACATAATTATGCTCTTTCCCGGCAATCTCCCAAAGCAGAGCAAACTGATAAACGAAAAGCCCCTGCTCTGGCAATTGATCAAATCGGGAATCACCGGTACTCAGACCATCAAATGCCAACTGCTCCAGCAAAGTATCACTGATCAACTTGGCTGATTCCGAATACCACACCAGCATCTCGTCACCCTCATGCAGAAAACCATACAGACCGGATTCAACCTGAGCGTAACGAGGCTCCTGTATGTCATCAGGGATCATTATCCGATCCCCCTTCAACTCTGCTGCACCCAGAATCAGATAGACCTGCAGTTTAAGCCGCTCCTCTTCTGCTGCCTCCAGGCTATGGTGAAATGCTTGCTGCAGGGCAAAGCCTGTCAGGCCAAAGAAAACCGGCAGCAGAAGCAGTGAAGCGAGAAGAAGACGAGCTCTAAGGGCGCGGGGCATCATGCGTTATTTACAGCTCCGGCTGCCAGATCAAAACGATACCCCAACCCTCTAACCGTCGCTATCGGCTGCAGCGTTTGATCCGGATCGAGTTTCTGACGCAGACGACGGATAAAGACTTCCAATACATTACTATCTCGGTCAAAGTCCTGATGGTAAAGATGCTCGGTCAGCTCGCTCTTAGAGACCACCTTGCCAGCGTTCAGCATCAGGTATTCCAGAGTCCGGTACTCATAACTAGTCAGTTTTACCGGCGCCTCATTAAGAAAGACGTTACGACCGCTGCTATCCAGTTTTATCGAACCAAATTCCAACATCGGTTTGGCATGTCCTGCCGCCCGTCGCAGCAATGCGTTCAAACGCGCCATCAGCTCCTCTATGTGAAACGGTTTAACCAGGTAATCATCTGCACCAGCTTCCAGGCCTTCTACTTTATCCTGCCAATCTCCCCGGGCTGTGAGGATAATAATGGGGAAATTAATATCATTCTCCCGCCAGCGGCGGATAACCTCAACACCCGAAAGCTTGGGTAAACCAATATCAACTATCGCCAGGTCGTAAGGAAACTCATTACCAAGATAGAGCCCTTCCTCGCCATCTTCAGCTTCCTCTACGGTATAACCGCTATCGGTCAACGCCGTCACCAGCTGACGGCGCAGATCCATATCATCCTCAATAACCAGCAGTTTCATTCCTTACTCCATTACTTTGGGTAGCTATCGCCACCTCTTTAAGGGGAAACTTCCTGACCCGTGGTTGCATCAATCAGTACTGTTTTTACCCGGCCATTATTGATCAACCGGATATGATGTATCTGTCGACTACCACGATTCCGCGTTTCCGCTTTAACAACTTTTCCACCATGGCTCTGCTTAACTTTTGTTGCGGCCTGTTGCAGCGATACTTTATTTGCGGCAAGCACCATGGACTCAATTCTGAGCTCGGGCATTCTCTCAACCGATAACCTCGCCGCAGTAACCGTACCGGCTACAGATAGTATCAACAGGGCTAGGAGCATATGAGAAAAAGCTTTGAGCATTGTTATCACCTTTATAACAGCCGCTTATAATCCACGGCTTTTTAATTACTACTAATCAGGAGACCGGCACAACATTCACCCGTACTTTAACTCGCTTGCCTGGATGATTATCCATCCGGGTGTGATAAGTACGACCGTTATAACGATAAGTTACGTTGTAGCCCGTTACTCGCTCATAATACTCGACATCGTGTTCTACATTACAGCGTGTTTCTGTCCGATACTGCACTCTGCTCTCACGATGGGTACGGTTATAGCTGATATCGTTACCAATTGAAGCACCAAGTACGGCACCGACAACCGCTCCAACTTTTTTATTATCCTGCCCTGCACCTAATTCATTACCGATGGCTCCACCGATAATACCGCCAAGTATAGGCCCTGTATAAGATTTACGCTGGTGACGAGGCGTTTCATAACGCACTTCCTCATCCCAGCATTCACGGCGGGGTGTGCGACGCTCAGACTGAACAACAATAGGTTGAACATGAGTCACCTTAGCAAAATCACGGTGATGGTTGCCTTTCTTATTGCGGGAATCCGCTTCAGCCATACCGGAAAAAAGTCCCAGTGAGATCAAACTAGCTGCAATTATCTTTTTCATGACTACTCTCCCTTCTCTATTCTTTGGAGTATGTAGCCTATTCTCGTGCCACTGGACTGAACCGATCCTGAACTGCCTTCTACCGACCAGGACTTTACCTATCTTTACACTCAGTGTGGCTTTCTATAGACACAAAAAAACCGGCCCAGGGGCCGGCTTTTGCATTTTTATAATCCGCTACTCAGCTGCGCACTTTTTACAGGTACTCACACCCAGTATTCGATACAACGGACACCAGCCGAATAGAGCGATAGCGATCACCGGCACACCGATCCAACCCCAAACAGTCTGAGGCCCAACAAAGACCAAAGCGATCAGCACCAGACCAACCAGTACGCGAATGATTTTATCTACAGACCCAATATTTTTTCCCATCTTCCCGTCCTCAAATATGATTAACCATTGAGACTAATTATGAAGATGCCTGCTAACCCTGTCTGTGACAAAGTCACACAGAAGACAACTCATTCACTTCGGGCAGCAGCGCGTATCGCGTCCTTATTTACAAACATCACCTGATTACGGCTCAGGGCAACCCATTCTTTCTGCTCAAAAGCCTTTAATTGTCGACTCACTACCTCTCGGGCAGTGCCCAATTCATCGGCAATTTCCTGATGGGAACGTAACAAAATAAACCCCGAGCCTGCATTTTTAATAAGGTAACGGGCCAGCCGTTTCTCGATTCGCTCAAAAGCGATATCTTGTACCAGACCAATCAGCTTAGCTAACCGCTCTCCATATGAGTCAAAAATAAACCGACGCAAGCCTTCAGATTCAGCCAGCGCCTGTTGAAACTCAACCAGCGGAATCATAAACGCCGTGACATCAGTTTCAGTGATGCCTTCGGCGGGATAGGCTTCTGCGCCTAGCAAACAGGAAGTCGTCAGTACGCAGGAACCCTGATTTTCGATACGGTATAACAGCAACTCCCGACCATTCACATTACGCCCCAGCACTTTCACAACACCAGAGACAACGATGATGTAATGGGTACAAGGATCGCCCTGGTAGAACACCATCTGATTTGCAGGCAGCTCTACTTTGCTGGCACGGCTGAGTATTGCCAGACCTGTATCATCTAGCTGCCTGAGTACCGGAAACTGATCTGTTAACTGTTTTATATCATTCATTATCAGACGGGTTATCTGTAGACGTTCGCTGTGCTCTGACCGCCAACATCACATAACGAATATTGTAGGAAAATCCCAAAATCAGTGCGATCGGCATCGTAATCAGAAAAACACTACCAAAGGCTGGCGTAGAAAGAAGGTGCCCAAGCCATAGACAGAGAATACTGACAATGCCCACTGGCACTCCGGTACGCGCCATCATTTTTAACCAACGATCAGCCCGTATCTGTTTTTTATCGACTGTCATTTCTGCCTCCATAAATATGAACTGCGTAAGAATACGATTTATATTAGCCAAACAATAGCCCGACAATAAGATAACTAAACCGCCCCCTTGAATAGATTTCATATATCGCTGCTGTTATTCAGCGGAATAGTAGGTATTCCGGTTGAGAGTTTTGCTATAATCCCCGGTCTTATATAAAACCACTACATGAAGCCGCTGAGGATCTGTGCATGCCACAATATCGCTCCAAGACCTCCACCGCAGGTCGTAACATGGCCGGTGCCCGTGCACTATGGCGCGCCACAGGCATGAAAGATGACGATTTCCAAAAACCGATCATCGCTGTCGCCAACTCATTTACCCAGTTCGTTCCAGGGCACGTACACCTGAAAGATATGGGCCAACTGGTCGCCCGTGAGATAGAAAAAGCAGGCGGCGTGGCTAAAGAGTTTAATACCATTGCGATCGACGACGGTATCGCCATGGGTCACGACGGGATGCTCTACTCTCTACCTTCCCGCGATCTCATCGCAGACTCTGTTGAGTATATGGTCAACGCTCACTGTGCCGACGCACTCGTCTGTATCTCTAACTGTGACAAAATCACCCCGGGGATGCTGATGGCTGCTATGCGCCTCAACATTCCAGTGATCTTCGTTTCCGGTGGCCCAATGGAAGCCGGTAAGACTAAGCTCTCTGAGCATAAACTGGACCTGGTTGACGCCATGGTAATGGCAGTTGATCCAACCGCCTCTGACGAGATGGTTGATGCAGTAGAGCGTTCGGCTTGTCCTACCTGCGGCTCTTGCTCAGGTATGTTCACCGCTAACTCAATGAACTGTCTGGCGGAAGCGCTAGGACTGGCTCTACCAGGTAACGGTACGATGCTGGCGACCCACGCAGACCGTAAAGAGCTATTCCTTCAGGCCGGTCGCAGCATCGTTGAGATAACTAAGCGCTATTATGAGCAAGATGATGATTCTCTTCTGCCTCGCTCAATGGGTTTTAAAGCCTTTGAGAACGCGATGACGCTGGATATTGCAATGGGTGGCTCAACTAATACCATCCTGCACCTGCTAGCAATCGCCCAGGAAGCTGAGATCGACTTTACTATGGAGGATATTGATCGGCTCTCCAAAGTCGTACCACAGCTCTGTAAAGTCGCACCTAATACACCTCAGTACCATGTCGAAGATGTGCACCGTGCCGGTGGCATTATGGCGATTTTGGGTGAGCTGGATCGCGCTGGCAATCTGCATACCGATGCACCGACCGTTCATGCACCAACGATGAAAGACGCGTTGGATAAGTGGGATATTATGCGCAACCCCACTCCCGAGGTAATGGAATTTTTCAAGGCAGGTCCTGCTGGCATTCCAACTCAGGTCGCATTCAGTCAGGCAACACGATGGCCAACTCTCGATGGTGATCGTGCCAACGGCTGCATCCGCTCATTGGAAAATGCATTCTCACTTGAAGGCGGTCTGGCCGTACTGCGCGGCAACATCGCGTTGGATGGCTGTGTTGTAAAAACCGCCGGTGTAGACGACTCTATTCTTGTCTTTGAAGGTCCTGCACATATTACTGAATCTCAAGATGAGGCTGTAGCCAATATTCTTGACGATCAGGTTAAGTCTGGCGATGTAGTTATCGTACGCTACGAAGGACCAAAAGGCGGGCCTGGTATGCAAGAGATGCTATATCCGACTTCTTACATCAAGTCCAAGGGACTGGGTAAAGAGTGTGCGCTGTTAACCGATGGCCGCTTCTCCGGCGGCACATCTGGCTTATCAATTGGCCATGTATCTCCCGAAGCTGGCGCTGGTGGCGCTATCGGTCTGGTACGTAACGGTGATCGCATCCGTATTGATATCCCTAACCGTACTATTGACGTACTTCTGTCCGACGAAGAGCTAGCTAAACGCCGTACTGAGCAAGATGCTCTTGGCTGGAAACCAGTAGAAGCTCGTCCTCGCAAGGTATCTGCCGCACTGAAAGCCTATGCGTTACTGGCAACATCGGCTGATAAAGGTGCTGTCAGAGATCTGGATCAACTGAAATAAACGCCGACCTGAAACAAAAAAGCAGCCATCTTTGGCTGCTTTTTTATACCTGTTCTTTTTAATCAAGTGTTCAGTGCCCACTGTATACTTGCCAGATAAGCCGCAACGCCAGTGCTGTCACTAGTAACCGAAATATTATCTGAAATCGATCAGCAGGCACTTTCTTTAAAATATGCAAACCTACCCAGGTACCGGCGAAGCCTCCGACAATCATCAGAAAAATCAGCGGTAACCAGTCGGTGAAGGCGAAACCAATCAAACCAAAAACACACATTTTCAGCAGATGCTGCACCGTCATACAGGCGGCGAAAGTGGCAACCGTACGATATTTTTCATAACTTAATCGATAGACAAACGCTGCGACCAAAGGGCCTGTTGCTCCGACAAACATAGTTACCAGCGTTGTACCCGCCCCGGCAAGAACCAGCCCCATTGGCGGCATCTCCTGTTTACCCAGTTTTGGCCCCCAGACCAGAAACAGGATAAATCCTGCAACACAGAGCTGAATCACCTCAACGGATAACTGAACAACCACAAAGAAGGCGATCAAAGCACCTATCACTGCACCGGCCGTAAACAAGCGAACAAGCGACCAGTCTATATGCTCACGGGTCAGTATTGCCCTATTCCCATTTGACCCCAATTGCACTAACCCATGCACCGGAATCAAAGCGGCAGCTGGAACGACCGTGGCCATCACAGCAAGCAATAACACACCACCGCCTATTCCCATAGCGGCAGTCAGCATCGAAGTCAGGGTACTGGTAAGAATAAGCAACAGGGCAGTATCAAGACCAACAAGTTCAGGTAACCAGTTCATCAATGTTCCTGCCATCTGGCTTATGAAGGAGATCTATATATTTGAGACTAAAAGGCACCGTCGTTACGGTGTCTCATATCCCTGGGAAGCGCCTATTCGTTAAGCGAAGAGAGCACCTGATCCGCCCACTGCAAGCTGTGGCGATAGGCGACTTCATAAAAAGGGCGGTCCAGCAGACCACTCAAATCATCCCACTCGCCTCTCTCATAGTGTTGCACTTCTGTCAGAATTTCACCCATCTGATTAACCCGAGTCAGGATAGCCTGCTTGATCGCATCATTCAGAGGAATTTCATCCATCAACGTTTGCATCTCCATGTCCATCATCGCATCCAACTGCGACAGCAACCCAACCATGAAGAAATTAATCGGCTGTGGATAACTAAGCATTTCCGCTAGTAGCTCACACATCCGACCACGAATCAGCATCATCCGGGTCAGTTCAACCGGCTTACCAGACTGACCGCTCAGCAGAAACAGGGTTGCCCATTTCTTCACCTGATCCATACCGATCATGGATATGGCATGGGAGATCGATTCAATCTGTTTCGGTGTACGAAAAGCCGCTGAATTAACCAATCGGAGGATCTTATAGGCCATCACTGGATCATTGATCACTATCTGTTCAACTGAATCAGCTGTAGAGGTAGAACTATCTAGCTCGGCTAATAGTTGCAGCAGCAATACTTTAGAACTGGTAAAGCTCTTACCTTTGATTGAAACAGGGCGACAGAGGAAAAAGCCCTGAAAGAGATTAAAACCAAAGCCAATAGCGCGGCGGAAATCATCCTGACTCTCGACTTTATCGGCCAGTAGGTCCAGATGATATGGCTTACAGAAGTTAACCAGCTGTTTCAGCTCTGCATCGTCATGGCGTTGAATATCGATTTTAACAACATGCATCAAGTCCAGCAGCGGGGTCTGCGCTTTATCACCGGTAAAGTGGGTCAGTGCAAACCGATAACCCTGCTGTTTACGATCACGAAGTACCGCCAGCAACTCTTTTGAAATCCCATCTTCGCGCAACAATTCAAAAATGACATTATCCCGCGGTAAATTCGGCAGCATATCAGAGAGCAACATACTCTGAGTGAGCTTGACATAGAGCGGCAAGTGCTTGGATTTTCCATCAGAGGAGGCGACCGCATAGTTATTCAGAATTACCGATGCAGTTGCCTGTTCATCAGAAAACTCCTCGGGCAAGGTCCCGTCATCCGACCGATACAGAAGGCTGTAGGCTTCTACATCCTGGTTCTTATTAAAGACAGGTTGCCTAGCTAATAAAACTGAACCATCTTTCAGCTGCTCATCAAGCACATTGCTCACTACTTATCCCCTAATCAGATACTTACGTCAGTATAACTCAACCTGCCCCGCTATAAGAACGGACAATGCAAAAAACTAATATTCCCATCTTTACATAAAAAACTAATCAATTATGACTCAGGTCTCAGTTTAGGTAGTTATCGTTTGACCATGCTATTGATGCACAATATTCTGATTACGCCCTCAAAGCATTGTATACAAGAATTAAAACAATGCAGGGATAACTAAAAATAGTCTTTAATTAACTTAGATAATCTATGATCATTGCACGCAGTTTTATTATCTTTATGTTGTTACTGATAACAACCCTATCCTATCAGCTATCGGCAGCTGAACGGCTAGAAGTTGAGATCCGCTCCACCATTCTGAATATCAGAGAAACCAGATCTACCATCAGCCCCGTGGTCGGAGTACTGAATCAGGGAGACCGACTCACCGCTACAACAACAGATATGCGTGATTGGTTAAACCTGGATGATGGCAGGGGGTTCATCTCAATTAACTACGTATATGTGCTCTCTGAAACACCTGTGCTATTAGCGCCTCCTGAAGAGATAGAATCACAGATTCCATCCCCTACTGAGGCAAACAACGCTCGGCTATCAGAAAGTCTCACTAAAAACGCTCAGCAAATTTGCATTCAGCATAAAGTTAATAGTCCGCTCCCCATTGATTCATCCAGCAAGACCTGCCGCAAAAACCTCAATACACTGGGGTATGAGTCTTGCCAACTGTTATTTAAGCTTTCTCTGGCAAACAGCTGTAACGATAGCGAACAGCTCAAAGTCGTCTGCTCAGCAACGACTCTTACGACTGACAGTCAGAAGAACCAAGCACTCTATGAACTCACCAACACCCGTATTATCAGCAGCTCAGTCACCGAAACAACGATTCTTTTGGAGTGGTTCCCCGCAACTGAGTCAGCTTCGATTCAGAAGATTGAACTGAGTAAGGGCCAGTGTGAGATAGCCTTATGATCCACCCAAGTTAATAAAACTTCTCTAAAAGCCAGTACCAGAGAGAGTGTTAATACATAAGAGACTTGTGCCTCCTTTCCAAAAAACCGCTGACGGTCCCGCAACAACATCTACTATTATTGACTCTATTGCATGATGCATACTCAACATAACAAGGAAGTAGATAGATGGAACAAAAACGTCTTTGCAGTGATTGTTTTATATTAGTTCGCGGGCAATTGATTAACCGCCATGGCAACCTGGTTGAACGAAACCATATTCATAACGATACAGTCTATGTATGTAATAGCTGCCATAACCTGATCTGTTTATCCCATGTTCCCCATGAATGGAGTGTCATTGGAGTAGCTGAAAAGTTTGATGATCAACCCGCTCAATCTGCCTAATAGATGTTTGTAGCTTAATACCGTAGTTGTTTGCTGTTGCGGTAACTGTTTTCATACCTATTTTACGCTATACCCTCATCACCCTCCGTGATAAAAACCATATAGCACTGCCCGAAATAAAGTCTGCTCAACAACATATTCGCTGGAATTTCCAGCATGTAGATGGGCCTTAAGCCCTGCACCATCTGGAAGTAGAGATCTCAGAGCGGCTCCGCCTGATGCTACTGGCGAAAGGTTTGCTTTAAGCGGTTTAAATCCCGCCCTTACCCTTTACTGCGACGGACATTTCCTTGCTTATAGGGGTCTGTTAAACTTGGCCCCCTAAAAGTTAAGTAAGCACCGGCCGATTGCCGGACACCCAACCCGCCAGTCCGGAACAACAGAATGTCTGCAGCGTCGCCAGAATCCTCCAAGCTATTTACTGCCTATCCATTCAGGTGGTTTTTAGCCCTGCTTGCAGTTCTGTTTATTTACCGTGGCTGGGTCGTTATCGACAGTCCCATAACACTGTTCTATGACGAAGCCTACTACCTTGGTTGGGCTCAAACTCCTGATTGGGGGTATTATTCCAAACCCCCTATGGTTGGCTGGCTAATCGCCCTGACAACATCGATCTTTGGCAACGCAGAGTGGGCGGTAAAGCTGGCTGCACCGGTGCTTTATTCCAGCGCCGCTGTCCTGATCTACCGTACAGCCGATTTTCTCGCGGGCGCTAAAGCAGCGCTGTCCGCTGGGGCAATCTTCCTGTTAATGCCTTTGGTGGGCTTCAATAGCCTCTTTATCACTACCGATGCGCCGCTGATCTTTTTCTGGTGCCTCTGCTTCTACGCTTTTCTCCAGGCTAAAACTCACAATAACTGGGCCTGGTGGTTACTGGCCGGCGTGGCTGGCGGATTGGGCCTGCTATCGAAATATACCTTTGTTCTGCTGCCTGCAACATTTCTGCTCTACGGTGCTATCAGCCCTGTCGGACGTCAATTACTGTTGAATCCCCGTTTTTGGATAACCTGCCTGCTGGCACTTAGCTTTCTACTGCCCAACCTCTATTGGAACTACCAGCATGATTTCATCAGTTTCCAACACACCGCAGAAATATCCCATCAGACCAGCAGTTCACTGAGCTTCAGCCGACTAGTAGAATTTTGGGGTGGACAGTTATTCGTCTTCGGGCCGGTTCTGCTTATCTATATGGTCATCCGTGGGCTTAAACGCCAACCTCGAAGTGATACCGAAAAGCTCTTATGGAGCCTTTTCTGGCCAACCTTTGCTGTTTTATCAATTCAGGCTCTTATGGCCCGGGCTAACGTCAACTGGGCGGGACCCGCCTATATCGGCGCATCCCTACTCACCGGCTATTACCTGAGCCAGATAAAAGGTTATCGAATATTAATTATCGGACTGCTGGCTAACTTTCTGCTGGCGGTCTCTTTCTATCATTATGCCGCTGTCACTGATGCTTTGGGCATTGAGCGAAAACATGGCACTGATCCTTATAAACGTTTGCTTGGCTGGCCCGAATTTGTTAACAAGTTTCAGCCCTGGTTTGATCAAAACCCAGACTATAAACTCGCCAGCGATTCTCGCAAACTACTGGCTTATTTTGGTTATTACATCTCTCCGCAGGATTTCAAAGGCGTAGCGCTGAGTGACGACAGTTATATCGAAGACCACTACGAACTAAAATACCCCTTATCCAAGAGCACAGAGAAGCAATTCCTATTTGTCACTGAGGAAGATATTGAGGTAAAACTAAATAGTTATTTCAGTGAAGTGACTCTACTAACAGAACAAAAGCTTCAGCTGTATAGCAACTTTGCCCGTTCAGCCAAGCTCTACAAGGTTAGCGGATTCAAGGGATTTTCAAGCAAGGTTGAGCAATAAACCCATGCCTACGACAAAAACGTTCTCCGTGTTAAAGCAGAGCAGAGCTGTGCTTCTCTTCTTGATCTGTGCCGTACTGTTAGTAAGTTTCCCGCAGATAGATCTGTTTGTAACTGGGCTGTTTTATGACCCGCTGACAGAGAAGTTTATCTATAAAAATAACCCAGTTTTCAAACTCATATACTGGGTGTTTGCGGTGATACATCTTCCACTTCTGCTAGGGCTGATTATCGCAGGCGTGCTGATCAAATTTAAAAAACTTAATTTGAAGCATTATAAGAAATGGAGCATCACCTTTCTGCTGCTGGCTCTAGTCATCGGCCCTGGCTTACTGGTCAATACCGTCTTAAAAGACAACTCCATTGGCCGCGCCCGCCCAATACAGGTCGAAAACTTTGGCGGCAACAAGCAGTTTACGCCAGCCTTTGTTTATTCCGGCGTGTGTGAAAAGAACTGTTCTTTTGTCAGTGGCCACGCAGCAATGGGGTTTTACTTTATGATTCTGGGATGGTTATTTGCTTCACCCAGAGCCTTCTGGGCGGGTTGCATGGTCGGAGTGGTATTGAGTTTCACCCGCATCATTCAGGGAGGACACTTCTTCAGTGACACCTTGTTTGCTTTCTGGGCTGTCTATTTTGTTATCTCAGTGCTGGGAGCGACACTTGGCTTCAAACATCCATTAAGCAGAAGTCCGAATCCATAATCTTTTCAGTCTTCCTCTGGCAGCGCAGTCCATAGTTTTGAACTAGAGATCACACCTGCTCAAATGAGCAATCTGTCAGATTCAATGCATAACCGCAATGGAACGATCTGGACTGCGACGTCACCGGGTCGATAAAACGTAGTTGTTGAGCCAATAGCTGCAAAGGCTTATCAAAATCATCAACAGACTCGGGCTGTAACGCCGGGTAATAACGATCGTATAAGATTGGCCATCCAAGCGTCTGCATATGAACCCGCAATTGATGGGTTTTGCCTGTAACCGGCTCTAATTCAAACAGTGCCTTGTCCTGAATTCGGTCTACACAGCGAATCCGTGAATGACTGTTCGGAGCCCCATCGTCCACCCGCATCAGAAAACGCGGATCAGCCGGCTGCAGTCGGTTAATAACCTCCCATTGCTGACCACTCACAGGCTCGTCACAACCGGCATCAATCTTGGCGATCGCTTGATAGGTTTTGTTGACTTGTCGGGTGGCAAACAACTGGTGGTACAGATGGCAGGTTTCAGGATTAACCGAAAACATCACCAGCCCCGTCGTGACTCGATCGATACGGTGCACAGCTTGTAGAGTTTCCATCCCCGTTTTCACCCGCAATCGATTTTGCAGACATTCATTCACATAAGCTCCACCGGGCGTGACGGGGAGGAAGGCCGGTTTATAAGCCACCAGAATATTCGCGTCTTCAAATAAGATCGTTTCGTTGAACGGAATCACTGGTTCACGATCGACTTCGCGATAGTAATAGACACGCTGCTGCGGTCGATAGGGCGACTCTGAGGTGATGACGGTGCCATCATGCCAATGCAGCTTTCCATCGATAGCTCGCTGTCGCCACACCTGGGCATCGACCTGCGGGAACTTGCCTATCAGATAGTCTAAAACAGTCGTCACGCCGGGGTTGATCTGCGGCAGGGTCAATTTAGACGGGGATTTTGCAATGGCCATCATCGAATCCTAAGGCGTGGATATAAGCTCATCATCGCTAGTGTGAGTGGAATACTGCGGTAGAAGATACACTCAAGTCTGTAAGCTACTTTTTCTCTCAAAAAGATCGTGTTCTATTTAAGGATAGAGAGTTAATCATGGTTTGATTAAAGTCGCTGCACGCTCGCAGTGATTCTTTCACGGCTTATTAGTGCGATCATAATCGGGATCATGAGCAACAACAATCCTAAAGGGAGATATTGTTATCCACATTCTTCCAATAGCGATATAAGCAATCACTGTCATTAATACGAGGAATTTAAGAAGAAAGAATGGTGCCGCCACCAAGAATCGAACTCGGGACCTACTGATTACAAGTCAGTTGCTCTACCAATTGAGCTATAGCGGCACTGTGACCAGACTGTAAGAATTCAATATGGAATCAGAACGCTATAAATAACGTTTATTTGGCGCGCCTGGAAGGATTCGAACCCCCGACCAACACATTAAAAACATTGAGTGCAAAACAACCCCAAAAGCTCTCTTCCTAATGACTTTTCCTCATGCACATATCTTCTAAAACCACCCACCTATCCAGATCTGATTTCTCATATCACTACAACAAATTAAGTACGCCTATTCTTTTTAGTCATAATCACTTGAAGAGAACAATACTGTTTTCATCTCAACCAAAGTGCTCTATAACTAAACTAATACTTTAAGTTCTAATGATTCATTATTTTTCATTCACTTACCCTATCTAACGACAAGGATGCTTAATGTTTAGTACTGGATTGCCTGCGATCGCATTAGCACTTAGCACCCTCGCGTTAAGCCGCCCATTTTTTTCAAAGCGCCGGCAGAAGTAAGATGAAGGAGTTTGAATACCTCTTTAAGGACCCAAACGATTGGTACCCTATCCTCCAACAGGCCATGCTCACCGGGCATAAAAACCAAAGCGTACTTGTACCAAATGACTTTTCTCTGGCGGCGTTAGATCAACTATTACAGGCCGCTGAAGAGCTTAGTTTACGTTTAAAGCCCTTGTCGCTAAATGTCGCAACAGCAATAGGCGCCCACCTCTGGTTCGGAGAGGGAGAATACCCTCTCATCATCATCGGCTGCTATCAGGAGAAGGTGCATGTCTGTATTGCAGAAATCTCCGATTACACTGAAAAAAATGATCATGGAGAAATCTCCACTGAAGGGTATATTGAGATTATTTCATGCGCTCTGGATCTGGAAAAATATCAATTAGCTTCTCAACTTAAAACCCTGTTAACAGCCCACAAGCTCAACGCTAAAGATATAAAACACAGCTTCATCTATGGCGAGGTTGATTTCCTACATAACCAGCTTGATGGGTGTTTTTCACAAACACCCCTTGACCAAACCCAGATGAAGAATTACGTCCCGGCTGATGCCGGACTCAAATGCATGAACGCTATTCTCAATGGAGATAAAAAGGATTATGTCCTGATCGATATTTCACCCCATAGCCTTACTTTATTTGCACACTACGGTGAAAATGGGCGAAAAAAACTACTTACAGTACCTGAATCGCTGGACCTTAAACTCGCACTGCCACACTCATTCCAGTTATTCTTCTTATTACATAATCAGAAGTTTTGGGTAATCCGAAGCTCACATAATCTCTCCCCTGACAGCCACCCACCTTATACGTTTCCATATGACAGCCATCCAGCTTGCGCGCTTCCATATGACAGTGACAATCCGCCGATTAAGCTCGTTCTATTGCAAACAGAAGCTAAAGACAGATTAATTCCTTACAAGGAATTTGAAATAGCTAAATTACAAGATCACGAAGTCATAAGCCTTACATTTAATTATCATACAAATAGTCAGATAAAAATAACCAAAGACTTGATAGAACGACCGAAATGACACCCTGTATCTTATACGTCTAGGTGAGGTACTTCTCCACTCTAGCTAATACTCTACATTAAACTCCTATCATTCAGTCTTAGGCTATAAATGCGGCACAGGATCAACAACCCGCTGTCTTATCGATTCCAAAGGACGTCCCACCTATTACTCCTAGACACAGCCAAAAAGCTTCAAGCTCACTAAGGCAGCACTTATCGATAAGCCTCCACTGAAGACAAACAACACTAAGAAGCAGCCGTTCGTTTTCATCGAAGGGGTTTTCTCAGAAAAACGGGCAACAGAAATCAGGCTGAGACGATCGTGAAGATAATGGAACTGGTGAGTGAACTGATGAAGACATTCCACCGGTGATGACATTAAGCAATCACTGTCATTTATACGGGAAGCTTAAGAAGAAATGGTGCCGCCACCAAGAGTCGAACTCGGGACCTACTGATTACAAGTCAGTTGCTCTACCAACTGAGCTATAGCGGCACTGTGACCATGCTGAAAGATTCAGTATGGAATCAGAACGTTAAAAATAACGTTTATTTGGCGCGCCTGGAGGGATTCGAACCCCCGACCAACAGGATCGGAAACCGGGTATCAAAAGCTCTAAGAAGCCGTCAGATCAACGATCTCCAGACCTCATCACTATTCCGTGATCACACCAAAAACCGGAGGATACGCGGCCACAGCGATTTATACAACGGCACTGTGACCAGAGCGTGGCGCATTAACTTATTGAACTCACTGTAAAAACGGTAATTAAATCCTTATTAATCCATTGCAAAGATTGTAGGATAGCTACGTAAATTTACGTGTTGAGACGGATCAATGGATGATAGGTTAGATATAGCAACAACGGAAGAAAGCGATAATGTATCAGGGCTATCAGGCTTCTTACAAAGCCTAGCGGGTTACTATAGCCAATTTCTGGAAACGGACTTTAAAGCCTCACGCGAGCCAAAGCGGAGGTTCACAGAGCGCGACAAAACCATTCGTGTCGGCATCCAACTCAGTACGTACCCAACGTTAAAGCATCTCATTGTCGAGAAATTAGAACAGACAACTCCAGCATCATTCAGCATCAAGTACGGTAAATACACAGCTAGACTATCTCCCACAATTCAGACGGGTATCAACTCAGCCATTAAGTCAGTCAACACGGATGAGTTGGTACACGACCTGATCGACATAGAGAAACAGTGTGTCGCAGCGAGTGAACGAGACTCTCTGGACTTCGAAATATTTTTCGATGATCTGGAGTTGGACATCAGGGCAATGGTGGAGACTTCGGTTGTTTCTAAGGTACTGGCAATCATCAAGCCAGTGCTGAAAAATAACACAGCCGCTGCTGCGCTCGAAGAAATCGAAACGTTTACCGACGAAATCGTATCCATTCTGATTAATGATCAGATGAGCACATTTGTCGAGGCCGTAAGTGAAACTGTTTATGAGAAGTCGACCGATACGCTGACTAAAACACTCTCTACTCTGAGCGATCGCTCGCGTATCCAAACAGCACTAACCACCTATTTCAACGACTTTGCCGCCAAAGATGCGTTCGTCGAGCTGCGCGAAATCATCTCGACTCACCAGGTCACTGAGAACAGCCAGGTGTATTTGAACGTTGGCAAAATAATCTCAGGTTGTTCTAAGTTCCCGATGTACTACATACCCGTATCGGTTGAGGTGGACGGCGACTCTATTCGTTTAGAATTCAGCTCATTGATCTATGCCAATAAGAAGGCGGTTGATTTCGTACTCTCGAAACTCAAAAAAGAGCATCAACTTCAAGGCACCAATCCCATCATCGAGCGCATCTTCCACAAAGCTGAGGATGAAACCTATCTCAATGTGGTAATGCAAACGTTTCATAGCGTCCTCGCGGCGTTAAACGTAGAGGGTGATGTAGATTTGCTGAGCTCTGCCGTAACCAAAGCACATGCCCATGGCATCACTGTAACTAACGAGCTCACCTTCTCACTATTTGATAAGTCAGACGAGTCGATAGTCAACGACTACGAAGCACTGATGGTCGGTTTGGAAGAAGGCAATCCACTACTCGATTCGTTCCGTGAGATTGTCGAATCATTTCTTACCGAGAACCCCGTCTCGATCGAGATTGAAACCGATAAAGAGTGGGATGCGACAGAGACATCCGATCGCGTAGTGTTTCAGAGCCCGTTGCCGCTAGCCGAAGAGCAGCGCAAGGTTTTGTCGGCTATCCGAAACGACAAATCAAAATTTATTATCGTCGAAGGCCCACCTGGTACCGGAAAATCACACACCATCACAGCAATTGCTTTTGAGTTGATTCTGAGTGGTCGCAATGTACTAGTTCTATCTGACAAAAAGGAAGCGCTAGATGTTGTTGAGGGCAAGCTCAATGATGTCATCACCAAAGTCCGTGGTACCGATACAGTGTTTGTAAACCCGATCCTACGATTGGGAAAAGCTGACTCTAATTTTTCCAAGATCACTAAGAAGGACTCGATCGATAAGCTAAAGACCAGTGTCCGCACGTTCAGAGAAAATGAGAACAACTTCAACAAGCAGTTCACTGAACTGGAGACAGGTCTGAAATCGCGAGTTAAGGCCACAATCAACTCAACGGCTAAAATCACCTTCGAGGAAATTAACGGCTTTCATAACGCAGAGCGTGAGCTGCTAGAGAGTCTTGAAAATCTGGAAAGCATCGATGAGAAAGACAACCAACAGGTTCTCTTGCTGGCTAAGGCATATGGCCTGCTTGTTAGTGATCGAGCTAGATATGCGGAGATTGGTAAAAATGATCGCACACTCAGTGAGTACCTGCGTCTGCTACCCGTGTTGCGCGAAGTTCCACAACCACTGTTTAAGCTCGCCAAAGCCTATCCCGAACTCAAGCTCGATGCTGCAACCAGTCTAAATAAACTGTGTAGCTCTATCGTTGAGCTTCGCAGACCGATCATTGGCTACCTGTTTTCAGGACGTATGCTGATGGACTATGGCCGTCGGGTTGAGGAAGTCACCTGTGTTTTTAACCCCAAGCCTCATCAGAACCTCGAAGAGCTTCGATCACTGGCGCACTTGCCAAACACGTTGAGCTCTGTCATCGACTCGTTTGGCGGTTCGTCGGATCTCGACATGCAAACGACTTATGATTTTTTGAGAGTAGGCACTCCCCTTGATGAGGCGTCTGCAAAAGTGGTTAGAAATTTCTCCGAAACACAGTGGAGTGCAGGAGTAAAATCACTGTTCCCGGTAACAGTAAAAGAGCTCTTGGGCGCAAACGATCGTGCAGTGAGTCTACTCAAGAACTTTGAAGACCTGATGACGCGCAAAGAACTACTCAAGGAGAAGTTTGATCAGATTCCTGACTTCGACTATCTGCAGGAGAAAACTCAGCTTGAATCGATGAATACGCTGAAGCTGGTAAATCGCATCGATGAGCGCGTGACCGATTTTGCGATCAACAAGAAAGCAGACGCTAAGACGCTACAACAAATTATTCGCAGCAAGGCGAAGTTTCCTGTCGATAAGTTCGATGTTTTGCGCGAAGCATTCCCGTGTATGATCGCCGGCCTTCGTGACTTTGCGGAGTTTATCCCGTTGGAGCGCGACCTATTTGACCTTGTGGTCATCGATGAAGCTTCACAAGTCTCTATCGCCCAAGCGTTACCCGCGATCCTGCGTGCTAAAAAGGTATTAGTTCTTGGAGACCGCCGCCAATTTGGTAACGTAAAAACCGCTAATGCGTCGAAGCAGATCAATACCGGTTACTTCAAGCAGGTGATGGACGTATTCGAGTCTGAGGTGGGTGAGGATATCAGTCAACGTACCCGCGCAAAAAACTTCAACATCAAGTCTTCAGTGATGGATTTCTTCGAGTACAACGCAAACTTTAGCATCCAGTTGAAAAAGCATTTCCGTGGTTATCCAGAGATGATTTCTTTCTCCAGCAAGTATATGTATGACGGCGGCCTACAGGCACTTAAAATTCGGGGAAAACCGCTGTCAGATGTTCTGGAGTTTGTCGAAACGCCAGAGCCTGACCGTCTCGAAGTGACACGTAATGCGAATGCGGGTGAGGCCAATGTCATCATCGAACGCCTGCACACGATGTTAGAGATGGATGAGCCGCCATCAGTTGCAATTATTACTCCGCATCGAGAGCAGGTAACATCCATCCAGAAACGATTGAGTGACGACTCGAAACGTGAAGAACTTTTCAAACGGCTAAAACTGGCGGTCTTTACCTTCGATACCTGTCAGGGTGAAGAGCGTGATGTGATCTTCTACTCGATGGTTGGTACGCGCCAGCAAGACAGCCTCAACTACATTTTCCCGAAAGACATCGAACTGTCCGAGGATGAAGTCGATGGCAGCCTGAAATTCCAGCGCCTCAATGTCGGCTTTTCTCGTGGCAAGGAGAAACTTGTATTTGTTCTCTCAAAACCGATCGAAGAATATAGAGGAGCGATCAAGCGGGTACTACTGCACTACAGCCAGGTGCTTGAGAGCGCCACAAACATGCCAAAAGCAGAGGATACCGACCAATCCTCTCCAATGGAGGCGAGAGTGCTTGAGTGGATCAAGGCGACGAGCTTTGTGAACACTCATGCTGGTACTATCGAGATCATCCCCCAATTTGAGCTTGGGGCGTACCTCAAAGCCCTAAACCCTTCCTATGCACATCCCGCTTACAAGGTAGATTTCCTTGTGCGCTTACAGACAGCGGATAGCGTCCAGCAGTGCATCATCGAATACGATGGATTTGAGTACCACTTCGATAATCGAGATAGCGTTGAAGCAGCTAACTGGCGCAGTTATCTCACTGATGGTGATGTTGAACGTGAGTTCGTGCTGGAGTCCTTTGGCTACAAAATGCTACGCATCAATCGCTTTAACGTTGGTAAAGACCCGATCACAACCCTCGATCAGCGCTTATCTGAATTATTTGGAGAGCTGGACGCCAAAGATGCAAGCCACAAAGTAGTAAAGCATATTCAGGCGCAGTCCACTGAGAACATAAAAGGACTGAAAGAAGGAACACACAAAAAGTGCTCGAAGTGTGACAAGATCAAACCGAAAAAGATGTTCGCTGATTCGAAGTTGAAGTCAGGGTACGGGAAGCACTGCAAAAGCTGCAAAAAAAGATCGACCAACCGTACGATGCATCATCGCCGGATGCTTTAGGTGATGAATATAATCGACTAACGAACATAGAGAAGAAGATGACGTGCAGAGTACCCTGAGCATCCCCAGGGCTCTTGCTCGGCTCGCGCATCCTACCGCGCTTTACGCTTAACCATCACAGATGCGAACCAGCGTTTCAGGTACTTCCTGAGCCTTTTCTAGCAGTACTCTCAGCAACGATCCAGACCTCATCAAGCTTAGATAAACACACAGCAGTCAGAAGATAAAGCGAGCACAGCAACTGGGGAAAAAAACTGCGACCCACATGTGCCACAAACAACTATTGACGTTTAGCTCCCGGCCCTTCAGGATTGCGCGCCCCACATCGACTGACCTCATACACCGAGACACTAATGAAGTTCATCAACACAGCCATACTCTTCGCAATTGTAACCTTCAACGCATCAGCTGATGTGCTCTCTGTTCACTGTCCACTTGGTTGTCCGTCAAACCAAACAAACAATGATCTGGTGTTTGGACACCTGTATGCGTTCTCTAACAACCCACAAACGAAGTTTGCTGACTGGGTCTCGTACGAAGTCGATGTTGTTAACTTTGGTGACACTCCGGGCCGGAAGTGGGCTGTTGATCCTCTGCTCGACAAGACTGAAACACTCGAAGCCTCAGATTATAAGGGAGCAAGCTCGTCAGCACTTCAAGCGGATCGTGGCCATCAAGCACCACTGGCATCGTTTGCAGGCTCCCGCCACTGGTCAGAGCTTAATTATCTGAGCAACATCACACCGCAAGACAAAGACCTGAATCAAGGCCCATGGAAGAATTTAGAAGAAGCTGTTCGTGATGCCGTGAGCTTCAGAAAGTCTCTCTTCGTGATCACTGGGCCGATTTATGAGACTCAGATGACAACAATGCCCGGTGCCGATGAAGAGCATCAAGTTCCATCAGCTTACTTCAAAGTTGTTTATGATAAGTCAGGCAAGACAGCTGCTTTCATCATGCAACAAAGTGCAGGACGTAATGATGATTATTGCCAGACAACAGCATCACTGGAACAGGTCAACGCATCTGTGGGATTTGAACTGCCCTCGCGTTTGAAGCACAGCACAGAAATTAACTCTCGACTAGGCTGTTAGTGACGAATACGACTCTGGGGCTGTCACAACGATTTATGCAGTGGTTCTGTGTCCAGAGCGTGCCAATTCATTCATTTCCAAGGATCAATATCATAATGCCTTAATGCGGCTCCCAATTTCGATCCAAGCCTCCGAGAGACAAACCATTAGCCCGATGTCGCTCATGCGCTGCATCTAATTGGTTGGAAATTTTACGTAGCTGCCAGAAGATAAGTACCAGAAAAACGATTATATAGGGCCCACTTGAAGTCCAATCCATAGTTAATTCCTTATTTATCCAAATCCCATCTGCGTTTTAATAGCCGGTCAAAAATCACATACACATCCATCGCAAGCAACCTTTCGATAAAAGGCTCATCAAACCTCTCAGCGTGAACTCGGTTACGAGCTTCTCGCACCTCTTGGATGCTCTCTAAATCATCTACGCCCAACACTCCGGCTTCATTAGCAAGCTGGATCAGTGTCTTAAAGTTTTTGTTATTACCGAACCGGCCTACAAGAAGGCCTTCAATCACTGCTCCCGCCATCAAAACAAATGACATCCACGCACATGCATCGAAAGCTTTTTCAGCCTCTTCGGCAAACTGCCCTAGCCTCTGCTGCAAGCCTTCATTTTTAATATGGGGGAACAGCATCGCGTAATCACGAATCCCAGAATACGACACTGTCAGCGTCGCTGTTTTATTGAAAGAGACACACAACGACGGAACCCGGCAGATGCGAACAACATCATATTTTATATAAAACTGAGGCTTTTCAGCTGATTCTCCAAACACCGAATGATCATAATCCAAGTGATGGTGAAGAACAGCATATGCAGGAAGTGAGGGTACTTTAAATATGCCATCAAAGATCTGAAACTGAGGATCAACCATCTCAGAGGTCATGTCTGTCAAAGTAAATACTGTTGTCTTCATCTAAGAAACCTTTTCATGCAATCATATCCCTCACTAAACCTGCTCAATTCCACGACATTTCGGGAACTGGGAACAGCCCCAGAACTCCTGTCCGGCTCGTGCCCCCTGCCGCGCTTTGCGCTTAACCATCGTAGATACACACTTCGGGCAAACCGGCGTCTCAGGCGGGCTCTGAGCCTCTCTGAGAGCACTTTCGGGCAACGTCTTCTGTGCGGTTCGAATCATCTTATCTAGCTTCGTATCGTTGATCAGGCCTAACTGTTTACCCTTAGCAAAAGCTTTGGCTTCTTCTGTGAAATCACCGGATGTCACAACGAACCCACCCTTCACTCCAGCGCCCGCAATAACACCGAACAGCTCCCGCACAATAGCCACGCCAACCTTACGAGTCTTCCAATGTTTACACTGCACGAAGTACTTATTTCCGTCTTTGCTCAGATGCACATCAACTCCACCGTCAGCACCGGCATCACCACCATCGATGACTCTGTACCCAGCCTGTCTGAACGCCTCACCAACCAGCAATTCGAACTGCTGCCAGTTCATTTCATCTGTCGGCTTAATAACTTTCTGAGCGCTCTGAGAGGACTCCTGAGACGGTTCTTTGAATTCAGGCACTTCCACGTATCGCTTGGCTAAACGTTTACCAGAGAATGCCTTGAAGCCAGAGATCAGCGCCCCAAACACGAAAGCTCCTGGAACGATGTACTGCAAGAACACTGAGAACGTTCGGAACATCATGCCACCTAAATTCTGAGGCATCGCTGATCCGGGTTGAATGACGGCTTGGGCGTCTGCTGCCGCGTAGCTATGAAAGAAGACATAAGTGATGACAGCGATAATGAGGCTAACCCAGTAGGGTAGCAATGATGCGACCTCAATGAGATCTTCGAAGGGGCTTGTGCGTCGTTTCCGTGACATATCGATTCCTTGATTCGTCCATATCAATGGGCCGAAGAATAACTGAATCAACACCCAAATCAAAATCTTAAAAAGATTCAATATGCAGCGTATATCTTGACTCTAACCATCTCGACACAATATGATAATAACCTATAGTTCATGCTCATGGTTATTACACAATGTCATCTCTCATTAAGCCTCTTTATTACACACGAGTCTCTTCCGGTAAACAGACCGAAGGTACATCTCTTCAGTCTCAACTAGAAATCATAGATAGATACTCACGACAAAGAGAATGGGACGTGTCTCATGCAGACAGTTACTCTGAAGTAGCTTCAGGAAGAAGACCTAATCAGCTTACACGTGACGGAGCTCTGAGAGAGCTTGTACAGAGAGCTAAAGACGAAGGCCGACCCATTGTAGTGGCTCGCCTTGATCGTCTTACACGTGACCTAGAGGTTGCTGTAGATATCTTTGATTCGGGCATTACAATTCATGAAGCAGAGAACAACGACACCATCAATAAAGAGCGTGCGATTTCATACCTAAATAGAACCGATGCTGAGCGTCAGCAGAAGCGAGTCAGTCAACAGAGTGCATACCAGAAAAAGCGAGATCGTGGTGAAATTATGGGCAATCCAGACATCTTAAACGCTCAACAGCAGGGCGCTAAAGCAGTAAAAAATCAGGCCGATGATTTTGCTAAGAAAGTATACCCGGAGATCAGCAAACATCTTGAGACTGGACTAAACCTCAATCAAATTGCAAAAAGATTAATCGAAGAGGGCGTGCCAACCCAAAAAGGTGCTCAGTGGTCACGCAACGCAGTGGACAACGTTATAAAACGTTACAACTCTTTGGTTGAACCGGTACACACACAAGCCATCGCAACTCCTGAAATCATTGAAGGTGATGATATAGCAGGGCGATTCTCTTAATCATCTAGTTTGATCAACACATTCAACCAGCTCTCATTTCGATCTGGTCGTTGATCTTCGGTGACCCATGTCTCAACTTCAACACCCGGACTTACATCTCTCATCAAAGCTCTGAAGCTCTCATCAGTCATATCAGAAAAAAATCGTCCATCGACGAGCCGTTCTTGATCTCCGAGCTTAAACGAACAATACATCACACCACTAGGCTTCAGAGATCGAATTAAAGCTAAAATTGAGCCCGACAGTTCATTTTTGGGCACGTGAAGAAGCGAGGCACATGCCCAGACTGCATCAACTACCCCCTGAAGCTTTATCTCATTGAATCTCATACAATCTACAGATTTTCCTAGAAGCACTGAGGCGAGCTCACAGAGACTCTCAGACGCATCAATTGCAATGACACTATAGCCTCTATCCTGGAACGTTAAAGAGTCACGACCTGATCCACATCCAGCATCCAGAATTAAACCACCGTCAGGCACTAACGGCAGAAAACGGTCATACAACTCAGACATATCAACATCGACAGTACTATCGAAAAAGCTCTGCGCATTCTGTTCATAAAAATCTGTCGAATTAACCACCGAACGGCTCTCCTCTTAACTCCGGCTCCCAGAATGTACTGGGGTTTAAGTATCCACAAGCACGATCATAGCAGTCTTGCAAAAAACGAGATCGACTCTGCTCATCAGAGCCAATTTGACGGATCAGTGTTTCTCTCAATGGGTGATGGCTCGTGATTAAATATTCATTTCGCTGGTGGAGACGCTTCAGCAACGCTACAGCCGGTAAACGAGCATGTTTACCGTCTTCGCCTCGATTACACGACTGACATGCCAGCGCTAGATTCCACACACCATCCAAATTATGAAACTCACCCGTATGTTTCAACATATGAGGGAAGAAATGATCTACATCGGCAAGGTCGTCTGTTCCGGCACTCAAAGAGATAGCTCCGAAGCAGTACAAACATTTACCCCGCTGATAGCCATTCAGTGCATCACGGCTACTGGTTATATCAATTCGCTTGTTATTTGTCTGAGTAATCAATCGACCGGCTTCGTCATCATGTTCAACACTAATAAGATTCCGGGAAATATTTAACTCCCAAGCCGTCTCCACAAGCCTCCAGCGAGACTCAGCCTCATCAATTAGGGATTTGTTACCATCTTTGGAGAACAGTTCATACAGCGCCTCTGTCACTCTGACGCCCTTATTAACTCGACGCTCATCTACAAAAAATCGTGCCGGCACATCACTGTTGTTCACAACATGAAAGGCATCAATTACATTGACGAAACCAAGCTTCGCTGTCTGGGCCAGAAGTTCATCTTTAGAGAGTCTATCGCTATTAAATTCACGACATACATTGAGGAACTTCCCGGATGAACGAGTACCTTGCGTATCAACGCTGCGAAGGTGTTCACATAGATGCCGACTGAATGGCTCGGCAAGCTGTTCAAGCGTAATTAAATCACTATCGTTTTCGCTCGACAGCTCAATCAAAGACTTCGCCAATGCGAATTTGTACGATGCAGAGTTCCGGCCGAACAGAATGATCGAACGCCAATAACTCTCTAGTGTTGGATCAGATGCAAAAAAGTCCATTTTATCCCCCGACAATAATGGGAGACTACCACACGAGAATCGACAAACAATAAACCCAAGTCAATCTGTCAATGTCTTAGGTAGAGAACATCTATAACGACCCGGATCAAACCTGTGAGTCAGAGACTATTTTAATAAGCCCTTATAGTAAGCAGCCGGCATGCTCATGTTGTTTTTTGTCTGATAATGTTGTCGACATTTAGGCTTTTTAACAACATACGGGATGAGTTCTTAGTATAAGAATTAAGTTAGAATCCTGATCGGCTCACTCTCTTTACGCGTACGGCGCCAGATCCCCTTATATCAGTTCAAGATACCCGGCAAAGCCGTATGGCAGCTGGATTCTATTTTTCTAGTTATGTTGTAATCAACAATTTAAGCGTACTTACGTCAACATTAGACGCCCGTTTCATCAACTTCTCAGCAACACTTCGACAACCACCTATCAACCTATACGGCTAACAAGATCTGTCGCTCGAAGGTGCGTGTACCGGTTCAACATCTCCAAAGTTTTATGTCCGGTGATCGTCGCTACCTCCATCGTGTTCAGGCCTTTCTCGAAGAAACGGCTGGTGGATTCATGACGTAGGTCGTGGAAGCGCAAACCTTCGATCCCAACACGCTTACAAGCACGCTCAAACGCCTGAGACACGCTGTCAGGACGAACACCAAAGATCCGTTCTTCTGATCGCTCCATACGTTCAAGCAACGCTAACGCGCGCTCAGACAACGGCACATCACGCGGAACACCCGTCTTAGTTTCAGGGATGTGAAGTATCCGACTCTGCCAATCTATATGCTCCCACTTAGCCTTCACGAGCTCACCACGACGCATGGCTGTCTCTACAGCAAAGATAACGACACTTTGGACGACCGGAGTCTCTGATAGTGAATCTAACAACAAATCATATTCGCCATCCTGCAACCGACGATCACGTCCGGCTGGGCGTTTAGGCTTCCGAACTGACGGGATGCCTTTCGGGAAAGGTACGCTCCACTCTTGGTACGCAATTCTGAGTACTTTGTTGAGCAAAGAGAGGCGGTGAACCACCGTAGTCGAACCTACTTGTTTAAGTTGTTCATCCCGGAATTCTGCAAGGTGCTGGTTAGTCAGATTGAACAAAGATACTGCCCCTAATGCCGCCAACACTGGACGCGCTGTAGAACGTTCCTTAGCTTGTTTAGCCTGATCATCAATACCCTGAAGATAACGTTCAATCGTAGCGCTCACGGTCATACGCTCAGCCTCAGATATATCAACAAACACACCCTTCTGAATGTCAGCTTCGAGCAGACGAGCCCACGCAACTGCATCTGACTTCAGGGTGAATGATTTGGCTTGTGGCTGATGTCCTTTGATACGAACCTGTGCTTGCCACTTGCTTCTGAGTTTGCGGATTGTTGCCATGATCATCACCGACATCTATAAGGTTGTTGAGTATGATGTCGATCATAGGACGCCGGTGATGCGGTGTCGGGCTAGAAATTGAATTGAATGTGATCAGGTTGTGACCAGAGCGTCCGGCACAGTGATCGTGTGACAAACAAAACAAAGGGGAAGCAGCGTGGTTACTGATTCCCCTCATTGTTTGTAGAGCAGATGAGCAACGGTGTCTAACTCTGTTGCTCAGATACCAAGCCATCAGAATAAGCTTCTGATTAAGGATTCAAACTAAAACGGCAACCAGATTCGCATAGTTTTTCAGACATTTAGATTGGCAGAAACACAATGAACATGATTTAATTAACCCATTGAAATATGGAACATTTCCTATATAAGGACGAGTAATGTCTAGAAAAACCTCTCTCTCCGTCTCCGTCCTCTTAACAACTACAATTCTATCCGCTTGTACTCCAGTTAAACCTCCAGTCGGCATGGAAAACGATAAAGCTTTCTCACAAGAGGCTGATATAAGCTATAAACAAGCATTCCGCATTATTTCTAAACAAATGAAAGCCTGCTATGCAGGAAAAGGGCTTTTCGGAAACGGCTACGATGTTTATTCTGAAATTGACTCTCACGCAAAAGAAGCAAGAGTCGAGGTATATTATGTTGGCTTCGCCGGAGCAGAAAAGCCTGAAGACTCCATGTTCAGCAGAACAGTGACGATCAAACAGAGAGATCATAAAACATTAATCACGACGACTGGCACCACCCCAGATTACATATACTTAACACATGCAACCATTCCTACTTGGCTCCGTGGTAAAACCACATGCAGTCCATAGTGCAGTTAATCAAATAGACGCCCCCTACAACACAAAATAAATCGACGGCTGACCTCTCGTTCTTCAAGAGATGAGCCGTAGGTTAAGAGTCTGTTGCTCAGGTAAAACTACGTTGTTCACCAATCACAGCTCCCGATATTTCAATCATCAATGTGACAAATCGTAAAATCTGGTTATATACTGGTTTGGAAATATGCAAAGGAGCCGCATGTTATGAAGCCTGATTACCTCATTCAAGGTGAAGAAGTCCGACTGATCCCCGTCGGCGCTGAAAGTAACAAAGAAGCCAGAATCTTGTCAGTGGGTCTTGCAATGATGACTCAGATTCCAGCCCTATCAAAAAACTTACTCGCCAGCTGCAACTATCGTCTTGGAGCACGCGCCAAACTCAACGCATGGACTGAAGTAACCCTCGAGACACCTGACTCGAGTAAAGATAGACCTGACGCCTTGCTTCAAGTCGTTAACGGCAAGAACACCTGGACTGCTTTAATCGAAGCCAAGATCGGTAAAGCCGTTCTATCTGAAGAACAAGTATCCCGGTATGTCACTCTGGCCAAACAGCATAATATTGATGCCGTTATCACAGTATCCAATCAGATGGTTGCCAGAGCCGACCATCACCCCATTACAATTTCCAAGAAGCATCTACAAAAAATTGAGCTCTATCATTGGCCATGGGCTTGGATTCTCTCTGAAGCTGAAATCCTTCGATCAAATAACCACGTAGATGACCAAGAGCAATCATTCATGCTCAATGAGTTCATCCGATTCCTCGAACACCCATCTACCGGAGTCGAAGGCTTCAAGCAAATGAACAAAGGCTGGAAGGCTGTAGTTAAAGACGCTGTATCTCAGATCAAGTTACAGAAGACCAATCAAGATGTAGAAGAGACAGTCGGTTCGTGGCTACAAGAACAAAGAGATGTTTCATTGCGACTCTCGAAGCACATCGGCAAGAATATTCAGATCAAGATGGATCGCAAATTGAAGGATGATCCAGTCGCTAGATTAAAGCACCGGATATCTGACTTATGTGACACAAACAAACTCTTTACTCTTCTTCAAATCCCAGACGCAGCATCAGATCTTCGTCTTGAAGCTAATTTAGCCACACGCTCAATTACCGCGTCGATGAAGCTAAAAGCCCCACAAGACAAAAAATCTACTGCAGCTCGCGTCAACTGGTTGTTAAGAATGCTTAAAGACGACGACGTTCATAGCCGCATTCGAGTTCAAGCATCTTGGCCATCCATCATTGATGATACTAGTTGCACACTCCAAGAGCTGCGCGACGACCCAGCAAAGATTCAGTGCGACAACCCCAAACACGCCCCGAATACCTTTGAAGTCATTCTCGAACAAGACTCTGCAGTTCGCTTTTCAGGCTCTCGCACCTTCATCGAAGATGTCGAAGAGGTAGCTGTCACCTTCTATGATTTAGTCGGTCAGAATCTCAAGCAATGGCAGCCCTCGCCACCGAAGCCAGTTACTAGATCTTCGCAAGAAGACTCTGAACCTGAAGTGACTGAAGAAACAGCTGAAGTTTAATAAACCAAACCACAATATATAGATACAAGGAGTGTTGAGATGTCCGGAAAATTTGAGTTGTACACTGACAAAGCTGGAGAGTTTCGCTTTCGTTTAAAGGCAGGCAACGGTGAGAACATCGGAGCTTCTGAGGGCTACAAGGCCAAAGCTAGCGCAAACAATGGTATAGAGTCAGTTCGCAAAAACGCGCCTTTGGATGAACGCTATACTGTCTTCGAAGGAAAAAACGGGAAGTGGTACTTTAATCTTAAGGCTGGTAATCACGAGGTGATCCTATCAAGCCAAGGCTATGCGACGAGCCAAGGGGCTAAGGCTGGCACTGACGCAGTTAAGCGCGCAGCACCAGAAGCAGGTGTTTTTGAAATAGCTTAGCTTCGCTAACAATGGGTCCGTAAGGGCCCATTTTTGATTCAGAGACACACAGCCCCTCTGACAACACCTTAAAACACTCATTGTCATTCAGATGAAGAAAGAAGCACCTGTTTGCGCTCGACTCAACGGCCTATCCACAGGTATAACTCTCAATCGATCGCGAAACACCGGACTCAACAACTCGTCAAACTGACTAACATCATCACAGTGCGGGTCTAACCATCGCTCAAGCATCTCCGGATCATCATGCGGCAAGAACAAAGGTGTCGATTTAGAGTGTATGTTCTGCCACTCAGGATGAGGCGGCAGTGTAATGACGGAGCATGAGTAGACGTGCTCACCTGTCTCAGAGCTCACCCACTCTCTATAAAGCCCACCTAAAGCAAACCCAGTGCTCTCAGGCTCAATCAGATGATAACTACGCTGTCCCTTCGGACCATCACCTTCAACGATACCTGTGGCAGGAACGATACAGCGCTGATGCCGGTACGCTTGGTAGCCAGCTGAGTTACGAACGTTGAGTTTGTCTGACCGAGTGTTGAATGAGGTGTAACGTGAAGGCTTGAGAGTTTGCCTGTCCAACAGCAGCCACCACACTGCAGGAACAACTGATCGACTGCCTCCGTCAGACAGTACAACATCGATGACTGAAGCAGGCCCAGAGCCGCTGTTCGTTCGAAACAAGTCAGACTGCTCATCGATCTCAAGTGATCGAATCAGACTCTCTCCCTGAGGAGAATGATTATTGAATTCAAAGAAGCCGCACATACTTCACAGGTTAGCATAACTACCCTGTTGAACGATGATGCGAAGAGCTCAAAGCCTGAGAGACATCTAGGAATAAAAACGAAGCAAACTGCGAGCATGAACTGCACAACAGAGGCACAACTCCACCGGAGACGAACAATCAAAAAATTTCGGAGGATGTAAGAAGAAGAAATGGTGCCGCCACCAAGAGTCGAACTCGGGACCTACTGATTACAAGTCAGTTGCTCTACCAACTGAGCTATAGCGGCACTGTGACCATACTGTGACCGGCTACACATTCTCGTGAACATCAAGCTAGTTATGCGCGCTTGTAGCTCAGCTGGATGTGTAGCAAATTCCGTATGGAATCAGAACGTTATAAATAACGTTTATTTGGCGCGCCTGGAGGGATTCGAACCCCCGACCAACAGGATCGGAACCTGCTACTCTATCCAGCTGAGCTACAGGCGCGCAACTCATCTGATATGACGAGGGCGTGTATACTACCGATCTAACCATGAACTGTCTATCGCTAAGGCATTTTTTTTCAACCTATATTTCCAGCGTTAGATCAATATATTCATAGACGCTCTTCAGTCGGAAAACTGGTGCGTGGGTAGCACCTGTATTCGCTCGTTTCGCGTCGACTCTTGCACTACTGGATGAATCAGACTTGTCATCCGTTTCGCCCTTACCGGGCGACTGAAGTAAAACCCTTGAAACAGGTTACAACCGGACTTGCAGAGGTACTCCAGCTCCTCTTTCTTCTCAACCCCCTCTGCAACAACATTGATATCCAGACTACGTGCCATGGCGATAATGGTTGCGACAATCGCAGCATCATTACTGTCCGTGGTTATATCCCGGACAAAAGACTGGTCAATCTTCAAAGTATCGATCGGTAACTGCTTGAGATATTGTAACGACGAATAGCCGGTACCAAAGTCATCCAGAGAGAAGCGAATGCCTAACCGAGCCAGGCGCTGCATTTTTGTGCGTACCTTATCAATATTAGTTAACAGTACGCCCTCGGTCAGCTCAAAGACTAAATGCTCTGCATTAGCACCCGTTGAAATGATGACTTCCTGAACCTGCTCGACAAAGTGTTCCTGCTGAAACTCGCGTGGACTAATATTAACCGAAACCACCAGTTTTCGACCTTGAGTCTGCCACTCTGCCATCTGTCGGCAGACATCGGTCAACACCCAGTTACCCAGATAACAGATCAAATCGGTCATCTCGGCTATAGGGATAAAGGCAGATGGATTAATCAGTCCATTTTCTCCATCTAACCAGCGAACCAGCGCTTCGGCCCCTACTATGTTACCAGTCCCCCTGACTAACGGCTGATAACTGACATAAAGACTATCCTTATCAATCGCCTCTCTTAGGCGCTCTTCAATCTGTTGCCGATGATCCGCATGTTCTTGCATCTGTTTAAGGAAAAACTGGACCTGGTTGCGCCCTTCCTCCTTTGCCCGGTACATCGCCAGATCAGCTTGCATAATCAGATTTTCAAATTGATCATTATTACCATCAAACAAGGCGATACCGATACTGGGCGTGACATGCAATGACTTCCCGGCGATAGGATGCGCTTCAGAGATCGACTGGCGAATTTTTTCCGCAACACTCAGAGCATTATGACTAGCGGACGATTCATTTTGCCCAAGCTCAGGTAATAGCACGACAAACTCATCTCCCCCTAGACGAGCAGGCGTATCAGCTTGCCGGATGGCCTGTCGTATTCTGGCTGAAACACTGTTGAGTATTGCATCTCCAACACTATGGCCCAGGGAATCATTGATCGTTTTAAAGTGATCCAGATCCATGTAGACAAGCGCACCAAACTGTTTGGTGCGTCGTGCGCGTATCACTTCCCTCTCCATATTCTGAATAAGCAATCTTCGATTCGCCAATCCTGTCAGCGGATCAAAATAAACATGTTGTTCAATAGTTTTCTGGTGAGACTTTAGCTCGCTGGCGTTTTTATTTATTTGCCCCAGCATTCGATTAAAGCCACTGACAAGAACACTTAACTCACCCTGCTTTCTACTTTCAGGAATCTTTAAGTCAAAATTTTGGTGTACGCTTACCTGCTCCATCGCATCAAGCAGTTGATCAACCGGTTTCGCCAGACTCGCTTGTATACGTTTAGATAGAAAATACACACCCAGCAGCGACGACAGATATAAGGCGACACCAAACAACAGATAAAACAAAATCTTTTGCTTTACACCAGCAAGGCTGTACTGCAGATAGATTTGCCCCTCCAAGCCTAGATTGGTCCTGATCGGCGTACTGTATTCAAATAGTTCAAAACTAAAACGATGGGAAGTTTGAAGCTGAGACCTAAGCACGTAAGAAGGCTCAGGAAGATGCAGAATTAACTCAGGCCGACTCAGGTCTACAAGTAAGCTACCATCCTTGCGATAAACATAGATCCCCAAAAGGTCCGGCTCTGAAAAATAGTTTTCCAGCAGCTTATGTGCAAGAACTGGCGAATCTATTGCCAACACATTGGCCAGGTGAGGGGATGTAAGCCCAGAGAACAGCCCGGCCCGTTCAATCAAGTGATTCCGACTAGTGACCAACTCGACGCTGAGCACCACTAACCCAGTCACTAACAAAACAACAGCGGCTGAAGTAACAAATAAACCGTGAAGTCTACGCGTAACAGAAAGAAAAGGCCTCTGACTCATCAAAAGCCCCTTGCAGCCTCTTCACTCAGCCCCGATTCGACAGATGAAGTATCAACAGAAAGCAAAAAGTAACTGGTTACCATAATAAGTCCCTTTACGGTATTGAAGTCACGCGACATCTGACTGGCTTGCAGTCCTGCAAAAGAAAAGAAATACAGACGAACAAAATACTCTTTACGTCGCTATCCGGCAACATAAAATCTATCCGATATGCCCCAAAAATACGGATCCACTCCGTCTTTTTTCAGAATATTTCTCTGCCTTTGACTAATTATTTAGTCCTGATAAGCACTACACCCATTTTCGTTGTGCCTATTTACCGTTATAATCCCGCCCGACATTAATTTATTGATGCTGTAACAGGCCTGCTGAGGCCATCCCTACAGCTACCCTTTTTCTATAATTAGCGATGATGAGGTCGTGACTGTGAGTAAATTTGCTGCCAAAGCTATTTCTGCCCTGTTTGCTGTTGCATTGGGTTTCCTGGCTACCTCTACTATGGCCAACACTGATAACGATGCTATTGCTGAGCGTATCAAGCCGGTTGGTTCTGTCTGTGTAGAAGGTGACGACTGCGGAGGGGCTGTTGCGCCTGCTGCTGGAGGTGGTGCGCGTTCAGGTGCTGATGTCTACGCTGCCAGCTGTGCAACATGTCACGCTTCAGGTATTCTGGATGCGCCTAAGTTTGGTACTAGCGATTGGGCTGACCGTGCCAACAAAGGCCTTGAGACGTTGGTGAGCAACGCTATCAACGGTATCAATGCAATGCCACCACGCGGCACTTGTGCAAGCTGTTCAGATGATGAGATCAAAGCGTCAATAGAGCACATGATCAGCAGCGCTAAGTAAGTTCAACTGATTAAAAAAGGCCGCTTTCGCGGCCTTTTTATTGTCTTGTATAAATCAAAGATCATCTAACAACCCACGTAATCCACTTAGCGTTGCATTTCCCCGGGCCTTATTGGCTACTTCGCAGACCTCGCCCCGACCTTCATACACTAAATCATCTTCTGGTAGCTCATCGAGAAAACGGCTTGGCTGACAGTCAATCAGTTCTCCATATTGCTTACGCTGCCGTGCCAGCGTCATAGTCAGAGTTGTTTTAGCCCGGGTAATGCCTACATAGGCCAGACGACGCTCTTCTTCAATATCTCCGTTTTCAATACTGTTACGGTGGGGCAGAATCTCTTCTTCCATACCTATCAGATAAACATGGGGGAATTCCAGCCCTTTGGAGGCATGTAGTGTCATCAACTGCACCCGGTCAGAATCGTCTTCTTCCTCTTGGCGCTCCATAATATCCATCAGAATGAGCCGGGCTATCGCTTCACGAATCCCCGCATCCGGATCATCTTCCTGCAGTCGCTCCAATGTGCTTTGCAAGGACTCAACCAGTATCCAGACGTTCTGCATGCGCCGCTCAGCAACTGCATCACTGGAGCTGTTCTGAGCGATCCAGCCGGCAAAATCGATATCATCGATCATCTTCCGCACACCATCGATCGGATTACCCTGCTCGCACTGCTCATAGATACCTAATAACCAATGATTAAATCGGCGTAAGCGCTCTACCTGTGCAGGCTTAAGGAACTGTTCGAGGCCCAGCTCGCTACAAGCCTTAAATAAACTGGTATCACGCTCTGAAGCGTATTCACCCAGTTTCTGCAGCGTGGTCGGACCGATCTCCCGCCTGGGTAGATTTATGATTCTCAGAAAAGCGTTATCGTCATCCGGATTAACCAACACCTTCAGATAGGACATCACATCCTTAATTTCTGCACGAGAAAAAAATGACGTCCCGCCACTCAATTTATAGGGTACCTGGTAGCTTTTTAGTTTTAGCTCCAATAACCGGGCTTGGTAGTTACCTCTATAAAGGATGGCAAAATCTTTGAAGGGGTAACGTTTGCGCAGGTGCAGATCCAATATCTCTGTCGCGACCCGATCACACTCGGCATCTTCATTACGGGTAAAAACGACCCGTAGCGGATCACCAAAGCCCATATCGCTCCATAGTTTTTTATCGAACACGTGTGGATTATTGGCAATAACCGTATTCGCCGCTTTAAGAATACGTCCGGTGGAACGATAATTTTGCTCCAGCTTCACGACTTTCAGAGAGGGAAAGTCTTCTTGCAGCTGCACCAAATTTTCCGGGCGAGCCCCTCGCCAGGAGTAGATTGACTGATCATCATCGCCAACGACAGTCAGCATACCCCGGGTACCCACCAGCATCTTAACCAACAGGTACTGACTAACGTTAGTATCCTGATACTCATCAACCAACAGATAGCGGATCTTATTCTGCCAACGCTCAAGCACCTCAGGGTGATTAATAAACAACTGAGCCGGCAGCTGAATCAGATCATCAAAGTCCACTGCATTATAAGCTTTCAAGCTCTGTTCATAGGCGGCATAAGTTCTTGCAGCCAACACTTCATCAGGCCCATCGACCTGCGCTAAAGCCTGTTTAGGGCCCAGCATATCGTTTTTCCAGTTAGAAATGGTATTCTGAACAAAGTCCAGCTGATCGGTCTCTTCCCCTTCATGTAACAACAGGCTCTTTATCAGGGCTTTAGTGTCCTGATCGTCAAACAGCGAAAAGCCCGCTTTAAAGCCCAGCGTTTTATGCTCTTTACGGATGATCGTTAGTCCCAGATTATGAAAAGTCGAAACCGTCAATCCCCGGGTAGCCTTGCCTTGAACCAGCGAGGTAACCCGCTCTTTCATCTCTCTGGAAGCTTTATTGGTAAAAGTTACCGCCGCAATGTTATGTGCTTTGATCCCACAAACTTCAATCAGATAGGCGATCTTGCGGGTAATAACGCTGGTTTTCCCCGAGCCAGCGCCTGCCAGAACCAAAAGAGGCCCGCTGATATAGTCCACAGCTTCACGCTGCTTGGGATTAAGTCTTGCCATTAAAATAAAAACCTATACAGCTAAAGTTTTATTATCATTCAGCCGATACAATATAGTTAAAGCCCAAGATAACGCACACAAAACACCACTAATTCATTGTTTTAATTAGAAAAATCAGTGGAACGCTTGTTTGACTGAATGGTGTGACGTGTTACTCTTAAGAGGCCTACCGGGTGACAATTATCGCATGGATTGAATTGTCTTATCAGTAGAAATAAACGAGTATAAACATGGTTGTTTTTACTCAAGTATATTAAATATGTTATCTGTAACTCGCAGCGATACAGAACAAGTACAATGCCTGGTCATCGATAGCTGTGGCTTTGACGCCGCTGCGCTCGTCGATCGGTTGGAACAAAATCGCTGTAATGTTCAACTCTGTAGTTTTGACCAAGCCTCCGATAAGCTAGAGCAAGGTGACTTAAAACTTATTTTCCTACATACCTGTTTTACTGATACTAACGCCCTTTCAGAATTACATTTCCTGCGACAGCAATACCCCCTTATCCCCGTTATTCTGTTTGATCATCAATTTAATTCAGACCGTATCGATGAGTTTATGCTCTGGCGTGCCAATGACGTCATTATCACTTCAGAGCTGACCGATGAAACGCTTAAGAGAGTGATTCGCTATAACCTTATGGTTGGCCAGTACAATAGCGAAATAACCCGGCTGAACCAGCTCGACCCGCTAACCGGTATGAAAAACCGGCAACAATTTTATAAACAACTAGCACAAAAGCTGAAACTGATCAGAAATGGAAAAACGTCTACCCATTTAGCCTTGATTAGCGTCGATCTGGACGGTTTCCGACAGTTTAATAATATCAACGGCTATTCTGCAGGCGATATCATCGTTAAAGAGATGAGCCAACGACTTGCAGCACTTATCCCTGGCCAGTTATCACGATTGGGAAATGATGAATTTGTTCTGCTACTAGAATCACCAGTCGAAGAGAACCTGACCCATCAGGCGACCCAGCTCTGCTATCAGATACTTCACAGTCTAACTGAACCTTACCTCTACAATGAGCTGGAAAACATTCTTCCCTGTAGTATCGGGGTCGCTCTGGCACCAGAGCACAGCTGCGAAATAGACACATTAGTTCATCAGGCAACCCAAGCCAGAGTTAAGGCAAAAGAAACCAGCAGTTGCAGCTATGTAATTTTTGATCAGAAACAGCGGCATTCCGACGAGTCTCAGGTTGCCATTGAACCCGAGCTAATCAGCGCTATTCGCCGTAATGAGTTCGAACTTTTCTATCAACCCAGAGTTGATATTACCAGTGGCAAAATTATTGGAGCTGAAGGATTGGTTCGCTGGAGACATCCGGAAAAAGGGCTAATTTTCCCGGATGCCTTCATTCCAACGGCAGAACGCACCGGCCTGATTGTACCTATTGGTTATTGGGTGATTCAGCAGGCTGGCGAAGATATTCAAAAGCTTCAGGCAAGCGGTTTAGAGATTGAAAGGCTCAGTATCAATCTTTCCTTCAGGCAGTTCCAGGACAGCTATCTCTGCAGAACAATCCAGCGCCTGATCGAAAAATACTCTATCGACACCTCAATCCTGGAATTTGAATTAACAGAATCTGCTCTGTTCAATAATGAACTGCATGTTCGGGAAGGTATCGAAGAGCTTCATAAACTGGGTATAAACTTCTCTTTGGATGATTTTGGAACCGGTTACTCTTCTTTCTCGCTACTGCAAACACTGCCTATCAGCAGCCTGAAAATTGACCGTTCTTTTGTTTCAGGTGTGAGTAAAAACCCCGATGACCGAGAGATAGTGAAAGCGATTATTCGCTTGGCTCACAGCTTGAACAAAGAAGTTATTGCTGAAGGGGTAGAAACCGCGCTGCAACTTAATTTCCTCGCCAGCTTTGGTTGTCACCAAGCCCAGGGCTACCTATACAGTAAGCCCGTCCCCTATGAAGAGTTTAAAGAGCTTCTGAAGAACGGCTATCAGATCACAGCGGAGACCGCCGTAAACCAATAGCTTCTAAAAGCGCTGCACTGCCAATGTCTGATTCGTCATTCAGATCCGCAATTGTTCTTGAGACCTTTAACACCCGATGCGTTGCCCGGGCAGACAACCCCATTCGGCTCATCGCCTGCATTAACAGAGTCTCCTGCTCTGCACCCAATGGACAGTATCGTTCCAGCTCTTTAACGCCAAGCTGATCGTTGACACACCCCTGTCTTTGCAACTGGCGGACTCGGGCATTTATAACCCTCTCCCTTATCTGAACACTACTCTCACTGTCTTCAACCGGTCCCATCAACTGCTCCGGAGTTAACCCCGGCACCCAGCTCTGCAGGTCTATCCGGTCCAGCAACGGGCCGGAGATTTTACCTTGATAACGCTGAACCTGATCAGTCGTACAGCGGCACCGGTCGCTCTGATCCCCTCTATAGCCACAGGGGCAAGGGTTCATCGCAGCAATCAATTGAAAGCGCGCGGGAAAACTAGCTTGCAACGCAGCCCGGGAGATATGTATCTCGCCGGATTCTAAGGGTTCACGCATTACTTCCAGCACCTGACGACTGTATTCCGGCAATTCATCCAGGAATAAAACCCCTTGATGCGCCAGAGATATCTCACCGGGGCGAGGATTACTCCCACCACCCACCAGCGCCACTGCCGAGGCCGTATGATGAGGATTACGAAACGGTCGAATACCGGCAAATAGCCTCACATCCTTAACCCCCGCTATAGAATAAATAGCGGCTATATCAAGTAATTCATCGGATTCCAGTGGTGGAAGAATGCCCGGCAAACGACTTGCCAGCATACTTTTCCCACTACCTGGCGGGCCACAAAGCAGTAAGTTATGCCCTCCACCCGCCGCTATTTCTAATGCCCGCTTAGCTTGATATTGTCCTCTTACATCAGACATATCTGAGCCGGAAGACGCAATCGCTACTGGTTCATTTGCGACCGCCGGCTCAATCCGCTGGACACCTGAAAGGTGATTACTAACCGCCAAAAGCGAGTCTGCACCAAACAGCTGAAGCCCATTAACTAGCCGCGCCTCCTGCAGACTCTCAACTGCCAGCCATAGGCTTCGTCCCGCCGCCCGACAGCTACGAGCAACCGGAAGAACACCAGAAACAGAACGTAAAGCACCTGACAACGCCAGTTCAGCCAGAAACTCAAAGTCATCAGCGCAGTGCTCTGGCAGTTGCTTGCTGGCGATAAGAATACCGATCGCTATCGCCAAATCATAACGGCCGCCCTCTTTTGGTAGATCGGCTGGCGCCAGATTCACGGTGATACGGCGTGCAGGAAACTCAAAACCGCTATTCAACAGAGAGCTGCGAACCCGTTCCCGACTCTCTTTTACACCGGTTTCAGGCATTCCAACAATTGCAAAACTAGGCAGACCGCCCGACAGATGAACCTCTACTGCAACCAGAGGTGATTGAATTCCGAGTTGAGCTCGGGTGTGAACTATTGCCAGTGTCATAATAATCCGTCCATGGATTAAGGAAATTTTGAATACGTTTATTTATTATGCCTGAACTTATCCAGGCGAGTTAATGCTCCAGATCTAACCGTTCGATCAGCTGCTCTAATGAGAGATCACGGCCGACGTATTTACCACTCATACGACTACATCCCTGCAGCGTTAACCGGGTCATCTGCCCAGTTGTGCGAACACCCTCAGCCATAACTTCCAGACCATTTTCTCTGGCCAAAAAGATCAGGTGTTCAACATTTCGCATGAACTTATTATCACGCATCTGCTGTTCAACCAGTTCTGCATTCAACAGCAACATATCAGGAAAAAGCTGATCTGGAAGCCCTTCTAAAAAGTCTTCTTGCAGATCCAGTAGAAGCAGCACACCTTTGGCCTTAATCTCTTCAATTTCATCAGGAAAAAGATGAACCTGTGTGGAATTTAAGATCACCATAAGCCGTTGCGGAGGCAGTCCCGCTTTGACCATTAAGCGAATAAGATTGCCAATAACCGCTACAGAGAATAGCTCTTCATCCTGCAACCGAATACAGAGGTTGTGAAATTGATCAAAGCCCCCCCAAAGTTTAATCATGGGAGACAGTTGCCGCTCTAGTTGTTGATGATACTCATCCAACAAGCCATAGCGGGACAGCTGGGGAATAAATTGCTCCGGCGAGAGAGTCCCCTGCTGAGGGTGGTTCATCGACAAAGTCACTTCAGCCGCCGTTAGATGATGTCCTTCTAACGCATAAACAGGATTAAAACGTATCTGCAATCCGCCATCGGAGACACCCGCTATTAATGCCTCTCGGCTTAGAACTGTTCCGCTGCCCAGCGATGAGTCATACAACCGGAAGCCGGTATCGCCCTCAGAAGAATCTAATACGAGTCTGGCTCGGTCAAGCATCAGCTCTGCACTTAGGCCTGAACTATCCGCCAAGACCCCTGCCAAGGAGAAAGTAAACGCAACCAACTCACCGGACACGTCGATCTCTTCCTGTAAAACAGCCGTCACACGGTCAGCAAACTGTTCCATAATCATCTCATCAGGACAGTGCTCTAGTACCATAACAAAGTTATTCGCCTGATCTATCGCCAACAGGTCTGATTCCCGCACCTGGGCACTTAGTCTGGCGGCAATAGCGGTTATCACCTGTTCGGTTTCACAACCCTCACTATCCAGTTGCAGCAAAATAAGGCCGCTACTTTGGTTATACAGGTTGCCTTTAAGCAGCTGCTGATTCAGGCGATCCAGCAGCATCAGTTCATCAGGTAGTCCGGTAAGGGCATCATAACTGGTGTGAGTAAAGCGATGCTGATCACTATAGCAACTGGTTATATCGGAAAACTGAGCAACAAATCCGGTTATTTCTGAGCTGTCATCCCGCAGCGCCATCAGGCTGTACCAGGCCGGGTAACTATGACCGTCTTTATGTCGGTTCCATAGCTCTCCTTCCCAATAGCCGCGCAGCATTAGCTGTTGCCATAGATGGTCAAACAACTCTGGCGCTATATCGCGATTAGTGACTATTCCCGGCCCCTGTCCGACGACATCTTCAAGAGAAAAACCGCTAATTTCTGAGAAACTCTGGTTAACTCGGTAAATTCTGTTCTCATCATCGAGCAACATCACCGCCTGTGGCGTATAGAAAAATAATCCATCATCAGGATCCCGCGCTAACTCCCGGGCAGCAGCTTGCTGAGTTCGCATCGCATTGACAATATAAAGTTCAGCAACCGGATTCCAGCATATTTCAAGCTGTAGCCACAGGCTGTTATCCTCTTCAAAAGGCTGCCAGGTCAAAGTCGATGCGCCATTAGATCTGGCCAGCATCATGCCATGTTGAAGCTCAAACAGCGTTTCACGGGAGTGGACCTGTGCCAACTGAATACCCGTAATATCACTCTGCCAGCCCAGCATATTCAGGTATTCCTGAGTAGCAAACTGATAGCTTAAATCGGACTCAATACAGGCATACATCGGCTGGTTCATGGTTTGTCCTTAAGCGACTAACTATCCGGTTTGGCGGAATTTTCCAACTGTTCCAACTGCTGCCGCAGCTGTTCCAGCTTAATCCGAGTCCTGGCCAAAACTGCACTTTGCGCATCAAACTCTTCTCGGGTAACCAGCTCCATCCGTCTAAAGGCCCCCTGAAGTAGAGCATTTATCTGAGGCTGAAGCTCAGCTTCAGCTGAGCGTTGCTTAGTCTGTTCAAACAGTTGACCAATCTGTTCGCTAATACCTTCCAGTAACTTTGGGTTGATCATATAACTTTATAATCCAACAGATTTCTTGAGAGGAAGATTTTAATACGGTTACATATTAAAAGCCGCCATAAAAATGGTTATTGCAGCATTAACATAAACTATAGCAACAACATGGCCAGCTTTTTAGCTCGCACCGAAAAACAGCATCAACACCTTCGCACCAAAACAGTGCCTGCACAAAATTTGTGCACCTTCCCATCATCCTGAAATAGATAATAATCTTATATTCGTCATAGAAAATACCAAAAAATCAAAATAACCCACTGATGTTAAAAGATTAATAAATTATTGGCACGCGCAGTGCTTTGTATTGCCCATACCATTTACCGCTGCACGGCTTAGTCAGCGCAGTTATTTAAAACAGTTTTACTTAGTGGAGATTCAGATCCATGAAGCTTATCTCAGCAATTATTAAACCATTCAAGCTGGATGACGTTCGTGAAGCGCTTTCCGAAATTGGTGTACAGGGAATAACTGTTACCGAAGTGAAAGGCTTTGGCCGTCAGAAGGGTCATACAGAACTTTACCGGGGCGCAGAGTACGTAGTCGACTTTCTACCCAAAGTTAAGATCGACGCGGCTGTGGAGGACGGCATCGTTGATCAGGTAGTTGAAGCGATTAGCAAAACCGCTCAGACCGGCAAGATCGGCGACGGAAAAATTTTCGTGATGTCTATTGAAGAAGTGGTCCGGATTCGTACCGGCGAAACTGGCGACAGCGCACTGTAAGAACCTTTACAACCTTACAATAACTCTAAGCGTAGGCTTCAGGGGGAAAGATGGAAAACCAAATTTTTGAATTACAGTATGCAATGGACACCTTTTATTTTTTGGTGTGCGGGGCATTAGTTATGTGGATGGCGGCTGGTTTCGCCATGTTAGAAGCGGGCTTAGTACGCTCTAAGAACACCACTGAGATCCTGACAAAGAACGTTGCTCTCTATGCTATCGCCTGCATCATGTATCTGGTTTGCGGCTATGAGCTGATGTACGGTGGCGGTATCTTCCTAGGCGGCATCGAAGAAATAGATGTAGAACAGGTTCTGGCCGATTCTGCTGAAGAAGGCTTCAATGGTGGCGCTGTCTACTCTGGTGCTTCTGACTTCTTCTTCCAGGTAGTCTTCGTAGCAACCGCTATGTCTATCGTATCCGGTGCTGTTGCTGAGCGTATGAAACTTTGGGCTTTCCTGGCTTTCGCTGTAGTCATGACTGGTGTTATCTACCCAATGGAAGGTGCATGGACCTGGAACGGCGATGACGTTTTCGGTATGTACAACCTGGGTGACCTTGGATTCTCTGACTTTGCAGGTTCCGGTATTGTTCACATGGCAGGTGCTGCTGCTGCACTGGCTGGTGTTCTGCTATTGGGTGCTCGTAAAGGTAAATACACTGCGAACGGCGTAAACGCTATCCCAGGTGCTAACCTGCCAATGGCGACACTAGGAACGTTCATCCTGTGGATGGGCTGGTTCGGCTTCAACGGTGGTTCTGTTCTGAAACTGGGCGATATCTCAAGCGCGCACTCCGTAGCAATGGTTTTCCTTAACACCAACGCTGCTGCCGCAGGTGGTGCAATTGCAGCCCTGATTACCGCTCGTATGCTTTTCGGTAAAGCTGACCTGACAATGCTGCTGAACGGTGCACTGGCCGGTCTGGTTGCCATCACTGCTGAACCCTCTACGCCAACGGCTCTGCAAGCAACGCTATTCGGTGCGTTCGGTGGTGTTCTGGTTGTATTCGCTATCATTACCCTGGACAAGTTGCGCATTGATGATCCTGTAGGTGCGATCTCTGTACACGGTGTATGTGGTCTGCTGGGTCTGCTGTTGGTACCTATTACCAACGGTGACGTAAGCCTCAGCGGCCAGCTGATCGGTGCGGCAACTATCTTCGGATGGGTGTTCGGAACCAGCCTGGTTGTATGGAGCATCATTAAAGCAGTTATCGGGCTTCGTGTTACCGAAGAGGAAGAGTACGAAGGTGTTGATATCGCTGAATGTGGTATGGAAGCTTACCCAGAATTCACGTCTGGTAAGTAATCCTACCCACTTAGAGCAAACACATTACAACTAAAGGGGAGCTTCGGCTCCCCTTCTGCCGTTTTATTAAGTCATTGATTCTAGGTATACTAGACCCAGTTTATTAGATTGATCTCCAACTGCCTGTTAATTGTGGGAATAACCTGCAGAAATAACAGACCCAAGCGAGGATAATAATTATGAAACTGGTAAGCGCGGTAATTAAGCCGTTCAAACTGGATGATGTGCGTGAAGCCCTGTCAGAGATAGGAATTCAGGGCATTACCGTTACTGAAGTTAAAGGCTTTGGCCGTCAAAAAGGCCATACTGAGCTTTATCGCGGCGCTGAGTACGTTGTAGACTTTCTTCCTAAAGTAAAAATTGAAGCCGCTATTGAAGATGACCTGGTCGATCAGGTTATTGAAGCGATAAGCGCAACAGCAAATACCGGTAAAATCGGCGATGGCAAAATTTTTGTTACGCCGCTGGAACAGGCAATCCGTATTCGTACCGGCGAAACCGGCACTGACGCTTTGTAAGCGATGCTCTAATTCAGTGATAAGGCACCTTATATAGGTGCTTTTTTTTGCTTCAAAAACCCACAAAATTACAGCTCTATCCATTCCAGCGTCTAAACTTGTCTATATATTTGCTTTATGAGGCTGTGGATATGGACAAAACGATTAACCGAAAGCTGTTTGACGAGGTCATGGTACCTAACTATGCCCCTAGCCAGGTAATCCCAGTACGTGGTTCAGGTTCCCGGCTTTGGGATCAAGCAGGAAAGGAATATATCGACTTCGCTGGGGGTATCGCAGTTAATGCTTTGGGGCACTGCCATCCGGAGCTGGTCAAAACGCTTCAGGAACAAAGCCAGCAGCTCTGGCACCTGAGCAATGCATGGACCAACGAACCCGCTATCCAACTTGCTAGTCAGTTGACGAAGGCAACCTTCGCTGAACAGGTTTATTTTTCAAATTCTGGTGCTGAAGCCAATGAAGCAGCCCTTAAGCTTGCCCGTAAATATGCAAAAGATCACTTCGGAGCTGATAAAACCGAGATAATCGCCTTCGATAACAGTTTCCACGGACGCACACTGTTTACCGTTACAACCGGAGGCCAGCCTAAGTACTGCGAAGGGTACGAACCTCTGCCCGGTGATATAACACACCTGCCCTTTAATGACCTTGCCGCTCTGGAATATAAAATATCCGACCATACCTGTGCGGTGATTATCGAACCTATTCAGGGAGAGGGCGGTATTATTGCTGCTGAACCGCTTTTTTTGGAAGGGGTACGAGCACTCTGCACTAAACATAACGCCCTGCTTATTTTTGATGAGATTCAAACAGGTATGGGCCGCTCAGGCAGCCTGTTCGCTTACCAGAATTATGAGGTTATTCCGGATATCCTGACGTCTGCTAAAGCACTGGGGTGTGGTTTTCCTATAGGCGCTACGCTAACAACTAAGGTGATAGCTGAAAGCTTTACCGTTGGTACCCATGGCAGTACTTACGGCGGCAATCCGCTGGCTTGCGCGGTTGCCTCTAAAGCTCTCGAACTCATTAATGATCCAACCCTGTTTGCCGGTGTAAAGCAGCGTCAGCGAATGTTTCTTAGCGGTTTGACGCAACTAAATCAAAAAATAGGTTTGTTCCGCGATATTCGAGTTGAAGGACTACTTATCGGTTGTGAACTAAAAATATCCTGGCAGGGTAAAGCTCGAGAACTGCAAAAGCTGGCAGAAGAACAGGGGGTCATGGTGCTTATCGCTGGCCCAAATGTATTACGCCTCGCCCCTTCGCTAATTATTCCCTACCCTGATATGAATAAAGGTCTACAACACTTGGCTCAGGCGATGCTGGCCCTGAAATTAGGTTACTGACCGGTGGTTGCTCTATGAACGCCCTGCTGAGCTCAATAATCGAGCAACAAACCAGCCTAACTGAGTCGCTGATTAAACTGGCTCTGATCAACTCCGGGACCCTAAACAAAGCAGGGGTTGATAACATTGGAGCAATTTTAGCAAAGGCCTTTCAAGAGAGGCTTAATTGCACACATAAACAGATTCAACTGCCTCCCTATATTATGTACGGCACCAACGGCAATGAAACTAAACAGCCACTCGGCAATCTTCACTTATTGAGTAAACGTCCAGAAGCCCCGCTGCAAATATTACTCACAGGCCATCTGGATACCGTCTTCCCACCTGATTCCGATTTTCAACAGTGCGACTGGCTTGATAACCGAACCTTGGGAGGACCGGGGGTCAGTGATATGAAAGGTGGACTTCTGGTTATGTTAGAAGCCCTCTCAACATTTGAGCGATCCTCTCTGACAAAGCATTTAGGTTGGACCGTCCTGTTGAATCCCGACGAAGAGATCGGCTCACCGGGCTCTGCCTCCATTATCGCTCAACAAGCAGCACATCATGATCTGGGAATGATCTATGAACCGGCTTTACCCAATGGCCAGCTTGCCGGAGAGCGCAAAGGCAGTGGCAATTTCACAGTAGTCGTCAAAGGAGTTGCCGCCCATGCCGGTCGGGAGCATCATCTGGGCCGCAATGCGATCTGCGCTCTAGCTGAATTCATCACCGAGGTAGACAAACTCAATGGTCAACGCGAAGGCGTCACTCTTAATGTCGGCATAGTGAATGGTGGTGTTACCACTAATCAGGTCCCCGATCAGGCTAGATGTCGCTTTAATATCCGCACCCGGATCAGCGACGATGAGCAGTGGTGTAAGCTGCAATTACAACGAATTCGGCAACAGATCAATCTCAAAGAAGGTATCAGCCTTAACCTGCACGGCGATTTTGGCCGCCCACCTAAGTCTTTAGATGACCCACACCTGTCTCTTTTTCAGCTGGTGACCGACTGCTCAAAACAGTTAGGTACCCCGCTAGTATGGGAAGCAACCGGAGGCTGCTGCGATGGCAATAATCTCACTGCAGCCGGGTTACCTAATGTTGACACTCTAGGCGTCCTGGGAGGAAAGATTCACAGCAGCCAGGAGTTCATCGAAATTGAAAGTCTGGTTCACCGAGCCCAACTCAGCACACTGATTCTACTGCAACTGGCCAAGCAACCGAATCGCTGGATCAGGCATCGAAAGCAAGCACCAAGGGCAACAGCACAGGAGCAGTCCGATGAAACCTGAATCATTGAATCAGACGCTAAAGATGATGTGGCAGAATTATCTACAGCTGAATCCTGATGCCCAGAAGATTTATCAACTCTTTGCCAAACGTAACCCTCAGTTGATCAATGATCATATCGCTCTGCGCACCTTTGATCTTCCACAGATTGATATTCATCGGATTGCAGATCCTTTTATCAAAAGGGGTTATGTTGCTGCCGGTGAGTATCACTTCCCCCACAAGAAACTCTTTGCGCAGCACTTTCTACATCCTGATCCAGCCCAACCTAAGCTCTTTATCTCCCAACTACTCACCGGGCAGTTCTCTCCTTCGCTACAAGAAACAGTCCGCCAATTTACCGCTCACATTGATAGCTCAGAGTCACGGCAGTCAGGATTCAGTTACTCCGGCCGTCACTGGCCAATCAGCTACCATACTTATCAACAACTGGAAGTGGAAAGCGACTACGCCGCCTGGGTCTATGCGATGGGGTTTCAGCCAAATCACTTTACGCTGCTGATCAATGGTCTGAAATCCCATCCTAACCTCAGTGCGGTTAATCAATTTCTATTGGCACAAGGGTTCGAACTGAACGACAGCGGCGGACTAATCAAAGGCGGCCCCTCTGAGTTACTGGCTCAATCGTCCACCCGGGCAAACCTTATATCCGTTGAGTTTGAAGACGGCATCCAGAGAATACCCGGTTGCTACTATGAATTTGCCTATCGTTATCCACAGGCGGATGGAGCTCTATTTCATGGGTTTGTAGCTGAGTCAGCCGATAAGATTTTTCAAAGTACTGATAGGCAAAGGAGTTGACGGATGAACGACCTCAATATCATTCGCCCAATCAAACTGTCCGATCTGGATCGGCTCTGTGAAATAGCGCACCAGAGCGGACCTGGATTTACCTCCCTACCCAGCAACCGTACATTGCTAGAAGCAAAGATCTCAGCCTCAGAAACAGCCTTTAGCCAAGCATCACCCGATCCCCGTGGAGACAGTTACCTGTTTGCTCTGGAAGAGAGTTGTAGTGGAAGATTGATCGGCATCTGTGGTATTGAATCTGCAGTGGGGCTTCGTGAACCCTTCTATCACTATCGCCTGGGCACGGTTGTGCATGCCTCCCGCGAACTGGGCGTACATAACAGCTTCCAAACCCTCTATCTCTGCAACGATTTCACCGGTTACGCCGAGGTATGTACTCTCTACCTGGATCCGGAATACCGGCGGGATAACAACGGTGCCTTGCTGTCTCGCTGCCGTTTTCTCTTTATGGCTCAATTCAGAGAACGTTTTCCCGATAAAGTCATCGCTGAAATGCGGGGAGTCAGTGATAACCAGGGCAGATCACCTTTTTGGAACGGCCTTGGGAAACATTTCTTTAGTATGGAGTTCTCAGAAGCCGACTATCTGACCGGCAGCGGTAACAAGGTCTTTATAGCTGAGTTGATGCCAAAGCATTCAATCTATATCCACCTGCTGCCTGAATCAGCTCAGCAGGTGATCGGTGAGGTCCATCAAAATACAGTTCCGGCCAGGAAGCTCCTCGAAACTGAGGGGTTTCGATATGAAAAATATATCGATATCTTCGATGGCGGTCCAACCCTGGCCTGCGAAATAAAAGATATCAGGGCGATACGAAAAAGCCTTTTTGTCTCTGTACATACAGGGCCGGTACTGGAACACAACTGTGCATATCTAGTCTGTAACACTCAACTGCAAGACTTTCGCTGCACTGTAGTTCAGATCGCGCCCTCTGAAGGAAAAATAACCCTCCCAGCTGAACTTTGCCATCGACTGAAAGTGAGTGATGGTGACCAGCTACGGGTAGTGCCTTTAAAGCACAGGAGCTGAATGATGAAATCAACAGCATCACTCTTTATAAATGGTCGCTGGGTGCAGGGCACTGGTAAAAAATTCACCTCACTTAACCCTGCATCAAAACAGCGAATATGGGAGGGCTACTGCGCTTCCGAACTTCAGGTAGAACAAGCCATCGCTGCTGCTAAAAAGGCCTCAATCCGCTGGAAAGAAATGGCCTTCGAACAACGCCAGAGTTACGTTAAACGCTTCACAGAACTGATTACTAAATATTCAGAGCTGTTGGCAGACACTATAGGTCAGGAAACCGGCAAACCCCTCTGGGAAAGCCGTACTGAGATAGCGGCGATGATAGCCAAAGCAGATATCTCTATCAAAGCCCACCAGGAGCGTTGTGGTACCCGGATAGAACATAGCGCCATGGGCGATCTGGTCTTACGCCATAAGCCCCACGGTGTCGTCGCCATATTCGGCCCCTATAATTTCCCCCTGCACCTGCCTAATGGGCATATTATTCCGGCGCTGCTGGCCGGTAATACGGTGGTCTTCAAGCCCAGTGAACTAACCCCCCGGTGCGCCGAACTCATGCTCCACCTCTGGCAAAAAGCAGAACTGCCTGATGGGGTTCTGAATCTGGTGCAGGGAAACAGTGAAACCGGTAAAGCCCTCGCCTCAGATCCTGACATTGATGGCCTGTTTTTCACCGGCAGTGCCACCACGGGTCAACTATTACACCGCCAATTTGGTGGGCGCCCGGAGAAAATTCTAGCACTGGAGATGGGCGGTAATAATCCGCTGCTGATAACCCCGGTAGAAAACCTGAAGGCAGCAGTGCACGATACTATTATTTCTGCCTTTATCAGTGCCGGGCAGCGCTGCACCTGCGCCCGACGCTTGCTCGTGCCTGATAGTAGTTGGGGCGATCAATTTGTTGAACAGCTCACAGTATCCAGTAGCCAGATTCTTATTGGAGAGTATAACGCCGAGCCACAACCCTTTATGGGAACCCTCATTAGCAAAACAGCTGCTGACTCTATCCTCCTGACCCAACAGCAGATGATAGAGGCCGGAGGTTCAGTGCTGCTTGAAGGCCAGATCCGCAATAGTGCAGGAACTCTTGTGTCTCCAGCTATTATGGATGTTTCATCCATTTCAGAATCTCCGGATACTGAGCACTTCGGTCCTTTGCTGCAGGTTATCCGCTATCAGAGCTTTGATGCAGCCATAAGCCATGCAAACAATACCGCATTTGGCCTCTCAGCTGGGATATTCAGCGATGATCGCGAACAATATGAGCATTTTCAGCGCCAGATATCTGCAGGAATCATAAACTGGAATCGACCACTGACCGGTGCCAGCAGCGGTCTTCCATTCGGGGGATGCGGCATTAGCGGTAATCACCGACCCTCCGCCTATTACGCAACGGATTACTGTAGTTACCCGGTTTCCTCCATAGAAAGTGCCTCGCTAATAATGCCTGAAACACTCAGCCCCGGACTAAAACTCTAAGCCGAAATGATGGAGCCTTGCCATGCACTATCAGGAAGTTAATTTTGATGGACTGATCGGCCCTAGCCACAACTACGCGGGACTATCTTTGGGGAATATCGCCTCAGACAAACATAAAGGAGAGGTCGCCTTTCCCCGCTTGGCTGCATTACAGGGCCTGGAAAAAATGTGGCATCTGGTTCAACTCGGACAACCTCAGGGCGTACTGCCCCCCGCTCCCCGACCAGATATAGCAACACTGCGCAATCTCGGGTTCTCAGGTTCTATCGATCATATTGTCAGACAAGCGTACCGAACAGCTCCGCACTTATTAGCCGCCTGTTACTCGGCATCGACCATGTGGTCGGCCAATGCTGCCACGATAACCGCCAGTAGAGACAGCACAGACGGCCGAATCCATTTTACCCCAGCAAACCTGACGACCTCTTTGCACCGATCAATTGAAGCGAACTATACCGCACCTATGCTACAGCGTATCTTCAATGATCCGGCCTACTTCTGCCACCACCCGCCGCTTCCCAGCCAGAGCAACTTTGCCGATGAAGGGGCCGCCAACCACACCCGGCTCTGCCCGGATCATAGCCATCCCGGTATAAATTTATTCGTATACGGGCGGGACAACAGCAACATCGCACCTCGGGTTTACCCTGCCCGTCAGACCCGCGAAGCTTGTGAGGCTATAGCTCGTCAACACCTGTTACCTTCTGGCAATCGACTACTGGCACAACAAAAACCTGAAGCGATAGATCAAGGCGTATTCCACAATGATGTTATTTGCGTGGGTCATCGAAACTTTCTAATGCTGCATCAGCAGACTCTGATTGACCAAGAACAACTTCTGAGAACGCTTAGGGAACAATGGCGGCAATTAAACCCTGGTACCGATCAGCCTCTAATTATTACCGAATTCAGCGATAAAATATTAACCGTCAGCGAAGCGGTATCCAGCTATCTTTTTAATAGCCAGCTGATCAGCCAGGGTGATCAAAACATGCGCCTACTCGCGCCTACAAACTGCCTGCAATCTAGCCGGGTGCTAGCCTCTATAGAGTGGTTAATACAGGGCGACAATCCGGTTTCAGACGTTGAGTATGTCGACCTGACCCAGAGCATGAATAACGGTGGAGGGCCTGCTTGCCTTCGCTTGCGAGTACCGATGAATGACGCGGAGTTAAGCACTCTGCATCCTGCTGTACTGCTAGACTTCAGCCTCTATTCCCAGCTAAAAATCTGGATTAATAAACACTACAGAGAAGAACTAAAACCTGATGATCTTGCAGACCCAAACCTGCCACTCGAGATAGAAACAGCTTTAGATGATCTGACTAATATTATCGACCTACCAAAACTCTACCCGTTTCAGGTATAAGAGTGAAAACTTTTGCTGTATTAAAATCTATACTGCGTCTATGACTTTTAAAATGAGCAACCGGGTTTACATCGCAGTCCTGGTCTATATAGCCTGGATATTGGTTTTTCTCGCCTGGGATTATCAACGAGAGAAAGAACGGATCTATCAAAAGATTGATAGTGCGTTAATTTCAAATGCTCTGGCAGCCCCTCTTCTACTACCAGATGGTTTTCATCACAAAGGCATGCAACCGGGCGATATTGATCCGGCTGACGACCTCGAAAACACCCTTAAATTAACGGAATACACCCGTAACTCCGAGGCTATCTACATCTATACCCTGGTAAAACAGGAAGATAAAATCTATTTCTCCAGCGCCAATGTTACTAACACCGAGCTCGAAGCGAGCAAAGATCTATACAACTATTACCTCCTCTATGATGATGTCGACCCCAGAATAGAAGACGTATTTTCCAAACGTCAGCAGATGTTTTTTGAGATCACGGATAGATGGGGAAGATTCCGCAGTGTATTTATCCCTAAATACTCATCTGATGGTACTTTTTATGTAACCGCAGCAGACATTGAAATAAGTCATATTGAAGCCCTGCTAAATCAACGCCTGACTCAACAAATGGGACTGGCGATCATATTTTTACTCTTTCTAATCCCGGTAATGTTCACCTTTTCTTCGGCCCAACGGCGTTGGGCAAAAGAACTCGAAAAAAGTGTTGGCGAACGAACGCAACAGCTCCACGACAGTGAAAAACAGCTTAGTTCAATCATTGAACATTCTCCTGCCGGAATTTTTCACTACGACAAGAATTCTGTCATTTCCATGATGAATCAGCGGTTTTTGGAGATATTAGGTAGCACAGAAGATGTTCTGACCGGTTTTAATATGCTCGAAAACTTACAGGACGAGCAACTCCTCAGCGCGTTACAAAAATCACTACAGGGAAAAATAGGCCAATTTGAAGGCCCTTACACCACGGTAACCGGCCATAAAAAGATCTACCTGATCGCCGAGTTTGTGCCTATGCGGGATAATCAGGGCAACGTTAGCGGGGGGGTGGCGGTATTCAACGATGCCACGGAGCAACAAAGCACCACCAGCACCCTTAAAAAACTTTCCATGGCCGTAGAGCAAAGTCCGAATGTAGTAGTAATAACCGATGTCGGGGGGCAGATAGAATATGTAAACCATCGGTTTACCGATATAACCGGCTACGACCCTGAGGAGGTCATTGGCAAAAACCCTCGCATACTAAACTCTGGCGAAACCACTTCAGAAATTTACGAAAACCTCTGGGAAACACTACTCGCTGGTCAGGAATGGCGGGGGGTCTTCCATAACAAGAAAAAGAACGGCGAGCTCTACTGGGCAGAGGAGATCATCTCCCCTATTACCAACACCCAGGGGGAAATCACTCATTTTATTGCCCAGCAGGAAGATATCACCGAAGTTCGGCGCATTTCAGACGAGATGAATTTCCAGACAACCCATGACCTATTGACTGGATTACTCAATCGTCGCCAATTTGAAAACGAACTTGAACTAACAGTACAAAAGGCGCAGCAGCATCGCTCTCATCATGCCCTCGGTTTTATCGATGTCGATCAGTTCAAGGTTATCAATGACACTTGTGGACGCATCGCCGGGGATGAATTGCTGCGACAGGTCAGTAACCTGATTCGGGATAAGATACGTAGCCGGGACATCCTCGCTCGACCAGGTAGCGATGAATTTTTAATACTTTTCGAGAATGCCAGTCTTGCTCAGGCTGAACGTGTTCTTCAGTCCATTATGAAAAACTTAAAAGGTTTTCGGTTCCAGTGGGAGGATCATAGCTTCTCGGTAGAGATTAGTGTCGGACTCACCGCCGTTGACCACAACACAGAATCGGCCGTTGAAGCGATGAAGGAAGTCGATACCGCCTGTTATACCGCTAAAGATGCTGGCCGCAACAGAATTCATATCCATAATGACAATGACGAACAACAACTAATTCATAAAGGGTACATTCAATGGGCCAGTGAAATTCATACCGCCTTGGATGAAAATAGGTTCAGACTTTATGCCCAGCCTATTGTTCCTTTGCAAGAGGATAAGAAAATCGGTTACGAGGTGCTCATTCGCCTGTTAACCCCCTCAGGAAATCTAGTTCCCCCTGGTGCTTTCTTGCCAGCCGCAGAACGATACAACCTAGCGGTGCAAATCGACCACTGGGTCATAGGGAATACGCTTGAATGGATGACAAAAAATATTGATCAGCTGGACCATATAGATGCCCTTGCGATCAACCTTTCAGGCCAGTCTCTAGGGGATGATGCACTGCTTGGATATATTATTCGTAGTATTGAACAGGGCCTTGTTCCCGCCCGCATGATCAAATTTGAAATCACTGAAACCGCCGCGATCGCCAATCTCAAAGACGCCCAAATATTTATAAAATCATTAAAGAAGCTTGGCTGCCGTTTTGCTTTAGATGATTTTGGCAGCGGTCTGTCATCTTTTGGCTACCTGAAAAACCTGCCGGTCGATCTACTTAAGATCGACGGTATGTTTGTTCGCGATATTATTACCGATCCCATTGATGAGGCGATGGTTCGCTCTATCAACGAGATAGGCCACATTATGAAAATGGAAACCATTGCTGAATTTGTAGAGAACGATCTGATCATGGCACGACTGAAGCGACTCGGCGTAGACTATGCTCAGGGTTATGCGATAAGTCGCCCTGAGCCCATAGACAGCATTCTCAAAGGCTCGCCTCAAGCAAAACAGGAGTCAGAGCGAGAACTCCAGTAACAGCACCAACCCAGCACCGGGTTTACTCTGTGCTGTCAGTGTTCCCCCCAACAGCTGCACTGCTCTTTGAGCGATGCTTAACCCCAATCCATAGCCATTCTGCTGCCCGGTAAATCGAACAAAAGGTTTAAACATTTTATCCAGCTGTTCCTGATTCAGTCCGGGCCCGTTATCGACAATAGATAGTCGCAACTTACCGTCGGACTGCTCAGCGGTAATGCGGATCTCTGTGCCATCCGGAGTATGTTTAACCGCATTGCCAAGGATATTATTCAGCGCTCTCTCCAACAGTGCTGGATTGCCTTTGAGACGATAATCCACAGACGTCCAGATTAAAGGGTGCTGTGGCGCGCTAAACTGATAATCATGCACCAGGGTATCCACGACGGTTTTCAACGCAAAATCCTGATCAGACACTTCCATCTGTTCCAACCGTGACAGACTAAGAATCTCATCGATCAGTCGGTTTATCCGATCGCACTCCAGATTAATCCGCTCGATAAACTCCTGTCCCTCCTCAGGCACCTGCTGACCCGCCAGGCCCGCTGCCATCTGCAACCGCGCCAAAGGAGCACGCAGCTCATGAGACACATCCTGTAACAAGTGTTGATTCGATTGCAGCGTATGCTCTACATACTCTGCCATCCGGTTAAATTCCCGGCTCAGCTCACCAATTTCATCACCTCGGCGACTCAAACAATCATCGGTTCGGGCGCTAAGATCTCCCGTGTAGAGATCGCGGGTATACTGGCGAAGCCGATTAACGGGGCGCACCACCATCAAACTGATCAGCAGGGCAGTGATTCCTGCGACGAACATCAGCAATATAACCTGTACCGATAGGAAAAAGCCGAATAACCTGGCAGCCAATGTCGGACGAATATCCGCCTCAACAACGACGCGATACTCTTTCCCATTATCTGATACTAAGCCCAGAATCAGTGGGTTAAGAAACCCCCTATCATCCTTAACCCCATAAATTATCTGGCCACTCGACTTTTCCTGAATCTGCAGCTTAGGCGGATAGAAGCGTCTTTCGTGATGATCATCCCGGTCCTTATAGAAGCGCCGCCAGTCCTTTGGTCTTTTAGGAGAAGGTAGCCGTCCGGTACGCTCATAACGATCAACCAGCAATTCTGCCTGCCCTAAAGCCTTAGCACTGAGGACATCACGGTAACGCTCCTGCTCAGACAGATGTCCAATAACAAAAGCTGTCAGGGCGATAACCAGAAAACTAGTCAGCCAAACCGTCATAAATATTTTTAGAAACAGGCGCTTATACCAGCGAATTTTCATCAGTCGGATAACCTCATTAAGCCTTCACCAGCATATAGCCGGCTCCTCGCACGGTTTTAATCAGCTCGCTATCTGGAAGCACTACTGCCAGTTTCTGCCTTACACGGCTCACATGGACATCGATCGCCCGATCATAAGCCGTCAGTTTTCGATGTAATACTTTTTCGGTGAGATCATTTTTACTCACTATCGAGCCTGCTGCCTGCATCAGTTCAGCCAGGACATTAAACTCAGCACTGGTAAGCTCTAGTTCCGTATCAGCGATAAGCACCTGCCGCTTACCAAAATCCAACTCTATACCATGGATACTAAGATGATCGGGCCCCGACTCAGCGACTTGAAGGCGCACACTACGTCGTAGCACCGCACGAATCCGGGCAACCAGTTCCCGTGGGTTACAAGGCTTACCTAAATAATCGTCCGCGCCCATCTCAAGGCCGATAATCCGATCAATATCCTCTCCTCTTCCCGTCAACATAATCACTGGCGTGGTAATACGAGGTCGCACCTGCTGCAGCAGATCCAGACCGCTCTGACCGGGCATCATAATGTCAAAAATAAGTAGATCATAACTACCTGTATCCTGCAGCAACGGCAGTGCCTGCTCGGCACTGTGGGCAAAGGTAACCTTAAAGCCTTCCGACTCTAAATACTGGCCCATCAGCTCACATAGCTCCTGATCATCATCAACAAGTAATAGCTTTACGGTTTCATTCATAATTAAGATCTCTGTTCAGATAGTGTCAGAGTAATGAAGCAACGGATAAATTTCACCTACCTACTACAGCCTTTACCAAACTTTACACCCTCTTTACCCAACTTAGCAGGGAGTCGACGCATACTGCATCCATCAAAACGAACAATGTTCAGGAGAACGATCATGCGTAAACAACTCATTATTGGTATCACAGCAGCAATTATAGGTGCAGGCGCTCTGACCGCTGGTGTCGCTTCAGCTAAAGGTGATTGGGACCGTTGCGATGGAGGAGAAGGCCGCCACGGCAAGTATGAGCAGATGGAAGGCAAGCATCATATGCGAATGTCCAAAATGGCTGACAAGCTGGAACTAACCGACGAGCAAAAAAGCCAGATGCAGGAACTAATGAAAAATAAGCGCGGTCAGATGAAAGATCAGCGTGGCGGAATGAAAGGCATGCATAACGCCTTTCGTGATCTGGATGTAAATGCCTCAGATTACGACCAGCAGGTTGCTACATTGGTAACTCAGGCTCAAGAGAAAACCGCAGAAATGATACAGATGCGGGCGCAACAGAAGAAAGCGATGTTTGAGATTTTGACTCCGGAACAGCAGGAGAAATATCAAGAGATGCGTCGATAGTCTCTCAAGACTCAAACGAACATAGATAGGGAAACAACTATGAACACCAGAGGTCCGGCTGAATCAGGCTCCAGCTGGACCTAACTATGGAGAGCATTTTCAAGATTTAACTTCACCTTCATCACCCCTTTTTCATCGAACCTTTACTCTTAAGTAAAGTTTTTGCCCTGTCCCCCCGACAGGGCTTTTTTATCCCGTTACAACTGCTGTCGAAGATCAGTTTCTAACTGTCGAAGGTAGCGGCGCTCCATTCCGACTTTGTTTTTGTGCTGTTTAATCTGCCGAGAGCGGGCAGCGACCTGCTGTTGCAGCTCATCAATGTCTAATAATAATCCGGCCCGCTGATCAGAAGAGATCCCATCCGCTATCAGTTGATCACGTTTTTCACTGACCTCGCGCTCATCCGCACGCTGTTGTTTCTCCAATCGCTGAAGCTCCTTGGTAGCCCGTCTCAGCCGGTCAACCTGCTCGAAAGCCTCACCGCCCAATTCAAAACCCCGCTCAAAGTCAGGAAACAAGTTAGTGGTACAGGCCTGTGGATAAGCTTGTCCGGCGCGGGCCCTTTTATAACCATTAGTGGCAGTACAATAACGCACAATACCCCGATCATAGCCCTGCAGGTATTCCTCCATCTGCGGCACGATACCATAGTCAGAGCAGGCCTCACGGTGTTGCTCTAGCCGTTCAGCAGAACGCCCAACCACCCCATCATTAAACCCGATCAGCTCCCAATCAGCCGTCAGGCAGCTTTCTCGGTCAAGAGTCGCACAGCCCACCAAGCTCAAACTCAGCCCCAGGCTAAGCAATAATTTAAAAGTCTTTTTCATATATCCCGATGAGCCCTCTATCGAAATTGGAACGCCGTTATGAAGGAATTACGTCTGGGGTCATTATCGCAGAAACAAACTGAACCAAAACAAAATAGAGAACAAGCAACCCTCTCTTACGAGGAACAACCTTACGTTTAGGGGTTAAGCGCATCAACCTTAGCCGCACAGATGAAATCATTCACGGACAAGCCTCCAATCGAATGGGTACTAAAGCGCACCAGACAATGGTTATAACCAACCTCAAAGTCGGGATGATGATTTTCACTATTGGCAATCCAGGCCAGCGCATTCACAAACGCCATAGTCCGATAAAACCCTTTAAAGCTAAAGTCTTTAAATATTTCACGATTCTGAGCATCAAGCTGCCAACCTGAATCCAGCTGGGTAAACAGTTGCATAACTTCATCATGGTTCAGCGCCGCCATACCTCCATCGCAAGGAAGACAGGAACGATTAGTCAACGATTCTTCATTCATTCTCAGGCCCTCAGTTTTTTATCACTATGTCGTATGCCCGTTCAGGCCCGGCTTTGTTAGGCTAACTGGACTTATAATAAGTATACTCAGCAAATACAGTATAGACGGCCCCTTATGCAGGGTTGTCGAAAGATAACCTGTGCTACTCGCTTTGTTTAAGCTATATTCCCCTGCACCAAAGTTGATCGGTTAACTCTTCCGCAAAAACTGGGGATAAACCAGCCCCACATTCCAACTAGAGGCTGGTGTAAAAAAGAGATATTGCAGGAAAAACCTTATGCCTACTTACGATTACCGTTGCGACACCACCGGTGAAGTTTTTGAAGTACGCCACCCGATGGCGCTAAAGCTTTCAACCTGGGCCGACCTCTGTGATGTCGGCGGCTTCGATAGCGGTACGACCCCTGCTGATACGCCAGTCACTAAACTGCTCAGCACCAGTGGTGTTGTTAGCAATAAAACCCTTAAAAACGCTGAAGCCCCACCTTGCATGACCGGTGGTGGCTGTCCCGGACGTTGTGGTATTTGAGATGTCGATGTTTACTCTGTTAAAAACACCATTAACCGTTCTTCTGCTGGGCCTGTTACTCACAACCCCTGCATCAGCAGGTAAGCTTAAACCAACCATGAAAGAGATTCGCCTGCACTACAAAGAGGCGATTGAAACCAACAAGCCGGAGCAATTCAATCAACATATCCAGCTGTTTTTAGTCGAACTGCAAACCGCCCGAAATTTTGAGTTTTCGCCCGAACGCAAAGTATTATCTCTGGAAGGCCTGAACAAGGTACAAAGCATTGTTAGTAAACTGCCAGAAGCAACCGAGGCAAACCTGGCAACACTGCAAACTGAGCTAAAGCAAGTTGATCAGCTCAGAGAAAGCTATCACAAGAAAGTTAAGCCCGGTGTCCTTGATCTTCTGATCGACACACTGAAAGAGGCAATGGGGTTCTGAGCAACCCCTTAGCCTTGCTTCCAATAAACTCAATCGTCAAAACCCCAGAACTTAGCCGGCCGTTCTTTCAAACATCAAGTCCCACACTCCGTGGCCGAGACGCTCACCGCGCTTCTGGAATTTAGTCACAGGACGCCACTCCGGCTGTGGGGAAAATGCCTGATCACCGGCAACATTTCGGTAGCCCGGTGCCACTGACATCACTTCCATCATATGCTCAGCGTAGTTTTCCCAATCGGTCGCCATGTGAAAATGGCCGCCCACTTTGAGTTTTTTACGAATCGTTTCGGCAAACTCCGCCTGGACTATACGACGTTTTTTATGCTTTTTCTTATGCCATGGGTCCGGGAAAAACAGCTGTAAGGTGCTCAAGCTGCCGTCGGGAATACACTGCGCCAACACTTCGATGGCGTCATCACAGAAAACCCGGATATTACTCAATCCTTCTTTCTCGACATTCCGCAGCAACCTACCAACACCTGGGCGGTGTACTTCGATACCGATGTAGTTTTTCTCCGGCTGATCTTTGGCCATCTCTATCAAAGAATCGCCCATACCGAAGCCGATCTCCAAAACCACAGGGGCTTCCCGTCCAAAGACTTCAGCAAGGTCGAGTTTCCCCTGACTCAGCTCTAAGCCCATCTCGGGCCACGCCCTGTCCATCGCCTTCTGCTGGCCTTCGGTCATGCGACCGGCACGCAGCACGAAGCTTTTAACAGTACGCATATATTTTTCCCCGACGGGCTGCTCTGGGGACTGCTGTTCAGTTTTGTTCTCTTCTGACATCGATCTGGACTCTTATTAAAACAAAGCAGCCTGATCAACAGATCAGGCTGCGGTAACATATCACCCACGGAAACACTTAAGCAGCAATCCCGAGAAACATGCTATTTATAGGCTTTTGTCGGCTTTATCCCAACAATTAATTACAGCTTACCAACAATTCTACCTTCCATCGGAGAAGATGCGCTGGCATATTTCTTCCGCGGCATACGCCCTGCAAGGAAAGCTCCACGACCCGCTTCAACCGCCTTACGCATCGCTATAGCCATCATAATAGGGTCACGGGCACCAGCAATGGCTGAGTTCATCAACACCGCTTCACAGCCCATCTCCATCGCTACCGCTGCTTCAGAAGCGGTACCGACACCGGCATCCACCAGCACAGGGACTTTACAATCTTCCATAATTACATTGATATTATGAGGATTGAGGATACCCAGACCGGAACCGATCATAGACCCTAGCGGCATAATAGCGACGCAACCGATCGATTCCAACTCTTTAGCCACGATAGGATCGTCACTGGTATAAACCATCACTTTGAAGCCGTCCTGCACCAGTTTATCGGCAGCTTTGATAGTATCCACAACGTTCGGATACAGGGTTTTCTCATCACCCAACACTTCCAGCTTCACCAGATCATGGCCATCCATCAGTTCACGGGCCAGCATACAGGTACGCACTGCATCAGCAGCGTTGAAGCAGCCTGCAGTATTCGGCAGGATGGTATATTTATCGGGGGAGATAACATCCAGCAAATTCGGCTCATCGGGATTCTGGCCGATGTTAGTACGACGTACCGCTACAGTGACAATCTCAGCACCACTGGCTTCAATTGCCAGGCGGGTCTCTTCCATATCACGGTATTTGCCCGTCCCGATCAATAGACGGGACTGAAAGCTGCGGCCTGCAATAATTAAAGGATCGTTATGTTGTTCAGACATTATTCTCTACCCAGTTAAATTCTGTTATCTATTCTGGTAAATCCAGGCGCCTAGCCGCCACCGATAGCGTGAACGACCTCAACTCTGTCGCCGTCCTTCAGCACTGTTTCAGCATGCTGGCTCCGAGGAACGATCTCCAGGTTCAATTCGACGGCTACACGTCGCTCACCAAGCTCTATCTGTTCAAGCAGGGCGGTAATCGAGGAGCCTTGCTGAACCTCGAGACTGTCACCATTTAGCTGTATCTGCATTGAGGTTGATCCACTTTTATTAACTTAACTGCCGGTAAGCAACCCGGCCAAGATTCATCCAGCCCGCCAGAAACAGAAGACCACCTATCGGGGTTACTGCGCCAAGCCAATGCTGACCACTCAGCGCCATCGCATACAGACTACCGCTGAAAAAAATGATGCCTGCCAAAAACAATACCGCTGTCAGAGATAGCCCCTTGATCGGTTGTCGCAGCATCAACAGTCCCACACCCAGCAGAGCCAAAGTATGAAACATCTGATACTGAATGCCGGTTTGCAGCACTTCATACAGCCGACTGCTGAGTTGTTCCTTGAGCAGATGAGCGCCAAAGGCACCAAATGCAACAGAGATAAACCCACTAAGGGCACTGCATATTATTATTAAACGGGCAGTCATACTGTGTTCCGGATGTTTGAGGGGGCTATTCTAACAAAGCTAAGCGGTGGCGATAAGCAATAAAAAAGCCGCGCTCATCAGAGGGCGGCTTATTTGATCAGAACGGTTTATCAGGCTTCTAGCATTGAGGCCTTAATCTTCTTCATCGCGTTCTTTTCTAACTGACGAATCCGCTCGGCAGAAACCTCATAACGAGCGGCTAATTGGTGCAGAGTCGCTTTTTGTTCACCCAGCCAGCGCTGCATCAGAATATCTCGGCTACGCTCATCTAACTGCTCCATCGCAGCACTCAGACGCTGATTGGAATCAGCTGCCCAGTTTGAATCTTCCAGTTGACTGGCAGGATCCTGATTGTGATCTTCAAGGAAATAAGCCGGTGACTGATAAGCTCGCTCATCATCATCACCAACCGGAGCATCGAAAGCCATATCGGCGCTGCTCATCCGGCCTTCCATCTCCCGAACAACATGCTCGCCAACACCCAGATCTTCCGCCATAGCGGTAACTTCAGCGTTGTTCAACCAACCCAGGTTTTTCTTCTTACTGCGCAGGTTAAAGAACAACTTACGCTGTGCTTTGGTAGTCGCAACTTTAACAATACGCCAGTTGCGCAGGATAAATTCATGCATCTCTGCCTTAATCCAGTGCACCGCAAAGGAAACCAGGCGAACACCCATCGTCGGATCAAAGCGTTTAACCGCTTTCATCATGCCCACATTGCCTTCCTGAATCAGGTCTGCCTGAGAAAGGCCATAACCGGAGTAGGATTTTGCAACATGAACAACAAATCGCATATGTGACAAGACCAGCTGACGTGCAGCTTCAAGGTCATTCTGGTAATAGAGTCGCTCTGCCAGTTCACGTTCTTCCTCTACTGTAAGCACAGGAATAGATGTTACCTGACGTATGTATGCCTCCAGATTCTGGCCCGGAGATAATACTTTAGCGACCTGCAGGCTTTTGCCCATTACACAACCTCATTACTCGTTCATTTAAAGGTGTCAAAATAAGTTACTGCTATGACACGCTCTTATCGGATAAGTTCCGACTATAAAAATCGCTACAACTCACCACTATCAACAACCGCTTTTATACATATAGCTATAGCGAACCAACTACGATAGCGAGAAGATTAGCAGATGACAAGTCCTACGGGGTACTGACTTTACCAATATTTACATTCAAATCTGTATTATCCGTAGATAACCCATTATACGGCCTTTTAACGGGGTTGGATCTGACGCAGATGGCGGCCAACGGCTAGCCATGCACCCAGCAGGCCTAAAAGGATACTGATGGCCAGTAACAACAGGGTATCCACAAAGCCCAATCCAACCAACTCAAACTGACTGTTATAGAGTTTCACCAGTTGTTCAACCGGACTATTCAGCAGTAATAAAGATAGTTGAATCAGCACCCAGGCGATCACACCACCGGCGATGCCATACCAGATGCCATCATATAGAAAAGGGCGCCTGACATAGGCATCAGTTGCACCTACCAGCTTAGCTATTACAATTTCTTCCCGTCGGCTCTCAATCGATAAGCGAATGGTATTCCCCACCACCAGCAGCACAGCCAAGACAAATAATCCGGTTAGCAACCAGACCCCCCGCTCTGCCAACGCAACAAAAGCCGAGAGTCGTTGCACCCACTCCATATCGACCACCGCTTCATCAACCTGAGGCAGGACCAGCAATTTAGATTGCAACAGCGGAATATCAGTTACCGAGAGATCCAGCGGCATAACCATAATCACAGCAGGTAGAGGGTTTTGATCGAGAAAATCAAATACCTCACCAAAGCCGGACATCGCTTTAAACTCAAGCATCCCCTGCTCTGCAGTCACTAATTCTGTGGCCGCTACATCATCACGTAAGAGTAACTCTCGACTGAGTATCTCTGCCTCTGATTCCGTCACACCTATCTTAAGATATAGGGCGACTCGGGGGTCACCTTCCCAGCCCTGGCCGAGCTGTTGCAGGTTTTTCAAACCGGTATAGAGAGAGCCCGGCAATGCCAATGCAATCGCCAGTACTGCCAGCGTCATAAAAGTAGTGAGCGGCTTAGTTAACAGCGAGCGGTATGATTGCTCAGCTACCTCCAGATGGTGGCGTAGATAGCTGCGCCCCTTGTCAGAGACCTTCAGTTTATGGTGTTCGGCGCCACGATGAACTTTGGCGTCCCGCCGGGTTTTCTGCTCAACCCGAACCGCGCCTTTATTTCGCAGATTATTTTCCATCGCTGATCAGCCTGCCCTGTTGGAGGGTAATAACCCGATGCGGCATCCGCGCAATCAGCCCCAGATCATGACTGGCAATCAGCACAGTAGTTCCTACCTGATTAAATTGCTGAAACAATCGCATAACCTCTTCTGACAGCTTCGGGTCCAGGTTACCGGTCGGCTCATCCGCCAGCAGCAGTTGGGGTTTGTGGACAATCGCACGGGCGATACCCACCCGCTGTTGCTCGCCACCGGATAGCACCACCGGATTGAGTTTTTCTTTGCTTAACAACCCTACTTTATCCAACGCAGCATGGGCCCGGCGCGCTGCATCCGCCGGATCAAAGCCGCAGATCCGCAAAGGCAGTACGATATTTTCGAAAACTGAACGATCAAACAACAGCTGATGATTCTGAAACACTACGCCGACACGGCGCCGATGAAAGGGGATCTGGCTATTACCCAGTGTTGCCAAGTCCTGATCACCGACCAGAACCCGACCATTAGAGGGCCGTTCCATCAACATGATTAGCTTGAGCAAGGTACTCTTACCGGCACCTGAATGCCCGGTGAGAAATGCCATTTCACCCTGATCAAGGCTAAAATCGACTTGATTCAGGGCATCATAGCCATTTGGGTAGCGCTTAGTAACGTTGTCGAAACTGATCACAGGTTGATTACCTTAGAAAGCCTTCGAAATAATTCATCTATAAATCGATCAAACCTCAGTCGAACAAGGCAGAGACAAACTCTTTCGCCTTGAACGGTCGCAGATCATCAATTTGCTCCCCTACGCCGATGTAGCGAATAGGTATATCCAGTTGTTTGGCAATAGCAAAGATAATACCGCCTTTTGCAGTACCGTCTAGTTTGGTCAGACTAATACCACTGACGCCTACTGATTCTTTAAACAGTTTCGCCTGACTCATCGCATTCTGGCCAGTGCCGGCATCCAGCACCAACATCACCTCATGGGGCGCATCCGGGTCTAGCTTCTTCATCACCCGGACAACTTTTTCAAGTTCCTGCATCAGGTGATCTTTGTTCTGCAAACGACCCGCAGTATCAGCAATAACTACGTCAATATTTTTCGCCTGCGCCGATTGCAGTGCATCAAAAAGCACTGAAGCGGAGTCAGCACCCGTATGCTGAGCCACTACCGGCACATTGTTTCGATCACCCCAAACCTGCAACTGTTCCACTGCCGCGGCCCGAAAAGTATCACCCGCCGCCAGCATCACTGACTTTCCTTCCGCCTGATATTTCTTTGCCAGCTTGCCAATAGTGGTGGTTTTTCCTACACCGTTTACACCGACCATCAGTAAAACAAAAGGCCCTTTGCTACTTTCAAGATCCAGAGGCTGTTCGGCGCCTTCAAGCAGGGCGGCTAACTCATCTTTCAACGCAGCGTAAAGCGCATCCGCATCGGCCAGTTGTTTACGGCTGACCCGATCAGTCAGCTTACCAATAATTTCAGTGGTCGCTTCCACACCGACATCGGCCATCAGAAGATGAGTTTCAATCTCCTCCAGCAGATCATCATCAATCTCTTTTGCACCAAGGAACAGAGCCCCCAGACCTTCAGTCAGATTTGCTTTAGTTCGACTGAGTCCGGCTTTAATTCGGCCAAAGAATCCGGTTTTCTGCTCGGGCTCCGCTACAACAGACTCGGACTCAGCAACAGGTTCCTCTGCTACTACTTCCTCATCAACTATTGGGGCTTCGATTTCGGCCTCGACAACCTCAGCCACAGCAGCCTCTTCTACAACAGAGGTTTCAGAAGGACTATCTACGGGTTCTTCAGCTGAGGCTTGAACATCGCCCTGAACCGGCGCTTCAATTGAAGCCTCTACTGACTCAGCAGCTGATTCCTGAACTAATTCCTTAGCTTCGGGCTGATCTAATTCAACAGCCTGGCTATCCTGCTCATCCACAGGAGCCTTCTGAGCTTCATTCGGCTCAGAGTTAAACATTGATTTAAGCTTCTTAAACATGCTTCTTCGCTATCCGCTATCAGGCTCAAAAGGTGCAAAAAAACAGGGGGATCCCTGTTCCATCTGCGAGTCGTCCTGTATGTTTCAGTTAGGCGGAATATCTTACCATAGGAAAGTCCGGCAGGGGCACTGAAAACCGGCTAGGAAATGACCAGGAACAACTGATGGCAGAAAGTAAACCTTCACTCTTTAACCGGACCTATCTGAAGATAGTGGCCTGGATTATCGCTATCGCTATCGTGCTGCTGACGGCAGGACAGAACCGTAGCCCTGATTATCTGAAAATAGAGCGATATGAAAACACAGCGCTCTATTCTACTGAGCAAAGCGACGCAGCCTATCTGCAAATAGGGCTGCTTTTTCGCACCGGCCCGGCGATCAATAGTGATCAGCAATTACTACAGACACTACTGCTACAGACGGTACAGCAACAACTGGACAGCATTGCCGAACAAGCACTGTTCACTCGATTGAAAGTACGGTTAGGGGCGCAAGCGACCCCTGACCGCATCAAAGTAAGCATCGCGATTCTGAAAAAATATAGTGATCAGCCAGAGGAGATTAGAAAAGTAACCGAATCCCTCATACAGCAATTACAGGACTACTTTCCCCGTGGCGATATTGAACAACGCTTGAACCGACTTGAAGCTGAACAGTATCTAAGCCAGAAAGACCCTGAAAACCAGCTACTCAATCACTTTTTCAATCAGTTAGTGGCTCCCGCTTCAGTGCATCCGCTACAACGCTTCTCCGGTCTTTATCGCAGCAGCATCAACCCGGCGACCCTGACCCTCACTCTGCAAGGCCCAAACCTTGAGACTCTGCCACAGATACTCAGCAGTTTACTCCCCGGTTATCAGACCAGTTCAACCATTGCGGCCACCACTATCGCACCGGGATTTCGCCGACTCCAACCTAAAGATAACCAAAGCTACCTATTAACCGGGCAAGCGCTACCCGGGCGACAACAAAATAATTTTGCCCTAGAGCTACTTGCGGTCAAAACCCTACAACAACTACTGCAACAACCCGGACTCCCTGAATCTCGTCTGACATGGAAATCACTGGACAAGCAGGGCTACCTGGCAATGATTCTGCACGGCTCGAAGATCTCCGCAGAACCCAGAATCAACGATTTGATGCAGTCAATTCTGGGCCAACTCGATGATCAAGTGATCAATACGACACGTAACAAACTGCTGGATGACTATAATAAGCGGATGGAGCAAACGAACAATCAGCTCAGCCAACTAGACACCATCGCTTTCTATCAACTCCCGGTTGATGACCTGGCCCGCTTTGAGAAACAGCTGACCCAGGCAGAAAACCAGCAAGTCAAAGACTTTATTACCGATTACCTGACCAGCTCGGAGCAGTATCAGTTACTGCTACCCGCTTATTAAACCTAAGGAACTAAAATGGCACGACGTCGCCCTCAACGCCCGACCCAAAAAATCACTTCCGGTAATCAGCAGGTACGTATTATTGGCGGTGAGTGGCGTGGACGAAAGCTTAACTTCCCTGAAATAGAAGGGCTTCGCCCCACTCCGGACCGGGTCAGGGAAACCCTATTCAACTGGCTGACGGCCTATGTCCCCGGCGGGCGCTGCCTGGATATGTTCAGTGGAAGCGGCGCACTAGGTTTCGAAGCCCTCTCCCGGGGCGCGATTCACGTCACCATGATCGATAGTTCACCAGAAGTTATCTACCAGCTGCGACAAAACATCCAGGAACTGAAATCCCAGCATGCCGAATTAGTTACAGCCTCAATGCCCGACTGGCTGGAAAAGCGCAGTGCTGATCTGGAGATCCAGTTCGACATCGTCTTCATGGACCCACCCTTCCACAAAGACCTCGCATCCCTCTGCTGCTTGCTGCTAGAACAAAAAAACCTACTGGCAGATAACGCCATGATCTACGTTGAAACTGAAGTAGAGCTGACCGATTTGCAGGTACCGGATAACTGGGAGCTTTATCGGGAGAAGACGGCGGGGCAAGTTAGTTATAGGTTATATCAGAGGGGCAGTGGCTAGTGGTTAGATCGCCGCTTCGCGGCTAGCTAGTTGCTAGGAAAAGCCTTTTTAAGGATTACTGGAGTTGTTTGAGTATTAGGTGCTACGTAAGGGGAATTTATTGGCGCGGAATCCGTTAAGGCCTGCTTTGTGCCATTAGCTGAGGTTAGATTTAATACTAACAGTAGTCGTAAATGATACTTAGCGAAAGCTTGGCCACTACAAGAATTCTTTGCTTAAAATCGATTCAAGAATAATTCGATAGAAGACTTTAATTATTTGCACTAGCGCCTTCTAACGCATTGTTCAAAGCTTCGATACTAAAAACTGGCCCTGCTAATTATGAAAAAAACTGTATTAATCTTTCTACTTGCCGCCCTTTTAGCCGGGTGCAGCAATATGGGTGAAAAAGCGTCCTTATCTCTGTTAGCCGTTGTCGCTGTCCCTATTGCAGTTGCTACTTCACCTTTAATCGTGGCTGAACATATACGTGAAAAGTCAGGTACATACTGGGGGATATCTGAACATAATCTGCTTGAAAAGATTGGAGAGCCTGAGAATGTGTACTTCTGCAATAACGGGCAGTTTTATATATGGGAATATAACAACAGCGAAACTATAGAAGAAGATAAACAGTTCATTTTTATCAGTGATGGCACAGTGAGAGAGACTGCAAAAACCTTTAAATATTCAACGCTTTGTTCCCTAAAAACGGAACAATCATCCAACATAGAAAATTAAAAAACTGCGTTTGTGTCTGACGCTCCAACTATTGCCGTCAGAGAGAAGGTACACACATTGGGGCGGCGCTGACCTTCTATCCACGGCATTCCAGATGAAATTGCGTAACCATATTTTTTATTAAAAAAACTATGGCCAAAAACCCCCGTCTTCTGCAAAACAACCTTCAAACATTCCCGCAGCGAAGGCTCTGGCTAGCCACTAGCAGTCGCGAAGCGACGTTCTAGCAACTAGCCACGTCTTAGCTCTACCTAGCCGGAAGCGCATCATCCAGATAGTAACGTGCTTTCATCTTTTCCAGCTGCTTCATGGTTATTCCATCCTTCATCACGAAGGTCAGATCGAAGCGTTGTCCCGGACGAACTACACCGGGCTGGTGCGCCACATAGCGGTGAGTTTTACCTTTGCTGTCCTGCGCTAGAAAGCCCATTACGACCCCTTTCAACGCCAGATTCCCTGAATAGCGCCAGCGGGTTGCCCAACTAGTATTCGAGGCCCGTTTCTGCTGTTCTAGCTTCATATGTTTTTCTACGGCCTGGACAAACTGGGCGTGCTGGGATTGACGTACAGCTTCCTGTTTTGCCTGCTGATGCCCCACATAAGCACCTAATGCTGTGGATAAGATAGCGGACACGCCTCCACCTTCGCCGGCAGTGGCTTGATCTCGGTTTTCACGCTTCTGCCATAAACTATTATTATCCCGCAAAGTTGCTGCATTGGGGTTGATCCGGCCAGGCTGGTAATACTGCTTAACCTTGCTTGCTAGCACCTTAGTTTCCGCCGCCCGTTCTGCGTTCACCGGATGATCATGGGCGAATAAGCTGCGGGCGTTGCCCTGTTCCTTAAACTGTCGCTGCCAGATTCGGGTAGCTGCGTAGGGGTCATATCCCGCCAAAGCGCTGTACAAGACGCCAATTCTGTCCGCCTCTCGCTCCAGTTCATGGGTATAAGCCGCCTGAAATCCTTTTTGACGTGCAGCACTGGAGGCCAGCGCGCTCAATTGCTGTGTCGTCTGACGCTCACCTACGTGATTCGCTACCGTATGAGCGATCTCATGACCCACCACCGCGGCAACTTCTGCATCATTCAGCTGTTTCATCAGGCCACTGTGTACCACTATATAAGTGCCTCCGGTGGTAAAGGCGTTGAAAGAATCCCGATCAATCAGAATCGGTTGCCAGCGTTCCTGACTCAGATGACTCACCCGATGAATCCGGTCGAATATGCGAATCAATCGCTGATACTGTTTGCGATCAAGCGACGCATTAATTTTACGTCCCGCTTTTTTCTCGCCAGCCAACATCTGCTCCACAGCGGCATTACCCTGACGAATCTGTGCACTCCGGTCGGCGGCGCTCAATGTACGTTGGCCTGTTACCCGGTCGGTTTCACTAATCGACTCAGCAACGTTATATAATCCTTTATCAAGATTCTGTAATGTCTGACAACCACTAAGAATAGTGGACGCCGTAAGTATAAGTAACAGAGAAAATCGCTGATGGGTCTTCATCTAACCACCTCTTTCAACATCAAAAATATCATTTATATTCCATAACGTGATTAAAAATAAATTTCTTATAACTGAATTAGATCAACACATTCCATTATTGTATTTGTGATAGCCTTCCATTTCAGCTAATATCGCGCACTTGCGGATTTGCTAATATTCATACCAAGCAGAGTAGACGTAAACTCATTATGAACATTGCAGTATACCCGGGTACATTTGACCCAATGACCAATGGTCACGCGGACTTAGTCGAACGCGCTTCTAAGCTGTTCGATAAAGTTATAGTCGCGATTGCCGCCAGCCCAAAAAAAACGCCTCTGCTGAACCTTGAGCAAAGGGTTGAGCTGGTAAAAACTGTGACAGCACATCTGGATAATGTTGAAGTCGTAGGCTTCAACTGTCTTCTGGCTGATCTGGTCTCAATGCATAATGCCAATATCATACTGCGCGGCCTGCGTGCGGTGTCTGATTTTGAGTATGAGTTTCAACTTGCCAATATGAATCGCAAGCTGGCACCGAAAGCAGAGAGCCTTTTTCTTACGCCAGCTGAAGATCTGTCCTTTATATCATCGACGTTGATTCGTGAAATAGCGAGTCTCGGCGGTGATGTGGAACAATTTGTACATCCTGCAGTTCACCGTGTACTGCAAGATCATTTCGGACGCTAATTTTTTAGTATTTACGAGTCAGTGAGGTAGCCACAATGGCATTAATTATCACAGATGAATGCATTAACTGTGACGTATGTGAGCCGGAGTGCCCTAACGAGGCGATTACTCCGGGAGACGAGATCTACGAGATCGATCCAGCTAAATGTACTGAGTGTATCGGTCACTACGATACGCCGCAGTGTGTTGAGGTGTGTCCGGTAGATTGTATCCCTAAGGATCCAGATCACGTCGAGAATGAAGAGAAGCTCATGGAGAAATACCATGTGCTGACCGGTAAGTAAGCAGTTTTAACTTACTGATCAACTAAAAAAGCAGGCTATGTGCCTGCTTTTTTTATGTCTGAAACCTACCGCTTAGTTGTGTATAGCCAGGTTTTGTAAAGCGAATCGTTCATCCAATAACTGACCAATAGCAGTACCTCCCACGGCGAGATGATAGGCGTACTGCATATGCAGGCAACGAACCTTATCCCAATGACGAATACCGCCTATTCCATAACTATTGAACAACTCGGTAAAGCCCAGCTCATCGATTCTCTGACGATCATTGTCCGCCATCATTTTCCAGCGCAGATCGACATAACGTTGCTGGTCCGCCAGATGGGCTGCCCGTAATTCATCATCTAATCCAATCTGCTGCTCTATGCGTTTTACTTCGCCGCCCGTTTCTATCTCAGCAATCGCCTGATAAAGGTCTTTAGAGCTAAGCCAATACAAAGTAGGAAAGGGTTGATCATCTACCAGTGATCGCATCTGCAGTACGGCGGGAATTCCCTGTTTATTTTGCCAGGCGATATCGACCAGCCCACGCGGCTTACGACCCAACTGTTTTTCAACCAATTCAAGCTGCTGTTCTGTTACAGACATTTCAATTCTTATCCACAGAGGTTTCAATTCGTTCGGCCAAGGTCACCACTTCTTCCCCGGCGATAGGCACCCGGGCAGGCATAATCAGAGCACAGTTATCGAATGGGGCCGCGATCAGCTCCTGATCGTCGATAGCGATCAGTTCTCCCTTATCAAACTGTTCAAAACCTTTGAAAAGTTCAACAAAGCGGAATTTTTCACTTTCCGCTTTAAGCACCCGGTCGATCCGATAATGTCCGGCATCGCTATCGGGCGAGTATCCCCAGTCAGGCAGCTCAATAGTGTCTTTAAGCATACCGTGGAGTTGTAAGAAGCGCAGCGTAGTTGACAACGCCTGCTGACTTGTTGCCTTTGCAAAGTGCTGGCCGCATTCAGCCACCAAGGAGAATCCGCCATCGCTATGACGTTCGTGTTCAGAGATCAGCATCCCGGTGTGATAACTGCCCAGATCATACAAAAGGTGAGGAAAAGGAAACGCCAACCGATCAGCAAACTGCCGATTACAGGCGTTATCCGGGTAGATCAGCATCGGCGTCACAGCAAAGGTGGTCGAATGCAGATCTAGCAGGCTATCCGCATTCTCGATAAACGGCAGCAGTTCTATCGCTCGCAGGGCTTCATGATTATCAGGCTGAATTAACTGTGATGCATGCCAGACCCGATTCATATCTACATTGAGGCAGCGGCTGGCAAAAGGACGTTGCGGATCGAAGGTTTTATACGCCTCAACATTAGCGAAAATCAGCGTCATCGCACCTTTTGTCGGACGAATATCATTTTCTAACAACCATAACAGGGCATTCGCACCACAGATCTCATTACCGTGGGTGAGCGCCTGAATAACCAGCTCAGGGCCTTTGTGACCAGAATCAAGCCGGTGCACATAGTCGACACCACAGTTGCCCTGTTGCCAGGCACTCAGATCCCGGGGCAGCAGTTCAATCGGTGCATCAGACTCAGCAATAGAAAAACGACAAGGCGGCACAGACATAGCAGACTCTTACAATGAATCGATAATTAGAAATTTCGGGTAGTTAACAGCAAACCTTAAACAGCAGCGTATTTTTCATCCCGGCCCAACCAGCGCTGAATAATCGCATCACTCAATTGCGGATCATTCCCGATCTGGCTGGCGATCTGTTTAACCCGGATCAGTAGATCCGCATCCCGTTGCAGATCAGCCACTTTAAACGACATCATACCGGTCTGTCGGGTACCCAGCACTTCTCCGGGGCCACGCAGTTCCAGATCTTTTTCAGCAATACGAAAGCCATCGGTGGTTTCACGCATCACTGCTAACCGTTCCCGGCCCGATTTCGAAAGGGGGGCATGATACATCAGCAAACAAAAACTCTCGACTGATCCACGCCCGACCCGGCCACGTAACTGGTGCAGCTGAGCTAACCCGAGCCGTTCTGGGTTTTCGATGATCATCACCGAAGCGTTAGGCACATCAACCCCCACTTCGATAACCGTTGTTGCGACTAACAAATCAAGCTCCGCAGCTTTATAACTGGCCATAATCCCAGCCTTTTCTGCTGGCTTCATCCGCCCATGAATCAAACCGATACGCAGTTCTGGTAACGCTTCACGTAACTCTTCAGCCGTCACTTCGGCAGCCTGGCATTGCAGCACTTCAGACTCCTCTATCAGGGTGCAAACCCAATAGACTTGGCGCCCCTGTCCACAGGCATCCTTAACCCGCTGCACCACCTCCGGACGTCGCTGATCAGATATCACCACCGTATTGACGGGCGTTCGCCCTGGCGGCAGCTCATCAATGATTGAGCAATCTAGATCGGCATAGGCGCTCATGGTCAGTGTGCGAGGAATGGGGGTTGCGGTCATAATTAACTGATGCGGCGAACGGTGATCTGTTCGCCCTTTCTCCCGCAGCGCCAGTCGCTGATGCACACCAAAGCGATGCTGTTCATCCACCACCACCAGCCCTAAGTTGGCAAAAACAACCTCATCCTGGAACAGCGCATGCGTACCGACAACAACATGAGCCGAATCGTCGGCAATCGCCTCCAGCTGTTCCTGTCGCTTCTTACCTTTCAACTTGCCTGCCAGCCAGGCAACTTTCAAACCTAAAGGCTCAAGCCAGTTACCGAAATTAATATAGTGTTGTTCTGCCAGGATTTCGGTAGGCGCCATTACTGCCGCCTGAAACCCTCCTTCTACCGCCTGCAGAGCCGCAAGAGCCGCCACTACCGTTTTACCAGAACCTACATCACCCTGAACCAATCGCAGCATAGGGAATGGCTGAGCAAGGTCCGCACTGATTTCATGGCTGACCCGCTGTTGTGCGCCGGTCAGAGGAAAAGGTAGGTTATGCAGAAATGCATTCTGATGCTGCCCACTGGCGTTTAGTGCCGGGGCACCCTGCTGTCGGGTTCGCTGCCTCAGTTTCAGAAGAGATAGGTGGTGTGCCAATAGCTCTTCGAACGCCAAACGACGCTGGGCAGGATGGTAACCGTCCAGTAACTGCTCCTGATTGGCGTCTACCGGCGGTCGATGCAGATAGCTTACCGCATCATTCAGCGGCGGTAGCTGCCACTGCTGGCGCAGATGTTCAGGTATCAGCTCCGTCAAAGAGCCCTTAGCAAGATATTCTAAAGCAGCATCGGTTAGCGCTCTAAATCGCCCCTGGTTCAACCCCTCTGTCGTCGGATAGATGGGCGTCAGCGATTCTTCTACCGGCGTCATTTCTTCTTCATCAACCCGGCGATATTCCGGATGATAAAGTTCCAGTCCGCTGGCTCCGGTTCTGACCTCGCCGAAGCAGCGGATACGGGTGCCTGCTTTAAGATTATTTTTCTGTGTTGCTGAGAAGTGGAAAAAACGCAGCGTAATAGTGCCAGTGCCATCCTGCAATCGGCAAACCAGGCTGCGACGCCGCCCCATCGAGATGTCGGCCCCTTTAACCTCACCCTCAATCACCCCTTCGTCACCGGGGCGTAATGAGCCAATCGGCATAACCCGGGTACGGTCCTGATAACGCAGTGGCAGATGAAACAGCAGATCCTGCAGGCTGCGAATATCCAGCTTTTCCAGTTTCTGTTCCAGTGCTGCCCCAACCCCTTTAAGTTCGGTTACTGGCAGCTGCGCAAGGGCCGCTTGGTTCATATTAGTCTTCGTTTTCGAGCATCGGACAGCTGTTTAAGGATTCTATCAACAACTCAATCGCCTGCGGACGGGGGAAACTGGCACGCCAGGCCAGAGCGACGGTACGTACCGGAGGTGGAGATTTAAACGGTTTAGTTACCACCATATCGGAACGGAAAGAACCACAGGTAGCCGACTGTGGAAGGACGCTAGCACCCAGCCCTGAAGCCACCATCATGCGAATGGTTTCAAGTGAACTTCCCTCGGTTATTGTATGCCGATCCGATGAGTGGCCGGCAAGGGTAGGGCAGGCTTCCAGCACCTGATCACGAAAACAATGCCCCTCACCCAACAACAACAGATCCTGTTCATGTAGCGTCTGACTGTCAATCTGATCTTTACTGGCCAGAGGATGGCTCTTGGGCAGCAACATTTTGAAGGCCTCTTCGTAGAGAGGCCGGGTGACAATATCCGGTTCATCGAAGGGCAGCGCAATAATGATCGCATCCAGTTCACCATTACGAATCTTAGGACGCAGATTTTCGGTAAAGTTCTCTTCGATATAGAGCGGCATTTTAGGCGCCCGCTTCTGCAACTCAGGGACCAGATGGGGAAAGAGATAGGGCCCGATCGTATAAATGGCACCCACCCGCAGCGGACTGGCCAGCTGATCTTTGCCTTCCTGAGCCAGATCTTTTATCGATTCCGCCTGTTCCAGCACGGTCTGCGCCTGACGCACAATTTTCTGACCGACCGGCGTTACCCGAACGGCATGTTTACTCCGTTCGAAAAGAGCGGTACCTAACTCTTCCTCGAGTTTTTTAACGGCAATACTCAAAGTTGGCTGGCTGACAAAGCAACGCTCGGCCGCTCGGCCAAAGTGCTGTTCCTGGGCGAGGGTAACGATGTAACGTAACTCAGTAAGAGTCATTCGCAGCTTTCCTTTGTTATGATGCTGACTCAACCTGAAACAGGATAAATACTTTGAGTCATCTATTAAACAGGGATCAAATTCTAATCGCCGGTTGCGGTGATATCGGCAGCCAGCTCGGCCTTAATCTGGTAAAACAGAAACACCAGGTATTTGGCCTTCGACGTAATATAAACCAGCTTCCCCCCGGTATCCAAGGAATTGCCGCTGATCTAAGTCAGCCTGACACGCTTATTAATCTGCCGCAACAGGTAGATACCCTGTTCTATGCGGTTGCAGCAGGCGCGCGGGATGAGTCAGTCTATCGCAAAGCCTATCCGGAAGGGCTGGATAATCTGCTCAATGCGTTACAGCAGCAAGGCATTAAACTACGCCAACTATTCTTCGTTTCCAGTACTGCAGTTTATCATCAGGAACACCACGAATGGGTCGATGAGTCCTCGCCGACCGAACCGGAAAGCTTCTCAGGCCAAATTATGCTGGAAGCGGAACAGATCGCCATTAACAGCGGCATTCCGGCTACTGTGGTGCGTTTCAGCGGCATTTACGGCCCCGGGCGAAACTACATGCTGGGACAGGTCAATCGAGGCATAGGCTATCCAGCTGAGCCGATTCGCTACAGCAACCGTCTACATCGGGATGATTGCGTTGGCATATTGCAGCACCTGTATCAGCTCTCTCAAGAGCGAGTTCTGGCGCCGATCTATCTTGCCAGCGATGATGAACCAGTATCACTGAACGAAGTGAGTGACTGGCTTGCTGAACAATTAGACAGAGAAATAACGGATACCTCAGCCCGGCGCACTATCGGCAGTAAACGCTGCAGTAACAAGTTGCTGAAGAACACCGGTTATCGATTCAAATATCCCAGCTTTCGCGAAGGCTATCCTCAGCTAATCCAAAGCTTCAAAAACTAAAGGCTTCAAAGCCGAATCAGCTATCGATATGTTGATCGCGCAGTTGTGGGTCCAGGTCTTCAGGGGTATCGGTGTGATGGTAGTATTGATAACGGTTAAAGCGATATTCCATTAATCGGAACAGCGCAATAATCAGCGCGCTGATCGCCAAATACACCATACCTGCCGCGAGAAACATCTCTAGCGGAGTATAAGTCCGGGCGATGATAGTTCGGGCCATACCGGTCACATCCAACAAAGTAATAGTACTGGCCAGAGCACTACCCTTTAGCATCAGAATCACTTCATTACCGTAAGCGGGCAATGCGATACCAAAGGCACGAGGCATAATAATCCGGCGAATCTGCACCGGCTTACTCATCCCCATCGCTTCTGCAGCCTCAATCTCACCGCTCGGAATCGCCTGGATTGCACTACGAAACAGCTCTGCACTGTAAGCTGCTGTGTTCAGGCTAAAGGCGATAATCGCGCACCAATAGGGTTGTTTAAGAACAGGCCAAAGAAACGATTCCCGTACCGCCTCAAACTGTGAAGCCCCGTAATACACCAGAAATATCTGCACCAGCAGCGGTGTGCCACGGAAAAAATAGATATAGGCAAAGGGAAAAGCCTTCACCCAGGTTCTACTTGAAGCCCTCATCAGCGCCAGCGGAATGGCCAGGGCAATACCTATCAAACCTGAGACAAGCACCAGCTCCAGCGTTAGCCAGGCACCCTCCAACAGGCGAGGAATATATTGCCAGATAACACCCCATTCCCAGCTCATGAGCTATGCCCCCGGGCAGCCGGATTCGCCACCCGTTCCATAAACATCGTAAAGCCGGTGGTGGCCGCTGTTAGCAACAGATAGATCAATGCGGCTACCAGAAAGAAGGTAAAGGGCTCTTTGGTCGAGCTAATCGCGACCTGAGACTGACGCATGATATCGTTCAGACCCACCACTGAAACCAGGGCGGTATCTTTCAGCAGCACCTGAAACAGATTACCTAAGCCCGGTATTGCCAACCGCCACACCTGGGGCAGAATAATCCGAAAGAAGGTTCGGGGAGTACTCATGCCGCAGGCCAGCCCCGCCTCCCACTGACCTTTAGGTATCTCCATCATCGCCATGCGGAAAACCTCTGTGGCATAGGCACCGAAGGCAATCGACAGAGCTGTGACACCGGCCACAAAGGGGCCGATCTCAATATATTCGTCGTAACCAAAAAAACCGGCAATCCACATCAGGAACTGAGAGCCACCAAAGTAGATCGTTAACACCAATAACAATTCAGGCAAACCCCGAACCAGGGTGGTATACCCAGTTCCCAGCCAGCGGGCCAGACGGTTTTTGGACAGTTTAGCCGATGCCCCCAGCAAGCCAAATACCAAGCCTACCAAAAGGCTGGAAATAGCCAATTGAATGGTAATCCAGGTACCGGAGATCAGGAGATGGCCAAAGCCTTGCAGATCCATGAGATTCGCCTAAAAACGGACCGACGAAAAGCCGGCCCAGGTTACTAAATAGCTAATTAATAGATAGAAAACGGAAAGTATTTTTCGTTGATTTTAGCGTAGGTACCATCGGCCACAATCGCTTTGATCGCGGTGCTGAACTTATCTTTCAGCGCATCGTCTTTACGTACAGCGATACCGATCTCATCATTGATGTCGATATCTTCACCATTAAAAGCGAAACCTTTGCCGCCATCGGTGCGCAACCAGTCATAGGCGGGGAATTTGTCAGACAACAAAGCGTCCAAGCGACCGCTAGTCAGGTCCAGATAAGCGTTGTCCTGGGTATCGTAGAGTTTCACATCAACCACATCACCCAGATTGTCTTCCAGATACTGACCGGCAATAGTGGCCCGTTGTGCGCCAACCGTTTTACCCTTCAGACCCTCTTTCGTCACAACAACATTGCTGCCGTCTGCGGTAACAAATGCCAACACATTGGAGTAATACTTCTCTGAGAAATCTACAACCCGCATACGCTCTTCGGTAATCGACATAGACGCGATGATCGCATCATATTTACGTGCACGAAGCCCCGGAATAATACCATCCCAGTCCTGCGCCACGATTTCACAATCAGCCTTCATCTGAACGCAAAGTGCTTTGGCGATCTCTACGTCAAAGCCGATCAACTCACCGCTGGAATCAACCATATTGAAAGGAGCATAAGCACCCTCAGTAGCGATGCGGATCTTATCACCTGCAGTTGCCACCTGAGCTGCCATCAGGCCACCCGTAATCAGCGCGGCCACAGCAAAAATTTTACGAATATTCATCATCTGTTTCCCTTTAGCTTTTTCATCAAATAAAAAATCTTACCGGTGGCTGGCCATAAATTCCTGCACACGGGTAGATTTCGGGTTATTAAACACTTGATCAGGAGGGCCTATCTCTTCAATCTGCCCCTCGTGCAAAAAAACGACCTGACTGGAGACATCACGGGCAAAACGCATCTCATGAGTCACGATCAGCATGGTTCGTCCCTCCTCAGCCAGCTCTTTCATAACAGCCAATACTTCATTAACCAGCTCTGGGTCGAGTGCAGAAGTCGGTTCATCAAACAGTAGCACTTGCGGATCCATTGCCAATGTCCGGGCGATCGCTACACGCTGCTTTTGTCCACCTGACAGGTTATCCGGATATGCATTGCGTTTATCCGCCAGACCGACCTTTGCCAGCAACTGCTCTGCCCGGGCAATAGCCTCAGCCTTAGACTGCTTTAGCACCTGAATAGGCGCCTCAATAATATTCTCTAAGATGGTTTTATGCGGCCAGAGATTGAAACTTTGAAAGACAAATCCGATGCGGGAGCGCATCTTTTCCAGCTGTTTACGATTTGCCGCGACGAGATTTCCATCTTTGCCCGGTTTAAGCACCAAGCTTTCATCGCCGACCGTAATTTCACCCTTGCTAGGATTTTCCAGCAGGTTGATACATCGTAACAGAGTACTTTTGCCTGAGCCGCTCGAGCCCAGAATGGAGATAACATCACCGTCATTAGCGGTCAGTGATACGCCTTTGAGAACCTCAAGGTCGCCATAAGATTTATAAATATCGTTCAGCACTAAGGCTGTTTTGGCATTCGCCATGTTAAGGCTTCCGTATCGTTCTTATTGTGCCGTGGATAACAGCGACCAATGAAGGATAGCACTCCCACCGTCAAACGGTGCTGTTCAGGAGAAACAGGCAGGATCCACCGCCACTGTTACCTATATTTCCTATCGGAAACTCAGAGTGCAAAAAAGCAATTTCCCATAAAAAAGGACCTGAGGCAAACGAAAATTGACCGAGAAGTCAGAAATGAACTGTCATAAAGACGACCAATAACAAAAAATGGCCCCTCGGGGCCATTATTAAATCGCAGTGGATAACTCAGAGTATCAGCTGGCAAATTCTTTCAGTAAGGTCTCCTGAGCACTGATAAGCTCTTCATCTTCGCCCGGCTTATTCAGCGTGTAGCTGCCATCGGAATGCAGCTCCCAGCTACGACTATTATCGGCCAGATAAAAGTCCAGATCACGTTTGACCCGATCCGCCAGCTTGCCGGTCAGCGGAAAGCCTGTCTCTACCCGGTTAAGCATATTACGCTCCATCCAGTCAGCACTGGCGCACAATACATCTGGCTTACCTTTGTTACCAAAGTAATAAACCCGAGTATGCTCCAGAAAGCGACCAATAATTGAACGTACTGAGATATTTTCAGAGATACCGTCAATACCCGGACGCAAACGGCACATTCCGCGCACGATCAACTCGATCTTCACCCCTTTTTGGGAGGCCAGATAGAGCGCACGTATCAATTGCGGCTCGGTCAGCCCATTGATTTTGACAATGATATGACCCTGTTTACCGTGTTTGCCTTCCCGTTCAATCATCTCAATCATGCGAGAGTGCAGAGTGAACGGTGCATTGTGTAGCTTCTTCAGCCGAAGAATTTTACCCATGCCGGTGAGCTGCTGGAAGATCTTGTGAACATCTTCCCCCACATCGACATCACTGGTCATATAGCTGTAGTCGGTATACAGACGCGCAGTACCCGAGTGGTAGTTACCCGTACCCAGATGAGCATAACGCACCAGTTTGCCCTCTTCCCGGCGCACAACAAGCATCATTTTCGCGTGGGTTTTAAAATCAACTACCCCGTATACAACCAGCGCACCCGCTTCCTGTAAACGGCCCGCCAACTGCAGGTTAGACTCTTCATCAAAACGCGCCCGCAGCTCAATAACGACTGTCACCTCTTTACCGCTTCGGGCAGCATCCACCAGCGCATCAACAATATCGGAGTTCACACCGGTACGATAAAGGGTCTGTTTGATTGCCAGCACTTTGGGATCTTTGGCCGCCTGCCGTAGCAGGTCAACTACCGGAGAGAAGGACTGGAAAGGATGATGCAACAGCTGATCTTTCTGGCGTAGCACATCGAAGATATTTTTCTGTTTGTATTTACCGGACATTCCCGGGGTGAAAGGCTTCCAACAAAGTTTTTTCCCATCAACCAGATCCCGCAACGCCATCATTCGGGTCAGGTTTACCGGGCCATCGACTCGATAGGTATGGGCTTCATCAAGGCTGAATTCACGCCACAGGAATCGAATCAGATCTTCGGGGGTACGCTTATCTATTTCCAGCCGTACCGCATCACCATATTTACGCGAATGCAGCTCACCCCTGAGAGTACGCGCCAGATCCTCTACCTCTTCAGAGTCGAAGGTAAGGTCGGCATTTCGGGTGATACGGAACTGGTAACAGCCTTCCACTTTCATGCCCGGGAACAGTTCTTCGGCAAACTCGTGAATAATCGATGAAAGGAAGATTAGATTATCGCCGCCATCGCACAGATTATCAGGCAGACGGATCAAACGTGGCAGAGAACGCGGAGCAGGAATAATGGCCATACCACTTTCCCGGCCAAAAGCATCCTTACCGTCCAGCTCGACAATAAAGTTCAGGCTCTTATTGATTAGGCGGGGGAAAGGGTGAGAAGGGTCTAGACCGATAGGGCTGACCACTGGTAGTACCTTCTCCTCAAAGAAGACACGAATCCATTCTATCTGTTCATCACTCCAATCGCGGCGACGCTGAAAGTGAATATTCTCTTTTTCCAGTTCAGGAAAGATAGTTTCATTCAGGATTTTGTACTGCCGCTCAACCTGTGCACTACAGATTTCACCTATCCGGTTCATGACCGCCTGAGGATGCAATGCATCCGGGCCAACCGACTCGCGGCTGTACTTCAGCTGCCCCATCAGTTCCGCCACACGAATCTCGAAGAACTCATCAAGGTTGCTGGAAAAAATCAGCAGGAACATCAGCCGTTCCATCAACGGATGGGTTTCATCCAGCGCCTGTTCCAGTACCCGGATATTAAACTGCAGATGGCTTAACTCGCGGTTGATGTAAAGAGCAGGGGCTTTCAGATCTAGCGGCAGCTCCTGCACCGGTTCGGTAACCGCAATCGCTTCCCGGCTTTCCACCAGCGCAATTGACGCTTCGTTTTGCTCAGCCGTCGGCTCAACTGTCAGCTCAACTACCTGCTCAACTTCCGCCCCGACTACTGGTTCAACAACCTGTTCTGTCGCCTGTTCCTTGATCTGCTCAGTCATGACCGCAATCCTTCACCCCAATTAATTATTATGTCTCTGGTACTACTGAAGATTACTCATTCAGCAGCTGTGCGGCGCGTTTGGCAAAATAGGTCAGAATGCCATCACAACCCGCACGTTTAAGACACACCAGAGATTCCATCATTACACTTCGCTCATCCAGCCAGCCATTCTGGAACGCCGCCATATGCATCGCATATTCACCGCTAACCTGATAGACAAAAGTTGGCGCTTTCAGTTCCTGTTTCACCCGGCGAACGATATCCAGATAAGGCATACCCGGTTTAACCATCACCATATCCGCACCCTCAGCCAGATCCAAAGCAACTTCATGCAGCGCTTCATCACTGTTGGCAGGGTCCATCTGGTAATTAAACTTGTTACCTTTACCCAGGTTTCCTGCAGACCCAACGGCATCACGGAAAGGACCGTAGTAAGCACTCGCGTATTTGGCAGCATAAGCCATGATGCGGGTATTCACATGATCATTAAGCTCCAGCACTTCACGAATAGCACCGATACGGCCATCCATCATATCGCTCGGGGCAACTATGTCAGCGCCGGATTCCGCATGGGACAGTGCCTGGCGTACCAGAGTTTCAACCGTCCTGTCATTCAAAACATAGCCGTTGGTATCAATGATGCCATCCTGACCATGGGTGGTGAACGGGTCTAAAGCCACATCAGTCATCACACCTAGTTCTGGGCAGGCATTCTTTAGCGCTCTGATCGCGCGCTGCGCAAGGCCATCAATATTATATGCCTCTTCCGCGAGTTCTGTTTTTACATTCAATGGCGTAACAGGGAACAACGCTACAGCGGGTATCCCAAGGGAAACCAACTCTCGGGCTTCCTTGACCAACAGATCGATGCTCAAACGTTCAATCCCCGGCATTGAAGGGATCGTTTCGCGCTGATTCTCGCCCTCAATAACAAAAACCGGATAGATAAGATCGTCGGGGGTCAGTACAGTCTCCCGCATCAGACGACGGGAAAAATCATTGGCACGCATGCGACGCATACGAGTTTCAGGAAAAAAACGCTGACTATTAGTAAATGACACGGAAACCTTCCTCCAGAAGCGGATATTAGACCGGAAAACAGTTACAACATTATGACAGAAGCAACTTAGTGGCGCTTATAAATAAAGCATTATACTTAGCATTATGGGGATAAGTCCTGAGCCCAGGAGGGGTTTTATCTACCTCTGTTATATACGACCTCCCCAAGTTATAACTACCCTACATTAGAGGTGTATTAAGAAACTTGTCAGTAAGGTGCTGCAACTTTCCTGATGACTGTTATTATTAGCCTCTAATAAAAAATACAATAGCGAGTGAGTAGCTCTATGTCATCAGTGAAGTTTGCCCATCACCCTTGTCCTTCTGCGGCACCAGGGACGAACTGATGGCCCGCTCACTACCGCTTCGCATTGGCCTCATGGTTACACTATTATCCGCAGGACTGACTGCGATAATGTTATCGATAACGCTGTACCTGATAAGCGTTGTTTATGATCTATCTCTTTTTGAGCTCAAGACGCCTATCGACGGACCATTTACCGCTGTCGGACTGTTAACCACTGTTTATATTATTCTACTGCTGCCAACCCTGCTTCTCTCCCGCTTCCTGACCAAAAGATTACTCAAGCCACTGCATCAATTAACTGCCAAAACTCGCAGTTACAGCTTAGAAGGCACTCCTGTCAGCTTTGAGCTAGATTCTAATGATGAATTTAGTGAGCTGGGCAAAGCGTTGCAGGAAATGCAGGAACACCTCAACGATAGTCATCATCAGATAGAGCTGATGGCCTATCGGGACCCATTAACCGGCCTGCCGAATCGCAGCGGGCTGTTTCAGGAACTACGAAAACTAATTCTCTGGGCACGTAAACATGAAAGCAGAATCGCCCTGCTCTATATCGACCTGGATCACTTCAAGCAGGTAAATGATTCTTCAGGCCATGAACAAGGCGATCAGATTCTTAAGGATGTCACTCAGAGACTGTTACAGCTGGTCAATCAACAGATCAGTCATCGGGAACTTCCCTTTCCTGAAGATCTGCTGCTATCCCGTCCCGGGGGTGATGAGTTCGCCATCATGCTGCCAGAGATCCTGCGAGTCGAAGAGGTTGAGCAGCTCAGCCAGCTAATTATCGAAGCGATGCGACAACCTTTCAGTATCGATGACAAGTATTTCTCACTGACCTGCAGTATCGGTATCACCCTCTATCCCGATGATGCGAATAGCGCTGAACGGATGCTTAAACATGCTGATATCGCCATGTATGAGTCTAAGAAATCGGGGCGTAACAGAGCCAGCTATTTTCTCCCCGCGATGCATCGCCAGGTAGAAGAGCGAGTCGTTATCCAACAGGGAATCAGCAGCGCTATCGCAGAAAACCAACTGCATATTGAATATCAGCCCATCGTCAGTCTAAAGAGTAAAAAGATCATCGGCGCCGAAGCACTGATACGCTGGCACCACCCCAAACGAGGCCGCTTAGGCCCAGAAACCTTTATTCCAATTATTGAAGAATCCGATCAAATTGGCGCATTGACTGTTTGGATAATTGAGACCGTAGCGGCAGAACTCAAAACCCTACCGAGCCTGGGTGACACCTCTAAGCTGTCGATCAATATATCCTCAGCGATTCTGAACAAACCTGAATTAACCCGGCTGGTGGATGAAGCGCTGCAAAAAGTAGAGGCTCCCAATCAGCGAATTTGTCTGGAGATTACCGAAACCAGCCTGATGAAAGATATCGACAATACCCTGCCGCTGCTTAATCAATGGAAAGAAGCCGGATACAGCATCTGGATTGATGACTTTGGCACCGGCTACTCCTCTCTGAGCTACCTGGCCAGATTACCAATCGACGGCGTAAAAATTGATCGTAGCTTTATCCGCGATCTGAACAACTCCAAACCGGTCATAGAAACTATTCTGGCGCTGGCGAAAACCATGAACCTGCTGACGGTTTCAGAAGGGATCGAAGAAACATACCAGCAACAGGAACTGACCAACCTGGGCTGTGGGTTTGGCCAGGGCTATCTCTATTCAGAGCCACTGCGCATAAACGCACTCAGAGAACGGTTAGAACAGCAGGCCAAACGAGAAGCGCATCAGCTGCTACAGTTCAAACTGCCTAAAGACAGAAACTAGTCTATTAGGCAGCTCTCATATTTAAACTCCAAGTCACAGATTAGCTATCCAGCCATCCGCTTATTAACTCACCCGTCTTTGCTACCCACTATGAGCACCCTTTGGTGAATTTTTGACCTACATCAAGTTGAGAGACCGTTTCTGCAAAGAAGCCGTGATTCCTGCCGTAACAAGCCTATATTGAGCAGCCTGGACGATGATCAATATCGGAAGTTAATGGATGAAGTACGTAACCGCTATGTATATATCACTAAGTGAATCGTTGGGTATCTATACGCTTGACCAGCTCTATGAGCTACTCACCAACAAGCAACACAGCATGCCTATCTCCCGCCACCGGGCATCTATTCTGCAAAGTAGGATCTTTTTCTTCTGTGCAATTTTTGCGGTCTTAGTACCCACCTGGTCATTAATTGATCTACTATTCTTGCCAGGAGAACTGTGGGGCGAACTGTTATTGATCCGCATTGTGTCTGCTACTGCATTTGTACTGCTTGCCTGGCAGGCACGCAAAGAACCTAACCTGAAGCGCGCCCGGTTTCTCTTAGCAGGAATGCTGTCGGTCACGCCGCTATTTTATCTGGTTTCCGACCACTGGCTGCAAGCCTACGAGCTGACCGGAACAGAACAGGTAGTCGCAGAGCTGTACGCACTTTTACCCTTTGTCATGATCGCTGGGTTAACCCTTTTTCCGCTAACGTTGAAAGAGCTTCTTTCTTTCGCTGCACCGATGCTGGTCGTGGTTGTCTTAGCCTCGCTGCCCCAGACCAACAGTGAAATCCCCCAGGCCGTCTCAACTATCTGGCTCTTCACGCTGATTCTGGGGGTTGCGATGTTCGCCTCTCTGAATCAGTTACGCTATATGCTCTCGCAGGTGAATCGCGCCAGCTATGACGTGCTCACCGGCTTGCTAACGCGCAGAGCCGGGATAGAGATGCTTGATTTGCAGTATCGCCTGACAACCATGAGTGGAACTCATCTCTCCATTCTCTATCTCGATCTGGACCACTTCAAAACCGTCAACGACCTCTATGGACACGATGCCGGGGACGTTGTTCTGAAATTAGCCGCGCAGCAGCTCTGCGCCACCGTGCGAAAGGGAGATAGCGTGGTCCGCTGGGGTGGCGAAGAGTTCATCGTTATTCTTCCCACGGCGACGCCTGACGAAGCCAACGATGTTATTGACAGAATCATGAACGCAGGACTGGGGCTTCGTCCTGACAACTCCCCGGTCACCGCTAGTATCGGTGTCGCTGAAATTCAGGCAGACGAAGCCAATGACTGGAAAGCCCTGATCGAACTGGCTGATCACCGAATGTACACCGCCAAGACTCAGGGGCGCGCACGCAGTATGGGAGTGAAAGAGACTCAGAGACTCTGGCCAGGTATTCCTACAGAGGGGCTAGAAAACAATTTAGAGATTGCACCAGAGCAAACGGCCATCGAGAGTTGAATGACCAAAAACAAAAAAGCTCCTATCTATTTATGAGTAGGAGCTTTTTTATGCGTTAAAAACGATTAGCATGAGGCTTTCAGAGACGAACCTCGATGCCCCGCTCTTTCATATACTGTTTAGCTTCCGGGATTGTGTATTCGTTAAAGTGGAAGATCGATGCGGCCAGCACGGCATCCGCCTTACCTTCGATACAACCCTCAACCAAATGGTCCAGATTACCCACACCACCGGATGCGATAATCGGTACATTGACAGCGTCACTAATCGCCCGGGTAACTCCCAGGTCGTAACCGTTCTTAACGCCATCCTGATCCATTGAGGTCAGCAAAATTTCACCGGCGCCCAATTCAACCATCTTCTTAGCCCACTCAACGGCATCGATACCCGTTGGCTTACGACCACCGTGGGTAAAGATCTCCCACTTATCGGTTTCACCCGGCGCTGATACTTTCTTGGCATCGATTGCGACCACAATGCACTGCGAACCAAACTTATCTGCCGCTTCACGTACAAAATCTGGATTAAAGACCGCCGCACTGTTGATAGAAACCTTATCCGCGCCGGCATTCAACATAGTACGAATATCATCAACAGTTCGGATGCCACCACCGACGGTCAGCGGGATAAACACCTGCGATGCCATCCGTTCAACGGTATGCACCATAGTATCCCGGCCCTCATGGGTCGCAGTGATATCAAGGAAGGTAATCTCATCAGCACCCTGCTCATCGTAACGTTTAGCCACTTCTACCGGGTCCCCGGCATCACGAATATCGAGGAACTGAACCCCTTTAACAACGCGGCCATTTTCTACATCTAGACAGGGGATAATGCGTTTTGCCAGAGCCATGGTATTACCTATAAAACTGATATGAATATTATAACTTGGGTTGAGCTGAATTGAGCCGGCAGATCAGACCTTGCCATCCCAGTTAAGGAAGTTCTTCAGCAACTGTAATCCAACGGTATGACTTTTTTCCGGGTGGAACTGAGTCGCAAAGACATTATCCCGGGCGATAGCGACATCGAAATCAACACCGTAATGACAGTTACCAGCCACCAGCGGCTTATCCACAGCATCCACATAATAACTGTGCACAAAGTAGAAACGGCTACCGTCTTCAATGCCTTCCCATAGAGGATGGTCGAAGGTTTGATGCACTTCATTCCAGCCCATGTGAGGTACTTTCAAGCGTTCGCCATCAGTTTCTTTCAGCTCATCGCCAAAGTGACGCACCGTACCATCAAAATGGCCTAAGCAATCGACGCCACCATTCTCTTCTGAAAGCTGCATCAATGCCTGATAACCGACACAGATCCCCAGAAACGGTTTGCCGGAAGCGATCGCTTCAGCAACCTCTTTATCGACACCCAGACGACGAATCTCCGCCATACAATCTCGAATAGCGCCGACGCCGGGTAGCAACACCCGGTCAGCATTACGAACTTTTTCAGGATCATTGGTTACCAGCACCTCAACGCCGGGCATAACATGCTCCAACGCCTTGGCAACCGAGTGCAAATTACCCATACCGTAATCGATGACTGCAACACTGCTCATTTACAGCGATCCCTTAGTCGAAGGCATCTGATCAGCAGCCCGCTGATCAATCGTCAGGGCACCACGCACCGCACGACCAAAGGCTTTAAAGATAGTCTCAGCCTGGTGGTGAGCATTAAAGCCTTTCAGGTTGTCGATGTGCAGCGTCACGCCAGCGTGATTTACAAATCCCTGGAAAAACTCCCAGAACAGCTGGGTATCAAAACGACCGATACTGCCACGGGTGAACTCTACGTTCATGTCCAGACCCGGACGACCGGAAAAATCGATCACTACCCGGGACAAAGCTTCATCCAACGGACAATAAGCGTGTCCGTACCGAAGAATACCTTTCTTATCACCAACTGCCTGAGCAAACGCCTGGCCCAGGGTAATACCGATATCTTCTACTGTGTGGTGATCATCGATGTGATTATCACCTTTGGCAACGATATCCAGATCAATCAGACCATGACGGGCGATTTGATCCAGCATGTGCTCAAGAAAAGGAACACCGGTATCAGCATTCAACTTACCGCTGCCATCCAAATTCACAGATACGGTGATCTTGGTTTCCAGGGTATTACGGGTGACGGTGGCTTTCCGTTCAGCCATGCTCTTCTCCGCGATGGTTATATTAGTCAAACAAAGCAGGCATTATACATCCAATACCGTCCTAAGGCATGCTCTGAAACTCTTCCCAACTTACTGATTTCATTTACGGTTAATCTTTGGTCTGTAAAATCGTTCTGCTACTATGTTGTTAATACTATTTTTTACTAAAGCTGTTTTACCGACAGATGTGTTTTACCGGCTAATGCTCTGGATAGACAGATAGCCCAAGGAGAATTCATGAAAACGCTGTTAAAGATTTTTGGTGGTCTGATCGCCCTGCTACTGATCGTAGTTGTTGCAGGCGGAGTCCTGCTGGGGATGTTCTTCGATCCGAACGAATATAAGCCAGAAATCAAAAAACTGGCGCTTGAGAAAGGCGGCGTCCAGCTAGAGATCAATGGTGATCTGGGCTGGTCTGTGTTCCCTTGGCTGGGTATCGAAATTAACCAGATTAAAGTTAACTACCCCGGCAAACCACCGCTGGCTGAGCTGAACCAGGCACAGGTATCGGTAGAACTGCCAGCCCTGCTGTCCGGTAACGTAAAGATGAGCAGCGTTCTTTTGGACGGCCTGACCCTGAATTTGGAAAAGAACCAGGACGGCAGTACTAACTGGGCAGTCTCCGGTTCCGGTCAAAAAGACTCTGGTACGGTTAAACATGATACACCCAGCTCCGCTGAAGCAAGCGGTGGCGCGGCGCTCGCGCTGGACATTGAAAGTATCGCCATCACTAACGGTAATATCAGTTACAGCGATGCGGGTCTGGGCAGCAAAGTTCTGTTGAAAAACTTCACCATGACCTCCGGTAAAGTCACCACCGGTAAGCTCTTCCCGGCGGAACTTAGCTTTCAGGCAGAACAGTATCAGACAGACCTGCTTCAGCTGACCGTTGATGCGGTCCTTTCCGCAGAGTTCTTCCTCGACCTAGAAAATCAGCAATACCAGATCAAAGGGCTTGAAAGCACCCTGGGCCTAACTGGCGTACCGTTCAACGGAAAAACCGTCAATGTAAAACTGAACGCCGATATTGACAGCGATCTGAGCACTGAAACAGCCAGCCTGAAAGGGATGAGCCTCACGGCAGCCAACCTTGTTGCTAGCGGCGATGTTAGCGTTAAGAGTTTCAGCAAGCCGGAGATTACCGGCAACCTGAAAGTCAGCCATTTCAACCTCCAGGAGTTACTGGCCGCACTCGGCCAACCGGCAATTGAAACCACCGACCCTGACGTACTCAAAGCTATTAGCTTCGACGCCCAACTGGGAGGCGCACCTAACACCCTGGGGCTGAACAAGATGAGCCTGAAGTTGGATGACACCAGCTTCAACGGTAACTTCGCCATGAATCTGGTAAACGGCTCTATCGCCTTCAATTTGAAGGGCGACAGCCTTAACGCCGACCGTTACCTACCTCCTGCTACAGAGCAACCAGCAGACACCGCATCTACCGGTGGTTCGGCCAAGTCCACCGGCTACTCTAAAGAGCCTGTGGTGCCTGTAGAACTACTTAAAGGGCTGGAGATGGATGTTGATCTGGGGCTGACAACGCTGCTGATTAATGGCCTTACCCTGAGCAATCTTGAACTGGCGACTAGTGCCCACGGTGGGCTGGTAAATATAAGCAAGATCAACGCTGATATGTACAGCGGCACGCTACGCAATTCGGTCGTTGTCGATGTACGTCAGTCACCGACTAAACTCACCGTAAAGAAAAGCATCACAGGCATTCAGATCGGCGACCTGTTGAAAGATATGGCTGACGTTGACCGTCTAACCGGTACTTTCAATACTCAATCAAATATCACCGCCCGGGGCGAGTCAGTACATTCGATCATTAACAGCCTCAACGGTAGCGCTAAAGTCACTATGCCAAACGGTGAGATTAAAGGGATCGATATTGCCCAGACTATCTGCCAGGGCTTTAACAACGTCGCATCGCTCACCACGACGGCCGATCAGGTTGATCGTTCTACCCCATTCGCCGACCTGAGCAGTAATTTCAAGTTCATTAACGGCGTCGTAAGCAACCAGGATCTGATTACCAAACTGGACGCCATTAGTCTGCGCGGTAAAGGCAAAGTCAGCCTGCCTGCGCAAAATCTGGATTACCGTCTTGGCCTGACCATCGAAGAAAACCTGTTTAAGAAAACCTGCGCCGTCAATAACAACCTGGAAGGGGTTGAGTGGCCGGTTAACTGTAAAGGCAGCTTCGATACTGAACCCGCTAAACTCTGTCGTCCGGATGCCAGCGTACTGAAAGATTTACTCAAGCAGAAAGCCAAGAAAAAAATTGAAGGCGCGCTCATGAAAAAGCTGGGTGGCGACAGTGGTAGCAAAACAGAGGGCGCTAAAAAACTGCTGAAAGGATTGTTCGGTAACTAATGACAGCTGAACAGTTCTCCCAAGCTGTGCTGGTCTGGTTTGACCAGCACGGCCGTCACGACCTGCCCTGGCAGGAAAATAAAACCGCCTACTTCACCTGGCTCTCTGAGATTATGCTACAGCAGACTCAGGTCGCCACGGTGATCCCCTATTTTGAACGATTCCGGGAGCAATTCCCCACGGTTGAAGAACTTGCCGCTGCCGATCAGGATGAAGTATTGCATCTCTGGACCGGACTGGGTTACTACGCCCGCGCCCGTAACCTACATAAAACCGCAAAGATCATCAGCCAGGATTTCGGTAGCCAGTTTCCCGAAACGGTTGAAGAACTAGAACAACTTCCCGGCATCGGTCGTTCCACCGCCGGAGCAATTCTGTCGATCTCCACCGGCAAACGGGCTGCGATTCTCGATGGTAATGTTAAGCGGGTTTTAGCCCGCTACTACGCAATCAGTGGCTGGCCCGGTACCACTGAAAACATTAAACAGCTGTGGCATTACGCCGAACTAAACACCCCGACTGAGCGGGTGGCCGATTACACCCAGGCAATGATGGATATGGGGGCGACTCTCTGTACCCGGAGTAAGCCCGCCTGCCTGCTCTGTCCACTGCAAAAAGGCTGTCAGGCTTATATGCAGGGACGCGCAAATGAACTTCCAGAGCCTAAACCGAAAAAAGTCATACCGGTTAAACAGACCCTAATGCTGCTCATTCGAGATCAGCAGGGACAGGTTCTACTGCGTCAACGCCCCCCAACGGGAATCTGGGGCGGCCTGTGGAGTCTGCCGGAAACCTCTGACCTGCGCGACGCAGCTCTGGAAACAGGCCTGCCAATCGACCCTGACAGCGCCACACCGTTAGAACCGGTAAGACACACCTTCAGCCACTTCCATCTGGATATCACCCCGGTACAGGTCTCCCTGTTAGATAAAGAACAGAACAAAGACCTTACAAATCATGTCATGGAACAGCCTGCCACTCTCTGGTATAACTTGCACCAGCCACAGAAGGTCGGCCTGGCCGCCCCCGTGAAAAAATTACTGGGTAAACTAAAGAGCTAAGCTTCTAGACTAAGAAAGAAGCATTTAGCAACGCTCAGAACAACGTTGGAGAAGAAGATGACCCGCACCGTAATGTGCCGCAAGTACAAAGAGGAACTGGAAGGGCTGGCAAATCCCCCTTATCCGGGTGCCAAAGGCCAGCTGGTATTCGATACCATTTCGAAAAAAGCCTGGACCGAGTGGACCAACCACCAAACCATGCTCATCAATGAGAAACACCTGAGCATGATGGACCCATCTACCCGTGAATACCTGCAGCAAGAGATGCAAAAGTTCATGGATGGCGAAGACTACGAGAAAGCAGAAGGTTACGTTCCGCCTTCTAAATAAGCGACTTGGCAATATCTGTGATAAAAAAACGATTAAATGCGGTGTGTTTGTTGACAGCGCCGCCTGAAATCAGTTTAATACGCACCTCGTGTTGCCCGGATAGCTCAGTCGGTAGAGCAGAGGATTGAAAATCCTCGTGTCCTTGGTTCGATTCCGAGTCCGGGCACCACTTCTCATTTAAGCCTTGCAGTCAAATGTAGGGCTTTTTTGTGCCTGGAATTTGATCTCTCTCTGATCGGGACGACCTCAGATACCTTCCACAACCTCCTGCTCCTTACTGCAATTCACAACTTTTGTTTTTCGACTAGATAAACAGTCTTTATACTTTATCTTATAGCCTCCTTGCGCCTACTTCTTAATTGCCCCCAAATCCTGTGGATAACCCTGTTCGCAAGATGAGTATGAACCGCGTCCTGACTGAATAGGCATGACCATGGGCCTACCGATCAATTTCTAATCAAAACAAATCTAATTCAACTTAAAGCGCTGTTGTCAGAAAATAGAGAAGAGGCCATTAGCCTCTTCTTTGATCTGATTCTTCATGATTACCTAATGCCGTCATTCATCAGGTGAGAATCAAAACTACTTGCCTTGTGAGCGATTAAACCGCGCTTAGCCACACTTAGAATCGCCGCAGCTAAGGCAGGTCGCGCAACCATCCATTAATATAGCGGCTTTGGTATGACATTTATTGCACAACTGGGCGTTAGCAGGAAAGCCGCCGTTATCGTCATTCACGGCGCTGTTACTCACTAGCTCTTTCTGTGTAGTATTCCTTCGGTCAAACTCCGCACGCTTTTCATCAAGAATTTTTTGTTGATGAGGATCTATTGATTGATCTTTTATTAAACCGATCATTTTTAGGTGGTTCTCAATTGATTCACCAATTTCGGCGACTAATGAGGGCATGAACTTACCGCCTTTTTTAAAGTAGCCGCCTTTAGGGTCGAATACCGCTTTTAGCTCTTCAGCCATAAAGGTGACGTCGCCACCTTTACGAAATACAGCTGAAATGACTCGCGTAAGTGCCACCACCCACATGAAGTGATCCATATTCTTGGAGTTAATGAATATTTCGTACGGATGACGTTGTTCGTGCGGTGTATCTTGATTGAGCACGACATCATTTATGGTGATATACAACGCATGTTCAGACATCGGGGTTTTTATTTTATAGGTTGAACCCATAAGAAAGTCTGGGCGACTTAGGTTCTCATGTACCGTTTCCAGGCACGGCTCAGCCTTCTTCTCTAGCTTATGCTCTGCTGCTTTTATAGCGGCCTGTGCTTCGACGGTATCGAGGGCGGTAATGACTTTATAACTAATGATGGCTTGGTCAATTTTCATGACCGTTTTCTGTTCTGTTGATGGCATTTTACTGTCCTCTTTGCTGCTTACTTCTGACCGTTTTTCATAAGATAGCAGTCAATATTTATGTGCAGCTGCAAACTTCCACATTATTTCAACAACCTAAGCACCTGATATATAAGGTTAATATTAAAACTTACCGTAGTAGCCTTCTTTTAGTGCATCAAAAAGATTAGCCGCTGTGTGTGACTCACCATCGTATTCAACCTCATCATTACCTTTTAATTCTACGGTGCTGCCATCTGCCAGCGTAAACTCGTACAGGGTATTTTCTAGGTCTTGCTCTTTTACCAGTACACCTTGGAAAGCCTCGGGATTAAAACGAAAAGTAGTACAACCTTTTAGTCCTTGCTCATACGCATAAAGGTAAATATCTTTGAACTCATCATATGGATAATCGGTGGGCACATTGGCGGTTTTGGATATTGAGGAGTCTATCCATTTTTGAGCTGCTGCCTGTATATCGACATGTTGCTTTGGATGAATATCATCAGCACAGATGAAATAGTCGGGAAGCTGTTGCTCTGTGTTATCGCTGTAAGGCATGGCCTCTGCATTAATCAGATGGCGATACGCTAGAAGCTCATAAGAGAACACATCGACTTTCTCTTTAGATTTTTTCCCTTGGCGAATGATATTGCGTGAGTAGTGATGCGCAAAGCTCGGCTCAATGCCATTACTGGCGTTGTTGCCTATTGATAGCGCAATGGTTCCTGTTGGTGCTATGGAACTATGGTGGGTAAATCGGCAGCCATGCTCTGCTAATTGCTTAACTAGCTCAGGTTCACTTTTAGCTATCTTTTGCATATAGCGGCTATAACGGGCGTGAAGTACTTTACCTGTCACTGAATCCCCTGCTTTATAACCATCATCGAGCATCTCGGGGCGTTTGCGTAACATCTCGCCAGAGACTTCAAACTGCTCCTCCATAATGGGTGCGGCGCCCTTCTCTTTTGCCAAATCTAGGCCTGCGCGCCAACCAGTAATGGCTAATTCTTTAGTCACTTGTTCGGTAAAGGTAACTGATGCGGCATCACCGTACTTCATTTTAAGCATGGTAATAGTGGAGCCTAGCCCAAGGTAACCCATACCATGGCGGCGCTTATGATTAATTTCATGACGCTGCTCTGCTAAGGGTAACCCGTTGATTTCTACCACGTTATCCAACATACGGGTAAAGATGGTCACAGTACTTTTAAAACTATCCCAATCAAAGCAAGCCTGGTTAGTAAATGGATCTAGTACAAACTTGGTAAGGTTAATAGAACCGAGTAAACAGCTACCATAAGGCGGTAGTGGTTGTTCTCCGCAGGGGTTCGTTGCGCGGATATTCTCACAGAACCAATTGTTATTTTGCTCATTTACCTTGTCGATCAGAATAAAGCCAGGTTCAGCAAAGTCGTATGTGGAACTCATAATGGCGTTCCATAGGTGTGTTGCTCTGACCGTTTTACTGATTTTGCAAGCCACCAGCCCTTCACTATTAGTGATATAACCTTGTTGAATCGGCCACTCTCGCCATAAGACTTGTTGGGAGTCAGCAAGATTGATGTTATCTCGTTGCTGTTCTTTTTCAGTCAGTGGAAACGCCAGCGGCCAGTCATTATCTGCATTGACGGCATGCATAAACTGATCGGTAATAAGTAATGATAGATTGAACTGCCGTAAGCGCGCATCTTCGCGTTTGGCTTTAATAAATTCAAGAACATCAGGATGGCCCACATCAAAAGTTGCCATCTGCGCACCGCGCCGCCCCCCGGCTGAAGATACGGTAAAACACATGCGATCAAAGATATCCATAAAGGACAAAGGTCCAGAGGTATAAGCCCCAGCACCTGATACAAAGGCATCTTTTGGCCGCAAGGTAGAGAACTCATAACCAATCCCGCAACCGGCTTTTAAGGTGAGTCCAGCCTCATGGTTCTTACCTAGGATATCATCCATGGAATCGTAGATAGTGCCCGATACGGTGCAGTTTATTGTTGAGGTTGCAGGTTTGTGTTGCTGTGCCCCCGCGTTGGAAATAACCCGACCAGCAGGAACAGCGCCATGGCGTAACGCCCATAAAAATTGCTTATTCCAATGTGCTTGGCTTTTTTCATCCACTTCTACCGCTGCCAGAGCTTTAGCAATACGAATAAAGGAATCATCAATGCAGTTGTCGAGCATGACTCCTTGCTTCGACTTTAAACAATATTTGGTATCCCAAATATCAAGGGATGTATCTTGCAGGGTGATTTCTGCTGTCGATAGTTCTGAGCTGTTTAACGGGCTCTCGAGCACGGTGTTTTCTAACAATGCGGGCATGCGTTTTTCCTCTGATATAAAAAGCACCTACATAGACAAGAATAAGAAATAGATGCATGCAAATAACTATATATTGACGTGAATATTATTTAAAACACCATATGTAGTATATGACTTGTATCAAGAAGGAAAAACAATCCACCTAGAAAATGATGATTTCAACAATATATCGGCGAAATTATTCGCGTTTATGCGGGTCAAAAATCAATAGAATCAGAGTGTTTAATTTATGAATTTACATGAAATATCTATTGGCACGGCCTAACGTCCCTTCTGCGCAGCTGAGCAATGAAACGGTGAAACGGAATAAAGCGAAGACTGTCTGAGCCCCGAGTTTATAGCTGCAAGCGACTACCCTTCGGGCCAGCTGAAGCGGTTCCGGCTTCGCCTGTCGCAGCGCCGTTTCTAAGTGAAACACGCAGGGTAGTCGGCAAAGTAGACTAAGCAGTGGCTCTTACTTCAATTGACCGGTACTCTGGGTCTAGCTAATTTTGACACATTAAACTTATCATCGAGGGTTTTAGGAATGTTCAGTCATATCATGGTTGGTGCAGACGATATTCAAGCGTCAAAGACTTTTTACGATGCGGTTTTAGGCGCTTTGGGCTACGAGCCTGGCGTGATGAGCACTGAAGACCGTTGTTACTATCGCAGCGAAAGCGGCGTCTTTGCAATCACCAAACCTATTGATGGTGAGTCCGCTAGCCGCGGTAATGGCAGTACTATCGGTTTTACAGCCGAAACGACTGCAGCAGCTGATGCCTGGCATGCGGCAGGGATCGCTAATGGAGGCTCCACATGTGAGGATGCTCCAGGCGTACGTAAAAATCCAAATGGAGGTCTCTACCTCGCATATCTGCTTGATCCCTCCGGTAACAAGATATGCGCGCTTAAGAGGATGGGTTGAAATCTAGGCTAATGAATAGCCCGATCGCAGAATAAGCTCAGAGAAGAGGCTAGAAGCCTCTTCTCCTTTTTCTGTTTTCTAACTCTGTTTACCCCGACACTAGAAACGGAGAGATCATTAAAAAGCCTGACAACAGCTCAACTTGATGCGTCCGTAATTAAAAGCCCCTGAATTCATATCGAAGAAACCAGGGTTAGAGTCGACTTAGAAATCCTAACCTCTCAGTTAGCGTTCATTTGATAGGTTAGCCACTGTGTTTTATCTGACAGGCGATCATAGGCGGCCCGTCCCCGGTAATTGTTCTCCGCCGTTATCCAACGAACAAACGGCCAATTGTTCGATTGCGCTTCTTCTTTCAGACACTCGAACAACTGATCAACTACCCCTTCGCCACGGCAATCAGGGTCGATATAAAGGTCATCTAAAAAGCCAACGGCAGCCCCTCGAAGCGGTGATGGCATCTCCCGATAATGCATCAGCCCTATTCCATCGCCATGCTCATTTTTGGCCATCAATGCAAAGAATCGGTTTTGCGAATCAAAGATCCACTGCCATACCTGATCAAGAGTTTGTTGCTCCATCGGCATCTGGTAAAAATCGGCATATCCTCGATAGAGTTTTTCCCACTGCCCACGGTCACCTAAGCTCAAAGCAGACACAGTAATCGTCATTTTCATCTCCTTACACAGGGCAGGTCTTTACGCTGCGTTTTGTTATTCACAATCCAGAAAACAGGCCGATTCAGAGTATTTTTATGAATATTTCTAAACGCCCTTCACTGCACACTTTAAAGAATCAGGTTCGGCTCCAGGCATCCGCCCCACGATGTTGGATCATCTGTGACAATGAATTGATGACTCGCCCTTCTACATCAAAGTTATCCTTAGCCAACCAACTTTCGATCAGTTCCCGCACTACTGGCCACTCGTTATCCAGAATTGAGTACCAGGCGGTATCTCTGTTTTTACCTTTAAAGATCATGTGATTGTAGAAGATCCCTTCGAATCTAAAGCCTAGTCTGCCGGCGGCGGAGCGGGAGTTCTCATTCAGTGAATTGCAACGCCACTGCATTCGACGATAACCGAGATCATCCATGGCGTATCGGATCATTAAATAAAGCGCTTCAGTGGCCGCCTGCGTCTTTTGCAGTTGTGGTCCAAACCAGATATGACCGATCTCAATCACCCCGTTAATTGGGTTGATGTCCAGAAAGCTGGCCTGACCGCAAACCTCGTTACTCGCTTTACAGCGCAGGGCAAAGAATATTTGGTTCGGATCGGCGCTCTGCTGCTTTATCGCAGCGGTATAACTGCTCAAATCTGGCCAGGGCCCGTAGGCCAGATAGTCCCATATTTTCAAACCCTGTTCTGAATCATGACTAGCCTGATACAGCGCTTCGGCATGCTGATCGGAGCGCATCGGCTCAAGCACTACGTATTCCCCTTCAAGCTTAATACGTGCAGGGGCAAGTGCTGGAGGGGGCGTGGTAACTTCGGCGCCACTCAATGGCCGCAAATAGACATTCTCTTGCAATGTTTCAGTCGTCATAATATTTCCCCTTTCATAACCTGCGCATGGCAATGAGCGTTCGAGTTCATACACTGAAGACTAAATCTAATAATGGATCTTTTATAGCCCCAATATCTACAAATAATTAGGATCCAATTTTTAAGTTTAGTTTGTTGAATATTGGCACCAGATAGCGCCAATCTCGTTTTACTTGAAAGCGGTAATCTGTGACGAAGAAAACAAACTGAGATTGACTAGCTAATAGTGGACACTATTCAGCGTAAAAGATTGGGGTTAGAAACTACTGAAATCTAGCCCAGCGGATCTGCCTGTGAGGCAAACGCGAAGCATCTACATCTAAGCACTCTCGAATCCTATCGTTTCGGGCCATCGACTAAGGGCTGCTATGTCGAATACATCTACATCACCCAACCGGATAAAATACCGGTATCAAAAAACTCAGAGATAACCACATTATAATTGTTAGCGGGATACCGACTTTTAAAAAGTCATTAAAGGTGTAGCCCCCTACGGTCATTACCAGCAGATTGGTCTTATAAGCCATTGGCGTGGCATAGCTCATATTGGCACCAAACAACACGGCCAGCACAAAAGGCTCTAGTGGCATGCCTAATTGATTGGCTATCCCGATCGCTATGGGTGTGCCAATCACGGCTGCAGCATTGTTTGAGACTATATTGGTCATCACTGCCATCAGTAACATCAACCCGCTTAACTGCATCGTCACCGACATATCCGCCGTCAGATAGACAAAACCGGCCGCCATCGCATCGGCGGCGCCAGTTTCAAGCATGGCAAACCCCAACGCTAATGATGCCGCAACAATCAGTATAATCTGAGTATTGACGGCCTCGGCCATATCTTTCCAGCCCAGGCAGTTTGTCAGTGCCAATAACAACACGCCACAGACGGCACTAATGGCGATGGGCAAAATACCCAGCGCCGCTATACCAACCACCGCGATCATAATCATTAATGCCAGCGGCGCTTTCTGGGAATGGGGAATGTGAGACGTGGCATCGAGCACCAGTATCTTACCTTGCTGCTTAAGGTCTGCGATTGTTTCACTCGCACCTTGTACCAGCAATACGTCGCCTACCTGCAACTGCGCATTGTCTATATCCGCCACGGCTTGGCGGCTCTGCGGGCCGGAGCGATGCAAGGCCAGGATCACCAGTTGGTATCTATCAGCAAAGCGTGTTTTTGAAACGGACGTGTTTAATAGTGGCGAGCCCTGGGCAATGATGAGTTCCGCCAATTGTTGATCTTCTGCCTGCAAAGGATGGTCTTCATCTATTTTTATATCACTACTGTATAAATCGGCATCCAACAGCTTTTCATAGGTTTTTAGGTTTTCCGGACTATCACTCACCAGCAGTTGATCTCCCTGATTCAGGGTCATTTGCCGAGAGGGTACGGTCAGCGTATCGCTACCAGCCCGTTTGACAAATTTGATATTGACCAACTTATCTGTCTGCTCGATGATCTCTTCTAGTGTTTTACCCTCAGAAAAACCATCTTGATTAATATGTAACGCGGCGGAAAAAACCCGTGGCGACGCATCCCCAAGTTCCGACTCTCTATCGGGTAGCATTATTGGCGCCACCAGCCATAAGTACATGATTGCCAACATGCTGCTGATTGCTACGGGCATCATAAACTCAAACATGGAAAAGGGGTCCATCCCCATGCTGACAGCCACCGAGACCACCAGCAAATTGGTAGACGTGCCGATGGTGGTGCCCATGCCCCCTATCAGAGTGGCAAAGCCCATGGGCATCAGAATTCGTGATGCCGATGTTTTGGTGCGCAACGAAACACTGGTAAGAATAGGCAACAGTAAAATAACAATAGGCACGTTATTAACAAACGCACTCAATACAGCACCGACTATCAAGGTTAGTAAAAAGGAAAGTTTTGGTGAAACCTCCCATAGGCGAGTCAAAGCCCTGCCAACAGGTTCAAGGGCGCCGGTTCGGGCCAGCGCGTGCCCTATTATCATCAACGCAGTAACCGCGATTAAGGCTTCATGTCCAAAACCGGAAAAGAAATCTACGGCATGAATGGTTTCGCCATCAGCAGTATAGGGGAAGAGTTGGAAACCGGTAGCCAGAGCGGCTAAGACAAATAAACTGGATGTTTCCAGCGGTAGCCAGTCCCGGGTAAAAAGAAACAGAGCCAAAGCTGTCAGTAATAAAACGGCAACGGCATGAGCATTCAATACTATGTCAGCGGGCATCATTATATGCGCTACTCGATCTGTAAGGCGTCTAATGCAGTGTAGCAAAGTCAGTAGGGGAAACTACAGATTACAGAGATAAACGAGGCCAGAGCAAAAGTCTATACGACTTCCCCGCCGAACGGCCATCAGGGCCAATACGCACATCTTCCGACTGTACGCTTCGATCTCCAGCATATTAGGAGGCATCATCGCTCAAACAGAAAATTGATAACAGCAGAGTATTAACGGAAACCCCGATAACTCTGGATTACCTGGCTTTCGCCTCTGCCCTCAAATCAAGGACTTTTCCTACCGTACGATTCCAGTTAGCTGCACATTCCGGCCCGCAGCGCTCCGCCCAACGCGGTAAGATTACCTCCGTAGCAATTTGGTTACGGACAATAAGGTCGGCATCGGAAGGCTCTACCAGCTTCATCTTGCCTGTCTCACCAATAGAACAAGGGCCATCTGACAGACAGGCCAGTGCAATGGCATCTTCCGTCGCGGTTTCCTGCCACATTTTTTCAGTTAAAACTGAGATTTCATTTTGTAAAAGCGTCTTTTGTTTATCGCTTAGCAAATTCCACTTATTCATATTCATTGCGCCGAAGGCAAGCCCCCAGCCCACCCGTAAAGTGAACCCATAGGAAGCCACCTTATACAGCTCTCCGGTATAAGCTGACATCGTGCCGGTAATGACGCAATCAACGATGCCTTTTCTGAGAGCATCAGGCACATCATTAAAAGGGACACTTACTGGAATAGCTCCAATACCTTCAACAAAATCCCCCAACGTCGTCAAAAAGACTCTTATCCGCTTCCCTTTCAGGTCTTCAATATTACTTATCTTCTGGTCACACCAAAGCATCTGACTTGGGAAGGGATATAGCATCATTAGTTTTGCATTATATTTTTCCGCAAAGGCGCGTTCGAGTGTCGGAAAATAAGCATTCGCCACCTGTTTCTGCACATCAATGTTTTGTACCAGTGAAGACAGATCTGCCCCTTCAAATATTTCACTTTCTGGTACTACATACCCCGGCAGACCAAAGGCAAAATCAAACACACCATTTTTTACCAGGCGCATGATTTCATAACCCTGTAAGCCAAGTTCAGTGTGCGGCTTAATTTCACCGATAATCTGTCCCTCGGTTACATCAGCAATACGCTGATTCCAGAAGGGCCCCTCGTGTTTTTGGTAATTGGTGAAATACCCCCAGGTACCTACAGCCTTGATGATGATAGTATCGCTCGCCGCTAAAACACCGCTAAAGCCTGCTACCGCCAGACAAAAAAGGAGTGAGACTGAGTAGTTTTTTATTGTTTTCATAAGCATCAGCTTATTCCACTGCCAGGATAATGTCTTAATAGGATTTTAAGGGTAGCCTTAATTATAGCGATTGCCTACAACCCGTTCACAGCGGATGATAATGTCTGCTTAGCAGAAGCATAATTTCTAATTAATCTCTGTTATGGCTATGATGCAACATAGATTAATCAAGGCATCCTTCATATGAAAAGTAAGTATCGGTTAGGAATTCGCGGCCGCTTTTTCTTAGCATTTGCCGCATTAAGTGCGTTAACTATACTCACAAGCATTATTAGCTGGATGTCGTATAACCGCCTCGGGGATGAGTTAAATCAAGTGGTTGAGGGGAGTATACATACCCTTAGCCTGATGGCTGATCTGAAAGAGCGTGGTACCAAAATAACCCTGATGGCCCCCACTTTACTCGCGGTGAAAGATGAACAGGGTCGTCAGAAAATCCGTGAGGATTTAAATCTCAATATAACCGGCATGGCTGATTTACTGCCGCAAATTTCTGCTGTCACACAGGACAATCAGGCGCAAAAAAACCTGTCTGAACAGATTGAAACATTAAATAGCACGCTATCCGAACTTGATAGAAACGTATTCCAAAAACTCGAAATACAGCAGAAAAAGAGCTCTGAAAACCAACGTCTCCGCTGGGTCGCCTCAAGTTTTTTAAGTGATATCAACAGGCTCATAGAAAACGAGCAGCAGTATCTGTTTAGCCTCTTCAATCAGGACTCTCCTGATTCTTGGATCTCTATGAACAACTTCGGTAGAGATGCCGTCAGCAAGATCAATGCTGATTTACAGGGATTGTTCCGTATCAAAGCTGATGCAAATCTGTTGATTAACTTAGTAGATCGGGCCCAGCACCTGCCTGATCTAAACTCTCTGATCGCAACCCAGGCGCACTCCGATGAGATTATCTTACGGATTAAACAAGATATTGATGCCGTAGGAAATCTACAGGGCATTCAGGCATTGAAGCAAACCATCGTAAATATCGTTTTTCTTACCCGGGGGGAAGACAATATGTTTACCATCCGTAGTAAAGAACGGGCCATTCTACAATCCGGTGAGTTGCTGCTTAGTCGTATCAGAGAAGAGCTGGGCAATTTAAATCAACAAGTTGCTGTGCAGACAGATAAAACAGAAGCCGCCGCTCAAGTCTCAGCACAAAGTGCCCGGGAAACAATCAAGAAAGGCCGTATTTGGATGCTGTTAATGGTCGCCGCTAGTTTATTATTCTCTATCCTGATTGTGTGGCTGTATGTAGGCCGAAATATGGTCGGAAGAATTACTAGTCTGGACGCCAGTATGCGCTCGATTGCCAATGGCAATCTGGATGAACAAGTTCAGGTTAAGGGTAGCGATGAGATTGGTACTATGGCGCGCTCATTAGTCAGTTTCCGCGATCAGCTAACCACTCTACAGGAAGATCTGGTACAGGCCGGTAAGCTCGCGGCACTGGGCCAGCTATCGGCAGGTATAGCCCACGAAATTAATCAGCCATTGTCTGCAATTGGCCATTACTCGCATAACGGTTTGCGGCTGATAAAGTCTGGCCGATTGGAAGAGACTGAGAAAAATCTTAATCAGATTTCCAACCTAACTAAACGCGCAACCACCATAATTACGCGCCTTAAGTCATTAGCCCGCAAGCAACAGGACAATCTGGTGATGGTCGATCTGCGACTGGTGGTGGATAACGTCTTATCAATGCTTGAAGGTGATGAGGTAAGAAAACTCACATCGATAAACGTTAGTTTTGATCATGACCGTAATCTGGTTAATGCCGATGCCGTGCAACTTGAACAGGTTGTCCTTAACCTGATCACCAATGCTCTGGATGCCATTAATGATCAGCCAGAAAAGCTGATAACGATTGACTGCCTGCATCAGCAGGACTGGTTTGAGGTCCATGTCCGTGACAACGGCCCCGGAATTAGCAAAGAATTACGCGAACAGATCTTTGAACCATTTTTCACGACTAAGCGCCGTGGGCAAAGTCTGGGACTGGGTTTATCTATTTCCTACAACATAATAAAAAGTTTTGGCGGCAAGCTAACCGTAGATGATGGATCGGGAAGCGGCGCGTCATTTTGTATTCAGTTACCAGAATTCCGGAGAAGTAAGTCATGAGTTCAGCCATATCTGATGGCCAGGTAATAGTCATTGATGATGAAGAGATTGTCCGTGAATCAATGATTCAGACACTTCAGCTTGAAGACTATAACGCCACCGGGTTTGAAAACCCCCAGAGCGCAATTGCCCAATGCTCAACAAGCTGGCAAGGGGTCATTATCTGTGACGTCCGTATGGATATCATGGGCGGGCTCGATGTATTGCAGCTGATCCTCGAAATTGACCCGGAAATACCCGTGATCATGTTTAGCGGCCATTCGGATATCGCTATCGCGGTTCAGGCAATACGTCTGGGCGCATACGACTTTCTGGAAAAAACCGATGACCCTCAGCACCATCTCAATACGGTACAGCGGGCCTGGAAAAAACGTCAGCTGGTACTGGAGAACAGACGCTTACGGCAAGCGATACAAGGTCAACACGAAATTGATAACCGCCTGGTAGGGCAAAGCGCAACCATAATGCGCCTGCGTGATACCGTGTTACAACTGGCTCAGGTCGATGTGGACCTGATCATCAACGGTGCCACAGGTACCGGCAAGGAAGTTGTTGCGAAGTGTCTGCATGATTTCAGCCCGCGGGCCGATAAACCTTTTGTTGCGCTTAACTGCGGTGCGGTAACGGAATCAGTCATAGAAAGTGAGCTGTTTGGCCATGAGGCCGGTGCTTTCACCGGGGCAAACAAAAAACGCATCGGTAAAATAGAGTATGCCAGCGGCGGCACCCTGTTTTTGGATGAGATCGAAAGCATGCCCGCTTCACTCCAGGTGAGGTTGTTACGAGTGTTACAGGAACGAACTCTGCAACGCCTCGGTGGAAATGCCGAAATTGAGATCGATATTCGGGTTGTTGCGGCATCGAAGGTTAATCTGCGCGATGCCTCTGATCAGGGAATATTTCGGGAAGACCTCTATTATCGCCTGAATGTAGCCAGTATTGAGATCCCTAACCTGGATCAGCGTAAGGAAGATATACCCGTCCTGTTTTGCCATTTCGTCGAGCAGGCTAATCAGCGTTTCGGACGTGAAAACAGACCGATTCCTGAACTTTTATTACAGAAACTTCGCACGCAGAACTGGCCGGGCAATGTACGTGAGTTACGTAATGCTGCGGAACGCTGGACGCTGGGGCTTTCGATCGAAACCGATGCGGACAATACCCAGACAATCAAGTCGGGTAATCTGGATGAGCTTATAGATAACTATGAGCGGGAAGTTATTGCTGCGGCCCTGGCAGCGAATAACGGCCATGCCGAACTGACCGCCGAAGCCCTGGGCATCCCGCGGAAAAAGCTCTATTTGCGAATGAAAAAGCATGGACTGGAACGGAGTAACTTTGTCGGCGAATGAGTTAAAACTGACTCATGAAAAGCACGTGAACTGAGTCAAAATTGACTCACGCAAGGTTTACCCTCATACGATTTAAAACACAACTAATTGTTTTATAAGTATATTATTTTATTTTTTAGGTCTGGTACAAGGATTGCAATTACTAAGGTAGCAAATGCCCTTGGTATCGCTAACCAACCGTTGACCTGGAGAATAATAATGAAATTTGTACCTAAGAAAACCACTGTCCTGCTCGCATCCTTACTCACACTAGGAGCAGTGGGTAGCGTTTCAGCAGAAACTCAGTGGCATATGCCAACCCCGTATGGTGATGCTAACCTGCCAACCCAGATCGCCCACCAGTTTGCCGAAGAGATCAAAAGCAACACCTCCGGAGAGCTGGATATCGTGGTTCACTCCGGTGCTTCACTGATCAAACATCCTGAAATTCCCCGTGCGGTGAAAACCGGTCAGGTTCAGCTGGGCGAAGTGTTTATCGGTATCATGGGTAACACCCACCCGGTCTTTAAGCACGATAATATTCCTTTCTTAGCAACCACTTATGATAGCGCTGAAAAACTCTGGGACGCGGCCAAACCTGAGGTAGAGAAGCAACTTAACAAAGAAGGCATGATGTTGCTATATACCGTGGCATGGCCTGCTCAGAGCCTCTATACCAAAGCTCCGGTTAACTCTTTAGCCGATCTGAAAGGATCGAAGATGCGCGCCTACAGCCCTTCTACCTCACGTCTGGCTGACCTGATGAACACCTCACCAACCACGGTTCAGGTACCTGAAATTCCTCAGGCATTCAGCACCGGTATCATCGATGCGATGATCACTTCACCTTCTACCGGAGTTAACGGACAAGCCTGGGATTATCTAAGCCACTACACCGATGTACGCGCCTGGATACCTAAGAACGTCGTAGTGGCAAATAAGCGCTCTTTCATGCGCCTTGATAAGAACACTCAACAGGTCATTCTTGCTGCCGCAGCTAATGCTGAAGCTAAAGGCTGGGCGGGCGTTCGGGGTAAGGCTCTGGAAGATACAAAAACTCTGGCTGAGAAAGGGATTGTTGTCTCCGAGCCGTCGGCAGAGCTGATGGCTGAACTGAATAAGATCGGCGCTACTATGATCGAGGAATGGAAAGCAGAAGCACCTGAAGTTGAGGCAATACTGTCCAGCTTCAATCAGTAATTTTCGTCGCCAACAGGCCCTGCTGAATTAGCAGGGCCCATTACAGAGGTTATTACTATGCGCTCTCTACTCGATAAGCTTTATTTAGTATCCGGGTACTTGTCGGGGTTCTGTATTGTCCTGATTACATCGATTATTACTGCACAGATTGTCGGTAGGTTATTTGGTTTTATTGTGCCTTCTGCAGAAGATTTTTCCGGTTACGCACTGGCCGCTGCCACCTTTTTCGGGCTTGCTTATACCTTTCGTCAAGGCGGGCATATTCGGGTCACTCTGGTTATTCAACACTGGACCCGGGGCTCTCGCTACATTCAAGAATTAATCGTACTGCTTTTTGCACTATTTCTGGTCAGTTTCATGTCTTTCTACTCGGTTCATATGGTTTGGGAATCTTACATTTTTGAGGAGGTCTCTTCAGGGTATGTATCTATTCCAATCTGGATGCCTCAGGTACCTGTCGCACTGGGCATTCTCATGTTAAATATTGCAATTCTGGACGATGTCGTTGCGCTGCTAAAACGCCAATCCCCCTCCTATAGAGTCCACGAAGCCGAGCTTCATCTGGAGGAAATCTAATGGATATTACAATTATTGGAGTCTCCCTGGCGGTATTCATGCTGCTAATGCTGGCACTGGGTGTCTGGGTTTCATTAGCGCTGTTTGGCGTTGGTGTATTGGGCTTGCTTCTGTCGGGGAATGATCAGATCGGTTTGCTCTTTGCTACCTCAACCTGGGGTGCCAGCACCTCATGGTCACTGACCGCATTACCGCTCTTTATATGGATGGGAGAGATACTGTTTCGGACTCGCCTTTCCGAGGACCTTTTTAAAGGGCTGTCACCCTGGCTAAGTGGATTACCCGGCAAACTACTTCATGTAAACGTACTCAGCTGCGGGATTTTTGCTGCGGTTTCAGGCTCTTCTGCCGCCACAGCCGCAACTATCGGTCGAATGACACTGCCAGAGCTCAAAGCGCAGGGATACAGCGATCGTATGGCGGTGGGAACACTCGCCGGCTCAGGTACGCTTGGGTTGCTGATTCCACCGTCGATTATTCTAATTGTTTATGGTGTTGCCGCTGAGGTTTCGATTGGTCGTCTGTTTATCGCCGGCGCCCTGCCCGGATTATTGCTGGTGACTCTATTCATGGGCTACACCATCATCTGGGCACTACTGAACAAAGACGAATTACCCAAGCACGATAAAGAACATGTGTCTTTTGCAGCCAAGCTCAAAGCTCTTAGACTGTTATTGCCCATCATGGGCCTGATCGGTTTTGTACTAGGCTCCATCTACGGAGGCTTAACCACCCCGACCGAGGCTGCGGCTTTGGGTGTTGTTGGTGCACTGTTTCTGGCTGCTGTCACCGGCTCACTGGATACAAGCAGCTTCGGTGAAAGCCTTACCGGCGCTGTAAAAAGTTCCTGCATGATAGGGATGATTCTGGCCGGCGCACACTTTCTCACCTTAGCAATGGGCTTTTTGGGCATTCCCAGAGCGTTGGCAGAAGGGATTGGGCAATTATCTCTCTCCCCTGGCGTCTTGCTGATTTATCTAACCGTGCTGTTTGTCGCGCTGGGCTGCTTTCTGGATGGTATTTCGGTGGTGGTTCTTACCGTTGCTGTGGTGCTGCCGATGGTGCAACAGGCTGGTATCGATCTGCTCTGGTTTGGTATCTATATCGTTCTGGTAGTCGAGATGTCCCAGATCACCCCTCCTGTCGGCTTCAATCTATTTGTGATTCAGTCGTTAACCGGGAAAAACATTCTCTACGTAGCCCGCGCTGCGTTACCGTTCTTCCTGCTGATCTTGTTCGCCGTGATATTGATCTATCTGTTTCCTGAAATTGTGACCTACCTGCCGATGTCCATGAGCCAACGATGATTAAAAGAGGGCCGCTGTCCCGGCCCTCTGGTTAACCCTATACCAGACTAAATCTTCTCAGCAACCAGCCATATACCCCGTTTATTTAAACGGGCAAGGGAACTTGCTACCTAAAAAAATGAAGAGCCCGGCTCAGGAACACTGAGTGTTTGAATCTGACGCCGACATGCATCAAGACAAAAAAATTAACGTATTTATTTCAAAGATATATCTGGGTTTAAGTACCCGTAAAGAGGTTTAAACAGGTCATGAAAGCGCAACTTGATAAGAACAATAATAAGATCGAGGTTGATAAGTCACTGATTCACAGCTGTCGATTTGGTCAAGTCTTCCCCTCGGAGCAAAGTATAGAGCTTTCGGTTATGGGTAATGGTGCTCTTGTGGTCTTGTCAGACCTGCTGCCTATGGTCGAAAACCTCGGCGTCGTTGTGCTGACGTCCACCAGCCAGACCGACGAATTAGCCTGGCAGGTAAAGCTGAAACTGCGCCCTCAAGAACAGCAATTGCTCTCATCAAAAAAGATGCAGACTCAGTTTTCCGAGACCTTGCTGGCCATCTCCAAAAGGGCGGTCGATAACGATGGTTTTAATAAACTGATTACACTTTGTGACTTTGAACTGCGTACTTGCGTGCTGTTCCGATCGATTGCCCGCTATCTGCTACAGATCAATCTCCCCTTCAGTCTGACCTATATGGAAGCCACTCTGTGTCGATATCCAGATATTGCCACCATGATTGCCGAACTCTTCATCCTCAAATTCGATCCAAATAACCCGGCCTCACAGCAACGCCTGGACGAAGTGCGGACAAATCTGAATGGCCTTATAGAAGCTGTCGAGTCGATCGATGATGACCGTATCCTCAACAGCTTTATCGAAGTGATCGAGGCGATGGTGAGGTGTAACTTTTTCTGCGAAGAGATCTGGAGTGATAACGCACGCTGTCTGGCGTTTAAATTATTACCCGCAAAGATCGGCATGATGCCAAAACCGGTCCCTGCTTATGAGATTTTTGTCTTCGGTCCGACGGTTGAAGGGGTGCATCTGCGGGGCGGCAAGGTCGCCAGAGGAGGCCTGCGCTGGTCTGAGCGTATGGAGGATTACAGAACCGAAGTACTGGGACTGGTCAAAGCTCAAATGGTCAAGAACGCGGTAATAGCACCAACCGGCGCCAAAGGTGGTTTCATCTGCAAAACCCTGGAAATCAGCACCGAGCCTGAAGAAAAGGTGCAACAGGTTCGTCAGGCATACTCGACGTATATTCGCGCCCTGCTTGATCTGACCGACAACCGTGTGGATGGTTGTACTGTCCCACCAAAAGACGTCATCCGTTACGATGATGACGATGCCTATCTGGTCGTGGCTGCGGACAAAGGTACCGCTACCTTTTCTGACACCGCCAACGCGATCGCTTGCCAGCAAGGTTTCTGGCTGGGAGATGCCTTCGCCTCGGGAGGTTCTCAAGGCTACGACCATAAAAAAATGGGGATCACCGCGCGGGGCGCCTGGGAGTCAACCAAACGACTGTTCAAAGAGCTGGGACAGGATACTCAGACCAGCCCGTTTACCGTAGCTGGAATCGGTGACATGTCCGGGGATGTATTTGGTAACGGTATGCTGTTATCTGATCAGATCCAACTGATCGCAGCCTTCAATCACCGACACATCTTTATCGACCCCAACCCGACTCCCGGCATCTCATTCAATGAACGGCAGCGGCTGTTTAAGCTGCCCCGCTCGTCCTGGAGTGATTACAACCCGGCGCTGATATCTGAAGGGGGCGGAGTATTTTCACGCGCTGCAAAAAAAATCCCGCTATCGGCACCGATTCGCCAACGACTGGGACTGACCGACAAGACCCAACAGCTCTCCCCTGATGAGTTAATTCGCGCGATCCTGCAAGCAGATATTGACCTGCTATGGAACGGCGGGATCGGTACTTACGTCCGCGCCAGCCATGAAAGAGATCAGGACGTAGGGGATCGAGCCACCGATACCGTTCGGGTAAGTGCATTGGAGCTGCGCGCCAAAGTGGTGGTAGAAGGCGGTAACTTGGGGCTCACCCAGCAGGCTCGTATTGAATTCGCCCGTTGCGGCGGTCTGATAAACACCGATGCGGTAGACAACTCTGCCGGCGTCGATTGCTCCGACCACGAGGTCAATATCAAGATTCTGCTTAATCCACTAGTCGATGCCGGGCGCATAGATATAACCGAACGCGACCGTCTACTCGATGAGATGACCGACGAGGTCTCTGCACTGGTACTGCGTAACAACTACCAACAGAGCAAGATGCTCAGTCAATCGAACCAAACAGGGCCTCTGTTTATCGCTAAACATGCGCAGTTGATCCAGTTATTGGAGCGTGAAGGGCGGCTTGATCGGCAAATGGAACAACTGCCCGACGATGCAGAAATTGAACAACGAATCGCCAAGAAGGAAGGGCTGACCCGTCCTGAAATTGCGGTACTACTAGCCTATAGCAAGAGTCGGTTATTTGAGCAATTGATTGCGACAGATGTGATCGACGACAGTCAAATCGCTGCAGAGCTGTTTGGTTATTTTCCGACCTTGCTACAGCAGCAGTACCGCAACGAGATAGCTACACACCCGCTTCGTAAGGAAATACTCGCCGCGCAACTTACCAATCAGGTAATGAACCGCATGGGCTCGACCTTTAGTATCTTGCTCCTTGAGGAGGTCCAGACTAATTGTGGGCAATGGATTCGATCTTATACTGTGGCACGAGAGGCGTTAGGCGTTTCGGATATAGTCAAAGAGATCGACCGGATGGGCTTCACTATCACCAACGAACAGCAGATGGCGCTACAGTTACAGATCCACCATCCGTTGGAGAAAGCCACCCACTGGTTACTTAAAAATGCCGACTGGTCGATGGAAACACCGGCAATTATCGCTCACTTTAAACAAGCGGTTGGCCATACCTACGAACAACTAAACAAGACCTCGTTTAATCAGAAAACGGCGGCCGAAAGCGATACAGTCCACACACCTCAGAGTGTAATGCAAACCAAAGTCGAAGCACTTGAGTTTCTTTACTACGGGTTTGATATAGCCAGGATTGCGGCCATAACCGATTGCGGTCTCAATTTCGTTGCCGCTGCTTTCTTTCATCTGAACACGCAACTGGACCTCTTCTGGTTACGACGCGAGATCAACCAGTTACCGGCTGTGGATAAGTGGCACCGTAAAGCCAGACAAGCGCTGGTGCAGAACCTTGATGCCGAGGTACAAGACAAAGTTATCCAGGCGATAAAAGCAAATCCAGGCTTAGATAACCTTGCCGATTTTTCAGCACACATCTCAGAATCAGTCATCACCGGACAATTGAAAGAGCTGATGGGCGATATTAAATCTGAGCCCCGCAGAAATATAGCCATGATCACGGTTGTGGTTAATAAGATTAGCGAATATTAACTGATCACTTATTGCTCAAAAATAGTAACAAAATTAACTAACAGTTAACGCTACAACAGGATTTATGGAGCACACTATGTCACTACCCGAGATCAAAACCATCCTCTATACCACCTCGCTGGGAAAGCATACCCGTCCGGTGTTTCGCCAAGCAGTGAAGATGGCCAGCCTTTATAAAGCTAAAATCATCATGTTGCACGTGGTAGAGCCCGTTGGTGAAACCGGCCAGGTGTTAATCCAGCAATACCTACCGAAAAACCTCATAAAAACTATCCATGAAGAGGGATTAAAAACAGTTAAAATGAATATGAAAGAGCGGGTTAAACAATTCTATCAGGATGAAATTGACCAACTTGAAGAGATACCGGAGATAGATATTGAGCAGTTTGTCGGCGAAGGCAATCGCTCCGACGTTATAGTTGAACTGGCCAATCAGGTTGATGCTGATCTGATTCTGATTGGTTCACATAACAGCTTTGGTCGTAGCAGCCGCACCACCCGACAAGTGATTAAATATGCAGAACAACCCGTGTTGGTGGTTCCGACTCGGAATTAACAGATTCCTGGCAGGATCTAAAGGAAATCATGCTTGAGAGTCGATCAGCCCGTAAAGTTTAAACACCGAATACAACTGAAGCCGTCAAAATGAATAAACAATATCAGAGCCTAATTAACCAATACATAAAAGCCAAAGATAACAGCAAGCCTCACTTAATGGATAAGGTATTTTCTGAGCAGGCATCACTGAAAATGGTTGTGCAGACAGATAATATTTCATTTCCGGCTGAGGTCAGTGGTGTGGATAAGATAACCCAGACGCTTGTTCTAGATTTCAACAACAGCTACGAGAATATCTATACCCTTTGCCTCACCGATACGGTTGATCAGCATCCGAACCGAAACCACCTCAATTGCCGTTGGCTGGTTTGCATGACGGAAAAATCATCGGGATCATTGCGGCTAGGCTACGGGGACTATCAGTGGGACTTCGAGGAAGGCACTTCAGGCTTTGCCCAGCTATTAACGATAACGATTGATAATATGGTTATTTTACCCGATGAGTTGCAGCCTGACGTATTGTCCTGGTTTGATGATCAACCATACCCATGGGTGCTCTCTTCAGAGCTACGGGCAACGATGCCAGACATCAAACTTTTAAACGATACTCTGCGGCCTCTTTATCAGACCAACGACAGTATTTGATAAGCTTAAAGTATGCAGCATTAAGGGGCCGATGGCTGGTTTTTCGCAGCGTTTCACTATGACGCCCCCAATATTCACAGAATAAGGAATCAGAGCAGATGCCTACAATATTAATTACCGGCGCGAATCGAGGTATTGGCCTGGCTCTGGCGCGATCATATGTACGCGATGGATGGCGTGTTTTTGCGACCAGCCGTAAGCCCGATAAGTCTCCAATTGAGGGTATTGAAACCCTGGCCCTGGACTTAACCTGTCCGGCATCAATCAAGGTGCTCAAGTTAAAGTTGGCCGATATTCCAATCGACATTCTCTGGAACAACGCGGGGGTCTATCTGGATAAAAATCAGGCCCTCGAACAGGTCGACAACCATGACTGGCTTCGCTCATTCGAAGTTAACTGCATCGCCCCTATCCGCATCGCAGAAGCCTTGGTGGAGAACGTTATTTTATCGGAACGAAAGGTGATTGCTTTCACTACCAGCAAGATGTCTTCACTCGCCGGTAATGGGGTAGGAGCGTATGCCTACCGCTCATCAAAGACGGCACTCAATATGGCCGTGCGCTGCTTTGAGCAAGACCATAAAGCTCAGGGAATCAGTTGCCTGCTTCTCCACCCAGGTCATGTCAGAACAGATATGGGAGGACCTGAAGGGGCTATCGACATAGACACCAGCGTTACAGGCATGCGAAAGCTAGTTGACCAGATTAACCCGACCTCTCGCACGGAGATGAGTAGAGGCATCTTTGATTACGACGGCAGCAACATCCCCTGGTAAGGGAGACAAAGTTGCAAGCCCATCCGCACCCTTTTGGTAAGGATTGGGCTGGTGGTTCGATTATTTTTCTATCGTTGTCTTAACCGCAAAGCATTGGTTCGCCTTACTAAGAAAATAACTTCACCCCCCAATTGTCCTCATTTAAACGCTTTAAGCAGTATAGAACTCAGGGAATATGGCATTATCCGCTGGATGACTGCCTGGCTTAACACGAACCTCTTCCGGGTTTACGCTTGGATCAGTACCGGGTCTGGGATCCCAGATTGAATCGTCACCCAACCAACGAGTTGAGAACGCTATACGATCCTGAGTGGTTGACTGGTTGCCTGCTGAACCGTGCAGGGTCCAGGCCGAGAATAGCAGAGCATCTCCCGGCTGAAGATCGAAACCGACAATATCGTAGTCTTCACGAGCCGCTTCGATATCGGGGCAGGGAATACCTTCACCTGTGCCAGTCCAGGTATTCTTTTTTACCCCTGATGCACCAAAGGCTTCAGGCAGATAAAACACATCATCCTTATGCGAGCCTTTAACGAACTCCAGACCGCTGCCGGCAACCGTTACGGGCGTCAGAGCCAACCAGATCGATGCAATCTGTTTACCCTTGAATGGCCAGTAGGGTACATCCTGATGCCAGGGCGTGGGGGTAGCCGTTTCTGCTTTCTTGATCAGTAAATGGTCAAAATAGAAACGGGAGGTTTGGCTCTGCATCGCTTGAGCAACTAAGCGGGCACAGCCAGAATTCTTGGCGTATTGATAAACCAGATCATTAGAGCGCCAAAGGTAGCGGTCGGTAAACATACGTCCCTTTTCAGCCCCTGGATTAGCGTCATTGCATAGTTCTCCAGGGTTATCTAGCTGATGTTTACCGAAGGCAATCAATTTCTCCACCCACTCAGGGTCGACAGCGTTGCGTACACAGACGACTCCATCTTGCTGATACTCGCGGATCTCGTCTTCAGTTAAATCTCTTTGGCTCATGTCAACTTCCTTTTTATTTATTGTTGACCCGACTATAGCGCTAACAATAGTATTGATTAAGTCGATAATACTGATACCTATTATGGAAAAATTTGATTACAGTGCGCTGAGCTTCAAAAGTCTCAAGACCCTAAAGCTTATCTATGAGCTAGGCTCCCTGACGGCGGCGGCGATTGAGCTTGGACAGAATCAACCAACCGTAAGCTATACGCTGGACCAAATGCGTGAAGCACTGCAGGATCCTCTCTTTGTCCGCTCTGGCCGGGGAGTAGCTCCTACTCGCCGCTGTCACCAGATAATGCCTGAGATTGATAGCCTGCTTAGGGGGATGTCTGAACTACTCCAGCCAGAGAACTTTGTGCCTTCGAATGCCACGTTGGATGTGACCCTCTCCTGTAATCAATATGAATTACAGGTGATCGTTCCAAGTTTAGTGCAACGGTTAAACAGGCTAGCACCTAATATCCGCATGACATTCATTCAATCCCATGTCAGCGGGCATCAACAACTGCAGCGCGGTCAGTGCGATCTGCTACTTTCGCCAGTCGTGCATGATTACGAAGCCCTCTATCAACGTGCACTGTTTCAGGACCGCTATGTTTGTTTAATGTCCGCAGAGCATCCATTGGCCAAGCAAGAGATCGGGCGCGATGAGTATATAGAGGCCAAGCATTTAGAAATTCATTATGAGGGGGGTTGGAAACCCACTTATTTGAACACCCCGGAGCTTCAAGGGGTAAGTTTAAATGTCGCTTTACGCCTGCCGAGTGTATCTAACTTCATTCCGACCATCGCCAGCACCAATCTGGTTATGACGTTGCCAGAACGCTTAGCAAAGCTGATTGGCGGGCCTATGCAGATTAAAGACCCTCCTTTTATCAGTCGCTTTGAGTTGTGCCTTTACTGGAACAAAATGACCCACCACTCGAAGGCCCATCAATGGTTACGTGAGCAGATAATCGAGGTCTGTAGCGAACTGGATTGCCCAGAATCAGCACTTTCACGATAAAGAGCGTCTGAATTAACCTCTCAGTATTAAACCCCAGATAAGCGCATGCTTAAAAGGGTACTCGGCTTAATAAAACTAAGAGGGGCTTATCCTGCTTCTTGTTGATGTTTCTGGCGGTAGCTACTGGGAGAGAGTCCTAATTCCTTATTAAATAACCGGCGCAATGAACTCTGGCTGCTATAACCGACCCTCTCCACGATCTGCTCGATGCTGAGACTGGTTGTTTCCAGTAGCAACTTAGTTTGCTCCAGCCTAATTCGCTGGTGGTAGTCGGATAGGTTAATACCGTTCGCTTTTTTAAACCGACGCGACAGCGTTCTCAAACTGACCGAGTGTCTCTTTGCCAGCTCTTCCATATTCAATTTCTGAGATATATCTCTTTGTAATTGACTCTCAACCGCCAGAACCAGACTATCCTGATGGTCCGTTTGCTCCTGCATGAACAGGTACGGTGACGCGAAACTTTTCGAAGCGTCGATTAACATAGTCCGCGCGGCATTCTGGGCTAGCTGTCTTCCTACCTGCTGCTCAACAATCGTCAGCATAACGCTCAGGTTTGCGGTCATCGAGCCGGTACAGTACGTACCTTCATTTTTAACCAGTAACTGATCAGCTCGATGTTTAACCCCTGGATAGCGATTACAAAAGAGTCCGCCAAGCCACCAGGCTGTTGTTGCATCTTTCCCTTCCAGCCCCCCGGTTTCAGCCAATAAAAACACCCCGCTACAATTAGCAGCGATCACTGTTTTTTGCTGCACCCTGCGTTGCAACCAATGTCTCTCATTGTCGAGGCTTTTGAGATTTTTAAGGAGTGATTTAGCATCCATGTGATGAATACCTGGCACCACAATCAGGTCCGCCTGAGGAGCATCTTCCAGAGAAGAGTCCACCATTAAGCGCATGCCATTTGAACAGGTTACAGGCTCTCCTGTGAGCGATACCAACCGACAATTGTACAGATCGGTGTCTTCTCCGCGCTGCTGCTTCCATATCGTATTGGTAACATTAAACACATCAAAGGGTGAGCTCAGGCCAGAGGCTTGGCATCCATCAAATGCTAATCCGAGTATTTGGTACATATTGTCCTAATTCGCGCGCTAATTGGCAGCTTTATGTCTCATTTTTGTCGATAGTGATAGGTAGACTAACCCACGAGTTATTAAAAATGAAGCCAAAGGTGATCACAAATGAGCCAATTACCAATAAGCCGCTATCCTGTCCCCGACCTGGATTCTTTACCCGAAGATATTCTTTCTCGTATCTTAGCGGTGCAGGAGAAGGCACGTTTTATCCCCAATGTATTTTTGACACTCGCACATCGTCCTGAAGAATTTAGAGCGTTCTTTGCCTATCACGATGCCATTATGGATCGCGAAGGAAGCACCCTTAGCCCGACTGAAAAAGAGATGATTGTCGTTGCCACCAGCGCTGCAAATGGCTGCCAATACTGCGTTGTAGCTCATGGAGCTCTGCTGCGTGCCTATTCTAAAGCGCCACAATTAGCAGATCAGATAGCGATAAACTATCTCCATGCACCCATAAACGAGAAGCAAAAAGCGATGCTAGCATTTGCTCTTAAGCTGTCACGGACTCCGGAATTAGTCGCACAGTCAGATTATGACCAGCTCAAGACCCATGGCTTTGACGATGAGGATATTTTAGACATCGCAGGCGTTACGGCATTCTTCGGGTTATCAAATAGAATGGCCATCGTTACTAACATGCAAGCCAACAGTGAATTCTATACGATGGCGCGCGAGCCGAGGTCTTAATCTGCGGTACTAACAAAACACATGGACGTGTTCATGAGCCTTTGAAAAACACCAAGAGATCATGTTTTAAATTCTGTCTCGTTCACTTTTCTAACGCTTGTAGCTTTTTGATATAAGCCTTCTGTGAAGCTAGGTTTAACTGGTCTACCTGATTCTGTATCTGCATTTTTACGTTTGCTTTTGCCTCTGCTGAATAAAGGCTATAGAGGACATAATTCACACCCAGCGATAAAACAAACAGCAGTGCGAGAACAATAACCGCATCTAAATTCAGCTCAAACTTTTTCAACTCAGCATCCCTCAAAAGCTAACTCTATAAATTTCTGCCAAAACAGTAACACAAGCATGATTGTTGAAGATATGAACTCAATCCCTATCTGTTTTGCTTTCTATACTGTGCGGGACTGAGACCAAACTTCTCCCTGAACATATAGATAAAAGGGGAAGCAGAGCTGTAGCCAAGTTCTAAAGCGATCGCGGTAATATTCTGACCCGTATTCAGTAGTTCGATTGCCTGCATCAGCCGTAACTGTTGGCGCCACTGTTTCAGCGACATGCCGGTTTCCCGACGAAAACGGCGGTCTAGTGTCCTTAGTGACACCGCCAGCGAACCTGCCAACTGTTCTGACGTTTCGCTGCTGTCTGATTGTTCATAAAGCTGATTACAAAGGTTAATAAGATCGCCACTTATCGGCCAGGGAAGATGCTGGTCATCCCTTTCCAGACGGCTCAGTGATTGGAGCAGCAACTGCACCAGATCATTCTCATAGCCTTGGAATGGATACTCAGCCTCAATACCGGCAGCCGCCAATATAAGCTCCCGCATTAATGGCGTAATCTGTAGCACTGAAGCTCTGTCTGAGGCGAGCCCCTGATAGCTCGATTCAATATAAAGACTTTTCAGATCAGCACCATACCCTGTGTACACGCTGTGCTGACAGCCACTGGGCAACCAGATCGCCTGTTCCGGTGGGATAAAGTAGCGCTCGCCGATCAGGTCCACCACCAGCACACCGGAAACGGCATACAACAACTGATGCCAATCATGTCGGTGAGGTGGAAAATGGTGACCCGCGGGCATCACCTCCTGCCGGACATAGAGTTCTCGAGGCAAGGACTCCATCGTCAACAGACTGAGTTCGTGGGCAGAATCGGATGTCATAACTTACTGTCTGGTTTTATATACATTCTGTCATTTTATAGAAAGACAACAAAAACTACACCCGTTAATCTATAGATCTCTACAAATTTGAGAATTTAGCATGCCCGAAATCAGTAAATTCCGAATGCTACTGACCTGTGTTTTAGGGGTAGTCGCGACCATCGGCATCGCCCGTTTTGCCTACACTCCGATGATTCCTGAAATGGCCCGGGGAACAGGGATGAGTGAATCGGTCGCCGGCTATCTGGCTGCCGCTAACTATGCAGGGTATCTCAGTGGCGCATTGCTGATCTCTTTTATCCACAGTCTGGCGCTAAAAGCCCGCCTGTATAAAGTTGGACTGCTAACCGCTGTATTGACCAGCATGGCGATGGCACTGACCACGCTAGAGCCAATTTGGTATCTGCTGCGTTATCTGTCGGGCTTGAGCAGTGCCGCCGGCATGCTACTTGGCGGTGGTTTACTGATGCACTGGCTAATGAAACGTAACCATAAAGCTGAACTCGGCATCTTTTTTTCAGGCTTAGGCATCGGCATCGTTATCACGGCTATTCTTGCCGTTATCATCAAAGATAACTTCAGCTGGGACCAACAGTGGCTGGTGTATAGCGCAGTTACCTTAGTATTAATCATACCTGTATGGTTCTGGCTACCCGATTTCAGTGTTGAACAGCCTCTGGCTAAACACTGCACAAAACACAGTTCTCTGCCTTCAAGCTTTATGCCGGTGCTACAGCTGGCCTATTTCTGCGCCGGGGCCGGTTATGTTATCTCGGCTACCTTCCTGATTACGATTGCCGAGAGCATCGAAGCATTAGCAGGACAAGGCTGGATGATCTGGCTGGTTGCCGGAATCAGTTGTGCTCCAGCGAGCGCCCTATGGGATAAAATCATCAACACCACCGGCCAGTGGCAAGCGCTGTTTATTGCCTACTTCCTTAACGCCCTGAGTATACTGATTCTGCTGCTCAGCCAGGATTTAGCCGCCGTCATTCTCAGCGCATTGATCTATGGTGCCAGTTTTATCGGCATCGTCAGCATGATGCTGTCGATGGTTGGACGCCTATTCCCTGACAACCCATCAAAACCGATGAGTCGACTAACCTTCAGTTATGGTATCGCTCAGGTCATCGCTCCCGCTATCGTGGGCTATATGGCAGAGTATTACGGTAACTTTAACAACGGTCTGATTTTGACGCTGGTTATCATGCTGGCCGGCAGCATTGCCTTAATTGTCGCCCAACGAATTGAACACCAAGCAGCACTACCCACTGCATCGTTAAGCAATCAAGCTTAATGACTTCAACACTCAACATCAGAAAATAAAATCACTGTATAGATTGACTCTGCCCCTATTTATTCCCATGTTTAATGAACAGTAGCGAAATAACTGATCACTAAGGAGCCTGTTATGGCCACAGATGTCGAGATCGCTCTACAGTTCAGCCCCCTGCCTATTGCTGAAATCAGTGAGAAACTGGGAATTGATAGTGACTACCTCCACCCTTATGGTCGGGATATCGCCAAGGTAGATCTAAAGGCGCTAACCCAGAACAATAGGAAACCAGGCAAGCTAATTCTTGTTTCTGCTACGACACCCACCCCCTCCGGGGAAGGTAAAACCACCACAACGATTGGTCTGGCTCAGGCGTTTTCACAGCTGAACGAGTCGGTATGCATGGCGCTACGTGAACCCTCGCTAGGGCCTTGCCTCGGAATGAAAGGGGGAGCGACTGGCGGGGGCTATAGTCAGATAATGCCTGCCGACCGCATCAATCTGCACTTTACCGGTGATTTTCATGCCATCACCAGCGCTAATAACCTAGTGTCGGCAGCCCTCGATAACCACATCTACCAGGGCAACTTGTTAGGCATCGACCCCCGGCAGATTGTCTGGCGCCGGGTTATGGATATGAACGACCGCAGTCTGCGCAACATCGTCCTCGGCCTCGGCGGAAAGATGCAGGGAATTCCGCGGGAAGGCGGCTTCGATATTACCGCCGCCTCAGAAGTGATGGCGATGCTCTGCCTGGCCGAAAACGCTGAGGATCTGAAACAGCGTCTTGATCGCACTTTGATCGGCTATACCTATGCGAGCGAGCCGGTTTATGCCGCACAGTTACAGATTACCGGGGCGATGATGGCGCTGTTACGGGATGCGCTACAACCCAATCTGGTACAAAGCTTTGAGGGCACTCCAGCCTTTGTTCATGGAGGCCCTTTTGCCAACATCGCTCACGGGTGCAACAGCGTTATCGCTACCCGGATGGCGATGCAGTATGCAGACTGGGCAATCACTGAAGCGGGTTTCGGCTTCGATCTGGGCGCCGAAAAGTTCTTCGATATCAAATGCCGAGTAGCGAATTTAGATCCGGATGCAGTGGTGCTGGTAACCACCGTTCGGGCATTAAAAATGCACGGTGGTAAGCTGAAAAACACCTTGGAAGCCGAAGATCTTACAGCGGTGACACAAGGGTTGGGGAATCTGGATAAGCACATTGAAAGTGTCGCGATATTCAATAAGCAACCCGTGGTGGCGCTTAACCGATTTGCCACCGACACCGATGCAGAAGTAGCGATTATTCGTAATCGCTGTCTCGAACATGGCGTCGCCTTTGCGGAAACAACCCACCATGCCGATGGCGGTAAAGGGGCCATTGAACTGGCCAAAGCAGTTATCAATTCAGTAACACAGAACAAACCCTTTAAACCTCTATATAGCCTGGATTTAACCGTATTAGAGAAGGTACGAGCTGTATGTAAAACGATGTATGGTGCAGATGATGTCGCCTTTACAAAAGATGCAGAGAAAGATCTCAAGCTAGTTCAACAACTGGGTCTGACCCATCTGCCTGTGTGTATCGCCAAAGCCCCAAGTTCACTGTCAGATGACCCGGAGCTTCATGGCAGACCACGGGACTTTGAAGTGACCGTTCGGGCGATTCAGATTAATGCCGGAGCAGGCTTTCTGGTGATTCTGACCGGCAAGATCATGCGTATGCCCGGACTTCCAAAGGAACCGGCAGCCAACAGTATCCAGCTTTTGCAAAGCGGTGTGATTGAGGGGCTGGAATAGGGCCCCATCTCCTTCACTTTTCCAGTCTTTATCTATGCTTTTAAAAAAGATAGTGATAGTTAGCAGCTTCTATCTTCTACAGAAATATATTTCGCATCGATCTTCAATCCCAGAAAGATGCCTATCAACATAGATACTACAGTCACAAAACCAGACGGAGAGAATGCGGGCAGGGCAAGCAGTAGCTGCGAATCATTGCCTCCCATTGCCAGGGCAGCACCCAGCCCCATCAAAACGCCCGCCAGCAAATGTATCAACCAGACGTTCCACCGTGGGGAGCGGAGATCAAACTGTTTAATCCGCCATGCCGCGAGAATCATACCGCCGAGCAAAGCGAGTAACAGATAGTATCTTGGCGATAGCGGCCATCGTGTACTCTCACCATGTAAAACCGCAGCGCTCAGATCATGAAGCAGACCACTAGGCGTCCAGCCGGGCTCATATAAGAAAAGAAAACTAGCTAGCAGGCCTATTCCCATCATGCCAAGCCAGAGCTTTTTACGTAATTTGTCCCCCAGCAGAGCCCAGACAGTGATAGCGACAGACAGAATAGAGAGGGCAGCATAGGCCGGTATTGATGGCGCAGGTAGCTCAGTGACGGCGGTATCTATCTCTAAATTCGCCAACGCACACCAACCAATAATCCAACCCGTCAGAGTAGCCAGCATCTGCAAATTGCCACGTGATAGTTTGCTCAGCGTCGATACCCCACAGCCCTGATTAAAGGCGGTACCCAAACCAAACAACAAGCCACCCAGAGCAAACCAAACGTTGGCCTCATATACTTTAAACGGTGGTGCGTTACCCATAAAGATAGCAGTAGATGCTGCCACCCAAGCCCACACTCCTGACAAAAGAATCGCCAGCATGAACATCGGATTGCCCCCTAGCCACTCTTTTATACCCCGTACCATGCACAGACCAGTGCTTTGAGCCAGATAGCCAAGCAGAACAGCCAACATCAACGCGCCAAGGAAAAGAACCATTATATTTCACCTTTATAGGCTTTTAACCATAATAGCCTAGACTGATTTCTAGCTGAAAAGTGAACATTGAAGTCAGTATAGTCATACAGGCGAGTCAAATAACCACACTAATCCTGCGTCTAAAGGATACTTTATCCCCTGATTGAATCCTGTAATGTCTAAAGTTCACAAGAAGTACAATGGGTAAGTTTCTGATGAGTGACTGGCCTTTTTTAATACAGACATACCGTAAAGAGAATGGACTAAAGCAAGATGCTCTGGCCTATCTTCTTAGTGTCGACCAAACAACCATCTCACGCTGGGAGCGGGGTAAAGATACTCCATCACTGGCTATTCAAAAGCGCTTGCGCGACCTATTTCTGACCAAAGAGGACAGCGCCTTGGTTGCGGCAACTCGGATGGTTCGATCTGCGTTTGGTCGAGCAACCATCACGATACCCGGCACCAAAATAATCGAGCTTTCAGACAGCTACGCCGAGCGCTTTCAAGCCAGTCGTAACGATATGAAAGGTGCCCTTATACGGCACTTTGTCGGGGACGATTTTTACGAAAGGTACATGGTGCCAGTGGGGGATATAGGGATCTACAGTGGGGAAATTGCCCGTGTCGATTATGTAGCTCCCGTAACCTTCGATGATGGATCTTCCGGTTATAGCCAATCGTCCGTGGTTCCGGTTTTTAGCTCTGGTGCGGTCTATACAGTGTCACAAAGCCAGTTTATAAGTGAACAAATATTCCAAAGTCGCCCCCCTGTTCGGATATACCGTTTTGATGAATTGATTGATTAGGAGCTTAATTCCATGATCACCTCTGCACGCTGTACAAACAAATTATTAATGCCAGCTCTGTGCTGTGTATTAGCTGTCTGGATAGTCACACCAGCTTTTATTCAGCTCGGCGAAAAACTGATTCAGGTAGGCGAACAGTTTATTCAGGATACAAACAAAAGCCCTCAGATCCACGTACAGCCTTCTCTCTGTATGACATCTGCCAGCTAATTCTGTTGCTGCCGGTCACACTGAATAATGGGTTCCACCTAAAAACACCTGCGAAATTTATTGTTTGAAATAAAGTACTGCTGAAAAATAAAGTCATCGTTTTGCTTTATTGAGGAAGTGCTGAAATGAAAACATTCATAAAACAACTATGCGTAATAGCAGCAACACTGCTCTGGATTCAAACGGCGCAGGCCGTCAATAAACTCACCCAACTATCAGAAAATGCCTATGTCTTTTTAGGCACAGCCGATTACTCACCCAATAACAGTTATGGCGCAAATGCAGGTGTTATTATTGGCGACAAATCGGTTTTGGTCATCGATACACAGATATCTTCGCTGCGGGCTCAGGAGTTTATTCAGGCGATTCGTGAAATTACTGACAAACCCATTCACTATGTTTTAAATACCCATTTTCATTCGGACCATACCTTTGGCAACGCTGACTTTTCAGCATTAGGCGCAACCATCATTTCTCATCAGATGGCTGATATTTATATGAAGAAGTGGTCACAGAAGATTTTAGACAATGGCTGGTCAGGACTGACCGCCGATCAGGCACAAGGAACCCGTATTACCTATCCAGATATGACATTTCAAGACAAGTTGGTTATCGATTTAGGCGGTATTAAACCCGAAATTGTTTTCCACACCCACTCACATACTCAAGGGAGTGCATTTGTCCATTTGCCGGAACAGGAAATCGTCTTTGCCGGTGATGTTTTATTCAATGACTACCATCCAAATATGGGTGCCTCCGACGTGGCCGGCTGGGTTAAAACGCTTGATCTGATAAGCTCGCTGAACGCTAAAACAATTGTGCCTGGCCATGGAGAGCTCTCGGCAAATCAAGACCTGGTTGAATTGCGCAGCTATCTCCTATTTTTCGATGAAAAGGCAAAGCAGTTTGCTGAAGTGTCCGATGACCGGAAAGAAGTACAACTAAAACTTCTAAAGGTATTGCCCCATCGGGCCCATGGTGAGAGCGCCATAAACTCCAGCCTAAAGTGGAAATATATGCGCAAGCCTGCAGCAGCAAGCAATACAAAAAAATAGGGTACAAAGCCTCATCAAACTCTTCGGCATCCACCGCAGAAATACAGTAAAATGCCCCCTTTACTATAGCTAAGTAACTTATGAGCGGTTTTCGCCGCTCTTTTTTCGGGCTTTTATCAGATGATACGTCTTTCAAATATTAAACTGCCGCTGGATCATGATGAGCAGGCTTTTACTGATACCATTTTAACGACTCTCGACATAACAGCAGAGCAGTTAACCACTGTAGAGATTCGTCGTCGCGGCTACGATGCCCGTAAAAAGAACAGCATATTCCTGATCTATACTCTCGATGTCGACACCACTATTAACGATGAGTTACTGGAAAAGCACGCGGGGAATCAATCGATTCGCCTCACTCCGGATATGGAGTACAAGTTCGTTGCTCAGGCACCGACCGATCTGCAAGAACGCCCATTAGTGATCGGTTTTGGTCCCTGCGGTCTGCTGACAGGTCTTGTACTGGCACAGATGGGTTATAAACCCTTGATCATTGAACGGGGTAAAGAGGTACGCGAACGGACTAAAGACACTTTTGGCTTCTGGCGACAGAAAAAGCTGAATACCGAATCCAACGTTCAGTTTGGTGAGGGCGGCGCAGGTACTTTCTCCGATGGTAAACTCTGGACACAGATTAAAGATCCAAAACAGTACGGCCGTAAAGTCCTGACCGAGTTTGTCGAAGCCGGCGCGCCGGAAGAGATTATGTATGTTAGCAAGCCCCATATCGGTACTTTCAGACTGGTATCGATGGTAGAAAAGATGCGCGCTAAAATTATCGAGATGGGCGGAGAGATCCGTTTTAGCGCCCGGGTAGATGATCTACATATCGAAGAGGGCCAGGTAACCGGCATTACCCTGGCGGATGGCGAAATTATCAAATCTAATCATGTCGCCCTGGCCATAGGTCATAGCGCACGTGATACCTTCCAAATGCTGTTCGACAAAAATGTTTATATGGAAGCCAAACCATTCTCTATCGGTTTCCGAATCGAGCACGAGCAATCACTGATTGATCAGGCCCGTTTCGGTAAAAATGCTGGCCACCCTATTCTTGGCGCAGCCGATTATAAGCTGGTACATCACTGTAAAAGTGGCCGTTCAGTTTACAGTTTCTGTATGTGCCCGGGCGGTACTGTCGTTGCTGCAACGTCAGAGGAAGGCCGGGTGGTTACCAACGGTATGAGCCAGTACTCCCGTCAGGAACGCAATGCCAACAGCGCAATTGTGGTGGGGATCGATCCTTCCGATTATCCCGGCAACCCATTAGCCGGGATAGACCTTCAGCGTCAGTTAGAGAGTAACGCTTACCTCATGGGCGGCGAGAATTACGATGCTCCAGCCCAGAAAGTGGGAGATTTTCTTAAAGGCGCTTCATCTGAAGAGATCGGTACGGTTAAACCTTCATTCAAGCCAGGCATTAAGCTGACCGATCTCTCCAAGGCGCTACCCGATTTCTGTATTGAGGCGATCCGTGAAGCGATCCCTGAATTTAACAAGAAGATCAAAGGCTTTGCCAAGAGTGATGCACTACTAACCGGCGTTGAAACACGTACATCTTCACCGGTCTCGATCAAGCGCGGCGATGATATGCAAAGTATTAACACCCGTGGTTTATACCCTGCGGGAGAAGGGGCCGGTTACGCCGGTGGTATTATGTCCGCAGCGATCGACGGTATTAAAATAGCCGAAGCGATCGCACTGAGCATTAATGAGCAGCAGGGGTAATTCAAAAAACGCTGTAGTGCCGTATAGTAACTATGTCTATAGGCAAAAAAAGGCCCCTGTAAAAGGGGCAAGTCTCAACAAAGAAAAACTAGCAAGTACTTATCAAAACCCAATCAACTCACACCCATACAAAGATATTTAAGCTCTACATAGTCATCGATACCGTACTTCGAACCTTCCCGACCTAGGCCAGACTCTTTGATACCTCCGAAAGGTGCCACCTCGGTGGAGATAAGGCCTTCATTTATGCCTACCATACCGTACTCAAGCGCTTCTGATACTCGCCATATGCGGCCAATATCCCGGGCATAGAAATATGCAGCCAGTCCAAACGGCGTGTCATTTGCCATTCCAATAACTTCATTTTCTGACTCAAAACTAATCAACGTAGCAACCGGACCAAAAATTTCCTCCTGAGCAATCCGCATAGTGTTATCAACATTGCTTAGTATGGTCGGACGATAACCGTTAGTAACGCCTTCGAACTGCTCTCCACCGGTGAGTATCTTTGCACCATTAATTAGCGCATCCGCAACCAGAGCCTGTACTTTATTAAGTGCCCGCTCGTCGATTAATGGGCCAATGGTGACATCTTGTTCAAAACCATTACCGACCGTCAGCGCTTCTACAGCAACAGAGAATTTCTCAGTAAAGGCATCGTAAACACCCGACTGTACAAATATTCTATTAGTGCAAACACAGGTTTGCCCTGCATTGCGAAACTTTGAAATGATGGCGCCAACTACCGCGGCATCGAGATCGGCATCATCAAACACGATAAAGGGTGCATTGCCTCCCAGCTCAAGGGAAACCTTTTTAACATTGCTGGCACACTGTTCTGCTAATAGCTTGCCAACAGGTGTAGAGCCAGTAAACGAAAGTTTACGTACGCGAGAATCTGAACAGAGCACACGGCCCACTTCTGGCGCATTGGTTGACGTTATGACATTAAACACTCCGTCAGGAAAGCCAGCCTCTTGTGCCAATTTAGCTAAAGCGAGCGCCGACAAGGGCGTAAGCTCAGAAGGTTTAATAACCACCGGGCAGCCCGCCGCAAGCGCAGGCGCTACTTTGCGGGTAATCATAGCGATAGGGAAGTTCCAGGGAGTAATCGCTGCCGCAACGCCAATTGATTGTTTTACCACCAACAAACGCTTATCACGGCCATGGGCAGGAATAATATCGCCATAAAGTCGCTTAGCTTCTTCGGCAAACCACTCAACAAAAGAGGCTCCGTAAAGCACTTCACCGCGTGCCTCATTGACGGGTTTACCTTGTTCCGTCGTCATAATTTTCGCGAGATCATCCTGCGCTTCAATAATCAGATCAAACCAGCAACGTAATACAGCACTGCGCTCCTTACCCGTTCGGGCTCGCCATCCGGCCCATGCATCGTTTGCAGCGCTAATAGCCTTGGTCACATCCTCAGCATCAAGATCGGCTACTTCCGCGATAGTGTCCCCGGTTGCAGGGTTCTTAACAAGAAACAGTTTGCCATTCTCAGCACCACACCACTGCCCGTTGATGAATGATTGAGACTGCAGCAAGTCAACATTATTTAGTTCCATGAAAGCCTCCTCAGACTGAGAGTTGTTCTAAGGTTTCACGTAGATCAGCAGGTAGAGATACCGGCCGCTGAGTCGCACGGTCAACATACACATGAATAAAATACCCCTGCGCTGACGGTTTATCCTGCCCCTCGAGAAACAGGCCAATCTCGTAGCGAACGGAACTATTGCCCAAGCGGGTTACCGCTACACCAGCGATGATGTCATCGGGGAAAGCAATGCTGCTGTAGTACTTACACTGAGTCTCGACAACCAGTCCTATAACCTCACTGTTATAAATATCCAACACACCCTGATCGATCAGATACTTGTTCACTGCCGTATCAAAATAACTGTAGTACTGCACGTTATTAACATGCCCGTATACATCGTTATCCATCCACCGGGTTGGGATAGTAATAAAATACGGGTAGTCCGCACGGGTTTCCAACTTTGTTAAATCAGACATATTATTCCTCACCAAGCCGCTTGATAGATTGCCAGTGCATCATCGATGCTGACTTCTCGTGGATTATTGACCAACAAACGCGTCTGCTTCATTGCGTCTTCCGCTAACTTTGGTATTGCAGACTCCGGAATATCGTAATCCCGTAACCGGTCTTTAATGCCTAGAGAAACGTTAAGCTCAGCCAAGGCATCAATAAATGCATTACTTCGGTCTTCGCTATTTTCTATAGCCCTTAATTCAGGAAAGACCAGCGGCGCCAAAGCAGCATAAAGATCGGCACAAACAACTTGGTTAAAACGCATCACATGAGGCAGAACCAAGGCATTTGTCAGTCCGTGGGACAAGTGATAGATCCCACCAAGGGGATAAGCCAACGCATGAACAGCCGCAACCGGTGAATTTGCAAACGCCTGGCCTGCCAGCATTGAGCCCAGCAGCATGTTAGAGCGGACCTCAAGGTTGCGACCATCAGTGATCGCAGCCTGAATATTTCCTCCTAGTAAAACCAGTGCTTCTTTAGCGACAGCATCGGAAATCAGGTTATGGTTTGGGTTATGCGAAGTGTATGCCTCAATAGCATGTACCATGGCATCAACTCCCGTTGTCGCAGTTACTATGGGCGGCAGCCCTAAGGTCAGTTCTGCATCTAGTAAAGCAAGATCCGGTAGTAGTTGATCCGAAACAACTCCCTTCTTCTCTCCCTCACCGACGGTGATAATAGCCACAGCGGTAACTTCAGAGCCAGTACCTGCGGTCGTAGGAATCTGAATCAGTGGTAATCTACGCCCCTTAACAAGGTTTACCCCATAAATATCCTCTAGAACTTCCTCCCCTTTGGCCAACAGTGCGACCAGTTTAGCCACGTCCATAGAGGAGCCGCCACCCAAACCGATTACACCGTCAACCCCTTCAGCGATCGCCTGTCCGGTAGCGGCTAATACAATAGATTCAGCTGGATCAGCTTCTACCTTGTCGAAAATAATCGGCTCTATAGCGGCAGCTTTAAGCACATCTATGACAGGCTGGAGCAACCCAGCATTAACAATACCCTGATCAGTCACAATCAAAACTCGCTTACCTACAACTCGCAGGCAGATGTCACCTAACTCTTTGACCGCACCGGGCTTACAAATAAACTGCTTAGGGAAATTAAAAACGAAACTGTTCATGCTACTTCTCCATTAATCTGCTTTGGTGCTGAGACGGCACCTCGTTCGATGGTGTAAACCTGGTCAACCAGATCAGCTGAATGACTATAATCAGACTCTGAAATCAGCACTGTCAGTCCCTCATCTTTCAGGGTGTGCAATACACTGGCTAAGCGGCGCGATAGCGCCGGAGCAACGCCTTCGAAAGGCTCATCAAGTAACAGCAGATGGCTACCACTCATCATCGCCCGGGCCAGAGAAACCAGCTTCTGCTGTCCGCCAGAAAGCTGAAGTGCTTTACGATCGGCGAACGCCTCAACTTCAGGCATAAGTTCATATACCCAGGCAAGCCTGGCCTCTGCTTCAGGTAGTTTGTTTGCCCATGCAGGAATTAGAATATTTTCTTCGACCGTCAATGTTGGGACTAACTGACGATCTTCTGGCATATAGCCAACTTTTGACTGAGAACGAAAGTGTGGAGCTAAAGCGGTCATATCCTGACCTTCAATGATGATGCTGCCGGATGATGGAGTAAGTAGCCCCATCACTGTGCGCATCAGAGTGGTCTTGCCTGCGCCATTTCGCCCGATAAGACCCACCAGCACACCAGATTCAATGTGCATATTTACATCGCGTAAAATAGGTGTTCCCGCAATATAGGTGTTGATAGATGAAAGTTTAAGCATGGGCCACCTCCCGCTTATAATCGATTTCAAGGTGATGTCCGGTAACCAACTCTTTCACTTTTTCATTGTCCATAACCTCTGCAACCGGACCATCTGCCAACACTCGTCCGTCATAGAAAGCGATTAAGCGAGTTGAATAACGAGCGATAACCTCCATATCATGTTCAACAAACAACACCCCTGCTCCCGATTTACGTACCGCCTGCATAACGGTATCCATCAGGTCGAATTTATCGTCGATAGCAACACCTGAGGTGGGCTCATCTAACAGAAGGACTTCCGGCTCACGGAGCATTGCCAGCGCTATATCCAGCAACTTCCTTACCCCTTGCGGCAACGTCATCACCTTTTCGGGCAGGTAGCTCTCAATGCCATACTCTTGAAGCAAGTTTTCAGCCTGTTTAATACTGTTTCCTGTCGCCAAAGGACGAAACATTGGCAGTACTCGATGCTGCATTAGCCCGTAAGCGATTAAAACGTTATCCAGTACCGTCAATTCAGGAAACAACTGCGCCACCTGAAAAGAACGGCATATCCCTGCCCGCATAACCTGACGTGGATTCTTCCCTACAATACTTTTACCCTTGAACAATATGTCGCCACTGCTAGGCTGCAGATATCCAGTCACCATATTGATAAACGTGGTTTTACCCGCACCGTTTGAACCTATTACACCGACGATCTCTCCCGCATTGATGCTGACATCAATATCTGCGGCGGCTGTCACTGCTCCGAAGTTTCGAGCTAATGAGCGTGTTTCTAATAAAGCACTCATGACGTCTTCTCCTTAGTGAAACGCTCGACCAGAGACCAAACACCTTTTGGCAGGTAAAGAATGATAGCCAGCAGTGCAATACCCAAAATCATCTGCCAGGTATAAGGCGATATCTGAAACGCATAGGTTCTGATCAATTCGAACAAAACGGCCCCAATCACAGGCCCGGCAACATGGCCCGTTCCCCCCATGAGCGCAATGAATACAAACTCTCCGGATGTGGTCCAATAGGCCATTTCCGGGTCAATGTGGCCTGCAGCCAGAGCGGTTATCCCTCCTCCCAGTCCGGCCATCGCCGCTGCTAAAAGATATTTAATGTAGATAATTCGGCGTACAGAAGAGCCTAGATATTCAACTCTTATTTCATTCTCACGCACCGCCTCGCCTGCGTAGCCCATAGGGGAACGGAGGTAGTTCCATACAAAAATACCGACGACAGTCACCGCCGTTACTGCTAACCCGTATGCCATCAATGGCCCTGGCTCGCCAGTCGGAGTCCAGCCAAATAGCAATGGTGGCTTAACATTAAAACCATCAGAGGAACCGAACGCTGAACTCTTAACCAGAACGCCGTAAAGAATCATTGAAAATGCCATAGAAAACATAGCAAAAAATATGTCCCGATAGCGGCATAACAGAAGGCCTATAACCGCGGCTAATGCGACACACACAACAACCGCTATAAGCATCAGAAACAGCGCATTCTGGGTTTCCAGATAGTCCCCTGCGACACCTACACAATAGGCCCCGAGACAGTAATAAAGCCCCTGACCAAATGACACTAGGCCCGCCTTCATCAACAGTAACAACCCCATGACAACCAGCCCTTTAGCCAGTGCCAGCGTCAAAAGAAAGGTCAACCAACCGGGCATCACCATGCCTGCAGCCATAACTGCAACACCTGCGCCAAGCACAAGCAGCGTTGAATTTCTCATATTAAATTTTCCTTGCAGTAGCAATGGCAAACAAACCCTGAGGTCTAAAGGCAAGTACTAAGCCCATAACGCCATAAATAACGAATAGCTCTGCCTCTGGGTAAAGATGAACGGCCGCAGAACGGGCCAGACCGACAATAAGAGCCCCCATAAGCGCACCACCAACACTGCCTAAACCGCCAATAACAACCACAGCAAAAGCCAGAATAATGACTTCAACACCAATACCCGGCATCACGGAGATACCGGGGGCTGTCAGAGAACCTGCAAGCGCACCCAGTACGGCACCAATAACAAAGGTTATTGAAAACATTTTTGTGACATTGATTCCCAGAAAAGCAGCGGTATCACGATCATGAATAACCGCTTGTAGAAGCTTGCCTTGACGCGTCCGATTAAGTCCCCACCACAACAAGAAGCATATGCTTGCGGCGACGAAAATCAGCGCAATGTCATAATTGGCAAATGAGATGCCCGCCATTTTTGTGCGGCCGAGAAGTGTATAAGGCTGATACGCAAAATAAGCATCAACGCCCCAGATCAGCTTAATCACATCTTCCAGGATTAATAAAATGGCATAGGTCACCAGAATCATGACCACTTCATCACGCCCATACATGATTCTTAGTAAACCACGTTCGATCAGGATCCCGACCAGAGCACCGCTAACAATTGCGGCACCCAGCAACATCAAATAAGCACCCCAGGGTGGATAACCACCGGCAAGATAAAAACCTACTAACGAGGCTCCTGAATAAGCGCCTATGGCGTAGAAACTACCATGAGCCATATTAAGAATTCTCATCACACCATAGATGAGCGTTAGACCTGCAGCGATTATAAACAGCCAGGATGCGTATATAACGCCATCCATCAACATCGCAATTACCAGTTTCATCGATATAGCTCCTGATTTAACTGACAGAGAAAGAGAAGAGGCCCGGTAGCAATGAGCTACCAGGCCAACATGAGATACTTAATTACATTTAGCGCCAGGCATCCCTTTTTCAATCCATTCAATCGAAGACATACCTTCAGGTGGGTTTACACATGCAGCCGGATAACGGCGAACATCAGTCACTGATGGCTCTCCGCTTTTATGAGAATAACGTCCGTATACCATCTCCATAGAAGCCTGATGACCATTCCCCATATTCATTGAGACTGTGCCACCAGGACCTTCATACACAAGGTTCTCGAATGCTGAAACGACATCCTCGGTGGTAGGCTGACCTTTTACCTTTTCAGCCGCTTTTTCTGTTGCCAGTTTCAGACCAAAAATACCCTGAACCATTTTATAAGCGGGGTAGGTTGGTGCTGTTTCAAAACGAGCGATATAAGCTTCACGGAACCAACGATTAAGCGCATTATCCGGCGCATAAATACCGAATGGCCCACGCCCTCCTAGAATAGTTCCTTCAGGAATCTGGCCTTCCAGACGATACATAGCACTTTCACCGGTGGTCAGCACTGCGGTCTGATCTTCAAACAATCCTCGTGCAGAGCCCTGTAGCAGGAAGGCTTCCATATCGCCACCCCAGAACGAGGAGTGAATAACGTTAGCCGAATTAACCATAAGCGCTGAAATCTCAGCCCCATACTGTCCCGCATAAATTTTCGGGAATTGCTTAGTGGTAACTTCAACATTTGGGATCAGTTTGTTTAGCGACCCATTGAAGTCAGCCCATGATTCATGACCAAAAGAGTAGTTCTGGTTTATACCTGAAACGGAATCCAACTTTGGAAACATCTCCTTGATATAGTGAGAGGCGGCTACATTATCCATCGTTGCGGTAGGACCGGTGCGAAACACATACTGATAACTACTATCTTCAAATACTCGAGGTGTTCCGCAATCAAATAGCACAGTCAATGTCTTTAGCTCTTCAGCTACGGCTGGCACCGCTAAACAATCCCCAGATGAGATATAACCGACTACCGAGTCAACTCCTTGACGCTCAACAAGATTACGTAACTCAGAAGCCTGCTTGGTGGCTCCACCGGCTTCATCTACATATACCGGTTTAATGGTACGGCCGTTTATGCCTTTCATGTTATAGGGTGCAGGAAGGCCTCCTGCATTCAGGGTCTCCAACACTAAATCAGCAGCATTCTTAGCAGGAACGCCAAAAGGACCTGCCGCACCACCTGAAAGAAAAGTAACCAGACCTAATTTATACTCATCGGCGGCTAGTACCGGTTGAGCAACCGCCGAAGCGACAAGCAACCCAGCTAAAGTGGACTTTTTAACAAAGGATGTGATCATTAATTTTCGCCTTCTCATTTTTTTGTCGTTGTTAGTTAGGGGCGATACACTGGCCTTCAAATGAAGAATGGGGAACGACTTCTCTATCGCTCTTTGCATTGCCCTGAAGCATATATTGCAACCTACATACCAAGAGAGAGGAATAGACGTAACCATTTGTTTAAAAAGAATTTATTATTATTTCGGCGTCGAGAAACATATAAAAAAGATCGAATTCCGATCAACTGTGAGCGCCGCGGATGCGCTGCTTCCGATCAGAAATAGATACGAAGAATTACAACGTTGTAAGCCTGTTATTAAAGATTACTCAACGTAAAGTAATACGCCGAGCTGAGCCTAATGCTCTAGAGGAGGTGTACGAAAATTCAAGGGGAAATAAGAGGATAGATAAAAGAAATTGGCTAGATCACTAGCTTTAATCGGGGCCAGCCGGCCGATATATTACCCAATTACCTAACATCATACGTGCCGGAGGATAGCGATCATCAGGTACGGTTTCACCGATAGCAATGGCTTGCTGTAACTGATGATTACGCGGGTTCATGTAGGAGCTAAACTGATCAGGGTCTTCAGGAAGAGTCAGGGTAAGACTAGCTAATTTTTCTCGTATTAGATCATTATCGGCATCAGGACCTGCTAGTCGAAGCGCCTCAGATATCGCTAGAATACCGGAATAAGCGCCCTCAGCAGCATAGGATGGATATCGCCCGGTCAATTCATAGAAACGTTCTACGAACCAACGATTATGTTCCGTCTCAGGCCAATTATTATGGTGCCTTGACGATAAAATAAGCCCCGCTGGCATATTCTCCCCCAGAGCAGATAACACTTCGTAGTTACCACCTGTATCAAAGTTAGCAAAGCGCGCGTGCTCAAACAGAGAGGTCTGATTCGCTTGTTGAATGAAAGCAACCAGATCACCACCCCAGAGAGAATTTACAACTAAATCAACATCTTTATCGAGTAAGGCTTCCAGATAATGAGAGTAATCCGACTCATAAAGCTCCGGCCAGAGTACAGTTTCAACCTGATAATGCACCTTTTCCTTATTCAACCATAACCGTAAGTCTTTCCATGCCTGATAACCATAATCATAATCAGGGCCTATATATGCCAAGCGTAAAGGATTCTTAGCACTCCCCTTAATAAAGGTTTTACGAATATAACTTGCAGCGGCCCGCATCGATTGTTCAGAATTATTATTCACCCGAAAGTAAAACCGGTTCGGCTCGCCACCTGTGAGCCGCGATGAAGCATGGTCAGTACCAATAAAGAAAACTTTCTCCTCCTGAGCTACCTGAGCGACCTGCAACGCAATCGAAGAGTTGACCACTCCACAGATGAAACGTACTTTATTCTGACGGACAAAGTTTCTTACCTGCCTTGCCGCTTTAGAAGCCTTAGAACTAGTGTCCGAAAATAGAACGCGTATAGGAGGACTTTGATAAGGTTGCGCTTTTATATGTTCAAAAGCCAACTGAATACCAGCAACACTGTCACGGCCATATAATCCACCTCTACCACTCATTGGAAATAAGCAACCAACTGTTTCTTGAGCCTCTGCCTCAGAAGCACCAACGGACAACTCCGCCCCCTCGACAGTAATAGTAGCCAACAACAGAATGATCCCGAACATTCTGGAAATCATCCTTCATTCTCCAAATTAAGCCGTTGTATCCTGCGCTTTAAGGCATGTCGGGATATTCCCAGTTTTTCGGCAGCCAAACCTTTTCGCCAATCGGACTCTTTAAGTGCGTCCAAAATCAACTGACGTTCATGATCTTCAACCGCTTCACGATAATCATCTTTAACTTCTGGAACCCCACGCTTACCGCTATGAAACTCGACAGGCAACATATCAACCGTAATCTGTTTACCCGGATAGAGAATAGTCAATCGCTCCATCAAGTTTTTCAATTCCCGGATATTTCCTGGCCAATCATATTGTTCCAACAGACTTAGAACTGAATCTTCCAGCTGTATCGGCTCACATCCTTCCTGTTTGGCAAATAACTCACTGAAATGGGTTAACAGAAGGATCACATCCCTATCTCGTTGCGATAGTCCGGGAATATCCACTGGCAGCACATTCAACCGATAAAACAAATCCGCTCTAAAAACTCCTGAGTCGACATCCTCTTTCAAATTACGGTTTGTAGCAGCTACCACAAACACATTCGCCTGACGCTCCCTGCCTGCTCCCACCGGGCGATAGTTGCGATTTTCAAGAAAGCTAAGTAGCTTAGCTTGAAGATGCAAAGGGATCTCACCAATCTCATCTAAAAAAAGTGTCCCTCCATCAGCTAGATCAATCAAACCTGCTCTACGCTGATTAGCCCCCGTATAAGCCCCCCGCTCCGCGCCAAACAATTCAGCCTCAATCAACTGTTCTGGCAAGGCCGCACAATTGACTTCAATAAAGGGTGCATTAGTAAAACGAAAGTCATGGAGAGCACGGGCGACCAACGCTTTACCTGTCCCTGAAGGCCCAGTAATCAATACGGTTTTACCCGAGCTCTGCCCAACTAATTCGATCGCTGTGCGTAGCATTGACATCTCTTTACTACTGCCAACTAATGGACCTGTCTCTGTATTACGTTCTCGAAGAAAACGGATTTCACGAAGCATTCTGATACGTTCAGTGCTACGCCGTATCAACAACACCAGCTCCTCAACATCAAACGGCTTGGTGATGTAGTCGATAGCTCCTTCTTTAACGGCTTTAACTGCTGATCGAGTGTCTCCATGGGCAGATATCATTATCACTGGTAGGTCTGGATACTGTGCTTTCAATTGAACTAATACTTTGATCCCGGATATATCTGGCAGTCCAAGGTCTAGTAACACGACATCAGGGCTTAAAACTTTTGCAGACTCTATACCTTCGCTCCCGGTATAGGCTCCTGTCACTTGCATCCCTTCATCCTTAAGGGAGAAACCGATACTACGCACCAGGTTTCGCTCATCATCTATTACCAGAACCGAAATCGCATTATTCATTCGTACTCCTCCTCAGAGGCGGCAGGAAGAAACACCGTCACCTTTGTGCCGCTACTATCAATACTTTCTATCATCAGCCGCCCACCATTACTTTTAGCCAGGGTTGCACAGATTGCCAATCCCAAGCCTGTTCCTGCAGGCTTGGTTGTATAAAAAGGCTCCATAATATGAGCTTGAATATCATCTGGCATGCCCTGACCATCATCACTGACTGACACTTTAATCTCATTTGCTGATTTAACTGCCCGAAGCAATATCGTACTGCCCTTAACTGACATCGCTTCCAACGCATTCAATATAAGATTCATCAAAATCTGTCTGATATGACCTTCATCGGCCCAAATGACTAACGAGTCCACACTATCAACGCTTAATTTTATTCCCTGATTACGTGCTGACGCACCTACCAGAGTCACAATACTATTCAGCAATTCAGCGGTATCTAGCCGGGTGGCATAAGGATCTCGGGGGCGGGCAAAGTTTAGTAAGTTCTCCAATACATCATTTACTCTGTCAATCTCCTCCTCTACCAACGCCATCATCTCTCGGCTTTCGGGGTTTCTCTCTCTACGAGAAAGCGCCGCTACCGTCGTACGAATGGTCGTCAGGGGGTTCCTGATATCATGTGCAAGACCTGCCGCTAACTGTCCTAGGGTTGCCTGTCGTTCTATTGCCAGGGTTGACCGAATAAACGCCTTCAGTTGAAGTCTCATACGCTCTATGGCTTGAGTAAGGCGGTGCATTTCCACCCCTTGTACAATAGCCACGGGAGTTTCCAGATTACCCAGAGCGACTTTTTCCACACTATCAATCAAACTTTCAACCTGCCGATTTAATCGTCGAGAGATACTCATATGCAACCACAGCAGCCCGGCAACAGTGCAGGCCATCAGTAAAAGCAACCAATAGCGCATTGCTTCAACCGGCATCATAACTAGTTCAGGGTCTTGTATCACATGCAGAATCCAACCGGGGAGGAGCGTGCGTTGCTGTGTTGAAGTACTGATTATCGGAGAAGGCTGACCGACAACGTCATACATATTATCATCCCCCGCCTGCAGCAAAACCCGTACTGAACCCCCATGACCAAGCCCTCGAAAGACCTCAGTTAGCGAGTTAAAGCGAAGAATCAGGCCAATACTCCCTCGATTTTCGCTTGATTCATGTCTGCCTGACTGTCGAAGAATAACGGATGAAGGTCTCTCAATTGAATAAGCAGACGGCCCAATCAATTCTGCGTCTTCAAAATCATGCATATGAATTAGCGAAGCGGGCTTAACCGTCTGCTCCTCAGGAAATGTCCAGACGACTTGTCCTTTTTGATCGAAGAACACAACACCATACACACTTCTCGTATCCACCTGTAAGCGCAATAATCCCTCTAATTCAGAGGAGATAGCGTACCGCCCATTAGGTGTATAGAAATCAGGATTATCAAACTGATCGGCTAACGCTTGCAGTTCATATTTACGCTCTCGAAGAAATACCCGAAATTCATTTTGTTTAGCCGCCATAGGCGTTGAAAGCTGCTGCTCGGTTAAACGAGAGACAAGTTGAGAAAAATAAGTGTCGTATAAGCTCGCGAAGCCTACCAAGGGGACAAGCGCCACCAATAATGACAGCCATAAATATTTAGTAGCTAATCGATTTTTTGACGTACTTGTTTGCAGCAACTCTTCATCGGAAGAGATTCCTGTTTCTTGTGACCGAATATGTCGAATTACAGAATGTTCATCATTCAAAAGTGAGGCCTGCGATCTGAACACTATTATTTTTGTGAATAAAGCATATGCAAGAATAGAACCATGCACATCAGTCCATAAAGCATAACCTAAATAGCGCTCAGCCAGCCAATTAGGAGCGGAAATCGCTCGCTCGGTTGGTTTTGAATGATCGGATACCGATCAAAAGTCAGCCAAAGGTAATCAGATCTAACCTTCATTATTGGCGACAACCCCTAATACCAAACACCACATCAGGCTAACTGACCGACGGCTTAACCTAAGAATTATTCAAAATAGAACTCACTCCACCAAAGCGGAGACATCGAAACCCTACTAATCTTGGATACTGCGGGGTTTCACCTTGCTCCCATCACTCAGTTCTGCGGGCGGATAGAGCACGATCTGTTCGCCTTCTTCGAGACCGCCCAACACTTCAGCACTGATGCCGTTGTTATGATCCACCTCAACGGCCCTCAGTCTTGCCACACCCGATTCAATCACATAGACCGCCCAACGACTGCCATCCCGGAACAAAGCGCTGGAGGGAACAGTGAGTGCGTCAGATTGCTCCCAGATAACGATCCGGGCCTCTACTCTGAAGCCATGCCCAAGGCTGGCACGCTGCTCGTTATCGCTGGCAAACTGAATGGTGGTTTTTACCCGTTGCTCCTCTACACCCAGGGCTGAGAACTTGGTAAAACCCCAAGGTTCAACTTTCTCGACAACGCCCTCAAGAACATTCGCTCCACCCCAGTTTTCGATAATCACCCGATTACCCGCCGTCACCTTTACCGCATCGGTGGATAGCAGTTCAACAACCACCTCCAGCGCTTCGTTGATGTCGCCGATTTCCAAGATCGCCTGCCCTGCTGGCAGCGTCGTTTCACTTTCCTGCAGCACCCGCAAAATGCTACCGGAGTGCGGTGCCAGTATATTGATCACATCGGAGCCTGCAGCACTGTTATCAGCCTGCCCCGGCACAAAGGTAATCAACTGTGACCGGGCGGTTGCCAGATCAGCCTGGCGCATTGAAATAGCGGCTTTCGCCATATCCAGCTGGGCGCTGGAGGCACGCGAAGTCTGTTTGGCTTTATCTAAAGCAGATACACTGATCGCTCCGCGTTTTTGCAAATCACTGATGCGGCCCAATTCGGCACTACTCAACTCGGTATCAGCCATCGCTTTATTGAGCTCTGCCCGGGCCAGCCGCACGGCCGCCTCCGCTGATGAAACAGCAGCGCGGGCCTGTTCACGACTGCGACTATCCAGTGCGACAGGGTTGGATGGCAGCATACGGGCCACTACCGTTTTGTCTTGAACTACCCGGTCACCCGGCTCAACATCGATGCGTAATAGCCTTCCGGTGACCGGCGTTGAGACAACATAGGCATCCCGTACCTGTGTTTTACCCTCATCATCGATGGTTTCATGCATAGCGCCCCGCTGGACAACACCAATATCCACCAGCAGTGCCCGTGGCATAAACGCCCAGACCAACAGCAACACGACAACAGCAACACAACCCAGCAATAACCAGTGCCCCGACCGTTTTGATGCCATAACTTCACTACTCCCTTACTTTCAAAGCTGAAACCAGATCTATCCGGTCGATATCTCGCTTTACCAACCAGCCTGACAATAATGCCGCGATAATGACGGCTAGCGCCGCTATCCCATAGCTTTGCGGCACAAACACCGCCGACACCCTATAAAGATCGGTACTAAAGCCTTCAGATATAGCAAATACCAGGAAATATCCGAACAGCCCACCCAGCGGTAACGCCAGCAATGTAATGATACCCAGCTCAGCCAACAGCACAAACGCAGTTTCCCCACGGGTAAAGCCTATGACTCTGAGGCTGGCAAGATCCCGGGCTCGCTCAGCAAAGGCGATACGCGCACTGTTATAGACAATACCAAAAGTAATCACCCCGGCTATGGCCGCCATCAGATAACGCACTGCGCCGGCACTGGTATCAATCAGCGTCTGAAACGCCTCGCGGGCTTCCTGTTTAAGACTCACCCCGGCAATCGCTGGCAACGCTTTAATCTGCCTATAAATTGTATCTTGCTTTGCACTATCAATGCGCAGATAAGCCCCTGATACCCGATTCGGCTCTCGCAGGACACGATTCAGGCTACCCAATGCCATATAAGCGGGGGAACCGATTAATGTGTCTGCCACCCCGGTCACCGGAACCTGTAACTGCGGTTGGCGCCCCTCTCTGACATCCAGGCTTAGCATATCTCCCGGCTTCACCTGGAGAATATCGGCCAGTGCGGTTCCCAACACAACCCCCTCTGAGCGCATCGGAATGGTTTGCTGTCGAACATCCAGCGCCCGGTTAAGTCTGACAGCCGGAGGCAGCCCGGTTATAGCCCCCCGGTAACTGTGCTGGCCATTGCTGAACAGAACAGCAACGGTGCGTACGGGCTCCACCTCTATAACACCATCAATACTCTGTAACTCATACAATACCTTGTCAGATAACGATTCAACGAAGCTCACCGACAGATCACTCCGGTCGATCAGACTAAAACTCAATTCCAGAGTCCGATCAAAAGCGCTCATTACATTGAGCATCGCCACCGCCAATGACATCCCTGCCGCGATACCGATCACTCCGCCAGCGGCTCTGCCGGGCTGGCGCAGCAGTCGACGGGCAACCATCCGCCCCGGCTGGTCCAGAAAGCGTTTCAGAAATGAAGCCAGCGCAGCAGAGCGACTATAATCTGCGGGCGCCGGTGGCTGCATCGCCACCGCGGGCGTGAGACGGAAAACGGACTGCAACACCACCATCCCCCCCGCAGCCGCAGCCAGAATGCTCACCAGAACACCGATCAGAAAGGTCATCGGGTCGACCTGGAACAACAGAAAAGGGAATTTGTAATAACTTTGATAGACCTGCGCCAAACTTCTACCGGAGATAACCCCCAGCAAACACCCGATCAGCGCCCCGCCAACAGCGATGACAAAAATAAACTTCAAATAATGCAGAGTAATTTCAATATCTCTGTAACCAAAAGCTTTCAGCAGACCAATCTGCTCCCGCTCCGACTGAATCATTCTGGAAATGACGATATTGAGGAGAAAGGCCGCCACCGCCAAAAACACCGGCGGCACCGTACGACTGGAGACCCTCAGACCGCTGATCTCCTCTTCGATAAAACGATTAGAAACGTGATCCGCCAACCCATAAGCCCCCAAACCACCATAGGGCTCCAGCAGAGTATCGACCCGATCAAGAATCGCTGGCAGGGAACTGCCCGCAGAGGTTCCCAACAGCAGTTGATTGAAAGCACCGTTCATATCGTAGACCGCCGCCAGCGCTGATTGGCTCATCCAGATCACCGCAAACCGGGCATCATCGGGAACAAACTCCCCAGGAGCCGCTGAATATAGAAATTCAGGGGCCTGGGCCAAACCGACAATCCTGAAGGTTCTACGGGCACCGTGCATCGTTGCTGACAGAGGATCACCGGACTTCAATCCATGGGCTTTGGCGAAATCCTGCAACAGAATGATCTCATCCTCATGGGAGGGATCGGGACGCCTTCCGGAGGTAAGGTAGATATCATTAAGTCTGGCCTCGCCCCGATCAGGCAGCGATACGGCCTGAGCACTCAGCGGTAGTGGTTGGCCATGAATATTTATCAAAGCACTACCCGTCACCCTACCTGCAACTGCCGTCACCCCTTCTAGTACGGCTACCCGTGCCAGGAGTGACTGGGGAGCCCGTTGCAAAGGAGCAAAGACCTGCGCAAGTCGATGGCGTTCATAATAGGCCGTTCGGGTATCTTCAAGCGACCGAACCAGACCATTCATCATCACCAGCATCAGCACACCCAGAGCGATCACCAGCGCAATCGCCAACGCCTGGCCCTTCATACGCCACAAGTCCCGCAATAGTTTACGATCAAGAGGTGAGAGACCAGTTAGCATGCGCATAAAAAAATGCTCACCAGACAAGGTTTTGCGCTAAGGTTTTTTGATCGTTCAGATCAATCTTTCTGATCTGCCCGTCAGCAAAATGAATCACCCGATCGGCCATGCCCGCAATCGTTGCGGCATGAGTAATAATAACCACCGTAGTCGCCAGTTCCCGGTTCACCTGCTGCAGTACCTCCATCACCTGTCGGCCACTGGTACTGTCTAGCGCCCCGGTGGGCTCATCACAGAACAATACTCTGGGCTGCTTTGCCACCGCCCGGGCAATTGCCACCCGTTGCTGCTCACCTCCTGACAATTGCGCCGGGAAGTGATCCATCCGTTCACTCAACCCCACCAGCGCCAGAGCTTCTTCCGGGCTAAGTGAATTTTCTGCAATTTCGGTCACCAGCTCGACATTTTCGCGCGCAGTAAGGCTTGGCATCAGATTATAAAACTGGAAGACAAAGCCGATATGGTCGCGGCGATAGAGGGTCAGATCAGCATCATTCATGCGACTCAGGTTCTGTTCAAAAAAACTCACTTGTCCCGAGGATGGCTGATCCAACCCGCCTAGAATATTCAGCAGGGTCGATTTTCCGCTGCCCGAGGCCCCGAGTAAAACCACCAACTCTCCCTGAGGAATTTGCAGATCAACACCTCGAAGAGCATGCACCGTCGCACTGCCTTCACCATAAACTTTGGTCAGACCTGCGGTGGTAAATGCAATTTCAGTTTTATCTGTTTCCATACCTGTAACACCCGGTCAGCCCGATTGGAATGGAGTGACCTTTCAGCCCTCTTCAACATCTAAGAAAGAATGATTAACTACAAGAATACAAAGGGAATTGGTCCGACGCACGAAAAATCATGCTCTCCGATAAAGTTGTGCCCCATACAAAAACGCCGACCCTGATCTAAATCAGGGCCGGCGTTTGTCATTATCTGACAGTCAGACTAATCGGTCTGTCGCAGGCGTTTCCGGCAAAGCCTGATCAAAGAAACCTTCGGTATGGATCATATCATCCTCAGCACCTAGCTTTTTCGCAGCATCAATACAGGCATCAACAAATTCAGGACTACCCGCAATATAGATCGCATGTTTTGACAGGTCTGGATAGTGATCTTTTAGAATATTAGGAATACGACCACGGAGAATACCGTCTTTATCTTCCTGGGTTAAAGTCGGAATAAACTTGAAACGACGATGGCGTACATTCCACAATTCTAACTGCCCCTTGCAGTACAGATCTTCCTCTTTTCGGGCAGAGAACATCAAGTGCACCGGCTTATTGTATCCCCGACGCAATGCCGCATCCGCCAAGCCCATAATCGGTGCCAGACCAGTGCCCGCGGCTAGACAAAGTACCGGAGCATCGGTACTTGGGTCGCCGATAAACGTACCGTATGGGCCCGACAGATTAATCATCGTGCCCGGGTGTACTTCATCATGCACCCAGTTACTGGTTTCACCTTCAGGCACCCGTGTGATCTGCAGTATAATCTCACCGTCTGGACGAGGAGCGTTGGCAATTGAGTAGGATCGTGGTGTTACAGAGCGGGTAGTATCCGTCAGACTCACATACTGCCCCGGCCAAAAACGAATAGCTTCGCCAACTGGGCGTAAGCGGATCTCAGCGATACGAGGGGTACGTTCGATCCGATCGACAATCATGCAGCGGACATTTTCCTTAGGCGGAAACAGTTTCGGCATCGCGTCATCGGTGCCCCAGTCAATCTCAAGAGTCGAGCTGAGTGGTTTACACATACACATCAGGCCAAAACCTTCTGCCCGCTCTTCCTGAGACAACGCCATATCCATCACAAGGCCTTGGTCGAACTCGCCATCCAAGACCTTTACTTTACATTCACCACAAGCGCCAGCCCGGCAATTATTCGGCAGGGCATAACCGGCATTTTCAAGGGTTTCCAGTACAGTTTCACCGGATTTAGCTTCAACTTCTTTACCTGACGGGGATAAACGGATCGTAGTCATACTTACCTCCGGGCTCTGATCTTCATCAGCTAGCCCTGTAACAGCATATTTATTCTTAGATAAAATAAAGCAGCCGAGCGGATTATGTCCGACGGCTGCTTGTTAACTCTCGGACGGTGATCAGAAGATAGGAATGATATCCGCAGAATCCAGATCCGCCTGAGTTACTTCTTCACCAGTGATACCCACTTCTGGAATCGCTGGGAATGGAGTATCGTACTTATCCAAAACCGCTTTCAGGTTGAGCATCGCTTCGCGCCAGTTTTCTTTCTTCGCTTCGTGTGAAGGGATACCGAAGCCCGCTCCACGAGCAATCTCTTCAGCTTCACGCTGTGTAGCTATAAAGTCTTCTGGAAGATCCCAAAACTCTGCTGGTGGCTCATACAGAACCGCTGATAGAAACAGGTAACCCGCACGAATCTGCTTGGTAATAACGCTCTTATCTTCCTTAGACAGGCTCGGATAATCACGCTCCATCAGAGACAGACAGATCGCCATGTGACGACCTTCATCACGACCGATGTTTTTGAACGCTTCCTGGAATACCAGCTCTTCACAGCTTATGGACATCTGCTTAAAGATGGTTGCCGCAGCAATCTCACCCATCAGGAAGGAACTGAACAAAACAGCCAGGCTGTATTTTGGTACTGCTTTTTTATAACCGCCCCAATAACGACCACCGTTGTAGTACAACCAAGCGGTATTGCGCTTCAGACGCTTGCCAAGCTCGGTTTTAGGCTCATATTCCAGTGGAGTACTGCATTCCAACAGTTTAGTGATTGCCATACCACACATCTGCTCGTGGTTTTGCTCATCGCGGGTTACAGAGAAGAAGCAACGACGGATCGCATCTTCTTCATGGTCTTCATAGGTTTTGATGAAAGCTTCAGCAAAGACTGGAGGCGCTGACGCATCGAATACCGACAGCAGAGTCCACCAATACGCCATCGCTTCGCGCTCTTCCCATGAATAACTTGAAACATCAAAGGTATCCCATGGCAGATCCTTTGGATTCCATGCTTCACGGAGGGAAGCATCCCAGATTTCCTCAGCCTTTGAGGTTTTGTTTTCCCAGCTCAGAGGGTAAATATTTGGTTGAGGTGTTTCTGGTGGAAATTCCATTGTATTAGCAAGTTTGTCATGCATAGTAAAAACCTCAGATTTGGTTATTTTTGTTTTTAAACACAGGGCAAATCTACCATTTATGACACATAAATCAATAGACTAAATAATATTGTGTATCGCTTTAATCCATACCTCAAGACATCCTTATTATCTTAAATATTTGATATAAATCAGAAAAAACACAACAAAACTTCCATTTTGCTTACTTAAAAAATGATACACATATTAAATATTAATTACATTTATTGACTCATATCAATGTTTTGACCTCTCCTGCATCCAATTTCCAGTCAATATGAGAATCTTCAGATACTCCTAATTAGCGGTTGTAATCTGAACGAAAAAATAAGACTGTATGGGCTCGTAGCGGTACTCTCTCTTATCCCGGTATTCCACACCTCTCCGGGCTTGGCTGTTTATACAAAGAAGGGAGCTTTCACGACAGCCGGCTACTTTTGATAATGCTGCCGCTTACAAATTGTAGGTCGCCCGATTCGGATTAGCTTATGTCGAGAAACAGCGCCATCCCATTGGTGATAAGTTCTGTACTTTTTGCTCCCGCATTAGCTAATGCGCAACAAACAGATATTAGTGATCTGGCCCTAGAAGAACTGGTTGCCATCGATGTTTTCACCTCAGCATCGCTAATACCCACCCAGCTAAACAAAGCGCCTGGCACCGTTTATACTTTTCAGCGTGATGATTTCCAACGCTTTGGCGTACGTCGACTAGACGATCTTTTACAGTTTGTTCCCGGATTACAGATTAACCAGTATCGAAAACGACACCGCTCAGTATGGGCTCGCGGAGTGCTGAATCGTTATAACGATAAAATGGTACTGATGGTTGACGGGGTCAGGGTGCGCCAACTCTATTACAACCACTTCAGCCTTGGGGATAACCTGCCCCTGGAGTACATTGATTCTGTTGAAGTAATTCTTGGCCCGGCATCCAGCTTATACGGCGCCAATGCTTTTAGCGGCATAATCTCAGTTACAACCCGCCGCTTCAGTGAAACTGATCAAGTGGAAGTGAGTCTGGAAACAGGCAATAATCAACGAGCAAAATCCACTGCTCTCTATAACAGCAGCAATCTGCAACTATTTGCCAGCTATCTTGATCAGGAAGCGCCCTTTAGTACTGACCGTAAGAGCTTTATCGGAGGAGACTCACTTCAGCCTCTGGATGAAAGCTTCGGTAATATTCATATTAAAGCGCAGCCTTATCCCAGATTAACATTACAGCTTGATTACAACCGTAGCGAAACGCCCTTCCTTTACATTCCTTCCACGCAGGATGCCTATATAGATAGTGATAATCTAAGCCTATCTGCACATTATGAAGCAGGTTCAATTGATGAAGGCCAGCTGGAAACCACCTTCTACTATCAGAAGGATAATACCCGTGAATACGAGTTGGAAAAGGTCACTCAGGCCCGGGGCTATGAGGAATTCCAGAACGGCACAATGGCTGGCGCATCGCTTACCCTGCTGAAACAATTTAGTCCGCATACTCTGGCAGGAGGACTTAGCTGGCAATATGAAAAAGCAGAGCGAACTACTTATACCCGTAACTATCACTATGCCAGTGGTTTCCTGATCACTCCTGACACGGGCAACCTGCTCTCTGAGCCCGGTATAGTCAATAATGATTACGCCGCCTTTCTTCAGGATATATGGGAGATCAATCCGCAGATCAGCCTGACAGCAGGAGGGCGATATGACCACTTTGAAAAGTTTGGCGGCTACTTCAATCATCGTACGGCCCTGGTCTACACCCCGGACAGCCAGCAAACCTGGAAAGCCCAGCATGGCACCGCCATTCGCACACCCGGCTTCAGAGAGTACCTAAAAGTCCTTGAGGGCACCCCTTTCAAGCCACCAATGGTTGATGCTGAGCGGATTACACTAACGGAACTGGGCTACCTCTACCAATGGGATACAGCCAACCTGAATATCAACCTCTTCAAAAGCCGGATTGATGATTTCATTCAGGAGGTCCCTACGCCGGACGATGCTGATGAGTACTTTACCAACAGCAGCTCAGTCTACAGAATGCAGGGCGTTGAGTTACTGTTAAACCTCTACCCAACTGCCAAGCTAAATACTCACATTGGCATCAGCTATCTGGAAACCCAAACAGATGATGACTCTCTGCCTTATCTGGCATCCTGGACCGGAAGCCTCCAGACTGATTACCAGCTAACACCAGACCATATGCTCGGTGCTAGCATGATTTACAACAGCAACAGAGAAGACCGCAACAGCTTTGATGATAATGCGACGTCCTTTGCGACCCTGAACCTGTTTGGTTCCGGACGCCTGACGCGGGAGCTAGACTACTCGTTTGGAATTGATAACCTGTTCGATAAGAAAGTAATGGACCCTGCGGCGGACTTCGGGACTCAACACAACAATGAGCGAAGCGAAAGAGAGATCTGGTTCCGGCTGCAATGGAATCAAGACCTTCTATGAACAAAGCTCTTAACTTTTTATTACCTATTTACTACCGGCGTAAGTTAACGCTGCTGATACTACTTATCTGCATATACCCACTCAACCTTCAGGCAAATACCCAAGAGTACAAACTACAGCAGGTAAAAGCGGCCATCTTATATAACATTGCCAAATTTGTCCGCTGGCCTGAACACGCCATAGCAGAAACACCTGACACCCTGACTATCTGCCACTACCGTGAAAATAATTTAAATCTGGCATTTCTCACTATCTCCGGAAAAAAGGTGCAACGCAGGCGCGTCAATGAAAAGCTTATTGATACCTTAGATGATGCGAAACACTGCGCGATGCTGCTCATCCCTTTTAATCAGCTCCAGTGGTTCGCCGACGATCAGGCAGACCATGGCCCATTACCTATTTTAACGGTCGCAGACCTGACAGAAACCAACCCCAGTCAGGTAGAAAATTCAAAAGCAGCTGTAAATCTTATCCGCAAAGGTAAACGCATTGGTCTTGATATATTCCTTCCTGAGGTAACCAGAAACGGACTGACCATAAGCTCCGAACTACTCAAACTAGCCCGGATCAGGAGGTAGCAGATGCCAATCTTTAAACGCCTCCCTCTGCGCCGAAAATTGATGTCACTGCTACTTTTAATAAGTAGTGCTGTGCTTGCTCTGGCAACCGCAGGCTTTGCTGTTCATGACTGGTATGACTCCAGAGCACAAGTGGCCAAGAACCTGAGATCTCAGGCCGACATAATCAGCAATAACTCGGTTGCGGCCCTCACCTTTGGCGATGCAGAATCAGCTCGAATAACCCTGGAATCTCTGGAAAACGTTCAGGATGTTGTGCTGGCCATACTTTACGACGCTGAAAACAATGTATTCGCCAAATATTCCCCTAATAACTATTCGATACCCCCCATACCGAGTAGCGATCAAGGAGAACTCGGTGACGCACTCTTTGTTCTTCGGCCGGTGATCATTGATCACGAAGTTATAGGCCATACACTGCTACTTTCAGACCTAGCCAGCCTAAAAGAACGGCAGACAGACCAGATGGGCATAGCCTTCGTGGTATTTCTGCTGTCACTGGTCGTCGCCCTGCTGCTCTCCAGCGTGGCTCAGAGAATCGTCACGCGCCCCATTGCAGAGCTGGCAAGCACCGCCAGAAAAATCACCCGCACCCGAAATTATAAACTCAGAGTACGCAATCAATCTAAAGATGAGATCGGCAGTCTGGCTTCCGACTTCAACCAGATGATCGAGCAGATTCAGGTGCGGGATAATGAGCTTGAAGATGCCCAGCTGCTGCTTGAAAAGAAAGTTAAAGACCGTACAGCTGAACTGCTACTTCTAACAAAGCAGCTGGAACATCAGGCATTTCATGATGCTCTGACAGGCTTACCTAACCGAGCCACTTTCGACAATAACCTGAATGCCGCGATCAACTATGCGGACCGACGCAATGAACAATTAGCAGTCATGTTTCTCGATCTCGATCGATTTAAAGATGTTAACGATACCCTCGGCCATGATATGGGCGATCAGCTACTAATAGAACTATCCTCCCGCCTGCAAGCCAGCCTGAGAAGTAGCGACACACTGGCCCGGCTTGGTGGCGACGAGTTTGCTCTTCTGGCGGTGAATACCACTCAGGACAGAGCCGCTGATATCGCCACTAAACTAATAAATGCCATAAAAGATCCGATTGTCATTCAGGGCTTTAACCTACAAGTCACCACCAGTATTGGTATCAGTATCTATCCATCTGATGGTGCCGATGCGACAACTGTTGTGAAACATGCGGATACCGCTATGTACAGCTCAAAAGCCGCCGGCAGAAACCAGTTCAGTTTCTTTGCCCGGCAGATGAACATTCGCTCAGAGCGGCGTATTCAACTGGCTCAAAAGCTCCGTAAAGCAATAAAGATGCAGCTATTCGAAGTTTATTATCAGCCAAAATGGTGTACTCGAACGCTGAGGATTCTTGGTGTCGAAGCACTTATTCGCTGGTTTGATGCAGATGAAGGAGATATCTCTCCGGAAGAGTTTATCCCGCTTGCTGAGGACCAGGGATTGATCGGCGAAGTTGATCAATGGGTAATGAAGACTGCCTGCCAGGATATTCTAAGATTACGTCAACAGTTCGGCCAGCAGCTTGATCTTTCTGTCAACTTCTCGCCGGCACACTTTATTCGTAGGGATCTCTATAAACGTATAGCCGATACACTATCCTCCACAGGCTACCCTGGCTCAGCCCTTGAACTGGAAGTAACAGAAACCTTCATGGCGACAGAAAATGAAGCGCTACTCGAACAGCTGAATCAGATCCGCAGCCTGGGAGTCGAGATCTCAATTGATGACTTCGGCATCGCCTACTCCTCCCTAAGCCGCCTTAAGCGCCTGCCACTAAATACCCTTAAAATCGATCGTTCATTTATTAGCGATATTGGCAAAGACCGTGATGATGAAGTGATCGTAAAAACTATTATCGATATGGCACACAATCTGAATCTGAAAGTGGTCGCCGAAGGTATCGAAACCGAGGCACAGCTCGAATTTGTCAAACAATACGGCTGCGATCAGGTCCAGGGATACTTATTCAGCCCACCGTTGCCTATCGGAGAGTTAACTAACCTGGTGAGCAAACAACTATAATATAGCTTAAGAACAGCACCTAAGACTCCAGTTTCCTGTAGAGGGTTCTTAAACTGCAACCAGCTATGTCCGCCACTTGTGCTTTATCAGACCAGATTCCCAGGAGCTCTGTAAGATAGCGGCGCTCTAGTGTCTCCAGGCTTATCCCCTGCTCTGCCAATCCACGCAGACTGCCACCATTGCTTTCTTTAGCTAATGAAACGGGCAGCAGATCAAGACTGCGCTGGATAACATCCTGTCCGATTAAATCTTTATCTCGTAACACCACCGCTCTTTCGAGAATATTTTTCAACTCCCGTACATTACCTTTGAAGGGCTGCAGAGCAAGCAGCTTCAGCGCCTCTTCAGAAAGCCTCAAAGGGGTCTTATCATTAACTCTTAGCAAGATACTCTCTACCAGCAGAGACAGGTCTTCAATTCGCTCAGACAGCGATGGCAGACGAATCGGAAAGGTACTAATTCGGTGGTACAGATCTTCCCGAAACTCGCCTCGCTCTACCATATCAGATAAATTTTTATGGGTTGCGCATATCAGCCTGAAGTCGGCCGCCGCGGGCTTAGTATCACCGACTGAGCGGAACGTTTTAGTCTCGATCAGACGCAGAAGTTTTACCTGGAGATGCAGTGGAATATCTCCCACCTCATCGAGAAATAGTGTTCCACCCTGGGCAGACTGAACCAGGCCGGTTCGGGAGTGAGTCGCACCGGTAAAGGCACCTCTTACATGGCCAAACAGCTCACTTTCAAACAGATTATCCGTTAACCCTGAGCACTCTACCGTTACAAAGGGCATACCAGCTCGGGAGCTGGCAGAGTGTATCGCCTGAGCAGCCAGTTCTTTACCTGCACCGGAAGCCCCCATAAGCAATACATTAGTATCCGTTTTACCCACCCGCTGAATCAGATCCACCAACACATTAAAAGCCCGGCTTCGGCCAATCATCTTATTAGCAATCGGCTCAGCACTGACCTCCCGAATCGGCTTCATCACTTCAATAAAATAGACCTGCTCTCGATCATCGGTGATGGGAATAGTTTCGATTCCCACATGCTCTTTACCCTGCGGAGTATTATGGATATGTAGCACACTGGCCCGATGACCACTGTCACGGGCTTCCTGCATTGGACAGGTCTCGCCTTCTAGATCGCAGGGCCGTTGATAGCCGTGTGAAATAAAGAAGCATTTGGCAGAACTGTGACCACTGAGTCCACCGAAGCGAAAGTCATAACTTTTATTGGTAGCGACGACGTTATAATCCACATCAATCAAAACCGCTGGATAGCTATAGCTATCCAGTACATTGCGCATCGTTTTCAACCAACTTGCTGTCGTCATAGCCCTGTTCCGTCAGTTATGGCAAGAATGTGGCAATAATGACAAGCCGCGACCAACAATACTAGCTAACCCAATGGTTATTAAAGTGATTCATGCGCCCGATCAAACCACTACCTTCTCCTACTGTAAAAAGCAGACACAAAAAAGCCTGCACCAGGCAGGCTTTTTAGCAGAACTTTAGGGTCATATTAACGGAGTCAGGTCTTGATTTTTGCAACCACACCAACGACTTAATTTGAAATAAATCTTCTTTTTTTATGCTTTTTCTAGCGAGTCGTGTAGCGACGTTCGAGCCACTAACTAGTGGCGAAGCCGCGATCTAGCCACTGCACTTATAGAGATAAGCGACATGCAGAGTATGCCTATATCGATAGAACCTTACCTCACAGACACAAAAAAGCCCGCTAATAGCGGGCTTTTTTAGCAGAGCTTCAGCAACAATTACTTGTTAGCTTTACGCTCTTTCTCTTCAGCAATAACTTTCTCTGCTACAGAGTTAGGACAAGCAGAGTAATGTGCAAATTCCATAGAGAACTGACCACGACCAGATGTCATAGTACGCAGAGATCCGATATAACCGAACATCTCAGACAGAGGAACGTCAGCTTTAATACGAACGCCTGAACCTGCAGCTTCCTGACCTAAGATCATGCCACGACGACGGTTAAGGTCACCGATAACATCACCAACGTGATCATCAGGAGTAAACACGTCAACCTTCATGATCGGCTCTAGTAGTTGTGGACCCGCTTTAGGCATGGACTGACGGAAAGCACCTTTCGCAGCGATTTCAAACGCAACCGCAGAGGAGTCAACCGCGTGGTAACCACCATCGTAAAGCTCAACTTCAACGTCAAGCACAGGGAAGCCAGCCAGCGGACCAGTATCCATCATGCTCTTGAAGCCCTTCTCGATAGCCGGGAAGAATTCCTTAGGTACGTTACCACCAACAACGGTAGAGGTGAACGTAAAGCCAGTGTTCTGCTCGCCCGGCTTGATGCGGTAGTCGATCTTACCGAACTGACCAGAACCACCAGACTGCTTCTTATGGGTGTAAGAATCATCCAGAGGTGTAGTGATAGTCTCACGGTAAGCAACCTGTGGCTGACCCACAATCAGTTCAACACCGTAAGTACGCTTCAGGATATCTACTTTGATATCCAGGTGAAGCTCGCCCATTCCTTTCAGGATAGTTTCGCCAGAGTCTTCATCAGTTTCAACGATGAAGGTAGGATCTTCTGCAACCATCTTACCGATAGCAACACCCATCTTCTCAGCTCCACCCTTATCTTTAGGCGTAACTGCAATGGAGATTACAGGCTCAGGGAATACCATGGCTTCAAGCGTACATTCGTGCTTAGGATCACACAGCGTGTGACCTGTCTGAACGTTTTTCATACCTACGATTGCAAGAATGTCACCGGCTTGAGCAGAATCTAGTTCTTTACGCTCATCGGCTTCCATTTCACACATACGGCCAACACGTTCAGTTTTACCTGTGAACGAGTTCAGGATGGTATCGCCTTTCTTCAACTTACCAGAGTAAACACGAACAAAGGTCAGAGCGCCGAAACGGTCGTCCATGATTTTGAATGCCAGTGCGCGGAAAGGCTCATCAGTGGAAACAGTCGCCACTTCGCCAGTCGCTTCGCCGAATTCATCTGTCAGGTCTTGTGGGATAACATCTGTTGGGCTTGGCAGGTAATCTACAACCGCATCAAGAATAAGCTGGATGCCTTTGTTTTTGAATGCTGAACCACAGTACGTTGGGAAGAATTTAAGATCACGAGTACCCTCACGGATACAACGCTTGATACCTTCCATAGAAGGCTCTTCACCGTCCATGTAAGCCATCATTAGATCGTCATCTAACTCTACCGCTGTTTCGATCAACTGCTCACGATACATTTCAACATCGTCTACCATGTCAGCAGGGATATCTTTGATCTCGAAGTTTTCAGGAAGACCCGTGTCATCCCAAACGAAAGCTTGGCGAGTTAGCAGGTCAACAACACCTACGAAGTCTTCTTCACGACCAATAGGAAGAACCATGATGAGTGGCTTAGCAGCCAACACGTTCTCAACTTGCTCTACAACGCGATGGAAGTCAGCGCCCATACGGTCTAGCTTGTTTACGAAGATGATACGGGAAACGCCCGACTCATCTGCATAACGCCAGTTAGTTTCTGACTGAGGCTCAACACCACCAGAACCACAAAATACACCGATGCCGCCATCCAGAACTTTCAGAGAACGATATACTTCAACAGTGAAGTCAACGTGCCCTGGAGTATCGATGATGTTCATGCGGTGATCTTTCCAGAAAGTGGTGATCGCCGCAGACTGGATAGTAATTCCCCGCTCAGCTTCCTGTTCCATGAAATCGGTAGTAGATTCACCATCGTGAACCTCACCCGTTTTATGGATTTTACCTGTCAGCTTCAGGATTCGTTCGGTAGTGGTCGTTTTTCCCGCGTCTACGTGGGCGAAAATACCGATGTTACGGTAGTGTGATAAGTCAGCCATTTCTTCACTCGAATGTTAGGGGCGTAAAATGCGCGGCATTATACCGCATTCATTGGCATTTGTAGATATTTTAAGCAAAGAAAAATCTTCGCTTTCATATCAACGCTCAGGGTTCACTTTCTGGACTTACGGTTACGCTGATTTCACATCAGTGTGTCAGACGCCGTATTCCTCAAAAATTGCTTTCAAACCGGGCTTATTCGCCATCATCTCGTCCCGACTCAACCCCTGCAGTTCGTGCGGAAAAACCAACCAGTCTTCCGATTTATGCAGGTAATAGTCAGGTTCCAGATCGGTCTTATTGTTGACCGGTTTAAACCAGGGTGTTGCGATCCGAATATCATGGGGCGCATTCAGACGCGCCTTCTCTCTCAATGTATCGATCACCGCCTTTATACTCAGGCCTGTATCAAATACATCATCGACAATCAGCAGAGAGTCTGACTGATTGATGTTACGGACCAGATAATCCAGACCATGCACGCGCACCTCTTTATTACGAGTACCTATACCCGTATAAGAAGAGGTCCGAATCGCAATGTGGTCGGTGTTTACATCCAGGTTATCCAACAGCTCCTGAACTGCGATGCCAACCGGAGTACCACCCCGCCAGACACCCACAATAAAATCAGGACGGAAGCCACTATTATAGACTTCCAGCGCCAACCGGTAGGAATCTTCAAGCAATTCCTGTGCGCTCAGATATACTTTTTCAACCATCTCTCTTTCCCACTCCCCGACCTCTCACTGAGATCGGATTTCTGGCAAGGTCGCTACTGTACGGATATTGAACAGCCCACGCAACTTTAGGAGGGATTTTTTTATCCTTAACGGCGTTAGTTTAATCCACCTCGATCAATCCATGCCTGATAGGTTGGTTGCGGCCACTTACTTTGAAAGAAACTGATCACAGCGTCAGTCTCAGCGTCGGAAAGCTTATCGCCAAACCCGGGCATACTGCCACCAATGGCAATCCCGCCATTAGTAATGGATTGCTTCAGACCTTTTAATGGATGATGCCAGGCATGCGCTTTACCATTCAAAGGTGGCGGCGGGTATTTACCATTCGCTTCGGGCTTATTCCAATCTCTGGTTCCCTGCGCTGCGACACCATGGCACTCGGCACAGTTATCAATAAATAACCGCTTTCCCATATCTACCTGCGACTGGCTATACCAGCGCCCTTCAACCCTGGGTTCTGAGTCACTACAGCCACTCAATAAAATAACCCCTATCAATATCACTAGAGTCTTCATCTTAGTAATCCGAATATTGATTGAAACTTTCCACCCGATTATCACTATCCATCGAATAGACGGTAAAAGAATCCTTACGAGCACCCGCTGTATCCATACCCGGCCCGCCGGAAGGCATCCCCGGCACAGCTAGTAGCTGAATATCGCTGTCAGCGGCAAGAAGGCGTTTAATATCCTGCGCAGGAACGTGACCTTCTATCACTTTGCCATTCACTTCTGCGGTATGGCAGGACGCCGCTTTCGAAGGCACCCCTAGGCGCTGTTTATGAGGATTGACATCATTTACAACCACATCTTTGACACTGAAGTTGTGGTCTTTCAGGTGGCTAATCCAGCCTTTACAGCAGCCACAGCTGGCACTACGGTAAACCGTAATCTCATACTGCTTATCTGTTTTGCCTTCCAGCCACACAGGGTCTGCAGCATAACTATTGAGTGTCAGGCCCAGCAGGCCAACTAAGATTAAGACGATCTTTTTCATTTTTCACTCCGGGCTATCGTTATCGACAGCCACGCCATTTAACTGGTCTAAAATTGGACATTCCGCGCTTTCATCACCGCGACAGCGGTTTGCGGCGGCTTCCAGCAATGAGCGCATCTGCTGCAGCGCTTCAATCTGCTGGTCTATCCTGGTTATCTGCTGCTCTGCTTTTTGCTTAACACTTGCACTGGTTCGGGAGGGATCGAGGGATAACTGTAACAGCTCCCGACTTTCATCCAGTGAAAAGCCCATATCCCGGGACCGTTTGATAAAACGCAAGCTATCCAGTTGCTGCTCAGTATAAATCCGGTAACCATTAGCCGACCGGGCAGCGGGAGGGATAACCCCTTGCTGCTCATAAAAACGAATGGTCTTACTGGTCAGTCCAGCTGCCGTTGCAGCCTGAGAAATGTTCATACTGAACTCCGTCTATTTTTATTCAGACAGTGATTAATTCATCAGCGTGTTAAACAGATAACATAGCGGTGCGAGGAGGGTGGTATACCGGTGGAGATATTGCCGAATGGTAGGCTGACAGAGTCCAGGCTGGGGGACTCTGAGCTGATGAAAACCCATGAAAACCGGCTGGCCAGAGAAAAAGTGCCACTGATAGCTGCAGGCAACACCCCGGCAGCTCCGTTTCACAACAATCCGCATCAACCATATCGCAACTATCACCATCACAATTCATCGTTTGATGAGATGCCATAGAAGTCACATCAGACGAAATGGATGCAACCGCAGGGCTAAGAGCCAGTACGCTAAGCAATAGGATTAGAAGGGCACGATAACAGATCAAAACAGGTCAGATTCTCTTATGGTTTTCTCATATTCCTATACAGATTCGCCCGTTCTCAGAAAAAATGCAACTGTCGATTGACCTTACAGTCACTGGAAGCTCTATGCTTTATCTAAGAGAAAACCGTTTCTGAGAAAACAGTATGACTATTACCTTGCTGCTTGAAAATGTCAGTTGCGCTGGCTGCGTTAAAAAAATTGAAAAGAAAATTAACGCCTTGCCTGATGTTGAACAGGCTTTAGTCGATTTCCCCCAGAGACGTCTGAATGTGGAAGGTTCTATCGGCGGAGACACTCTGATTAGCGCTCTGACAGAGATCGGCTACCGTGGCCGGCTTGCCAGTAATGACGCAGAAGACCGGGCTCGACAAAAAGCCCAGCAGGCCGCTCAGTACAAGGCCCACATCCGCAATACTCTATTAGCCCTCGGTGTGGGTATTCCACTGATGGTTGCAGGAATGGTGATGGATGAGATGAGCATTCGCTCCTCTCAGGATCAGATGATATGGGGCCTGGTAGGCTTACTCACACTAGGTATTTTGTTGTTTCCAGGGCGCCACTTTTTTAACGGCGCCTGGTCCTCGTTGAAAAACGGCTCCGCAACTATGGACAGTCTGATAGCTCTGGGGACCGGCGCGGCCTGGCTTTATTCCACTGCAGTCGTATTGTTTCCGGAGATGCTGCCGGAAAGTTCTCGCCACCTTTACTACGAAGCCAGTGCAATGATCATCGGTCTGGTTAACTTTGGCCTGGCGATGGAGATTCGCGCCCGAGGCAAGACCTCAGAAGCGGTCGAACGACTGCTCAACCTGCAGCCCAAAACAGCACGGGTAATCCGCAATGATAAAGAGCTGGACCTGCCACTGGATCTGGTTGAAGTAGGCGATAAATTGCGTATTCGTCCCGGTGAACAGATTCCAGTAGATGCCTTGGTAGAGGAGGGCAGCAGCCTGATCGATGAGTCGATGCTGAGCGGAGAACCTCTGCCCGTCACTAAAAAAACGGGCGATAACGTCAGCGCTGGCACGCTGAATAAGTCCGGCTCATTGATCGTTAAAGCAGAGAAGGTTGGTCGTGAAACGGCCCTGAGCCGGATCATTGAGATGGTTAAGCAGGCGCAGGCCAGCAAGCCTGAGATATCCCGAATGGCAGACAACGTTGCCGCTATCTTTGTCCCGGTGGTGATACTTTGTAGCCTGCTCACCGCGCTACTCTGGTATCTGCTTGGCCCTGAGCCTCATCTGGCGTATATGCTCATCACAGCGACCACTGTGCTTATTATCGCCTGCCCCTGTGCTCTGGGGCTGGCAACACCGATGTCAGTGATGGTTGGGGTAGGCAAAGCCGCAGAGTATGGCATTCTTATCCGCAATGGTCAGGCGCTACAAAGCGCATCACAACTGAATACGCTGGTATTAGACAAAACCGGCACAATAACCGAAGGCTCGCCTCAGGTAACTGACATGCTGGCCGATCAACCCAATATGCTGCAGCTGGCAGCCTCACTTGAAGCCGCGTCTGAACACCCGCTGGCAGAGGCAATTGTTCGCTATGCCCAATCAAAGCAAGAGATACTGTTACCGGTGGAAAACTTTCAGGCGGTTAGCGGACGCGGCGCTAAGGGTTATATTGACGGCACTGAGGTCGCATTGGGCAACAAAACCTGGATGACTGAACAGAAGATCGACTGCGCCAAATTTGATGCTCAGGCGCTAACACTGGCAGAACAGGCAAAAACCCCGGTGTATATCACTCTCGATGGGCAATTAGCTGGATTGTTAGCCATAGCAGACCCGATAAGGCAGGACTCTGTCACCGCGATTGCCCGGCTGAAAAAAGCCGGACTAAACGTCATTATGCTCACTGGCGATAATCCACAGACCGCTGCGGCGGTTGCCAAACAAGTGGGTGTGGATAACTTTATTGCGGGTGTATTACCTGAAGAGAAAGCCAATGAGATTGAAAAACTGCAGCTGGCTGGTTACAAAGTAGGCATGTGCGGTGATGGCATCAATGATGCGCCGGCTCTCGCGCGGGCGGATGTGGGTTTTGCCATCGGCAACGGTACCGATGTGGCGATTGAAAGCGCCGATATGGTACTGATTCGCAATAGCTTACACTCAGTAGCCGATGCGATTGAGCTATCCCGGGCCACCCTAGGCAATATCCGTCAAAACTTGTTTGGCGCTTTTATCTACAACACTCTGGGTATACCGGTGGCAGCAGGGATTCTGTTCCCCCTCACGGGCATGCTGCTGAGTCCGGTTATTGCGGGGGCTGCAATGGCGTTTTCATCCGTGACCGTGGTCAGTAATGCCAATCGCCTACGCTTATTCAAACCCAGCTCAAGCCGATAAGGCTTTCAGTTTTATTTCAGCCAACAACAGCATAATAGGGCGATAAAGATGGAGAAGTTCCTATGTGCAGCTCACCCAAAGCCTGTGTCACCAGCCGAAGTAAAACAGTTATAGCACCCGGTTCAACACAACTGAGCGCAGCTCAACAAACCCGCTACGCTGATAAAGCCAATGCTGCATGGGAGAGACGAGAGCTTCGACGTCTGCAACGCCAGGCCACTAAGATTACAGCTCCAGAGGAGCCCGGCGTACTAGAGAAATTCTGGCAGCGACTGGTCAGACTAGGAACAAAACAGCCAGCAATCCGCTCACACTCAGCACAATAGTGTAGGGCAGTGCCATATACACCATCCGCATATAAGAGAGTCTGACAAGCGGCGCAGCTGCCGAGGTCAATAGAAACAGAAACGCAGCCTGACCATTCGGCGTAGCAACACTGGGCAGGTTCGTTCCTGTATTAATCGCTATCGCTAAGCTCTCAAAGTGTTCGCGGCTGATTCTGCCGCTGCGGAACGCATCAGTCACTTCATTAATATAAACGGTAGCAACAAATACATTGTCACTGATCGCTGAAAGCAAACCGTTAGCGACAAAGAACATCGCTGGCTGATTACGCAGATCCATATGCAGTACCCATTCAATCACCGGGGTGAACAGATGCTGATCGTGAATCACTGAGACAATGGTGAAAAATACCACCAGCAAAGCGGTAAAGGGCAACGCTTCTTCAAACGCCCGACCTATCCGATGCTCTTCAGTAATACCGTTCATACTGGTCAGTAAAACGATGACCGTCAGACCAATAATACCCACTTCGGCCAGATGCAATGCTAACGCCAAAATCAGAAAAATAGCCACTGCGAACTGCGTATACAGCTCCGCCCGCTCCTTCGACCCCCATTGGGATTGTGCTTCACGATCAAAGTCTTTGAGAATATTAAACACCGGCTCTGGAATATGAGCACCATAGCCAAACCAACCGGTTCGCTCCAACAGGATAGTTGTGAGCAAACCACAAGCCAGCACCGGCATTGAAACAGGTGCCATATGGACAAAAAACTCGACAAAGTGCCAACCCATTTTTTCACCAATCAGAAGGTTTTGTGGTTCTCCCACCAAAGTACACACACCTCCTAACGCCGTTCCTACTGCACCATGCATCAGTAGATTTCGCAAAAATGCGCGGAACTTATCCAGTTCTATCCGATGATTTTCATGCAGATGATCATCTACGGAGTGATCATGATCCGCATCTTTATGACTTCCAGAAACCACCCGATGATAAATAGAATAAAAACCAACAGCAGCACTGATAAGTACGGCAGTCACCGTCAAAGCGTCCAGAAACGCTGAAAGAACAGCCCCCATCAGGGCAAACAGCAACGAAAGCGCCGTTTTATTACGCACATTTAGTAACAGTTTGGTAAAGACGTAGAGCAACATCCCTTTCATAAAGTAGATACCCGCAACCATAAACATCAGCAACAGAATCACCGGCAGGTTAGACGACACTTCATGGTAAAGACTTGAGGGCTCTGTCAGGTGCATCAGCACTGATTCGATCGCCAATAAGCCACCAGGCAACAGCGGATAGCATTTAAGTGCCATAGACAGAGTAAATATAAACTCAAAAATCAGCAGCCAGCCCGCGGTAACAGGTCCAAATATCATGAGGGCAATGGGATTTACGAGTAGAAAGCAGAGAATAGCCTGCTTATACCAACTGGGCGAATTACCCAGAAAATTACTATAGTAAGCTTGGAGGAGGGGACGCATAAACGGATACCAGAACAATAAAAATCAATTTCTCTAAATGCGCGCTCACTTTAAGGGATTTAACCCACTTAGGCCAGCAGAAGAGCCCATAAGTCGGCTAAAGATTAACAATATGAGTCCCCTCACAAGAATCCATAAGAACAATAAAAACACCACTGTTAGTTTTTAGCTATCAACTCTGTTTATTTAATTGATTTCATTAAACCAAGAGTCTTTGTCATTATTGATCCATCGAAACCAATCACATTTGAAGGAAAGAAAAGATGCCCACCAACAGAGAAGGCCAAACCATTCCACAAGTAACCTTTCATACCCAGCAAAACAATCAATGGGTTGATATCACTACAGATGATCTGTTTGCCGGCAAAAAAGTGGTTGTATTTGCGTTACCTGGCGCGTTCACCCCAACCTGCTCGACTACTCACTTACCTCGATATAACGAACTAGCGCCGGTATTTGCAAGCGAAGGTGTTGACAGCATTATCTGCCTATCAGTAAACGATACCTTTGTAATGAACGCTTGGCAGGGAGACCAGGGCGCGGAAAACATCACTTTTGTTCCTGATGGCAACGGCGAATTTGCTGCCGGAATGGAAATGCTGGTGGATAAGGAAGAACTGGGCTTTGGCAAACGCAGCTGGCGCTACTCTATGCTGGTCGTCGATGGCGTCATCGAAAAACAGTTTATCGAACCCGATCTGCCAGGCGACCCGTTCAAAGTATCCGATGCCGATACTATGCTCGCTTACATCAACCCAACGGCTGAGCAACCAAAACGGGTAAGCATCCTTACCAAACCTGGATGCCCGCACTGCATACGCGCCAAGAAGCTGTTGCAAGAAAAAGGCTTAAGCTATGAAGAGGTAGAGTTGGGCAGCCACGGTCTGAGTTACAGCTCATTAGCCGCTATTAGTGGCCAGGGCACCACCCCGCAGGTCTTTATCGATGGTCAGCGAATCGGTGGAGCAGACGAACTGGAGGCGCACTTCTCATAAAGACCACCAGAGGCCAGCAATTATTGCTGGCCTCTTTTTTTGGTTGGCGTTTCATCCTGATAGGTATTAAACACCTGGATACGATGCGCTGGCCGGTGAACAAATGTAAATAGCGCTAATGCTGTACTATCCTGAAGAGAGATATAACTATTTCTCTGGCATTACCCACCTAGTCAACTTCATATGATACCAATGGAGATCGTAATGTATGGCAGAGGAAGTATACTCAAAGTAACTATTCAATAGTGACCCTGCAAAATTAATGGAATAACACAGTGCAGCTAACTCTCCCCTATAAGCTATTTATCTTGCTTGTAATCCTGAGCGTTCCAGTGACCGATTCAGCAAATTTGGTGACTGAGGGAATGGCAATATACAACCCTGGTGAAGAGTTGCCAGGAGGCGACACCAGCCATCACAATCCCCGAGACCGTAACGCATTCACTCACCCATCAGCTAACATGAGCTTTCCTGACCGGTTACGCTTTGAACTGGGTGACAGTATTTTTGCAAAAATTTGGGAGGAGCCATCCCCCTCATCTGCCCCGGCAAGTGACGGACTCGGACCGCTATATAACGCTCATTCCTGCGAGGAGTGCCATCTGAGAGATGGCCGGGGTCACCCACCCGCAGCAAACTGGCCAAATGACCAGGCCGTATCGATGTTTCTCCGCCTGAGTATTCCACCGCAGACCATTGAACAGCATCAGCTGTTACAGAGCGGCAAAGTTGGCGTAATTCCTGAACCTGTCTATGGAGGACAACTGCAAAACTTTGCCATAAACGGCCTCACGGAAGAGGGTCATATGCATATCAACTATACTGAGACGACGGTTAAAATGGCGGATGGTGCTGTGGTCCGCCTACGCAAGCCTGAATACAAGATCAGTGAGTTAAATTTCGGACCACTCCATCCGGATGTAATGCTGTCACCCAGAGTCGCTCCAGCCGTTCTGGGACTGCTGCTACTGGAAACTATTCCGGAAAGCGATATTCTGAGATTGAGTGACCCGGATGATAGTGATGGCAATGGCATCTCAGGCCGACCAAACTGGGTATGGGACAGGCTTAGCGAACAGCAAGCGTTGGGACGATTTGGCTGGAAAGCGGGTAATCCAACGCTGATCCAGCAGATCGTTAATGCGCTCAGCGGCGATATTGGTATTGCTACGCCTTACCTGCCTTCACCAACGGGGGATTGCACCTCTACCCAAGCGTCCTGTTTAAACCAGCCAAATGGTAATACACCTTTGCAAGAAAACACTGAAGCGTCCTCAGTGACGGTCCAGCAACTGGTGCTCTATACCGGTAATCTAGCGCCTCCAGCCCGGCCCGATGCACAAAAGCCGGAAGTACTCCGGGGGAAGAGAATTTTCCAGCGCGCAGGCTGCCATGAATGCCATCAACCCAGCTTCAAAACGGCGCGCAGCATCCATCTTTCAGAGCAATCCAAACAACTCATCTGGCCCTATAGCGACCTTTTACTCCACGATATGGGAGAAGGCTTAGCAGACCATCGTCCAGAATTCTTAGCCAGTGGCCGTGAATGGAAAACGCCACCTCTTTGGGGAATTGGCCTGACTAAAACAGTCAGCGGCCATACCTACTTTCTCCATGATGGCCGGGCACGAAACCTGCTTGAGGCAATTCTCTGGCATGGTGGAGAAGCTGAAACAGCTCGACAGCAGGTTATCAACTTAACAAGAGTAGAACGAAATGCATTGATCACTTTCCTAGAGTCTCTGTGAAAGCGACATTTCACCTATGTGACTGACACGCTGGTTTCGGTTTTTGTTACTGATACTGAAAACCCATTAACGCTATTGCGAATCATTCTTGTTTGCATTAGCATTTACTCCTGAATTTACAGGAGACCAGCAATGCAATTCAAAACCTTACTCACCTCCGTCGCCCTCGCCGGAACACTCCACTATCCCGTAGCCTTGATTGCTGCACCGACACCTGCTGAAATTATTAGCACCTACGCTGATATTGCCCATGCAACCTATGAAGACTCGCTCAAGAGCGCAAAGGAGCTGCAGCTAAGCACGAACAACCTGCTAAGCAACCCAAATCAAAGCTCACTGGATAAAGCACGCTCAGCATGGATCGCCGCCCGCGTCCCTTATCAACAATCCGAAGCATACCGCTTTGGTAACACCATCGTCGATGATTGGGAGGGTCGGGTAAATTCATGGCCGCTGGATGAAGGTCTGATCGATTATGTCGACAGTAGCCTCTACGGCTCAGAGTCAGATGAAAACACCCAGTACCGCGCCAATGTCATTGCCAACGCCACCCTGCGAATCGGCGGCGCCCAGGTTGATGCGAGCAACATTACACCAGAATTACTATCAGACACCCTGCATGAAATCGATGGAATCGAAGCCAACGTCGCCACCGGTTATCACGCCATCGAGTTCCTTCTTTGGGGTCAGGATCTGAATGGCACTTCCCCTGGAGCTGGCAATCGTCCGGCAACTGACTACAACCTGGAAAATTGCACCGGTGGCCACTGCGACCGACGCCGCGCCTATCTTCAAGCAACCACTCAACTACTGATAACCGACCTTCAGGAGATGGTAGATAACTGGAAAGAGGGGGGAGAAGCACGCCGACAACTCAGTGAGAAAAGTGAAAGTCATGCAATTGCATCAATTCTAACCGGCATGGGGAGCCTGGCCTATGGTGAACTGGCCGGAGAAAGAACCAAACTAGGACTGATGTTGCATGACCCGGAGGAGGAACATGACTGCTTCTCTGATAATACCCACTGGTCCCACTACTATGACGCCAAAGGGATCAGCAATGTGTATCAGGGAAGCTATACCCGTATTGACGGTTCAACGGTTTCCGGCCCAAGCCTGTCAGCCTATGTTGCCGCTCAGGCTGCTGTCGCCAATCAAAATATGCTGAATAAGTTACAGGCGACCGAAAACGCTGCCCAGGTGATGGTGGATCATGCAGCGCAGGGTAAAACCTTCGATGTTCTGATCGGTGAGGGAAATACATCGGGTAACCAGGTGGTACAGGATTTTGTCGATGCACTAACTGAAGAGACCCGTGCCATTGAGAATATTATCGCCCTGCTGCAACTGGACGGGATCCAATTGGAAGGTTCCGACAGCCTGGATAATCCAGCTCAGGTTCTGGAGTAAACGATGATTTGCAGACACTTGTTTACCCCCATTGCTGTCGTTCTTACCACGATAGCAATGGCCACTTCAGCGGTTGCAGCGATAGAGCAGCATTTACCAGAACCCGGTGAAGCGCTGCCCGGTGGCAGCACGACCCATCATAAGCAGTTGAACATCAACGCATTTTCTCAAAGCTCGGCAAACATGAGCTTTGAAAACGAGCTTAACTTTAAACTGGGTAACGGCATTTTCAAGAAAATATGGGTTCCCGCACCATCATCGACCACCGCCAGTGATGGCCTGGGGCCGCTCTATAACGCCCGCTCCTGTCAGCGCTGCCATCTAAAAGATGGCCGGGGGCATCCACCGGAAGCGAACTGGCCGGAAGACAACGCTGTATCGATGTTTCTGCGTCTGAGTATCCCACCGCAGAACGATGCTCAGCGCCAATTGCTGGATAGTGGCAAAGCCAGCGTAATTCCGGAACCCACCTACGGTGGTCAACTACAGGATCTCGCCATCAACGGGCTAGCCGGGGAGGGGCGGATGGTAATCAACTATAGCGAAACCACCGTGACTCTGGCCGATGGTGCTCAGGTCAGACTGCGCCATCCCGAATACAGTATATCGAATCTCAGCTATGGCCCGTTACATCCCCAAACCATGCTCTCCCCACGAGTTGCGCCTCCGATGATTGGGCTGGGCTTGCTGGAAGCGATTGACCTCGCCGATATTGAAGCGCTGGCTGATCCGGACGATGCCAACAAAGATGGAATCTCCGGACGGCCTAACCGTGTATGGAACAGCTTCACCCAACAGCAAGATTTGGGTCGATTTGGCTGGAAAGCCGGTAACCCAACCCTGATTCAGCAAGCCGTAGGGGCCTTCAGTGGCGACATGGGGATCTCCACTCCCTTCGCTCCCACCGCTGCCGGCGATTGCACCAACCATCAAACAGACTGCCTGAGACAACCGGATGGCAACACGCCACTGCAGGATAATGCCGAGGCATCCGCAGAAATGGTTAAGCTGGTTGAGTTTTACAGCCGTAATCTGGCACCACCTGCCCGGCCCGACTTTGATAAACCGACAGTATTGCAAGGCAAAGCGGTATTCCATCAGAGCGGTTGTGCCGCATGCCACCAGCCAAGTTTTACCACCGCCTCTCGGGAGGATATGCCCGAACAGTCCGATCAGCTGATCTGGCCTTATACCGATCTGCTACTTCACGATATGGGTGAGGGGCTGGCAGATCACCGGCCAGAGTTTCTTGCCAGCGGCAGCGAGTGGAAAACCCCACCTCTCTGGGGAATCGGGCTGACCAAAACAGTAAGCGGTCATAGCTATTTCCTCCACGATGGCAGAGCCAAAAATTTGCTTGAAGCTGTCCTATGGCACGGTGGCGAAGGTGCCGCCGCTCGTGATCGCGTCATCAACCTGCAAACCACAGAGCGAAATGCCTTAATGACCTTTCTGGAGTCCTTATGAACTCAGCAACTAAGCCTCTGTGGCCGATTCTACTGGGGGCCTCTCTGCTACTTACCGCCGTCAGCGTTGTGCATGCAGCCCCCTCAGAACAGCAATGGCAATCACTTAACCAGAGTCTTGTAGAAGAGCACATACTGCCCCGCTACCGGGCGCTGCAACACAGCAGTGCTGAGCTTGCGGCCAGTACTACTGCCCTCTGCCACCAGCCGGAATCCGTGCAACTGGAGAACGCCCAGGAAGACTTTCAGCAAACTATGGACGCCTGGCAAGAAGTTCAGCATATCCAGTTTGGCCCGATTGAAACCCTGATGCGTAATTTCAGCATGCAGTTCTGGCCTGATAAAAAAAATCTGATCGGCAAACAGCTAAACCTGCTGCTGCAACAGCAAAACCCGGACACCCTGAATGTAGAGTATCTATACAGGGCCAGTATCGGGGTCAAAGGCTTACCAGCCCTGGAGCGCCTGTTGTTTACCAGCTCAGTGCATCAGTTAGCCAACAATAGCTATCGGTGCCAGCTGAGCCAGACCATCGCCGCGTACATAGCGATAAACAGCCAGGCAACACTGGATGAGTGGAACAATGGTTACAGTGACTCGTTGTCCAGCGCCGGTAGCCAGAACAGCTACTACGACAGCCATCAGGAAGCGGCTGTCGATATGATGAAATCACTAATCGAACCGATTGAAGCGATCCGCGATCAGAAAATCCTCCGACCACTGGGGGGTGGCCAGGTACGGCCAAAGCGTAGCGAATCCTGGCGTAGTCAGCGCTCGTTACGCAATATTCAGCTTAACATTGCCAGTATCCGACACCTCTATTCGGGCACGACGAACAGCGTCGACAGCCTGCTGCGAAAGCAGGGAAGAGGGCCTCAGGCGGATAATATCAACGCCCTGTTCAACCGTATCGAACAGCAACTCAAAACAGTGCAGACGCCACTGGTCACCAGCCTGTATCAGCCAGAAACAGTCGACCAGTTACGACAGATAAGCGACGCACTCCAGCAGCTCGACCGGGGGTTGTCAGCTGAAATGCTAACACTCAACATTCAACTGGGATTCAACAGCCGTGATGGAGATTAATCGCCGTCATTTCTGCCAGATACTGGGGAGCGCCGTGCTGCTACCCTCGCTAACACTCGCCGCGGATGACGCTAGCCGTTCAGCAAAACCGAAGTTTGCCTCAGCAGCCAAAGATAGCGCCGGACAGTTTCATCTCTATCTTATCGGGCAACAGGGGGAAGTAATGCTGGATCATCTGCTGCCGGGCCGGGCGCATCATACCGAGGTACACCCGCAATTACCGCTGCTGGCTTGTATAGCACGACGGCCTGGTAGCTTTATCGATCTGGTTGATTATCGTGAGCAACGGCTAGTTAAACGGATTATTGCCGGGAGCGGACGACACTTTTTCGGCCACGGTATTTTCTCAGATGATGGTCGCTGGCTTATCACCACTGAAAATGAGATCAGCAGTGGACAGGGTAGAGTGGTGATCCGTGCCCTTGAGGCAAACTATCCGATTATCGCCGATTACCCCAGTGATGGCATAGGCCCCCATGAGCTGGTGCAGCAACCGGGAAGCCCAGTGTTGATCGTTGCCAACGGCGGGATTCATACCCATCCGGATCATGGCCGGGAGAAACTCAACCTGGACCACATGCAGCCCTCGCTGCTGCGGCTGAATATTCTCACGGGGAAGCGCCTGGAACAGCAGCAGCTGCCCGCGCATCTGCACCAGCTGAGCATCCGCCACATCGATACTAATCAGCAGGGCACAACGGTTATCGCTCTGCAATATCAGGGTGATAAGGGTCACAACCTGCCGCTAGTGGCAGTGCACCACCCGGGGCAGCCGATTGAACTGCTGCGCGCACCACCAGCGGTTAACCTGGCAATGAAAGGTTATTGCGGCAGCGCCAGGTTTGATCACAGCGGCCGCTTCGCGGCAGTATCAGCGCCTCGGGGTGATCTGATCTCTTTCTGGGATCTGCATGAGAATCGATTTATCTCCTCTATCAAGAGCAGGGATGGCTGCGGCTTGGCGGCAACCGGCAATAGCACTGAATTTATTATCAGTGCAGGTACAGGTCGCTGCCTTCGACATAACCTTCAACGCGGGACAACAGTGCGTCTGCCGTCGACTATTGCAACCGCCTGGGATAACCACTTGGCCACACTCCCTCTCTGACACCCAGTTTAACGCTTACAACAAGCCCTAAGAACAGACCAGAAGCTCGCTTCTGTGCCTTTTCGCGGGCGCCACTTACTACCCATAACGAAGGAAACACAATGAAAAACACCCTACTGGCATCCCTAATCACTGCAGCGGTCGCCGCGACACCAACGGTACAGGCGAGTGATCTGCAGTCTGAACTCAGCATGCTGAAACTACGCATTAGCCAGCTCGAGTCCCAGCTGAGCAACACCATGACAGAACAGATCAGTATCAAAAACAACCGCAGCAGGGTAAGCATCAGTGGCAGTGCTGAGTTTCTCGCAACCGCTTCTGAACAAGCTGACGGCAATAACGAAAATGACCTGGATGTTGATTCTGTTGAGCTAACCATCGACGCTATCGTCAATCAGTATATGGCGCTATCAACTACCCTTAAATATGAAGATGAGGGAGAAGATCAGGATCTGTTTGTCGATGAAGCTATTGTAACGATCAGCTCGGCAGAGAGCCCATGGGCACTGGTGGCCGGTCGCACAGCGATACCCTTTGCGGTAATCAACGGCAACGCCTGGTCAGATCCACTGACCGACGATCTCACTGATAACACCGATGACCTGCTGTTTCTAGGCTTTAGTCAGGGTTTTTTCAGTGCCGGAGGTTATCTGTTTAAAGGTCAGAGCGATGAAAGCAAAGTAGATAATCTGGGACTCAATGCTGAGTTGACCTTTGATAACGGCTTTGCGATTGGCGTCGGTTACCTCAACAATATCCGCAATACTGATCCGTATCAGGCTGACAGCCTGACCGGTGATGACAAAGTCAGTGCCTCACGTATCAATCTAAGCTATGTGATAAACGATCTGTCACTCTCTGCGGAATATCTGAAAACAGCGAAATTTGATGAGTTAGCGGGCTCTCCAGAGTTGTCTGCCTGGCACGTCAGTACTGACTACGCCACTGAGCTGATGGGTGCCCCGGGTAACATCTCCCTGGGCTACAGTAAAACAGAGGGTGGCGAACGGCTAACCGATACCGGTGAAAATCTATTTGCCCACTCCCGAGCAACGCTAGGCGCCTCTAGAGAGCTTTATGAAAATGCTGAACTCATTGTCGAATTGGTTAGAGAAGAAGATTATGCCGGCGATAACAATGACACCCTGAATCTGGTTTTATCCACCCGTTTCTAAGCCATCGCTACCCTGTATATCCTATAAGCACCTGTGCTATCGGGGCTTATTACTGAATGGTCACTGCCCGCGCCGCTAAAGGCCGGGCAGTAGAGCCTAGTCTTCCTGCTCTGTCAGCCCCATAACCCCCAACAACCACTCACGGAACACCCGCATACCGTAGGTAATCTGGCGATTTTTAGGATAAACCAGGTAAAACGCTTTACCCGTCAGTAACTCAGCCTCCACTGGGACGACCAACTGACCATACTGTAATTCACGACTAATCAGGGCTTTATCGGATAACGCGATACCCAAACCTTCCAGAGCAGCACCCAGCGCCAGCTGAGTACTGGAGAAGGATAAGCCTTTCTCTCCTCCGGTCATGCTGACCCCTGACTTATGCAGTAACCGCTGCCACTCATTACGACGGCTAGTCACATGAATCAACGGCTGCTTAAGCAGATCAGAGAGTGATTCAATTTGATCTTCTTCCATTTTTCGCGGACTGCAGACCGGAACGACCACTGATCGATGAACCAGGTGAACCTCTACATCATCATCGTCCGGCTGATCGCCAAAATACACAGCCATATCCAGATCACTGTGATCAAAATCGATCTTATTAACTGAGCCCGTACTCAGACGTAGTTCGATATCCGGGTATAGCGCCTGAAAATCTTTGATTTTCGGCATCAGCCAGCGGCTTAGAAACGCCGGAGGTGCTTCAAAGGTCAGCGAACTGGTGTTCGGTGCAGAGATCAAACGCCGGGTCGCCGCATCCAGCTCATCCAGTGCGTGGGAGACAGCCACCAGATACTTTTCACCGGCAACGGTGATCTGAACCTGCCGTTTCTCGCGCTGAAACAACTTTAATCCCAGAAACGCCTCAAGAGACTTAATCTGATGACTAATAGCCGAAGGGGTGACAAACAGCTCTTCTGCTGCCTGGTTAAAGCTACCCAGCCGGGCTGCGGACTCAAAACTGCGCAGGGCATTTAAAGGGGGCAAGCGTCTGATAAGCACCTCATAAGTGAAAATAACTCACAGTTAGCCTGAAAAACTGTCGTTTGTTTTATAAATATTGCGACCTTAGTATAGCCCTCAAATCAGAGGCGATCTAGCTTAAACTCTCCGTTTTAACGGGGATTGGAGACAATCCAATATTAAGTTAACGGATTGAGTCGTAGATTACCCGCCGTAGCAATTACGATATTAGTTAAATATTTCTTGGTGTGAAAATGCAAAATTACGACCTGAAGATTAAATTAGATCAGCACGATAACATCGATACCAACTACTACATTGATCAGGCTCACGCTCTTCGTGCAGAAGCCTTGGCTGAACTTGGCGCATCAATCTCTGCCTGGTTTAAGAACCGGAAAGCAACGATGTTTGCCAAACAAAGTTTTAAAAGCACTCGTACATTCGGGACCGTTTAGGTCAAAACGAGACGTTTTTGGGCCACGAAAGTGGTCCTTTTTTATTCTGCAGAAACAAAAAAAGCCCCAATGGGGCTTTTTTAATATCTCGGTTAATCACTCTTCCATAACGATCGGGTCTTCATTGCGGTCAAAAATCAGATAACGAGACAGATCTTCACCCATAGCCAGACCGTTAGCCATCTTATTCAAGTATGGATCTGCATCTTCAGTCGTTGGTGGCTTGCCATTCTCACCAGCAAGACCGGCAACAATAATGAAGTTCCACTCTTTAGAAATCTTATCCGCTTCAGCAACCAGCTTAGTAAAAGACTCGATCTCTTCAGGCAGTTTGTCTACACACATAACAGGCTCAATGGTGCCGCGCTGCTTTTTACGTTGTTTCTTCGGGTTTGATGAACCACCTTCAGCCTTTGCAAAAAGCATCAGTAAGCGCTGGGGCTCATCCTCTTTAGCTACCATATCCAGCAGATCGGAAAACTTCGAAATCATCTCTTTCACCTCTGTTAATCACTGGGTAACAGAGTACCTACTCTGCACAACCATGGCTTGATATATATCACCTTCGGCTCTGGATCCAAAGATTCATTGGGGGTATAGGCTAGCATCAAAACCGGATTTTGATGCTTAATCCGATTTTTCCACCCCTAAATACGCGCACTGCGAAGGCAAGCGAATCAGCCTATCTACCCTATAAAGCAGGATAATTATTGTTAAGTAACCCGGTGAACTGAAACTAAGGAGTCCTGTACCGACACTAGCACTAGAGCGCCACAGCATTAGACAACAAAAAAGGGTGAATTTAATTCACATTAAGGCTGAAAAACTGTCGTTTGTTGTTTAAACAGAACACCCTTATTATGAATCTCAACTTGATAACGATCTAGCCGAAAGCACTATATATACTGACATCATCTAAACGTTTCAGCATATTTATCAGTATTCAGCGTACGCAGATCGAGCCACTAAGATGGCGATTTAATGAATTATATTGGTGGTAATATGAACAACGAATCTGACATTAAACTTGACGAGTACGGCCTGGTTGACACTGCCTACTATGTGCAGCAGGGTCGTGAAGCTCGCAACGAATATTTTGCTGAGCGACTAACCGCTCTGGCAACCTGGCTGAAAACGCTGAAGTCAAAGCGCCAGCAAAAAAGTTTTAACAGCACTCGTTCATTCGGGACCGCATAGGTCTTAACGAGACTCCTTTGGGCCACTTTTTAGTGGCCTTTTTTTATTCTTTTAACCGATAAACCTCGGTCTTGGGGTGAAACCCATACCAGGCAAACCAAAACAGATTCACTACGGGTAACTCTTCCATCTCTCCCCGAAACACCCGAGCGGTTTGAAGCTCTGCGTTATACTCAATTCGCAGAACCGCCTCGCCTAACCGATCACCCAGCACCCCTTTCAACGCCCCTTTAGCCAGTTCAGAAAAAGGGTATGCCTTAGTCCGACCATTGAGCTCCACCCCGATAACCCGCTCTTTAGGGTGAAAAGCCTGACTCATAAACTCCACTGAAAAATACAAAAGCTTAGAATCCTCATAACCGCTATAAGGATCCCTAGTGTAATCACGGGATGCGCCGGTATTTCGAGACAACACCAGCGTATCAGGGTGATCTTTTAACCAAGCTCCCCAACGGGTATGAACAGACGGCAACTGCGCTAAGACCTTTCCCTTCATCGGACCGGTAATAGCACTATGGTGAAGCTGCGACCAGAGTGAGTCGGTCTGACGATCGTACAGCAGCACATCGCTGTTATAGAGCAACCCCGACACGCCGAAGGTTAGCTCCTGCCCATCCTGCAACGCCTGATAGACAACACCGCTGCCACACAAGGGGCAATAGGTCACAACGACCGGATCGGTAGCAAAACGATCATTGACGATCTCATGCCAGTTAAGAATCGCCAGCGGGTAAGCTTTGGCTATGCCGTTATGATTAACGCCGATAACCCGCTGCTCAGGCTCAAGCCAGCTAACATCGTCCGCCCGGTCAAACACCGGCTGATCAATAGCTGGAATCCCATTTTTCCCCGGCCCGCCAGGGACAATATGACCTTCGTATATCAGACTGCCGGTGAGATCAAAGCCATTTAAAGTACGAGCTGATACAACGGATGAGCAGACAAACAGGCCGATACAGAACAGAACAAGTGGTTCGCCAAATGAACGCAGAGTGGCCACCATAACTTTCTCCAAACGGTAAAAAAACAACGCAGGCTATTTACCGCCGTCAGCGAAAAACAATATGAGAGAGTATAGTCGGAAAAACTGAAATATAGATGAAGAGGGAACTGAAGAAAAGATTATAAATAGAGAGGTTTCTAAAGAAAAAAAGTTGGTGCAGATGGGGAGACTCGAACTCCCACGCCCTTACGAGCACTAGCACCTGAAGCTAGCGTGTCTACCAATTCCACCACATCTGCATATCAACTTGTTACGTTTAGGGGCGCCCCCCTGCTATGAAAATAGCCTGCTCTTTCGTCGCTCAGCCGCCGTTGACGGTTGGTGCAGATGGGGAGACTCGAACTCCCACGCCCTTGCGAGCACTAGCACCTGAAGCTAGCGTGTCTACCAATTCCACCACATCTGCTCCGAAAGAGGAGCGCATTATAAAGACGCCCTTTTCATTTGTGAAGCGAAACAACTACTTTTTTTCTTTTATTTCCCCTGACAGACAGTGACTTAAGCTACCAGCCAGTGCTTGTAAGTAATCAGAGTAACCCCCACTCACCGCTTTTGTTTCCGAAGCCAGGGGATCAAGACGGCCGACCCGAATATTCAAACCACGAATAAGGCTATCCACAACCGGTGCTTTGAATTGAGGCTCAACAAAAATACAGCGAGCTTGCTCACTCTCCAGCGCCGCTCGGATCTCGGTCAATCGTCGCGCACCCGGCTTGCGACCCGGATCTACCGTAAAGTAACCCAGCTGGCGTAACTGATAGTGTTCAACGAAGCCACTGAACGCATCATGAAAAACAAAAAAGCCTACGTCAGCAACGGGTTGTAGTTGTTGCTTTAGCTGCTGGTCGGTATGCGCCAAGCGCTGTTCAAAATCAACATACGCCCGCTCATAAAGCTTCGCATCACTGGGATATAACAGGACCAACCGATCTTTGATTTTATCAGCCGCTGCCAGCGCCCGCTCAGGCGCCATCCAGAAGTGCGGATCACCTTCATGTTCGTGCTCATGCTCATGCTCATGCTCATGCTCATGCTTCCCATCATCATGCTTCTCGTCATGAGAGTGTGCATCCCCATGTTCAGCAGTATCGGCTTCCTGATCACCGGCGTCTTCTAACAATGCCAGAGCAGGGTGTTCCAACTGACTCACGGTCTTGGTTAGAAACAGCTCAAGGTCTTCGCCCCCCCAGATAAACAGGTCGGCATTGTGTATCCGCCGGATAGAAGAGGGCTTTAATGAGTAATGATGCGGTGAACGACCGGGAGGCAAAAGCACCTCTACCCGGGCCAGCTCACCCAACATATCGGCAGCGATTAGCTGAATCGGCTTAATGCTGGTCAGCAGTTTCACCTGACCAGCCTGGGTGGTTTGTGCCGCACTGGCCAAGGTACTCAGCAGTAAAATGGCAGAATATTGAAAGAATCTGGATAGCATCGGAAGAAGTCACTGTTATTCAAAGAAATGCAAAGTTATAATATAACAATTCAAAGTTCAACTAATTAGATTAACCGGTTTTTATTATGGCCCCCAATATCGTCGATAATATCGCTTACCAGCCAGACCACGACCATAGCCGCTGCATTAAGACAGCACTGCAGCAAGCTCAACAGCTATGCAAAACTAACGGTCAGCGGCTGACTAACATTCGGGAATTAGTGCTCAAGCTAATTTGGCAAAGCCATAAACCGCTGGGGGCCTACGATCTGCTTCCAGCTATTGCAGAGGCAGGCTTTAACTCGGCGCCACCTACCGTCTATCGAGCCCTGGACTTCCTACAGGAGCAGGGACTGGTTCACCGCCTGGCCTCACTTAACGCCTTTATCGGCTGCAGTCACCCGGATCATTTCCACCACGGTTACTTCCTGATCTGTCAGAGCTGCGGTACGACGGCTGAGCTTGAATCACCCGAGCTGCAAGCCAGTATTCAAAGCGTTGCCGCCGACGCTGGCTTTTCTGTTGAGCAGGAAAACATCGAAATTCTGGGACGCTGCCCCAATTGTCAGGAGGCTGTATGAGCCCGGCAAACCTGGTGGAAATCACCAATTTGAATATCCATTTTGGCGCAAGCAGAGTTATCGACAATGTTTCCATGGCGCTGAAACAGGGAGAAATCACCACCCTGATCGGCCCCAATGGCGCGGGAAAAACCACCTTGGTCAAAGCGGTTTTAGGGCTGTTATCACCGACTAACGGGGTAATTAAGCGCTCACCAACGTTGCGGATCGGTTATATGCCTCAGAAGCTACAGATCGATGCCACTTTTCCGCTGACCGTCGAACGATTTCTTAAAACCGCCGCCTTTGCCAGTGCCGAAGATCGCCTTCAGGCCTTACAGTCGGTCCGGGCTGAAGCTTTGCTCAAGCAATCCGTTCACAGCCTCTCCGGGGGAGAGATGCAGCGCGTCCTGCTGGCACGGGCACTGCTTCGAAAGCCGGAGTTGCTGGTACTGGATGAACCCGCTCAGGGCGTTGATATTAACGGCCAGATCGAGCTGTATAACCTTATCGCCAGTATCCGCGACCGCTACAACTGCTCGGTACTGATGATCTCCCACGACCTGCATCTGGTCATGGCCGCCACCGATCAGGTGATCTGTCTGAACCGCCATATCTGTTGCTCAGGTCACCCGGAACAGGTCAGTACCGACCCTTCCTACATTGAGCTTTTTGGTGTGCCTGGCGCTGAAAATCTGGCGCTCTATAGTCACCATCATAACCACCAGCATAACGAGCATGGCGATATAGTGCCGTTAGATGACGAACAGGAACATGATCATAGCCACTGCGGAGGCCACCACTGATGGCTGATTTCCTCCTGTTTGCCCTGCTAGGCGGCGTTGGTGTCGCGTTAGTGGCCGGGCCTTTGGGCTCGTTTGTCGTATGGCGTCGCATGGCGTACTTCGGGGATACCCTGGCGCACTCAGCTTTGCTGGGGATCGCGGTAGGCGTGCTCTTCGATATCAACTTCAATCTGGCGGTTGTCAGTTGCTGTGTTATTTTAGCGCTGATTCTGGTTAGCCTGCAGCGACAGAAAATAGTCGCCACTGACACGCTCTTAGGCATCATGGCCCACAGCAGCCTATCGCTGGGCCTGGTCGCCGTCGCCTTGTTAGATGATGTCAGGGTCGACCTGATGGAATACCTGTTCGGTGATCTGCTGGCCATTACCCCAGATGACCTCCTGTGGATCTATGGCGGCGGTGGTATCGTCATGCTGTTGATCTGGCGACTCTGGAATCCACTACTGGCGGTAACTATTAACGAGGAGCTGGCGCAGGTAGAAGGCGTACCGGTCACCCGCATACGTCTGGCGCTGATGCTGTTGATCGGTGTAGTGATTGCGATTGCGATGAAGGTGGTGGGTATACTGCTGATCACCTCTCTGCTGATTATTCCCGCCGCCAGTGCGCGTCGACTAGCCAATTCCCCTGAACAGATGGCGGTCATTGCCAGTCTTCTTGGTGTAGTGGCGGTATTACTGGGGCTCTATGCCTCCTGGAATTTTGATACGCCTGCCGGGCCTTCAGTGGTGGTCGCAGCGCTGGCGCAATTCCTGCTACTTTACTCACTACCGATACGTCGCTCCGCATGATCCAGTATCTTAAGCTCGCCCGAAAGCAAGATCATCGGCAGGTCTGGTCACTCGCCTGGCCGATGATTCTCTCCAATATCACTGTCCCTCTGCTTGGCTTGGTAGATACCGCGGTAATCGGCCACCTACCGGACCCTAAGTATCTGGGCGCAGTTGCCGTCGGGGCGATGATATTCTCGATTCTCTACTGGTCATTTGGCTTCCTGCGCATGGGCACCACCGGGCTGACAGCCCAGGCGCTGGGTAACAACGATTATAATCAGAGCCGATTACTGCTGGCCCAGTCACTGGTTCTGGCAGGTGGCATCGGCCTGATTATTGTGATCTTCCAGTACCCATTAATCGAAACGGCACTGACGCTTGTTGGCGCTGAGTCTGCTGTAACCACCGAAGCCCGCCTCTATTCAAACATCCGAGTCTTTGGTGCCCCTGCGGTGCTCGCCAACTATGCGCTATTAGGTTGGTTTCTCGGCAATCAGAACACCCGTATTCCACTACTGCTGCTACTCGTCACTAATCTGTTGAACATGCTGTTGGACCTGATCGCAGTCTATGGTCTGGGGATGCAAGCGGAAGGCGTCGCTCTGGCAACTGTAATTTCAGAGTATGCCAGCCTGATACTAGGGACAGTTCTAATGCTCCGCATGCTGGCAAAACAAGCCGGCACAACGCCCTGGGAACAACTAAAGTCAGTGAGTGGTTACTATCACCTGATCAATGTTAACCGTTACCTTTTCGTACGCACTCTGGTGCTTTTACTGACCCTGGCATTTTTCACCTCACAAGGTGCGCAGCAGGGCACCACCATTCTCTCGGCCAATGCCGTTCTACTGAATTTCTTTCTGATCATATCCAACGGCTTGGATGGCTTTGCCCATGCAGCCGAAGCACTGAGTGGCAAATTTTATGGTGCCAAAGACAATAAAGGCTTTCACCGGATCATCTCCGCCACACTAAGCTGGTCACTCATAACAGCTTTGCTATTTACCCTGCTTTTCTGGCTCGGTGGTGAGTTTATTATCTCGTTGCTGACCAATATCACCGCCGTCAGACTGGCCGCCGCTGAGTACCTGCCCTGGATTATATTTCTCCCGTTGATTGCGGTATGGAGCTTCCTGACGGATGGTATCTTTGTCGGCACGACACAGGTCAAAGCGATGCAGAATACGATGTTGATATCGGTGTTCGCGGTTTACGCACCGGTTTGGTATCTGTCACTGCCCCTCGGGAATAATGGCCTGTGGTTGGCCTTCTTGAGCTTGTTTGTGGCGCGCGGAGTAACGGGCGGCTATGTTTTCCTTAAGGAATTTAAACAACCACTGGAGTAATGCTATGGGTCACACTAGTTCGCAGCCCAGCACAACTATCAGTACAACGCTCGCTACAATGTTCAGCCTGCTGCTATCGCTCCCCCTCTATGCGCTACCTCTGGAGCAGCTCAAGCTCGCTGAGGGATATAAGGTCTCAGTGGTCGCTAAGGCAAAGAACGCTCGCCAGATAGCGCTGGGGGAGCCAGGAACCCTCTTTGTTGGTAGCCGTAAGGAAGGCAAGGTCTACCGCCTCAGAGATCGGGACGGTGACGGTATCTATGAACAGCAGGAGATTCTGCTGAAGCGGCTCAACATGCCCAGCGGCATCGCTTATCGTGATGGTGATCTCTACGTCGCCGCCGTTAATCAGATTTTACGGGTAGCCGATGCCGGCACCCTTACCCAGTTACCCGTTTCAGCAGAGCTGATCACAGATAATCTGCCTGATATAAAGCACCACGGCTGGAAATATCTAAAATTCGGCCCTGACGGCGACCTTTATTTTAACCTCGGGGCACCCTGTAATAGCTGTCTCAGCCAAGACCATCGCTTTGCCTCAATACTGAAACTCAATCTACAAACGACTCAGCAGACTATCGTCGCTCAGGGGGTGCGTAACTCGGTCGGCTTTGCCTGGCATCCCAGCAGCAACGAACTCTGGTTTACCGATAATGGCCGGGACCATCTGGGAGATGATCAACCCGATGATGAACTCAATCGGCTCAGCGAGTCGGGCCAGCACTTTGGCTACCCCTATGTGCATGCGGGCAACATTCCTGACCCGACACTGTATCAGGGCCAGCCTTTTACAAAGTTCCAACCCCCGGTACTGAAGCTGGGGGCACACGTCGCCCCACTAGGGTTGAGCTTCTACACCGGCGATCAATTTCCAGACGCTAACCAGAACAGCCTGTTTATCGCAGAACACGGCTCATGGAACCGTTCAAGCAAAGTCGGCTATCGGGTTCTACAGGTCGACACGTCCACCACGCCGGTAACATATAAAGTCTTTCTTGAGGGTTGGTTACAGGGGGAAAGTGCCTGGGGCAGGCCGGTGGATATCGTGACCGATCGTGATGGCAGCCTGCTGATATCAGATGATAGAGCAGGGGTTATTTACCGAGTCAGCTACCGGGTAGGCTATCGCAAACCTGAATAGTCAAAGCATTAAAGCTTGAAGCCGTCTCCCAGCTCAAGACAGGGCTGATAACGAATACAGTTCACTTCGTGATCATTCACCATCCCGGTGGCCTGCATGTAAGCGTAGCAGATCGTCGGGCCGACAAATTTCATGCCCGCTTTCTTCAACGCTTTGCTCATCGCCTGAGACTGCGGGGTTTCCGCGGGGACTTCGCTGAGGCTTTTCCAACTGTTCTGAATAGGCTTACCTTCGACGAACTGCCAGATATAGTTGGCAAAACTGCCATGTTTGGCTGCCAGCTCGAGAAACACACTCGCGCCCTTGATGGAGGACTCAACCTTGAGCCGGTTGCGGACAATGCCGGGATCAAGCAGCATCTGTTCCGCTTTATCCTGTGAAAACTCAGCAACCCTGGCCGGGTCAAAACCTTCATACTGGCGAGTGTAACCCTCACGTTTTTGCAGGATAGTACGCCAGCTCAATCCCGCCTGAGCACTCTCTAATATCAAGTACTCAAACAGCTGCTGATCATTTGTCTGGGGCACACCCCAAACCTGATCGTGGTATTGCTGCTCAAGCTCTGTCGCGGTCGCCCAGGCACAACGGTGGCACATAGCAATCTCCAGAAAGCGTTTTTCAGATAGTAAACTTTAATGCTTAGTCGTGGGATTAGTCACAAAATTCAGTGGCTGAGCGGGCTCAAGCTCCACCTTGCCGCCACGGTTTACGCGGGTATCCAACTCACCCTTTGGTTGGTCTGATCCATCCAGCGCCATCGAGTCGGTATAGTCACAACGGACACACTCTTTATACTCACGGCTCTCGTCCCGGTACATTTTCAGGGAATCCATCTGTGCACAACGAGGGCAGACAGCACCGGCAATAAAACGTTTAACAATCGTCATAGGCTTCTCAACTGTTCTCAGCTATCTGATCAAAATAATGGGGTGCAGGGGACGACTCCCCTGACTTAGTATCTGAATTATACCTCAGAAAAACCACTCTACCGGTTTATCCCGTAATGCCTGAGTGACGCAGCAGCGGCTCAACACTGGGCTCACGGCCCCGGAATGCAACAAACAATTCCATCGGCTCTTTAGAGCCCCCCATCTCAAGAATATTTTCCCGGAATGAGTTACCCGTGGCGATATTGAACACGCCTTCCTCTTCAAACCGAGAGAAAGCATCAGCGGATAATACTTCTGCCCACTTATAGCTGTAATAACCGGCCGCATAACCACCGGCAAAAATATGACTAAAGCTGTGCTGAAAGCGATTAAACGCTGGCGGGGTAATAACCGCTACCTGGCTGCGAATCCGCTCCAGCACTTGCTGTACATCGGTTACATCGGCCTGATATTCACGGTGTAGCTCAAAATCAAACAGAGACAGTTCTAATTGGCGCACCATCATCATGCCCGACTGAAAGTTTTTCGCCGCCAGCATCTTTTCTAACATCTCTAAGGGTAGGGTCTCACCGCTCTGGAAATGACCCGAGATCATCTCCAAGGCTTCGGGCTCATAACACCAGTTTTCCAGGAACTGGCTTGGCAGTTCTACCGCATCCCAGGCAACCCCATTAATTCCGCTCACATCGGCATAAGCGATGCGGGTCAACATATGGTGCAAACCATGACCAAATTCGTGGAACAGGGTGGTCACTTCATTATGGGTAAGCAGGGCAGGGTCATCCCCAACCGGCGGGTTAAAGTTGCATACCAGATAGGCCACTGGCAGCTGCAATACGCCGTTATCCATGCGTCGAACCCGGCAATCATCCATCCAGGCCCCGCCGCGCTTTTTCGCCCGGGCAAACGGGTCGAGGAAGAAACGGGCGATCAACTCGCCTTCACGGCTAACATTGAATAAGCGGGCATCGTCATGCCAGCGGTCAAACTCAGTAACCTCTTCAATCTGGATACCAAACAACTTACCGGTAACCTTAAACATACCCTCCAGCACTTTCGACATCGGAAAGTAGGGGCGCAGCTCCTCCTGAGAGATTGCATAACGAACCTGCTTCAGCTTTTCGCTGTAATAAGCGAGATCCCATGATTGCAGTTCAGGCTCACTAAACTCTTCTAAGGCGAAGGCCTGTAACTCCTGATACTCTTTTTGCGCCTGTGGACGACTCTTTTCGCCCAGATCGGAGAGAAAACTCACCACCTGATCGGCAGTTTCAGCCATCTTGGTCGCCAGGCTGTATTCGGCATAGTTATCAAAGCCAAGCAGTTTAGCCAGCTCAGCCCGCAGGGTCAGAATCTCGATCATCACCGCGCTGTTATCCCACTTGCCTTCCCCCGGCCCCTGATCAGACGCCCGAGTAGCAAACGCTTCATACAGCTCACGGCGCAACGCTCGATTGTCTGCATAGGTAATCACAGCAAAGTAGGAGGGGAAATCCAGCGTAATCAGCCAACCTTCTTCACCCTTACCTTCTGCTAACTGTTTCGCCCCCGCCAAAGCACTCGCAGGAAGACCGTCCAGCTCAGCTTCATCGGTAATCAGTTTGCTCCAGCCATCGGTCGCATCCATGACGTTCTCGGAGAACTTAGTCGTCAGCTCTGACAACTTCTGCTGTAGCTCACCATAACGCTGCTTATCGGATTCACCTAAAGCGATACCAGATAAGCGGAAATCCCGCAGGGTATTATCGATAACCTTACGCTGCGCCTCATCCAGCCCCTGATACGCTTCACCATTTGCCAGCGCTTCATAGGCCTCAAACAATCCCTGATTTTGCCCCATCTCCGTCCAGAACTGGGATAGTTTAGGCAGGCAGGCGTTATACGCATCTCGCAGTTCATCGCTGTTGACCACCGAGTTAATGTGAGACACCGGCGACCAGGCTTTCGCCAGGCGGTCCTGGCTCTGTTCCAGAGGTACAACCAGGTTGTTCCAGTCAGGAGAGTCATTGCCATCCAGCACCTGTTCAACCACCGCACGGCTTTCAGCCAGCAGCTGATCAACAGCGGGCTCGACATGTTCAGGCTTAATCTCAGAAAACGGGGGCAGCAGATGGCTTTGCAGCAATGGATTGGACATGGGCTCTCCTGAACAGGGCAGAATTTAAATAACAATATCTACTAAATGGGGTAGTGATTAACTGTTTTCAATCGTACAGCAGGGTTTATTATAGAAACCCCACCGGAACAGCAGAGTGAGAGTAAACATATGACCATCCGCAGCTATCAAAACACCACACCGAAACTAGGCAAGGCGGCCTTTGTCGACCCAAGCGCAGTGGTAATAGGTGATGTAGAACTCGGGGATGATGTTTCTGTCTGGCCACTCACCGTCATCCGGGGTGATATGCACCGCATCCGTATCGGTAACCGCACCAGTGTACAGGATGGTTCGGTACTGCATATCACCCACGCAGGCCCCTTTAACCCGGATGGCTACCCGCTGATTATTGGCGACGACGTCACCATCGGCCACCAGGCGATGCTACACGGCTGCACCATCGGCAATCGAATACTGGTCGGCATGGGCGCAATGGTAATGGACGGCGCGGTGGTAGAAGACGACGTCATCATCGGCGCAGGCAGCCTGGTACCGCCGGGCAAAACCCTGAAAAGCGGCCACCTCTACGTCGGCCGCCCGGTAAAAGAGGTGCGGGCACTGACCGAGAAAGAGATGGAGTTCTTTACTTATACCGCGGGGAATTATGTGAAATTGAAGGATAAGCATATCGCAGAAGAATACGGCGAGTAGCTCGTTGTTCGTTGCTCGACGTAAAACTTCGTTTTACTTGCTCGAAAGAGAGGAGACCGGTTTATTTCTTAAGCTACTAAAGCGATAAAAAATAAATCTGTCCCTTTTTCATCACTTTCACTCAGATTATTAAGCCCAGTCTATACGGGTCTGGCTAAGGGACTCAGAACTGACAATATCTACGTTTTGTTCTTTAATCAGCTTGATAAGACTACGATGATCAATAGGAATTTTCCCGTTTTTTGCCTGAATTCCGATCCAGCGGTTACGGCCACTATTTTTGGCTGCATACAGTGCAGTGTCAGCAAAACTGATATAACGTTCCAGATCATCGAGGCTAATCAGCATAGGAGCACGGAAGCAGAAAAAGCCTATAGAGCAAGTTTTATGGAAAGAGTTATCACTATTCCCTAAAGGGGTTTCTGCCATCTCCTGCAGTAACCTTTCTGCTAATATTTCTGCTGTATCGTAGCCCTGATCTCTTGTAGCGATAAGAAATTCTTCACCACCGTAGCGAATAATATGATCACCATGGCGAGCGCAACCTTGAAGAATCTTGGAAAACTGCTGTAAAACTTTATCGCCAACATCGTGACCGTAGTGATCATTCACTTGTTTGAAGTGGTCCAAATCAAGCATCATCAACTGCCAGATCACCCCCTCCTGATTATTCACGCTCTCATAAAGAACAGTATCCAGATATCGGCGGTTATTAAGTCCGGTAAGTTGATCAGTCATGCTAGCTTGCTGGAAAACATCTTTCTCCTGCACCAGTTTACGTTGATATGAAAGAATTTTGTTTGCCATTAATCTGAAGGTTTTGAACAGGGCACCGATCTCATCGGTACGCTTGCTATCGCTAAACTGTACACTTTGACTATCCTGTCCAAAAGCTTCAGCCTGCTTATTCAGGCGCCCTATAGGGATAAGGATATGGCGACTCAGAAACAGATAAACCATCAGGGTCAGAATTAGGCCCGAGAAAAATGTTAGTAGGGTTACTGCATGTATAGTATCCAATGCCTGTTGGTTCAGCTCTCGAGGTATCTTCAGGGTGACTTGCAGCTTCTGCTCCGAACTATTGAATAGAGGTAAAAGCACCTGACTGACCGCTTCCATATTACTCGGAAAGCTTACTTTAAGACCGACTTCCGAGGATTTAACAGTATTGATACTAATAGGTTGCAGAGTATGTTCACGGAATGTATGAATAAGCTCTTCATTCAGATAGCGACCAAATACCAGTATTCCATTGCTGGGATCGTTCTCTTTTCCTTGAGTAACTTTTGATACGGCAAATATCAGCGGTCCATTCGAGGTCACGGCTAGCCCAGTGGCAGTAACTTCTGGTTGATTAAAAAGCGGATGATTGATCGGCCAGAAATTTGCAGGAAGGAATACAGAAGGCTGTAAGCTAAAACGTTCCAGCTTCCATATAACCTGACCTTGGCTATTAAGGATGAAAGCAAAATCTAGTTCGAGGTCATCGTTTAGTTCAGGATATAGGTTGGAATTAAAATAGTCCTGATTCTGATCTTCAATAAAGGTATAAGTCTGGTCCCAAACACCCCAATCATGGGCCGTAGTTTCAATACGGCGAGCTTCCTGCGCAATAAGATTTTCAACTGAACGTATATCTCTTTGTAGCTGTGTTTTTTCCAGCTCGGCAAACTGTGGCTGAATAAAGCTATGCATTAACAACTCGATGGCCAGAGCTATCAAGATAACCAGGGAGATGAAACTGATCAAAACCTTACTGCGGATCTTCATGGGGAACTCCGATTAGCTCGCTAAGCTACATTCCAATAGTGCGACATGTCGGAGCTTTCTGGAAGATTGTGTAGTACCAATATGAGTACTTGCTTAGGTTAAATTATGGATATCCGATTCCGGGCAATAGTGAAGTTGTTAGAACGCGCTTCGCTAAGGGGAGTGGCTAGACCGCCGCTGCACGGCTAGCTGGTGGTTAGACGGAAACTTCGTTTCCTTGCTAGAAAAAGCAAGAGCTGGACGTCTGCTTTCATGTCAGAGTGGATATTAACGCCAAAGAGAGTACGGCTGCTTACAGCAGCCAAACCAATCACTCTGACCCCATTATTTTTACGCAGTAGTAACATGACAGGTTACTCATCAGCTTTCCTTATGAGCATCTTTGAGAAGTCCAGCACAAAACCTTCCCATGTTCCCCAGTGCATGCAGTATGTGCATAACTCCATAGAAACCTCTTCAGATCCCAGCTCCTGATACACCGGATAGAAAAGAAAGTGTTTAGAGCAACCTGTAGGAATACTGTACAGGTTATACCAGCTATTCTCTTCAGTTAAATACAGTAGGTCCAACCCTTTGCTTGAGCAATCAAGGATGAACTCGAGACGATGAATCTCATATGTTGAATGCTTGGCTACCAATGAAAACTGACTGTTACTCTGTAGACAGGCATTAGAATTAAGCTCTTTATACTCCTCATCCTGACATTGCTCAGACTGATAATATCTACGGTACATCTGAAAGTGTTTCTGAATAGCAGGTCGTGGGTCCTGAGGTAGTAGCGCTACCGATTTTTCTTCAAAATCCCTGCCTTCCAACTGATCTTCGCTATGAGACTGAGGCTGTAGGGATAACAGCAATTGTTTTTCAGATTCTAACGCCTCCTCTCTAAAGCTGATGAAGTCATCGATGGTATCAACACAACCTTTCGTATGAAGAAAGTCTTCAGTTACTGTCTTGAAGCTAACTTGGTTTGTAGCATGATCAAAGTAGATGAAGTACAGGTCAGCTGGGCGTGAAGCATTGACTGTACCTGAGTAATTTCCCCCCAGAATAATACTGAAGGATCCATTAGATTTTCTTAAACAGTAACCTCTGTAAGCCAAGTAGTCATACATCGGAATCACTTTATCAGTACTCAAAAGCCGAGTCTCATCCTCATCACCAACCGAGAAGACTATCTCATCATTCAACCATACAAACGCAAAGTTACCTAGATTAATACTTTCGCCAGCTTTGATTAGGCCATCGTCGTCTTTCTCAATAAAGATCGCTCTTATGGTGACTTGATCGTTAGCAGTTTTAAAAGGGCCAATGAGGTGTAGCGCACCGGATTCGACTACTGTAGTCACAACAGAAGGAGCTGAAACATCTTGAAGAGACTGACAGCCCGTTAGGGTATGAATTAATACTCCCAATGTAACAAACAGCCTAAACACCTGTTTGTTGATCACCTCAGTCATTTCGTTACCTTAATTCTGTTTATGAGTATTAATGAGGCACTATGAACAGCGCAATCTAACTCTGCTGATGTCTAAACACGGTGTTCATAGCTCTACAATACCAGATGCTGTATCGGACTTACGCATTCAGGCACGCATATTCACTCAGGCCAACTCAGTATATATAAAGCTGAAACAGAGTTTCTCCGGTGATGGACAATCAAGAAAATTCGGGGAAGCTTAAGAAGAAATGGTGCCGCCACCAAGAGTCGAACTCGGGACCTACTGATTACAAGTCAGTTGCTCTACCAACTGAGCTATAGCGGCACTGTGACCAGCTACACTTTCTCGTGAACATCAAGCCAGTTATGCGCCTGTAGCTGAGTTGGATGGTGTAGCAAATTCCGTATGGAATCAGAACGTTATAAATAACGTTTATTTAGCGCGCCTGGAGGGATTCGTCCCCCCGACCAACAGGATCGGAACCTAATCTTCAAGAAAACCAATAGATAGTCATGCTAATGTCCGCTTTTAGCTGTGATTTCAGCCCCCACGATTCAGCAGTCATGTCCCACTAACTCTGATATTGCTTTTTCGAGCCACGAGCTAGCGGCGAAGCCGCGGTCTAAGGCTAACCGCTCCGCGGTTAGGCCTTAGCCTTAGCAATCTCCCGCAACCGCTTAACTACAACCGCATTCACCGACCGTTGGGTGAAAGTGCCGTCCTCTTTCAGCTGTCCGGCTTTGCGGCCCATCAGCAGTTCCAGACACTGGTCTACCGTTGAAACGCCGTGGATGCAGAACTGACCTTCGGCTACGGCATCAACCACTTCGCGCTTGAGCATCAGGTTACGGATATTGGCTTTCGGAATGACTACGCCTTGAGAGCCGGTTAAACCGCGGGTTTTACAGAGGTTAAAGAAGCCCTCAATTTTCTCATTCACACCACCGATCGCCTGTACTTCACCGTACTGGTTGATAGAGCCGGTAATGGCGAACTGCTGTTTTATCGGAATGCCGGTTAATGCGGAGATTAGGGTACAAACTTCTGCCATTGAGGCGCTATCGCCGTCGACATAACCATAAGATTGCTCCAACGCAATACTCGCTGACAGTGTCAGCGGGAAGTCTTTGGCGTACTTGTGACCCAGGTAGCCTGACAAAATCAGCACCCCTTTGGAGTGGATCGGCTGACCCAGGGTTACCTCACGTTCGATATCGACAATGCCGCGATTACCCGGGTGCACCGTTACTGTAATTCGCGCAGGAAAACCAAAGGACACATCGCCCACACCCAGCACGGTCAAGCCATTAGTGCGGCCCGCAGACTCGCCATCGGTATCGATCAAGACGGTTTCATTGAGAATACTGTCAAGAATTTTGGAGGAGATACGGTTGGTGCGGCGCTCTTTCGCCTGTAGTGCCATCTCTACATGCTGATCATTAATGATGTCGTCTTTTTGACGAATACGTTTGTAATCGGCTTCACAGAGCAGATCCACCAGCTCACCTACATGAGCGGAGAGCAGCTCCTGATCTTCCGTCAGACGAGAGCTATGCTCCACCAGCCGTGCCACGGCCTGTCGGTTAAGCGGGGCCAGATTCTCTTCATCGGCCAGGGTTTTCATCAAGCGGGCATAGCTGCGAATCGTCGCCGGTTCCCGTTTTACATCCTCATCGAAGTCGACCACGACCCGGAACATCTTTTCGAAGTCGTGATCCAGTTCTTGCAACAGGTAGTAGGTTTCCCGGGTGCCTATAAGCACCACTTTGACACCCAAAGGAATGGATTGAGGCGCCAGCGTGATAGTGCCCATGCCGGTCATCTCTGACATGGGGTTCTCTATGCGGATCTCATTGGATTTCAACGCTCTCTTCAAAGCGCCGTAAACGAAGGGCTGTTCCAATAACTTCTCGGATTCAAGCACCAGATAGCCGCCATTGGCCCGGTGCAGCGCACCGGAGCGGATCAGCTGAAAGTTCGTACTCAGAGCGCCCATTTCGGAATTGTATTCAACCCGGCCAAACAGATTGTCGTAGGTAGGGTGGGTCTCAAAGACGACCGGGGCGCCTTTGGTTTTCTGGTTATCCACCACCATGTTTACACCAAAGGTGTTTTCCATGTATTGCCGCCGGGCCAGATCCGTCCCCGCCTCATTGGGTTTATCATCTTCGATAATATCCAGGGCGTTCTTCACCAGGTTGGATTCCAGCTGCGTCAGGTAATCCGGCACACCATTGTTGTTGTGGTATTTTTCGCGCAAAGGCTGAATCAGTGGGGCTACCGCACTGCGCGCCGTTTCCCTGTCCAGCACTTTCATTTTATCGCCCGCTTCACGCCGCCACTTGGGCATGCTCGCCAGCTCTTCGTTCAGGCGTTCTTCCAGCTTGGCTATATTACGGGTGAACTCATCCCGGACATCTTCTGGTAACTGAGAAAACGCCGCCTCATCCATTCCCTGGCCATCCGATACCGGGGTAAAGCCGATGCTGCCGGCGTCGCGGTACAGCGCAATACTGTGCTCCCTCGCTAACGCGTCTACCAGCTCTATCGCCTGATCGTAGAGACGATTAAAGTCTCGCTCGACTTTACTCTTCTTGCGCTGGTATGAAGGGCTTTCAAAAGCGGCAGGCAGTTCAGTGAGGAGGCCTTCTATCAGATGCTTAATATCCCGCCTGAAAGCCCAGCCTTTGCCTGCTGGCAACTGAATAACCAGGGGACTACGACTCTCTTCAAGATTATTCAGGTAACACCAGTCGCTGGTTTTCTTCAGCTCTTTCTTAGCGATGCTACGGATACTGTCGATGGCAAAGGAAAACCGGCCGGTATGGGGGTTGCCCATAACAAACATGTTGTAACCGGGCCTTTTCATGCCGATGCCAAACTCCATCGCCTCTACCGCGCGCTCCTGGCCGAAGAAACCGGTATAGGGCTCGAGAGTTTCAGTGGTTTTGAAGGGCAGCAACTCAGTGTTGCAGTGACGGTACAGCTGATCGGGGGACAGGCGGGTCTCTTTTTCCATGACGGATCGTTCCTGCGGCTGGCGAGTGGAACCTGAGAATGCGTTCTGGCAAAACCCTGCAGAACACATTATTCAGCTTCTTCTTTTATAACCCGATGAGAAACTCCACGCAAGGAAGGATTTTAATGGTTACTATTTGGTCAACAGCTGATGCCTAAGCTCTTGAATTAGTTCAGAAGTATCGGGACGGATTCCGCGCCATATCGAAAAAGACTCTGCGGCCTGCTCCACCAGCATGCCAAGGCCATCCATCGCTCTTTCAGCGCCATGATCTGCAGCCCACTGGTTAAATACCGTGGTTTCAGCGCCATACATCATGTCGTAACACCAGGCGCCTTCACGCAACAGATCGTCGGGCAGGGGAGGGACTTCGCCCTGCAAACTGGCCGCCGTTCCGTTTATCACCAGATCAAATTGCTGACCTGCTAACTGATCAAAACTACAAGCTTCAATCTCACCGAAATCACTAAAGAGCTCAACCAACGCTTCAGCCCGGGCCAGGGTTCGGTTAGCGATAACCAAGCGCGCCGGCTGATGCGCTAGAATAGGTTCTAATACACCGCGAACCGCGCCTCCAGCACCCAGAATCAACAACTCTTTGCCGCGTATTTCACCGCCATTATTCAGAGTGATATCCGCCACCAACCCCAAGCCATCAGTATTGTCACCGCATAACAGGCCTGCATCGTTTCTGTAGAGCGTATTGACGGCACCTGCCAATCTTGCCCGGTCAGAGTGTGATTCAGCTTTTTTCCAGGCTTCTTCCTTGAATGGGACGGTGATATTCAGACCTTTACCCTCTCCAGAGAGAAAGTTATCCACAGCCTCAACAAAGCCATCTTCAGGTACCAGGATGGCGTTGTAGCTCAGCTCCTGATTAGTCTGTTGAGCAAACGCCGTATGAATCAACGGCGACTTAGAATGCTTTATCGGGTTACCAAAGACGGCGTAACGATCACTCACCTCAAACCTCCAGCCAGTTTTGTGGTTTAAGGTAGAAATCATAAAGCTCGGCTTCTTTAGAGCCTGGCTCCGGTTTCCAGTCATAACCCCAGCGAACTTCCGGGGGCAGCGACATCAGAATAGACTCTGTGCGCCCGCCAGATTGCAGGCCAAACAATGTTCCGCGGTCGAACACCAGATTAAATTCGACATAGCGGCCACGACGATTCAGTTGGAAGTCGCGCTCGACCTCGCCGTATTCAATATCTTTACGTTTTTCAACAATCGGGCAGTACGCCGGGGCAAAAGCATCACCGATAGATCGCATCAGGGCAAAGCAGTGATCAAAGTCCGGCTCATTAAGGTCATCAAAAAACAGGCCACCGACGCCGCGGGGCTCATCACGATGCTTAAGGTAGAAGTATTCATCACACCAGGCTTTATAACGGCTATAAACATCATCACCGAAAGGATCACAGGCATCTTTAGCTGCCTGGTGCCACGCCCGACAGTCATCTTTGTTGCCATAGTATGGGGTCAGGTCAAAGCCACCACCAAACCACCAGACTGGATCTTCTCCCTCTTTTTCAGCGATAAAGAAGCGAACATTGGCATGGGAAGTAGGCACATAAGGGTTATGCGGATGAATCACCAGTGACACGCCCATCGCCTGAAACGTGCGACCCGCTAACTCAGGACGGTGAGCTGTCGCCGATGCGGGAAGCTTATCACCAAAAACATGGGAGAAATTCACCCCCCCTTTTTCGATCACAGCACCGTTAGCTAAAACCCGAGTACGACCTCCGCCTCCGCCTTCACGCAGCCAGCTGTCTTCGATAAACCGAGCGTCTCCCTCTACCGCCTCCAGCTGTGCACAAACGCTGTCTTGCAGGTTCAGCAGATACTCTTTTACCGCATTAATATCCGGTGCTGTCATTTTTATCACCTTTAGATCTCGATGTGATTAGTCATCACTAACTGTACTAATTTTAACTTCTTACCGGTTTAAGACTATCCAGACGATAAATTTTGGTCGGGCGACTTAGCTTACCGAGCTCACCAGGCACGATAACATCCACTTTATTCTTAAAGTGAATACTTACTTTCATTTTATCTCTTGCTGGGTGCTTGTCTGAGAAATTTGCGGATGTGGATATAATCATAGAGCCAAAGGCATCACAGAGACTTTTTACCTGATAGTGATCACTCACTCTCACAGCAACAGAGCTATGATTTCCTTTAACCCAGGTGGGAATCAGGTTGTCCGGATCAGGTAGAATCCAGGTAACTGGACCGGGCCATGTCGCCTTGATTCTCACTTGATCTTCAGGCGCAATATTATCCAGTAGTGGCTGGACCTGCTGTATCGAGGACGCCACCAAAATCAGGCCTTTATGCAGAGGCCGACGCTTTATTTTAAGCAACCGGTGAACCGCGGCTTCATTGAAAGGGTCGCAACCAAGACCCCAAACCGCTTCAGTAGGATAGGCGATAACACCTCCAAGGTGCATCGCCCTGGCTGCCTGACGAATATGCCACCAGCCCATAGCGATCAGATTTCGCCGTTTGCCAGCTTTTCCTGTAGCGCGTTATCTTTTGCGATAACTGCATCAGTGTTTGCCTGACGCTCTACTTTGATACGCTCTGCCAGTTCTGGATCTTGTACTGCAACGATCTGTGCTGCCAGGTAAGCCGCGTTTTTCGCGCCTGCTTTACCAATAGCAACGGTAGCAACTGGAATTCCACCCGGCATCTGAACCGTAGAAAGCAGTGCATCAAGGCCATCCAGAGAGGATTCGATTGGCACGCCAATAACAGGTTTAGTGGTATTTGCAGCAACCGCACCCGCTAGGTGCGCAGCCATGCCAGCAGCACAGATAAAAGCAATCGCGCCACGCTGATCTGCATCTTTTACATAATCGTGCGTCTGAACCGGCGTACGGTGAGCAGAGCTAACTTTCATTTCGAAAGGAACATTAAGCCCACGCAGAATTTCAGCAGAAGCTTTCATAATCGGTAGGTCTGAGTCGGAACCCATCAAAATAGCAACAAATGGTTTAGTCATGATTTTCTTCAAAATTTGTAAAGTTAGTCGGGAAAACGTGGAAATTACTCTAAAACTGTACAACTTTCAACCACGAAAAAAGGCGGGTTTATACATCTCATCGACAGATTCAGATCAACCGCTGATAACCATCCGGTGTATTTTCGATATAGCCAGATAACTCCATTCCCACCAGCTGTGGCAATAAAGCAGAGGCTGCCTGGCCGGTCACTCCGATTAACTGTTCCAGTGTCATTAGCTGGTAACCTATCTGTTCCAGCAATTCAGCCTCATCGTCAGATAGCTTTATCGATTCAGTCTCAACCTGGCGTTCATCATAACAGTAACTCCCTAACAAGCTGGCTAAAGGCTCTATAATCTGAGCGCTGGTTTCAACCAGCATCGCGCCTTCCCTGATCAGGTCGTGACAGCCATGGCTCTGGGGATTATTTAGCGCCCCTGGCAGGGCAAACACTTCACGTCCTTGTTCAAGCGCTAACCTGGCCGTTATTAATGAACCACTTCGCCTTGCCGCTTCTATCACCAGGACTCCGGCACTCAATCCACTGATAATACGATTACGCCGGGGGAAGTTGTAAGGCAGCGGAGACATTGTTAAGGGGTATTCAGAAACCAGCGCTCCACCTTGCTCGACAATAGCCTCAGCCAAGCGTTTATGCTGTCGCGGGTAGATTTTGAGTAGCCCGGAACCTAGCACGGCAACGGTAGGCCTTGAAAGCTCCACAGCCGCCCCGTGAGCTGCACCATCGACACCCCTGGCCAAACCACTCGTTATGGTCATTCCAGCCGCGGTAAGCGCACTGGCGAAGGACTTACTCAGCTCAACGCCGTGCCGACTGGCCGATCGACTGCCCACCACGGCTAATTGCGGCAGATGCAGCACGCCGGGGTCGCCACTGACATAGAGTAGCAGAGGAGGATCGGGGATCTCTTTTAACAGGGGAGGGTAATCGGGACAATCGTAACTGAGTAAAGAGTGTTGCGGTTGTTGCAGCCAGCCCTCAACCATTTTGAGGTATTCACTGTCAGGCCATCCTCCCTGCTGATAAGCAAGAATATGTCGAACAGTTTCTGGGCGAAGCTTAAGTGCCTTAAGGGAATCACTGCTCAGCTTAAGCAACTCAACCGGTACACATTGAGTACGCTGCAGTAATTTAAACAGAAGCCCGGGGCCAATCCCGGGCAGTTCAGACAGGGCAATCCATTCCCTGAGGTGGTGAAGCATGGACACTCCCTGTCCTATAGACTTACATCAGCTGAGGCTAGCTTGGGTTGCGAACCTCATCATCGATGGCAATAACATTAGTGGCATTAAGAATCAGTGCGTAACTAACTTTTTCGTAAGCTTTAAAGATCATCATCATGCCTGATTCTTCAGACGGTAGAATAATCAGTTCTTGGGTCACTGGATCTTTCAGTTTTTCACCCGCTCTGAAGATAGTCAGAACATCGCCTGGCTCAAGCCCTTCACGGGCGCCCTGATTGATCGCGACAACATCATACTGACCCGCCTGACGCACACCACGCAGTACGGAGAGTATGCGTCCATTTATCTCTTCTTCAGCAGAGCTTGGGTAGAAAATAGACTGGATAGACTCTTTCTGGCTTGGGTAAACTCGATCCAGCGCGGAAACTTCTTCACGGGTTTTACGCAGATCCAGAGTAATAATGTCGTCTGTTTTACTGCCGACAGCCGCTTCGCCAATTTTGAACAGCTCGTAACCCAGATGTTCTTGAGTAACCGGATCAATATATTCACGTGCAGGACGGTATATATTCTGACGGGAGTAATCTTCAACCAATGTACCTCTGGCGTACACCCGGTCTCCGGCACCAGCGACAATACGGTTATTAGTACTACCAACAATATAAGGCGCGGCGGTTAGCTCATCGCTATCCATCACAATGTTATCGGAGAGGAAGCCGATGATATCTTTAAGTGGGATCGCAGGAATAGCATCTTTAAGCCGTGTCACTTTGGCTTTCGGGCTCAGACGGATAATGCCATCATTCAGCACCAGTCGAGGCTGACCATCCACCCATTTCAGGGTTAAAACATCCCCTGGGTAGATCAGGTGCGGGTTATCTATCTGCTGATTAAAGCCCCATAGCTGTGGCCATTTCCAGGGAGTTTTAAGAAACATCCCAGAAATATCCCACAGGGTATCGCCCTTAACCACCACATAGGTTTTAGGATGGTTATCCTGCAACGCCAGCGTATCTTTGCGAACCTCAGCCTGAACAGGCATCACCAATGCGACACACATCGCTAGAGCGCCCAGAAATCCTGCAACCAGTTGTTTCATTTTCAAATCCTTGTCTCTGACCGCCATATTTTTGAAAGTCTATAACAGTATCGGCAATACATTGTGTATCTATATCAGTATAATGGAAAGATTATTGATTTCAGTGTTCTTTTTCTTCAACCTTCTTTTTCTGCAGCGACCATGTCATTACTTCCAATACTAGAATTTCCAGATCCACGCCTGCGTACAGTTGCTGAACCGGTTACTGTATTTAACGACGAACTACGTCAGCTAATCAAAGATATGTTTGAAACCATGTACGATGCTCCGGGCATCGGCCTGGCGGCAACACAGATCAATGTACATCAGCGTATCATCACTATCGACACCTCTGAAGAGAAAAATGACCCTTTAGTGGTTATTAATCCCCAAGTTGAGATACTTACTGATGAAACTGAGAAGCAACAGGAAGGGTGCTTATCCGTTCCTGGCTACTATGAAGATGTCGTTCGGCCAACCAACATCCGGCTAACAGCACAGGATGAACACGGCAAAGAGTACAGTATCGAAGCGGATGACCTGCTGGCTATCTGTGTTCAGCACGAGATTGATCACCTGGAAGGCAAGCTGTTCGTCGACTACCTGTCCCCTTTAAAACGCAATAGAATCCGTAGCAAGCTGGATAAACTTCACCGTCAGAAGGTTTGAAGCATGTCAGACTCCGCTAAACAACTGCGTATCCTGTTTGCCGGCACGCCGGACTTTGCCGCATCCAGCCTTAAAGCACTGCTGGATGCAGGACATAATGTTATCGGCGTCTACACCCAGCCAGACCGCCCGGCAGGGCGGGGTCGGAAACTAACCCCCAGCCCGGTTAAAAAAGTCGCGCTTGATAACGACCTTCCGGTTTTTCAGCCGCTTAATTTCAAGCAGGAAGAAGATCGCCAGACCCTGGCAGATCTTAATGCAGACCTGATGATCGTGGTGGCCTACGGCCTGCTTCTACCTAAGGCCATTCTTGATGCGCCTCGTCTGGGCTGCATCAACGTTCACGCATCCTTGCTACCCCGGTGGCGGGGCGCGGCTCCCATTCATAGAGCACTACTGGCTGGTGATGATGAAACCGGCGTCACCATCATGCAGATGGATGTTGGCCTGGATACCGGCGCCATGCTACTCAAGAAAAGCTGCCCGATCATCCCATCAGATACCAGTGGTGAGCTGCATGACCGGCTTGCGGAAATTGGTTCAGCAGCACTGCTCGACAGCCTTCCGGGAATTGCCGATCAAACCATAACCCATGAAGTGCAGGACGACAGCCTGGCCTGTTATGCCCACAAGCTAGAAAAAGCCGAAGGCCAGATCGATTGGCAACAGTCCGCCTCTGAGATCACCCGACAGATAAAAGGGCTAGCCCCCTGGCCTGTGGCCTTCACCACCTTGAACGGTGAAACACTGCGAGTCTGGTATGCCGAAGCAGAAATGACTCCGAGCACCGCAAAGCCGGGGACAATAGTCGGCACTGACAAAAAAGCGGTTATGGTTGCCAGCGGTGAAGGCATCGTCAGACTTCTTAAAATCCAACTACCGGGAAGTAAAGCGATGGAGACCAGTGCGGTGCTCAACTCGAAGAAAGAACTGTTTAGCGACGGTACAGAGCTAGGCCAGTCTTGATGGATATCCGCGCCATTGCAGCTCGCGCCTTAGGCCCGGTGATAGACCGCAAAGAGTCACTGAATACAGCACTACCCAGAGCACTGGAGCTCTGCCAGGAAAACGAGCGCGCACTGCTGCAACAGTTTTGTTATGGCACTATGCGCTTCCTTCCCCGACTTGAAGCACTTGCCAAAAAACTGCTGAAAAAGCCCTTTAAACCGCAGGATCAGGATTTATACGCACTGGTTCTCCTGGGCCTGTATCAACTCTTAGAGATGCGAATTCCTGCCCACGCGGCCATCAGCGAAACAGTAGAAGCGACCACCCAGCTGAAAAAAGACTGGGCGAAAGGCCTACTCAATGCGGTATTACGTCGCCTGCAACGCGAACAGGATGAATTATTTGAGTCTCTGTCTACGCAGGATGAGTTTAATTATATCCATCCTCAATGGGTAATCGCCAAGTTACAACATAACTGGCCAGACCACTGGATCGATATCCTTGAGCAAAACAATCAACAACCACCGATGACTCTGCGGGTAAATCGCCTGCAAACTGACCGAGCTGATTACCTCCAGCAACTATCTAACAGCGGCATCTCGGCATCAGCTACTCCCTATTCCAATGTAGGTATTCAGCTTGAAAGCCCTGTTGATGTAAGCTCGCTACCCGAGTTCGATAGCGGCGCCGTCAGCGTTCAGGACGAAGCAGCGCAACTCAGCAGCGACTTGCTAGACCTACAGGCAGGACAACGCGTTCTCGATGCTTGCGCGGCGCCCGGCGGTAAACTTTGCCACATTCTTGAGCACCAGCCTGACCTCGATCATGTAACAGCGATCGAGCTTGAGGATAATAGAGCCTTGAGAATCCAGGAAAACCTCAACAGGTTACAGTTATCCGCTGAAGTAATCGTTGATGATGCCGCTACTAAAGACTGGTGGGACGGAACAACCTATGACAGGATTCTGGTCGACGCCCCCTGTTCAGCAACCGGCGTGATACGACGCAACCCAGATATCAAGCACATGCGTCAAAGTGAAGACATTAAGGCCCTGGCAGAACTGCAATTAGCCATTCTTCAAAACTGCTGGCAAATGCTGAAGCAAGGCGGGCGTTTAGTGTATGCCACCTGCTCTGTGTTTCCTCAGGAGAACGAACGGGTTATTGAGCGTTTCCTTAAATCTCAGACCGATGCCAATCATCTCCCGATTGAAGCGAACTGGGGTATAGAACGACCATTCGGCCGCCAGCTTTTCCCTCAAGCACAGGGACATGATGGCTTTTATTATGCAGTATTGGTAAAAGATCAGAACGAGTGATGGCGAAGCCACCCACTGATCGGAGACTCATCAGACTATGAAGATAATTATTCTCGGTGCAGGGCAGGTTGGTGGAACACTGGCTGAAAACCTCGCCAGTGAAGCGAACGACATCACCATAGTCGATACTGATATGAGCAGGCTTCGCGAACTGCAAGACCGCCTCGATATCCGCACAGTAGAAGGCAAAGCCTCTCACCCCTCGATACTTGAACAGGCTGGCGCCCGTGACGCAGACATGCTTATTGCTGTAACCAACAGCGATGAAGTGAATATGATCGCCTGCCAGATCGCCCAGACCCTATACCATACGCCGACAAAAATCGCGCGGGTTCGCGAACATGACTATCTTCTCAAGAACAAAGCTATCTTCACTGATAAGTCGATTCCCATCGACGTTTTAATCAGCCCCGAAGAACTGGTCACCAAACATGTTCGCCGACTAATAGAACACCCGGGAGCTCTTCAGGTACTGGACTTTGCCGATGGTATCGCTCAGCTGGTAGCCGTAAAAGCTTACTACGGTGGCCCACTGGTAGGCCGTGAAATATCTTATCTTCGCTCCCACATGCCCTCTGTTGAAACCCGTGTTGCCGCAATTTTCCGTAAGGGCAGCCCCATCATGCCTAAAGGAGACACCGTTATCGAAGCCGATGACGAAGTCTTCTTTATCGCGGCAAAGAAGGATATTCGCTCGGTTATGAGCGAGCTTCGCAGACTGGACCGCCCGTATAAGCGGATCATCATAGCGGGCGGCGGTAACATTGGCGCCCGCCTGGCACATACCATTGAAGACAAGTATCAGGTTAAGATTATCGAGCGGGATATTCATCGTTGCAACAGCCTGGCCAAGCGTCTGGATAACACCATCGTATTGCAGGGCAGCGCATCTGATAAAGAACTGCTGCTGGAAGAAAACATCGAGGATACCGATGTTTTCTGCGCTCTAACAAACGACGATGAAGCCAACATCATGGCTTCTATGCTCGCCAAACGCCTGGGTGCCCGCACCGTAATGACCCTGATCAACAACCCTGCTTATGTAGATCTGGTGCAGGGCGGGGTGATCGATATCGCAATCTCCCCCCAACAAACAACCATAGGCAGCCTACTAACCCACGTTCGCCGTGGCGATGTAGCAGCAGTACACTCACTACGAAGAGGCGCTGCCGAGGCGCTGGAAGCGGTCGCTCACGGCGACAGTCGCAGCTCAAAAGTAGTTGGCCGAATGATTGAAGAGATCGACCTTCCAAAAGGCACCACCATCGGCGCCATTGTCCGCAATGACGAAGTACTTATAGCCCACGATGATGTTGTGGTAGAAAACGATGATCATGTAATTCTGTTTCTGGTCGACAAACGTAAGATTGGTGAAGTAGAGCGCCTGTTCCAGGTTGGTCTTGGCTTCTTCTGATCGGAGAGAACGATGCACTATAAAGTAATCCTCCGGATTCTCGGCCTGCTGCTGATGATATTCAGTATCACCATGCTGCCACCGATCGCTATCTCGTATAACTACCATGACGGCACTCAACTGGCGTTCATCTCCGCCTTCGTTATTACTCTGGCCACCGGGTTTATTATCTGGGCACCGGTCTATCGGGTTCGACAAGACCTGCGTACTCGTGATGGTTTCCTCGTTACCGTGCTGTTCTGGGTAGTACTGGGGCTCTTTGGATCTATCCCATTCATGCTGGCAGATAGCCCCGGCCTCTCCTTTGTGGATGCGGTTTTTGAGTCTTTGTCGGGACTGACAACGACCGGAGCCACCGTCATCACCGGAATAGACTCCCTGCCTAAGTCGATCCTTTACTACCGACAGCAGCTCCAATGGCTTGGCGGCATGGGAATAATCGTACTGGCCGTCGCCATTCTGCCGATGCTTGGCATCGGTGGCATGCAGCTGTATCGCGCAGAAACGCCAGGGCCTGTTAAGGACAGCAAACTAACACCAAGAATCACTGAGACAGCAAAAGCACTTTGGTATATCTACCTCTCACTTACCATCGCTTGCGGCTTAGGTTATTGGCTTGCCGGTATGACGCCGTTTGATGCGATAGGCCATAGTTTCTCCACTGTTGCTATCGGTGGATTTTCTACTCACGACGCTAGTATCGGTTATTTTGACAGCCCGATGATTGAAGCTATCTGCACCTTCTTCATGGTTATCTCTGCAGTAAACTTCGGGCTTCACTTTTTCGCCTGGCGCCAACGCTCTATCACCCACTATTTTCAAGACCCTGAGTTTAAATTCTACCTGACAATTCTAGGCGGCATTTCAGTTCTTGCGGCGGTTGTATTGATCACTACTGAAACCTATGCCGTTGGAGAATCAATTCGTAAAGCGGTATTTGAAGTCGTCTCTATTGCGACGACCACCGGCTTTGCGACGGCAGACTTTGCTCAATGGCCTGTTATGCTGCCATTTCTTCTGTTCGTTGCAGCGTTCGCTGGCGGTTGTGCAGGGTCGACTGGCGGTGGCATGAAAGTGATTCGTATCCTGCTGATTCTTAAACAAGGTCAACGGGAGATTAAAAGACTGATTCACCCCAACGCTGTTATTCCGGTTAAGTTTGGTAACAAGCCAATTCCAGACCGCGTCCTGGAAGCGGTCTGGGGGTTCTTCTCCGTCTACCTAATCGTGTTCGTGGTGATGCTGATTATCCTCCTGGGAACCGGCCTCGATCAGGTGACGGCCTGGTCTGCCGTTGGTGCAACCCTCAACAACCTGGGACCAGGTTTAGGGCAGGTTGCTGCACATTATGGCGATCTGAACGAGCCAGCCAAATGGGTTCTCGCTTTCGCTATGCTGCTTGGCCGACTTGAAGTATTCACGCTTCTGGTACTGTTCTCTCCCGCTTTCTGGAAGCGCTAAGAACACCACTAAGCAGACAATAAAAAGGGGCTATAAATAGCCCCTTTTTATTGTCTTTGTGACACCTGGCTAATACATTCGGGTGCCATCGGGGCGGTGCTGAAAACGTTTATATTCCCATTGATACTGCTCTGGAATTTGTCGAACGCACAGTTCAACTTCTGCATTCATCGCCGTAGCAGAACTCAGCAGGTCTTTGTCATTGATCTTATCGGTAGCCCGGTGAAAGAAAATTTCAAACCCCTGACCATCGGGTAAACGCTTAGCATAAGCCGATATAACCGCCGCTCCCGTTTGAGCCGCAAGTTGCGGCAATAGTTTCATACTGTAACTTTCCTGACCAAAGAATGGCGCAAAGATGCCACTCCCTTTATCAGCTTCCTGGTCCGGCAGAATGCCCAGCACTTCGCCTGCCTTTAAAGCCTTCATTGCCATCCGCACCCCTTTAACATTTGCAGGGGCAAGCTTCGAACCTAACCTTGCTCGCTTACGTCTGACCAGGCGATCCATCAACTCAATTTTTGGTGGCCGATACATAGAAGTAAGTTTGTACTTAGTACTCAGATGTAGCCCTAGCACTTCCCAGTTTCCCAGGTGGGGCGCAATCAAAATCACCCCTTTGCCATCACTCAGCGCTTCAGACAAATACTCTTCATTGTGAATTTTACGAATTTTTTTTATGACTCTTCCCGGTGACCAGATCCAGGACATGCCCATCTCGCCAGCCAAGCGTCCAGTCTCAATCAAACTCTCTTTCACCAAGGCATCCTGCTGCGCTGCATTCAATTCAGGAAAGCAGAGCTCGATATTCATCTTGGTGATTTTGTATGCTTTCTTTCTGCTTTTATAGGTTCGCTTACCAACATATTCACCTAACGACTGAGCCATGCGCAGAGGTAAGAGGGCAAGTAGGTAGAGAACTGAAACTGAGAGCCAGCCTTTAAGATGTTTCACGTGGAACCTTTTTCACAACATGGAATAAAAATAACTACCTATTGACCACTAAGCGGCTGCCGAGATTATATAATGGGAAATCTTGTAAAGACCAACAATGAAATAGAATGAGCGAGAAGAACAGATGAAATATACCGTATACCTATCAGGCGAGATCCATTCTGACTGGAGAGAAAAGATAAAATCAGCAATACAGGAGAAGAAACTCCCCATAGAGATACTAACGCCAAATACAGATCACGGCAGCAGTGATGACTGCGGATCCAAGATACTTGGCGCAGAAGAGAACCCCTTCTGGAAAGATAATAAGGCAGCAAAGATTAACAGCATCCGCCACATGACCGCCATAAAACGCGCCGACATAGTGGTCGTTCGCTTTGGTGATAAGTACAAGCAATGGAACGCCGCGTTTGATGCAGGCATGGCCGCAGCGCTTGGAAAATCTTTAATCGTAGAGCACGCCTCCGACATTACCCATCCATTAAAAGAGGTCGACGCAGCAGCATTGGCTGTCGCAGAAAACACGGAACAGGTTATCGAGATACTCGAATATCTCAGCAGGGACTATTAAAACCAGGTAAAAGTCGCTGAAAAACACCCACAATCCGGCGCCTAAGCACTTTCAAAGCCTGTTATTCGTGTATAATTTCGCTCTATTTTTGTACAAACAGATTTGAAATGGTGAACTCAGTGACAGATAAAGCGAGACCGGATGCCAGCACCTTTCAGGGGCTGATCCTGGCGCTGCAAGAGTATTGGTCAGAGCAGGGCTGCGTATTAATGCAACCGCTGGATATGGAAGTCGGTGCCGGCACATTCCATCCAGCAACTTTTTTGCGCGCCATCGGTCCCGAGACCTGGAACTCAGCATACGTCCAACCAAGCCGACGCCCAACCGACGGCCGTTACGGTGACAACCCAAACCGACTGCAACATTACTATCAGTTTCAGGTAGTAATGAAGCCTTCGCCAGACAATATTCAGGAGCTCTATCTTGGTTCTCTGGAGCGCATGGGTCTAGATCTTAACGTTCACGACGTTCGCTTCGTAGAAGACAACTGGGAGTCGCCAACACTGGGCGCCTGGGGACTCGGCTGGGAAGTATGGCTCAACGGCATGGAAGTTACCCAGTTCACCTACTTCCAACAGGCCGGCGGCATTGAGTGCTACCCAGTAACCGGAGAGATCACCTATGGCCTGGAGCGTATCGCAATGTACCTGCAGGACGTCGAAAGCGTCTACGACCTGATCTGGACATATAACCCCGATGGCAGCGCAATCACTTACGGTGACGTTTACCATCAGAACGAGGTAGAGCAATCTACCTATAATTTTGAACATGCAGACGTTCCTCAACTATTCAAAAGCTTTGATCATCACGAAGCAGAATGTGAAAAGCTGCTAGCGCTTGAAACACCGTTGCCGCTACCTGCCTATGAGCAGGTTCTAAAAGCATCCCACACATTCAATCTACTGGATGCGCGCCACGCAATTTCAGTTACAGAGCGTCAGCGTTACATCCTCCGTGTAAGAACCCTGGCTCGCGAAGTTGCTCTTGCGTATTTCAATACGCGTAAAGCATTAGGCTTCCCTCTGGCAGAAGAGGGTATCCGTAACGAAGTACTCGCGGCCTGCGAAGAGGAGAACAAGTGATGAGCGATTCAATCAACCGCCAGGATTTCCTGTTCGAACTTGGCACCGAAGAACTGCCACCAAAAGCACTTAAGACATTGTCTGCAGCACTTGAAAGCGAAGTCCTTGCTGGCATCAAAGATCTATTCGGCAAACAAGCCGCTTATGCTTTTGAAGACACCATTATTAATTCATACGCTGCACCACGCCGACTGGCGTTATTCCTGGGCAACCTCGCAGATGAAGTGCCTAGCAGCACGTTCATGATGCAAGGCCCTCCAGCGCGTATCGCCTATGACGAGCAAGGCAACCCAAGTAAAGCGCTTGAAGGCTTCGCCCGAAAGTGCGGCACTACAACTGATAAGCTGGTCGATATCGACGGTAAGATGAGCTTTAGCAAAGAACTCCCGGCTAAAGCACTGGCAGACGAACTGCCAGCGATTATTGAAAGCGCACTTGGCAAGCTACCGATTCCTAAGCGCATGCGCTGGGGCGCATCACGCACTGAATTTGTACGCCCGGTAAAGTGGTTGGTTATGCTCATGGGTACCCAGGTAATTGAATGCGAAATTCTCGGCCTGACAGCCGGACGCAATACCCGCGGCCATCGCTTCCACCACAACCACGAAATCGTACTTAGCCAGGCAAACGAGTACTTAGAAAACCTCGAAAGCGTTGGTTATGTAATGGCTGATTTTGAGGAGCGTCGCGAGAAGATTCGTGCGCAAGTCGAAGCAGAAGGGCAGCTGATTGATGGCATCGCACAGATTGATGAAGATCTTCTTGACGAGGTAACGGGTCTTAACGAATGGCCCGTTGCACTGACCGGACGCTTCGAGGAACGCTTCCTCGACGTACCCGCTCAAGCCCTGATCACATCAATGAAAGAGCATCAGAAGTATTTCCACGTGACTGACAGCGATGGCAAACTGATGCCATTCTTCATTACCATTGCGAATATCGAATCGACCGATCCAGCTCAGGTAATCGCAGGCAACGAAAAAGTTATCCGTCCTCGTTTGTCGGATGCGGCTTTCTTCTTTGAGACCGATAAGAAGCGCACGCTTGAATCCCGTATCGAAGACCTGAAGTCTATCGTCTTCCAAAAAGACCTTGGCACTCTGCATGACAAAGCCAGCCGCGTTGCTGTTTTGGCCAAGCACATTGCAGAAAAGCTGGGTCAGGATCAGGCAAAAGCTGAGCGCGCGGCACTACTTGCCAAGACCGATCTGATGACGGATATGGTTTACGAATTCACCGATCTACAAGGTTTGATGGGATACCATTACGCCCTCAACGACGGTGAAGACGAAGCAGTGGCTTTGGCTCAGAACGAACAATATATGCCACGCTTTTCTGGAGACGAGCTCCCTACAAGCGAACCTGGTATAGCGGTCGCTTTGGCTGACCGACTGGACACGTTGACTGGGTTGTTTGGCATTAATCAACCGCCGACCGGCTCTAAAGACCCCTTTGCACTTCGCCGTGCCTCACTAGGCGTACTGCGTATTATCGTAGAACGCCAACTGGATCTGGATCTTGAAGATCTAATCAAGGTCGCCGCGGACAGCCACTCAAACCTGCCTGCACGTGACGGACTAGAAACCAAAATCGTTGATTTCATGCTTGAACGCTTCCGCGCTTGGTATGACGATGAGGGCATCGCAATCGAGGCCTACCTGGCCGTTCACGCACTTCGCCCAACCCGGCCTCTGGAGTTTAATCAGCGTGTACAAGCGGTAAGTCATTTCCGCACACTGGAAGAAGCAGGCGCCCTTGCTGCCGCCAATAAGCGCGTATCAAATATCCTGAGCAAGCAAGACGCCAAGATCTCTGACAGCGTATCTCAGGAGCTTCTGGTAGAGGATGCAGAGAAAGCTTTAGCCGCCGCAGTAGCGACCAAGTCTGCAGAACTACAACCTCTATTTGCCGCGGGCGACTTCAAAGAAGTACTCGAATCACTTGCTGAACTACGACCTACCGTTGATAAGTTCTTCGATGAAGTTATGGTTATGGCTGATGATGAAGCGGTAAGAAACAACCGCCTTGCGTTACTCAACCAGCTGCGGAATCTATTTCTGGGTGTAGCCGATATCTCTGCGCTTAGCTAAGACAGCATTGAGCTAGCAGTTCATTAAAAGCCGGTTATTTAACCGGCTTTTTTGTTTCCGGTTTTTTAGATGTAAGATAGCCATATGAAATTAGCAATCCTGGATCGGGATGGTGTAATAAACCATGACTCCGACAATTACATAAAATCCATCGATGAGTGGCGACCACTCCCCGGCAGCATTGAAGCCATCGCCCGACTTTCCAAAGCAGGCTTTGATGTTTGCGTGGCTACTAACCAGTCGGGGCTAGCCCGAGGCTACTTCGACCTTAGCACTCTCAATCTTATGCATCGAAAGATGAAAGACTTAGTTGAAGAGCAGGGCGGACGGATAGATAAGATTGAATACTGCCCCCATTCACCGGATGATAACTGCTACTGCAGAAAACCCTTGCCCGGTATGTATCAGCACATTCTCAGCTGCTATCCAGATATCGATCCTAAAAAGGTATACGTGGTAGGTGATTCTCTTCGTGATCTTGAGGCTGCTGAAACGGTAGGCTGTCCCTCCATTCTTGTAAGCACAGGGAAGGGGAAACGTACCCTGCAAAAAGGAGGCATCCCTAAGAACACTCAAGTCGTTGATGATCTCGAAGCCGCCGTGCTCCATATCATTTATCACCAACGAACCTCAGACTAACCGATAGTTCCACGTGAAACATTAGCTTATGACCAGTAAACCCGACACAAAAGAAGCCATGGGAAATCTTATAGAACAGATACGAACAGCTATTCCGTTCGATACCCCAATCGAAAAACTATGTAACGGCCCTTGTACCGGTTGCTCAAAAAAACTGATGGATTATCTAGATATGGAGCTCGAAGAAAAAGAAACTCTTTTAGCAACAGGCCATCACCCAAGCCTGGGAGAAATTAATCGGCTCAAGAAAACTGCTTTGAAAATCTATAGTGTACTGACACAGAATGGGCTGATAGAGAGCCCTGATAACCAGCGCTAAACTTTATAGAAAGCGACACAGCACTAGCAACAAACCCTCGACGAAACATTACTCAGTAAACACATGGATAAGACGTCTAGCGTTTCGAAATCAAGAAACAGGAACCCAGCAGATAGACCACCTTCAAGATTCAGCAGAGGAGGGTGAGTTACTTATTCAAATAAAAACTCGCTACTGCAATAGCAGACAATCCACCGATGCAATATCAAACGACCAAAACCCTTTCAATTATACTCACCGACCTTGCGAACAAGAGCAGCCACTAAACCTTTTCAAGAACAGCTCCGTTACCCTGACTTACAAAATGAGTTCAGTTTGTTAATGCAATCCGTTCAGCCGGCGCCACCAAATCAATCTCATTCCTCTTTGGCGTAAAAAGACCTACTAAAATATTTAGCAAAAACTACGACCTGATGTCCGTATACACTTCTGAAGAAACGTACAATGCTGAGCCAGATATTTGAGAAGTGTTTTCTCACCGCGCTTCACCCACCAAAAATCATAATTTTCATGAGCCACCCCAAAAAAAACACCTCTTGAGAGCGCCTTTAAGCAACTTTCAAGAGACACTCAATACGTTCAGATAGGTGGATTGCAACGTTCATTAAACGCATCGAGAGACGCCTTAGAGTAGACAAGAAAACTTGAGGGAGCTCGACTTAACAGTTTTTTTGATAACTGTATAAATTCGAATAGATAAAACCAAACACACCCACAACTATTTCACTGACCAGGTTCGAGCCAAACCCAGAACAATTTTGAAGCAGGTATTTTATAACACGACTGAGTGTCCGGATAATCTGAAGCACTTGAAACAAGAATGGATTGCTTTACAAGCTGGAACTGAGATCGACAGATATTCACTAGATCTAGTCAGTAACTTAAACTCATAAACGATTATAACTTTCGCTTAAAAATAAGCTAATTTTGAGCAGCGCATTGGAAACCTATGCGAAACTCAAGACCTGAGCTTTTAGGCCCTCAACTATCTGAATTTAGGACTGGGACATCGACCTGGCACTTCAGGATCTAAACTTTCAACCTATTCAGCCCATCACGCAAAGCGGTGTGGTGAAACTACCTGAATAAGAACCAATAAAAAAAGCAGCCAATAGGCTGCTTTTTTCTTACTTCATTCTAAATAACACAGTGAAATCAAATATCCAGATTAGATACGTTCAGCGCATTGGTTTCGATAAATGCTCTGCGTGGTTCTACTTCGTCACCCATTAGAGTAGTGAAGAGCAGATCGGCGGCGATGGCATCGTCGATGGTCACCTGCAGCATGCGGCGCTGCTCAGGGTCCATAGTGGTTTCCCAAAGCTGCTCGGGATTCATCTCACCCAGCCCCTTATAGCGCTGGATATAGTGGCCACGCTTTGACTGATCCATCAGCCAGTTCAAGCCCTGAGAAAACTCAGTGGTCGCAAATGTTCGCTCACCACGCTTGAAGTAAGCAGTCTCTTCAAGGAGGCCGTCCAGAGTTTCACCCAGACTGATCAGCATTGCATAGTCTTTCGATTCAAAGAACGACATATCGAAGGTGTACTCGTGGCTGACACCATGCTGCATCACCTTAACACTTGGCAGAAATACGCCCTGGTGTTCCATATCTTCTGCGGCAGAGGAAGTATAAACATCACCGCCATCCAGCGTATCACCCAGACCATCACAGACCTTATCGACCCACTCAGCTACAGCCTGCTCATCCCTCAGATTCTCGAGTGACAAGCCACCAGTGTAGATCATCTGACGTAAAATAGGCTCAGGATAGAGTCGGGACAGACGCGCTAACATGCGATCAACCGCACGGTAGCGATTGACGATCTCTTCAAGGCCGGTACCGCTAATAGCGGGAGCATCTGCATTAACATGCAGAGACGCGCCTTCCAGCGCCCCCTGAAGCAGGTAGTTATCCAGAGCATCATCATCTTTCAGATACTGCTCCTGCTTGCCTTTCTTGATCTTATAAAGCGGTGGCTGGGCAATAAAGATATGACCACGTTCGATGATCTCTGGCATCTGCCGGAAGAAAAAGGTCAGTAGCAGAGTACGGATGTGCGATCCATCCACATCGGCATCGGTCATGATGATGACCGAGTGGTAACGCAGCTTGTCAGCATTAAACTCTTCACGGCCGATACCGGTACCCAGCGCAGTGATCAGGGTGCCAACCTCAACCGAGGAGAGCATTTTGTCAAAACGGGCTTTCTCAACGTTAAGGATCTTACCCTTAAGCGGCAGAATCGCCTGTGACTTACGGTTACGTCCCTGCTTGGCTGAACCGCCAGCAGAGTCACCCTCCACTAGGTATATTTCAGAGTGGGCCGGATCTTTCTCCTGACAGTCCGCCAGCTTTCCGGGCAGCCCGGCAATATCCAGCGCGCCTTTCCGGCGGGTCATCTCTCGGGCTTTACGTGCAGCTTCACGAGCACGGGCCGCATCAATCATCTTCGAGACGACGGCTTTCGCATCCTGCGGGTTTTCCTGCAGGTAGTCGTTGAGTTGCTCATACATCGCTTGCTCAACCGCTGTTTTCACCTCAGAGGAGACCAGCTTATCTTTGGTCTGGGAGGAGAACTTAGGGTCAGGCACTTTAACAGATACGATGGCGGTCAAACCTTCACGGCAATCGTCACCGGTGGTTGATCCCTTGCCATTCTTGTTGAGGTTTTCTGCTTCAATATAGTTATTTAGCGCGCGGGTGAGGGCGGTACGAAAACCTGAAAGGTGAGTACCACCATCACGCTGAGGTATGTTGTTGGTAAAGGCGTGAATATTTTCCTGATAACTGTCATTCCACTGCATCGCCACTTCTACACCGACGCCATTGTCATGCATAACGTTAACGTGAAACATCTTGTTCGCAGGGGTCTTATTGGTATTGAGGTAATCAACAAAAGAACTCAGACCACCTTCATAGGCAAACAACTCCTCTTCACCGCTACGCTCATCCTTCAGACGGATAGCCACACCGGAGTTAAGGAAGGAAAGCTCCCGCAGACGCTTAGCCAGAATATCGAACTTATATTCCAGGTGATTATGAAAAGTACCTTCTGATGGCCAGAAGCGCACCGTAGTACCGGAGGTCTCCGTTTGACCAACCACTTTCAGCGGCTCATCGGGCACACCATGACGGTAGATCTGCTCAAACACTTCACCTTTACGGCGAATAGTCAGTTTAAGCTCTGCAGATAGGGCGTTTACAACCGAAACACCCACACCGTGCAAACCACCAGAGACTTTGTAGGAGTTATCATCGAACTTACCGCCGGCATGCAGTACGGTCATGATAACCTCTGCAGCAGAAACACCTTCCTCTTCATGAAGCTCGGTAGGAATACCCCGACCATTATCGGAAACCGTGACACTGTTATCGCCATGGATAAGCACTTTAATTTCACTACAGTGACCCGCCAACGCTTCATCGATCGAGTTATCCACGATCTCGAAAACCATATGATGCAGACCAGTACCATCGTCGGTATCGCCTATATACATTCCCGGGCGCTTACGAACCGCATCAAGCCCCTTTAGGACTTTAATACTGGAAGAATCATATTCCTGATTTTCGACGCTCATTCAGTTCTCCTGACTAGCTTACCGAGTGCTCAGAGCACCCTCTTGTATGTTGAGAAAACAGATCTCGGTCGATTCCGACCAGAGGCCTGTCAGTGCGTCTTTATCAACACAGGTGATAAAGCACTGACTTCCTGTCTTTTCCAAATAATTACAAAACAGTCTGCTGTGCTGTCTATCTAACTCTGACGGCAGGTCATCGATCAGATAGATACACGAGCGACTATTCAGTTTATAAAACAAAACACCTTGTGCCAGCTTAAGGGCGCTCACTACCACCTTTTTCTGTCCCCTGGAGAGACGTTCCGAGGCAGCGTGGCCATCAACCTTAACTCGCAGATCAGCGCGTTGTGGACCAGCACTGGTATAACCCTGTCGCAGATCGCGCTCAAAGTTATCATCCAATACCTGATCCAGTCCGCGTTTTTTATCCCATCCGGGACTAAAACCCAGCTCTATGCTGACGTCTTCAAGCAGGTCAGCCAGGATCAAATCAAATTCGGGTTTTAATGCTTCAATATAGACTTCGCGAAGCGTATTCAACTGCTCAGCATACTTAATAAATTCGCTGTCCCAGACCGCACGAACCCGTTGATCGATTTTACCATATTTAAGCAAAGAATTACGCTGTTTTAATACCCGACGAAAACCTCTCCAAAGCCTTATAAATTCAGGATTTGAATGAAACGCACCCCAGTCTAAAAACTGCCGTCTGACACCTGGACTTCCTTCAAGAATCATAAAGGTTTCTGAGTTAATCACCTGGATCGGTAGCAGCTCCGCCAGGGTAGTCAGGTCGATGCTCTGTCCGGCGTATCTAATCCGACTATCGCCCTCCAAATTTCGCTCAACGCCTAGTGGCTGACTCTGACCACTACCCATCGCATCAAGTTGAGCAAAGACTGTACAACGCTCACTGCCCGACTGAATAAGATGATTAAGTTTGTTGGTGCGAAATGAGCGGCACAGCCCAAGCAGATGAATTGCCTCGAGCAGGCTACTCTTTCCGCTGCCATTGGCACCGTAAATAATATTGATACTGGAGGAGGGCGACAGGCTGAGTTCGCTCAGATTGCGAATCGCTTGAACATTGAGTTGGGTTATCGGCATAGAGAGGGAGTATAGGGGACCAAACAGGCCCCCTGGATAAATTACATCCGCATCGGCATTACAACATAGATTGAGTTCGCATCATCCAGACCCTCAATCAGCGCACTGCTGTTGGAATCGGAGAGGGTAAAGCGAACCACTTCGGAGCTCACAATCGACAACACATCCAGTAGATAGTTGACGTTGAAGCCGATCTCCAGCGTATCACCTTCGTAATCCACTGCGACGGTTTCTTCCGCTTCTTCCTGCTCAGGGTTATTCGCCATAACCTGTAGATAACCATTGGTCAGGGAGAGGCGTACGCCACGGTATTTTTCATTCGACAGAATCGCGATACGGCTAAATACCTGACGCAGCTCCTGACGGGTGCCGAGCATAAACTTGTCGCCACCTTGCGGGATTACACGCTGATAATCCGGAAACTTGCCGTCAACCAGCTTAGAAGTGAAGGTGTAATCACCGGCATGGGCACGGATATGATTAGCACCGACAACCAGCTTCACCTGATCATCACCGCTTTGTAACAAACGGGCCAGCTCAAGAATACCTTTGCGCGGCACAATAAACTGAGAGTTAGCCGGGCCATTGGTATCAACTTCGGCAACACTAGTCGCCAGGCGGTGCCCATCAGTGGAGACGGCACGCAGGCTATTTTCTGTAATTTCCAACAACATGCCGTTGAGATAATAGCGCACATCCTGCTGGGCCATCGAGAAGCCGGTCTGATCGATCAGATGACGTAACTGACTCTGCAGTACGTTCAACTCAAAAGATTCAGGGCTGTCTTCGACATTAGGGAACTCAGCCGCCGGCAGTGTCGATAGCGTAAATCGGCTGCGACCCGCTTTGATCACCATCTTCTGACCGGTTAGGGTCAGCTCGATCTGCGCAGTATCTGGTAGCGACTTACAAATATCCATCAGCTTACGGGCTGGGACAGTAATTGAACCCGCCTCAGCAGGTTCATCCAGCTGTACTCGACCCACCAGTTCGACTTCAAGGTCGGTGCCGGTCATCGATAGCTGGTCGCCTTCGGCAACCAGCAGGATATTGGAAAGCACAGGCAAAGTCTGACGACGTTCCACAACACCTGCAACCAACTGCAGCGGCTTAATTAGCGCTTCTCGCGAAATAACAAATTTCATCTTTTGCTACCCTTAATTGATCAGTCCGTTACGCAGTCAGATGACGTAACAGGTTCTGATAATCCTCTCTTATATCCGTATCAGTTTCACGCAGCGATGCGACCTTCCGACAACCGTGCAGCACTGTTGTATGATCCCGTCCACCAAAAGCATCTCCAATCTCAGGTAAACTGTGATTGGTCAGCTCTTTAGACAAGGCCATAGCAACCTGTCTCGGCCGGGCCACAGAACGACTGCGACGCTTCGAAAGTAGGTCCGATACTTTGATCTTATAGTAATCGGCTACAACTCGCTGAATGTTATCAATACTAACCTGTTTATCCTGCAATGCCAGCAGGTCTTTCAGTGATTCTTTAATAAAAGGTGTGGTTATCGCATTTCCGGTAAAATGGGCATTTGCGATCACTCTTTTTAAGGCGCCTTCAAGCTCACGTACGTTGGAGCGAATCTTCTGAGCCAAAAAGAAAGCCGAGTCATCCGGCAAGCGGACCTGAGCTTCTTCTGCCTTCTTCATCAGAATGGCAACCCGGGTTTCCAGCTCTGGCGGCTCAATGGCAACAGTCAGACCCCAACCGAAGCGAGACTTCAGCCGCTCTTCCACACCGTTTATCTCTTTAGGATAACGATCACTGGTCAGAATCATCTGCTGACCTCCCTCTAACAGGGCGTTGAACGTGTGGAAAAATTCTTCTTGTGAACGCTCTTTACCAGCAAAGAACTGAATGTCATCTATTAACAGTGCATCTACAGAGCGGTAATACCGCTTAAAATCATTGATCGCATTCAGCTGCAGCGCTTTTACCATGTCAGCCACAAAACGCTCTGAATGCAGATAAACGATTTTAGCGTTGGGATTACGCTGCATCATCTCCATACCCACCGCATGCATCAGGTGGGTTTTACCCAGACCAACACCACCGTATATAAATAGAGGGTTGTATGAGCCGCCCGGGTTATCCGCCACCTGTTGAGCCGCGGCCAGCGCTAGCTGATTGGACTTACCCTGGACAAAAGAGTTAAAGGTAAATGACTGATTCAGATTTGACTGATGGCCGACACCACCGTCGATATCAACATTTCGTGAAGAGGGACGCGAACGAGCAACCGAAGGTGGGACAATAATTTCGCTTTGGCTGATCGTCTGAAAACTGCTTTCGTCGATAGCCAACTGCATCGGCGGGTTTTCTTCAACCGCCCGCATCTGAGATACTGGCGCAACTGACTGAGATTCCTGAGGCGAGGTAAAAGGCTTGGCCTCAGCAAAACGGCTTGGTGAACGTCGGGCCGGAGCGGGCGGGGGAGTAGGACGAACAGGACGCGAAGCGAAACCGCCGCTGTGCCCTGCAATATCGATACTTACCTGACCCGCTATATCTCCAGTAACCGCGTTGACGATCTCACGGATTCGCTTCAGGTACTTATCACTGACCCAATCTTTAACAAAACGATTCGGCGCCAACAGCACCAGACCAGCGTCAGATTCAGCAGAGGCTTTAAGCGGTCTGATCCAGGTATTGTATTGTTGTGAGGGGAACTCATCCTGGAGATTCTGAAGACACTGTTCCCACAACTCAGCCGACATAGCTAATCCTTAATAATCCCGCTGTCTCCACTATGTCTAAAGAGGTTGTCTAAAGAAGTGATAAGGCAAGACGATAATCCTAGAAAATTATCAGCAGATGATACCTTGTAACAGCCCTCTTATCCACAGTTAGAAGCAATCTGTTACTAATTAATTTATGCATGTATTTCAAACAATTAGCGATAAATCTAGAAGTTACGCGGGAAACAGATCGATAGGCAAAAAACTATCCATAATTTAGGAACAGGTAATATTCAGACTTAACAACAGGACAACCATATGTTTTAAAAGAAGTTTACTTACTTAACCCCAAATATTTGTGCATATCTGAATAAATCATATTTTAGCGGTTATATAAACACTCTATATAGAAGACAAACAAAAGATTGAGCCTTTTTTCACAATTGGACGCCAGAAGTGTTTGCAATATGCATAATATTTCACTAGAATTCCGCGTCTGTTTTTGGCCGTGGGATTCAGCAACCTTACTGATACCACCACAACGTATGTTAGTAGGACTGATCCAATGAAAAGAACATTTCAACCAAGCAACCTGAAGCGTAAGCGTACTCACGGTTTTCGTGCACGTATGGCAACTAAAAATGGCCGTACGATCATCAATCGTCGTCGTGCTAAAGGCCGTAAGCGTCTGTCAGCATAAGCAATTGCCCGTCAGGCTCACTGAATGAATGAATTCAGCTATCCCCGTCAGTTAAGACTGTTAACAGGCGGGGATTTTAAACAGGTATTCAGCCGAGCTAGTATCAAGGTGTCAGAAAAACATCTATTGATCCTTGCCTGTCCAAACGAGCTCGACCATCCCCGTATTGGCTTCGTCTTCTCCAAAAAAAATATCCGTTTCGCTGTTCATCGTAACCGCGTTCGGCGTATCATTCGCGAGTCCTATCGTTTAAATCAGCATTCACTTCCAAATGTCGATATCGTCATCCTTTCTAGAAAAGGGTTGGGGGATCTAGACAATGAGGAAATACAGTCGCTTATTTCACGTAGCTGGACTCGACTGATTAAACGGTCTAAGACGAAACCTAAAACCACATCACATAAATAACAGAATGGTCCAGAAACCATGGATGTACAGCGCATAATATTGATCGCAGCACTGGCAATTATCTCTTATATGCTGGTGCTACAATGGAACCAGGACTACGGGGTCAAGACTGAGCCGGTTGCCCAGGCTGAGTCTGTTTCCGCTTACCAGTCAGTGACAGAGCCTGTAGTAAAAGAAGAGAGTGATCTTCCTTTAACTACTAATACTGATGCTCCTGAAAGCTCAGACTTGCCTGAAGCCAAAGCAGTGACTGCTACTAATCAGCAGCAACTGGTTAAAGTAAAAACTGATGTTCTGCAATTACTGATCGATACTAAAGGTGGCGACATTATCGAAGTCGCACTGACAGATCACAAAGCAGCCCTGGAAAATGACCAACCATTCATTCTATTAGAACAAAATGGTAGCCGTACTTACGTTTCCCAGAGTGGCTTGATTGGTAAAGATGGTCCGGATGCAAACCCTGATGGTCGTCCCGCTTACACCACCACCCAAAACAGCTACCAGCTGGAAGGGGATGAGCTGGTTGTAGATCTGACGCTTAATTCTGACAATGGCGTTGTAGTAACCAAACGCTTCCGCTTTACTCCTGGCAGCTACATCATTACCCAGGAATATGTGGTTAATAACGGTTCCGCTGAAAACTGGCAGGGCAAACTGTTCGGTCAGATAAAACGTGATGGCTCTGATGACCCATCGCAAACCACCGATATGGGTATGCAGTCTTTCCTTGGCGCCGTTTTCTCAACGACTGAAGATGCCTACGAAAAGCTATCTTTCGATGATATGCAGGAAGCTAATTTTAAGAAGGTTAGCCCGGATGGTTGGGTTGCGATGTCGCAACATTACTTCCTGAGTGCCTGGATTCCAGCACCCGGTGCTGAATACACTTACAGTAGTCGTGTTAATGCTGGTAGCTATATTGCAGGGTTTGTTTCACCCTCTTTTGACGTAGCGGCAGGCGAGACCAAGTCAGTAAGTGCTAACTTCTACGCAGGACCAAAAGTATCAGAGTTACTGGAAGAAGCGGCTCCTGACCTGGAATTGACAGTTGATTATGGCATTCTCTGGTTTATCGCCTCTCCATTAGCATGGTTGCTAAAAGCAATTCACAACATTGTTGGTAACTGGGGTGTTGCTATCATCGGTATTACTATCGTTGTGAAAGCCCTGCTATTCCAGGTAAATGCAAAAGCATTTAAATCGATGGCCAAGATGCGTAAGTTTGGCCCTGAGATGAAGCGTCTGAAAGAGCTCTATGGCGATGACCGTCAGAAGATGTCTCAGTCGATGATGGAGCTATACAAGAAAGAGAAGATCAACCCTCTGGGTGGCTGTCTTCCTATTGTTGCTCAGATGCCTGTATTTATTGCGCTGTACTGGGTTCTGTTGGAGTCTGTTGAGCTGCGTCACGCGCCGTTCGCATTGTGGATCCATGACTTGTCGGTGATGGACCCTTACTTCCTGCTGCCAATTCTGATGGGAGCAACTATGTTCATTCAGCAGTTGCTAAACCCAACACCTCCAGACCCAATGCAAGCGAAGATTATGAAGATGCTACCAATCATGTTCACCTTCTTCTTCCTGTGGTTCCCTGCAGGTCTGGTACTGTACTGGTTGGTGAACAACGTATTGTCGATTACTCAGCAGTACATAATCAACAAGCAGATTGAAGGTGAAGGTAAGTAAGCCTAGCCTCTCCGTTTGATAAAAAGGTCTCTTCGGAGGCCTTTTTTTTGCTCGTTGCTCATTGCTCGTTAAGAATTATCTATCTCTGCACAACCATTTTTATGGTGGGAGCGGCTTCCAGCCGCGAATAAAACTCGAATGAAACTGCTCGCGGTCAGAAGCCACTTCTACCTAATTAAAGAAGACTTTTATCGAGTAACGAGCTACGGCTCTTAATCTAACGAAAAACCACCAGAAAATGTTAAAGTGCGGTCTATATTTAGACTGAATAATTTCGGAAAGAACCTATGACCCTGATTAACCAGGACACAATAGCCGCCCAAGCAACTCCTCCAGGACGTGGGGGGGTTGGTATTATTCGCGTATCAGGAAAACTAGCTGCAACCATTGCTGAACAGGTAATCGGTTTTGTTCCAAAGCCCCGCTATGCCCATTATGGTCCGTTCTATGATGCTGACAAAAATCAGTTGGATCAGGGTATTGCTCTCTATTTCCCCGGCCCAAACTCCTTTACCGGTGAAGATGTATTAGAGCTTCAGGGTCATGGGGGTCCTATTATTATGGACTTTATTCTACGTCGGGTCGTTAACTGTGGCGCACGACTGGCTAACCCGGGAGAGTTCTCAGAACGAGCCTTTCTCAACGATAAACTGGACCTGACTCAGGCTGAAGCGATAGCCGACCTGATCGACTCCAGCTCAGAGCAGGCAGCCCGTTGCGCGCTTAAATCACTACAGGGTGCTTTCTCTGACCGAATTCATACTCTCGTAGAATCACTGACTCAACTACGTATCTATGTAGAAGCTGCTATCGATTTTCCGGAAGAAGAGATCGACTTTCTCGCCGATGGCAAAGTAGCAAGAGACCTACAACAGGTTATCGATACCCTCTCCGATGTTAAACAGGAAGCACGACAGGGTAGTCTGATCCGTGAAGGGATGAATGTCGTCATTGCCGGTCGGCCAAATGCCGGTAAATCCAGCCTGCTCAACGCACTGGCTGGCAAAGAATCCGCTATCGTTACCGATATCGCCGGTACCACTCGAGATGTTTTACGAGAACATATCCATATTGATGGTATGCCGTTGCACATCATTGATACTGCAGGTCTGCGAGATTCACCTGACGAAGTTGAACGAATAGGTATCAGCCGCGCCTGGGATGAAATTCAAAAAGCAGACCGGGTATTGTTGATAGTGGATGGCACTACCACGGCCACCGATGACCCGGAACAGATCTGGCCTGAATTTGTTAGTCAGCTTGAAGACCGAAGCAAGATTACGGTTATCCGTAACAAATGTGACCTGACATCAGAGCAACCCATCATCGGTGAGCATGATGGACACACCCTGTTATCCCTATCTGCCAAAGCTAATATAGGGGTAGACAACCTGCGTCAGCATCTAAAAGACTGTATGGGATTCGCTAGCACTACGGAGGGTGGTTTCCTCGCCAGACGCCGGCATATTGATGCACTAAACCGTGCCCAGAGTCTGCTGTTAACCGGACAAGAGCAACTCATCTATGGCGGTGCAGGGGAACTATTGGCAGAAGACCTGCGTCAGGCACAACAACATCTGAGTGAGATTACCGGTGAATTCAGTTCTGATGATCTGCTGGGGCGTATCTTCAGCTCGTTCTGTATTGGTAAATAAACAATTGCGCTAACTGGTAAGTAAGGACTAACTATGACTTCAAATATATGCTGCCCAAAGTGCTCAGCAACTAATAAAGTACCGACTGCCCGACTGGGTGATGGGGCTAAATGTGGCAAGTGTAAACAGCTGTTGTTTCAGGGAAGCACCACAGCACTGACCAGCACAAATTATCAGAGCATGATCAACCGAAACGATATCCCTGTTTTGATAGATTGCTGGGCTACCTGGTGTGGACCTTGCCAGCAATTCGCTCCTATCTTTGAACAAGCTGCAGAACAATTCGAACCCAACCTCAGGCTGGCTAAGCTTGATACTGAAGCCGAACAGACGATAGCGGGTCAATTACAGATCCGTTCAATCCCCACACTAATTCTGTTTAAACAAGGTAAAGAGATCGCCAGAATTAGCGGTGCTCTTCCTCTTGGACAACTAAAGCAATGGCTAACTCAACAAGGCGTTAGTCTTTGAATAGCGTCTAAAGAAGGTACGAGTATGTTCAATAGGTTGCAGTCCTAAAGGGCATGCTAGTGTGCGAAGAACAGGCTGTGAATACCTTGGCCTGTTCAAACTAACTCGCGAAGCAGACGGTCGTTTCAGTGCTCGCACCTCATAGCTGTCAGATAAATATGATGGCTACCTTAACGATTTTTGAGGTACAACCAATATCTTTATAATACTTACCTTGATCTCCAGCCCCTCTGAAAGCCAATAACTAGAAGATATTATTAGGTCCAAGAAATTTGTCACAACCTCCCAATCAAAAACTTTATAAACCTATAAAGTTACCCACTGCATATATATTCATTCCTCCAAAGTTATAAACAATATTCCATAAAACCCAATACTACAATAAATATATATTTTTCAGCAACTTACGATTTTTATTTATATAAGTCATTATAATTACTCACAATTAATTGTGGATAAGCAGTGAATTACCCGCGAATAAGATGTGTAGTTCCGGTGACTATCTTTTGAATATAAAAATAGAGAGCTTTGCCCCAGAATAGGCCCTGACAGCCAATAAATCCGATTAGTTATGAATAAGCTATTGATATACAGAGGAATATAGCAAAAGACTCTGATATTAGGCTGATTGAACTCTTTAACAGGATCAACAGAAAAATATTTCAGATACGCCAAACAATTGAACTCTTATCTATCCAGGTATTTTCAGCATCAGCCTATGTTTTATCCCCTAAACCCTGTTAACAAACTGTATAACTAGATAGGAACAACCCCTTAGTAAAGCTGTGCACAACTTCACCTGTGCATAAAGTGCCTAGTTACACACAGCTCTGATACAACCTATTAAAGGGTTACTGGCAGCTTCACTACAGCCTTTTTTGTCTTGTAACATACTGATATATAGAAGATAAAGAGGGTTACGCACTGATAATGGCTCCCTTAATAATAACCATAAATATAAAGAACATATTTAAGAACATACTTACTTATATATAAAAGACTTTAAATAAAAACAAGTTAGTTAGAGTGTACAAAGTTTAACCATTTCTATATTGCCCCCTTAGGTTTATACTTAGCGCCCTTTTTCTGAGCCCTATACCAACAGGTATAAAATTCAGATTTTTAACAGTTAAACGATGAGGTTAACTAAGTGGACTATCCTGACCACTTTGATGTGATTGTAATTGGTGGTGGCCATGCTGGAACTGAAGCGGCATTGGCTGCTGCACGTACCGGTGTAAAAACACTACTGCTAACCCATAACATTGAAACTCTGGGTCAGATGTCTTGTAACCCCGCTATCGGTGGTATCGGTAAAAGTCACCTGGTCAAAGAAATTGATGCTCTGGGTGGAGCTATGGGAATTGCTACCGATAAAGGTGGTATCCAGTTCCGCACTCTGAATTCACGTAAAGGACCTGCTGTACGGGCTACCCGCGCTCAGGCTGATCGAGTTCTTTATAAAGCGGCTATTCGTGAGATCCTGGAAAATCAGCCTAACCTGCAACTATTTCAGCAGGCAGTCGATGACCTGATTATGGAAGGTGAATCGATTAAAGGCGTAGTAACCCAATCTGGTCTACGTTTCTTTGCTAGCAACATCGTCCTGACGGTAGGTACTTTTCTGGGGGGCAAGATCCATATTGGCCTGGATAATTATTTGGGTGGACGAGCAGGTGATCCTCCATCGATCGCTTTAGCAGACCGGTTACGTGAACTGCCACTTCGGGTCGATCGCTTGAAGACAGGAACACCACCAAGAATTGATGCACGTAGTGTTGATTTTAATCTGATGCAAGAACAGCCCGGTGATACACCGACACCCGTTATGTCTTTTATGGGTTCTCTGGCTGATCATCCTCGTCAGATCAGTTGTTACATTACCCATACCAATGAGCGCACACACGATATTCTGCGCTCTGGTTTGGATCGTTCACCGATGTATACCGGTATTATTGATGGAGTAGGGCCTCGTTATTGCCCCTCCGTTGAAGATAAGATTGTTCGTTTTGCGGATAAAACCAGTCATCAGGTGTTTGTTGAGCCTGAGGGCTTAACCACCCATGAGCTATATCCAAATGGTATATCGACCAGTTTGCCATTCGATATTCAACTGGCGGCGGTACGTTCAATAAAAGGGTTTGAAAATGCTTTTATAACTCGTCCAGGTTATGCAATTGAATATGATTATTTCAATCCGCAGGACCTGAAACATACCCTGGAAACCAAATTGATTAATGGCCTCTATTTTGCGGGTCAGATCAACGGTACCACCGGTTATGAAGAGGCGGGTGCTCAAGGATTGCTTGCTGGCGTGAATGCCGCACTGCGAGCACAAGATAAAGAGCAGTGGTATCCGCATCGTGATGAAGCGTACCTGGGGGTTCTGGTGGATGATCTGATTACATTAGGTACTTCAGAGCCATACCGAATGTTTACCAGCAGGGCGGAATACCGGTTAATACTGCGAGAAGATAACGCTGACCTGCGTTTAACGGAGAAAGGCCGCGAACTAGGGTTAGTTGATGATCAACGCTGGCAGCGTTTCTGTGATAAGCGGGAAGCAGTTGCACTGGAAAGTCAACGTCTTAAAGAGACCTGGATTCAGCCGGGCACTGCAGAAGCTGAGAAACTTAATGTTCAGTTACAGCAGCCCATAAGTCGGGAATACAATCTGCAAGATCTGGTTAAGCGGCCAGAGCTTAATTATGCTGCTGTTGCAGGTCTAAAAGGCGATCCGGTTAGCGATCCACAGGTAGCCGAACAGGTTGAGATTCAGATTAAATATGCGGGTTATATTGATCGGCAGAAGGATGACATTGAAAAGGTCCGTCGTCAGGAAAATACTTTGCTACCGCTGGATTTTGATTATTCCTCAGTGGGTGGTTTATCGAATGAGTTAACCGCAAAATTGGAAGATGTCAGACCAGAGAGTATCGCACAAGCTTCCCGTATCCAGGGAATGACACCTGCTGCAATCTCATTGTTACTGATTCACTTGAAGAAAAAACAGATGACACAGAAGAAGGCTCAGGGTTGATGGATCAGCAGTATCATAATTTGCTTGAGCAACAGTGCAATCAGATCGATTTAGAACTAACCACTGCGCAGTACGATCAGTTACTGAAATACCACGCGCTGCTGATTAAGTGGAATAAGGCATTTAATCTCACGGCGGTTCGTTCACCGGAGGAGATGATCAGTCGTCATTTGATTGATAGCCTGAGCGTCTTGCCCTATATCGACGTTGAACGCTTGATCGATGTGGGTAGTGGACCTGGATTACCGGGTATCCCTCTGGCTATTTGCCGCCCGGATCTGCCGATTACGTTGCTTGATAGCAATATCAAAAAAAGTCGTTTTCAGTTTCAGGCTAAAGCAGAGCTGGGTTTAGATAATGTTAATGTGATCCATGAAAGGGTAGAGAAATATACCCCTGATATTCTATTTGACGGGGTTATATCAAGGGCTTTTGCTTCATTACAGGATATGATTCACTGGACTTCGCATCTCTGTTCCGAGGAGGGTATTTTTCTCGCAATGAAAGGGATGTATCCTGTTGAAGAGATAGAGTTATTGCCTGAATCCATTAATCTGCGTCAGAGTATCCGGCTAAATGTTCCGGGTACGGATGGAGAGCGGCATCTGCTGAAGTTAGGGAGAACGAGACCGTGACGATAATATTAACCATCACCAACCAGAAAGGCGGCGTGGGTAAAACCACGACTTGCGTAAATCTGGCTGCTTCACTGGCAGTAATGAAGAAGCGGGTACTGATGGTTGATATGGACCCTCAGGGTAACGCTACCATGGGTAGTGGAGTAGATAAGCATCACCTGAAAAATTCGGTTTACGAAGTTTTGACCGGTGATGCGACCATGGAAGAGTCAATTATTAAAAAAGCTCCAGCGGGCTATGATCTGGTCGGTTCTAATGGCGACCTGACAGCTGCTGAAGTTGAATTGTTACAGTTACCGCGTCGAGAATTCCGCATGAAAATGGCCCTGGAAGCTGTTCAGGACCAATATGATTTTGTTCTGATCGACAATCCTCCTTCACTGAACCTGTTAACGGTCAATGCTTTGGCGGCTTCCAGCGGAGTGATTATTCCGATGCAATGTGAATACTATGCTTTGGAAGGGATCAGTTCGTTAATCGGTACGATTAATAAAATAAACAAGCGTCTCAACCCTTCGTTGAAAATCGAGGGAATCTTACGCACCATGTTTGATCCGCGTATGAGCCTGACCAAAGATGTATCTGAACACCTGGTGGAGTACTTCGGTGATCAGGTTTATCGCACGGTAATCCCCCGTAATGTACGCCTTGCTGAAGCGCCTAGTCATGGCCTGCCCGCACTGATGTATGATAAAAACTCGCGGGGTGCGATAGCTTATCTGGCATTAGCCGGTGAATTGATCCGAAAGATCGGACAGAATGAAAAACAGGAACAGGAAGGCTGATCGATGGCGGCTAAAAAGCGTGGTTTGGGACGGGGACTGGATGCATTATTGTCAAACAGTTCAAACTTTGCAGATGAAGCTGTAGTACAGGCTCGAGCTGAAGGTGGCAACGGCTACCGGTTGATGCCTATTGATCAGATTCAGCGCGGTAAATATCAGCCTCGTCGTGATCTTGAGCCTCAGGCGCTTGAAGAACTGGCTAATTCGATAAAAGCTCAGGGTGTAATGCAGCCCATTGTGGTTCGTCCGGTGTCTGACAACCTATACGAAATTATTGCCGGTGAGCGGCGCTGGCGAGCTACCCAGATGGCTGGCCTTGATGAGATTCCAACGGTTATTCGTGATGTGCCTGATGAAGCGGCTATTGCGATGGCGCTGATCGAAAATATTCAGCGGGAAAACCTTAATCCAATGGAAGAGGCGATCGCCCTGGATCGTCTGAAGATCGAATTTGAACTGACTCAGCAGGAAGTCGCTGATGCAGTAGGTAAATCACGATCATCAGTTACTAATCTGTTACGTCTGATGAACCTTACCGACGAAGTGAAAAAGATGCTCGAGTATGGTGATCTGGAGATGGGTCATGCCCGGGCGTTGCTGGGAATGGAAGGCCCAGATCAGATCAGTGCGGCTAAAGAAGTTGTCGGTAAGACACTTTCAGTCAGGCAGACTGAAGATCTGGTGCGTAAACTTCAACAGAAAAAAACGGAACCTGAGAAAGAGGCCAAAAAAGCGGATCCACTGTTGAAAGATCTGTCAGATAACCTGACAAACTACCTGAATAGCAGGGTAACCATTACCGAAAATGCAGCAGGTAAAGGGAAAATCACTATCGCTTACGAGAACCGTGAGAAATTTGAAGCAATTTTAAAAGCGATACAATAAGCCCTTTTTATTTGACTAAAGTACAAGCTATATACCCATATCAGGGTATTTACCTACTTCTTGTTTCCCAGTCGCCCTAATACAAAAGTGTAAATCGGTCTGAATCATATTGATGATGAGGGCGTAAGCCCCTATAATGCGCTGGCTGTTGAAAATATAAGTATTATTTTTCAGCAACTGATTAGGGGAACTGAGGCTGTATTTATATGAGAAACGGGCACCAGAAACTTGGCGTTCATGCTCGTATCGCCTTGCAGCAATATAGGAAAGTTTTCCTGATACAAGTAGTTAGTTTGTTAGTGATTGCGGGAGTTTCACTTCTGCATAGCTTGAGTGCGGCCTACTCATCGCTCTGCGGTGGAGTGATTTTTCTGCTACCAAGTTATGTCTTTGCCCATCGCGCACTGGTTGCGAGGCAGGCAAAAAATACTCCTGGCGCTGTGGTGACACAGCTATATACGAGTGAAATATGGAAAATGGGCTTATCCATCGCACTCTTCTCTGCGGTGTTTATCCTGATTCAACCTCTGAATCCATTTTCCTTATTTGGCACATATATATGGCTACAACTGGTCGGATTCTTCGTCCAGCTGAAGCTGAATAACAGATTCTTAAAACTTTGAATGAGAGAGATAGTAATGGCTAGCGAAATGACTTCCTCAGCCTATATATCCCACCACCTGACGAATTTGACGTTTGGTGCGCATCCTGAGAATGGTCTGAGTTTTGCTCAGACCGCTCAGGAAGCTGCAGAAATGGGATTCTGGGCAATTCACGTAGACACAATGTTGTGGTCTGTCGGTCTGGGTATGTTTTTTATCTGGATGTTCCGCAAAGTGGCTAAAACAGCGACTTCCGGTGTTCCTGGTAGTACTCAGAACTTTGTAGAAACAATTATAGAGTTCGTTGAAGACAACGTTACAAGTATTTTCCACTACAAAAATGCGCTTATTGCCCCGCTGGCACTAACCATTTTTGTTTGGGTATTCCTGATGAATACCATGGACTTGGTACCGGTTGACTGGTTACCGTTCCTGGCTCAGAAGATTGGTGAAGCCTTTGGTGCTGATCCACATCACGTATATATGAAGGTCGTACCTACTACAGATATCAATGCGACTCTGGGTATGGCATTTGCTGTGTTTGCTTTAATTATTTACTACAGCATTAAAATGAAAGGTGTTGGTGGTTTCCTAGCTGAGCTGGCGTTTCAGCCACTGGGTAAATGGTTACTACCTTTCAACCTGTTCCTGGAAATCGTGGGTCTGCTGGCTAAGCCAGTATCACTGGCACTGCGACTGTTCGGTAACATGTACGCAGGTGAGATGATCTTTATATTGATCGCTTTGCTGCCTTTCTGGGCTCAATGGCTGCTGTCTGTGCCATGGGCGATCTTCCACATTCTGGTAATTACGCTACAGGCGTTCATCTTCATGGTCCTGACTATTGTCTACCTGGCCATGGCGCATGAAGACCACTAAGTAGCTGTAATAACTGAATAATGAATTAAACAAATTTAATTTAACTTTAACTTTAGCAATTAAAAATCGGAGATAAACTGATGGAAATGGCAAGTGCTATTGTATACATCGCTGGTGCGCTGATGATGGGACTGGGTGCTGTAGGCGCTGCAGTAGGTATAGGTATTCTAGGTGGTAAATTCCTAGAAGGAGCTGCTCGTCAGCCTGAACTGATCCCTCTGCTTCGTACTCAATTCTTCATCGTAATGGGTCTGGTTGATGCCGTACCTATGATCGGTGTTGGTCTGGGTCTGTACGTACTGTTCGCTGTTGCATAAGTAGAGCTACATACGTCCCTTATGGGTAACTACTTTTTAAGACAACCGCGAGAGGTAATGGCGTGAATATTAATCTAACCATCATTGGTCAGATCATCGCATTTGCCTTCTTCGTTGTATTTTGTATGAAATACGTTTGGCCACCAATTACTGGTGCGCTAGCAGAACGTAAGAAGAAGATTGCAGAAGGTCTGGACGCTGCTGACCGCGCTCAGCGTGACTTAGAACTGGCTCAAGAAAAAGCCATGTCTGATATGCGTAAGAGCAAAGAAGAAGCAGCCGCCGTCATTGAACAGGCTAATAAGCGAGCTAATCAGATCGTTGACGAAGCTAAAGAGAAGGCACGTGAAGAGGCAGAACGCCTTGTCACTGCAGCTCAAGCTGAAATCGATCAGGAAGCTAACCGTGCGAAAGAAGCTCTCCGTTCCCAAGTTGCTGCTCTTGTAGTAGCCGGTGCAGAGAAAATTCTTGAAGCGTCTGTTGACGCCGACGCACATGCACAGCTTGTTGAAAAACTAGCTGCTGAGCTTTAAGCGAGGTTTACGATGGCTGAACTTAATACAGTCGCTCGGCCTTATACCAAAGCCGCTTTCGAGCTAGCTGCGGACAAGGGAAGCTTTGACCAGTGGTCTGAAATGCTGACAACTACATCGTTAGTTGCACAGCATGAGACTATGAAACTGGTTTTGGGTAACCCTGGACTGACCAGCGAACAGAAAGCTGAAGCAATGATATCTGTCTGCGAAGAGCAGATGGATCAGCCAACAAAGAACTTTATTTCTTTATTGGCAGAAAATCAGCGCCTAGCTTTGTTACCAGAGATCTCTGCGCAGTTTGAACAGTTGAAAGCTAATCAGCAGCATTCTGTTGATGTAAGCGTGACAACTGCCTTTGATCTGGGCGAGCAGCAGCAACAAAAATTAACTCAGGCACTGAGCTCTAAGCTGGGCCGCGAAGTGAGTCTTACTGCCGAAGTGGACAAGTCCATAATCGGTGGTGTGATCATTCGAACCGACGATATGGTTATCGACGGCTCAATTCGTGCTCGACTGGCGAAGCTAGCCGAAGCAATGAACTCCTGAGTGTGAGGATTAAACATGCAGCAACTGAATCCATCTGAGATCAGCGAGATTCTGAAGAGCCGCATCGAGAAGCTTGATGTCTCTTCTGAAGCCCGTAATGAAGGTACTATCGTCAGCGTTTCTGACGGTATCATCCTGATTCACGGCCTGGCTGACGTAATGTACGGGGAAATGATTGAATTCCCTGGCGGTATCTACGGTATGGCGCTCAACCTTGAGCGTGATTCTGTAGGTGCTGTAGTCCTGGGTGACTATCAGGGTCTGGTAGAAGGTATGACCGCGCGTTGTACCAGCCGAATCCTGGAAGTACCTGTTGGTCCGGAACTACAGGGTCGCGTAGTAGACGCCCTGGGTAACCCGATCGACGGTAAAGGCCCAATTGAAACTAAACTGACTGACCCTGTAGAAAAGGTTGCACCTGGTGTAATCGAGCGTCAATCAGTAGATCAGCCTGTACAGACTGGTCTGAAATCCATTGATGCCATGGTGCCAATTGGCCGTGGTCAGCGTGAGCTGATCATCGGTGACCGTCAGATTGGTAAATCTGCGATCGCAATTGACGCTATCATCAACCAGAAAGGCACCGGCGTTAAATGTGTCTACGTAGCGATCGGACAGAAACAGTCCACTATTGCTAACGTGGTACGTAAGCTGGAAGAGCACGGCGCGATGGAACATACCATCGTAGTAGCAGCCGGTGCATCAGATCCTGCAGCGATGCAGTTCCTGGCGCCTTATGCTGGTTGTTCGATGGGTGAATATTACCGTGACCGCGGTGAAGATGCTCTGATCGTATACGATGACCTGACTAAACAGGCATGGGCATACCGTCAGATCTCCCTGTTGCTACGCCGCCCACCGGGCCGTGAAGCATATCCAGGTGATGTATTCTATCTTCACTCGCGTCTGCTGGAACGTGCTGCACGCGTTAACCCAACTTATGTTGAGAAGTTTACTAACGGTGAAGTTAAGGGCCGAACTGGTTCCCTGACTGCATTGCCAGTAATCGAGACACAAGGTGGTGACGTATCTGCATTCGTACCAACCAACGTTATCTCCATCACCGATGGTCAGATCTTCCTGGAAGCGGACCTGTTTAACTCAGGTATCCGTCCGGCGATCAACGCTGGTTTGTCTGTATCCCGTGTAGGTGGTGCAGCTCAGACTAAGATCATCAAGAAACTTGGTGGTGGTGTACGTCTGGCTCTGGCTCAGTATCGTGAATTGGCGGCATTCGCTCAGTTCGCATCTGATCTGGACGATGCGACTCGTGCTCAGCTTGAGCATGGTCAGCGCGTAACCGAGCTGATGAAGCAGAAGCAGTACTCCCCAATGTCCGTAGCGGATATGGGTTTGAGTCTGTTCGCTGCGAACGAAGGCTTCCTGAACGATATCGACATGAGCAAGATCCTTGATTTTGAATCGGCCCTGATCTCTTATTTCAACAGCGAGTATGCTGATGTAATGGGTAAGATCAATGAAGGCGGCGACTACAATGATGAGATCTCGTCTCAGTTTAAGGCTGGTATCGAGAAGTTCAAATCTACCCAAACTTGGTAATAACTCGTCAGAGTGGGGGTCTGCATTCTAGTAATGCAGACCTGAACTAAGTAAAGGTTTAATAGGTGGAACTATGGCAGCCGGAAAAGAGATAAAGACGCAGATAGCCAGTATTCAGGGCACACGTAAGATTACCAGCGCTATGGAAATGGTGGCTGCATCTAAAATGCGTAAAGCTCAGGATCGTATGCAGGCAAGCCGTCCTTATGCCCGGAGTATCCGTGGCGTAATTCAGCACCTGGCGAAATCCAATCCTGAATATAAGCATCTGTATCTGCAACAGCGCGAAGTAAAGCGTGTCGGTTTCATTGTTGTAGCAACTGACCGTGGTCTCTGCGGTGGCTTGAACATTAATGCGTTCAAGGCAGCTATTGCCAAGATGAACGAATTTAACAACCAGAATATCGATATCGAAATCTGTGCGTTGGGTTCTAAGTCTGTAAGCTTCTTTAAAACATTTGGCGGTAACGTAACCGCAGCAAAAACTGGTCTGGGTGATAAGCCTGAAGCAGCTGAGCTGATTGGTACCGTTAAAGTGATGCTGGATGCTTACGATGAAGGCAAGCTGGATCAAGTGTTTGTGGTATCTAACGAATTCGTTAATACCATGACACAGACTCCACAAGTAGAGCAGATTCTTCCGCTGAAAGCAGAAGACGATGATGACCGTCTTAACCATCACTGGGATTATATTTACGAGCCAGATGCAAAAGAGCTGTTGAACGGCTTACTGGTTCGTTACATTGAGTCCCTGGTCTATCAGGCCGTGGTTGAGAACAATGCCTGTGAACAGGCAGCACGAATGCTGGCGATGAAGAATGCAACCGACAACGCCGGTGACCTAATCGATGAGCTGCAAATGATTTACAACAAGGCTCGTCAAACTGCGATCACTCAGGAAATTTCTGAAATCGTAAGTGGTGCTGCTGCTGTATAAGGCAGTTAACAGGTTTAATGTTAAGAGGATCCGAACATGAGTAGCGGACGTATTGTTCAGATCATCGGCGCAGTAGTCGACGTGGAATTCCCACGCGACAGTGTACCGAAGATCTATGATGCACTGACTGTAGAGGCCAAAGGCCTTACACTTGAAGTTCAGCAGCAGCTGGGCGACGGTGTTGTACGTGCAATCGCTATGGGTCAGACGGAAGGCGTAAGCCGTGGTCTGGACGTAGTTAACACTGGTGCGCCAGTTTCTGTACCTGTAGGTACAGCGACTCTGGGTCGTATCATGGATGTATTGGGTAACCCAATCGATGAGTGTGGACCTATCGGTGAAGAAGAGCGTATGCCTATTCACCGTAAGGCACCTTCTTATGCTGACCAGGCGGCTTCTAACGAGCTACTGGAAACCGGCATCAAGGTAATCGATCTGGTATGCCCATTCGCGAAGGGTGGTAAAGTTGGTCTGTTTGGTGGTGCCGGTGTAGGCAAAACCGTAAACATGATGGAACTGATCCGAAACATCGCGATCGAGCACTCTGGCTTCTCCGTATTTGCGGGTGTAGGCGAGCGTACTCGTGAAGGTAACGACTTCTACTATGAGATGAAAGAATCCAATGTATTGGATAAAGTATCTCTGGTTTATGGTCAGATGAATGAGCCTCCAGGTAACCGTCTGCGTGTAGCGCTGACTGGCCTGACAATGGCTGAGAAATTCCGTGACGAAGGTCGTGACGTACTGTTGTTTGTTGACAACATCTACCGTTACACACTGGCAGGAACAGAAGTATCTGCACTGCTAGGTCGTATGCCTTCAGCGGTAGGTTATCAGCCAACACTGGCGGAAGAGATGGGCGTTCTACAGGAACGTATCACCTCGACTAAGACTGGTTCTATCACGTCTATTCAAGCGGTATACGTACCTGCGGATGACTTGACCGATCCATCTCCAGCGACCACGTTCTCCCACTTGGATGCGACAGTAGTACTGTCACGTCAGATTGCCGAGCTGGGTATCTACCCTGCGGTAGATCCTCTGGATTCTACCTCTCGTCAGCTGGATCCATTGGTAATCGGCCAGGAGCATTACGACATTGCTCGTCAGGTTCAGGGTGTTCTACAGCGTTATAAAGAGCTGAAAGACATCATTGCGATCCTGGGTATGGACGAGCTGTCTGAAGAAGACAAGCAGGTGGTAACACGTGCTCGTAAGATTCAGCGCTTCTTGTCTCAGCCGTTCTTCGTAGCTGAAGTATTCACCGGAGCTCCAGGTAAGTACGTATCTCTGAAAGACACCATCAGCGCATTCAAGGGTATCCTTGCTGGCGACTATGATGATCTTCCTGAGCAAGCGTTCTACATGGTTGGCGGAATCGACGAAGTGGTTGAAAAAGCTAAGAGCATGTAAATGCGCTTAGTTAACCTTTAAAAGGATAACAACATGGCTATGACTGTTCATTGTGACATCGTAAGTGCTGAAGAAGAGATCTTCTCTGGTCTTATTGAGTTCGTTTCAGTGACAGGTAGCCTGGGTGATCTGGGTATATACCCAGGTCACGCTCCGCTTCTGTCGGAACTGAAACCAGGTCCTGTAGAGCTAAAGAAACAGGGTGGTGAGCAGGAGATCTTCTACGTCTCTGGCGGTTTTATTGAAGTACAAGCACACAGAATATCTGTCCTAGCGGACGTTGCACTGCGTGCGGGTGACATCAATGAAGCAGCCGCAGAGGAAGTTAAGAAGCATGCTGAACATGCGATGGCTGATCAGAGCAGCGAACTGGATTATTCCCGTGCTACTGCTCAACTTGCCGAAGCTACAGCTCAACTGCGTACTATTCAGCAGATTCGTAAGAAGATGGGTAAATAACCCAGCCTTACTTAACTGCTACTCGAATAAAAAGCGACCGATTAGGTCGCTTTTTTTTGTTAAAAAAATGCAACCAGTTGCTAGATGTGACTGCGTCACTTGTTAGTAGCTAGACGCAATTTCGTTACTCGCTAGAAAAAAACTTAATGGGCAGGATCAAACTCTGTTTAGCTACTAGCCACTTATAGCAAGCCCCATAAGGTATCAAAAATAATCTTTTGTGCTGCAGCAACCTCCTTAGATTCGATTACCACTGCCGTTGGATAGTTAGCTGATGCCAGGGAGATAATTGCACATTTAGGTGGGTATACTGCGATATAGGCGGCATCAACTTTACCTTCGGTTTTAATCCATTTACGTTCACTTAGTTCGGCATCTTCACCTCCGTCACCTATAGCGATTACTTTTACTTCTATGCCTTTCTGAATTCGTTGGGCAGTGAAGTTAGGGAAGGGACGATAGAGATGTTTACGGATCGGTTTTGAGGAGAAGATGGAATAGCGTTTGGGGTTTTGTTTAGACACTGTATTGAGAATGTCTCTCAGTACTTGCTCAATGCCGCTGTCACCTTCGTAGTAGCTGACATTAGCTGTATTAAAGTCCGGCATCAGGTGATGTAGTTCTGGTACTACCTTGGTTTTTAATTGATCTATTGCTGAGTTGAGAGAATGGCGGCGCTCTTCTGCCAGTTCTAACAGTATCTCTGGCTCCCGGGCACTGAACAGACGACGCTTACCTTTTGGCAGATAGGTGACAATTCCTTTCTGTTGCATCTCTTTAAGGCAATCATAAGTTGTGCCTCGATTGATACCCGCTTTTTCGGCGACAGTTCGAATTGCGCTGGGGCCCAGAGAGAGGAGTGCACGGTAAATTGTGATCTCACGTTTGGTGAGTCCGAGTAGTTCAAACAGTTCTTCATTCATATTTGTCAATTTTTCTCTGACGTTTAATATTGCATCTGTAAGCAGTTAGATTAAAGTTCTGTTAAATTGTTACTTATGTCAACAACAGCAGACCACTGGAAGTGGTTAATGCTGTAATAAACCAAGGATGCTTCTGTTTTGAATATGCTTGATATCGTCATCCTGGCAGCAGGCCAGGGTAGTCGGATGAAATCCTCTCTGCCTAAAGTACTTCATACCGTTGGCGGTAAGCCGATGCTGCAGCATGTGATTGATAATGCGCAAACTTTGTCCAATTCGCAGGTTCACGTTGTTATTGGTCACGGTGCTGAAAAAGTAAAAGCCGTACTTTCTGAACAAAGTGTCGAGTTTGCCCTGCAAGCTGAACAATTGGGAACCGGCCATGCTGTCGCACAAGCGATGCCTTGTGTGTCTGATAATGGCGTTGTGTTGGTGCTCTACGGTGATGTGCCTCTGACCCGTTCAGAAACGATGGCTGAACTGGTAAAGATAGCTGAGCGTGGACAATTCGGGTTGCTGACGGTTAATCTGGCAGATCCTACCGGGTATGGGCGGATAGTCCGTAGTGATACCGGAGATGTGGTGGCTATTGTTGAGCATAAGGATGCCAGCGAAGCAGAACGGGCTATAACCGAAGTGAATACGGGTATTCTGGCTCTACCTTCAGCGTTATTGAAGGAGTGGATTCCACAGCTGTCCTCTAATAATGTTCAGGGTGAATACTATCTGACCGATATTATCGCGATGGCTGCTGAGCAGGGAGTACGAATTCAGGCGATTCATCCAGCCACCGAACAAGAAGTACAAGGTGTTAATAACCGGATGCAACAGGCTGAACTGGAGCGTTGGTATCAGTTGGGCCAAGCAGAAAACTTGATGCTGGAAGGCGTTAGTCTGACCGATCCTGCACGGATTGATGTGCGTGGTGTGGTGAATGTTGGTCATGATGTGTCGATCGATATCAACGTGATTCTGGAAGGCAAGGTAAGCATTGGCGATAATGTCACTATTGAGGCTAATTGCATCATTAAGGATTCAGTTATCGGATCCGGTACCCATATTAAAGCGAACTCAATGTTGGAAAAGGCAGTAGTTGCTGAAAATTGCGATATTGGTCCTTTTGCTCGTTTGCGCCCGGGCAGTCGTCTGGAGAATAATGCTAAAGTCGGTAATTTCGTAGAGACAAAGAAAGTGACTATTGGCGAAGGTAGTAAGGTTAATCATCTGAGCTATATCGGCGATGCAGAGGTAGGTGTCGGAGTTAATGTAGGCGCGGGAACTATTACCTGTAATTACGATGGGGTGAATAAATCCGTCACTGAGATCGGCGACGGTGCATTTATTGGCTCAAACAGCGCCTTGGTTGCACCGGTAAAGATCGGTGCAGGTGCTACGGTTGGTGCAGGCTCAACCATCACTAAAGAAGTAGCCGCTGAGCAGCTAGCGGTTACCCGGGCTAAACAGATTAACCTGAATAACTGGCAGCGCCCGGTTAAAAAGTCATAAGGAAGCGGAATTATGTGTGGAATAGTTGGGGCTATCGCTGGCCGGAATATTTCAGCGATTCTGTTGGAAGGGCTTAAGAGACTTGAATACCGAGGTTACGATTCTGCCGGTATGGCGGTTCTGAATAGTGAAACCATGCAATTGGATCACTTGAAACGAGTGGGCAAGGTTGCTCAGTTAGACGCAGCTTTGAGTGGTTCACCCCTGCCTGGCTACCTGGGTATAGCCCATACTCGTTGGGCAACTCACGGTAAGCCGGAGCAACGAAATGCGCATCCGCATCTTTCAGCTGATCGGATTGCTGTAGTACATAACGGTATTATCGAAAATCATAATGAATTGAAAGAGGAGCTGTCTGCAACTGGCTATCAGTTCCTGTCAGATACTGACACTGAAGTAGTAACTCATCTGATACACCGTGAAGTGATTGCGGGTAAAGGGTTGATAGAAGCCCTTAAAGAGACCATAAAACGGCTTGATGGTGCTTATGCGCTGGCGGTGGTTGATCAGGAGCAACCGGATCTTTTATTGGCTACCCGGATGGGGAGTCCACTGGTGATAGGTGTTGGGATAGAGGAAAATTTCATCGCCTCTGATCCGCTGGCATTGTTACAGGTAACTGACCGCTTTATCTATCTGGAAGAGGGTGACCTGGCAGCCATTAGCCGTTCTGAGGTGAAAGTAGAGAATGCACAAGGTGATGCTGTTCAGCATGAAGTACAGCTGTTTGAACATGGCCATGATGCTGCAGATAAGGGCGAATACCGTCACTATATGCTGAAAGAGATATACGAACAGCCCAAGGTTATCCGTAATGCTCTTGAAGGGCGGATCCACCATGGCCACGTACTTGAGCAGGCTTTTGGTACCGGGGCTTCTGAGCTATTTGATCAGGTAAAGATGGTACAGATTGTTGCCTGTGGCACCAGCTATAATGCCGGGGTTGTGGCGCGTTACTGGATCGAAAAAATTGTTGGCATCCCCTGTATGGTGGAAGTGGCGAGTGAGTTCCGCTACCGACAGACTGTCTGTATGCCGGGTACGTTGTTTATTTCTATTTCCCAGTCCGGAGAGACCGCTGATACTTTGTCAGCGTTGCGTGAAGCGAAAGAGCAGGATTATCTCGGCTTTCTGTCCATCTGTAATGTGGCGGGCAGCTCTCTGGTACGTGAGTCCGATCTGGCAATAATGACCAATGCGGGACCAGAGATTGGCGTCGCATCAACCAAGGCTTTCACCAGTCAGCTGGTCGTTCTGATGCTGACAACTTTAGTACTGGCTCGTCGCTATGGTTTTAAAGGCGAACAGGAGATAGTTGCCGGACTGGAACAGTTAGATAACCTGACTGATCAGGTGCTGGCGCTTGATCCGCAGATTCAGCAAATGGCTGAGCATTTCGTTGATAAGCATCATGCTCTGTTTCTGGGGCGGGGTACTATCTATCCGGTAGCTGTAGAAGGCGCTCTGAAGCTAAAAGAGATCTCTTATATCCATGCAGAGGCTTATCCCGCCGGGGAGCTTAAGCACGGCCCTCTGGCGCTGGTAGATGAAGATATGCCTGTGGTAGCGGTCGCACCAAATAACTCGTTACTGGAAAAGCTCCAGGCTAATCTGGAAGAGGTGCGTGCCCGGGGTGGAAAACTGTTCCTGTTTGCCGATTCCAAAGCACAAGTAAAACCGGGGGATGATCTGGAACTGATCACCCTGCCGGATGTGCCAACCGTTATGGCGCCGATCATTTATTCAATACCTTTACAGCTGCTGGCTTACTACGTTGCTGTGCTAAAAGGCACCGATGTGGATCAGCCGCGTAATCTGGCAAAGTCGGTTACTGTTGAATAGTTGATAGGGTCTGAAGTCAGTTCCCTTTATTTGCACATCAAATGATCTGCAGGTGTTTATCTATTGAATACCTGTAGATTGTTTTCTTGATTGAGCAGGTTCTGTTTCAACACCCTAATAGTGACAATTAAAGCGAGAATAATATGGAGATTGTTAACGCTCGTCTGCGAAGTAAAGCAGCGCTATATAGCTTGAAAATCAATAAGGGTTACTTTACGGCTATCTGCGAACAAGATGGCCCGTTGAGTGTTGTAGAGGGGCAGATCGATGCTAGTGGGAAGTTGGTCTGCGCGCCCTTTGTTGAACCACATATCCATCTGGATGCAGCGTTAACGGCCGGTGAACCTAACTGGAACCAGAGCGGCACACTGTTTGAGGGTATTGAGCGGTGGAGTGAGCGTAAGCCACTATTAAATGAAGCTGATATACGCCAACGGGCTAGGAAAACAATCCAGTTATTGGTGAGCCAGGGGGTGCAACATATCCGTACCCATGCAGATGTCAGTGACCCAAGTCTGATAGGTATTAAAACCCTTTGTGCGCTGCGGGATGAGCTTTCTGACAAAATTGATATCCAGGTCGTAGCATTTCCTCAGGAGGGGCTGCTCTCTTATCCGAGTGGACTTGAGTTGATGGAGCAAGCGCTGCAGATTGGCGCAGATGTTGTGGGTGGTATTCCACATTTTGAGTACACCCGCGAGTTAGGCGAAGCTTCGATGAAAAAGGTAATCGAGCTGGCACTGAAATACGACCGTCTGGTGGATGTACATTGTGATGAGACGGATGATCCTAACTCCCGCTTTCTTGAAGTGCTGGCGGCAGAGGCCTTGTTCAATAATATGGGCTCAAGAGTCACTGCCAGCCATACCACGGCGATGGGCTCTTACGATAATGCCTATTGTTCTAAGCTGTTTCGCTTACTGAAAAAATCAGGCATTAACTTTGTTTCCTGCCCAACGGAGAGTATCCATCTGCAAGGTCGCTTTGATAGCTACCCTAAACGCCGTGGTCTTACTCGGGTAAAAGAGCTTAATGCCGAAGGTATAAATGTTTGTTTTGGCGAAGACTCAATCTTTGATCCCTGGTATTCCCTGGGTAATGGCAAACTATTACGTACTCTGGATTTCGGCCTGCATATCTGTCAGATGATGGGATATACAGATTTCAGCACAGCACTTGATTTGATTACTGATAACAGCGCTCGGACGCTGAATATTCATGACTGTTATGGCATACAAGTCGGTAATTCCGGTAGTTTTATATTGCTAGATGGTGAAGATGACTACAGCGTAATTCGTCAGCAGGGGGAGGTCTTATTGTCAGTACGCCATGGTCAGGTGATTATGCAGCGCGAACTGGCCCGTGTGGTTTCTCCTGACTGGATCAGCGATGATAATTAATCTGCAAATTTGTCATTAAATATAATTTTTCTACTCAGTCTATTGTTCCCATATGCTTTGCCGATACAACAGGTTAGGATTGTTGCATCTGTTTCTTAATATGCGCTAACAAATAATAACTAGGAGTGCGGAATATGATCGATCCCGTCAGTAGCTTTGCGATTAATTTCGTGGCAATTCTGGGCGGCATTTTGCTGTTGATCGTCATCGGTGGATTAATAATTGGGTTGATTATTTATCAAATAGATAAACATCAAACCAAGCAGACTATACGACGAAACTATCCGTTATTTGGCCGCTTCCGCTATGTTTTTGAGCATCTGGGTGAGTTCTTCCGACAGTATTTCTTCGCTATGGACAGAGAAGAGATGCCTTTTAACCGGGCGCAGCGCAGTTGGTGTTATCGAGCCGCAAAGGATATCGATAATACTATCGCTTTTGGTTCATCCCGGGATCTGCGAATTCCCGGTACTTATTTCTTCCTTAACTGCCCGTTTCCTACTTTAAAAGAAGATGCAGTGAAGAATCAGCCCCTGCGTATTGGTCCTCATTGTCGTCAGCCTTTTGATGCAAAATCATTTTTTAATATTTCGGGCATGAGCTACGGAGCTTTATCAAAGCCCGCTGTTCAGGCGCTTTCTCGGGGTGCTAGAGAGGCGGGTTGCTGGATGAATACCGGTGAGGGCGGTTTGTCTCCGTACCATTTAGAAGGAGGTTGTGACATTGTTTGCCAGATAGGTACTGCCAAATACGGCGTACGTGATCAACAGGGCATGCTCAACGATGAGAAACTGAAAGAGAAAGCCGCTCATGAGCAGGTCAAGATGTTTGAAATTAAGCTCAGCCAGGGAGCTAAACCTGGTAAAGGTGGGATGCTGCCGGCTGAGAAAGTCAGCGCTGACATAGCGGCAATTAGGGGTATACCGGAAGGCCAGGCGTCTATTAGTCCAAATCGGCACCCGGATATCGCGTCGATCGATGACCTGTTGGATATGGTTAGCCATATTCGCGAGGTGACCGGTAAGCCGGTGGGTTTCAAGCTAGTGCTAGGTTCTACAGACTGGCTGGATGAGTTTTGCGAGCGGATGGTCTCCCGGGGTATTGAAGAAGCGCCAGACTTTATTACTTTAGACAGTAGTGATGGTGGTACCGGTGCGGCACCGATGCCACTGATGGATAGTGTTGGGCTACCGCTAAGGGAAAGTTTACCGGCTTTGGTTAACAAGCTGATTATGCATGGTCTGCGGGATCGAGTCAGGGTGGTCGCATCGGGTAAGTGTATCAACCCTACTGATGTCGCTGCTGCGCTTTGTATGGGCGCCGATTTTTGTGTCAGTGCCAGGGGCTTTATGTTTGCACTCGGCTGTATTCAGGCGTTGCAGTGTAATAAGAACACCTGCCCGACCGGTATTACGACCCACGATAAAGATTTGCAGCGTGGCTTAGTGCCGGAAAACAAATCGGTAAGGGTGACAAATTATCATAGGCATCTGGCGAACGAGGTGGAGATGATTGCCCATTCATGCGGTGTATCCGAGCCCCGCAAGCTAAAACGTAAGCATGCAGCGATAGTGATAGACAGTGGCCGTTCAGTACCGCTGGATATTCTCTACCCAGAGATGTAATAGAACTGAAAAAAGCCTGCATCAGCGGGCTTTTTTATACCTTATCTTTAAATATCGTCAAACCAGAGTTCATCGTTAATCTGATGTTCGAGTTCTTTCTGTTGTTTACGTTCTTCAATAGCACGTCGGTAGGTAAGGCTTTTCATTGAGGCTTTCTTGAGTTTAGCCTGTTTTTTTTCCTCATCTATACCAACAATTATATCAAAGACTTCTGTTTGAATTTGGCTGAGATTCTGATCTTTCCGTTTCAGCATAGCACTGGTTCCTATACCTTCTGTAAAATCTATCTGAAAGCCTGAAATGAGGGCTGGCTAACAGACCATTTTGCTTTATTGGTAACAGCTAGACTCTTTTTTATAACAGAAAAAAGAGAATTTCAAGGATGCAGAGGCCTGAAAAGAGGCCTCAACGGGAGAGATAGTGACGGAAGAATGTTACAGAAATGAGAAAAACCTTACAGAAATCAGTCAGCAGGTTTTCGTAAAGGCAGGCGTTTATCGTTCTGACGTAGGCTCTTCAGGCTGCGTTTGATCGTTTTGAGGTGGTCGAGCAGTCCTGGCCCCAGTTTCATTGCTACACCAACGGCTAGTACATCAATAACTACCAGATGAACAACCCTAGAAGACATCAGCGTACTGAGGTCTTTATCTTCTTCCAGGTCGATATGAATTGATATCGATGCCAGATCCGCTAGTGGGGTATTGCTTGGGCAAAGTGATATAACGGTTACCCCGGCGTCTTTAACCAGTTTTACCGAATGCAGTAGGTCCTTGGTGCGGCCTGTTTGAGATATAGCGATCACGACATCCTGCTCCGTCAGAGTCGTTGCTGATATCATCTGCATGTGTGGGTCTGAATAGGCAGAGGTTGCTATTTTTAAGCGATGAAACTTGTGCTGGGCGTCATTACAGACGGGAGCGGATGCACCAAAACCGTAGAGCTCCAGGCGGTTAGTACTGGCAATAGCATCAATAGCGGCTTCGAGGGTTTCAGCGTTAAGTTCTTCCCGAACCCGCATCATGTTGCCGACGGTTGAATCGAATATCTTCTGCTTAAACTCGCTGACAGTATCTTTACTGTTGAGGGAGAATTGCTCGAAGTTAGCATTGCTCGCAAGGCCTTGTGCCAACGTCAGCTTAAAATCCTGAAAGCCGTCATAGTTAAGTGCCCGACAGAAACGTACTACGGTGGGCTCACTCACATTAGCTTCGGAGGCCAGATCAACAATCCGCATATGGATTACATCCGCAGGATTCTCCAGAACGTAGTCAGCAACTTTCTGTTCCGACTTGCGGAGGTTGGATTTTGCATCAGCAATAGATTTAAGAAGGTTAAGGGACTGCAAGTTAGATTCCGTCTTCAGGTTATGCGTAATGTAACGGCAATGAGTATATCAGTAATTCAGATTAAGAGAATAAACGCATAGCCTATTATTAGCGCTATTTAGCTGTGAGAAAGGTCATATAGTAGAGAGCTTACTATTTGAAATTGCAGGATTTATAACTAGGTGCTATGTTCATTGGGTTATGTATAAAAATAGAACAAAATGACGATTAGGGAGAAGCCTTGTGAAACGTCGTGCGATTGTTAAAGTCCTGGGACTAGGTGCTGCTGCGGTAGGCCTGGCTGCTTGTACGGAACAAAAAGCTCCGGTTGCTGATTGTAAACCGGTTGCTCAGCCTGCTGCACCAGTAGCGGCTAAGCCTGAAACCATCGAATGGAAGATGGTTACAACCTGGCCAAAAAACTTCCCCGGTTTGGGGACGGGTGCGAATAACCTGGCGGACCTGATCGGCGCAATGTCCGGTGGGCGGATCAAAGTAAAAGTCTATGGTGCTAAAGAGCTCGTCGGCGCGCTAGAGATCTTTGATGCCGTATCCCGTGGTACTGCAGAAATGGGTCATGGTGCTGCATACTATTGGAAAGGTAAGACTCGTGCCGCCCAGTTCTTTGCCGCGGTTCCTTTCGGACTTACCGCTCAGGAGATGAATTCATGGCTGTATCACGGTGGTGGTATGGAGCTATGGGAGGAAGTTTACGCCGAGTTCGGTCTGATTCCTGGCGCGGCGGGTAATACCGGTGTGCAGATGGGTGGCTGGTTTAACCGTGAAATTAACTCAGTAGACGACCTGAAAGGTCTGAAAATGCGTATCCCGGGTCTGGGTGGTGAAGTGCTCAAGCGGGCAGGTGGTACACCGGTACTGTTGCCTGGTGGTGAGATCTTCCCATCACTACAGTCCGGAGCTATTGATGCAACTGAGTGGGTAGGTCCATATAACGATATGGCCTTCGGTCTGCATAAAGCAGCTAAGTACTACTACTATCCGGGATGGCATGAGCCAGGTACAACCCTGGAAAGCTTCATCAATAAAGAAGCCTTTGATAAGCTGCCTGAAGACCTTCAGGTTATTGTACGTAGTGCTATTCGTGTGGCGAACCAGGATATGTTGGCTGATTTCACAGCGAAGAATAACCGTGCTCTGGAACAGTTGGTAAATGAACACGGTGTTGAATTGCGCCAGTTCCCCGATGAGGTTCTTAAAGAAATTAAGACTTTATCAGATGCGGTAGTATCTGAAGAGGCGGCGAAAGATCCAATGTCGCAGAAAGTCTTTGAGTCTTTCGTTAAGTTCCGTGATCAGGCTACCAAGTGGCATGCGGTATCTGAGCAGGCTTATCTGAACGCTCGATCTTTGTAAGCTCTTTATGTAACAAAAAAAACAGGCTTTTATGCCTGTTTTTTTACGCCTTAAAATCTGATTTTTCAGCAGTTATCACTGGAAGCGTTTATATAGTGATGCTGAATTTATGATGACTGGCTTAAATGGATATGCCGTCAGGGACGGGAGCGGCTAATGGTGATCAGACCTCATAGGTGAACTCTCTGTAGGTTAAGGGAAATGGCACCTACTCTTACCTTGCCCCTGTACTTAAAACGTCTTCACTAATGCCGTAAGGCTTTTTCACCTAACCGTATTTGAATCTATTCTCGTTATAACATTTATATAGCCTTAAGATGTAAATGTTATAACGAGAATAGTTATTTTCAGCCGGATTTCAGGAAAGTCTCATATATTGAATGTGAATTGAAAACATATGAAGGTGTCGCCATGAGTATTAAATTATTAACCGGTATTACTTTAGGCTTAGCAATGATCTCATCTAGCGCTTTTGCTGCCAATACTATTCTAGAAGAGCCTTATTCAAGCCATGTAATAAATAATTCAAAATTTAATTCCAGCTATGGAACAACTAATTCAGAAATGAATAGCGCTTCTAATCAAGTTGTTGATGCAGGAGTCAATAGCGGTAAAATGACTCCTATTTTTGGTTGGGATGCTGATTCGTCAAATTAAGTAAAATGATTTTTATATTTAAAAGCCTCATGGTTTTCTTCATGAGGTTTTTTTTGGTCTAACAGATATAAAATAAAACATTAATCATAGAAAATATTTTTAATTACCTGCGAAGAATTCTCTTATGACAAACTGCAGAGATTAGAGGTGATGGAATAAAAAAGTATTTTTAATAATGCCTTTAGTTAAAGTTTAATAAAAATGATATAAATTTTCAGCCGTATTTCAGGAAGGGATTATATATTGAACGTGAATTGAAATTAAGTGAGGAAGCGACTATGAATATTAAACTATTAACCGGTATTACTTTAGGCTTAGCAATGATAACGTCCAGCGCATTTGCTGCCAATACTATTCTAGAAGGGCCTTATTCAAACACTATAATAAGCACTTCGGAAGTTAACTCCAGCTATGGAACAAGCAACTTTGAAACTCATAGTGCTTCTAATAAAGCGATAAGTAACAATAAGATCACTGCTGTTTTGGGTTGGGATACTGATTCATCAAGGTAAGTAAAAATGTCATATTTTTAAAAAAGCCTCATGGTACATACCATGGGGTTTTTTGGTTTAGAAGTTGTCACATAAAACATTACCCACAGAATGACTGTGGAGTTACTGGCGAACAATTCCCTTATGTTGATCAGCATGCTTTCGTGATGAGGATATAGAATATATTAAAGTCTATCGTCCAAAAAGTTTTTAGTTAATGTTTATTAAATATAGTAGTAATTTTCAGCCGTATTTCAGGAAGGTCTTATATATTGAATGTGAATTGAAATTAAGTGAGGAAGTCACCATGAACATTAAACTATTAACCGGTATTACATTGGGCTTAGCAATGGTTACGTCTAGCGCATTTGCTGCCAATACTATTCTTGAAGCACCTTATTCGAGTCATGTAATAAATAATTCAAAATTTAACTCTAGCTATGGAACAAATAATTTAGAAATACATAGTGGCTCTAACCAAGCTGTTGATGCAGCGGTAAGTAGCGATAAAATAACTCCTATCTTTGGTTGGGATACTGATTCATCCAGGTAAGTAAAACAATTTCATGTTTTTAAGCCTCATGGTTAACACCATGAGGCTTTTTGGTTTAGTGACCGCCAGATAAAATATTAACCCTGTATTAAATACGAAATAATCAGCGCATGTTGAACTGCATTCTTTCGAGATAGAACAATGAAATAGACAGAATTCCCTTGCTTAACATACTTTTAAGTATTGTAAATATAATAGCAATTTTCAGTCGTATTTCAGGAAGGTCTTATATATTGAATGTGAATTGAAATTAAGTGAGGAAGTCACCATGAACATCAAATTATTAACCGGTATTACTTTGGGCTTAGCAATGGTCACGTCCAGCGCATTTGCTGCCAATACTATTCTTGAGGGGCCTTACTCAAGCCATGTAACAAGCATTTCAGAAGTTAACTCCAGCTATGGGACAAGCAACGCTGAAATAGATAGCGTTTCTAATAATGCGGTAAGCAGCAACAATATCACTGCTGTTTGGGGTTGGGATACTGACTCATCACGATAGGTAAAATTATTTCATAAAAAAGCCTCATGGTAGTCACTACCATGAGGCTTTTTTTAGCTATATTGATCTAACCGTACACTAGATTTGGCAACCAAGTAGCCAGCCCAGGCCACTGCGCTATAGCAAACAGAGCCACGAGCTGGATTAGAATAAAGGGAATGACTCCTCGATAGATCTGCATGGTTGAGATGCTTTCTGGTGCTACACCGCGGAGATAGAATAGTGCAAAGCCAAAGGGAGGCGTGAGGAAGGAGGTTTGCAGGTTGATAGCTATCATCACACCTAACCATATAGGATCAAGCCCCATTACCAGCAGTATTGGCGCGACGATGGGCACTACAACAAAGGTAATTTCAATAAAGTCGAGAAAGAATCCCAGCAAGAAAATCACCAGCATTACTAACGCCACTGCACCAAAGACGCCGCCTGGAAGGTCAGCCAGGAACTCTCTTACCAGGTCATCGCCACCGTAACCACGAAATACCAGAGAGAATATGGATGCCCCGACCAGAATAATGAAGACCATTGAGCTGACTTGGGTTGTGGTGCGCATGACGTCTTTGAGAATATCCAGCGTAAAGCAGCGACGTGCTATTGCCAGTCCCATCGCACCAACCGCGCCCACAGAGGCGGCTTCAGTGGGTGTTGCCCAGCCTCCCAGAATAGAGCCCAAAACTAAGCCCACTAAAAAAATTGGTGGTAACAGGGCCGAGATAACCCGTTTGAACATATTATCCATCGCATCCCGTTCATCCTGTGGAATGGCTGGGACAGTTTCCGGATGGAAGATAGCTTTAAAAATAAGATAGAGAATATAAGCACCCACCAACAGTAGCCCGGGTATCAAAGCCCCAAGGAATAGGTCGCCTACCGTTACTGTTTCTGGTGAGTATATGCCCTGATCTAGTTGGGCCTGCTGATAGGCTGAGGATATTACATCGCCAAGCAGCACTAAAACGATTGAGGGTGGGATAATCTGTCCTAGGGTTCCTGAGGCACAGATGATGCCGGTGGCGACTTTTGGGTCATAGCCCCGTCGTAACATCGTAGGGAGTGAAAGCAGGCCCATAGTCACTACGGTAGCGCCGACGATGCCGGTGCTGGCAGCAAGCAACATCCCAACGACGGTGACTGATATTCCAAGACCTCCCCGAAGAGGGCCAAACAGGGCTGCCATTGTATCCAATAGATCTTCCGCGACTTTGGATTTTTCCAGCATGACGCCCATGAAGACAAATAGAGGCACGGCAATCAGTACCGTGTTATTCATTATCCCAAATAAGCGATTAGGCACCGCTTCAAGAAAACTGGGCTCAAAGTGACCAGTCATAATTCCGATTGCGGCGAAAATAAGCCCAGTACCCGCGAGTGAAAAGGCAACGGAATAACCAAGCAGGAGAACAAAGATCGCGCCAAGAAACAGAAATAGCGGTAGTAATTCACTCATAATGGACGCTCCTGAATATCCGTTTCTGTCAGGTGTTCTTGCCCAGTCAGTACCATCAGGTTGCGCAGTAGCTCAGCAATGCCTTGCAGAGCCATCATTAGTGGCATAAGTAACAGAGAAGTTTTCAAAATAAATAGAGCCTCGATACCGCCGGCTTCTTGGGAGCCCTCCAGAGTGAGCCATGAGAAAGCGACATATTCCCAGGAGATCCAGAAAATAAATAGGGAAACCGGTAGTAGCAGGAACAGGGTACCTATTATATTGATGATGGCTTTTCCCCGTTCTCCCAGGGGCCGGTAGAATATATCTACCCGAACATGTCCATCATGCTTAAGGGTATAGCCCGCCCCCAGCAAAAAGATAAAGCTATGCATATAGATCATTGATTCTTGTAACTGGATATTGCCGATATTGAGGACGTAGCGCATCACAACGACAACAAAGGTGACCAAGACCATCAGTAGCGTTAGCCAGGCAATACTGCGCCCGGTCCACTCGCTGAAGCTGTCTAGTCCACTGACTATTCTGGCGATAGAGTTCTTATTATTCATGGTTTTTATTTTCCACTAAGAGCGTACTTTGCTATTTTGAGTATACAGTAAAAAAATGAATCGAATCAGGGGATTAATCATAAGTAATCCTGTTGCTAAGGTGCTTTTGATGAGGCTTAGGAATCGCTGATAACTGCTGCAAAATGATTCCTGCGCTGTACAATAGGGCAAACACAATTCTGGAGTTATTCTGATGTCACAATGGTCGCTGGAAAAAGAGCTGAAGGTTCTCGAAGGCTGGCAGCTGAGCGCCTTCTCAGTTGCGATAACCGAGCGGATGTTTCCCAATTTTGCTCTGTTCTCCACGCTGCTGGAGTTTGGTGACCGGGATCAGGTTCGCAGTATTCTGGATGGCATCTGGAGCAAGCTGGGTAATACCGGTGCGAAAATGAATTTTGAGGTTCAGCAGGTTAATGTTGAAGCGAATATGCCTGACCTCGAAGAGTTTGATATGTACGGAGCCTCTCCGGCATTGGATGCGATGGTTGCGTTGTATTCAACCATTAACTGCCTGCTGGAGCCAAATGGGACTGAAGCGACCAATGTGGGAAATCTATCTCTGGAGTGTGTAGCAACCTTTATTGAGGTGACTGCCGATGCAGAAATGTCGGATGAAGAGCTGCTTCGGTATATCAGTAATCACGACATGATGCTTCAGGAAGAGAGTTTTCAGGAAGATGTTATTGGTCGCCTGAAAGGAATGAAACATGCGACGTCGGCAATAATTAACGAGCTGAAATTGCTGGCTGCCAATGACGGTGTCAGTAACATCGGTGTTAGTGACGAACAATGATTCGATTGGGATTGTTATTATTGGTTCTGCCGGGTGTCGTTCTGATGGCTGTGTTTTGGTCTGAGCAGAGTGCTGTAAATGAGTGCCTTTCAGCCGGAGGTTCATTTGATTATCTGGTATCCAGCTGCGATATGAGCCAGAGTCATCCGTTTGTCCCTTTTGGTGCGCGTAACCCGCTTTTTGTAAATCTGACGATGCTGGCTTCAGCGGTTGGTTTCGGTTTTTGCTTGATTGGGCTCTATGTGAGAGCTCGCTGATTTAAAGGAATTAAATAGAATGCGACGCTTTTGGTTGGGTTTACTTTTGGCAGTTTTAGTTGGTGTTGTTTATGGCTGGCTGTATGGCCCTGAATGGCTCGAGAGCTGGAACGAGACAAATCAACAGGTGGTTGAACAGCAAAAGCGCGAGGGCGTTGAAGTGGGTCAGCAAACCGATCAGCAAGGCTGCTTATCAACGGCGTTACAGCGCGTAGAAAGTTGTAAGGAATCTGAGTACCGCTGTACTGTTAATGGCGGCGCCTTTCTGAAAGCCTGCTGGAACAAAAGCCTGCCCACAGAAGGGTTTTGTGATCAGGTGCCAGCTTATAATGAATCGGCTACCGCTGATGATAAAGCCTGGGTTAAAGATACCTGTAGTGAATTGGGCATATTGGCTAAAGGCTGCCGTTTGTTAATGCGTCAACAGCAACAGTTTTGTAGTCAGTAACGATAGCTTTTTTTCCTTTCGCACAGCAAACTACCCAGATTGGGTAATTTGCTGCAGCTGTCTTATATTGGCCAGTGAAATATAACGTTATCTCCCTTAAGCCTTGATTCTCCGCCTTTTTTCTTGATGTCCCTCAATAGTGCCTATTGCCCCGTTAGATAACTTTTATAGACTATTGTCTTCAAAATCAGCGTTCTTAGGCCTTGTAAATTTTTTACCTGCATCGTAATTTAATACGCTCGTTTGAGGCTTAGAATATTGCTTTCGTTTTTAGATATTCAGCCTGATAAACAGAGTTAAAAAGCACTGTTTACAGACAATAAATATAAGAAAGGTAAATTGACTCTGCCTGTTTTGCGGTTGAGTTTATCGGGTACGAAATGCTACCCGTTTATGCTGTAGGGTAAATCCATATTTTTTAAGGTATGGGTCTGAATCAATTCAATGGTTCGGTAACATCCCTGCGTTAGTCTCGCCTGATCTGTCTTTATCTGCCTGTTCCGCCGCTTTTTTGATTATAAGTATTCTGCATCTTTATCCGACCTATAGGGCGGGTTCAGTATTAAGGTATTTGGGGTAATCAGGAAAAACCATGCATATTGGAACCTTAGGCTTTCCCGCTGATCAACAGCAAAAGCTGGCACGGATACTCGAGTTATCCAAGCATCAGCGTTATGAGTTGGTTGAGTTTGATGCTCATACTCCACCGGATCTGTTATTGCTATTCGGGGCAGACGCTGTGACTGCCCCTGAACTTGATTCCCTGTCTTCAGCTTATCGCTCTCGTATGATTCAGGTGAGTAAGCGCCCTCCAATCGATGCTGGATTAGGTTATATCCGTTACCCGCTGATTTCATCTCGTGTTATCCGCACTCTTGATGATATGACTTCTGAAAATGAGGAGCTGAATCCGGAAGAGCAGGAGGTCGCAACAGCGGCTGCCGAGAACCGATTTAGCAAGTATGAAAATTTTGTTAAAGAAAGTGTATCGACGAAAGATGCGAGTGGTGGTTATCGGGTTTTGGTGGTCGATGATAACAGTTCGATGCAGCAGGCTTTGACGCTGGAACTGGGAAAGCTACCGGCTGCCGTTGAGTTGGCCTACGCCGATACGGGCGAGCAGGCTCTGGAGAAAGTTGCCAGTGATCAGTTTGATTTTATATTTCTCGATGTGCTGATGCCCGGTATTGATGGCTTTGAAACCTGTACCCGCATGCGAGAGATAACTCGTCTGAAGAAAACTCCGATTATTATGCTGACGTCTAAAACTTCTCCGTTGGACGAGGTGAAAGGTATTATGGCCGGCTGCTCAACTTACCTGACTAAGCCGATTGATCCTGATGAGTTTCAAAAAGTGATCACCCGGGTGTCCGGTTGGGTCGATGAATTTAAGCAAGATTAAAAGATGAGTAGTGAACCTTTCATCTGACAAACAGGTTGGAGTAGTAATGAGTAAGAAAATCCTGGTCGTGGATGACGATCCTGTACAACTGCAGCATATAAGTAATCTGTTGAGTAATGTTGATGCTGAATTGATCCTGGCTGCGAATGGGCAGCAGGGGATCTCTAAAGCGCTGGAAGAGCTGCCTGATCTGATTCTGATGGATGTTGTGATGCCTGAAGTGGATGGTTTTGCCGCTTGTCGGCAGATCACTTCAGCGGCTGAAACCCGAAACATTCCGGTGGTGATTGTCTCCAGTAAGAATCAGGAAGCGGACCGGGTCTGGGCGCAGCTTCAGGGGGCTAAGGCGATGATTGCCAAGCCTTTTGCTGATCAGGAACTGTTAGCCCGTGTTAACGAATTTCTCTGAGGTTTGTCTATGGAATCGCAGGAGATCAGTGTAACTGAGTTACCGGAAAGTTATGACTTACGCCATGGGTTTCGGGTGGGATTTCTGCAGTTACTGCTTCAGGCACAAACCCGTTCGGAGTTACTTCGTTGTGGGCATATTTGCGGGATACCGGATACACCTGACTGGTTTGTCGGTTTTATAAATCATCGAGGCGAAGCCGTTCCTGTGTATGACTTTGCCGCATCACTTGGCTTGCAACCTACTGACCAGAAAAAGGGTTGGCTGTTGTTATTGGATGCACCACCGGCAACAGCTGCGCTGCTTTTGGCTGATACTCCAGAGGGTATTACTAACCCTCAATTGCTACAGAATGGTGAGTCTCTTCCGCATCCAGATGTTCTCCAGAATATCTGCGGTGGACAGTATCAGCATCAGAACTCTGTATGGTTCGAGCTAAACCATAGCGCATATTTTTCAGCTCAAAAACAACGCTTTAGAAGAACCGAAACCGACCTGAGTATTGAGCAGGGTATTTAATTTCAACGGGGAATAAAGAGAATGAGTTCATTCTGGCAAATGAAAACAACTAAAGATCGCCAGATCTGGGAATTTCGCAGCATTCGAATGCCTGCCAAATTTGCCATTGCCGGCGCGTTGCTGGTGATCGGGCTTATTTTCATGGGGGCTTCTTTCTACCAGACGGTTGTAATTAAAGAGGAGGCGGAACAGCGCACCTCGGAGTTGAATGATTTCCTGCTGTTAGTGAGTGATATCCGCGCGAACATCGCCCTGGCTCAGTATCACGAGAAAAGCTTCCAGGTCGATAGAAGTATGTCTCAGCTGCCATTGTTTAACGACACAATGGCGAAGGTAGATTCTGATATTCAGGCGATGAAACAGTACTTGAGAACGGATCAGGACAAGGACCAGGTTGCCCGGTTTCAATCGGTTGTCGATAATTATCAGGATACCTTCTACGACGCGTCAGAGGCCTCAGTGGCTGTTGGTTTAACGACTGATTTGGGCTTGTCCGGGCAGATCAATAAGCTGTTGTGGGAAACGGATACAATGATTGTCTGGATTCAGCGGGACTGGCTGCGCAGTTCGTTTGATACCTTGAAAAATAGTATGAGTGAATATATCGCCAGCGGCGGCCGTACTGTTACTAAAGAGACGGTTAGTCATCAGGTTAACCGCTTGAAAAGCCAGATGGAGGCGGTCACCACGGTAAAACAATTCCCTCAAAACCAGGCGGCGGTGATCGAAAATTTGGCGGCATTAGATCTGTTGTTTGCGGAGTTATCAGAATCGGTTGAGCTAGGCACTAAGCAGTTTGATCAGTTACAAACTATCATTGCGGAGTTGGATCCTTTCATAGGCCAGGTAATAAAGCTGACTGATAGTTATAAGGTTCAGAACAGCGATGTTCAGGCTGAAGAAGTGTTGTCGATGGTTACCTATTTCTTTGCCTCAATGGGGTTGATGCTTGTCGCAATGGCGGTGGCTATGTCGATCGTTAAGTACGGGGTAGTCGATCCGGTCAATAAACTGCAGGATACGGTGAACCGAATACGTGAGGGTGACGTAGGCGCGCGAAGCGGACTGGAGGCTCGGGATGAACTGGGACAGCTGGGTTCAGTGCTGGATACCTTGCTGGATGAGAAAGAGCTGGCCCTGACAGCAAAAGAGGAAGAGAACAGAACACTTAACAACTCGATCATCGAGTTGATAAAAAATGTATTCCTGATCAGTCAGCGTGATCTGACAGTACGGGTACCTGTTGCAGAGGATGTCACCGGTGCCATTGCGGATTCGATTAACCAACTGACGACATCGATCGAAACGGTACTCAATGATGTAAATGCGGTATCGGCCCGGGTACACAAAGCGTCTGTACAGGTAAAGTCACAGTCTGAAACTGTACTTACTTATGCCAGCAGGGAGCAGGAAGAGATCGTCGAAACCTTACAAGGTCTTGATTCAGCCATCAAAGCGATGGAGCTGATTTCGAAACTGGCCGTGTTAACCAATAGCGCATCTCAGAAAGCGATTAAAACGTCTGAAACCGCCATGGATTCGGTATCTCAGACGATTGGTAGTATTAATAAGATTCGTCAGACTATCCACGAAGCGGAAAAGCGGATTAAACGTTTGGGTGAACGTTCTCAGGAGATCGGCGGTATCGTAAACCTGATTAACAATATCTCTGAGCGTACCCATGTATTGTCTCTGAATGCGAGTATGCACGCAGCTTCTGCAGGTGAAGCCGGTCGGGGTCTGATGGTGGTGGTAGATGAGGTAAAGCGTCTGGCGGAAAACTCACGGGAGGCAACCTCCGAGATAGAATCGCTGGTGAATAATATCCAGTTGGAGACCGCAGATACTATTAACGTAATGAACACGGTAATCACCGACGTCGTTGAAGGTACCCGGCTGGCAGAGGAAGCGGGTGAGCGTATGGATGAAACCCGCTCGACTACACAAACCTTGGTTGAATCGGTGGTTCGGATCGCCCAGAACTCTGCCCGGCAGGCGAAAGTAGCGAAAGAACTGCGGGGTCGTGCCGGTAAGATTGATGAGACCACCCTGGCCACCAACAAAGAGATGCTGCAGCAAGCGGAACTGTCAGATGAACTGGTAGATGCCGCACAGGAACTGCAGCGCTCTGTAAGCGTATTTAAGCTGGCGGCCCCGGTCGTATCCTGAGCCATCTGACGGGCATATAGCATGATTCGTGAAAGCATCACTTCAACAGAGCAGTTTCTTGCACTGTTGCAAATACAGATTGACTCACAACCAGCACCCGAGGCGCTGATCGATGCGCTTCAGGGCTTGGTCGATCCTTTCAGTGAAGCGGGGATGCTCGGTATTGCTGATGCATTGGCGCTCTTCGCTGAACAGCTTGAGCAACTGGAAAAAATTGAAGAGCCGGCAGAACAACGGGTACTGTTGATCGATTTTTCAAAGGCGATGGATGAGCTTATTCATCAGCCTCAACCGGGTGTTTGGCAATACTTGTTGGCCTGTTTGAGTGATGAGCATTGGCCAGAGCCCCTCGAGGCCGACGATTGTGAATTTCTCGCAGAGTTGCTGGAACAGGACTGTCAGACACTGATTGATAGCTTGCTTAAATCTACGCTGGCCACGGAAAGTATTACCGGGCCAGATCTGCCTGATAGCTCAGGTAATAGCTTAACCGCTGAGTGGGGGGAGCAGTTGGCTCAGTTATCCAGCTTAGATACTGAGTCTGGCGTAGAGCAGTTACATCAGCTGGTGGAGGCATCCGGTGATGCGGGCTTCGCTGGCTTTGCTGATCTGTTTGCCTTGCTGGCTGAGCAGTGGGAATCTGAATGCGACAATCCCAATCGTCCCGAGCTACAGCAGCAAGCAAGTGCATTGTTGCAAGGTTTACAGCCGGATGGCACTGAAAGACTTTTATTGCTGATGGGTGATCAACGCTGGGCAGAACCGTTACCGGAAGATGACCGACAGTTCTTGCAGGAGCTGTTGCTGACGGACCTGCAGCAGTTGGATTACTTTGAGACAGAGGCCCAGGCTGGTGATATTCAGCTGGCCAACAGCGAACTGGAACTTGAACCTGAAATTGTACCGCCTTTGCTGAAACCCCCTTCTTTCTGTGATGTTGATTTGGCATTACTGCAACAGCCCGGCCCACAGCTGGAGCCTGCCGTACTGCTGATGCTGACCAGTTCGTTACAGGGTTTACTGGATGGTTGGCAGGCCCCAATGGAGCCGGGGATTCCAGCGGACAAGCGACTATCCTTGGCAGCACAACAGCTTGAACCGATAATTAGGGCGCTACACTCGGTACATCTACTTGGAGTGGCTGCGATTGCACAGGGGATTGAAATCAATATCTGCTGGTTACTGAGTCATCCGCAGCAGTTTCAATCACAGATGCAGCTTCAAATTAGTGAGTTGCTGGTAGAGTTGATTAATTACCTGACCGATATTATCGATGCTGAAAAGCAGCAGGTGTTAAAAGACCAGCTGGAGATTCTGGAGTTACCGGCTAAGCCAACCGAAGAGCAGATCAGTTATATCGGTGGGCTTCTCTCGCTGGCTTCACTGCAAACACCGCTAACACTGGAAAGAGAGCTGGCAAGCGATGCCGATGTTGTTCTGAGCGTTGCAGATGATATCGATCCTCAGTTATTGGATATGCTGTTTAACGAACTGCCGGTGCTCTGCGAACAGCTTTCAGAGCAGCTTCAGTTGATGGCGGATAACGCTGATATTGAGGCTATTCGTGAAGCTCAGCGAGGAGCTCATACCATTAAGGGGCTGGCAAATATGGCCGGTATTAGTGGAATAGCCAACCTGACTCACCGGCTGGAAGATATTCTCGAACTGTTTACTGATGCTAAGCAAATTCCGCAGAAAGCTCTCAGTGATGATCTGACCGCTATTACGGATACTATTGCGGTGATGTGCGAATCGGTTATCGATCGGGTTGCTGCCCCGGATAACGCTTGCTCAATGCTACAGCTGGTAATGGACTGGCACTATAAATTACGCAGTGAAGGCCTGGCTCAGCAATCTGAAATTGAGGTTGCACCGGAACCTAAGCCTGGTGCGAAAGCAGAGATATCAATTGATTCATTCCCGGGCCCTGTAGAGGAACTTACAGAGCCTCTTCAACTGGAAGAAGCCGATAGTCGCGAGCAGACTTTTTTCCGTGTGCCTCAGGCTACCCTCGATAGTCTGATGCGGTTGGCAGGCGAAGGCACCACACTTAATACTCAGCTTGATGAAGAGATTACCCAGCTGCGAAGCTCTGTGCGTCTTAGTCGTGACCGTCAGCGAGCAATGCAGCGGGTTATCTTTGAACTGGAACAGCAACTGAATGAGTACTATACCCTGCAGCCGGGGCTGGATCAGGACAGTGAGACCTTCGATCCCCTAGAGATGGACCGCTATAACGAGATGCATACCAGTCTCTCCAGGCTTCAGGAAACCGTTGCCGATATTCAGGAAGTGGAGCAGCAGATGGACCGGTATATTCGTCGGACAGCTGAACTGCATATCGCCCAGAACGGTATTCAGAAAGAGACTCTGGAAAAGGTGTTGAGCACCCGGCTGGTAGAAGTTAAGTCAATCACGGCGAGGTTACAGCGGGTGTTGCGTCAGGCGTGCCGAACTACAGGTAAGCAGGCTGAGTTGTTTATCGAGGGCGAATCTACGCTGGTGGATAGTTCCATTCTTAATCAGTTGGCTGATCCGTTGATGCATATTATCCGCAACGCTGTAGACCATGGAATCGAGTCATCAGATACACGGACATCGCTGGGCAAGCCGCAACAGGGCAGAGTGGTTCTGAGATTCTGGCTGGAAAATGATCTTATCCGGGTGGCCTGTGGCGATGATGGTGCTGGTATTGATACGGGGCGGATTCGGGAGGTTGCCCAACAAAGGAGGCTGATCGATCCAACGGCTGAGCTGACGAAGCGAGAGATAGAACGATTGATTCTGATTCCCGGTTTTTCCACCCGGAATGAGATCAGCCAACTATCCGGTCGGGGTATCGGCATGGATGTTGTCCATCAGCAGATAATGCGGTTGCAGGGAAATCTGGATATCAGCTCAGAGCAAGGGCTGGGAACCACGCTCGAGTTGTCGATGCCTTCCAGCTCATTAATGATTAAAACGTTGCTAGTCCGGGCGGGGAAACAGATTTACGCACTGGCCAGTCATGGTCTGGAGCAGAGCCTGATCTCGCTGGATGGAAAGCTGCAGGATACGGCTGAAGGAATGAGGTTCGAAAGCCTGGGTGAACATTTCCCTGCCTATGGGCTGGAAGCGTTATTGGGTGAGCATGGAAAGCCTTATGAATCCGATCAGGTGCATCCTGTTTTGTTGGTTAATCTGGGGGCGGGTGAAAAGGTTGCGGTCATGGTGCGTGAAGTGATTGCTCACCGCGAGTTAGCTTTTAAGCCAATGGGGCCTTATCTGCCGGATCTTCCTGGAATACCTGGGATCACTATTCTGGCTAATGGCGATACCGCACCCGTTATCGATCTGCCTGCGCGGATCAGGCATAAGTCTGATGGCAAGCAAAACCTGTTTACGCCGGTTCTTCTCAGCGATGATTTGGGGTTACCGAAACTGTTGGTGGTGGATGATTCCCTTAGTGCGCGAACCTCTCTTTCAACGCTGTTGCGTGATACGGGCTATGAAGTGAGCACTGCAATCGATGGTCTTGATGCAATGAATCAGATTCGTAAAAAACGTCCAGATCTGGTTTTGACTGATTTAGAGATGCCGCGGATGGGTGGTATGGAACTGACCAGTATGATTCGGCGAAGGGAGGAGATCGAGAGTATTCCGGTAATGATGATTACCTCCAGAACCACTGATCGACATCGCGAGGAGGCCACCTCTGCAGGGGTTAGCTCATTCCTGACTAAACCCTGGACGGAAAACATGTTGCTGGACAATGTACGCACGCTACTGCAGCCCGAAAATTCAGGCGTCTGAGGCTAATATTGGTATGTCATTAATCACAATAAAAACACAGTTTTTAACATTTCTGCTTTTATCCCTCAGTCTGATTGGCTTGGCTCAGGCAGCGAACATCTCAACCGGGGCAGAGGTGGTCAATGCGGCAGCTGAGCAGCGCACGCTGACCCAGGTAATGCTGAAGAATTATGTGCTTTCAGGTTTGGGAGTTCGTTCTCGCAAAGCTAACCAGGCTCTGACTAAGGCGATAACACGCTTTGATCTGCAACAGCAGCAGCTTATGTCTGCTGTTACCGATACCCAGATGTTGCAACAGTTGCAATTAATCCAGCAGAGCTGGATATCACTTCAGGTACAGTATAAGCAGAAACCAGATCTGACTCGTCTGGCAGAGCTTTATACCATGAATGAAAATATCCTTAATCAGGGTACGGTGCTGTTAGAGGATATGGCCTCGGCCAAGCTAAGCAAAGGGACTGACATGTTGGAACTGATGGGTCAGCATGAATTACTGTGTCAACGGTTGTCCGCGTTGTATGGAATGATGGCCTGGGACAGGCGTGATGAGATTGAGACTGCTTATCAGGAAACCTACCGGGCGCTGAGTGATAATCTGATTAAGTTACAGGCACTGCCATTAAGTACTGCTTCGATAAAAAGGGGTCTGAAGAAGACTCGGCAGCAGTTAGAGCGGCTTCGTAAGACTGCTGAGGCTAGCAAAGAAGCTTTTGTTCCGGGTTTGATCGACCGTTCAGTGGTCAGAATGGTGGAGCAAGCTGATCAGTTGCAGGCAGAGTATTTGCAACTGGCCAGCTCATTGGACAGTGCGAACTAGCTCTGATCGTTAAAGGTTAGAATCAGTTTGCCGCAGACATGGCCACTCTGGCTGAGTTCAAATGCTTCTGCTGCCTTTTCCGCCGGAAAGGTTTCAGTTGTATGCAGCAGTAATTGCTCATCGGCAACCAGTTGAGCTATCTGACTAAGCTGCTTTGCGGAGGGTTCACAAAGAATAGTCTCTACCCGGCGCCGCTGGGCAGCCCCCGCTGCAACGACTTGTTCTTTTGTGACGGATGGTAGCGTCACTATTACACCATCAATGGTCAGGCAAGGTAGAGCTTCAATGGCGGTTTCACCACCGATACAGTCAATAATCAGATCGATGTCGCTGACATGGTCGGTAATATTTTGGGTGTGGTAGTCAATGGTATGTTCGCAGCCTAACGTAGCCAGAAATTCGTGATTATGTACTGATGCGGTGCCGGTAACATGGGCCCCTGTCCATTTTGCCAGTTGTACAGCAAGATGACCGACCCCTCCGGCAGCACCCAGTATCAGAACCTTCTGACCCGACTTCAATTCTCCTTTATCGAACAGTGCCTGCCAGGCAGTCAGGCTTGTAGTGGGAAGTCCACCAGCTGTGATCAAATCGACCGCATCGGGCAATTGGGCAATTTGTGCTGCTGGTGCTGCGATATATTCGGCATAACAGCCCGCTGGCTGTGGAAAGCGAATCATGCCGAATACTGCTTGGCCTGTTTCAAAGTCAGTATCTCCGGCGTCGGCAATAATGCCGGAAAACTCCCAGCCGGGAATAAATGGCATCTCATCGATAAAACCACTGGCACCTCCACCAGAACAGGTTTTCCAGTCGATTGGATTAACACCCGCAGCGGAGGTTTTGATTAGAACGTCACCGGAATTCAGCTGAGGTTTAGGCTGAGTGCTGTAGGTTAGCTCTTCTAGGCCGCCAAACTGGTGTATAGAGATGGCTTTCATAAATGGACTCCGGTGCAGAGAAAACGTGAGGCTGCATATTCACATAAAGTTATAGGCTAAACCAGCCACTAATGCCTACTATTTCTGTTAATCTTAGGCCTTAAAAATAATTAAGGGTGATGGGTAAATGTATCTTGAAGTAGCAGAACAGCTGTTAATGATGGTCGGTCTTGGTGTATTTATTGTCTCGCTGATACTCTATGTAGTCCGAACTCAGGATATCAAGTCGGTACTGGTGTTCTGGCAGGCGACAATTAGCTTTACTAAGCGGGAATTTATGATCAACCGAAGCGGTCTGACCATGATGCTGATCGCTGTTGTTTTGCGTTTTTATAATCACTTTATGGGCTGACCCATAATATTTTACTGAGGACCAGATGAAAGGAAATCCGTTCCGTGGCGCAGGCTTTTTCATGCGCGGCCTGGCAATGTTGCCAGAAAAGGGCATTAGGCACTTTGTATTGGTGCCATTGCTGATCAATATATTCTTGTTTAGCGGGGCTATCTGGTTACTGTTTGACCAGATGGGCTACTGGATAGACTATCTGTTGAGTTCTATTTTACCTGATTGGGACTGGTTACAGTTTTTGCGCTATCTTCTCTGGCCACTAGTGGCTGGGCTAGTGCTTATTACGGTGTATTACTGTTTCAGTGTGGTGGCCAATATTATCGCGGCACCGTTTAATGGTATTTTGTCTGAGAAGGTTGAACAGCGCCTACGCGGTGTCACTGTGACCGATGCCGGCTGGAAGGAGATTGTGGCACTGATTCCCCGGACGGTAGCGCGTGAAATCTCTAAGTTACTCTACTATCTGCCTCGCTTGCTTTTTCTGGTGATTCTTACCTTTATCCCGGTGCTGGGAATGTTGGCGCCGATTCTTCTCTTTCTCTTTGGTTGCTGGATGATGGCGATACAGTATTGCGATTACCCGATGGATAATAATAAGGTGAATTTTCGGGATATGAAGGACTCTCTTAAACAGCGCCGGCTTACCTCGGTAGGCTTCGGAGGTCTGGTTTCAATCGGTATGATGATACCGCTGGTGAATTTGCTGGTGATGCCGGCTGCAGTGATAGGGGCGACTATTTTCTGGGTGGAAGAATATACCGGTGATACCGAGATTGATTTGACCTTTCATCAGGATCAATTAGAGCAGAAGTGAAATCGGACGTAGAGTTAAAAAAGCGCACTTCGGGTGCGTTTTTTATTCCTCTTCTGTCTGTTCTTCCTGCGGGGTAGGGATCACCAGATCGGAAGGGAAGTGGCAGGTAAACGTACTTCCTTTTCCCAGTTGACTATTTATGGTTAACCGGCCGCCATGGCGAAGCATGACATGTTTAACGATGGCAAGGCCAAGTCCGGTGCCGCCGCTGTCAGATGACCTGCTTTCATCGACCCGATAAAAGCGTTCTTGTAGTCGTGGCAGGTGAATACTGTCAATTCCCGCACCGTTATCCTGCACTGAGAAGTGACCACCTTTCTTATCCGTCCACCAGCGTAGTTTGATGTGACCTCCGGCAGGCGTGTAGCGAACGGCGTTAAACACCAGATTGGAAATGGCACCGTAGATCTCAGATTCCTGGCCCAGCAGAGTCGATTCTGTTTCTAGATCGGCACTGATAGTTTGGTTTTTATCTGTGCCCAGGGCCAAGCCATCTTCCTGGATTCGATTGATTATCGAATGGATAGGTACCGGTAGTTCATCGGAAACATGAGCACTCGCTTCTAGGCGTGATAATAGTAAGAGGTCAGAAACCAGGTTCTCCATCCGTTTGGATTGGTTGTCCATCTGGCTCAGAGCGCGCTGAAGGGGCTTCGGTAGCTCCTGATCAAGAAAGGTCTCAAGGTATCCGCGGATCACGGTAAGTGGTGTACGTAGCTCGTGGGAGGCGTTGGCAACGAAATCCTGACGAGTCTGTTCAAGTTGTTTGAGGCGGGTAATGTCACGGGCTACCAGAATACGATCACCTGCACCAAAACGAGTGATTCGATACTCCAGCACAATATCGCTCTGTATCGGAGAAGCGAGTTCCAGTGGATCTTCGTACAGGCCCTTGCGGTAGTAACGGACAAAACGGGGGTCCCGCAGGAGGTTCATTACCGAGCGTCCCCGGTCGGTTTGGACCTTCATGCCCAGTAGGCTTTCAGCGGCTCTGTTCCACCATTCTAAATGGTTTTGACTATCTATAATGACGATGGCATCGCTAAGCGCTGCGGAAGACTGTTGGAACCGATGAATCACATTTCGTAACGACAGAGTACGTTGCTGCTGTCTTTTCTGATCTCTGGATAATTCATCAAAGAGTTCGCCCCAATAGCCCTGACTTTCGGGAACATTGGTTCGATCATTACTCATTAACCACTGTTGCAGCCGGTTAAACTGCTTAATCTGATACAACCCCCAGATAATCAGAGTAACTGATAACGTCCAACCCGGGTAACCGATGATCAGCCCTACCAGCAAACCAATCAGCACTGTTAAGAACAGGTTGCTGGCTATCGAGTGACCGGAGTTATACATCGACTAAATCTCAGGCCGCTTGAGAAGAAAAACGGTAGCCAGTACCGCGCACGGTTTGTATCAGGTAGTCGTGACGCTCGCCTAACGCTTTACGCAGGCGGCGGATATGAACATCTACGGTTCGCTCTTCAACGTAGACGTTACCACCCCACACTAGATCCAGCAGCTGGCTGCGGGTGTAGGCACGATCCTGGTGGGTCATAAAAAACTGTAGCAGACGAAACTCAGTAGGGCCCAGTTCCAGCGGCTTCAATTCAGAGCTGACCCGGTGGGAGACAGGATCCAGTGTTAACCCATCAACGGTGATAGGCTCCTCTATCCCTTTTGGGGTTGTTCGACGCAGTACTGTTTTCAGGCGAGCAACCAACTCACGGGGAGAGAAAGGCTTAGTGATATAATCATCAATGCCGGTTTCCAGGCCTTGAATCTTGTTATCTTCATCGGTTTTGGCTGTTAGCATAATGATCGGAATATCAGAGGTCATTTCGTCCTTGCGTAAGCGACGCGCAAACTCAATGCCACTGATACCTGGCATCATCCAATCTAACAGAATCATATCCGGCAGACTGTCAACGATCATTGGATGTGCTGACTGAGCAGAATCTGCTTCCAGACATTCATAGCCAGCCATTTCGAGAGCAACAGCGATCATTTCGCGAATCGGTGCCTCATCGTCAACAATCAGAACGCGTTTACCCGACGTCATGACCTATCACCTCATTTATTCGTTTTATTCAGACGATCATATTAGATGATGAAACTGTTACAGAAATATGACAAACCGGCGGGTGATGCAAATGAATTTGTCATTAAACAGCCAGATAGTCTATTACGATGCCGATGAAGAGGGCCAGACCCGCATAGTTGTTATTAAGAAAGGCGCTGAAACAGGCTTCACGCTGGCGATCTTTAATCAGGTATTGCTGATAAACAAAGAGACCGGCCATCACGGTCAATCCGAGATAGAAGCCTATCGACAGGCCTAGTTTAAGGCCGACCATGATAAAGATAATCAGGGTTAATAGTTGTAATATTCCGATAATTACTTTGTCCATATCACCAAAGAGAATGGCGGTGGACTTTACCCCGATCTTTATATCGTCATCCCGGTCTACCATTGCGTACATAGTGTCGTATGCAACCGTCCATAGCATTGTTGCGGTATAGATTAACCAGGCTATGGTTGGGATCTCATCCAGAGTAGCGCTGAAGGCCATCGGTATCGCCCAGGCAAATGCCATTCCCAGGACGACCTGGGGCAGGTGGGTATAACGTTTCATAAAGGGGTATGACGCTGCCAGCAGAACAGCACCAAAGGATAGCCAGATTGTCAGCGAGTTGGTAAACAACACCAGTATGAATGCGCTAATCAAGAGTACGAAAAACAGAGCTAAGGCTTCTTTTGTCGAAATACGCCCCCCGGGAAGAGGCCGTTGTGCTGTTCGTTTTACATGGCCATCTACTTCGCGGTCGGCAAAATCGTTGATAACGCATCCGGCTGAGCGCATTAAAAATGTGCCGAGGCAGAAGATGAATAATAGATCCAGGGAGGGAATGCCCTCCGCCGCGATCCATAATGAACAGAGCATTGGCCAGAGCACTAGGTAGGTGCCGATCGGCTTACTCACGCGCATCAACTGACCACAGGCTTGTAGTTTTTGCTGCCAGCCGGGTGGGATCGGGTTTGTGCCTGATTGCATTATTAACAGTCCGTTATCATTTTAAGCGATAGTTTACCTGTTGTAGTGCCGGCAGGAAAACTTCGGCAACCAATAAGGGCTTATTGGCCAAACGAAATACTGAGCGGCGGGCCCAGACTGTTTCGTTATTCGATAATTTGAGTTTGCTGATTTGCAACGGGCCTCTGCGCATCGTTGGATCACGAAATAATACGGTCCCCAGGGAGCGGTTGCCGAGGGTGTTCAGTTGCCGCTGTTTCCCCGTCAGGGTAGTTGCTGGAATAATGGTTCGGGCGAACACCCAGGGCTGCCCAAGCCCAATCAGCTGAACTTCCCGAATAAGTGCCATCTGTCTTGGTGATATCCCCAGCGCCAGGGCCTCTGATCGGGTTGGGCGATGCCATAGCTGACGGACAACCTCGACCCTGAAGTCGCCGTTACTGGCTTGCATCAGGTGTCGTGTTAGTGAGCCGCTATCCAGTAACCATTTACGCCAGACATTCGGAGCGTCCGGTGCAGCTGGGCGTCGTAGTGTATACCAACGAGTGTCGAAGCTATTTTGATTAAGGGCAGCAGGGATAGGCACGATCATTTCTCAGCAAAAAAACTGGCTGTATAGTACCCTAGCCGAATTAAAATGTATCGGTTTGAGCACCGTTTGGAGCAGGTGAAAGGTTATGGCTAAAACACAGCAGTGCTATACAACAGAGCAGATTGAACAGCTTACCCGGCAATGGGTGGAAACAATGGTCGTGGGTTTGAATCTCTGTCCGTTTGCCGCGCCTGTGGTGAGAGAGGGCTCACTTCGTTATGCCGTGACTGACGCTCAAGGGAGTGAGCCGCTGGTGGCTGCCTTTATGGCCGAAGTTGAACTGCTTCTGGCGGCTAGTGAAAAAGAGATCTCCACCACACTGTTTGTCGTGCCAACAGGTCTGGAAGACTTTTATGATTATCTCGATCATCTGCGTCTGTTTGAAGAACTATTGGAGCAGGCTGGACTGGAAGGGGTGCTACAGTTGGCCAGCTTCCATCCAGGTTATCTGTTTCAAGGGGTTGCGAAAGATGATCTGAGCCACTGGAGCAATCGTTCTCCCTGGCCGGTCTTTCATCTTATTCGAGAAGCGGAAATGGAGCGGGCACTAACCCATTATTCAAACCCTGAGCAGATCCCAGAGCGAAATATTAAGCTACTACAGGAGCTTGGACGGGAAGGATTAATTGAACGTTTCCCTCCCTTTGCAGATTACTGCTGAGGTTAGAATCAGCTCTCGTCGACATAGAGCTCTACTCGGTTTCTGCCTTGTCTTTTGGCTTTATAGAGGGCGTTATCAGCCTGATCGATGATTTTTCTCGGAGATTTACCTTTATGAGAGGGAACGGCAGTTGCAATACCTAAGCTGACAGTGACCGGCTCATCTTTAAAATTAGGGCTATGGCGAATATCCAGCCCCACAATTTTTTGGCGGATATGCTCAGCTAATAGTTCTGCCCCTGCCTGATCGGTTTCCGGCAGCAGAATGATAAACTCTTCTCCGCCAAAGCGGCAAACCATATCCTGAGCCCGCCGCACTGAATCACGGATGGTCGTGGCAATTTGGCGTAAACAGTTATCGCCGCTCAGGTGTCCCAGGTTATCGTTAAAGGCTTTGAAGTGATCGATATCGATCAGGATAACGGAGATCGGTTGTCGTGATCTCTGGCCCCGACGCCACTCGGTTTCGAAGCAGCGCTCAAACTCTCTGCGGTTATAAACCTGGGTCAGGGTGTCGATGCTGGCTGCTCTGGCAAGTAGGTCGTGTGCCCGCTTAAGTTGTAGCAAAATATTGATACGTGCCTGAATAATCTGCGCGTTGCGCTGCTGCAATAGATAATCTGCCACGCCTAAGTCATAAAGACTCACTTCATCAGCATCAGCAATGGGGGTTCCGATAACAGCCAGGGGAACCTGCTTTTCGCGGGTTAAATGGGCCATACTCCGACAGAGTTCAATCAGGTTGGCGTGTTGACCCGTATTATGGAGTAGCACAAGGTCTGGGCAACGCTCTGCTGAAAGTAACATCTCCTGCAGTGACGCCAATGATTGAGGCAGGAGAATATTACTATCGTCACGCAGCGAAGATAGCAGCGGCCAAAGATTTGAGATCTGATCATCACCAAAGAGTGCGATGGTCATTCTTTCCTGATAACGGGAACTACTTGTTGCTGCAGTTAGCACCGCCTCTGCACCTTGGAAAAATTCAAGCACTGTTTGTTGGTTTACGAGACCAACCATCCGGCGTCCGTCATCCGCAATTATAACTGGGGTCCGGAGGCCAAAATTGCCACGTTCCCATTCCTTTTGCCAGCGTAGAAGGGTCTCTTCACAGAGTTCGTCAGTCTCTAGTTCAGTGTCTATTCCTGCTTCTTCAAGTGCATTAAAAATGACCGAGGGGTTACCAATGTCTTTACCTTTTATCCAAAGGGCACGGTAGAGATTACTGAGAAATTGGATTGATTGCTCAGGGTTTGAGCGTTGGGCTGCGATGGTACACAACGAGGGAAACAGGCTATCACTAAGGCTTAACGGCAGAGAGATTGTAATACCGGGAGCCCGATTGCGAATATTGAAAATATCGCTGGCAAGTTCCGACATGCTTTCGGCACTGCGTAAATATGAGCCAGAATCAGATGTATGTTCAACGATTCGCCATTCAACTTTGTGCAGCAAGTTTTGGCTGTAGAGCAACTCATATAATGCATAACTGAAAGGACAGTTAAGATTTCCATAAACAATATAATCAGCCATCCGCTTGCCTTGAAATCTATTTGTTAATTGTAATAGTTGCCAGTTCTCAAGAGAGCTATCGGCGGGTCTGGATATTCTTGAAGCATAATCAGCGAGGTATTAGTTGTATATCAATGATCCCGTAGTACAAGAGTTGTTTTAATTGAGATAAACTCGTCTGTTCGGTATGAAAAACAACAAATAAAAGTTGATGCCGTTCTATGTTGTGCGGGCTGTGTTGTACGCCAAATATTATTTACACAGAATTAAGGGTGGTTGTGTGTCAGTTGAGCTAAAGAGAGGGCCTCAGGGGAAGCTGGGGGGCCGAGGCGGTAAAACGGGTGAAGCGGTATGCGATATGAAAGGGGACCTTTGGGAGATCGATGGTGCCTTTCTTATGTTGATGAAACAGTTGGTACCCGGTTGGAGCGGTGGAAATATTCCCCAAGAGGTTATTTCAGAATTGAAAAACACCGGGCGATATCAGGCCGGGGGTGTTTTACTCTCCGCACAGCCAACCAGTAGTGGACAGATCAGCTTGCAGATCAGATCTGCTGATTAATTTTCTGCGCTGCTGATAATAAAAAGGCAGCCTATGGCTGCCTTTTTTGATAGTTGAAGCTGGATTCTTAACGATATGAAAGTAGTTACTTCTTTTCTTCTACTTTGCGGACCGTTCGTTTGATCTCTTTCAGGGTACTGTGTCGTACATCGGTACCACTGACCAGATAGATCAGATGTTCAGCCATGTTACGGGCATGATCACCGATACGCTCCAAGCTTCGCAGTACCCAGATAACATTCATGATGCTGGAGATATAACGCGGATCCTCCATCATATAGGTCATCAGAGAACGCATCGCTGTACGGTATTCAGAATCGACCTCTTTATCCTGCTTTGCTACCTTGTAGGCCATTTCAGCATCGCTGCGAGCAAAGGCAGTAAGGCAGTTCTGTAGCATATCGCGCACCAGGTTACCGATATGGCGAACTTCTTGGTAGCCTCGGACATTTTTACCTTCATCCGCCAACTCGATAGCGTAACGGCAGATCCGACTGGTTTCATCGCCAATCCGTTCAAGGTCACTGACCGCCTTGCTAACAGAGATAATCAGACGCAGGTCTGCCGCGGCAGGCTGACGGCGGGCGATGATCAGTGTGCACTGCTCATCGATCATCATCTCCATGTCGTTGATCGCCTGATCGCTTTTACGGGCTTGCTCAGCCTGCTCGGTGTCGCCCTCTACCAGGGCTTCAACGGCGTCGCTTAACTGACGCTCAACAAAACCACCCATCGTCAGTAGTTCTGTACGGATCTGCTCCAGTTCTTCATTGAAGCTCTGGGAAATGTGGTTGCTATGACGGTCCTGTTCGTAACTCACTGTAATACTCCCCTAATTAACCGTAACGACCGGTGATGTAGTCTTCAGTTTGTTTCTTTTCCGGGTTGGTGAACAGATTATCTGTTACGCCAAACTCAATCAGATCACCCATATACATAAATGCTGTGTAATCAGAAACCCGTGCTGCCTGCTGCATGTTGTGGGTTACGATTACAATAGTGAAGTCTTTTTTCAGCTCGTTGATCAGCTCTTCGATCTTTAGTGTGGAGATCGGGTCCAGTGCTGATGCCGGCTCGTCCAGCAGTAATACTTCAGGCTTTACCGCGATAGTACGAGCGATTACCAGGCGTTGCTGCTGACCACCGGAGAGGCCCAGAGCGCTTTCATGAAGACGGTCTTTTACTTCGTCCCATAAGGCTGCCGACTTCAACGCCCACTCAACCGTTTCGTCGATTAAACGTTTCTTCTTAATGCCCTGGATACGCAAGCCGTAGGCAACGTTTTCATAGATGCTCTTTGGGAACGGGTTTGGTTTCTGAAAAACCATACCGACACGACGGCGCAGGTCAGCAACATCGACACCCCGCTCATAAATATTATTGCCGTATAGACTCATCTGACCTTCGATGCGGCAGCTGTCGACCAGATCGTTCATCCGGTTAAAGCAACGCAGTAGGGTAGATTTACCGCAACCGGATGGGCCGATAAAGGCGGTCACCCTGTTTTTGGGAATATCCATACTGACGCCATGAAGCGCACGCTTCTCGCCATAATAAAGCTCGAGATCGCGTACCGTCAGGGCGATAGTTTCATCTTCCATGCGCAGGCTTTGCTTCTGACGCTGCAGCGCGGAAATATCGATTGAATGGGTTTTAGCTTCCATAGTCATCATTAAACCTATCTAGTGTTCGGCTTACATCTCAAGCGCGTTGTATTTTTTTCCAAAGCTGCTGATTACGAATCGCAATGAGTTATTAAATATATTCTTCATTGGTTACATTTCCAGTGCTTTGTATTTTTCTCGGAGGTGATTACGGATCGCAATTGCTGACATGTTCAGCAGAGCGATGACCGCAACCAACAGTAGAGCGGTGGCATATACCAGTGGCCGCGCTGCTTCAACGTTAGGGCTCTGGAAACCCACATCAAAGATGTGAAAACCCAGGTGCATAAATTTCTGGTCCAGGTGGATGAACGGGTAGTTGCCATCCAGAGGCAGGCTAGGCGCCAGTTTTACAACACCCACCAGCATCAGCGGTGCTACTTCACCGGCAGCACGGGCGATTGCCAAGATGACCCCGGTCATCATGGCTGGACTTGCCATGGGTAGTACAACTTTCATTAGAGTTTCAAACTTAGTTGCGCCCAGTGCCAGGCTGCCTTCGCGTACTGCACGGGGTATGCGGCTAAGCCCCTCTTCGGTCGCGACGATAACGACGGGGACCGTTAGCAGTGCCAGTGTCAGGGATGCCCACATCAGGCCTGGTGTACCAAAGGTTGGTGCCGGTTTTGCTTCCGGGAAGAATAGGTCATCGATGTTACCGCCGAGGAAGTAAACAAAAAAGCCCAGACCAAATACACCGTAAACGATAGACGGTACGCCAGCCAGATTGTTCACCGCGATACGGATTACCCGGGTGACAAACCCCTGCTTAGCATATTCACGCAGATAGACGGCAGCAACGACTCCGAAAGGCGTTACCAGAAGGGACATCAGCATAACCATCATCACCGTGCCAAATATTGCCGGGAAGATCCCGCCTTCGGTATTGGCTTCCCGGGGATCGTCGCTGACAAACTCCCAGATTTTAGCGATATAGTGGAGGCTCTTCTGAGCAACGCTCATATCGTTAGGACGGAAGGCGCGAACTATTTTAGCTATCTGAATCTCAACGACCTTACCGTTGGCAACTTCTGCCGTTATAGAGTCACGGTTGATTTCTGTATACAGATCCAGCAGGCGCTGCTGCAAGCCTTCATATTCATCGTCCAGCTCTTTACGGCGCTGTTCAATTTCAGCAAAAGGGGCTGCTTCGGTGACATTCTTGAGCTGCAAGCTGCGTTCTTTCAGACGCAGACGCTCCAATTCATAGTTGATCGAACCGATCTCATGTTTCTCGATTTGGAGAATATCTTCACGAATATCCAGTGCACGCTGAATGCGCGATTCCAGGTTATCCCAAAGAGACAGATACTCGGCTGATTTATCATTACCGTCATGACGAGCGATCTCTGTGCCAGACTCTTTTATCGTGCGCAGATAGCCATACAAGTTACCCCACTCACGTCGTTCAGCGGTGAAGAGCATTTCTGGCTGGGATTGGTTGGAAAAGAAATCTTCCAATATCCAGGTAAAGTCAGACCCGTAAACATCACGGTTACCGATTTTAAGAAGGTGGCGGGTAGAGAACTCCTTGTCTTCGGAAATGTTAATGCCTGCTTCAACCAGCTGTTTGGTCAGCACTTCGCTGGTCTCTACTACTTCACCGGCGATACTACGAGTTTCTCCATTCTGGGTGTATGTGCCTTGAATAACATCGGCGGGCCAGAAGTGGCTAAGACCACGAACGGCTATTAGTCCTAACAGACCGATAACCATAATAATACAAATGGCTACCGCACCGGCATTCATCCATACCCAGGGTGAACCTGTTTTAAACCATTCTCTTACTGAGATGTTCATATCGTATATTTCCTCAACAACTCAGGTTAAAGGGAGCCATATTTATTGCGCAGTCGCTGACGGATAACTTCCGCCAGGGTGTTTACCACAAACGTAAACATAAACAGCACAAAGGCAGCCAGGAACAGGATTCTATAGTGTGTACTACCGACTTCGGCCTCGGGCATCTCCACCGCGATATTCGCCGCCAGAGTACGCATTCCCTCGAAGATATTGACATCCATAATCGGTGTATTGCCGGTTGCCATCAGGACGATCATGGTTTCACCTACTGCACGGCCCATACCGATCATCACGGCTGAGAAAATACCAGGGCTGGCGGTTGGCATAACAACCCGGGTTAGGGTCTGCCAGGGTGTTGCGCCTAGTGCTAATGAACCGTAGCTCAGATGTTTAGGTACTGCAAAGATCGCATCCTCAGTGATAGAGAAGATGGTTGGGATGACCGCAAAGCCCATCGCAATACCGATAACCATCGCGTTGCGCTGGTCATAAGCGATACCTAGATCGTTCGTCAGCCAGTGGCGCATATTGCCATCAAACAAAACCAGCTCAAGTGAAGGACTGATGGCGATACTGAACCAGGTAGCCAGAATGATTACTGGTATCAGCAATAGAGCGTCCCAGCCATCGGGTACCAGCCAGCGAATCTGTTTTGGCATCTGCGCCCAGCAGAAGGCAAAACCCAGTATGGCTGCGGGAAGCATCAGTAAAGTGACAAAGATGCCGGGAAGATTCTCTTCCATGAACGGTGCTAACCAGAGGCCCGCCAGAAACCCAAGGATTACCGTAGGTAGTGCTTCCATCAATTCGATGAATGGTTTTACCTTACGGCGTAGTGACGGCACCATAAAGTAGGCGGTATAGATTGCGCCACAGATCGCCAGAGGCGTTGCAAGCAACATCGCATAAAACGCGGCTTTAAGTGTACCGAACGCCAGTGGCATCAGACTGTATTTAGGCTCAAAGTCGTTGTTTGCCGCTGATGACTGCCAGATATACTTAGGCTCTTCGTGGCCTTCATACCAAACTTTACCCCAAAGTGCGCTCCAGGATACTTCCGGGTGCTCGTTATCGATGTGTAGCAGGGAAAGCTTTCCAGCTTCTTCGATGAGGACTGCGTTAGCTCGGGGTGCCATGGCTATCATGGAGGCGTTTGCTTGTGCCACTTTATGGGTCAGAACATTATCGTTAGCCGTAGTGTTATAAATGCGGAGATCACCGGCGGTATCGATAGTTGCAAACCCCTTACGGCGGTGTTCAATGGCAAGGTCTTTTACCTGAGTTGTACCGGTTTGGAATTCACGAATTTTAGTCATCAACCACTCGCCTTGGTCATTTCTAACTAAGAACCACTGTGAGACGTTCCCTTTTTCATTGCCAACCAGAATTGCGTTTCCGCCGAGAAGTAAGTCAAAGGTTGTGATTTTACTGGATGAGGCATCGAGAACCTGAGAGATAACCGGTTCGTCGTGGTCGCGGAGGTTAACAACGGCCATTTTGCCGTTTTCAGCGGCAACAAACAGCCATGTAAGATCAGGCATCATCAGCATTTTTTTAATCTTGATGCCCAGATCAGGTAGTGCTGTGGTGGATTGTTCGAGCTCAACTTCACCGGTAAATAGATTTTCGGTTTGAGAGATAAACACGGCTTGCATGTTTTCCTGTGTGCCGCCGATCAACGCAAAGTTGCCCTCGTCACCACTGAACGCTAGTTGATCTAGGGATACCGGGGCGACGTCGATAGGCGCTTCACCCAGAGGGTAGGTAATCGATGGTAAAATCACCCGCTTTCCACCGGGGTAAGTGGATTTATATTCATGTTTGAACGCGAGCGCCTGGCCGTTACTCAGACCCAGTGCGAAGGTGCGGCTGTTTTCTGATGCTAAAGCAAAACTGGTGACCTTGGTGCCGGTTGGAAGGGGAGCTTGAACCGTTTTCATCAGGTCACCGGTAAGGGTGCTGAAGAAGATAAGTTCGCCCAGATGAGAAACCCGTAAACCTATCTCAGCTTGCTCTTCCATCGCCATGTAAAGAGTTTGTCCTGAGCCGGGAACAGCATATGGCTCTACAATTTGCTCATTATGCTCCCAGGGCTGGACTTCAGCCGCACGGAACATCGGAACCACTTCATAAAGAAGGTAGAAAAAGATCAAAAGGATAGCGATGATCACGCTGACACCACCCAGACCAATACCCACTGTCGCTGCCTTGTCTTTAAAGGCGCGGAATTTCCGGCCTCGACGCGCTGCTGGTGAGTCAAAATCCAGATCAGGAATAACGGAGTTGTTCTCAATATTCATGACAAATTTCTACAATGATAAAAGTTATGGCGCAAAGATAAACTTTGTTGATGACAGAAATGTTACAGCTTAGTAATAAAGCTTTCACATACCAAAAAAGGAGCCCATATGGGCTCCTTTTTTTCAGATTAGGTTTACTGTTCGATCGCAATAAGGCCGATCAGTAATTCCCTGAAGTTAGACCTGTATTACAGGCCCAATGCTTTCATCTGCTTTTCTACCAGAGATGCAGGCAGTGGGATGTAACCATCTTTCACTACAACTTCCTGGCCTACTTTAGACATTACCATTTTCAGGAATTCACGCTCCAGAGGAGCCAGATCCTGACCAGGTTTCTTGTTTATGTATACGTACAGCGCACGAGCCAGAGGGTAGGAACCGTTCAGTGCGTTTTCTGGTGTTGCTTCTACGAACGGAGTGCCGGCTTTCTTAGTCAGTGCAAGCGCACGAACAGAAGAAGTTTTGTAACCGATACCAGAGTAACCGATACCGTTCAGAGAAGTAGAAACCGACTGTACAACAGAAGCAGAACCCGGCTGCTCATTTACGTTGTTACGGAAGTCACCTTTACACAGCGCTTTCTTCTTGAAGTAACCGTAAGTACCGGAGACAGAGTTACGACCAAAAATTTGGAAATTGCGAGCCGCGATTGCACCAGTAGCACCGACGTCAGCCCAAGTATCAACGTCATTAGCCAGGCCGCATTTGCGGGTAGAAGAGAAGATCGCGTCAACCTGAGGAATCGTCAGGCCTTCAATCGCGTTATCTTTGTTTACGAAGACTGCCAGCGCGTCGATTGCTACAGCAACTGGAGTTGGCTTGTAACCGAACTTCTTCTCGAATGCTCCCAGTTCCTTGTCCTTCATCTTACGAGACATAGGGCCCATGTTAGAGGTTCCTTCGGTTAGCGCTGGTGGAGCAGTAGAAGAGCCCGCAGCCTGAATCTGAACGTTAACGTTAGGGTAGTTACGCTTGAACTCTTCAGCCCATAGGGTCATCAGGTTAGCCAGCGTATCTGAACCGACAGAAGACAGGTTGCCAGAGACACCAGACGCTTTAGTGTAAGTGGGTAGGTTAGCGTCCAGCAGATCAGATGCAGATGCTGTCATGCACGTTGCTGTCAGGGCAACAGCTGCAAAAATTTTGTTCATTGGTTTCATTACAAGCTCCACAAAGTATGGTTTGAATACGCTTTTAAAACGTTCAGTGTTGATTCGATGATGGCAATATAAGGAGGTTGTGTGACAAGAATGTGACAGGGAGAAATATTATTCTGTGCGTCAGGAAGGATAAACGATATTTTTTGCTAGACCTTAGTCGGGTAGTTGGTAGTAGAATATGGACTGTTAAGAAAATTTAATTCTGGAACTGACTTGATATGAACACCGATGAAACACTCTTAAAGCCTGAAGGTGAACTGAGCTTGCGCTGTCCTGCTGCAGGGATTGCCGCCAATATGTTTGGTGATGTTTACGGTGGATGGGTTGCATCTCAGGCCGTTCTTGCTGCTGAAATTCGTGCTGCTGAAGCGGCAGAGGGGCGGGTTGCCACCGTGTCTATAGGCGCGATGAGCTTTATGGCGCCGGTATTGGAAGGGACTATTCTGAGTTTCTATACCGAGATTAAGGAGCGGGGCACTAGTTCGCTACGGATAAACGTAGAAGTATGGGGTTGCTGTCCCGATGGACGTGACCTGCGTAAAGTCTCTGAAACAGAATGCGTACAGGTAGCTATTGATGGCCATGGACATATTCGGGCGCTGAATTTCGGACAATAATGGTTCTGTTAACCAAAGAACCAGTAACCCACCACAATTGCACTGATAATGCCTGCCAGATCTGCTGTCAGTCCACAGGCCAGTGCATGCCGGGTATAACGAATTCCCACTGAACCGAAATAGACGGCTAGCACATAGAATGTAGTCTCTGTTGATCCCTGAATAATGGCCGCTAGACGGCCAGCAAAAGAGTCCACTCCATGGGTGCCGATGGCATCCAACATCATGGCGCGGGCGCCAGAGCCGCTCAATGGTTTCATCAGAGCGGTGGGCAGGGCATCAACAAAGCGGGTATCCATTCCGAGCAGCGATATTCCCTCCCGTAACAGCCATATCATCCCATCCATAACGCCACTGGCTCGGAATACGCCGATCGCCACGAGCATGGCCAGCAAGTAAGGGATAATCATGATAGCGACTGAAAACCCCTCCTTTGCACCCTCAACAAAGGTTTCATAGATATTCACCCCTTTCAGGTGCGCTACGCTGAGAAAGCAGATAATCGCGCTGAAGATCATCAGGTTGCCAATAAGAGATGATTGATGCTGCAACTGATCAATGGTCAGCGTGGCGAAGTACCCAATAAAGGCCAGTAGAAGTGCAAAAAAACCACCCAGATAAAGTAGGGTTACCCGCTCCCATAGGCGAATTTTTTGTACCCAGGCCACCGCTAATAGCCCCGCCAGGGTAGAACAACAGGTAGCGATCAGGATGGGAATGAAAACAGAGGTTGGGTCAGTAGAGCCCTGCTGGGCGCGGTAGAGAAAAACCGTGATTGGAAACAGAGTCACGGATGAAGTATTCAATACCAGAAACAGAATCTGGGCATTGGTGGCGTGTTCTTTACTTGGGTTGAGCTGTTGCAGATCCTGCATCGCTTTCAGCCCCAGGGGGGTAGCGGCATTATCCAGGCCAAGCATATTGGCGGAGAGGTTCATGGTCATGGATCCGATTGCCGGATGGCCTTTGGGCACTTCTGGCATCAGTCGTGAGAATAGCGGACTGAGGCCGTTGGCCATTTTTTCCACCAGCCCGGCAGCTTCAGCCAGTTTCATAATGCCTAACCAGAATGCCAGTGTACCTATCAGTCCCAGCGCTAGTTCAACGGAGACTCTCGACATATCGAAGGTTGACTGTACCATGCGCTGAAAGACGTCGGCATCACCACCAATAAGCCACTGATACAAACCGCCGGCGAAAGCCAGTAGGAAAAATCCAAGCCAGATTCTGTGTAACATCCCGGTTCCTTTCAGTCTCTTTCAGAGAACTGTATCGGCGGTTATGCCCGTAAGTAAAATGAAATGCTGTAACTAACCTTGATCAATCAATCAATCAAGCAGGCTGCAGGTTGGCGTATCCAACAACCAGCCATTTGCTACCCTCAGAGTCGAAGTTAACCTGAACCCGGGCTTTGGGGCCAGAGCCTTCATAATTAACCACGATACCGTCACCAAAGATGGCGTGAGATACTCGCTGTCCAAGAATAATCTGAGTATCAGGCACCTCTGCATTAGCGAACATTGATGGTCGGGTCTGTTGGTGTGCCGTCACTGGGCGACTAATACTGGCATTCAGGCGCACCTCTTCCAGATATTCATCAGGAATCTCTCGGATAAAGCGGGAAGGCCGGTTAAAGGTTTCGTTGCCATGTAAACGACGGGACTCTGCGTAGGTGATAAAGAGTTTCTCCATCGCTCGGGTAATCCCCACGTAGCAAAGTCTACGTTCCTCTTCGAGGCGCCCATCCTCTTCCAGAGACATCTTATGGGGAAACAGACCTTCCTCCATGCCCGCCAGAAATACCAGTGGGAATTCCAGCCCCTTTGCTGAGTGCAAAGTCATCAATTGGACGGAGTCCTGATGTTCATCTGCCTGAGCGTCACCAGCATCAAGTGCAGCATCATCCAGGAATGCGGTTAGTGGCGTGCTGTTCTCGTTGCCTTCTTTATCTGGCTGCCAGATAGAGAGGTATTGTCGTGCAGCGCTGATCAGTTCTTCAAGGTTTTCTATGCGGGCCTGAGCTTTCTCACCTTTCTCTTTCAGGTGGTGATCAATCAATCCTGACTTCTGAATCGCATGTTCGGTTTGCTCATGCAGATCGGTGCCTTCAGTATCCTGATCGATGCGGTTAACCAGATCGATAAACGCTTGCAGTGCATTAGCGGCTCGTGCCGAGAGCTTATTCAGCTCGATCACTTCATTGGACGCGCGCCACATGGAAACGCCTTCGGTGCGGGCGTGCAGACGTATCTCTTCAATGGTTTTGCCGCCGATGCCCCGGGTAGGTACATTGATAACCCGCTCCATTGCGGTATCGTCATCCCGATTGCTTACTAGGCGTAGGTAGGCGAGGGCGTTTTTAATTTCCAATCGGTCATAGAAGCGCTGGCCACCGTATATACGATAGGGCATGTTTGCCCGTATCAGTGACTCCTCCAATACCCGGGACTGGGCATTGGAACGATACAGAATAGCGCTTTCGCTGCGCAGGTTGCCTTTGCGTACCCAGCTATCGATCTGATCAACAATAAAACGGGACTCATCCTGTTCGTTGAAGGCAGAATAGAGGGCAATCTGTTCGCCATCGGGCTGATCGGTACGTAACTCTTTTCCCAGACGGCCCTGGTTGTTGCGAATTACCTCATTGGCAGCCTGCAGGATAGTGTTCGTAGAGCGGTAGTTCTGCTCCAGTTTAACCACCATCGTTTTGGTGAAATCCTGATTGAAGCGCTGGATGTTCTCGATCTTCGCGCCGCGCCAGCCATAGATTGACTGATCATCATCACCGACGGCCATCAGTTTTTCGGGCAATGGCTTACGTGGGTCCATCGGCTGACAGAGGATCTTCAGCCAGGCGTATTGAATAGAGTTGGTATCCTGAAACTCGTCGACCAGGATATAGCGGAAGCGGTCCTGATAATGTTCCAGAAGGGCAGGGTTATGATCTCTGAGGAGCTCCAGTGAGCGCAGCAGCAACTCACCAAAATCGACCATTCCACCCCGGTCACAGGCATCTTCATACGCGGCGTAAACCCTTACCATAACCTGGGCATAGGGGTCGCCTCCCGCTTCAATGTGCCGTGCCCGCAGGCCTTCATCTTTTTGGGCATTGATATAACTCTGGAACTGCCGCGCAGGCCAGCGACTGTCGTCCAGATTCATCTCTTTCGCCAGACGCTTAATCAGTCGTAACTGATCATCGGAATCCATAATCTGGAAGTTTTCCATTAAACCGGCATCGCGCCAGTGAGCGCGCAAAATGCGGTGGGCCAGCCCGTGGAAAGTGCCTACCCACATCCCTGCCGGACTCAGTCCTAACAGTTCCTCGATTCGGCCACGCATCTCTTTAGCGGCTTTATTGGTAAAGGTTACCGCCATAATAGAGTAGGGTGACAGTCCTTCAGTCTGTACCAGCCAAGCTATCCGGTGTACCAGTACCCGGGTTTTACCCGACCCCGCGCCGGCCAGTACCAGCATATTGCAGACGGGTGCAGAGACCGCTTCCCGCTGGGCTTCGTTAAGGGAATCAAGTAGATGGGATACGTCCATAGGGTTTCTTCAGATAGCTGTATAAATATTCAGTAGGGGATTATAGCCGCCGGAACGGCCGGAGGCTAGATAGATCTTTTAGAGCCGTTGCTCGTAGCTTGAAATAACCTTCGTTATTGGTTTTGATGTGGTCTTGAAGGTCAATGCTTTGTAAGAAAGTGGTTGCTATGGATTTGCAGTAACTAATATTTTCGAGCCACGAGCCACGAGCCACGAGCCACGAGCCACGAGCCACGAGCCACGAGCCACGAGCCACGAGTTACGGCAGTGTTGCCGGGTTTTCGATCCGAAAAGCCAAAATCCGGCGGAACTCTTCCGGGTCTTTGATTTTCTGGGTGGAGTTCGGGTCCAGAGCCGGAATTAAGCGTGACAGCCAGAAACGCATCGCCGCGGTGCGGACTAATTGTGGCCAGGCGTGGTATTCGTTCTCTTCGAATGGGCGGGTTTCATTGTAGGCTGTTAACAGTGCCTGTTCGCGTTGAGGATCGATAGAGCCATCCGGGTTTACACACCAGTCATTAGCAACGATGGCCAAATCAAAGAGCAGGTAACCGGTACAGGCGTTATAGATATCTAATACGGCGCTCAGCGTATCGTTATCGAACAGCGCGTTATCAAAGAATAGGTCGCCATGGATAGCCCCCTGAGGAAGCGCCCAGGATTGCTCCCGCAGTTGATCGAACAATTCGACCTCTGTACGTAGTAGTTCTGCATCCTCTTCTGATAGTTTCCGGGCTATCTGCTGAGATTCCCTGCGCCACCAGAACACTCCTCGGTGGGCCTGACGTTGCAGATAGAAATCACGGCCAGCCTGATGAAATTGCGCTAATGCGGTACCGATCTGAGCACAATGACTAGGCGTCAGTTTCTCTATGTGATTGCCAGCCAGACGAGGTTGGAGCAGCGCCGGACGGCCGTGCATCATTTTCAATGCAATGCCGTTGCGGTCTTTATAGGGAAAGGGTACCGGGCAGCCTCTCTCCGCCAGCCAGGTGGTTAGTTCGACAAAGTAGGGCATCTCTTCCTGATTCAGCTCTTCGAAGAGTGTGAGTACATACTCCTGATTGTCGCCTTCGTTGTCACAAAGGGTGACAAAGTAGTTGGTATTCTCGATACCGCCTTCGATACCTTTAAAATCTACTAGTGTGCCTAGGTCGAATTTAGTCAACAGACCTTCAAGATCAGCCCGGCTTACATCTGTGTATACGGCCATAAATGCGTTTACTTATTTCCAATAAAGAGTGATTTGTTTAAAGCGTTACCAGCTAAATAGTATCCATTTCGGCAGCATCAGAGTTGAGTTATCAAAACGGCTAAACTCTCCTTCGGCTGCGGGAACCAGATAGTAGGTCTTACCGATCACTGGTTCCACTTTTATCTCTTTCAGTTGACCATTGATCCGATATTCATAATAGGTCGCTTTTTCCCCCTGACGGATAGTGACCACCGGTTCATTATCATCAAACTCCGGTAGCACTTCGGCATTGGCTATTGGGGACAGAGAGAAGGCACTCAACAGGGCTGCCAGTAATAGAATTTTTTTCATAACCACTCCGTGATCTGATGACGCCTCTTCTGTGACAGAGGTGAATCGAATATGATGGGGCTCTCGGGACCAATCCCGTTAACAATATCTCCTGACGGACAATGACTGCAATACCATGACCGCAAATACTTCTCCTATTATCTTAGTCGATGGCTCTTCATATCTGTATAGGGCTTTTTTTGCTTCTCAGCAAGCTGATATGCGTACCTCAGAAGGTGTTCCAACCGGTGCTGTTCGCCTGGTTACCAGCATGATGCGTAGCCTGATTAAGCAGTACCCCGATAGTCCGGTGGCGATGATTTTTGATGCGAAGGGTAAAACCTTTCGCGATGATATCTATCCGGAATATAAGGCGCAGCGCCCGCCAATGCCCGATGACCTGCGTACCCAGATAGAACCAATTCATAATATTGTGCGGGCGATGGGCTTTCCTCTTATCGCTGTTGAAGGTGTTGAGGCCGATGATGTCATCGGTACTTTCGCAAGAGAGGCCAGCGCTAAGGGGTTGGATACTATTATCTCTACCGGCGATAAAGATATGGCACAGCTGGTGGATCAGCACGTCTCTCTGATCAACACCATGAATGATAGTCATATGGATGTTGATGGCGTAAAGGAGAAGTTTGGTATCCCGCCTGAGCTGATTATCGATTATCTGGCGTTGATGGGAGATAAGGTCGATAACATACCAGGGGTTCCAGGTGTTGGTGAGAAAACTGCGCTGGCATTATTACAGGGAATCGGTGGTATCAGTGATCTTTATGATAATTTGGATAAAATTGCGGGGCTAGGTTTTCGGGGTTCAAAAACCATGGCGAAAAAGTTAGAAGATAACCGCGAAGGCGCTGATCTATCCTATCTGTTAGCCACGATTAAAACAGACCTTGAATTGGAGATAGCGATCGAGGATATTCCGGTTCCGGTTGCCGATAATGATCAGTTAATGGCGCTGTTTCAGCAGTGTGAGTTTCGTACCTGGGTGAGAGATCTGGATGAGAAAGCGCCGGTTACCTCTGCCAGTGCAGAGGACTCACCACAAGCGCCCACCGAAATTGAATATGAAACGATTCTGGATCAGGCCTCATTTGATCTCTGGCTAACGCGGCTCAGTGAGGCAGATCTGTTCGCCTTTGATACTGAAACAGACAGCCTTAATTATATGGAGGCGAACCTTATTGGTTTGTCTTTCTCTGTTGAGCCGGGCAAAGCCGCTTACCTGCCGGTAGCTCACGATTATATGGGGGCGCCGGATCAACTTGATCGTAAGGCTGTATTGGAACAGCTGAAGCCACTGTTAGAGAGTGATACCCACAAGAAGGTCGGACAGCACATTAAATACGATATGAATGTGCTTGCCCGATACGGTATTGAACTTAAAGGTGTAGCTTTCGATACCATGCTTGAATCATATGCGCTTAATTCTACAGCGACGCGCCATAACATGGATGCTCTGTCTGACTTCTATCTGGGGGTTAAGACCGTCAAGTTTGAGGAGATAGCGGGTAAGGGAAAGAAACAGCTGACATTTAATCAGATTGAGATGGAGCAGGCGGCACCCTATGCAGCAGAGGATGCGGATATAACGCTCCGGCTTCATCAGGCTCTGTATAGCAAATTAGAAAAAGAGCCTTCATTGGCGAGCGTTTTTACAGATATTGAGCGGCCTCTGATTGCTGTTATGGCGCGTATGGAGCAACAGGGTGCGATGGTTGATGCCACGCAACTGGCGACTCAAAGCATGGAGCACGGTGTCCGATTGAAGGAGCTGGAAATACAAGCCCATGAATTAGCGGGCAGTCCTTTTAATCTGAGCTCGCCTAAGCAGCTGCAGGAAATCCTGTTTGAGCAGCAGAAGCTGCCTGTGATTAAGAAAACGCCTAAAGGCGCGCCATCGACTGCGGAAGAGGTTCTGCAAGAGCTGGCGTTGGATTATCCGCTGCCGAAGTTAATTATCGAGCACCGTAGCCTGAGTAAGCTCAAGAGCACCTATACGGATAAACTGCCGCAGATGATTAATCCGGCAACCAAGCGGATTCATACCTCCTATCACCAGGCGGTTACCGCGACAGGTCGGCTCTCATCGTCTGATCCTAACCTGCAGAATATCCCTATTCGTTCCACCGAAGGGCGCCGAATCCGCCAGGCATTTATTGCACCAGAAGGTTATAAGTTAGTCGCAGCGGATTATTCTCAGATTGAATTAAGAATTATGGCTCACCTGTCGCAGGATAAGGGGTTGTTGAATGCCTTTGCTCAGGGAGAGGATGTTCATAAGGCCACTGCGGCTGAGGTCTTTAAAGTTGCTCTGGATGAGGTAACAGCCGATCAGCGTCGCAGTGCGAAAGCGATCAATTTTGGTTTGATCTATGGTATGTCAGCCTTTGGTTTGGCCAAACAGCTGGGGATAGGCCGTAATGAGGCGCAAAGATATATCGATCATTACTTTGAAACCTACCCGGGTGTACAACGTTACATGGATGATATTCGTTTGCAGGCGGCAGAAAATGGTTATGTAGAAACGCTCTTCGGCCGCCGGCTCTATCTGCCCGAAATCAAAGCCAGTAATGGTATGCGCCGTCAGGCCGCTGAGCGGACCGCGATCAATGCGCCGATGCAAGGCACTGCTGCTGATATTATTAAGAAAGCGATGGTGAAGGTAGATAACTGGCTACAGAACAGTGATACCGGTGCCCGAATGATTATGCAGGTACACGATGAATTGATTCTTGAAGTGCCTGAGGCTGAGCTAGAAGCGGTTACTGCGCAGTTGGTAGAGTTGATGCAAACGGCGGCGGATCTGGATGTGCCGTTGCTGGTGGAAGCCGGAAGCGGAGATAATTGGGATCAGGCTCATTGATATTTAAAAGCCTGAGTTATAAAACCCTACCCAGAGGGTAGGGGGGAACTTTTTTATACTGCCTTACTCATAATTTATGAGGGCCAAAAAACCTTGCCAAGGGAGGCTCTCATGTAACACGCATGCGTTGAAGCTCTCGTGATCACTCTGTTCCCCCTTATGATTTCGAGGGCTTCTTTTTGTTTATCCGCTAATTTTTCTTACTCTCTTCTTTGGATTCTTCTTCGAGTAACCAGGTATTTAACTGATCACGGAGCTGATCAACACCTGTACCCTTTAGTGCTGAGAAGGATTGGATGCTCAATAAAGGAGTGTTTTTAACATCTAAGTCCTTTTTTAGCTTCAACGTAGCGTTTTGCGCCGCGCCCCGATTAAGCTTGTCTGCTTTTGTAAGCAGAATATGTAATGGCATCTCTGCTTCTTGGCACCATTCAATCATCATCTGATCGAACTCTTTCAATGGGTGGCGAATATCAACCATCAATACGACACCCCGTAAGCAGTCACGGTTTTTCAGATAATCATTCAGGTGCTTTTGCCAGTGCTCCTTCATGGCGATGGGGACTTTTGCGTACCCGTAGCCAGGTAGATCGACGATACGAACGCCCTCAACATTGGTATCGAAGAAGTTTATCAGCTGAGTTCGGCCCGGCGTTTTACTGGTGCGGGCGAGCTTTGCATTGGTCAGTGTATTGATCGCACTGGACTTGCCTGCATTGGAACGACCTGCAAAAGCAACCTCGGCTCCGATGTCATCAGGACACTGGCTGAGCTTGCTTGCACTGGTGTTAAAACGGGTCAGATGGTAGTGAATCTGGGGTAAAGACATATACTTTTTGCCTATCAGCCTGTAAATACAGACATTTGTCGTTCCAGTTTGTGTGGATATTAGGTTATAATTCCGCCGGAATTCTACCTGTGACTGAGATATTACACCAGTCCGGGTGTTAGTTAGGTCGCCCTGTTTCAATCTGATTAGCTTTAGATTGTGGCAGAAACCGTTAGCAATTATAGCAAGAGTCTGGATTAGTCGATGAATAAACTACTGATCGCCTTACTGGCAAGCGTGAGTATCATGAGTGTTGCACATGCGGCGGGTGATGCTGCTGCAGGGCAAGGTAAAACAGCTGTATGCGGCGCATGTCACGGAGTTGATGGCAATAGCGCTGTTGGTAATTTCCCTAAACTGGCAGGCCAGAATGAGCGTTACCTGCTGAAACAGCTGCAGGAAATTAAAGCTGGCGACCGTCAGGTCGTTGAAATGACAGGTCTGCTGACCAACCTGAGTGATCAGGATATGGCTGATATATCAGCTTATTACGCTTCTAAGCCAGTTCAGATTGGCGCTGCTAAAGCGGATCTGGTTGAAGCGGGTGAGAAGATTTACCGTGCAGGTGTCGAGTCTAAAGGTATTGCTGCTTGTACCGCTTGTCACGGTGCACAGGGTAAAGGTATTGCGTCTGCGGGTTATCCTCAGTTGGGTGGTCAGCATGCTGCGTATACAGAAACTCAGTTGAAGAGCTTCCGTGTTGAAACGCGTAATAACGATCCTCAGAATATGATGCGTGATATCGCGGCTAAGCTGAGTGATAAAGAGATTCAGGCAGTAGCCAGTTACATTCAGGGCTTGAATTGATATTCAGCTTTGAGTCAGGAAAGGCAGCGTAAGCTGCCTTTTTTATTGCATGAGTTTTATTTGCGCCGGTGCTGAACTTGAAGCATATTGACTTGTCATACGTGTTTGGATTTTCTCAAAGGGTGGAGATACATATGTTAAAAAACCTGGGTATTGGTTTATTGCTGGTTCTCACTGCGGTGATTGCGCAGGCGGAGGACTATAAGGCCGGAATAAATTATGAAGTAATTGCATTGCCAGTCCCAACGGCTGTTAAGGGCAAAGTAGAGGTAGTAGAGGCCTTTGGTTATCTTTGTCCTCATTGTGCTACCTTCGAGCCTATGTTGCATAGCTGGACTAAAAACCTGTCAGATGATGTGAACTTTATTCGCACCCCGGTGGTTTTCTCTCGCTCCTGGGAGCCTCTGGCCCGCGCTTATTACACTGCAGACCTGCTGAAAGTTGTGGATAAGACTCACCAGCCAACCTTTGATGCGCTGCATAAAGAGCGCCGTCGCTTCCGTAGTCTGGATGATCTTGCTGATTTTTATGCAGACCTGGGTGTCGATAAGGCTAAGTTTACTAAGATGAATGGCTCCTTCGCAGTAAATATGCGGATGAATCAGGGGGCATCTAAGCTGAAAGGATATGGTATTAAGAGCGTTCCAACGCTTATCATAAACGGTAAATACCTTGTCACGGCTGAAAAGGCAGGCGGTCATTCCGGAATGTTGAAAGTTGCTGAATATCTTATTGCTCAGGAAAGAAACACGAAATGACCTAGGTCTTTTTTAAAAAAGCCGCTATATGCGGCTTTTTTATTGCATTCTGAGTACAGAACGGAGTGCAGTGGGCTGGCTTGTCAGGCCGAGTTTGGCATAACATTAGTGAATCCCCTTATTGATTACCGGTTCACAGGTGCAAGTGATGGAACAGGAAGACTGGAAAGAACGATACAAGTCCCTTTCTGAAGAGATGGAAGTGCTTCAGGTGCAACTTGATGATCGCAGCTTAGAGCATCTTGTGTGTCAGATGGCGGTAGCGCTTGATGGTCATTCGGCTGTACTGGATCGTGCATTAGTCACGCTGTGCAAGCAGCTAAAAACTGAAGAAAAAACGCCTCCTGCGACAGTTCAGTTAGTTGAGAAACAACTTCGCGGATTAGATATCGAGCAGCAGCGCAATAACAACGAATTGCTACAGGGGCTGCATAAATGGGTTTATCAGCTCCGCCTGAATCTAACGACTGATCTGAGTAATCAGCGGTTGTCTGGTGTTGAATCATCCATGGAGCCTTTTACCGGACAGGCCGCACAGGTTTCCGGTGTTGTGAACGAACTTGTCACAATCCAGGGGCCACTACTGGAAGATGACCTGAATGGGGGGCGCAAGCAGGCAGTGACGCTTGATGATCTTGGCCATAACGATGAAGAAATACTTAAGCAGATTGGCAGTGAACTGCTGATTGTAATGACGAGTCTTAACGTTCCTCAAGGTGAAATGTCTCGCGCCCGGGAGCTGACCCGACGAATAGAAGGGGGGATAACGTTATCTTCTCTGTCTACCATTATTCAGGATGTTGTTAGCCTGGTCGCTAGTCTTAGTGCTCAAAACAGCGAAGATTTCGAAAATTATCTTCGAAACCTAACCGGTCAATTGGCTGAGGTTCAGGAGTTCGTTGAGGCCAGTCAGAAAGATGAAAAGGTTAGTGGAGAGGCGGTTACGCTAAGCAACGATATCCATCAGGATGTCCAGGCGATTCAGCAAGCGGTATTGGCATCAAAGGATCTTAATCAGCTTAAGACTAATGTGTCATCCCAGCTGCTTAATATTGTTAAATCTGTAGACCTGTTTAAGCAGAAAGAGGAAGACAGGGAGAAGCGGCTGCATGAGCGATATCTCCAGATGAATACTCGGCTGGAGCAGATGGAAGAGCAGACCCAGCATATGAAAGTGCATGTTGAGGCTGAACGACAGAAAGCGATGACGGACGCGCTTACATCGTTGCCAAACAGGGCTGGATACGATGAGAGAGTTTCTGCCGAGTTTGATCGCTGGACCCGTTATAATCACTCATTCTCACTTGCTGTGGCGGACCTGGATCTCTTTAAGCGAATTAATGATACCTATGGTCATCAGGCGGGAGATAAAGTTCTGCGGTTAATTTCCAGTATTTTATCAAAGCAATGTCGATCAACGGACTTCGTCTCCCGCTATGGTGGTGAGGAGTTTGTCATTTTGATGCCTGGAACATCGGCTGAGCAGGCTGCAATGGCGGTTGATAAAATTCGTAAAGCGGTTGAGAAAAGTCCGTTTAATTTCCACGGGCAACCGGTTCAAATTACACTTTCTCTTGGTGTTGCTGAGGTACGCAAAGATGACAGTGTTGAGGCGTTATTTAGCCGCGCAGATAAGGCGCTATACAAAGCGAAGGAGTTAGGGCGAAACCGGATTGAGTTAGGTTAAGGCATTCCTCCTGATACTCCGGTATGATGCAGCTCTTTACCTTATGAGTTGAAAGGGCAATATGCTCGCCTCTCTTCAGATCAACTGACTACGGAACCAGCTGCGGTGCGACGTTTACTCCGAATTTTTAAAATTGCACGGGTTTTTGCACGATACCGGCTTGATACTCTCTTCGATCAGATCAATCTGCACTGGTACGTTCGCCTGCTGATAAAGTTAATGTTGTGGCGTTATCTGATTCCGGTCGGTAAAAGGTCGCAAGGGGCTCGTCTGCGCTTAGCTTTAGAAGAGCTAGGGCCTGTTTTTATTAAATTTGGTCAGATGCTATCCACCCGGCGTGACCTTTTATCAGATGATCTGGCCCAGGAGCTGAAAAAGCTACAGGACCAGGTTCCCCCCTTTGAAAGCGCTTATTCACAACGGCTTATTGAGCAGGCACTAAGTGCCCCGGTAGAAGAGATATTTGCTGAATTTAACGCTACACCTATGGCTTCTGCATCGGTAGCGCAGGTGCATGAAGCCCTGCTCTATAGCGGAGAAGAGGTGGTAGTTAAAGTTATTCGACCGGGCATTGAAAAAACCATTAAAAAAGATATGGCGGTGTTATTTACCATCGCTCAGCTGGTTGAAGTGTTGTGGGTCGAGGGACGCAGACTGAAGCCGGTAGAAGTCGTTGCCGATTATGAAAACACTATCTTTGATGAATTGGATCTACGAAAAGAGGCGGCCAACGGGTCACAGATCAGGCGCAATTTTGAAAACTCTCCGATTCTCTATGTACCCGAGATCTATTGGGATCTGACCCGGCAGAATGTGTTGGTAATGGAACGGATTCACGGTATTCCTGTCGCTGATATCGAGCAGTTAAAAGCCCAAAATACCGATATGAAGAAACTGGCGGAGCAGGGTGTAGAGGTCTTCTTTACGCAGGTGTTTCGCGATAGTTTTTTTCATGCTGATATGCATCCAGGAAATATCTTTGTTTCCAGAGAGAATCCTTCTACCCCTAAATATATAGCGGTCGATTTCGGTATAGTGGGGTCGCTTTCCTCAGAGGATCAGAACTATCTGGCGCGTAACTTTCTGGCATTTTTTCAGCGAGACTACCGTCAGGTTGCGCAGTTGCATATTGATTCAGGCTGGGTACCGCCGGAGACTAATGTACAGTCATTCGAGACCGCTATCCGCAGTGTCTGCGAGCCAATTTTTGAAAAACCACTTAAGGATATATCCTTCGGTATGGTATTGATGGGATTGTTCCAAACAGCCCGGCGTTTCAATATGGAAGTTCAGCCGCAGTTAGTTCTGTTGCAGAAGACTTTGCTGAATATTGAAGGTCTGGGACGTCAGCTCTATCCTGAACTGGATCTGTGGGAAACGGGAAAGCCTTACCTGGAGCGCTGGATGAAAGAACGAATGGGTCCTAAAGCGGTCTACCGTTCTATGAAGCAGCAAGCACCGGATTGGTTGGATAAGATGCCTCACTTGCCGCAGATGGCGTATGAGGCTCTGAATCAGCTGAAAAACCTTGATGATGTGCGCCGTCGGGATATGCTCGCATTGAGTGTCGCTCGTCAGGAGCTACAGCAACAGCGAAGCCAGCGAGGTCGTTGGCTTGGGCTTATCTGTTTGGTTGTCGCTATAGGGTTGTCAGTGGAAGATCCTTTGATTATTGCCAGCGAGCTGCCTGTCATTGGCTGGTTGTTGGGTGGCGTAGCGGCAATATTACTGCTGCGTCACTGAATTGAAACAATAAAAACTTAGTCTTTTGGCCTCCCATCTTCCGGGGATAGCGGAGTCTTCGGGGATCAGGTATCCTTGCCAGCCTAGATTTTAAAGAATAGTGATATGTCTGAACAGTGGATAGAACAAGTCAAGTGGAACAGTGATGGGCTGGTGCCGGCCATTGCGCAGGATCACGTTACTGGCAAGGTTTTGATGGTTGCCTGGATGGACCGTGAGGCGCTTGCCCTGACTGTTCAGGAAAATCGGGCTATTTACTGGTCGCGCTCTCGCCAAAAGTTATGGCGTAAAGGTGAAGAGTCCGGTCACGTACAGCAGTTACATGATATCCGTCTGGATTGTGATGATGATGTTATCCTGCTGAGTGTTGAGCAGTTAGGAGGCATCGCTTGTCATACCGGGCGTGAGCACTGTTTCTATAAAACCCTAAAAGAGGGTGAATGGATTCCGGTTGAGCCTGTTTTAAAAGATCCAAATACGATTTATGAGAAGTAAGGCCTGAATATGAAAGATGTTTTGACACAGCTGGGCGATATTCTGGAGCAGCGAAAAGCGGCTACAGCTGAAAAGTCATATGTTGCCAGTTTACATGAGAAAGGCCTGAACAAAATTCTGGAAAAGGTTGGCGAAGAAGCAACTGAGACTATTCTTGCGGCTAAGGATGCGCAGAGCAGTGGTGATAACAGTGAAGTTATCTACGAAACTGCAGACTTATGGTTTCACACTCTAGTGACACTCTCTCATTTAGGTGAGCGTCCTGAAGCGGTAATTAATGAGTTAGCACGCCGTTTCGATATGTCTGGATTGGAAGAGAAGGCCTCCAGGACTGACAAATAGTAAAAATATAACAGTTCTTGGTGCTTTTGAACGCTGAGAACTGGCGTTATACAGTCTATTAATTAAGTGGGCGGAAGCTTCCGCACCAGAGTAAAACGGAGAACAATAATATGTTAGGTGGTATTAGTCTGTGGCAACTGGCGATTCTTTTAGTCATTGTTGTATTACTGTTTGGTACTAAGAAGCTACGTAATCTTGGTGGAGACTTAGGCGGTGCGGTAAAAGGCTTCAAAAAAGCGATGAGCGAAGAGCCTAAAGAAGAAGACAAGAAGTTGGAAAGTGATGCTGAATTTACTGAGGCTGATAATGCTGAAGTAAAAGAGCAGGCTAAAGACGAGCCGAAAACTGACAAGTAGCGGGTAGCTAGCAGATGTTTGATATCGGCTTTGCGGAGCTCCTTATTATTGCGGTAGTTGGGCTGATTGTACTGGGGCCGGAAAAGCTTCCAGTTGCAGCCCGTACCGTCGGATTGTGGGTGGGTAAAGCCAAGCGCACGATCAGTGGTATTCAGTCTGATATTAATGAAGAGTTGCGGCTTGATGAGATGAAGCGCCAGGTCGTCATGAAACAAGACGAGCTTGATCGTGAGCTCGATGAGATGCGCGAGCCATTCTCTGAAGCATTGGGTAGTAACTCCCCGCTTGCGAATAGTATTTCTGCTCCTAAAGAGAAAGCTCCTGAGTCAGATCAGGATCAGAATGCTGTTGTAGAAACACCGCCTGTAGAGGAAAGTTCTAAGGCCGATGATAGATCCTAACCAAGACCTGCCTGATAATGATCAGGAACAGCCTTTTGTTTCCCATCTAGTAGAGCTGCGTAGCCGGCTGATGCGGGCTATGTTGGCAATTCTGGTTATTTTTCTTTGCCTGTTCTACTTTGCTAACCACCTTTACGAAATAGTATCTGCCCCATTGACTGCGCTGTTACCTGCAGGCACTAGTATGATAGCGACAGATGTAACCTCGCCTTTCTTTGCTCCCTTTAAGCTGACCTTAGTACTGTCGCTTTTTCTAGCTATGCCGCTTATCTTGCATCAGGTGTGGGGCTTTATCTCCCCAGGGCTTTATAAGCATGAGAAGCGTCTGGCGGTGCCATTACTGGCATCAAGTATCTTTCTCTTTTATGCAGGTATAGCTTTCGCCTATTTCGTGGTCTTCCCTTTGATCTTTGGTTTCTTTACCAGTGTGGGGCCAGAGAATGTTGCGGTTATGACAGATATCAGTAGTTATCTTAACTTTGTGCTTAAGATTTTCTTCGCATTCGGCGTGGTTTTTGAAATTCCAATTGCGACTCTGTTGCTAGTATGGAGCGGGTTAACAGATGTTCAGAGTCTAAGGCAAAAACGTGCATACGTTATTGTTGGCTGCTTTGTTATGGGTATGCTGTTAACGCCCCCGGATGTTATCTCTCAAACGCTGCTTGCTCTTCCAATGTGGTTGTTATTTGAGCTAGGTATCATATTAGCCGTTATCATTAAAAAGAAAGGTCGAGATGAAGAAGAGGAAGATGGCGAGTTTGAGCAGGCAATGCAGGAAGAAGACGAGAATAAGTCTGTTTAGATGCTAGAGCGCGACTTTGTCGCTTGCTAGTGGCTAGATCGTAAAACTTCGTTTACTGCTAGAAAGATTAAAACAACAAAACCGCCGTCAGGCGGTTTTGTTGTTTTAAAGCTAAAAGCTTTTCATCTTTTGCTTACAAAGCACGTTGCCATATTACGTAAAAAGAAGGCTCTCCTAGCTACGAGCAAGCGGCGAAGCCGCGTCTAGCCAGTCGCGAAGCGACGTTCTAGCGACTGTTATTAATAATATCGATCTTTTTCATCA
>NZ_JADGEW010000034.1 GCF_016744155.1 Amphritea sp. | reverse complement strand
CTTGTATACAAACCCCTTGTGATTCATCACCTAAATCGATCGCTGGGTAATTGGCCTGAATATCATTTAGGTCAATAAGATTCCATGAATAAATGATATTGAATAATTTCTGAAAAAAAGGCTCTGCCTTCTTGTTTAGGTCATATAGGCCGCGCTTACTTCTAGACTTGAAAATGTACCTAAGAACCGACAGATACATTACGATTTCTTCAAAGTTCTTTGCTGACTTCATGCTCATAATCAATACTTATTCTCTTGCCAATATACTATCTAACGCTTTATTAACGGGCCGGAAAACCGCGTAGCGGTTTGGTGGTCCGAGCCCGAAGGGCGTTCGTTGAATAATGTGTTGTATTCATTTCATGAAGACCGGCACATTGTTTGGCTGGATGTCAAAAATATGATGGACGATACCTGCTCGCATATTTTCCTCAATACCTGTTCTATAGTCGCTTATATTTGAAATGGCCTTATCGTCACGTAAGTGCCCACGCCAATGTACGCCTTCATCTTCTTGGCTATGAAAAGAGAGTAACCTTGTCAGTGCCATGTGTGCAAATAGACCAGAGGACTCCTTACAGATGTGGTGCATAATTGCATGTGTTTCTGTAAGTGTTTGATCCTCCTTGAGATCCCATGAAAAAAATACTTGTTGAGCGGTTGGCGAAAGATCACGGACCTGTTCACTCTTGCCATTGGTAAAATAGACATCATCAATAACCATGTGCCAGTTTTCATTACGCTCGCCCTCGGTTTCGACAACACCAATTAACTTTTCCTTTCTTGCACTTATATGGACACCTGCATTGACACTAAGTGAGTATGAAAAATCGCCAGCTAAAGAACTGAGTAGATTATTACGCATAGCATCATTGAAACTTAGGTTGTAATTTTTTGTTGCCTTGCGGAACTCGTCAATAGAAACAAGGCACCAGATATTCCATCTCTTCCATGCAATTAGCAAAGGTAAATTTAGAAGCTCACTATAGGCTTTTAGCTTTGCGAAATAATCTGGCTTAAAAGACATAACGTTGTTCTTACAATACTTAACTTCAATAAGAACAGTAGATGAACTGCCGTCTGTTCTGGAAAAGCTAGCTAGCAGATCTGGAACTTGGTAGGTTTCACCTGATGATTTTGGGTATTGTTGCTGATCAAGCTTATGCACTAAATGACATTTACCAAGCCAGCCACAAATTATTGAAAATTCATCTTCGAGTGGGATTCCTATGTTTAGCCTCTTGACTCTATCTGAAAGTTTCTCTACATCAGCGTCCCATCCAAGCTGCTCGAGAGATTCGTGGATAAGTCTTTCCAAGTCCTGTGGCTGTCTGGTCACTAGAATTCCTCGCTCAAGAAATATAACGCCTCGTTATATTTTTATTTAAAATCCACTTTTTTCTCTGGATTGATAACATACTCAATAGTTAATTCATCGTTAGAGTCACTTCTAGTGCAATCTTTTATATCTACAATTTTAATTACAGCAAAGTTGTCAAAGGAATTCTTTAGAACTACTAGCTCACCTTCTTGTGGTGTTCTACTTCTAGACGAGAAATCATATTTGGCAGCGTTTGATATCATGTTTATGGCTGGAACTCCTTTTACAACAGCAATACCTGTAATTGATGCTGGATCATTATAAATATGAATAGAGTCCCCACTAGCTTTTGACCATTTGGTTTCAAATTTAAGAGCATCGGTGCCTATAGTGAATAGACCATTATTATTACTGTAATCAAAAGAATGACGACCCTTTAGTCGTTTTGAAGCATACTTTTTAGTTAAGTTAGGCCAGTAACTGTGCGCTAACCCACCAATTGCAACAATGAATCCAATAGCTGGCTCAAAAGATGGGTCACTGCGAAACCACAATCCAAACCCAATAAGCGCTGCTACAGAACATATAATTACTACTACCTTTTGCACTATTCTTCCTTAAAAATATAATAATTTATTATTGAGTACATACAAGCTTGCAAGCTTTGCTACCTTGTAGGTATATCTAGGGATGGGTAAAAGATGTATCGCAGAAGCCGTAAGTATCAGGAATATGTGACTAAATATGCAAAGGCAAGGGCTGCCAGAGAGGAAAAAAAGGATCAATGGTATCCATCCTGAATATCCGCCTGAGTTACCCGAGCTGCGCAGGTTAATCAAAATTACAGACTACGATACGGGTACTCCGGTTACCCATCGAATTGAACTATATCGCAGTAACCGTATTGATTGCTACAACGTTTGGATCGATGGAAGTTTATGGAAAGAGCGCATAGGCTGGGGCAAGACTCTTGAAGCCTTGCGAAAAGTGCTTCCCCGTCAACGGAGTAGCTTTATTAGCGTCTGCTTCTGGCACAAATCTGACCCAAACGCTTGATCTGGCTCGACTCAGGTGCAGTTAGGTCATTTTTCGACACAATGCTGTCTCAGAACTGGCTACAGCCCAACTAATTGCGTTGGGTCTTCAGTTTAGTTCAGAGACATTTTCCGTTTTATTGAGCTAGTTGGATGTTTATTTTATTCGTGTGAGCATAAGGGTGCCACCTGAGGAGATAGATATCCTAAATGTTTGTGGTTCACCTAGGTTTAAATAAGTTGATTTAGAATGAGATTCGTTTGGACATAAGCCAGCCCCAAGATCAAGCCTGAAGAAATGATTGCCGGGCTTTAAACTTACAGAAATTGCTTGTCCCGGCTGAATAGCGAATGCCTTCTCGTTATCGATGAAAACTGTGTGGCTGCATCCGGCACCAATTAAGCCTTGATCTCTTATAAAATGGACAAGCTCATTCCCAGCTTCATGCTTCAAAAATGTATTATTGTAAATATGCTCTTTTGGAATTAATTTGGCTTCTTCAAGCGGTATCTGTGCTGTTGAACAACCGGCAAGAAGAATAGGTCCGAGTACTAATAATATAAAGCGCATATAGATTCCTTTTTTTATTTCTATAAATAATATCTATGGACGGTTTAAAGAAACTGTAAATATCAGGTGTCTATGACTAGATGTGTGAAGGTAGTAGCTACCAGAGAGGACAAGAGGACTATTGGTATTCATCCTGAATATCCGTCTGAGTTACTCATCAGCATTTACTATATCGTAGTAACAGTATTGATTGCCAGCATGCCAGCTAATGGCGCGCAATAGACCTCAGAGCCGCCTGAGAGCTGCTATAAGTCGCCTTCCGATTCAATTCCTAAGATCACTTCCCACTAGAGAACGAAATTCACAGCTTCATGATCCGTAATCCTTGTTGTACAGTGAAGCAGCCAAATAGGATCATAATTCATCGATTAATAATTATAAGGAATTTATAGAAGATGAAGGTAATTAAAATATTCACAATATGTGTGGTTGTAATGAGTATGTATGGTTGCGCAACACCTGCTGATCTGCGGAAACAGCCACCAGAAATGGATCTATCAAGCAGTTATCCAGCAAAAAAAGTTGCTGTGTGTATCGCTGATATTTGGGAGAGCTCTGGGGCACTTAGTTCAACAGTCCCTATTTCAATGAGGCCAACAACCGATGGTTATAGCGTGATGTATCAGAATACAATGTCGGGAATATCCTCAATGATGATAGTGGATGTTCATGATACTAAAACGGGTTCTAGAACAAGCTATAGGGCAATAAACGTTCTTGGTGATGGTCCATTCAAACAAGCAGTTACTGAATGTCAATGAACCTTAAAATCATTCATTGAAGCAGTTTCCGAAGGGCGCTCTATGCGTCCTTTTTCATGTCCGCTTTTGGCACATAGCTGACCTCAGAGGCGCCTGAGAGCAACTACAAATCACTTTAAGGCTTTATCATCAAAATCCAATAATTCATTCCTTAGAATATCAATGTTATCTGGAGCCTCAAAACTAAGTTTGACTTGCTGACCATTCACGTTCGCAACTGTAATAGTTATTGGTTCATCATCAGCGGTGAAAAGCGTAATAGATTCTGAGGGCTTACGAGTTAGTACTAGAGACATTTGCAAATCCTTCTGCGTGTTGATCTTCCGACTGCTATGGAGTGTAGATCAGGTTGGCTTTCGATACAAAACTGATCTGAAAATTATGATCTTGATACCAATGAAAAACTATAAATTCACCGCGTATCATAACCCATACTTACCTCGGTAAGTATGGGTCGCTGGTGAGGTCGTTCTTTGACCGAGTGAGCCCCCGTAACGCAGTGAAGTGGGGCGAAAAGCGATTAGTGAAGCGGGTGTGTCATGGAGGATCGCAAACCACGGAGTGGTTGAGAAGTCCTTGATACAACTGTAAGCGAAACGTCAGATAAAACACGTAGGCTTTCCAAAAGAGTGGCTATACTCGCAGTGATGCGTTCAGGATGAACGCAGAAACTTATCATGGAGGATAAGATATGTTGGTATCAACCGAAGAGGCTTATAAAAAGCTCGCTAAACACTTTTACGAAACGAGGCTGATTGATAAGCCGATAACTAAAAAAAATATAGTAGATGCTTTGACGTCATGTGCAGGTGAGTACGTCCCTGCTTATTGGCGAAGACTTCGCAATGCTATTGAATTAGATCAACGATTGAGAGGTTTCGCTGAAACAGCTGACAAGGTTAAAGTTACACTTAATCCAACCACCAGTGATCCAGCTAAAAAGGCCCTAATAAAGCCTAAAAGAAGGAAAGTAAAGGCTGTTTCAGAAAGCGATGAAGCAAAATTAGTTAAGCGCTTAATGGGTGGCTCAAGTGGTGATCGTTACGTATATGCAACGATTATGATCGTAAAATATCTTGGTTGTAGGCCTGCTGAAATAAGAGACCTAGAGTTTCTTCCGGGTAATAAAGTGCTCATTAATTCAGCTAAGAAACGCTCGGATAGAGGGATTGATCGAACACTGATAGTTTCTGATAGTAAAACTTTTCAGGGACTTCAGAAGTATCATGCATCATTGACTAACGCCCCCTATGCAAATCCCATTACCTATGTTCAAAAACGCTTAGCGAAAGTAGTTAAAGAAATTTGGCCTCAGCGTAAGAGTCTGCCAACCTTGTATAGTTGGAGACATCAGATGGGTTGTGATCTAAAGAAATCTGATAAATCACGGATAGAGATTGCAGCCATAATGGGACACCTGAGTGTAGAAAGTATCAATCAATATGGTCGGCCGAAGCATGCAAGAATTTCAAGAGGCTATTTGAGTGCATCTAAGCATTCAATGAAGCTGGTGAAAGTTACGAAACCAACAATGCCACCTAGTCAAAAAGCTAAGTTCAAAGGGCCAGCGTTACAAAAGTGATGGCACCTGAAGGGGGAAGCAGCACTTAATACAAAGATGACTGCTCTTATAATTACCTATCTGAGTTCTGTTTTTTTTCTGTTTCTGCAACAAGTTGTTCATAGGAGGGGAGGGGAACCTACCTCTTTCTCTGTTACAAGTGAAAGTATGGTTGAAGCCTCCTAGTTTATTTCTTGAGGCTAGCTTGTTCCAAGTTCTACTTGTCAGCTGTAGAATGAAATTATGAGTCATAAATTAGACGCTTAAAATGTTTAGAATCTGAGCTACTTTGATTTTTAGATCTGAGCTTAATTGGAAAAGGGATGTTCAAATATGAGTGAAGAGAATAGACCTGCTAGTGATAAGTCGAGGAGCAATTCTCTTGGCACGATATTGTTGGTAGGAGGGCTAACATCAGTATTTACGTTGTTATTCTGGCTTATCTTATTTCAATATTTATCTGCACCAACTTTTCTAGAGTACACAGGCCTGTCTGAGTCTTACATCTTAAAAGATCCAGCGTATGTTAATGGGCCTTGGGTTAACTTTGCTATTAGAGAAATGCTTGAAAGTGGTACTTTGATTAGTTTAGATGACTTGTGGTCATTCCAGAGCTCCTTTTATCAGACTCTTATAACTTTTTTGATAGCCATAAATGGTTTGATTGGTATTTTAGCTTTCTTTGTTATTAAAGGAGCTTCAGCGGAAAAAGCTGAAGAGTCAGCAGAAAAAGTTACTGGTTTATATTTTGGAAGCACAGGGTTTGAAGAGCGTATAAAGGATGGCTTTAGTGATGGAGTCGCTGCTGCTCAGTCTGACTATAACTCTACTGTAAATGAATTAGATAATCTGATCGCGGAGATGCAGGGTTACAAAGCTCATATTGATAGAATGTCTAAAGAGCAGGTACTGCTAAAAAGGCACTTAAGGATAATATCAGCGAAAATTTCTCAGGAAGATAAGAGAGATGAGGATGGCGCTGATTTGATACTAGAAATAGGGAAGAATTAATAATGGCTTTTATTAAGAAAAAACCCAGAGAAAGGCGTGCCCATTCAGAGTTTGACGATTTGTCTTCGGCTACTGATGTAGTCAAGTTTGCTAATGATCACGGCATTGTATGCGCCCCCCTTGATGTGTCAGAGCTTACTAAACTTCTAGGGATTAAAATGAGATTTGAACCTATGGATGGTGACGAGTCCGGCTCTTTAAAGAAAGAAAAGAAGACCGATGAATGGATAATGACAATAAATTCGCTTCATCATCCCCACCGTCAAAGATTTACAATTGCTCATGAGCTAGGGCATTTTATACAGCATAGTGTTTTGTCAGATTCGTTCGAAGATGCAACGTTCTTTAGAAATGGAGATATGAATCGGATGGAAACAGAGGCAAATCAGTTTGCCGCCGAGCTTTTAATGCCGGAAGACGATTTTCATAGCGCCATATCTACCGGTTCTCAGAAGGTTGAGGATATTGCCGAGTTCTTTCATGTTTCATCAATGGCCGTTCGGATAAGGGCAAAGTCGCTTGGTTATCAAGGCCATAACTTATGAGTCAATATAAGTATTTTCCTGTAATCAAGACTCGTGATGCTGAACTTAGATGCTTTAAAAATATTAGTAATGATCTTCTTGATGACATACTGCCTACTTATGAATTAACAAAGTCTCGGAAGACGACAAAGACGCCTGATGGTGATATTCATAGGCGAATGAAACAAATTGGTGAGATTCAAGGAGATAAGCCATTTATTCTAGATTTGTGTACTGATGATAAGTACATAAATCCGCAGATTGAACAGCTTATAGACGAGTTTAATGGATTCGTAGATTGGCAGTATTTTATAAATTTATATTCCAACCTTAATATCATACCAATGGTCCATCTTTATGAGGATTCCAAAATGGAATTTTCTGAAGTGGAATCCTTTGTAAAAAAAATGTCGGTTTTGAAAAGTCATTTAGCTGTTCGTCTTCCATATGACTTAGATGCTAGTGATCTTTCCAGCTATCTCTCGCCGATTGTTAATAACTTAGCTGAGAATTGTAAGTTGTACGTCCTTTTGGATGCTGACTATATTCGCCATGATGCTAAGGCTGATGTGGAAATAGTTTCAAATTTGTATGTTGAGTCAGCTTTGGCTGTTCATGAGTTGGGTGACAAAATTGAAGATATCGTAATGATTTGTACTTCTTTTCCTAGCAGTCCTGCTCAAGAGGGAAATGGAGATGCAGAAGGCGAATTCGATATCTATGAAGAGGTGGTTTTCCGAGAGGTATGTAAGAAATACCCAATTAAATATGGTGACTATGCATCGATTAATACTGAACAGATAGAGATCAAGGGAGGGACATTTGTTCCCCGAATTGATGTGGCTATAGGTGATAAATTTATATATAAGCGTTATCGGCGTGATAAAGGAAGCTACCCTTTGTGTGCTAAAAAGATGGTGGCGGATGGTCGATATGTATCTCTGGGGGTTTGGGCTGATAAGGAAATTGAGCTTGCTCACAATGATGAGCCTACAGGAATAAGCCCGTCTTTTTGGATATCGGTGCGTATGAATTACTACATAGCCACTAGGGTAAAGTTAAGGTCAGAGCTTGAGATCGTCGGGGGAGCTTCTTGAAATTGTAAGTAAATCATCAGCAGTTACTTTTGTTGCAACGTCCCTCTTTAGTAGGGACGTTTGAACTCTGTATTTACTGGCGAGACTTTTTCTAGATTGAGCACGAATAGAGTGTGTTGTTTGCTCTTCTGATAACGCTTCACATAGCTCATGTTTTGAGCGTAAATGGTTATGCTTTGTCATTTTTCTAAGTTCTTTTATTGGTAAGGTGCTGGCGAGATACTCTTTCTTATGCTGTTTAAAGCGTTGGGACTTCCTAAGGTGTTCAATGAATTCATCGTGAATAACTAGTATGCCAACTTCTCTGCCGATGTTTTTTCGGATAATACTTAGATTGCATGGTTCGCAAACGATATAGCAATAATCAAAATATGATTTGTAACTTTTAACTTGATATTCAAGCCTGTCAATCGAGTCATTCGCTCCCTTTATTTCATAAGCGGTCGCAATATTGTTGTCTGTAATTGAGATTATATCGGCTCTCCTACTTCCGTATTGAAAAGCAACTTCTGCCCCCAAGATCACATCACTACATTGCCTTAGCAGGTGTTCTACTAGCAACGTTTTAATTTGTAGCTCTTTCATTTTTATTGTATGCCCTCTACTTATTTATCGATTTATGGCTCATACAACGTGTTTTGAACGTGTTTTGAACGTGTTTTGAGTGAGGTATATGCTGCTTGTTTGTATGGTATAGAGAAACTGGTAGGTCGTCACTGGCTAAAGACTAAAGGGATTAAAGCATAACCTTCCGGAGAGATTTAATTATGAATTAGGGGAATAGTCCCTTCCCCATCAGGTGAAAGACCTAATCTATTCAGGCTTTCCCCTCGCATACCGGTAGGGGGGGAATCCTCAAAACTCAGGTGTGATAGATCCAATTTGAAATCTATTCGGTCTATTGCATCTTTTAGGATGTGTGATTCGACTTTATCCAAGCCATAATCACCCGTTTGGCCGTCGGTTTCACGGCTAACGATGTAGGGGAGCAGTACCTTATCGAGCGTTTCGGCATTATCATAGGCGAAGGGTATAGAAGTTACGGGTGAGGCCTAAGAGCTTCTCAATGACGGCTAGCTATTGGAGGTCCCCGTTTTACGTTTTCTGGCGTGCACTGGCTTGAATGAGAGGTGCGCAGGGAAAGGTAAGTATCTCGGTGTAAGGGGCTAGGGAAAAGGGTTTAGGCAGGATCAGGTGTAGGTAATACGTGCTAGATGTGCGGCTGGGTTCGATCCCGGAAAATGTCATGAGCCACCGAGTGAACTCTAGCTTTGTTCCCAGAGAATCACAAGTCTCGGGTCTATGCCGTGACAGTGTAATTCTTCGGTTGCGGTGTGATACCAATGTGTGTAACTATTGAGTTGAAGTTAGCGGTAACTTATTGAATTTTAAGTTGGTTCGCAAACTGGGGGAGCCCCCGCTAGGCTCCACCAATACTTTCCTTCTAAACAGAGGAAACCATCAGACCAGTATCTTGCTGGTTTTTTTGTGTCTGCAGTTTCTTTCATACTTCCTTTAATAAACTGTGGGTCGCTCCCGATCAGTCTCATTTATTCAATTCTTTATTAAGCTTTTTCCCCAATATTAGTAACAGCGACGATACCAGCTTTTCTCGATAACCTGTTTTTGTTCGATCTGTGGGAATGGGTCTGCACAGCGATGCGCACTGAATACCAATGCGCGAGGTGGCGACACAGGCGCCGGCGCCTTGTAGCCCCTTGGCACCGATATTGAGGGCAGGGAAGTTTGATAGATCGAGCATATCTAATGCGGTTTGAGACAGGCCGGAGTAGGCGGTGCTTCTGCCGACCCGGTAAAGTATACGCATGCGATTGCCAAAGTTTGGTCTGATGCCGTAGGTATTAGAGATCTCTTTGATCATAATGCTGGTACGCCACACTGTCAGCAGGGCATCCAGTGAGGGCATCGGACTTGCGGCGACGGCTATGCCTGTTTGCACGCTGTGTTTGCGGATGATGTTTTCAACTCGGGCATCCAGAGGCTCGATGAAGAGTTTTTCAAGATGTCTTAATCTCTCGGCATCATCCAGATAATCCGGCATTAAGCTGAGAGCATGTTCGAGCTGCTTTTCCTGGGGGGTGTCGGTGTAGAAGTTCACCAGGCTGTCGACAAAAGGGGTGAGCTTCTGTGTGTTCTGCTGTGTCTTTAACTCGGCTGCACTTTTTTGAAACTCAGCGATTTTATCTATATCGTTAGCGCCTCTAAGCCATTGATACAGGCCCGTGCCCGCTATCAAGGCCAGAACTGCCAGTAATGAGGAAGTCGCGACTCCAAGGCCCCAGTGAACCTCTGAGGCGCTGTTAATAACGGAGATTAGATCGTTTATAACGGTGAGGCAGAGTAACCCACCCAATCCGGCTGCCGTCAGCTTCATCGCTTTTGAAAAGAAAGGCTGTGGATACTTGTCCCAATTTATGGGGTCGGTACTTTGAAGTTCGTTTTCTATCTTTTCAGATTCAATCGAATCGGGGATCATGCCCTCTAAATCGGACTCGGATATTTTAAATGTCCGGGGGATTCGTGAGTCGTCGTCCTGTTCTGTCTTTATCGACATATATCACCCATTAAATTATGTAGTACTTCATCCATACGGATGTGAGGTATCGCCTGATCCTGATTGGCCCGGATGCCTTTCGGTGGCTTCAGTTCCGGTAGCTTCCAGTCTATAAACGGCGTAAATTCGGCGTCTGAAGGAATATGATCGGGGATTTGGGGGTTAACAAAGCCAATGGCATCGCCATCAGTCGAGATGCCTTTGAGTATCTCTTCGTTATCCTGTGTTTGTGCATGAGAGGATCTTACTGCTGCGACCGCTTCCACCCGGAGATCTGCCTGCGCGCCCTTGATCCGTTCCAGAGACTTTCTAACGATGCTGCTTAGTAGTTGTCGGACATTGTCGTGATCCTGCGAGACAACCTGATCCACCTTGGTTGCAGCATAGAGAACCTTATCGATCCTGGAATGAAACAGCCCACCGCTGTATTCGAAACTCTCCCCGATGGCTTCTAACGCGTGCATCATCTCCTGAAGAGATTCTTCTCCACCATGAAGTACATTCAATACATCGACTAAAACCACCTGACGGTTGATCGGCTCAATAAACTCTTTAAAGAAGGGTTTTACGATATCAGACTTGTAGCTTTCGAAGAGGGTTTCCAGACGCTTGAAGTAACTGTTGTCATCAGCAGACTGTAGTTCTGCCTCGCTATATCTGGCACAGGCGACCAGCGGGACGAATTGCAGAGCGGGGTGGTTGGCTTTAGCGCCGGGTTCTATAAATCGACCCGGTTGTATGATGGTGAGCGGTGGTGATTGTTTTTTGCATGAATGAAGAAAGTCGATATAGAGCGTACGTTGGTTATTAATTACCACGTCGTCATAGGCAGAAAATGGATCAAGTGCCATCAAGGATGTCAGAGGGTTATTGGTAAATCCATTTCTGGGCGCTCTGGAAAGTTGCTTCTCGACCTGGATACACCAGTCACGAAAGCTCATCTTCAACAGTGGTAGATCTACCAGCCACTCCCCGGGATAGTCTCTCAGTTCAATAAAAACACTTTTCGTCGCTTTTCTGCCGAGCCAACTCCGGTCTGCTAGTTTAATTTCCAGCAGCACACCACTGATATCCTGAGTGGGTATTGGCCATTGTGGAGCGCTGCCCGATAGACTTTCTACCGCTTGCTCATAATCAAATCTTGGCAGGTATCTGTTTTCAAGCGGGTGTTCTTTCACCTGGACAATACGTTTCTTTAACCAGGGAGAGAAACCACCAAGCCGGGCGTTATTGGCATCGTGTTGTTTCAGCTGATTGATAAGGCTGGTGATAAATGTTGATTTACCGCTTCGGCTCAGCCCGGTGATACCGATACAGACACGGTTCTGTATTGCTCGGTTGAGAAGTGTTTTAGCATCATCTGTAATGTGGTGAATCTTTTTTAAATAATCCGACTGTCCGTTGTTAGACATATAGCTTCCAGATCCTGCTTATAAATTTATTCAACTGATGCGGTATTGATAACGCTGTTTTTAAAGCTTAATCATACTCATATATGGTCGTCACCCATTCAGATTTCAAGGCCAGGGTCAGGTATGACTTGCCGATAGTGCGGATGGGTACTCATAGAAGTAGTTATAACCCGTTTATAAAGCGAATAACTGAGGCTGATATAAAGGTTGCGACGCTGACTTTTCTGGAGATTGGGGCTCTATTCTAATTTAAATTATAGAGGGCGTTTCCAAGGCCCGTGGGGTTATAGGTTTATGGCGGCGAATAGATAGAGGGCGTCTTGAAATCTGGCGAAATTATGAAATTTAAGGACTGATAAACCTGAACGTTTTTTTCCGTAAAAAAAAGCCCCGATCAAGTTGATCGGGGCTTTTTTTGGCAACAGAGGAGCTTAGTCTTCTTTGCGCACTACCAGTGTGAGGATGTTGTAGATAGCGACAGGCTCATCATGCTGGTTTCTTACTTCCACATCCCAAACGACGACGCCGTTAGGTTGTTCTTCTTCACTGCGACGATCTTTCTTGATCTTCTGCTTGCAGGTCAGGCGAACCTGAATAGTGTCACCTATGCCGACAGGCTCTACAAATCTAAGGTTTTCCATACCATAGTTTGCCAGTACCGGGCCGGGTGATGGTTCAACAAACATTCCTGCCGCTGCAGCGATAATGAAGTAGCCGTGTGCAACACGTTTGCCGAACAACGAGTCTTTTGCCGCTATCTCATCAAAGTGAGCGTAGAAGTGATCGCCGGACAGACAACCGAAATTAACAATATCCGCTTCTGTGACAGTACGGCGATGGGTAATCAGGGTTTCACCGATCTGCAGATCTTCGAAGTATTTGCGGAACGGATGAACGTCGTGTTTGATCTGCTCAGAGCCTGGATTGAACTCATTGGTAATCGCTGTCAGGGTAGTTGGGCTGCCCTGAATTGCAGTACGCTGCATGTAATGCTTCACTGCACGGATACCGCCCAGCTCTTCACCACCGCCTGCACGTCCTGGGCCTCCGTGTACCAAGGTTGGTAGTGGTGAACCGTGACCTGTAGATTCTTTAGCGCATTCAGCATTCAGAACCAACAAGCGGCCGTGGTACGAGGCGCAACCCAGCACAAGATCGCGTGCTTCGTTGTTATCGCCAGTGACGATTGAGCCAACCAAACTACCTTTACCCAGCTTAGCAATGGCGATTGCCTGATCAATGTCGTCATACGCCATCAGCGTAGAGACAGGACCAAAGGCTTCAACGCCATGGGGGATATCTGTTTGTGTTGGTTGATCTGTGTAAAGCAGAGTAGGGGGGAAGAACGCACCGGTTTCCAGATCTCCGCCGGTAATGGCGAAATCTTCGGTACCGCCGTAGATCAGTTCACAGCTCTGCTTGAGCTGGTCAACTTTCTCCCACACATCGCGTACCTGGCTGCGACCGACAAGTGGTCCCATACGCACACCGTCTACTGCCGGGTCACCGACAGTGGTTTTGTCCAGGCGTGCTTTCAGTGCTTCTGCAACCGCTTCGATACGGTTACGCGGGATAATGGCACGGCGAATCGCGGTACATTTCTGTCCGGCTTTAACCGTCATTTCCCGTGCGACTTCTTTGACATAAAGGTCAAATTCAACCGAGCCGGGCTCAACCGTTGCACCTAGAATGCTGCTGTTCAGCGAGTCGGCTTCCATGGTGAAGGGGATAGAGTTGGCAACGATGTTTGGGTGTGAACGCAGCTTTTGACCGGTAGAGGCTGAGCCTGTAAAGGTCACAACATCTTGTTCATTCAGACGGTTAAGCAGATCGCCTACGCTACCGCTGATCAGCTGAATAGCACCAGGAGGCAGAATGCCTGAAGCGACAATGGCTTTAACCATTACTTCCGTCAGGTAGCTTGAAGCGGTTGCCGGTTTAACGATAACCGGCATACCCGCGGCTAAACTAGGAGCGATCTTTTCAAGCATGCCCCAGCAAGGGAAGTTGAAAGCGTTGATATGTACCGCAACACCTTCTTTAGGCACCAGAATATGACGGCCGATGAAAGTTCCCTGGGCGGACAGACGCTGTGCATCATCCTCAACCAGGAAGGTTTCATTGGGTAATTCACGACGTACCAGGCTTGAGTACGTGAACATGGTGCTAACACCACCTTCGATGTCAATCCAGCTGTCGGCGCGGGTTGCACCGGTCCATGCGGAGACACGGTAGAACTCTTCTTTTTTCTCCATCAGCATTTTGCCAAGCGCTTTTAACGCGTTGGCACGCTCATGGAAAGTCATTTTGCGCAGTGCAGGGCCGCCGGTTTCACGGGCGTAGCGCACGGCATCTTCAAAATCGATGCCGCTGCTGCTAACGGTACAAATAGATTCGCCGTTAACGGCGTTGAATACTTCAGCGCCGTTATCTGTACCATCAACCCACTGGCCGTTGATATAGCTTTGTAGTTTCATCAGGTTATAAACCTCTAAAGATAGTTTCCCGAGCAGCACTGCTGCTCGGGAATCGCGTCTTAGCGCTGGTCGAAATCGACGATAACTTCGTCAGAGATAGGATGAGCCTGACAGCTGAGCACATAGCCCGCGTCGATCTCATGTTGCTCAAGGCCGTGGGAAATATCCATATCCACTTTGCCTTTGACTAACTTACATTTACAAGTCGAGCAAACACCTGCCTTACACGAGTAAGGAAGTTCCATACCATTATGCATACCGGCATCGAGGATGTTTTCTCCGACGGTGGCCAGGTCAAACATAATAGAGCGACCATCGGCAACGACTGTTACTTTAGACGTCTTCTCTTCACCGAACTCATCTTTACGTTTCTGTGCTTTTTCAAGCATAGTTTTAGAATCTTCAGAAGAGTTAGCGAACAGTTCGTAATGGATCTGCTCATCACTCAAGCCTTCCATACGGAAGCCCCGTGATACTTCAGACATCATCGCTTCCGGACCACAGATGAAGGCTTCGTCAACGCTCTTTATGTTGATTAAGCCTGCTTTCTGTAGCGCAGCACCTTTCGCATTATCAATGATACCGTTGAGCAGATCAGCACCCTGATCTTCATAGTTCATGATGTTGATCCACTGAAAACGCTGCATGTAGCGGTTCTTAACGAAATTCAGTTCTTCTTTAAACATCACGGAATTACTACGACGGTTACCGTAGATCAGCGTTACTGTGCTGCCGGGTTCATTATCCAGAACTGACTTCATGATAGAAATCATTGGAGTAATACCAGAGCCAGCAGCGATGCACATGTAGTGCTTAGCGTTGTCAGCTTTCAGCTCAGTGTTAAAGCTGCCTTGTGGTGGCATTACTTCAATTTCCATGCCCGGCTTGAAAGTATCGTTTGCGAAGTTAGAGAAACGACCCTCTTTAACGCGCTTAATACCAACGCGCATATGGCCGTCGCTCACACCTGAACAGATGGAGTAAGAGCGACGAACATCTTCGCCATCAATCATCGCACGCAGTGTCAGAAACTGACCCTGAATGAACTTAAATTTTTCGGACAGTTCTTCTGGTATATCAAATGATACGCAGATAGCAGTCTCGGTCTCTGGCTGAACGTCAGCAACCTTCAGCGTATAGAAATTGGTGTCGGACATTGCTTCACCTTTATCTTTTTGATCCTGGCTATGGCCTAGATCTTTTTAAAATAGTCAAAGGGCTCATTGCAGTCGTTACACTGAAACAGTGCTTTACATGCAGTAGAGCCAAACTCACTTATCCGGCGAGTATTTCGGGAACGACAATGCGGACATTGCGCATGGGCTTCTGGTGTCAGGCCATCTTCGTCGAGGTCGGCATCTTCCGGAGGCGCAATACCGTATTCACGGAGGTTTTTGCGGCCTTCAGGAGACATCCACTCTGAACTCCAGGCAGGGGAGAGTGACATATTGACCGTCACCTCCTGATAGCCTGCATCGTTCAACGCTTTTTCAACGTCGGTACGAATATTATCCATGGCAGGACAACCGGAATAGGTCGGCGTGATAGTGACCGTTATACGATCACCGTCACGTTCAATATCCCGTAGAATCCCAAGATCCCAAATAGACAGTACCGGGAGTTCAGGGTCTTTGATCATATCGAGCAGGTCCCATAGCTCCTTTACGTCAGCGGCGTTACGTTGCTGCAAACGCTGGTACTGCTCTGCCGGCATGAGTGAGATTTCATTCATAGCGGTTTACCACTGACAGCCAGGATGCGAACGATGTACGATCTGCATCTCTGTTAGCATATGGCCCAGATTCTCGGTGTGGTAGCCGGTACGTCCGCCACGGACAGCCCAGCTATCATCGGGAACAGTCAATGTTGCCGTAGTCAGTATCTCGCTCACCATGGCGTGCCATGCATCACGAAGTTTCGATACGTCTACACCGATACCGTTATCAGCCAGCAGTTGTTCAGTTTCATCCATATCGAAGAGCTCATGGGTGTAACCCCAGAGTTGATCGACGGCTTTCTGAGTACGTTTATGGCTTTCTTCGGTACCATCGCCTAAGCGTAGAACCCAATCACGGCTGCGGCGCAGGTGGTACTTGGTTTCTTTGATCGCCTTAGCAGCAACGGCCGCAATGGTTTCATCTTTTGATTTTACCAGCTCAGGTAGCATGACAGCTGCGTATGCATCTGCAAAAAGCTGGCGCACCTGAGAGTAGGCGAAGTCACCGCGGGGCATCTCCATCAACAATAGGTTGCGGTATTCACGGTCGCTACGCATATACGGGAAGTCATCTTCGGTACGACCATCATCCGCCAGTTCGGCGGCGTAGCTGTAGTACAGACGTGCCCGGCCAATATAATCCAGCGCCACGTTGCCGTAGGCGATATCTTCTTCCAGGAACGGACCGTAGCTAACCCACTCAGAAATACGGTGACCCAGTACAACCGAGTCGTCGCCCAGGCGGATAACGTATTCTAATGTGGCTTGTTTGATTGCATCACTCATTCTATTTTCTCCCGCCAATTACATGTTGTTTACAGGGTCAGGCAGGACATAATAAGTCGCATGACGGTAAGGTTTATCATCACTTGGGTCGTAGAAGCATTCCGCATCATCTTCCTGGGAAGAACAGATGTCGTTAGATTTAACTACCCAGATGCTGACGCCTTCACTGCGACGGGTATAGCAATCACGTGCATATTCCAGTGCCTGTTCATGGTCTTCTGCATGGAGACTGCCAATGTGCTTATGATCCAGGCCGCGCTTGGAACGGATAAAAACTTCAAATAATTCTAATTTTTCTGTATTCATTGCAAATGCCCCTTATGCTACGTTCTGTGCTTTTTTGGCGTTTTTCTTTTCGTTATATGCAGTGATTGCATCACGTACCCAGGTACCTTCATCGTGAGCAGCGATATGGTGCTCAACGCGCTGACGGTTACAGTGGCCATTGCCATTGATAACGCTGTAGAACTCATCCCAGTCGATCTCACCGGAATCATAGTGGCCACGTTCTTCGTTCCACTTGATCGCTTTGTCTGGGTGTTCCAGACCTAGCACTTCGATTTGAGGGACGGTTTGATCGATAAACTTCTGACGCAGGTCGTCATTGGTTTCACGTTTTATCTTCCATTCCATCGACTTAGCCGAGTGAGCCGATTCTGAGTCGTGAGGACCAAACATCATCAGGGCAGGCCAGTAGAAACGGTTCAATGAATCCTGAGCCATCTGTTTCTGTTCTGGAGAGCCATTAGCCAGTGCCAGAAGAGCTTCATAACCCTGACGCTGGTGGAAGCTTTCCTCTTTACAGATACGGATCATGCCGCGTGAGTAAGGGCCGTATGAGGTCCGCTGTAGGGATACCTGGTTAACAATGGCAGCACCATCTACTAACCAGCCAATTGCGCCAACATCGCCCCAGGTAAGGGTTGGATAGTTGAAGATAGAAGCGTATTTCGCTTCACCTGACTGCAGTGCTGCGATCAATTCGGCGCGAGTGATGCCCAGTGTTTCAGTGGCACTGTACAAGTACAGACCGTGTCCGGCTTCATCCTGCACTTTAGACAGCAATACCACTTTACGACGTAGTGAAGGGGCCCGGGTAATCCAGTTTCCTTCAGGTTGCATACCGATCACTTCAGAGTGCGCGTGCTGCGACATCTGACGGATCAGGTTTTTACGGTAGGCTTCCGGCATCCAATCTTTAGGCTCAATCTTTTCATCTGCCTCGATCTTGCGCATGAAATTATCTTCTTGAGATGTCATATCAATCGTCTCCATTTTTGTTGGACCCGCAGATTCAGGGTGTGCTCTGTCTATCTGCGTTGATTTATTCTCATCGTGACCGACACCTTAATGTGCCGATCGCAAAGTTTTTACTTAGCGCTTTTTATTCAGCCCTTAGGGCGATTATCAAATACGCGTTTAGCTTTACCTTCAGAGCGTGGCAGACCACCCACCGGTACGACATCGATCTTAGTGCTGATGCCGATCACGGACTTGATGTGATGCTGAAGCTCTTTAATTACCGGTGCTTGATCGGTATGTTGAGCTTCAGGTGTCAGCTCAACTTTGACCTGTACGGTGTCCAGATTACCGTTCTTATCCACTACAATCTCGTAGTGAGGCGCCAGGGCCTTAACCTTAAGAATCTGTTCTTCAATCTGCGTTGGGAAGACGTTTACACCCCGGATAATCAGCATGTCGTCTGAACGACCTGTGATCTTGTCCATGCGACGCATTGGGCGTGCAGTGCCTGGAAGAAGGCGGGTTAGATCCCGGGTACGGTAGCGAATAACTGGCAGTGCTTCTTTCGTTAGCGAGGTGAATACCAGCTCGCCGTACTCGCCATCTGGCAATACTTCGCCGGTGGCTGGATCAATGATTTCAGGATAGAAGTGATCTTCCCAGATGGTTGGACCATCTTTTGTTTCAGCACATTCCTGAGCAACACCCGGCCCCATCACTTCAGACAAACCATAGATATCAACAGCATCTATACCCAAGCGGCTTTCGATGTTTTTACGCATCTCGCCGGTCCATGGCTCTGCACCGAAGATACCGACACGTAGTGCCATCTCTTTAGGATCCAGACCCTGACGATCCATTTCGTCCATCAGGTTTAGCATGTAAGAAGGGGTTACCATGATGACATCGGGATCGAAATCGCGCATCAGTTGAACTTGCTTCTCAGTTTGACCACCGGACATTGGGATAACCGCACAACCTAAGCGTTCGGCACCGTAATGCGCGCCCATACCGCCGGTAAACAGACCATAGCCATATGAGATGTGAACCTTATCACTGCTTCTGCCGCCTGCTGCACGAATGGAACGTGCAACTACATCAGCCCAGACATTGATGTCATGCTGGGTATAACCGACAACTGTCGGCTGACCTGTAGTACCGCTGGACGCGTGAATACGGACAACATCGCTCATCGGCACTGCGAAAGAGTTGAATGGGTAAGCGTCACGCAGGTATTGCTTGGTGGTAAACGGAAATATTTTCAGGTCATCCAGTGTTTTAAGATCTGAAGGATGCACACCTTTTTCATCGCATAGCACACGGTAGGCGCTTACATTGTTATAGGCATGTTTAATACTGAACTTCATGCGGCTTAACTGGAGTGCTCTGATCTCATCAATACTTGCTTTTTCAATTGGATCCAGCTCGTTAGGATTCATTTTGATGTTCATCATAGTTCTTGTCCTGTTATGAATTCTTTGTAATTATTTTTATATTACAGCGGGGCTTCTCAGCGAGAAGCCGATTCGCTCGCATGGCTAAACACGCTCGATGATAATAGCGATGCCTTGACCTACACCGATGCACATAGTGCAGAGCGCATAACGACCACCGGTACGATGCAATTGGTACATTGCAGTCGTTACCAGTCGAGCTCCACTGGCGCCTAGCGGGTGCCCCAGTGAGATTGCGCCGCCATTTGGATTTACGTGTGCCGCGTCATCAGGCAGCCCTAAATCACGTAATACAGCAAGGCCCTGAGAAGCAAATGCTTCGTTCAGTTCAATTACGTCCATCTGATCTAGAGTTAAGCCGGTGTTAGCTAGTACTTTCTTTGTTGCTGGTGCCGGGCCAAAACCCATGATGCGGGGCTCTAAGCCAGCTGTAGCCATGCCTACGATACGAGCTTTAGGTGTTAGGCCGTTTTTCTCAGCCGCTTCTTTAGAGGCGATTAAGAGTGCGCAAGCACCATCGTTTACACCTGAAGCGTTACCCGCTGTTACTGAACCACCTTCACGGAAAGGTGCTTTAAGTTTAGCTAAGGCTTCTAGTGTAGTAGAGGCACGTGGGTGTTCATCGGTATCAACAACAAGGGGATCACCTTTGCGCTGAGGGATGACAACTGGGCAGATTTCTTCGTTGAAAGTGCCTTTCTCCATGGCTGCAGCTGTTTTCTGCTGGCTCCGGAACGCGAAGAGGTCTTGGTCTTCACGGGAAATATTAAACTCTTCGGCGACGTTTTCAGCTGTTTCGGGCATAGAGTCTACGCCGTATTCAGCCTTCATCTTTTTGTTGATGAAGCGCCAGCCGATTGTCGTGTCGTACAGGCCGTTAGGGTTACGGCTAAATGCTGATTCCGCTTTACCCATCACGAATGGCGCGCGGGACATAGATTCACAACCACCGGCAATCATCAGTTGTGTTTCACCTGATTTAATAGCGCGTGCCGCCATGCCGATAGCATCAATACCGGAACCGCATAGACGGTTAACAGTGGTTCCCGGAACCTCCGTCGGCATACCCGCTAAGAGTGCAGACATACGTGCTACGTTACGGTTATCTTCACCGGCTTGGTTGGCGTTACCGTAAATAAGGTCGTCTACTGTTGTCCAGTCAACATCTGGGTTGCGCTCCATCAGTGCTTTAAGTGGCACTGCGCCTAAATCATCAGGACGTACAGAGGCTAAACCTCCACCGAAACGGCCAAATGGTGTGCGGATTGCGTCGCAAATATATGCTTCAGTCATGGTGTATTACCTTCCTTCCGGTAGTGTGGTGTCGTGATCAGTGCCGGGAATAACGACACCACGAATTCGGTGAGAACGACCGCGGAATAACGCGATCAGCTCTCCTTTCTGGTTTTCAACGCGTATGTCGTAAACGCCAGTACGGCCACGTTGATGGGTTTTGTTAGCTTTCGCTGTCAGCGTATCGCCACGATGCCCCGGGCTGATGTAGTCGATACTGCAGCCTGCGGCAACGGTAGGGTGGTTCTCAGTGTTGCAAGAAAATGCAAACGCACTATCTGCTAAAGAGAAAATCATCCCGCCGTGACAAGTGTTGTGGCCATTGGTCATCCAGTCTTGAACCGGCATGGTCAATTCAGCATAACCCGGGCCCACTTTGACAACAGTCATCTTGAGCTCTTGTGTGAGCGGATCATCAGCTAATAATGCTTCGGCACAGGCTTCGGCTAACTGCTGAGGATCGTTAAGGTCGTACTTGTCAGCGTAGTTTTGCTCAGCCATGGAATGGGGCTCCTGCAAAGAATTTACGACGTAGTAGGGCTGAAGGACGGTAACGGTCTTCGCCGTAGCTTTGCTGCAGATTGCTAAGGCAGGTGAAAATCTTGTCAACGCCCACTTCATCCGTCCAGGCTAAAGGGCCTTTCGGGTAGTTCAAACCACCTCGCATAGCGATGTCCGCATCGGCAACGGAACAAACGCCTTGATTGACGGCGTCAGACGCTTCGTTAGCGAGCATAGCGACGGTGCGCATAACTACCAGACCAGGGATGTCATCGATGACGCTTAAGTTAATTTCCAGCGCATTGAATAAACCAATGACATCTTGTTTAGCTGTATCACTACATTGATCGGCAAAAGACACCGCTAGAGCCGATGCGCTGTTGTAATCGATAGCCAGGTCAAATAGGGCGGTATTGTTGATACCCGCTGCAGCGACTTCGGTTGCGAATCGGCCATCGGTTAGGCATAAACGGGCACTGCCTACTGCAATATAAGATTCACTTTCTGAAGCCTGCTTTTCAACGCTAATGCCCTGCGCTTCGATGCGAGTAATTAAGGCATTAGCAACGCCTAAATCACCAACGACCTGAATCGCTTTAGGTGAGTTACCACCGGAGGTTGTAGAGGCCGCAGGTTTTTCAGCGCCTTCGCTATAGTCATAGAATCCGTAGCCACTTTTACGTCCTAGTCGTCCGCATTCCACCAGTGCTTTCTGGGTTAATGATGGAAGGAAACGGGGATCTTGATAGTAAGCATCAAAAACTGAGCAGGTCACAGCGTAGTTGACGTCGTGACCGATAAGGTCCATTAACTCGAATGGGCCCATGCGAAAACCGCCCGCACCCTTGATAAGTTGATCAAGGGTGGCTACATCTGCGCCGCCTTCTTCAAATATACGTAAAGATTCTGCATAAAATGGGCGTGCCACACGATTAACAATGAATCCAGGAGTCGACTTAGTATATACAGCCTGTTTGCCCCAGGCCGATGCCGTGGCATGGGTCAGTGAAGCATTGTCGGTTGAGGTGGCCAGACCGGAAACGATTTCTACCAGCTTCATGATCGGTGCTGGATTGAAAAAGTGCATGCCCACCAAACGTTCAGGATGTTTCATTTCAGCGCCCAGGGCCGTCACTGAAATTGAAGAGGTATTAGTAGCCAAAATGCAGTCATCAGCACAATTTGCTTCGAGGTTAGCCAATAAGCCACGTTTGATACCAAGATCTTCGATAATGGCTTCAATCACTAGCTTACAGTCTGCTAACGCAGCTATATCAGTTGCTGGTGTGATGTTGGCCATTAAGGCTTGTAGAGCCTCTTCTGTCATCTTGCCGCGCTTTACCTGGCCTAGCAGACCCTTTTTTATATGATCTAAACCGCGCTGAATCGCTTCAGGGTTCTGATCAAATAAAATCACCGGGTGGCCATAAGCAGCGGCTACCTGGGCGATACCTGCGCCCATTGTACCTGCGCCAATGACACTGACTTGAGCGCTTTTATCTAATGGAGCAATGGTGCTGTTAACTGTTGTCATATTTGCTCCGCTTACTTGCCAGTAAAGTTAGGACTGCGTTTTTCCATGAATGCGGCTACGCCTTCACGGTAATCATCTGTACGCCCTGCTAAACGTTGCAGGTCACGTTCCAGATCGAGCTGCTCATCCAGTGTATTTGTGTTGCCGGCGCTGATAGCACGCAATGTCAGGTCAAAGCCTTTTGTCGGCTGCTTAGCCAGCTTTCTGGCCATGCCCATGACTTCATCCATTAGCGCTTCATCATCAACGCATTTCCAGATCATGCCCCATTCTTCAGCTTGTTCAGCAGAGACTTTATCGCTAAGTAGCATCAACGCTTTAGCGCGTGCAGTACCCACTAGACGAGGAAGTGTCCAGGTGCCGCCTGAATCAGGGACTAGGCCAATTTTGCTGAAGCCCTGAATGAAAATAGCTGACCGGCCAGCGACAACGATGTCACATACCAGTGCTAAGTTTGCGCCCGCGCCCGCTGCAACGCCGTTAACCGCACAGATAACCGGCATAGGCAGATCGCGTAGGGTGCGTACTAGTGGGTTGTAGTTTTTTTCAACAGACATACCCAGATCTGGCATGTCAGCGTCAGCAGCTACATTACGATCACTCAAGTCCTGGCCTGCACAGAAACCACGACCGTTACCTGTTAATACCAGGCAGCGTACGCTTTCGTCTTTTTTGATCGCTTTCATGGCCTGACGCATCTCGTCGTGCATGTCCGCATTAAAGCTGTTTAGGCGATCAGGGCGATTAAGGGCAAGCAGAGCTACCCCATCTTCAATAGATAGGCTGATTGTTTCGAAATTCATTGGCTTAGCATCCTTTGAATAAGGGTTTCCGTTTTTCCAGGAAGGCATTGATTCCTTCATTGCGGTCTTCTGTGGCGGCTAGCAGTGTGAATGCTTTGCGCTCATAAAGGAGGCCGGAACTGAGATCGGTATCAAATGCTTTGAGGAGTGCATCTTTCGCCATTTCTACGGCGATAGGGGCGTGTCTTGAAATTTGGGCAGCGACTGTCTGAGCTCGCTCGAGGGTCATCTCAGACAGGGTGATTTCAGAAATTAATCCTGCGCTCATTGCCTGGTCTGCGGTGATAGGTTCACCTGTAAGTACCATCTGCATTGCCAGGGACTTTCCAACGGTTCTTAGTAGGCGTTGGGTGCCACCTGCACCAGGCATAATGCCCAGTTTGATTTCGGGCTGACCGAACTTTGCATCTTCACCTGCGATGATGATGTCGGCGTGCATAGCGAGCTCACAACCACCGCCAAAACAAAAGCCGTTTACCGCTGCGATGAGAGGCTTTTTAAATGCAGTTACGCGTTTCCAGTGTTCAACGCGAGGGTCTTTAAGTACACCAACGGCATCCAGAGATGCCATCTCTCTTACATCAGCGCCCGCTGCAAAGGCTTTAGCTGAACCGGTAATAACGACAGCACCGATGGCATCATTCTTTTCAACAGCTTCGAGTTGTTCTACCAGTTCTTCAAGTAGTTTTGTATTGAGTGCGTTCAGTGCTTCAGGTCGGTGAAGCGTAATCGTCAGCACGCCGTTAGACGGCCCGCTGATAAGAAGGTTTGTTGGTGTGTTCATGCATTGCCCTGTTGTATAGCTTTATTTTGTAAGCACTTTCTCTGCAGCTCGGTGTGCTTTTCTGTCGGCTGTATGTCTGATCGTCTGTTGTAAATAGCAAGACGGAGCAAACATTGATGCCGATCAATTAATCATAGTAAAATCTAAAGTGATGCACTTTGTCAAATTTTTAGTGATTTACTGTGTCATTTTGTGACGGTCTTGTTTTTTGCTTTATATGTTCGTAACTTATTGTAATTGAATGATTTTATTTGTGGATTTGTAGATCTTGCTATAACGGCTGTAGCTATCTGTTTTATAGTAATTGGTCTAATTTTAGCGGTTTTTTCAATGTTTTCTTTGGATATGACTCTCTATGTTAACTTATTGAAAAATAAGGATAATTATATTTTATGTTGATGTAAGTCAAGGGATTGGGTTATAGTTGCTTCCAGAAGGGATACAAAAAAAAGAAATTAATTTATTTTTTTGAATCGTAACGTTGTTTGATATTGGTTTTCTTTGGAGTATCTAATGCCATCTACACCTAATTTTTTCGATCAGCATAAGACTGTTTTAGAGCGAGCATGTCAGGCAGTACAGGAGCGTGGCCATTGGACCCCTTATCCAGAAATTCCGAGTGGTAAATTCTATGGTGCATCAGCTAGGGAAGAGGGGTTAACAGCTTTTGAATCTAGCTTAACTAAGTCTTTTTCTCTTAAAGGACCTGAAGCTATAGGTGTCACTGGGGTTGAAGTTTCGCCTTATACTGGTGCCCTTGGTGTTCAGTATGATCAATATCTGGCTGAAGATCTGATAGCGGTTGCCAAAGCAGCATTGCCACAGTGGAGAGACGCAGGCCCGGCAACCCGAACCGGTGTTTGCCTAGAGATACTTGATCGCTTGAACAAGCGTAGCTTTGAGTTGGGTCATGCAACTATGCATACGACCGGTCAGGGCTTTGCTATGGCTTTTCAGGCGGGTGGGCCTCATGCACAGGATCGCGGACTTGAAGCTGTTGCGACTGCCTGGTTGGCGACAAGCCGTGTACCCGCAGATGCGATTTGGCATAAGCCGCAAGGAAAGCATGATCCCTTAGTGATGAGTAAGCGTTACCACATCGTGCCAAAGGGCGTTGCTCTGGTGGTGGCTTGCTCCACCTTTCCTACCTGGAATACTTATCCCGGATTGTTTGCGAGCTTAGTCACCGGTAATCCGGTCATTGTTAAGCCTCATTCTCAGGCGGTTCTGCCAGTCGCGATAACGGTTCAGGTGTGTCAGCAGGTATTAGCCGAAGCGGGTTTCGATCCTAAGCTGGTTACCATGGCCGCTGAAGGTGAGACTGTCGGAATTGCACAGGAACTTGCGACGCATAAAGATGTTCGCTTGATTGATTACACCGGCGGTAATGCATTTGGTGACTGGTTATCTGCTCATGCGACTCAAGCTCAGTTGTATAAAGAGCAGGCCGGGGTGAATACTATCCTGATCGATAGTGTGGCACAGATGAAATCTGTGGCGCAGAACTTAGCGTTTTCTCTGAGTCTATACTCAGGCCAAATGTGTACTACGCCTCAGGCACTGTTGATTCCACGTGGTGGTATCAATACCGATAAGGGGCATATGAGCTTTGAGAAAGTGTCTTCGGTATTGTGTGGCACTATCAAGAAATTCCTATCTGACCCTGAGCGCGCTGCAGGTGTGCTTGGGGCAATTCCTAATCCAGCTACCGTCAGGCGCTTAGAGCAAGCAATAGAGCTGGGTCAGGTGGCGCTTGCGTCCGAAACTCATCCTATGCCTGGGTTTGAAGGAGCAGTTTACCGTACGCCGCTGATTCTCTCAGTCGAAGGCAGTGACTCTATTTGGCAGCAGGAGCAGTTTGGTCCGATCTCATTTATTGTTGCTGTTGATAGTACAGAGCAGGGCCTGGCACTGGTTTCGGAGGTGGTTGAATCCAAAGGTGCGATTACTTTCGGTGTTTATTCAACTGATGACTCTGTATTGGATGCAGCAGAAAATGTCGCTATTGAGCAGGGTGTTGCATTATCCTGTAATTTAGACAGCGGTGTTTTCGTAAATCAGTCAGCCGCTTTCAGTGATTTTCATGCTACAGGTAATAATCCGGCGGCCAATGCGGCGCTGACTGATCTAGCGTTTGTAGCTGGCCGCTTTGCTGTAGTGCAAAGCCGTCGTCATACTGACGTGTAAAAAGTATTGATAAAGGAGATGTTGATGCAGGTTTATAGTATTGATGGCGTGACACCGGTTGTCGACCCGACAGCTTATGTTCACCCTACAGCGATATTAATAGGTGATGTGATAGTGGGTCCTCGATGTTATGTCGGCCCAGGGGCATCTTTACGCGGAGATTTTGGTCGTTTAGTGCTTGAAGAGGGCGCTAATGTTCAAGATACCTGTGTGCTTCATGGCTTCCCGGGAACGGATACTGTTGTCGAGAAAGATGGGCATGTCGGTCACGGTGCTGTGTTGCATGGTTGTCGGGTGGGGCGTAACGCTCTGATAGGTATGAATGCCGTTATTATGGATGGTGCTGTTATCGGTGAAGAGTCGATTGTGGCCGCCTGTGCTTTTGTTAAAGCTGCCTTTAGTTGTGAACGACGCAGTATGGTGGTGGGCACTCCCGCAAAGGTAATAAGAGCGCTGAGTGACAAAGAGGTCGCCTGGAAAAGTGCAGGCACCGCGACTTACCAGGAACTTACGGTGCGCTGTTTGAATACCATGCAGGCAGTGGAAGCTCTGACAGAGGTGGATGCAGATCGTCCGCGGCTTAATGTCGGTGAGGTAAAGCCTAAGTATCAAACGGATAATTAGGTAAAATGTGATGTAAAAAAACGAGGCAATGCCTCGTTTTTTAGTTTCATGGTTTTTTTATGCGTAGGGGTTACTGGTTTTTGAGCCCGCCATAGCGCTGATAGAATTTACTATTGGGCGGTGGAAGAGGGCCCTCTGCGGTTTCTAATATGTCATCCATATGTTGCTCTGCACCTTGCCAGGTACGCTGATAGATGTTGTAGCAGAGCTGTCTTGCTGCATTGCCGGACCAGTCTCCAGGTAAAAGCTCTTCAGGCAGTTCCGGGTCACGCAGAATAATTCTTCGATATTCATGAATAAGTAATAAACGAATCTGAAAGCATTGCTCGGGTGAAGGACTGCCTTTCTCTTTTAAGTGGTTCCATATGGGTCTGAACTTATCGAGAAAATTCTGATAACTCTCAGAAAGCTTTGGCAGGTTCCATGCCTCTCGGGTCTGCAAGCGTAGAGCGCGACTAGGAATTGATCCTTCGCCTAAGTCTTCGAATATGATTACATCATTGTGGAAATCATATTCTTGTAAAAGTCCCTGAAATTCTGGTTTTTTCATTTGCGGATGTAGCAGAACAGTGGGGGCCAGGGTGCCAAAACCGTGCCACTCTAATTCCTGACGTAACTTTTGCCGGTCGTCCTGGCCAAGCTGGTTAAGTACCGCCATCAACCAGCGGCCATCCCATTCAGGGTTGTGCTCAGCATAAACTCTTTTAAATGCTTCTCTGAATCGGCGGATACCGGGGCCGGTCAGGCTATAGTAACTTCTGCGACCTACCTGTTCAGAGGCGAGCCAGTTTTCTTTAGATAACCTGAATACCGATGTGCGCACTAAGCGTTGGTTTAGACCAAGTGGTTCTAATAGTTTGATTAGGCTTCCAAGCCATACAGTACCCCCACGAGTAGCAATTGCATCTCCATATAGGGTAATGATTAACGAACCAGCGCGAAACGGTCGATGGCTGCGAAAGTTGTCAATCAGTGTTTCGAGAGCTGGGAAAGCGGACATGTGATTCCAGTTAGATTGATTTTAGCTTCGTCTGTGTACAGGCAATAAGACATTTTATAGGTCGTTGTTTGTTCGAGCAAATTTGCTTTTGAGGTGATGATGGCTTTTTATCCATAAAATAAGTCCTCAATCAATAAACTTATCTTAAAAATGACATTCAGTGGGCACAAAAAAGCCAGTCAAATGACTGGCTTTTTAAAGGGTCGCTAACATTAACGTTGTTAGCAGAAGCTAGAGCTTCTTATGATTCAGCCTGAATTACTTATAGCTGCGAGCTAATTCGCGCAGTTCACTCAGGGCTGCTTTACCATCAACCTTGCGTTCAGCTGCAGCGGTGTAGAAGTTTTCATCCATACCTTTAGTCAGAGTTGCAAACTCTTTAGACAGTGCATCGCCATCTTTTACCATGGTAATGTTTACACCAGCTTCTTGAGCGGCAGCCAGTCCAGCAGCATCGCCTGCATCCCAAGCTTTACCTGCCATGGCAGAAAGTTTCTCACCTGATACCGCTAGGATAGCAGCACGATCTTTAGGGTCCAGATCTGCAAGGAAGTCAGGGTTCATGAAGATTGAGAAGCTACCCAGGTACATGCCGCCCGGCAAAGCGATAACGTTTTTAGCTACTTCTTTTAGGCGTAGAGATTTCTGCTCGCCCATTGGAATGAAAACGCCGTCGATAACGCCTTGTTGCATCATTTCATATACTTTCGGTGCAGGAGCGCCTACAGCGGTTACGCCCATACGGTGACCAATTTCACCCTGGATACCACCGCCAAGACGAATCTTTTTACCTTTTAGGTCAGCCAAAGAAGTTACTGGATCAGCCAAGTGAATCTGACCTGGTCCGTGTGTGAATAGACCAATTACTTCAAGGCCTTCATGCTCATTTGCCTGAGTGAAATATTTCTGGTGAATTTTCCAGTGAGCAACAGATGCTGCTTCTGCATTAACACCCAGTAGAGGCTGCTCAACCACTTGTGTCAGCTTAAAGCGGCCTGGGACATAACCGTGGTAAGAGAAAGATGCATCTGCTACACCATCTTCGACCATTTCAAACATGGTTTTCGGGTGGCCCATACCGTATTCGATGGCAACTTTAACGCGGCCTTCAGTCGCTTCTTCAACCCATTTAGACCAAGTCGGCCATACAACAGCGTTCTGTGGGTGGGTTGGTGGTAACCAACTTGCTACACGCAGAGTCGTATCTGCTGCTGTTGCTTGACCTGCAACACCCATGAATAAACCGATCGCAAGCGCTTTCTTTAAATTCATTATGTCTTCCTCTAT
>NZ_JADGEW010000009.1 GCF_016744155.1 Amphritea sp. | reverse complement strand
AAGAAGGTTAGTGAGTTAAATGCTTTGTAAGAAAGTTGTTGCATGGGATTGGTGTAAACCAATAATGCCGAGCAACGAGCAACGAGCAACGAGCAACGAGCAACGAGCAACGAGCAACGAGCAACGAGCAACGAGCAACGCTCTCTTCTATAGCCACTGCTTTTTAACCCTATTTAATAGATAATGATCTTGTCTATCTGAGTATCTTAAACAGCTTTTTCGGAGTGTAGTAATCTATGTCTGACACAACAATTTATAGTTTAATTATAGTGAATCTGTTGGTTGTGACAGGGCTTTCTATTTTTATCTGGCGCCTGCTTAGTAAGCAAAAAGCGAAACGTGTTGAGGCGGAGCGTAAACTGCAGGAGATAGCTGCAGAGGTTAGAGAGCATCGACTCTATCTGATAGAAAGCTTGCAAGTGATTGCGAAGTCAGTCATCAACGGTGAAATTCCACTGGTTGAAGCCTCTATACGATGTAAAGTACTGCTAGATAATCTTGACCCTCTTCTCGCGCAGAACGAAGGTTTAGTAGTGTTTAATGAAGTATTTGAGCAGAGTAACCATATACCGCGGATGGAAGCCTGGAAGAAGTTGAAGGGGCCGCAGAAGCTTAAGTATATGGACCTTATCGAGACTCTAGAGGCTCAATATCAAAGTCAAATTCATAGCGCTGCAAAGAACCTGTTAGCTCAGGATTTGAGCCGGTACCATTGAGGTCCAGATGGAGTTTATAGCGGTATTTCTAGTCAGCTTGTTAGTGCTTTTCATATTAGTGGGAGGGCTTATGTTTGGCAGGGCTCCTGTCTATCGTCCTGAACGTGAATATGTGTTGGCTTTGTTACAAGGTATTGAAACTAGAGCAACTAAAGAACCTGTCTGGAACCTTTTTATTCACACTCCGATATCCCATGATGACGAACTAGAAACATATAGGCTACGTTGTTATCAGTTTGATCAGGGGGAGGTGAAGCATGTGATAGCCCGACAAGGAATCAATGGTTACTTGTATGATACTGAAGGGCGTTCGTATATTCGTGAAGTGGCTAAGGATCTGGATAACTTTATCCGTAATGCTCCGCTTTCAGTCGACTTTTAATCATTCAGATATTGATGATGTTCGATCAGGCGTTGTAGTCGCCATAATATATCCCAGGTTTCTCTACTATTCCCTGCTTTAACCGCATCATTGAGTTCTGAGCTGCAACTTTCTAGTTCTGGCAATTCGAAGAGGCCTGCCAGCCCAATGAGTTGATGGCTATGGTTTCGGATACCTATCTTGTCGTTCAAATTGAAGGCTTCTCTCAAACTCTTCATTTGCGCTGTGAGTTCATTATGAAGGTCCTCTTTGCTCAATTGATAGCGAGCAAGATTGGTGCGCTCTTGGAGGGGCTTAGTTTTTGTCATGGCCTTGCTATCAGCAATGCTTGGTTTATCTGATAACAGTTTAAGCAACTTAATAAGTCTGTTGTCGTTAACCGGTTTATATTCGATCCGGGTAATGCCTGCCTGACGTAAAGCATGTTCTTCGCTTGATATTACATCGGCGGTTAACGCGATAATAGGGATATCCGGGTGCGTTTTACGCACAACTTTAGTTGCTCTAATACCGTCCATTTCTGGCATGTGTACATCCATAATTACGATATCTGGTTTAATGGCATTAATACGCTCTATCGCTTGAACGCCGTTGCGTGCTTCAAACACAGTAGCGCCGGCTGCTTCTACGATCTTTCTTAGTAAAAGACGATTAAAATCGTTATCTTCGGCAATAAGAACTATTGTCTCTGGAGAAAGGGGATGTAGGCTATCTGCTTTTACTTGGGGGTTGTTATCTCGTGAGTGCTGAAGCCAATTTTGCAGTAAAGTCCGCTGTAACGGTTTGTTACTTATAGTTAGCTGATTATTCCTTTTCAGGTAGTCAAACTCTTCCATGTTACCGATTAAAGCGGGTGTCAAAAGTAGAATTTTTCCTTTAGAAGACGAAAGTAACTCAGTCATTTTAAGCTTTTGTTGATTCGCTATGTCTACGTTTGCGCTCAGCCCAAAGATTAATGTTGCCCCGTGGCTTTGTGCTTTCGATAAGGCTTTTTCGAGTGACTGTAGGGTTGCGCATTCGGTAACGTCAGTGACAGAAGACTTTACCATGCTACTGATAGAAGCAAGGCTCTCAGGATGCCGGTCAAATATGATTAGCTCCTTATTATGTTTCGCTTCTGGTTGGTGTTGAATTAGCTTTGCCTGAGTTTTGACGATAAAGCTACAACTTATATCAGTCCCTATGTTTGGCTGGCTGTTAAGCTGTACTTCGCCCTGCATCAACCCGACAAGTTTTTTTACAATGACCAGCCCCAGACCGCTGCCACCGAAGCGTCGAGTAATAGATGAGTCCGCTTGTGAGAAGGCGTTAAATAGATGCTGTCTTTGTTCTTCTGAAATGCCGATGCCCGTATCCCTGACGCTAAGCATTAGTTTTTTCTGGCTTGGTGTTTTTTTGATAACGTTTAGATTTACGAGAATATGACCAGCATCGGTAAATTTAATAGCATTGCTGATCAGGTTAATAGCGATCTGGCGAAGCCTGGTTGGGTCGCCCAAAACATCATTACAGGCCTGTGGGTCCACTTGATAGACTATTTCTAAGCCTTTAGCTGCTGCGCTATGTGACTGCATTTCTAGCGCTTCAAATATAACCAGTTCAGGGCTGAACTGAATGCGTTCGAGTTTAATTGCATCTGACTGAAGCTTGGCAAAATCAAGGATGTCATCGATGATTGATAGCAGCATTGTGGATGTTTGATTTATGATACGGCAGTGTTCTTGTTGCTCAATAGTCAGGCTTGTTTGCCTGAGTATGTTAGTAAAACCAAGAACAGATGTTAGAGGGGTTCGAAGCTCATGACTCATACGCGCAAGAAATTCATCTTTAGCCATGTTTGCCTGATCTGCACGCTGTCGGGCTTTCTGTAAAGCTATATTCTGGTCTTCCAGGTGGTGCATTGTTTTGCGTAGTCGGTCTGTTGCTTTATGAACTTGGCTTTCAAGTATCTGGTTAGAGCTCTGTACTTGTTCGCCAAGAAGGTTTACACCTTTTTCGAGGGAGCCTAGTTCAGCGGATGACTGTACTTTTACCCGGGCATCGAGATGCCCCTCCTCAAGCCTTTTTACTGCAGATGTGAGCGAAATTATCGGTTTTGTTAGTGTTTCAGCGAACCTAGCTGCAATGATAAAGGTGATTGCTAAGCCACCTAGAAGTATCAGCAGGCTATTACTGATGATTTGATTTTCCCTGCTATGCATTGGTTTTGTTGACATAGCCACAACAACCCAGCCAAGTAATTCTTGTTCAATTTTAGTCTGGTTTTCGGGTGAGTCGCTGACAATTATTCCCTGGGTAACGACGGGCGTAGTAAAGAGCCATACTTTGTCGCTCACCTGTCGATAAGGCTGCTGTTTCAGGTCCAGATTTAATTCGAAGTCACCAGAGCGATATAAAACTCGTTCCTGTTTATTAATAAAAATCACATCTGCAACATCGGCTTCCTGAGTTGGTCCCTGGCTTAGTGCGGATAACTGATGTGTCAGACCTGAAATCAGACCGAATTCAGATGCTTGCGCAATCAGGCGTGACATAGTCTCGCCTCTCTCAATAAGCGCCTTCTGGTTATCATATATTCGGGTGGTTACAAAGTAGCCAGCGAGAATCAGAGTCATTACAACCAGCGGTATTAGAGTGATCAACAGTATTTGTTGACGAATTCCATAGTGTCTTTTTTTATTATATTTCACTGGTTTTCATCCTCCTGAATCTGCCGATGGAGGATTTCAGCTGTACTGATTGAAAGTCCTAATTGTCTGGCTACTTTGGGGTTAGTAACGATTTTAAAATAGGGGCTGTATGTGGGAGGAGGTGTAGCCCCTCCTTCAATCAGGTGTAGTTGTTCAGCGGTATAACGCCCGATGTCTTCCGGTGTGGTTATACAGGCGGCCACAGCACCTGCTTTAACATAGTTATGAGAAAACGCGAGCAATGGTACTTTGCTGCGCAGGGACATATATAAAAGCCATTTGGCTGTTGTTTTATTAAAGGTGCTGGGATCAGGAATGACCAAAAACAGATCAGAATCATCCATAATGGGTTGTATGCGTTGTATCGGGTTGTCACTTAATGCCAGGGTTTGATAGTTGAGGCTGAAGCCCACATCCTCTGCTGATTTTTTCAATTCAGGTAACATTTTTTCTGAATTGGGCCCGAGAGTGAAACCAAGTTTTTCAAGGTTTGGTTTAATCAGCGAGGCAAGCCGTAACTGTCGGTGCATCGGTTGGTCGAGAAACACTGCGGTAGTTGAAATGTGCTTCTCTGTGATTCGGTCAGAGTATTTCTCTGATAACCGTTGAAACTGGAGACGGGGAATAAAAGTACTGAGAATAGTGCTGTTTTCCCTGCCGTATTGCATCGCAAACTCAGTTGCTTTGCTGCCGACGCTGATGATTATCTTATAGGAAGACAGGTGCTGTTCCGAGTTTTTGGTCAGATGGCTTGGATAAGATGTATCGATGTGAATTGCGGGGCCTTGACTGATAATCGTCGATGCAACTTTTTCATATGTAGGACTGTCACCGCTGAGTAACAGTAGTGAATCCGCCGCTTTAAGATTAGTGCAGACGAGCAAAAGCCCTACCAGTATGCATATTGCAAGCCGGTAGGCAGAGGCTTTTATAACTACTTCCAGTGTAGCTGTCTGCATATTCCGTTTGCTCGTAAATTAAAAACTCAGTTGTGCTTGTACATAGGTGCGCTGTTCAAACATATTTTCAGCATAAAACTCAGAATAGGGATTATCCAGTAAGTTCTGAACAATCAGCGCAATACTTAGCTTATTTTGGGGTGATATTTTGAAATTTTGGGAAATTTTCAGATCTGTACGGTGGTAAGGGGCATTGGGTGGACTTGAGTCTTTAACAGCTTCCTGCCAACGAACCGAACTCAGGTAGTAATGACTCAGACTTAATTGCAGGCGATTGGGCAGAGTAATACTGGCTAACGCTGAGGCTGTATGCATTGGATTGCGGGTTTCAAGCCTGTTAATAACGTCAGTCAGGCTTCCGTTATTATTACCGTCATTTCTGAAGCCATTGCTATCTATATACCCATAGTTGATAACTAGGAATGGCTTTAAACTACCTTCAGACTGGTATTTATACTGAAACTCAATACCTTGGTTGCTCCACTCTGCTCGATTCATATAGCTGCGATAGAGATGATCGGGGTCTAGCGGTGAAGAGGCGAGCATGGCCGCGTCTTGCAATTGATAGCTGGTTGTTATCCCGTCCTCAATTTTTTCATAAAAGATACGGGTATCCAATTGCGAGTGCAGTTCAGGCCAGTTGATCATTAAACCGATGTCGATAGAGTCTAATTTTTCCGGTGAAAGCTGATCATTAGCGATGAAGTCATAATCATAAACATCGCCGAAAAACCCAGTGTAGGGCGCCGGAATATATATAATGCTTTGAAAGTTTGCCTCTAGTAGCGACGGCATTCTGTATGCCCGGCTTACAGATGCCCTGAGTGTACTTTGCTCTGATAGTTGGTAGTTAGTTGCAATGCGGGGAGATACGCGAGTACCAACGCCGCTGGCATGTTCTAGCATCGCACCTGTGTTGATTATCCAGTTGGTAAATCCAGAATATTCCCAGTTAGTAAAAAGGCGGGTGCTTTCCTCTTTTACCCACTCGTTTGTATCTAACAGTTGTCTGTTCTTTGCGCTGGCAGCCCTGTATGCAATTCCGGTTATTATTTGGGAATTATAATCAGGTTGTTGTTTCAGGGTTATCTCAAGGTCGTGCTGTTCAATATTCCCGGTTTCTGCAGTGATGAAAAACGGCGCATTAGTGTCAAGAAATTCCTGAGCGATACTGACAGGCTGACCTATTAATGGGGCTGCCTCGTCTGCTGTTAATAGCCGAGCACTCAGATTATTTACTGAGTGTGCATAGGTCACTTTTAATTCCTCTGAGCCGCTAAGTGAGTGTGACCAGCTAAATTGCTGGTGATTGGTTTCAAATTCGCGACGATTGAAACCCCAGCCTGGCTTTGGTGCTATATCACCCACTGAGCTATAGCCCTCAGAATAACCAAGGTCAATTGTGAATGTATCTAGTAGCGTAGGAGAAATTGTCGTTTCAAAACTAAAATAACGTTTGAAGTAAGGGTCCTGTGCATCATAGGGAAAGGAGTACCCTTCATTACCTAAAAGTCCGGCAGCAACTCGATAATGACCGTGGGAGGTCTTTTGGCTATGTTGCGCCTGAGTGTTACGAGTATTGAATTCCCCTTGGGTATAACTTATAAAACTGGACTGATCGCTTAGGGGAGTGTGGGTAATGATATTTATTGCGCCTAAAAAAGCATTTGAGCCTTGGGTAACTGTGTTGGTGCCTCTAATTACTTCTATGCGCTCAATATCAGCCAGTGTTATTGGCAGAGTTTCCCAACTGACGGCAGAAAATAGCGGAAGGTAGACCGATCGACCATTGATCATTACCTCCATGCGCGGAGGGAATTTATCGCTCATGCCATGATAGGCGGCTGCAGAATTGTTGGTGGCAATATGGTAAGACTGCATACCCGGAACTAAGCGCAGCAGTTCCGGAATAGTCAGGGCGCTGGAAGCTTCAATCATCCGGCGGTCTATAATTGTGACAGAAGCAGGCGCCTCGCTCAGTGTTTGAGATAAGCGTGTTGCGGAAAATGTAACGGGCAGATCGTTGAAGTAATCAAGCTCAGAGAGCTCGCTCTGTTCGGTACTTTGTGCAGAGCAGGCAAAGAAAATAGCGGTTGTTGCAACGCTACGAAGAGCTCGGGGAAAACTAATGAATGGCATGGTTGTGGTTCATTCCTGAAATTAGGCTTGCTCAGATCCGTGTACCAACCCAAATAACAAAAGTACCCATCAAAATTGCTTCGATAATAAAACCGTTATGTTCGATTATCCATTGCATACTCATGACCTACAGCATGTTCATCTTTTCCTGATAAACATATGACCAGATATAATCAGTGGGAATTACAAAGGTATGAATATACCGTATTTAGATATATTGGTCGATTCGATACTGGGCAAGTTAATAACTTAAATGTAAACGGCTGTTTAACTAAAAGCTATTTTTCTATATCAGTAGAGGTGCGTGGTAAATACTAACTCTTTATCATTTTCAGGATTACAAATTTTTTATTACTTGCGACAGTTGAACAGTTACCGAAAAGTCGTTTTAGTTTTACGTGGTAGCCAAGGTGACGGTTACCTATTACCCAAAGCTCTCCCCCTTTTTTTAGTGCGGCAAAAGATTCTTTAAACATCTGTACGGCGATAAAATCGCCAATCGCGTTTTGTTGGTGAAAAGGGGGGTTGTTTAGAATGAGATCACAGCTGTCAGCGGCAATGCCTCTCAAGCAGTCTGTCACTGTAAAATTTGCCTGTCTGTCGGGAAATGCTGTTGTAAAGTTTGCTTTAGCGGAAGCAACAGCCATATACGATTCATCTACAAAACTTACGCTGGCATTGGGGTTTACTGAGGCTGTCATCAGCCCAACAATGCCGTTGCCGCAGCCTAGATCTAATATTTGTTGATAATGATCACTAACCGGAAGATTTTCGATCAGGAAGCGTGTGCCAATATCCAGCTTCTCCCTAGAGAATACGTTGGCATGGTTCAGAATTTCGTAGTGAGTATTTTCCAGAGTATAGGACCTGGGATAACTATTTTCAGGAATGATCAGTGCAGGATTTAAGTGGCTGTAAATTAAACGTGCCTTTTTGCGAGCGAGGGATGTTGTTGTGGTGCCAATTATGGACTCAAACAGTTGAAGTGTTGAGCTATGAATCCCTTTCACCATCCCGGCAGCAATAATCCGTGTATCTTTATCTATATAAGGCCGGATTCTGTGTAGCTGATCTTCCAGTTGAGCCAAGCTTTTGGTGACTTTAAGTATTACCAGGTTATAGGGATGATTAATTTCGCCGTATTCTTCCAAAGAATTCCTGAATGCAACGCTGCACTCCTCTATGTTATTTCTTTTCAGGTTTTCCAGTATTCCTTGAAATGAGATAAACGAATCACTGACGACGACGGGTTTTGTTTCTGACAGGGCGCAGGCCAGCGCTCCAAAATTATCATTTAAAATAAGAACCCTGCTCTCTGTTGTGATGAGTTGCTCTTCCATCAGAAAATTAAGTAGGTACTCGTCAGCGGCATCCCAGGCACGTAAGGTTTCTTTTGATCTGAGAGGAAAGCGTGTTAGTTCAAATTCTCCCTGGGGAGCAGCAAAGGTTTCCATCGAAGTCCTGTGATATTAAGCGTCGAGAATTGATAAAAAGTTGGACGAAATAATTAAGTAATACGATCTAATTGCGAGCGGCCAGATAAACACCGGCCCCCATCATTATCACACCAGCGCTCTGGTTTAGTCGCTTTGCCGCTTGTTTTGAACGGAGTCTGGCACTCGCCCAATGTGCACAAAAGGCAATTAACATCAGCCCAAGCATTAAAGCAAACAATGTTAGCGTAGCCGCCAGGGCAATGTCTCCGCTGTTCAGAACAGTCAGATCCATGAAAGTTGGCAGAAAGGCCATATAAAAGAGGATAACTTTCGGATTTGATGCTGAGATGAGAAATCCTTGAACAAACTCAAGGGAAGAACGCTTATTTACCATAGGTGCTGAGGTCTTTAGATCAGGTTTGCTGGTGAATAACTTTAATCCCAACCAGATAAGGTAAGCAGCACCAAGCCAGCGGATCAGAGTGAAGAGCCCACCCCAGTGTTCTGCAATGGCCGCTAACCCTAAGCATGCAAGTGTCAGATAGACTATATCACTGATAGTCATCCCCAGAGCCAACATAATACAACGTCTAGGGCCCTCAATTATCGATTTTGCCAAGATTGCAAACACACCCGGTCCCGGAGTTATACCGAAAATAAAGATAGCGATAAAAAAGGTGAGGGCGCTTTCAAAGGACATGTTTGAATCCGTTTAATAATTAAGTGGATTGTACTCTCTGAGACCTGAGGGGGCTATCCTGTGCGAATGAATTAACTGGCCAGACTGGATTTTTCTGAAGTTGTGGAGGTGATGCTGACATCTTTGAAAACACAGTTTTTGCCTGCAGATTTTGCTTGGTAAAGAGCCAGATCTACCCGTTGGATAATACTGTTAATTGATTCGCCTGGTTTGAGTTGAGCAACGCCAAAACTGCCGGTGATGGTATCAGGTATTGTTGGATTGAAATTCTGCATTTCTAAGGCCCGGCGTAGTTTCTCGGCGCTTTGAAAGGCCTGGCATAAATTGGATTCGGGTAGAATAATAAGAAACTCTTCTCCTCCCCAGCGGCCGTAAACATCGCTCTGACGGCAATTGTCTTTGAGTATGTGTGCAACGGTTTTGAGGACGATGTCACCTTCAAAATGGCCAAAACGGTCATTGATGAGTTTGAAATCATCCAGATCAAAAAAAATCAATGAAACCGGCCGGTTATATCGTACAGCGATAGCACTATTTTCCTTCAATGCTTCGATTACAGCGCGTCTGTTATTAATCCCCGTTAGTTGATCTTGTCTCGCCACCTTTTCTAATTGTGTATTGTGGACATGAATCAGTCGGTACCTATAAGCTAAGAAAATAAGCAACAGACTTGCACCCAGTAATAACTGCCATATTAGGGTGTAATCAGTTTCATGAACAAAGGCAATTTTTACCCAGCGGTCACTGATTGCGTCACGCTCTTTCTGCTTAATGGATGCGATCGCTTTATCAAAGATGCTTAAGAGAGGCGAGTCATGGTATTTGTGATTAACGGCGATACTGAGGTCCCAGTTATCTCGAACCTGATCGACTATTCTTATGCCGGTAACGTCGGTTCGACTAATCGCAGAACTGATGCTGTTAGGGGCATCCAGAAGAGCGATTACCTTGTTCTTTTTGAGTTGCGTTAATCCCTCTTCGACAGAGTTAACGCCAATAATTGTAGTGTTGGGGTAACGGCTTTTTATTATTTCGATGAAAGCTGAGCCGGCAACTATGGCTATAGGTTTTTTAAATAGTTCATTTAAAGAAATGTCCTCAGGAGTCTTTGAATCTATTGCGAGGACTGCGGGTATGCTAATAAATGCATCGGAAAATCCCATAAAATGGGCTCTATCTGGTGTTTGCATCGCTCCAGGGACAATGTCGCATTCACCAGTCTTCATCGCCTTAATAGTCTCAGCCCAAGAAGAGTGGGTAACTACTTCAAATTGAAGCCCAGTGCGTTGGCCAATAAGGCTCATGTAATCTGGGAAAAAACCTGCATATTGGTTATTGGTTAGTTGACTGTATGGTTCCCAATGAGGGTTTCCGCAGAGGGTGAGTACCGGGTGTGTTGCCAGGAACAAGTGCTCGCTGATCGACAGTGATAATTGATTTTCTGCCTTGGGGCGGTAGATGAAATCACCGATTTTGTAATCAGGAGAAATATAGTTAAACAGAAGATAAAGCTGAGATATCACTTCCAGCTTTTCCTGACTCAGGGAGCCGAAGTTTTCCTTTTTATCAAAAGCTAGTCTGGTTAACTGTTCCCCTTCAAATATGAGCGCCTCTCTGGAGCGGTTCTGACTGTTATAGTCTGAAATAATCAGCTCTGCGGTTTCTTCTATGTGATCGAAGGCATACAACCAGCCCTTTATTGTTGCGTTGCGAAACGACTCGACGAGGGCCGGATTTTTTTGAAGTAGTGATTTAGAAGTAAATAGCAGATCGGAATACATGTGAAAACCGAAGTCTTTCGGGTGGATGATGTTGTACTCTTCTCCCAGTTGCTTCATTTGAAATGGCTCGTTGGATATATAGGAGGCCATTGCATCTGTTTCTCCCTTGATAAGGGAATTAATATCAAAGCTGTGTTCCTGTCGTGTAAAGTCGCTGGGGCTGACGCCCGACTGACGTAGCATTGCAAGCAGTTCGACCTGTTTCTCTGCATCGGGGGTCATCATAATACGCTTGTTTAAGAGATCAGCAGGTGTCTTTATGCCTGATTTTTTAGTGGTTAACAGCATTAATGGGGAGTTTTGGAAGGCTGATAACAGGGCGACGATATCAGCGCCTTTTATCCGTTGAGATAGAATCGTCGAACGGCCTACAGCAAAATCTCTAGTGCCGTTGAGGACGAGCTCGACAGGATCTTCGTTACTTTCGAATTCGTGGATTGAGAGTTCAATGCCAGCATCCCGATAAAACCCTTTATGCTTTGCCATATAGTAACCGGCAAACTGGAACTGATGTTTCCAAATCAGTTGCAGGCTGGCAGGGGTCAATGCTTCTGCGCTTTGGCTGGTTGTCGGAATGGCAATGCTAAGCATAACCAGTAAATATTTAAGCATGCGGTTTTGCATAAATCAGTATCCGGTATCCGTTGGATAAAAAACAAACGGTTTATGCTAATCCCCCACTGAAACCGCCATGAAACAACAGGGAGGACGATATAAATATTCTATGTGATAAAAGTAATAAGTAACTGCGTTTAATCACCAGTACGGGCTGAATGTTAGTTCAGCATAGTCTCTTAACAATAGTTTTTTAATTTAAATATCATAACTTTTATGAAACAGTTGTTTATATAGGGGACTGATACTGCTTTGATCGCATAGAAACTGGCTGCATTGTTAACCCTTATTATGCGAAAATAGCGTCCCTAATTTTACTGATTATTCTGGAACGAAATAAATGTTTAAAATGATGTTTAGAGTGCTTGCTTTGATGATTCTGGCTGGTTCAGCCTTTGCAACACCGACTTTTGTGTTTACCGCTATTCCAGATCAGGATGAAACTCAATTGAAACAGCGATTTCAGAAAGTAGCGGATTACTTACAGCAGGAGCTGCAGACAGAGGTTCGTTTTATTCCTGTTAAATCATATGCAGCCACTATTACTGCGTTTAGGAATAATCAGGTTCAACTTGCTTGGTTTGGTGGGCTTTCCGGCGTTAAGGCACGTGAACTGGTGCCAGGTTCACGTGCGGTCGCGCAGGGGGTCGAAGATCCTGAATTTAAATCCTATTTTATTGCACATCAGAGCACTGGGCTGAGTGCAGCTGATCGGTTGCCTCAATCAATTGATGGACTGACATTTACCTTTGGGTCTAAAGGATCCACTTCTGGACGCTTGATGCCAGAGTATCATCTGCGTGAGCAGTTTGGCCAAAGCCCTGATGAGCTGTTTAAGCGAGTTGGTTTTAGTGGTAATCACTCGCGAACAATTGCTTTGGTAGAATCTGGTGCTTACCAGTTGGGCGCACTGAACTATAAAGTATGGGATGCCGCAGTAGAGGCGGGTAAAGTCGATACTGCCAAGGTTAAAGTGATTTGGGAAACGCCGACCTATCCTGATTATCAGTGGACTCTTCGGGGCGATCTTGATGCGGCATATGGCGAGGGCTTTACTGACCGTGTTGAACAGGCTTTGTTGAAGATGAATGATCCGGAACTGTTAAGTAGTTTCCCTCGACAGGGCTTTATCCCAGCGTCTAATTCAGACTTCGAACCAGTTCGTAAGGTGGCTAAGCAGATAGGTCTACTGGACTAATGTCGAGCCTGGCTATTCAGGATGCTTATCTGACATATGGAAACCACCGGGTCTTAGGGCCTGTCACTCTGGATGTCCGGGCAGGTGAGCACCTGATTTTACTGGGTAAAAGCGGTTGTGGTAAATCGACACTGTTGAATCATCTCTACACTGAGAACAGACAGGATTGCGCGTTAATTCCTCAGGATCTCGGTTTGGTAGAAAATCTTAGTGTTTATCACAATGTCTACATGGGGCGCTTGCAACGTTATAGTGCCTTGCGGAATTGTCTGAATTTTATTTACCCTGCGGTCGCGCGGATAGCGGAGGTTACTCCGTTGCTTGAGCAGTTAGGCTTAGATGAGAAATGTTTCTCTGCAGTAGCTGAATTATCCGGTGGGCAGCAGCAGCGGGTTGCTGTTGCTCGGGCGTTGTATCAGGCGGCCCCTGTTTTACTGGCCGATGAGCCTGTTTCTGCACTAGATGGCCCGGAAGCTGACAGGGTGATGGCGCTGCTGGGGCAATATTTTGCAACGGCGGTTATCAGTTTGCATGATGTCGATCGAGCGCTGCGGTATGGTCAGCGGATTATTGCGATCCAAAATGGGGAACTGGTTCTGGATGAGTCTGCGCATCGCCTCACTGTCTCATCGCTAAATGAGTTTTACTGAGGCGATGCTTTCCTCTTTATCTCGTTGGTCTGGCGGTGTCAAAACTAGCATAGGGTTTGTACTGGTGGCGATATGCTGCCTTTTTGTTGCAGATCTTGAAATTTCCAGTATCGATCCCTGGGCTGAGATGTGGCGTCTTGCAGACGGTTTATTTCATCCCAGTCTGATGCAGTCGAGTTTAGTGCTTGAAGCCTTGTTGTCTACTCTGGCGTTTGCCTTTGCCGGAGTGGCTCTGGCAGTCGTCGGAGGTTTCTTACTGGCACTGATGTTTCATAATGCATTTGTTCGTGGTTTCTGTGCACTGGTACGCTCTATACATGAGCTGTTTTGGGCGCTGATTTTTTTGCAGTTTTTTGGTCTTCATCCGTTGACTGGATTATTGGCGATTGCCATTCCTTATAGTGGTATCTTCGCGCGTATGTATGCTGAAATGTTGGCTCAAGTGCCAATGCTGCCAGCACGGACGTTGCCTTCCGGAACGGGTTATCTCAATACGCTTCTTTACACCCGTTTGCCTCTCGCCTGGCCTCATTTGGTTAGTTACACCTCATATCGTTTAGAGTGTGGTATTCGCAGTAGCGCTATTCTTGGTTTTGTTGGGCTACCAACGTTGGGCTATTACCTGGAATCTTCATTTTCACAAGGCTATTACTCCGAAGTCGCCGCACTGTTAATGCTTTTTTACCTGCTGATAGCCACTAAGAAAATCTGGTTGAGACGATGGACTTTGCCTGCACTTTTTCTGGGATCTCCCTTTTTCTTAGGGGATGGCATGCCTATTGTCTGGGGGAATGCCTGGCGCTTTATTTCTGAAGATATTATTCCGGCCCCGCTTCGTAATAGCGAAGCAGGAGGGCAATGGGAAAGCTTATCTAAACTATCCCAATGGACTTCAGATATTATGTTTAACCAGGCGTTGCCTGGGATCTGGAATACTTTAGTTTTGTCTCAGATAGCGTTGGTAGTAACCGGTTTGTGTGCTTTGATTATGTTCCCATTGATTAGTCGATACTGTTATAGCTTACCCGGTCGGATGCCCGGTTATGTGCTGCTGGTGATCGCTCGTTCTACGCCGGAATATCTTTTGGCATACATATTGTTACAGTTGCTCGGCCCTTCAATGTTACCGGCAGTGATAGCTCTGGCAATCCATAACGGGGCTCTGATTGGCTATCTTTCAGGGCGACATAGTAATGAATTAGTACTGCGATCAGATCTCCCCAAACGACGCTTAGATCGCTATTTTTATGAGCTATTACCTCGTATTTACCCCTCTTTTCTCTCTTTTATGCTTTACCGCTGGGAAGTGATTATGCGGGAAACTGCCATCCTGGGTATCTTGGGTATCCATACGCTTGGATTCTTTGTAGACAGTGCGATACAGGAAATCCGCTTTGATGTGGCGCTGGTGCTGATTTTGACAGCTGCTTTGTTGAATATTGCAGTTGATATGTTTTCCAGACGTATTCAGCGCTATATATAGTGATTGTTCTTATTAGGGCGGAATAACACTTCGTTTCGACTAGAACCAGCTGGCAGCTATAACCTCAGACATACAACTGCTTCAGCGCTAATTCCTTGAAAAATCAGCTCTATTATCTATTTGTTAACCTCATTTTGGGTAGCCCCTCGTTTGATAAACCGACTAGTGTGATGGTAAGTTGCATGCTTATAATAAAATAAAACGTTTGTTTGATCGGCGAGTTTTCTGTCTTGAATGTAGTCTCGTACATATCGAAATAAGCTTTTACCTATCGGCATTTGAGTAGTAGTACTTGTGTGCAGACAGGTGTGGTTTATGTGTGAGAATTTTTATATTCCTGGCTTCTGGAATTCCCACGAACGCTATCGGAAATTTACCATGAAATTAGTTCCGTTTGTTAAGTACACATCATGCGGTAATAACTTTGTTATTGTTGATGAAACGGAGCATACGTCTCTCACTGAGTATGAAATGTCACGGTTTGCGTTTCAGGCGACTAATATCAGTTTTGGGGTGGGTTGCGATAATTTACTGGTAATTCAACGTTGTAGTAAAGAGGCGTTGCAAGCTATCGCTAAAGAGCGTCCTTATTGGTGTTGGCCACCAGAGGCCGAACAGGCTAATTATCTGTTTAGGATGTTCGAGCCTGATGGCGAAGAAGCACTTTGTTGCGGTAATGGTCTGATGTGCGTAGCCAGTTATCTGTTGCATCAGCATGGGGTGACTTCTGCGTCAATTATGACAGAGATTCCTCTGCCTGAACCTAAGGTTATTCAGATTGGTGCCGGTGCAGATAGCATGGGCGGTTGGGTTAACCTTGGGCACCCCCGTAAAGCACCAGTTGAACTAGCAACTGCTGGTTTCTCTGAAGCCTTTACTGAAACAATCGATTTATACTCTGATATTAAAATTAACTTTCGGGCTGGCGATCTGCGTGCCTTCAGTGATGAGAGGGAATTACAACTTAAGGCTTATTTAGTTTTCACTGGGGAGCCCCATCTGGTGATTTTTCCTGATAGTGATTTCTCTATACCTGAGCTGGCTGATTATATTTTTGGTAGTTCTGAACAATGGTCGGTTAAAGACCGACGTGAAAGTTTCGGTACCTGGCTGGTGGAGCATATTGGGAAGTATATGAATGCTCGTTATAAAGAGATATTTCCCGCAGGAATCAATGTTAATCTGGCTAGAAGCCAACGGTCTGGAGTGCTCGAGAATCGCTGTTATGAAAGGGGGATAAACAGAGAAACACTGGCCTGTGGAACCGGCGCTCTGGCGGTTGCTTATGTCTACAGCAAACTCAGTCAATTAACGTTGGATGAGATCGATATTTTGCCCCATCGCTGCCGCTGGCATGATGATAACGCGCGAATAAGGATCAATCGTTCTGATGAAGGTTGGTCTTTAGCCAGTTCGCCGGTGATGTTGTTTGATGGTGTATACCGTTTGCTACCTGAGCATCATCGGGTGATAGAGAAACTATCGTCTAAAGATATTACAGGGAGCGATATCAACAGGGTAGTACCATGATGGAGCGTTCTGCGATTAAGTTGTTCTTTAGTGGTTGCCTACAGCTTCTCTTCATTACTAGCCTAGCGGCATTGCTTATATTTGCTGCTTATGAGCGTGCTGCTATAGATATCTCACTAATAGAGGTTATCTATTGGGGCGGATATGCGATCGCTTTTCCGACTCTTTTATTGGCAATGATTCAGTTCAGTCAAAGAAGAACAGCATCCTTATCAGGGGCAAGCATTAGCCGTTTGATGATGGCGCTTTGCGGTGTCTCTTTGTCTTTGCTCTGTTTACAGCACTTTTTACAGGGCTCTAAGGCTTTATCTCTGTTTGATTTGGGCACAGCCTTGCTGATTACCTTTCTGTTTGCACTTGAGCTAGCGGTATTTCAACAGAGCGGTAGTCGCCAGCCTAAGCTAAAAACCGTGCATTTTAAGCAGATGCGACCGGCCATCTTTCTATTTCTTTTTGGCATTGATCTGTCGATGGCATTTATTCCTTTGCATATGGAAACGTTACCGCAAAGTTTGAGTAGCATCAGCCCTGATCTGCTGATCGGATTACCTATATCGGTCGAGTTTTTTTGTGTAGGCGTGGCGATCTTGTGCTGCGGTGTCTGGTTGGATAAAAGTGGCTGGAAGGCACCGTTTTATACTGGCCTGGTGATAACAGGGCTGGGTTGCCTTTACTCATGGCTAGCGCCTGATGCTGTGCAGTTTATTCTCTCCAGAGGGGTGCTCGGGTTTGGTTATGGTTTGACCTTGTTAGCGTCTCAGGGGTATGTGATCAAACATACTGATAGCAGTAATAAAGCAAGAGGATTGGCGCATCTTTTTGCGGGGCTTTATTCCGGCAGCATCTGTGGCGCGGCAACGGGTGCTGTACTCGCTGAGCAGTTTGGTTATGGCCCGGTATTCCTGCTGGGTGCTTTGGTTGTCTTTAGCGTTATTCTTTATGGCTTACTAACGCTGTCTCAACCTGTAGGGGATGAGGTGGTTAAGAAAGCTGAACAGACAAAGAAAGTAGACTCTGTAACAAAACTAAATACAGACAAAGTTACTCCCCCTTCGCCATCTTTTATGAGCTTTCTGTTTGATCGTCAGGTGTTAGCAGCAACGCTGTTCAGTAGTATGCCGGCGTCGATTGCAGTGGTTGGTTTTTTGAACTATTTCAGTCCGGTTTATCTGAATCGTGCGGGTCTGAATGATGCTTCTATCGGGCAAGTGTTGATGCTATTTGGTGTGGTTTTAGCTTTGCTGGGCCCGGCGATTGGGCGGTTTGCTGATCAGAGTGAAACTAAACGGGGGCCGATAATTCTGGGCTGCGTTCTGGGAGGTGGAGCCTTTCTCGTGTTTGGTGTTCTCGATGGTGTAGTTGCGGTTACGCTATCAGTTCTCTTATTAGGGCTTTCGAACTGTTTGGTATTGTCCGCACAAAGTGCTTTTGTATTAAAACAGGAAGTTACGGGTCGTTATGGTGAAGGAAAGTCTATGGGGATCTTTCGCTCTAGTAGCCGGGTAGGCCAGATGCTCGGGCCGGTTATTTTTGCAGCTATTATTGCAACCACAGATATCGAGAATGGCGTTATGATGTTTGGGGTTATCTATCTGATAACGGCTATTCTTTTTGCTCTTCTTACCTGGGTCCCAAGGGGTTCTCCGGTCATTAAGCCGGTTGGTATTACTCATGAATAGCGGTGTTATCACTGATAAGCAGAATCTGGCAGAGCAGCTCCTTAGTATTGTTTGTCGGGAGGCTCCGGTGGTTGACCGGGTATTATCATCGGCGGGGAATCTTTCCGTTGCAGAGTATCTTCAGCAAATCTGTAGGGTGAGTCAGATCAGTTATCAACCCTGCTCCGATATTGCAGAAGTGATTCATGAGTATGTTGAACCCTTGTTAGGTAAGCAGCTCGCAGAGCGCACTGCTGCTGATTTTTTAAAGCATCCGGTAGCGCTGACGACCAACCATCACGGGGTCGACTTTTTTGCTCAGTCAGTGCAAGGGAGTATGCTATTTGGTCTGGCTAAACGGCAGATCGAAGGGATATCAACTATTCCTGTTTTTTCTTGTGCCAATATCCCCCTGGATAATGTTACCTATCCCCGGGGAGCTCTTTTGTACGGCACTGATTGTAATGACGGGGTTTGGCCATTACGAATACCTTTTTACTCAAATAAACTCAGGCGACAGCCGGTGGCTCGGGTGAAAGGTCTTGATATTAATATGATAAAACCTGTGCTGAAGCGGGTTCAGGACGTTGCTGCACAAGGTGCAGATTCCTCCTTAATCGAGTCGTTGCTGCAGCTGATAGAGGGTGAATATCTGTCAGAAGATGTTCAGGCCCAACAGAGCTATTCTGCCCAATCTGTGATCTTAAATGAACGTATCTGGAGTCGCCTTTTTACAGCCTCTGCTAAGATGCCTCAATTGGTCACTATTGAACTCGAAAAATTAACGCAGAAACTGCTGCTTCGTGATCTTCAGAACTCGGGTAGTTTAGTTTCACTACTCTTTGATAAAGGGATGATTTCAAAGCTCTATCAGCGGCTGAATAGTGTCGGGGGGTGCTGGAATCAGGATCTATTGGAGCAACGTTGGGAGGGGAAGTCTGATTCTGAAATGAAACAGATGCCCGGGGCCGGCACTTTTTGTTTTTGGGGCGTCGATAAACGTTTTCGTCGTATTCCTCTGATGCTGGTTGAGGATTTGGGGCAGCGGATGCTCTGCGGTTGTGACGATAATGGTGTTGAGTATCGCTACAGTATTGAGGCAGAGCCTCTTGCTGAAGCGATAAACCAGGGGCAGTTACTGCCCTCAGTATTCAGTTGTTTTCTGGCAATATCGCTGGCTCGGGGAGTTACCTGTTTAGGCGGCTATTATCAGGCGGATTATCTGCCCCAGATGCAGCAGGGAATCGTGGATATGTTGACGCAGGAGGGAGAAGCTCAGAAAGCTGCTCTAGTGGCTGAAAGCTGTACTGATGGTTATCTCTCTGGCATGCAGGCCATCATGATTGAACAGAAGAACACCTTGCTGCCAGCAGGGCCGTTGGAAATGTTGGCGACTGGGGAGGTCTCTATTGAAGAACTGGAATTTATCTCCGGTATCAATATTAGAGATGCGCATAGTGCATCACTGGCTGAAACAGTTGCTGATGTGCTGTCTGGCGATGAACAGGAGATAGACTGGCGACACACTCTTGCCTGTATTCAGAGTGAGCAGCTATCAGATAAAGTTGTTATCAGACGTTTAGATTGATGTAGGTTATATAAGTTGAATATCATCCTTTTTCGAACAAGTGTATAAATGGATGAGATGTATTCCTGTAGGGGGAGAGGAGAGGTTATGCGGTGTATAAAAAGCCTGTGTTTAGTCATTTTGTGTTGTTTGATGGTGCCAGTTGCGCTGGCTGGATCGTATACAGATAAAGAGACTTTTCCTACAGAGCCAGTAATGAATGGTGATCAGCGATGGCGGATTGGCTACTTTGAAGGTGGCGAATATACCGATTATCAGAAAATTCTGATCGAAACGGTTAAAGGCCTGATGCAGAAAGGCTGGATTGATAAAGTTGAGGTCCCGGATCAGGAGGGCGAGCAAACCGCGCTATTTTGGCAATGGTTGAGGGGGGTCGATAGTAAATATATTGAGTTTGTAGAAGATGCTCACTATAACGCGCAATGGCATGAGACCCAGCGGGATCAGATGGCAGAAGAGATAGTTTCTCGGCTGAATCATGAAAATGATATTGATCTAATGATTGCTATGGGGACCTGGGCAGGCAAAGCGCTTTCCAATGATCGTCATAGCACTTCAACAATGGTGCTTTCTGCCAGCGACCCATTAGCTGCTGGAATTATTAAGAGCGTTGATGATTCTGGTTTTGATCATATACATGCCACCCTGGATCCAAATCGCTATGAACGTCAGGTGCGGGTATTTCACGATATTGTTAATTTCAGAAACTTAGGGGTGGCCTATGAAAATTCTGATAATGGACGTAGCTATGCTGCGCTGGATGTTATTGAAAAGCTAAGCAAGGAGCGGGGATTTAACATTGCTCGTTGTTACACCCAGAGTGACATTAAAGATACTGCAAAAGCCGAAGCAAGTGTTGTTAATTGTTTTGAGAAGCTGGCTCCGAAGGTTGATGCTATCTATGTCACCGTGCAGGGTGGTATTACCAGTGACAGCATTAGTAAATTGGTCAGCATTGCTAATAAACATCGGGTACCAACGTTTTCCCAGTCAGGTTCAGAAGAGGTTAGTAAAGGTTTTCTGTTGAGCTTGTCTCAGGCGGGATTTCGCTACGTGGGTGAATTTCATGCGTCTACTTTTGCCAAAGTATTTAACGGGGCGTTACCTAATCAATTAACTCAACTTTTTGAAGAGCCTCCCCGGATGGCGGTGAACCTAAAAACAGCAGAGATTGTTGGCTTTAATCCGCCATTACTGTTGCTGGGTGCAGCGGATGAGGTTTATCGAGAGATTCCTGAAGAATAAATATAAAACAAGGATATAAGTGACTCTATGTTACAACAGGGAAAGCAACAGCTGAGATTTTGGCTGACAGGGATAGTGTTATTAATGTCCTGTTTTTATTCTCCCCTTCAGGCGACTGAAATAGATAGCAAACCATGCCTTAACCAGGGAGAAAAGTGGCGTCTGGCCTATTATCAAGGCGGTGAGTATCGTGATTATTATCAGTACCTTAGAGTGACTACCGAGGGGCTGATGGAGCAGGGTTGGATCAGCCCTAAAAAAATTCCGAGCCAGTTCTCATCTGCAGGTGAGTTATGGGATTGGCTGATAGTTAATGTCGAAAGCGACTACATCGAATTTTTGCCTGATGGCTTTTACAGTGCGGACTGGGATAGAGAATATCGAGCAGAATTACGTGAACTGGTAGTCGGTCGTCTACAAAAGAGTGGCGAGATAAATCTCATATTAGCGATGGGCACCTGGGCGGGTATTGATATAGCCGTTGACAGACATTCGGTGCCGACGATGGTTATTTCGGTGAATGACCCGCGAACGGTCGGACTGGTTCAAGAAAATGATGAGTCATATCGGCATATCTATATTACGGAAGACCCGTTGCGCTATGAACGCCAGGTAACGCTGTTTCATGATCTGATCCGTTTTAAAACACTGGGCGTGGCTTTTGAGGATAGTTATGAAGGCCGCAGCTATGCCTCAATTGATACTATCGAGCGACTGGCTGCAGAACGAAATTTTCAGGTAATCAGTTGCCATACTCAGAGCGATATAGTGGACCAGGTTCAGGCCGACCAATCGGTTATCGATTGTTTCACTGAACTGGCGGGAAAGGTGGATGCGATTTACGTGACGGTTCAGGGAGGTGTTAACAATCAAACTATCCCGGCTCTAGTCGATATCGCTAATCAGCATAGTATTCCAACCTTCTCTCAGTATGGGCAGCGTGAGGTTAAACTGGGTTATCTTATGAGCCTGTCCCAGGTAGAAGGGTTTCGGGAAGAAGGGCGATTACTTTCCAATATAGCCGGAAAAATATTTAATGGTGGAAAGCCTGCCTCCCTGATGAATGTATCGGCAGAAGCTGACAGGATCACCCTTAATCTTAAAACAGCAGAACAGATCGGACTGTATCTTGATGCAGAACTTCTGGCGGCTGCAGATCAACTTTATTGGCAGATAGAACAACCCTGAGTACTGAGTATGTTGTCCAGTTTCAAATTTAAAATTATTGCGCTTGTTGTCGCGGTGTTACTCGGCACCGCAGCTGGTGTGATGTACTTTACCCAACGAGATGTGGGTCAGGCAATGCTAGTTGCGGAGCAGAAATCAGCTCTGAACGTATTGCAGCTTGCCGACCTGAATATACGTGCTGGATATGATCAGTTAGTGACTGAAAAAGTCGATATTCTTCATAAAATAAAAAGGGATATGCGCCAATTAACACGCTTGGGGAAATCGGTATTAGATAGCTATGCTCATGTTTCAAAGCCCAACCTTCTGAGTGAAGGTGTCGCAAAAGATACTGCTCTAAACTGGATTGAAAGTGTCGATTTTGATAATGGAGACCTGATCCTGTTCGGTGCTGATGGCGCTATTATCGGTTCAACGGATCATGCGCTTACCGGCACTTCAATAGCGGGTTTACGAGACCTGAAAGGGCGTCAACTGCATCAATCGATGCGCTATGACCGGCTGGACCCGAAAGGCGATAGCGGAATTTTCTATTGGCACAAACCGGGCCTCCCTAATGGCGATAAGTATATGGGGTACTTTATTCCTGTCTCATCTTGGGACTGGACACTGGCTATTGTGGTTAATTTTTCCGATGTTGAACAGCAAAGTCAGCAGAAGATGAGTTCGATTGTTGACGCGCTACGAACTACGTTTAATAAGCTTCAGGTTGCTGAGACAGGTTATGCGATTCTGTTTAATGGCCAACAGAATGCGTTGATAGAACCGCCACTACAGCGTTTGCAGGGTGGAATTACCACGGATGATCTGGACTGGAGTCAAGCGGGCGTGCTTGAACAAATTATTGAGGCCCATGGTCGTGGCGAGGACTCAATTCGTCATCAGAGTCCCTTTACAGGAGGCCGAGAAGTACAGATCTACTTTAGTTACTTTAAAGCGTTTGATTGGTACTCCGCTGTCGTGGTTCCGATTGCTGAGATTTCAGCGCCTGGCCGAACGGTGGTTGCTCAGCAAAGTCTGATCATCGGGCTGATTTTTATGATCAGTATTGGTGCTGCTTTCATTCTGGTATTTCGTATGGCCCGCCCGTTAAATATTCTGGCATCTTATGCAATGTCGCTGCCTGATCAGGACTTTATAAGGCCTGCGGATCAGAGCAAGAAAGTCATGAATCTTGCTCAGAAAAATAAAGATGAGATTGGCCGTCTGGCTGAGTCATTTCTGTTCATGGAGATGGCAATCAGAAAAACTATTCAGCAAGTACATAAAGAGAAAGAGACCGCGATTAAGGCTAGCCAGGCGAAAAGTGAATTTCTGGCGACAATGAGCCATGAAATTCGCACTCCAATGAACGGTGTGCTTGGCATGAGTGATCTAGTTCTGGAAAGCGATCTGACTGAAGAACAGCGCCGTTTTATGGAGATGATTCGGTATTCCGGTGAAGGCTTGCTGGATATTATCAATGATATCCTGGATTTTTCTAAGATTGAGGCGGGTAAGCTAAAACTCGAAGACCACCCCTTGAACTTGACTGATCTGATTCAGACCCAAGTGTCCATTCTTGATACTCAGGCGCAAAAGAAAGGTTTGACGCTTATTTGTCACCTGCCGCCTGAGCTCGATACAGTGGTAATGGGTGATGCTATGCGGCTCCGACAGATATTGACGAATCTTATCGGTAATGCAATTAAGTTCACACTTCAGGGGACGGTTGAAGTGACGGCTGTCGTATTTGAAGACACTGAACAAGAGATCTCTTTTCAGTTCCGGATTGCAGATACTGGCGTTGGCATCTCCTCAGAACATCAAAGCGTGATTTTTGAGTCCTTTGCTCAGGCTGATAGCTCTACCACCCGAAATTTTGGTGGCACCGGTCTCGGGTTAGCAATCTCTCGTCAACTGATCGAGATGATGGGGGGAGCGATCGACTTCTCCAGTGAGCTGGAGAAAGGCACCACCTTTTGGTTTGGCCTGAAAATGGCGAAAACAGATCTGCTTCCTAAACAGGAACGGCCTGAACTTCGTCGGCTTGCAGAGCTAGATTCTGTGTCAGGGCATATTCTGCTGGTGGAAGATCATCCGGTGAATCAGGAGTACGCGCTGCAGGCTCTGAGAGGATTGGGTGTTACTGTTGATACTGCGGGCAATGGGGTTGAAGCGTTGAAGATGCTGCAGCAGACCGATTACCAGTTGGTGCTGATGGACTGCCAGATGCCAGAGATGGATGGTTATCAGGCGACTCAAGAGCTTCGGAAACTGGAACGTGATAAACAGCGGCCTCATCTTCCTGTGATCGCTCTGACCGCCAATGCTATGGCCGATGATCGGGAGCGCTGTTTGCAAGTAGGCATGGATGATTACCTGGCGAAACCTTTTAATAAAAGACAGATTAGTCTTATTTTAAAACGTTGGCTGGGTGGTAGTGGTGATGGCTGTGCTGAGTTGAAAGAGTCTTACACCGTGGTGCCAACGGAGTCTGGTGAGAGAGAAAATCCTGAACAGATGGGGGAGATTGACAGAGATGTCATTTCACAACTGATTGAGATGGATACCAGTGGCGTATTTCTACATAAAATTATTACTGCATACCTTGAAAAATCACCTGACGACCTGGCCCGCATTAATGCGGCGATAGAAGCCCAGGATTCTGAGATGCTCAGAGTCGCGGCTCATAGCTTTAAGTCCAGTAGTTACAATCTTGGGGCGATGAATCTGGCTGAGTTATGTAAAGCGCTGGAACAGGTTGGCCGGGATAAAACAATAGAAAAATCTGATGAGTTAGTCTCTCAGATTGAAGGTGCTTATCTTAGGGTGAGTCAGACGTTACTCGATATTAAAGAGAGAGAAGGTGAGCATGTCTATAGTGAGTGATGTGACACCTGTAATTTGCAGAGTATTAGTTGTTGATGATGATCTGACGGCTCGCTTACTGGCGACTCAGTCCCTGCAACAGGAAGGGTTTGAGGTTCTGTTGGCAGATAATGGTGTGACAGCACTTCGAACCTTTCAGGACGCTCAGCCAGATATCGTGCTGATGGATGTAGAGATGCCTGAACTGAATGGCTTCGAAGTTTGTCGTCAGTTACGTAGCTTACCTTGTGGCAAACTTGTGCCGATCTTGATGGCGACGGGGCAGGATGACCTCGACTCCGTCCGTGAAGCCTATGCTGCTGGCGCGACTGATTTTGTGACTAAGCCTTTTAACTGGAAAATCCTGGGTCATCGCCTCAACTATATGATCAGGGCCAGTAATACCACGGAACAGCTGCGTGAGTTACAGATTAGTGAAACGCGTCTGGGTAATGCGCAGCGAATTGCCCGATTGGGAAACTGGGAATGGCATGTCACTAGTGGTGAAATTTACTGGTCTGATCAGTTCTACCAACTGTTAGGCGGTCAGCGAGGTCGGACGAAACCTGGTTTCAGGTCTTTTTTACGCTGTGTTCCTGCCAGGGAGCGATGTCAACTTAGGCATTGGTTAAAAGAGCAGCTTAACTGTCATTATTCTGGGTTTATGTCGGGCATTAATCATAGTATTGGTATTCCCGGCCAGGGCCTGATGAATATGCAGCATCAGGTAGAAGTCTTCTGTGATGATGAGGGGAAGGCAACCCTGATCGCAGGAACTATGCTGGATGTGTCTGAGCTTAAACAGGCCCAAGATCAGGTTCTTAGATTGGCCCGCTTTGATAGCCTTACTGGCTTGGCAAACCGGAGCGTATTTAGTGAACGGGTTAAACTGGCTATAGAAACCGCTGATCGAAATGGTTTTCTGGGGGCGGTGCTGTTTTTAGATCTGGATAATTTCAAACGTATTAACGATACATTTGGTCATGGTATGGGTGACCTATTGCTACAGGAGGTTGCTCGTAGGATTACTGAGAGTGTCAGTGATAATGATCAGAGTAGTCCATTAGTCGCTCGATTCGGTGGCGATGAGTTTACTGTGTTATTACCTGAAATAAATCAGATCAGCGATGCTGAAGAGGCTGCCCGCCGGATTCTTGAATCTATAGGTATGACTATCGACCTGGCGGGTCATGAGGTTGTGGTGACTCCGAGTATAGGTATCGCTATTTTTCCTCATCATGGTGAAGATGTAGACAGCCTGATGAAGAACGTTGATGCCGCGATGTATTTTGTTAAGCATGCAGGAAAAAATGGTTACGAGCTGTTTGTAAAATCGATGAATATCGTAGCTAAACGTCGGTTAGAACTGGAAAGTCACCTAAGACATGCTATCGAATTGAATGAGTTGTCTCTGAATTACCAGCCTCAGGTTGAGATGTCTAGCGGGAGAATTATTGGGGTTGAGGCGCTGTTGCGCTGGCATAGCAAAGAACTCGGATTTGTATCACCGGTTGAGTTTATTCCGGTGGCGGAAGAAACAGGATTGATTTCCCCGATTGGTGAGTGGGTACTGAGAGAGGCTTGTCATCAAACCCGGGCGTGGCAGGTACAAGGGCTTCCAGAAATTAGAGTTGCCGTAAACCTCTCTGTTCGCCAGTTTGCTAAACAGAATCTGGAAAAACTGGTGAGTCAGGTGCTGTTGGATACTGGCTTGCCCGTGCACTGTCTGGAGTTAGAAATAACAGAGAATATGCTGATGGATGATGTGGAAGGGTCGGTTGAAACATTGCATCGTCTGAAGGCCTTAGGGGTTCAGTTGGCGATAGACGACTTTGGCACCGGATACTCAAGTTTGAGTTATTTGAAACGATTTCCCATCGATAAATTGAAAGTGGATCGATCCTTTATTACCCATGTGACTACGGATCCAGGTGATGCCTCAGTTACTCAGGCGATTATTGCCGTCGCCCATAACCTTGGGCTGAGTGTGACCGCTGAGGGAGTCGAAGAAAAATCTCAGCTGGAATTTCTTCGGGAACTGCAGTGTGAAGAGATACAGGGGTACCTCTTTAGCCGGCCACTAAAAGCCGATGATCTGGCTCAGTTGTTAAAGAGCAATAACGGCTATATACAGATCTGATCAGACCAGATTTATTGCCATATTAAGAGTACGGTCCAGACTTGTCTGTAGCTCTGATGTTTGTTCGGTATCCTTTCTAAGTCATTAATTATGTAAAATAATTATGTTTACCTCCATTTTTTCCTCTTTTTTAAGTTTCATTTAAGTTAGCCCAGCTAAACTGTTTTTAAACCTAGCAAGTATGAACTCGTTATATGTCTTATTTAGCTAAATCGATATTACTACTACTTATATGCGGCTTTGCTGTTGGAGTCTCTGCCGATCCGCAGGATAAGGTTGATCCCGATTTAGCGGCAGAGCTAGTGGATCAAGGACTGATTGTTTCTCTGGATCAGTTATTGGCAATGCATGCCATTCTTACCGGTAATCGGATGTTAGATCTGGAGCTGGAACAGAGCGATGAAGAGTTTACTTACGAAATAGAAGTGCTTCATGCCGATGGGCATGTGAGTGAGTATGAGTTTGATGCGGTGACCGGTGAGTTACTCCAAGAAACGTTCGGAGAGTAATCGAAATGCGGATTTTGATAGTAGAAGATGACGTCAAATTAGTAGATCAACTACGCAGCCAGCTACAGAGCACGGGCTATGTTGTTGAAGTCTGTCATGACGGTATGCGCGGTGCCATATGGATTCGCGAAGGCGATTTCGACGTTATTATCTTAGATCTGGGCTTACCAGAAAAACCGGGGCTTGAAGTATTACGTGAGATGCGAGCAGAACAGAACGCAACCCCAGTTCTTATTTTAACCGCCCGTGATAGTTGGCAGGAACGGGTGGATGGGTTAAAAGCCGGTGCAGATGACTATCTTGGTAAGCCTTTCTATATGGAAGAACTGATGGCCCGGTTGGAAGCTCTTATTCGTCGTCGTCATGGACAGATTACGCAGCAGTTAGAATATGGGGGTATCACGTTGGATCTGGATACTCATATAGCTAAAAGCGTTGATGGGGTTGAGTTCGAGTTAACCGGCATCGAATTTAGACTGTTGCGATATCTGTTGATGAATCCTGGCCGGTTGGTGAGTAAGTCTGTGTTGTCGGAACATGTGTATGAAGAGGAACAGATTCGGGATAGTAATGTGATTGAGGTCTATATTAATCGGCTAAGGCAGCGCTTTGGTAAGCAGTTTATCAAAACTCGTCGGGGACAGGGTTACTGTCTGCAAGCCGAAGGCTGTGACTCATGAATTTGGCGATGCCATCCCTTGAACGACGGATCCGGCGTGGCTTAATCTTGCTGGTGGTACCTGCGTTCGTCCTGCTTCTCTTTGTGCTTCACAATGTGATGCACCGGATTACCAGCGAGTATATCGGTTCTCGCTTAGGGCATGATGTTGAGAACATTATTACCGCACTCGAGTGGTCTGATGGCCGTTGGCAGATTGATGAGAGCCGTGTATCAGAAATTTATAAAAGAGTTCGGACAGGCCACTATTATGTGATCAGTTGGGACGGTGGTGAGCTTCGCTCACGTAGCTTGTGGGATGCTAAGCCCGAGGTGAATTTCCTTCCTCCCGGTGAAAACATTCAATTCAGGGTGCCGGGTATAGGTGATGAACGCTGGTTAGTCTGGCAGCAAGGGGTTCGTAAACAGGGTCATGATATGACCATTTGGGTGGCTGAGGACATTAGCTTATTTATTGCTCGTCAGAATGAATATGAGTATTACCTGTTAACAATCTTAGTGGCATTGACGTTGTTTATTTTGTTGTTACAGCGGCGTATTTTGCAATGGGGGTTTGGTACGCTGAAACCTTTGCAGAATGCCCTGCTGAGAGGCAAGGTTAGCGGAGCTGTCAATTTGCCTGAAGGTATCCCGCAGGAGGTGAAGCCCCTAGCTGATGCCATTGAACGTTTGGTTGATCATTCAGGGAAACAGCTAAGTCGTTCAAGAATGGCAACTGGAAACCTGGCCCATGAATTGAAACTTCCGTTACAGCATCTGCAGATATTAGCTGAAGCGGCTGAATCTTCAGATAACCGTGCAAGCTTGCGGCAGATTTATAGTCAGCTTCATCGGCGTATTGAAAGTGAATTGCGTCGAGCCAGGATCTCCGGCTCCCCCGCGCCAGGTGAGCTCTTTTATCCCCGTGAAGAGCTCCCTTACCTGGTGCAGCTATTGAATCAAAAACGTAGTGGTAGCGAGATAGAACTAAATCAGCAAGTACCAGAAACCGCAATACCATTTGATCGTGACGATATGTTGGAGCTGGTGGGCAATTTGTTGGATAACGCCTGGCGTTATGCTCGTTCACGAGTGTTGCTGCATATAAAAGAAAACAGAGGAAGCTGGACCATTATCGTCAGTGATGATGGGCCTGGAATACCGACTGATAAAATTGACAGTATGACTTGGCGAGGCAATCGCGCAGACGAGCAGGGTGATAATAACCATGGTTTGGGGTTATCAATTTGCCACTCTGTTGTTAGCAGCTATAACGGGAAAATGAGTCTGAACGCCGGTCGATTAGGTGGTTTGCAGGTGCTTATTGATCTGCCGCAGTCGGCCAATGATGACTTTGAAAAGGGAAGAAATGATGAAGACTAAAACTATAGCGAAAGTTGTCTCTCTACTTTTGATGGTTCCAGCAATTGTGATGGCAAAGCTTGAGCCCGGTAGTGTCGTAATCTATACCAATGGAAATGTTGAGAAGCTGGTAGAACAGAATAGTGAGTGGAACCTCTGGGAAAATCAACGCAACCGTCGTTATAAACGCTCCTATCTGCCTTACTTCCCAGTTCTTGAATATCGTCGCTTTACAGAAGAGTTAAGCGGTTACGATCAATTTGTAGCTGATATGAGTGCCGTTGAACTTATCCCTTATAGTGCCCGAGAATCCGTTCAGTTTTCACTGACTCGTAGAGACCTTAATAAGGGATCTAGCAGTCGTCTTTGGCGTTGCAGCTATACAGGAAAAGGTAATTATCGGCTGAGTAAGCAAGATCTGGTAACTCAAGATTACAGTTGTACTCGATTTTCGGTGAATAAATATTATGTAGAAAGTTTCCGTGAGAAGCTGGTTGTATCCTATTCGCCAAGGCTTAATCTGGTTGTAAAACAGGTTAAGACAAACCGACGGGGTAAAGAGACTCAGATAGCAGTAAAGCGAATTCTGACTCCTGAGCGGGCCACATCAAAGCGTATTGCCCGCACCGTCTATAAACTTCATACCTCCAGGTGAACACTATGAATAATCGAATAGCCAATGCAAAGCGCAGCTATATTACTCGGAACGTGGATCTGGCTGTGGCAACCTCAATTAGCCAGGGTGTGCCCAGCTCAGGTGACCTGATACTGGCCCGGGTGGACCGAATTCGCCATCATACTCGTCTGGAAAATGAGGCAGGGCGACGAGAGCATCTTTACCCTGGGGATGAAATTGTCGTAGCGGCTGCTGATCGTTATGCTACCGGGCAGTTTCATGCACGTGTTCCTGCTGCGCTGGGTGGCTGTCATCTAGTAGCGGCAGGTGGTATCGCTGCTGAAGTGACTCAACGCAACCGTGGAATAAAAGCCGCGACAGAGATCACTGCGCTTGGCTTGCTCTGTGATAAGCAGGGTGCTGTTGTAAATCTGAAGCAGTTTGCTCCATTGAATGAGCTACAACCCAAGTCGGTTGATTTAACGTCCTTGCCGACGTTGTTGGTTATGGGGAGCGACATGAACAGCGGTAAAACCACGTTGGCCTGTGCCGCTGCTAATGGCTTTCGACAGGCAGGCTACCGTGTCTCTGCGACCAAGTTGACCGGTACCGGTGCAGGTCCTGATTACTGGCGGATGAAAGATGCTGGTGCTGATAGGGTTGTTGATTTTTTGGATGCGGGCTATGCGTCCACAGTGGGAATGACTCCGCCACAACTGGTGGATATATTGCAGCGTTTTAAAGCAGATGCTCTGCAACAAGGTTCAGATATCCTGATCGTTGAAGTTGCTGATGGTGTACTGCAACCAGAGAACCGAGCCCTATTGCAATCTGGAGCTTTCCTTGATGAAGTCAGCGCAGCCTTGATTGCTGCAGACGGTGCTATTGCTGCCACTATGACTGCTCAAACGGTTTTGCATGCCGGGATTAGTGTTTTAGGTGTAGGTGGGCTTATTTCTAAGTCGCCACTCAGCTGTGATGAGGCAAGAAATAGTTTAGGTTTACCAATCCTTGAACTAGATGATTTTCATCGAATGGAGACCCGGGATTACCTTCTAGGGAGTCTGTTTGGGGCGGAAAACTATGCTGCCGCGAATTCTAGCTAATAAACGTTGGCAGCCTCTATTGCTGCTGGCGGCGACAGGTGCGTTTCAATCCATTTGTTTGATCTGGTTGATTGGATGGGCTCGCGAAGTCGTTGAGGGTGGTTCTGACCAATTACAGTCTGGAGACTGGGTTATCGGTATTGCGGCTATTCTGTTTTTGGCGGCGGGCCGCTATGTAGAGCGGTTTTATGCAGAGCTATTGGCGCAGCGTTATATATTTGAGTTGCGAGGAGCTGTGTTTGAAAAATCGCAACGGTTACCGACTAAAGATTTCAGAGTGGCTGATAAGGGAGGCACATTGTTGAGGCTTACCGGTGACATGACTGCCATTCGAAACTGGATTGTGCAGGGGTTGGCGCCACTGATTGTGATCGGTCTTTGGTTTAGTGTGTCTTTGGTCGCTTTAGCGCAGTTGCACTACTTATTAGTCGTTGCCTTAATTTTGCCTATTTTTATTGCTGTAGGAGGTAACTATCTATTGGGTCGCTACCTCTTCACCCAGTCAGAACAACTGAGACGACGACGTGGTGAGATGATCCGTAATGTCACTGAGAAATTACGTCAGCTACCATTGATTCGAGCTTATAACCAACCAGCAAAAGAATCTCGTCGCTTTGCTCGACAATCAGAGAGGCTAATGGATAGTCAGGTCAGACGTGCACGAACATCTGCGCTGATGCGGGGAATGAATGAAGCAGTCTTGCTTTTTGCTATGTTGGCGTTGATTAGTACCGGGCTCTATCTACAGCGAAGCGAAGTACTTAGTGGCCAGTATATGGCGGTATTGATGACGGCCGCTCTTTACCTATTGGGGCAGTTGCGACGGTTAACCCGTTTGTATGAGTTCTGGACTCTGAAAAAAGTTGCCGAAAAAAAGCTAATGCAGTTTTTGTCCCGGGACTCTCTCACTGAAGGTCGGCGCAGAAGACTTAAAGGTGAATTTAAGTTAGAGCTACAACAGGTGAGCTGTAATGATCGCCTGCTGCCTCAATCATTCCTGATTGGCTCAGATAGCCGGATTCAGCTGACCGGTATATCTGGAAGTGGTAAAAGTACGCTGTTATCAGTGATTGCCGGGTTGACTCAGATGACAGCTGGAAAGATCTTGTTATGCGATAAACGCTATAAAAACTATCAAGCCAGATTGATTAGTCAGCAGATCTGTCTAGTTAGCTCCGATCTTCCATTACTCAGGGGAAGTCTGAAAAAGAATCTTCTCTATGGTGCTCGTTCATTGGCTGAAGAAGACCTGGCTAGTGTACAAAATATTTGCCGATTGAATAGCTCACAAGAATTACCAGAGGGTTTACAAACTGAGCTAGAGGAAGGTGGAGCTAATCTTTCAGCCTGCCTGAATTATCGAATTATGCTGGCTCGTGCGCTGTTACGTAAGCCTGGGTTGTTACTGCTTGATGAAGATGTCGCGCATCAGAGCTCTGTTGTCCAGGAGGTTCTCAGAGAGGTTGCTCAAGCATTTCAGGGGGCAATGCTACTCTGTGCGGACTTTCAGGGTGCGGAAAGAATATGTCCACAACGCTGGATGTTGAACAGCAGGTCTGAACCGGTTGATTTAGTTGATAACCCGAATGTGATTCCAATGGAGCACTATGCAAAAGGTAAATGAGCTACTGCCTCCTCCGGGAGAGGTACAGAAAGTGGTTTTCCCCGCTATCTCTGGCTTACCTTTCTGGTTGTATCAGCCGCGCAAGATCCGCAATATGCAGCGTATTTTAGTCGTTGTGCATGGTATTTCCAGAGATGCCGAAGAACAACTGGACTGTTATCGTACGATGGCGGATGAACTAGGATGCTGGCTGGTGGCTCCGCAATTTAAAAGTAAAGCTTTTCCCCGTTATCAGCAATTATGCGCGGGCTCTGGTCAACCTCGAGCGGATATAGCGTTGAATAGTTTCCTGGCGCTTTGGCGGGGTATGCATGGTCAGCCTTATCTTAAAATCTGGTTGGCCGGATATTCAGGTGGAGCTCAGTTCGCCCATCGATATGCTCTGCACCATCCGCAGCAAGTTGCTGCGATGATATTGGGGAGTGCGGGTTGGTATAGCTTTCCTGATCAACAGGTTAAATATCCCAGAGGTATTTCCCGTTCAGTCGCGCTAAATTCTGTGCGACTTGAGGAAATGCTAAACATCCCGATGCTGGTTACTGTGGGGGATGAGGACAACCTAAGAGATAACAGCCTGAAGACGTCCGAGTCTCTGGATCAGCAGCAGGGCGATAATCGGTTACAACGGGCACTTAACTGGTGTGAATCGATTAGACAGTTACAGCAGGCGAAAACATATAAACCGGTTCAGTTTAAGTTACTCATTGGGCAGGGACATAATTTCTATAAAAATATGCAGCAGGGGGGAATGGCATCACTGGTACTGCAATTTCTGCTGCAAAGTGAGGGAAATAATAATGAGCAAAATACGAATCCTGTTGATCAGTACAGTGATAATAGCTATCTCAGGGTGTCAAACTAAGCAGGAAAGTACACAGCTAAAATCTGCAGAGCTTCAACACCTGTTTAGTGAACGAACAGTTGAGTCTTATAATCTGATTAACGGCTCAACCAGTTTTACTTACTATGGAAAAGATGGCCAGGTTTCGCAGAAGCGCTATTGGGAGAATCGCAAAGGAAAGTGGCGGATCAGTGATAATATGATCTGTCTGCAGATGGCGCATAAATCAGAAAGCTGCAGAGCCGTGTATCTGGAGGGTGATCGTTACTACAAATATCGCGCTGATGATCAGGGGCAGCCTCAGAAAATTATCCGTTATCGTCAATTCCTGACGGGCAATCGGATATAGTCTGAGCCACTTTCATTGATACGACATCGCTTATGCAATGTAAGGGTTGCTGTAGCAATGAAAGATTAAGGCTTAACCCCGGCTCTTCACCTAAGTTCTCAATCTAAGTGCTCTGCCAGGTGATCAACCAGCATCCTGACTTTAGAAGACAGGTGGCGGTTATGGGGATAAAGTGCCCAAACCCCCTCTCCGGCGTGTTGATAGTTTTGCAATAATGAAATCAGTTCCCCACTTTCAAGATATGACTCAACATAATATTGGGGTAGTTGCACTATCCCGATCCCTTTCAGCGCGGCATCCAGTAGCGCTTGTCCGCTATTACAATGAAGATTCCCACTGACTCTGATGTTACGTTCCTGCCCTTGTTCTAGAAAACGCCAGTATTCCAGCGTGCCAAGCAGGCAGTTATGGTGATTCAGTTCAGTCAATACATGGGGTTCACCATGGATAGCGAGGTAGGCCGGAGAGGCACAGACATAAAGTTGTCGAGAGATTAGTTGCCGGGCGATCATGCTTGAATCTTCCAGCTTTCCTAAGCGGATGGCTAGATCGTATCCGGATGCGACTAGGTCTACGGTCTGATTAGTTAGATGACACTGGACCTCCAGCTCAGGATAAAGGCAGATAAAGTCATTGATTAGCGGTGCTATTTTTTGTTCACCATAGGTGGCTGGTGCGGTTATCTTCAGTTTACCCCGGGGAGTGTTTTGCAGGTTGGTCACGGCGCGCTCAGCTTCTTCCAGACCATTCAACAGATGTCGGCAGTATTGATAATAGGTCTGTCCCGCTTCGGTAGCGGTCACTTTTCGAGTGGTGCGGTAAAACATTTTTGTGCCCAGACGATTCTCTAAGGCACTGATTTGTCGGCTCACCTGAGCCGTAGAGATCCCCAACCTTTTAGCTGCAGCAGTGAAACTTGCTGTTTCTGTCACAGCTATCAGCTCAGAAACTCCTTCCCAGCGTTTCATTGTTACATCCTCGTAAAAGTATATTAACAAAACAGTAGATTATCTTGTTTTCATAAACAACTACAATGAATGCTTAGTTTGTTACGCTGCTCATTAAAGTAACCCAGAAAGAGTTGAAGAAAATGACCATGATTAAATCTAAAGCTGCAATTGCCTGGGGACCGAATCAGCCCCTGTCTATAGAAGAAGTAGATGTTATGCCACCTCAGGCGGGAGAAGTGCTGGTGCGCATTGTTGCTACCGGTGTTTGTCATACCGATGCTTTCACCCTGTCAGGTGAAGATCCTGAAGGAATTTTTCCGGCGATTTTGGGTCATGAGGGCGGCGGTATTGTTGAACAGATCGGCGAAGGCGTGACCAGCGTTGAGGTGGGTGATCATGTTATTCCGCTATACACGCCAGAATGTGGTGAGTGTAAGTTCTGTAAGTCAGGTAAAACCAACCTTTGTCAGAAAATTCGTGAGACTCAGGGTAAAGGCTTAATGCCAGATGGCACTACCCGTTTCTATAAAGATGGTCAGCCTATCTATCATTACATGGGTTGCTCAACCTTCTCTGAATATACGGTGCTACCGGAGATATCTCTGGCCAAAGTAAACAAAGAAGCGCCTTTGGAAGAAGTTTGTCTACTGGGTTGTGGTGTGACTACCGGTATGGGTGCGGTGATGAATACCGCCAAAGTTGAAGAGGGCGCTACGGTGGCTATCTTCGGTATTGGTGGTATCGGCCTGTCTGCAATTATCGGTGCAACGATGGCTAAAGCCAGCCGTATTATCGCTATTGATATCAATGAGTCTAAATTTGATCTGGCCCGCAAACTGGGAGCTACCGATTGCATCAATCCTAAGAAATATGACAAGCCAATACAGGAAGTGATCGTTGAGTTGACCGATGGCGGCGTGGATTACTCTTTCGAGTGTATAGGTAACGTAGATGTGATGCGTTCAGCGCTTGAATGTTGTCATAAAGGCTGGGGAGAGTCCGTCGTTATCGGTGTTGCAGGTGCCGGTCAGGAGATCTCCACTCGCCCGTTCCAACTGGTTACCGGGCGAGTCTGGCGTGGTTCCGCCTTTGGTGGTGTTAAGGGTCGCTCTGAGCTACCTGAAATCGTTGAACGCTATCTCGAAGGTGAGTTTGCTTTGAGTGACTTCATAACTCATACCATGGGTCTTGAGGATATTAATACTGCCTTTGATCTGATGCATGAGGGCAAGAGTATACGTAGTGTCATTCATTACGATAAGTAACCGGCAGGATGAAAGCTGTCATCATTGATGATGACAGCTTTTAGAACCAGTTCTGAGGAAAGTATCTATGAGTCTTGAACTTGTAAGTCAGACGAAGAGTTTTGGCGGTTGGCATAAACAGTATAACCATGTGTCATCGAAACTCGGTGTCAGTATGCGTTTTGCGATTTTCTTGCCTCCCCAGTGTCAAACGGGTGAAAAAGTTCCAGTACTGTACTGGCTGTCAGGCCTGACCTGTACAGATGAAAACTTTATGCAGAAAGCGGGTGCGCAGCGAGTAGCAGCGCAGCTGGGAGTCGCTATTGTGGCGCCGGATACCAGTCCTCGCGGTGATAGTGTCGCTAACGATGAGGGCTATGATCTAGGTCAGGGTGCCGGTTTCTATGTTAACGCGACTGAAGCCCCCTGGAGTGATCATTACCGGATGTATGACTATGTGGTTGAGGAATTGCCGCAGCTGATTGAGGCAACCTTCCCGGTATCACAAAAGCGTGCGATTGCCGGGCACTCGATGGGAGGACATGGCGCGTTGATGATCAGTCTGCGTAATCCGAAGCGGTACTGTTCTGCTTCTGCATTCAGCCCGATTAGTAACCCCATTAACTGTCCCTGGGGGCGTAAAGCTTTCACTGCGTATCTTGGAGCGGATGAGAGTAATTGGCAGCAATATGATACAACTGAATTGTTGCGTAATACTCTGGAAAAAGTACCATTTCGAGTGGACCAAGGGCTTGCTGATAACTTCCTGACAGAACAGTTGCAGCCGGAAAAGTTGGCAGATGCTGCGGCAGGGTCAGATTTCCCTCTGCAACTTGAGCAACATGAAGGCTACGATCATAGCTACTACTTTATAGCCAGCTTCATTGAGGAGCAGCTTAGGTTTCACCATCGTTATCTGGTCGCTGAATAGCGTTTCATCGACTTGGTAATGATTCGATTTGCTTGTTGAGGTATGTTTTGGGGCTCTTTATGAGCCCCTTTTTTATCCAAGGGGTTTTACCTAAACAGAAGCCAATTGATTTGTTTGCGCCTGTTTATTCATAAGGCATTCAAACTTGTCCGCAGGCAACGCTTTAGCGTAAATCCACCCTTGTCCGAAGTCGCAGCCTGCCTTAGTCAGGAAAAGGCGTTGCTCATCGGTTTCAATACCTTCTGCAATGACTCGCATATTGAGCTTGTGAGCCATTATTATCATCGCTTCACAGAGTGCTGCGTCATTACTGTTCTCCGGTATATTGCGGATAAACCCCTGGTCAATTTTCAGATAGTTAGTTTTAAAGTCTTTCAAATATGCAAGAGAAGAGTAGCCGGTGCCGAAATCATCCAAGGCTATCTTCATTGAGCCTTTGCGTAGATAGTCCAGTACCGCCCTTGCTTTGTGGTTATTTTCGATAAGCAGGTTTTCAGTGATTTCAATAACCATTGAATCGGCGGGGATATCTAACTGATTGAGCTGTTGTAACCAGTCTTCAGGTTGGATGCCGTCACTTTGTAACTGAAGTGGGGATGCATTAAAGCTTAGTTCAAGTTCGGTATGGCCTTGCTGTCTCCATTTATTGAGCTGTCGGGCGGCGGTAGTAAATACCCATTCACCTATTCTTAGAATCATACCGGTACTTTCTGCCAGTGGAATAAACTCGGCTGGAGAGGTTATTCCATTAAGCGGATGATGCCACCTGAGCAGTGCTTCGGCTTTAACAATACGTCCAGATTGCAGATCAATAATCGGCTGATAGTAAAGCTCAAACTGTTGTCGTTCCACCGCGTATCGCAAATCACGGATCATATTCATCCGCATCACCGCTTGTTTCTGCATCGCAAGAGTAAAGTACTGATAACGATTTTGACCGGCTCTTTTGGCGTTATGCATTGCCTGGTCAGCGTTTCGAAGTAGTTGTTCCGCTTTGACTGTATCGTCAGGGAAAAGGCTAATGCCGATGCTAGCTGAAATAAAAACCTGTTCTTTAGTTAATTGAAATGGTTGTTGCAGTTTTGTCAAAATCTTATTGGCGGTCAGCTCTATTTCTTGTGGGCTGCCAATCTCACTTTGAATAATGGCGAATTCATCACTACTCAGGTGTGCTACAAAATCAGATTCCCGAATTAATTGGCGCAACCGGTTACCGGTTTCTCTCAGCATTATATCGCCCTGATCATGCCCCAGGGCATCATTGACCTCTTTGAAACGGTCAAGATCGATAATGAATAGCGCGCCACTTAATCCGGTGGCCTGTGTTTTTCTGATTTCATGTTTAAGGCTTTCAAGAAACAGGCGCCGATTAGGCAGTCCAGTAAGTGAATCATAGTTTGCCTGCTGGAGGATAAGCGCTTCCGCTTCTTTCTTTTTTGAGATATCCGTAAACAGAGCAATCCGACGGAGTACCGAGCCCTTATCGTCGTAGATAGTGTCAATAGTCTGCCATTCGGCAAAAACTTCACCGTTCTTTCTTTGGTTCCAGATTTCACCATTCCATTGACCGGTTTGTTCGATGGTGCTCTCCATCTCAGCATAAAATGAAGCACTATGCTGACCCGAGTTTAGACAGTTTGGACTTCTTCCAAAGAGCTCCGTCAATGTGTAGCCGGTGATGCTAGTGAATGCAGGGTTAATATCCAGTATCAGGTTGTTGGCGTCAGTAACCATCATTGCTTCGCTGCTGTTCTTGTACACATACGAGGCAAGTAGCAGTTGGTCGTGACTTCGTTTTTGCTCTGTCTGATCGATTATCTGGCTGATAAAGCGTTTTATACCGCCCTGTGCATCAGCTTCTGCAACGATGGTTAGATAGCCGGGAATAATACGTCCGTTTTTATGTAGATAGCGTTTTTCAATTCGGACTGGGGAAAAAGGATCTGTTTTAAGTTGTGACCGGATATCCTGATTAGTTTTCGCTTCGTCAGGGTGAGAGATAATAACGTCGGTGGAATAAATTTCTTCTTTGCTGTATCCAAGCATGTCCCTGAGAGCTGGATTAGCATATTCAAAGCTGCCATCAGGGCGTGAAAGTATCATGGGTACAGGAGTGGCGTCGAATATTTTTAACAGCTGCGCATCAATGTCCGTATATCTGGCAGGCCTGTGTTCATAACTGCTACACATATGCCGAACCTATTATTAATGTAAGAAAATATTTTAAACGCTAATGAAGGTCTTTGGTATCTAATTTATAGGCTTTTCAGGCTTGTTTTGAAACGCCTAGCTTTCTATTGTTTCAGGTCAATGTTTTGCGAATATGATGTCTTTTAGGGATGTCCTTCTCTTTTTTAGTAGTTTTTACCGTCGAATCAGTAGAATTACTGACACCCGTCTACATAGTATTTTACCGCTCTCTGCGCACTTACATGAAGAGTGCCTAACGCTATCTTTCTGAGGAGGCAGCCTTTTAATGCTCGGTTAGAGTAGTTTTTGGCAGGTGTTAATATGGGTGCTTAGAAGGTAAGGATTTAGCTGTGGGATGGGTTTTTTTTAGAAATTTCAGGATTTCATTGAGTCCATCAAAATTCTGTCGGGTATTGATCTGCAGCCATCGGTGTAATGCATCGGTTTCTTCAAGGAACTGAAATTCATACGCGCTGGGCTGATCATCAATCCAGCAATAATCACCGAATAAAGCTTCGGTCTTAAACGTTTTGAAGTAAGTCGGCTGGATCTTCTGGGCCAGAGTCAAAAATGCTTCATCAGCATAGGGTCTCAGGTAGTCTAGGGCTGTATCGGCGGACCCTTTGCAATGAGTTGTTAGCCAAAAACAGCTGTAGTTAGTCAGGCAAAAGCTAAGAAATTTATGGGCATCATTCGCCAGAGCTGGTTTACTGGTGATAGGAGACCTACCTAATAAGACACCGTCTATATCGATGAATAGATTCATGCTCTCCCTTAGGTGCTTTTTGTAGCGTCTTATTTGGGCTTTTGTGGTGGCAGGTGCCGCAATGATTAGCTGATCCTGAAACATATGAGTATATAGCTGTTTGCTAGTTATTAGTTGATTGCATAAGTGAGTTGCTAATGAAGATTGCGGTTAGTTTTTCTTTACTTCTATTTACTACCTTCTCTTACGCCGGATGTGGTGTATCGAATGGAAGTGCCAGTAACTTATCTACCGACCAAGAATGCAGTTCTGGTTCGCAGGTAAATCAGAACACAATGACTCATTGTACCGATGAGTCGGCGGTGCAATATGCCAAGCAATTCTATCGTGATCATTATGGCTTCTTCTCTGAACAGAACCCTAGAATGGCTGATCAGCTTTATACTGCTGACTTTAAAGAAGTTATAACCAATCACGCAGAGTGTGTTGGTGATAATGGGGTCTGCAACTTACATTTTGATCCTTGGCTGAATGCCCAGGATGGCTACGCAGACGGAGAAATAGATTACTCAGTGCAGAAACTCGATGCGAAGACTCTTTCCGTCGATCTTAACTATCAGTTTCGAGTTCATTCGACATTGCCAGCCCGGCCGCAAACGGTTTCTTTATTATTAAAAAGAGCTAAAACTGGAGAGTGTTGGAAGCTGGATGATATGCTTTTGCCTGACAGAACGTCAATGAAGGTGATGATGAGAAATGATTATGAGCATTTCTATTATTACAAGAAAACCCGCTTGAGCTGGAACCTACTTTCGTCAGATATTGACTCGAGCAATATTCAGGTTGTCCGAGCCAATCAGGTTGTCGCAACGTACGTACTTAATTGCGATCTTAGTGAGGCGCTAACCCCTGATCCCGAACAGTTAGATGGGGAAATGAATAAGATTGGTTTGGTCGTAACGCCTTCTAAACCTAAAGGCTTTGTCATTACATCCTGTCGAGTTGGGGCTCATTCTAAGCAGTTAGCCGTTTATGATCTGGAGAGTGATCGTCAAGACCCTGTTTGGGAAAAAACAGGAAGCTATTTCGGGGAATGGTCAGTAAACCAGAACTATGATCTGGTGCTATCTTATGATGAACCCTGTGATGAAAAAAAATGTGATGCACCTTTTGTTCAAAGGGATCTTATTTGGGGAGTATCCTCTGATTGATAGTCGGTCTGTTTAGGCTGGGCCAAACCTTGGCGTTATGAAGTGGGCTGGTGTGCGAGAATAGGATAATCAGGTCGACATGGGCTTACTCGTCTTCTCGAGTATAGGTTAGGCTTGCGACGATGGTGAATGGCTCTTTAAGTTGTTGGGTGTTGGAATACTTACTAATAGTTTCCAGCCCGGTTAGCTGCGCGGTTACTTCCCTACTCTGATGGGTAAATACCTCAAGCCAAAAGTCATCCAGGTTAAGTGTCTGGCTGCCATCAAATCCAGGTAATTTAATAGTGCGGTAATCTTGCCATTGCTGCCCGTTACCTGAGAAATCCGTTTCGGGTTCTCCTGCCGTTCGGTTACCTGTAAATATCCTGGCTTGAAAGTGATCTAAGGTTTTATTGTGTTTCATAGGCCGCCAGCTTTATCGATATAAACAGTCTTTATCAAATATGATACAGGTTGTTATTCAATATCTCTTTAGCTTCAACTGTAGCTCTTCTTTTTAGGTGTTTACGCTTGAGTGAGAGGCTGTTCAAGCGGTTGCTAATTCAAGGCTTGCCGTCTTATTGACTACGGGTAGGAGCTTCTGGAAAGTGAATTTACTATGTTCTGATTTTTTAAATACAAAAAAGCCCCACTGTTTAGTGAGGCTTTCTCTTTATACTATTTTGGTACTACTGGTCACAGAGATCCATGTAACTCCACCCCCATAGATTCGATTAAGAAACGGCCTTTATCGCACTATCTGAAATACTATCTGTCTGAGTGGTGAAAGTGATAGCTGCACTAACAGTCAGTACAGCGTCACTTGTTCTTTGTAGGTGTTGCTCCTGTGGCTTATTTTTATTGTTGAGTAAAGTGATTCAAACTGACAGGGCCGCATCCAGCTGTGCTTCGTTGTACTGTTCACGTAGCTGTCGCTTAAGCAATTTTCCCGCTGTGTTCTTGGGCAGGGCATCGGTAATAATAAAGGCTTTAGGTACCTTGAACGGTGCCAGGTGTTGCTGGCAGTGGTGGGTTAGTTCATCGCAGTTGGCATCCTCTCCATCCTTGAATACCACTATGGCGGTGATCGCTTCGATCCATTTATCGTGAGGTGTGCCAATCACCGCAACCTCAGCGATAGCTGGATGCAGGTATAGCGCTTCTTCTACATCCCGACTGGCAACCAGAACGCCGCCGGTATTGACGACATCTTTGATCCGGTCAACGATGTAGATGTAGCCCTCTTCATCGGCATAGGCGAGGTCGCCAGAGTGGAACCAACCACCGGCAAAGGCTTCTGCGGTCTGATCCGGCTTATCCCAGTATCCCACCATCACATGGGGGGAGCGGTGGATAATCTCTCCCTGTTCGCCGGGAAGGCAATCTTCCATCGTCAGTGGGTCGACGATCCGGGTTTCCACCGACATTACGGGCTTTCCTATGGAAGCGAGTCGGCCAGCCTGCTCTTCTGGTGCCAGTACGGTGGCTAGTGGTGCCATCTCGCTCTGGCCATAGCAGTTAAACAGACGACAGCCGGGCAGGCGTTGTTGGAGTTCTGCCACGATTGGCTCAGGCATTATAGAAGCACCGTAGTAAACATTTACCAAGGAGCTGAGATCGTGCTCATCAAACCCACTGTCACGTAACAGTCCGATCCAGACCGTCGGTGGTGCGAATACTGAATTAAGCTTTTCACTGCTGATAGCCTCAAATACCTGATTCGGTAGTGGCGCTTGCAAGATATAGCTCATGGCGCCGATCATCAGTGCCGGCATCGTAAATACATGCATCTGAGCTGAGTGATACATCGGTAAGGCAGCCAGAGAGCGGTCCTGTGACGTAAGATCCAGGTGCTGAATACAGCTGCTGTATTCAGCCATAAAACCACGGTGGGTATGTATCGCTCCTTTAGGATGCGAGGTGGTACCAGAAGTATAAAGAATCTGGGCAATATCGGTATCTTGTACGCTAACCTTCGGGGGTTGATGGTCAGCATTCGACTGACTTATTTGTAGAATGTCTGCCAATGACTCCGATGGTGCCTGCGCGTGCAACGAACCGGTAGTGGTTATAGCGGTATCGTGCAGCACTGCATCCACATTATCGGCTAGGTCTTCATCCATAAAGATCGCGACAGCGCCGGACTGATTTAACAGATAGAGCAGCTCATCTTTAACCAGGGCGAAATTGATCGGTACATGGATCATGCCAGAGCGGGCGCAAGCCAGAAATAGAATCAGGTAAGCGTCAGAGTTCTTGCCGAATGCGGCAACCCGGTCGCCTGGCTGTAAACCACTTTGCAGCAGAAAGTTGGCTACCCGGTTAACGGAGCGGTCCAGTTGTTGATAAGTCCAGCGGCGCTGGTGGAAGATGATCGCTTCTTTGTCGGAAAAGCGTTTAGCGGCTCGGCGTAGGCCATCACCGATGGTGTTCAATGTGGCAGTTTGGACTTCGGGTAGCATTGATGAAAGCCTTCTTATTTTTGTTTAGCAACAAGAGTGTCTGCTAGGCGCTGTGGAGGCAATGATCAAACTGTCCAAAGCATTTGATAAAAGCGGTCAGTAACGGATCAATTTTATTTATTAGTGGCCTGATACGCGCTGGGTGCTACACCGGTCCAGCCTTTGAAAGCCCGACAGAACGCCGCCTGTTCGGTGAAGCCGATCAATTCACTGGTTTCGGCGACCGTGAGGGACTCCTCAGTAAGTAAACGGATGGCAGTATCGCAACGAACCCGATCCTTTATCTGTTGATAACTACTTCCTTCATCCTTTAATTTTCGGCGCAGAGTGCGGGAGGTCAAATGCAGGCAGCAGGCAATTTCTTCCAGTGTCGGTGCCTGTTCTAGTCCTTTATTTAGAATCAGGCGTTGTACCTGAATGCTGAGACTATTGTTATCCCCAACCCGACGTAGTACTTCAAGGGGAGACTGGCGCAGAAAAGAATCCAGTTCCATCGGGTCCCGTACCCGGGGTGAGGCCAGCAATTTACTACTGAACATGAAGCCGGCTGTGGGTTGGTCAAACAGTAATTGTTCGCCGAACATAGGGGTGTATTCTTCGTGATGTGCGGGTGCCGGGTAATTAAAACGGGTGGCTTGAATTGCTAGTTGACTGTTGATCAGCCAGCTACTGAATCGCTGCCACATGAGTAACAAAAATTCCTGCAACAGGTGGTCCGGGTCTAGCTCTGGCCGGACTAGGGTGATATCGATGTCGACACTATCACCATTGATTCTGATGGCAAAATTGGCCTCGCTTTGTACTGCATTATAGAAACGCACACTTTGCTGCAACATCGCCCCAAGCGTTTTCAGCTGGAACAGAGATTCCATCATCAGCGCGAAGACACCATTTTTACAGGGGCGTTCAGTCAGCCCCATAAACTCATCCCCGGTGACCCGCCAGATCGCTCTTATAAGGTTGGCTAATTGAACTTCAGTGATGCGGGCTCGGGGCTTATGCATCAGCTCTACAGGCACTGCTGCGCATTCAAGTAGAGGTTGCGGATCAAATCCCTGCTTGAGTGCTCCATGCAGGCTGGCCTGGATGTAGTGATTGGATACCAGTTTCTTTTTCATAGTAAATAATGGTTTTCCCTAATAGAAAGAGCATACCTTGTTGTTGTCTAAGGTACAAAAAAGTGACCGGGGTGTGCTTATGCGAGCTGGCTGGTCGTTTTCATCAAACAGATTGTCTGTATTGGTCATAGCTCTGTTGACGGGGTTCACCGGATACTCCCTGCACAATAAAGATAAGAAACACAGGAGCTCGAGGGTCTATGAATATCACGAATAAAGTGGCTGTGGTCAGTGGCGGAGCATCCGGTTTAGGGCTGGCAACTAGCCTGCGCCTTTTGGCAGAGGGCGCGCAGGTCCTGGTGCTGGATTTGAATGATGATGCGGGCCAGGCTTTGAAAGCGCAGTATCCGCAACAGGTTCGCTTTTACCGGGTGGATGTATCCAATGCCGATGCGGTTGAAGGGGCGATAAGCGATGGCGTCGCGCATTGGGGCAGGCTGGACATCTGTGTTAACTGCGCCGGTATTGTTGCGGCGGGTAAAGTACTTGGTCGGGAAGGTGCTCTGCCGCTGGATCAGTTTAGCAATGCGATCAATATCAATCTTAATGGCACTTTCAATGTATTGCGCATCGCCGCGGAGAAAATGGCTGCTAAAGGTATAGATGAAGAGCAGGGGGTCATTATCAATACCGCGTCAGTAGCAGCGTTTGATGGTCAGACCGGCCAGGCGGCATACAGCGCGAGTAAAGCCGCTATTGTCGGTATGACTCTGCCCCTCGCACGTGATCTGGCCTCCCATAATATTCGTGTCATGACGATTGCACCGGGGTTATTTGATACTCCGATGATGAAATCACTGCCAGAAAAAGTTCGTGAACCGCTGATCGAAATGGTGCAGTGCCCGAAACGCTTCGGCCTACCGGAAGAGTTCGCCGACCTGTGTTGCCACATTATAGGCAACCCGTACCTTAACGGTGAAGTGATCCGGCTAGATGCTGGTATCCGAATGGAATCTAAGTAAGGAGACGGCTAATGAACTCTTCACATACAGATACAGCTGAGCTGACACTTTTCCGGGACATGACCAGGCGAGCCCTGGACCAGGAAGTTACCCCATATTACGACGCCTGGGAAAGTGCTGGGATTATGCCCCGGGAGATCTGGTCTACTCTCGGACGGGCAGGCATGCTTTGTGTCGATCTGCCGGAACAGTATGGTGCTGCCGGCGCGCCATTTGAAGTGGCTCAGCTAGTGCTGGGTGAAATGGCTCAGATGGGTTATGGGGGGCTGGCCAGCGGTTTTAATATCCACTCAAATATTGTTGCCCCCTACATCTTGCACCAAGGTACTGAAGCCCAAAAACAGCAATGGTTGCCGAGGATGGTCAGGGGTGATGTGGTGGGGGCTATCGCCATGACCGAGCCTGGTTCAGGAAGTGATCTGGCAGCCCTGCGAACAAGTGCGGTACGGGATGGCGATGAATGGCTGCTCAACGGTTCTAAAATATTTATTACCAACGGCTTGTTGGCGGATCTGGTGATTGTCTGTGCTTCTACTGATCCGTCCGCTGGGGCCAAGGGGATCTCCCTGTTTTTGGTGGACACTTCTCTGCCCGGTTTCTCCCGCGGCAAAGGGATCAGCAAGATTGGTCAGCACAGCAGCGACACCGCCGAGCTGTTCTTCGATAATCTGCGGCTACCAGCTGAAGCGCTTCTGGGAGAGGAAAATCGGGGGTTTTTCTATTTGATGGAAGAGCTTCCGAGAGAGCGGTTGGGCTGTGCCACACAGGCTATTGCTGCGACCGACGGAGCGTTGGCGCTGACCCTGGACTACGTTCAGGAGCGTAAGGCATTCGGCCAGACAGTGGGTAGTTTTCAGAACACCCGCTTTAAACTGGCAGAAGTGAAAACCCAGTTAGAACTGTGCCGTGCCTACTATTGGCAATGTATGCACAAATATAATAGCGGCGAGATGACCATTGAGGATGCGGCGCTGCTCAAACTTAGCTCCACCGAGATGCAATGTCAGGCGGCAGATCAGTGTCTGCAGTTGTTCGGTGGCTATGGTTATACCACGGAATATCCTATCTCCCGGTTTTATGTCGATGCCCGGGTTCAGACTATCTATGCCGGTACCTCAGAGATTATGAAAGAGGTAATTGCCCGCCCGATGCTGGGCCGTTAACCGAAACAATTAAGGAATACAAAGTATGAATTTAAGTGATGTAGTGATTGTTGATGGGGTACGGACCGCCATCGGTGCATTTGGGGGCAGTCTGTCGGGTCTGTCACCGGCGGAGTTGGGTACAGTGGCGGCTACAGAAGCGATCCGTCGTTCAGCTATCCCTGCTGAGGAGTTCGATCATGCGATATTTGGTCATATCATCACCACTGCACCACAGGATGCCTACCTGTCCCGCCATATAGCGCTCAACGCAGGATTGCCGGAGTCGTCTGCTGCCGTTAATGTAAATCGTTTGTGCGGCTCTTCGGTACAATCAGTCATATCAGCGGCACAGCTGCTGGTGATGGGTGATAGTAAGATTGCTTTGGCTGGTGGAGCGGAGAGTATGAGCCGTGGCGCATACCTGATGCCGGATGCACGCAATGGCGCCCGGATGGGAGACAGCAAGATTGTCGATATGACCCTGGGTATTCTCAGTGACCCGTTCGGCAGTGGTCATATGGGCATTACTGCAGAGAATATTGCCGCGCAGCAGGGCTATTCTCGAGAAGATCTGGATCGGTTTGCCGAGGAGAGTCATCGTCGCGCATGTACTGCGATAGAAAAGGGCTATTTTCGGGATCAGATCGTCCCCGTCACTGTAAAACGGGGCCGTAAAGAGTTTGTGTTTGATACCGATGAGCATCCCCGGGCCGAAACCACCATAGCGAGCTTGGCAAAACTGAGGCCCGCCTTCAAGAAGGATGGCATCGTTACACCTGGCAACGCATCCGGCCTTAACGATGGCGCGGCAGCGGTGGTCATGACCACTATGCAGGAAGCGCAACGGAGGGGGCTATCACCCCGTTGTCGAATTCTCAGTTATGCTTTTGCTGGTGTAGCACCGGAGTTAATGGGATTGGGGCCGGTACCTGCTGTTAAGCAAGCACTGAAAAATGCTGGGCTGACAATGCAGGATATCGATGTGATTGAATCCAATGAGGCGTTTGCCGCTCAGGCGATGGCGGTAACCGATCTATTGGAGATGCCTGTGGATAAAGTGAATCCCAATGGAGGTGCGGTAGCATTAGGTCACCCAGTCGGCGCAACGGGCTCTATTATTATTGTGAAAACGATGTCTGAACTGGATCGCACCGAGGGGCGCTATGGACTGGTTACGATGTGCATTGGTGGTGGACAGGGTATCGCGCTGATTATCGAACGGTTTATGTAATATTATGGAGGGGGCCTGATAAGTTCCGGACTGTTTTCTATGTAGTCTTAAATACTGACTATGGGTATCCCCTCATTAAGTTATCTTGAATAAATGGAGAATAGCGTGGCGCTAACACTTTTCCACTGCCATGAGGCGCGTTCGATGCGAACCCTCTGGCTGATTAATGAACTCGGGCTAGATGTTGAGGTTGTGCTATTCGCGTTTGGACGTGAGCTTCGTAGTGATGATTACTTAGCTCATCACCCCCTGGGTCGGGTTCCTTGCTTGATAGACAATGAACTGACGTTATTCGAGAGCGGTGCCATTGCTGAGTATTTATGTGAAACCTATGATAAAGGGGAGCTCTGGCGTGAGCCGGGCAATCTTGAACGCCCCCAATGGTTACAATGGGTGCATTATGCTGAAACCCTTACTGTCCATTCAGCTAGTCTGACGCAACAGGCAATTGCTATTAGTGATCCAGAGCTGCGTTCCGCTACCGTTCGAAAGCTTGAAACTAAGCGTTTGGAAAAAGCGATAGAGGTGTTGGAAAGCCATCTTGTAAATCGTGAATACCTGCTTGATAGCGGTTTTTCTGCTGCGGATGTCGGTGTGGGGTATAGCCTGCATGTGGGGCGTTTGTTTACAGATCTGTCTGTATTCCCAAAGGTTTATGCCTATTACAATCGACTGGCAAGCCGTGAAGCATTTAAGCAGTCTCTTCCAGAAGCAGATGCTCCAAACAAAATTTATACGCAAGATAACTACTGGTTAACAACTTAGAGATCGGGTCTGCGTTTGGCCTCTTGCTAGTCCGTAAAAGCTCAGTGTTTTTAGGGCCTGTTAATGAGAAGCCCCTATGTCCGCTTGTGGATGACAATCCCCGTGCAATGTTCTTGTGCTGCTGGTGCACTTTTCCTGCAGTTTAGAACTGCGTACTCTTCGCATGTATATATATCCGCATTACATAAAATCAGATAGAGAACGACGCTGCATAGTGTCAGGGTATTTGAGTAATCTCCCTCTATTTAGCCTGGATAAATGTTAACGTATAGGGGCATTAGTACCTTAGTAACAACTTGGAAGTGAGATGTATCTAAGTGTTTTCATAGCCATTACGCTGGAAAAGAGAGCTATATGAGTGAACCAACAGACAAATATAGTATAGAGAGTACGGATTACACGATAGGTCGGGATAATGTCCAAAAGTGGGGGTTTGATATCCATAACCCTGTTTTCGGCATCAGTGCTGGTCTGGTGTTAATCTTCCTATTAGCAACACTATTATCAGACGCAACAGCCGCAAAAGAATTTCTTGACGGTATAAAGTGGAATATTATCGGTACCTTCGATGTACTGTTTATGTGGTCCGCAAATTTCTTTGTTATCTTTTGCTTATTTTTGATTGTTTCACCCTGGGGGAAAATCCGTCTAGGGGGTAATGAGGCCAAAGCAGAGCATTCAACAATCACCTGGCTAGCGATGCTATTCGCTGCGGGGATGGGAATTGGCCTGATGTTCTGGGGCGTTGCAGAACCGGTTGCTTACTTCACCGGGTGGTATGAAACGCCCTTAGGCGTTGAGGCGCGAACGCCAGAAGCTGCCCGCTTAGCGCTGGGTGCGACTATGTACCACTGGGGTTTACACCCTTGGGCAATCTATGCCGTTGTTGCATTATCCCTCGCGTTCTTCACCTACAATAAGGGGCTGCCACTCTCCATTCGCTCCATATTTTACCCGCTATTAGGTGATAGAGCCTGGGGATGGCCTGGACATATCATCGATATACTTGCCGTCTTAGCCACGTTATTTGGTCTGGCAACATCTCTGGGCCTTGGCGCTCAACAAGCGGCAGCCGGCATCAATCATGTGTTTGGTATTGACGCAGGCGTCGGTTTGCAAATACTGGTCATTATTGGCGTTACTCTGTTGGCGATCATTTCGGTGATACGCGGTATTGAAGGTGGCGTAAAACTGCTCAGTAATATCAATATGATAATTGCTTTTGTATTGCTGGTTTTCGTAGCGCTTTCTGCTACTGCTATCTCGCTCGGTACTATTCCCAAGACAATCGGCGCCTACCTGGAAAACATCATTCCTTTAAGTAACCCCCATGGGCGTGATGATGAGGCTTGGTTTCAAGGCTGGACGGTCTTCTACTGGGCGTGGTGGATCTCCTGGTCCCCTTTTGTCGGTATGTTCATTGCCCGTGTATCTAAAGGTCGTACCATCCGCGAATTTATCACCGCAGTATTGCTTGTACCTACCAGCGTAACAGTGATCTGGATGTCTGTGTACGGTGGCATTGCGATTGATCAGGTGGTTAATCAGGTTGGTGCGTTAGGCGCAGATGGCCTGACAAAAGTACCGTTGGCCATGTTCCAGATGTTTGATGAGCTGGCGATGGGTTCTGTCCTATCCGTGATAGCGATTGTGCTGGTAATGGTATTCTTCATTACCTCGTCTGACTCTGGCTCATTGGTTATCGACAGTATTACCTCGGGTGGTAAAATTGATGCGCCTGTCCCCCAGCGAATTTTCTGGGCCAGTACTGAAGGCGCGATTGCAGCCGCATTGCTCTGGATAGGCGGCACTGAGTCAATTCAGGCGTTGCAAGCCGGTGCTATTTCTACCGGTCTGCCTTTCACCATCGTATTGTTGTTGATGTGTCTGAGTCTGGTCCTAGGCTTGAGAACAGAAAAAAGCTATAAATAACTGATGTTTAGATTCGCAAAAAGCTCGGATATCCGAGCTTTTTTATGCCCACAAATCTTTAACAGGCATGTCTGGATTCAAGTGGTGTGCGATCTGCGCCTGTAGCAGCTCCGCAGTGGCGATAGCATCCGTGAGAGCGTTATGTGCATCGTAATGAGGGAGGTTATAGCGTCTGCGACAATAATCCAGCCGAATCGGTTTCAGCGGCTTTCTTAGAATTTTATCAAAAAATCCCTGCCGACCTTTTAGGATATCTGACTCTATCTCCATCGTATCAATCAGGGGAAATAGCAGTGGTTCTTGTAACAACCCAAGTACGGCTTTATTAAAGAACTCTCGTTCTATATAGCGATAATGTACCACGACCAACTTACCCTCAATGGCATCTAGTACCTGATCAAGAATGTTTGCCAGCGGAGGAGCTGCGTCGACATTAGAGTGAGTAATGCCATGGATCACGATGGAATCCTCCGTCATATCCTGTTCCGGTTTTACAATCCAATGCCTGGATTCACCACAATAAATTCGCTTGAGATCAAAAGGCACAAGACCAATGCTAACAATCTCTGAATCAGCTGAAGACAAACCGGTGGTTTCAAAATCCATGGCAACCATAGGGGCCTGTCCAATCGATGTAGCTGGGTTTATCACTCCGTGACGATAGAAATCAGATACTCTCTCGTTCTTACTGGAGGTTGAGTGTTGTCTATAGTATTCAACCCAATCCAGAAGGGAAGGCGACCCCAGATTCATTTTTTTATGCCTGCCATGGTGGTATTGGCCGTGTGCCGGTATTTAAGGAAATTTTGCGCGGCACTGAGCACCTGAAAGGCCTCTTTCAAGTTTCGTCTTTCAAAGCGAGACAAATTATCCGGCTCTATATTGTTATCAGGTTCAAGCTTCTGATTTACATCAGTGGCCTGATGCTTAACTCTGACAATAGACAGATACTCCAGCGCATCACTCAGATCCTGAGCACTGCCATCCGGCAGCAGCTTAGCTTCAATGATATCGTCGAGACGCTCAAACGAATTACGTGCTCGGGAGCCTACCGCCAAAGCATGCACGCGGATCACATCGGTCAGCGGTGCGGTACCTCGGCGCTTAAGGTTGATGGTATTGTTATGACGACCGTCTTTTTCCATCACAAATTCTTTAAAGAAACCCAATGGTGGCTTACGGGATAGGGCATTTCTGGCCAGTGCTGCCAGAAACTTGGAATTGCCTTTTGCTTGAATGGCAATATGACGACGCAGCTCAGCGGCCCATTGCGACTCGCCCCAGACGCCATCCAGATCGAAGAAGATTGAGCAGTGTAAGAGGGCTTCAGGGTCAGGCCGAGTAATCCATTGGCTAAACAGGTCCTTCCATTGGCTCAGTGTCAGCTGCCATTTGGGATTTGTCGCCATAATGTCACCGGTGCAATAGACATAACCGCAGGCGTTTAAACCATCACAAACAAATTTAGTCAGTGCAGAAAAGTATTCACCGTGAAGCTCGGCTACGTAGTTATCATCAAGAATCATGGCATTATCCTGGTCCGTCACCAGTAATTGTTCATCCCTTGCCATAGACCCCAGCGCTAGAAAACAATAGGGGATTGGCGGTTTACCCAAGGTATCTTCTGCGAGTTCTAACAAGCGTTGTTTGAAACTGCGGCCAATGACCGACATCGCCGAGCCAATCATATGGGAATTGGCATCTTCATTGACCATGCGCACGAATGCTTCAGGTATCCATTGAGCATAACTGGCTAGCTCTGCAACACTTTGCTGAGCAAAGATCCCTCTGACTAAAAACAAGCTACTCTGAGACTCATAGCGAACGATATCTGCCAGGGTGATAATGCCTATCGGTTTCTTCTTTTTCAGAATCGGCAAGTGATGCACGTTAAAGCGCAGCATGGCTAGCATCACTTCATAGACATAGGCATTTTCATCCAGCGTCACCATGTCGGGAGACATCACTTCACTGATAGGGGTTTGTAAGTCCAGCTCTTGCCCTATTACACGGGTAATAAAATCGCGATCCGTAATAATGCCAATGGCTTGGCCATCATCATCTTCAGGGTCACTTTCAATCGGTTTGTCAGGGTCGGTAATGAGTAAAGATGAAACCTGCTCCTGGGTCATAATTAAAGCCGCTTTACTGATCGGGGTGTTTTTAGTGACCGTCACGACACCACGCTTAAGCAGGCATTTGGCTTTATCAGTGGTCAGGTCGTTTTTATTGGTCTGGTCAACCACGGACTGGTGCAGCAACGCGGCGTTATCCACTTCAAAATAGTTGGAAAAGCCCTCATGCTGATCGCAATAATCGTTAAACAGGTCTGCGGGGATACAATACAGGAGAGAATCTTCAAGCGCCTTGGCTGGAAAGCGCACCCGGCCACGCATCATCAGTCCCATCTGACCAAAAATACCCCCCATATCTAGGCGGTTATAGAGATCACCATTACGTCGGAAGGTTTCTACCGCACCGCTGCGCACCACAAACAAGTCGTTAACCGGCTCAGCGTAATTGAGGATATCGCTACCCGCTACATAGTAGGCAATCTCGATCTGCTTCGCTAAGTGGATTAACGCTTCATCTGGCAGATCATCAAAGGGCGGAAAACGCTTTAAAAATCGCTGGATATCTATCTGCTCTGGCTGCACATAACCCCCTTTAAAAAGGTCATAAAGTATAGATTCCAATGTAACACGGGAGATTGAAATCTCTGCAGGAAATGATGGTCACCCAGGGATCCTGTGATTAAGTCACCACTTTTAAGGGTGAACAGAGGCTTTCTAGAAAGCGACACGCAAAATACTGACTCACTGGTAGTCTGTTTTTTTTATCGCTTTTTAGTTTTGTTTCAGCTTTATTTCAGTTTGAGTCTTTACAGTAGCTAACATCAAGTAGCGATGACAGGTTGTAATCGTAAGTTGTTAGACTAAATATAGGTTTGAAGTAGGTGCTTATACTAAATAAGCTTTGGTAATCTAGAGTCTGGATAAGCTAAACTACTAATAACATTAGATTTAGTGGTGCATGAATACTTAAAACGTACCCTGCTTGAATTAGCTTTTTAACTGAATAATTTAATTGTAAAAGTAACTAAAACAAAAAATTATCGATCTGATTTGGAGCAATGAAAATGAATAAAGCAAGCTTAGCTACAGCACTACTTCTTGGCGCGTCTACAGCACTTCTAAGTACGGGTGCCGTTGCCGGTCCTAACAGTCAACTGAAGGTTTCTGAAACAGCATCTGCTGAAGTTCAGGCTAAAGTTCAAGGTTGGTTAGCGGGAGATAAAATTCGTGGTCGTAAAGATAAGTGCTTTGGTATTGCACTAGCGGGTGAAAACGATTGTGCAGCAGGTGCAGGTACAAGCTGTGAAGGTACCTCTACGACAGATTTCCAGTCGAATGCTTGGACGTATGCGCCTAAAGGTACTTGCGAGTCTATCGTGACACCAAACGGAACAGGTTCACTTGAAAGTTAATGAATACCCCTCGCCTCAGCAATCTTTGATTGCGGGGGCGCATTTAGGTGCAGGCCTTGGTTTAAAGGCCGAACACCTGGATGATATTTTGGCGATGCCAGTGGAAGAAACTGGCGCGGGTAATCGTTTGTGGTTTGAAGTGCATACGGAGAACTACTTTGTAGCAGGCGGGCCACGGCTAAATTATCTCCGATCAATCCGTGAGAATTATGATCTTAGCTTTCATGGGGTAGGGGGGTCACTCGGTTATGATCATCAATCGATGCCTGAGCATATTAAACAGGTAAAAGCGTTAATTAATGAATTTCAGCCAACGCTTATATCTGAGCATGCTGTTTGGTCTCGTTCCGGCGGCGCATATTTTGCAGATCTTATGCCATTACCAAGAACACAGGACGCACTACAGTCACTAGTGGAAGGGATTGATCGTTATCAGACAGGCATAGGGCGGCGTATTTTAATTGAAAATCCGAGTAACTATCTGGATTTCACCAGCGAGATGGATGAGCCTCAGTTTTTAGTTGAAGCGGCACGTCGCAGTGGTTGTGGTTTATTAATCGATATTAATAATTTGTATATCAGTAGTAAGAACACCGGTATTGATGCAGAAAAGTATTTAGCGCAGATTCCTGCAGACCTTGTTGGAGAGATTCATATCGCAGGCCATGACCCTGACCCAGAATTAGGCCAGACGTTGTTAATTGACAGCCATGCAGCAGACATTGATGTGCCGGTATGGGCTTTGTTAAAGCATGCGTTGTCTCTGTTTGGACATCGGCCTGTTTTAGTGGAGCGGGATGCTAATATACCGCCGTTTTCTGAATTGATGAATGAACGTGCAATGGCACAAGGCTATTTAGACCGGTGCAGAAGTCATACCGACTTGATGAATGCCTTCCAAATGGAGGCTCGCTGATGGCGTTGAGTCCTTATATTGATGCATTTTCCGTTTATCTGCGTACCGGTGATGCCAGTGGTATGAATGCTTTTTGTATTAATGACGAGCATATAAAGCGAATGTCTGTCTATCGTAATGGCTTTTATAAAGGCTGTATTGATGCACTATCCGCTAACTTTCCTATGTGCGAAAAGTTTTCGGGGAGTGAAAGTTTTAAGAATATAGCTCGTATTTATGTGGACCATTACCCACCTGAAAAAGGAACTTTGGTCGGCTATGGGCAGAACTTTCCTGACTTTCTGAGTGATTTTATAGCGACGTTAGAAGCACCGCCTGAGACATTAAAGTTATCGCCACGTTTGGTCGATTTGGCGCGTTTAGATTACGCATGGCTAATGAGCTTGATGAGCGCTGACTCGACGCAGACGCTGACAGCAGAAAAAATCTCATGGCTGGTGGAAGGAGGCCGTGATTTTACTCAAGCCGTTGTGAAATTAAACCCCAGTGTTGCGCTTCTTCAAGTAAATATAGGTACTTTTAATCAATGGATTGCATTAAAAACTAACTTAAGTGAAGCTGAGTCTATAGATAATAGTGACGTTGAGGGATTACACAAAAATAACAGTGGGTTAGAACGGGCAGATGGCGCGTTATCTGTTGATACCGTGATGTTTTGGCGTGTGCAGGGTGCTGTTCAAGCGCGCTTGCTTTCTACCCCTGAAGTATCCCTTATGCAAGTTTTACAAGGAGAGGGTGCTGCGCTTGAGAGAGCCTTTGATGCCGCTTTAGCGTTGGAGCATGATTTTGATGTCAGTGATGTTTTCTCAGCCTGCCTACAAAATGAAATATTAGAAATTGATATGGCTAAATACAATCATGATAACTAGGGACTTAATATGGGTATGGTAGGAAAACTACGTGAACTTTATGTACAACTGGGCGTGCAGTTATCTCGGTTTTTAGAGCCACTGGCATTGTTATCTCTCCGTTTCATGGTGGCTAAGGTCTTCCTGGATTCCGGGCTAAGTAAGTGGGATGGTTTTTTAAAGTTTAATGTCGATAAATATGACCTGTTCATGTATGAATTTTTCTGTCCTGACCCGGTTAGACCAGGAGCATTACAGCTGTGTAACCCTGAAACACTTGAGTATGTTGAAGGCTCATTTGTGGTGAGAATGATTGAATTGCTGGCTGTGTTTGCCGGTATTGCTGAAGTCGTGCTGCCAATATTGCTTATTATTGGTTTATTTTCTCGTTTTGCAGCGTTAGGGCTGATAGGCATGACAATGTTTATTCAACTGGCCGTATTCCCAACATGGGATCACTGGATTAATCCAGCATCCTGGTGGGCAATTTCCTTACTCGTTATTGTTGCGCGTGGTCCGGGAATTCTGTCTATTGATAGATTACTTGGGTTAGATGCGAAACCTCTTGTTGCCAAATAATAGCCGCTAAATGATTTTCTGAGTTAAAAAGAGTATTTGAAACGTTGTTATCCAGAAAGGCCTGAATCAATTGCTTCAGGCCTTTCTGCTTTGTTTCGATGTAACGATTGTTTATGGAGAGCGTCATAACTCATAAGGCGAACTCTGATGCATTATTTGCCAAATAAATTTGTTCTCTTTAGTCGCTCTTTACCCGTTTTCACCAGAATGTAATGATGTTGTATTCACGGGGCAGCAGCCGCTCTACTCCTGTTATGAGGTACCTCTATGAAACATCAACTGCCCCAGGAAAATCCGCCAACCGTTGAGACGCTCGACGATCTCGCAAAATTGTCAAACTACTCGCTCATGGATACTCTCAATGCCGATCCTGACGCGAAAGCAAACGGCGTCGACCACGTGCCGCGACAGGTCTTTACGGGTCACTATGTTCCGGTCAAATCTACGCCAATCAAAGATCCAGAGTACGTCACGCACAGCAAGGGTTTCTTCCGCGAACTGGGTTTTGCCGACAGCATTGCACAGTCGGATGACTTCGTGCGGATGTTCTCTGGCGACATTTCAGAGGTTCCTGCGCCGATGCGTAAAGTCGGTTGGGCCTGTGGCTACGCACTTTCCATCTATGGCACTGAGTACTACCATCAATGCCCGTTCCAAACTGGCAATGGATACGGTGATGGACGTGCTGTTTCCGTACTTGAGGCTGTTATCAACGGTAAACGCTGGGAAATGCAGCTAAAAGGTGGCGGTCGGACGCCATACTGCCGCGGCGCGGACGGTCGTGCTGTCCTGCGATCAAGTGTCCGGGAATTTCTGGCACAGGAGCATATGCACGCGCTCGGCGTGCCAACCTCACGGTCGCTGAGTTTGTACGTGTCCAAAACGGAGAAGGTCCAGCGGCCTTGGTATTCTGAGGGTTCGCGCTCGCAGGATCCCGACAGGATGATATCTGAGGCGGTCGCCATTTCGACGCGCGTTGCGCCGTCCTTCATTCGAGTCGGCCAACTGGAGCTCTTCGGTCGTCGTGTTCGTAAGCAAGAACACCCAAAAGCGATGGAAGAACTCGAAAAAATTGTATTGCACTTGATTGATCGCGAGTACAGCGAGGTCGTAGATAACAATCTAACCATTGCCGAAAAAGTGGTGTTGCTCGCGGGTGAGTTTCGCAGTCGCCTTACGTCGCTGGTGACTAATTGGATACGTGTTGGTTACTGCCAGGGTAACTTCAACGGCGACAATTGTGCGGCCGGTGGTTTCACCCTCGACTACGGTCCATTCGGATTCTGCGAAATGTTCGATCCGCAATATCAACCCTGGACAGGCGGTGGCCAACACTTCTCGTTCCTTAACCAGCCCGCGGCAGCGGAACGTAACTTCCACATGTTTTGTCTGGCGTTGGGACCGTTGCTGGCGTCGCATCCGGGTGCTCTGCAACAACTCGACGAGATTCGAAGCGGATTTGCTGACGTGATGCAAAGAGACATGGAAGCGATGTGGGCTGCCAAACTTGGGCTGGAGAGCTTCCATCCGGTGTTATTCAGTGGACTTGCAACGCTGATGATGCAAACGAATGTTGATTACACCATCTTCTTCCGCGAGCTCTCGAGTCTACCTGATGACATTGGCCCACTCCAAAAAAGCTTCTATAAGGGAGTGACTTATGAGATTGACCGCGAAGGGATGGAACAACGCTGGTCAGAGTGGCTTACACAGTGGAAATCACTCACCGGCAGTCAGTCCCAATCCCGTGATAAACTCTCTAAACAGATGAAGCTAGTTAATCCAAAATACAGTTGGCGAGAGTGGCTGGTTGTGCCTGCGTATCAACAAGCTGCGGAAGGTAGCTATGCTCTGGTGCGGGAACTGCAGGAAGTCATGACTCAGCCCTATGCTGAGCAATCGAAGGCGGTGGAGGAGAAATTCTATAGGCTGAAGCCTTCTGAGTTCAGAGAACTCGGTGGCTTGTCGCATTACAGCTGTTCATCATGAGTTTTCGGTAAATGACAGGCCTTGGTGGTAATAGTTGGTAGCTTAAGGCTTCTTGTTTGATTCTGACTAAGGTGATGCGTGAACTTGTCAGCACCTTAATGTGATAATACGGCAATAGACAAAGACTGGAGTAAAAAGGATTGAATCACATCACACTACTTGATGGGGGCATGGGACAGGAGCTTTTACGCAGAAGTTCTCGTGAAACGACTCCTCTTTGGTCTGCCGATATAATGCTGCATGAACCAACGATTGTGCGAGATTTACATCTTGATTTTATTAAGAGCGGAGCTCGTGTCATCACACTCAATACCTATACTGCGACACCACAGCGCCTGGCACGGGAAAATGAACTTGCTCAGTTAAAGAAGCTTCACAGGTCTGCTATGGATGCTGCTTTAGGCGCTATTGAACTAGCTGAATCTAAAGATGTTGAAATAGCGGGGTGTTTACCACCGCTGGTCGCCAGTTATCGCCCAGATGTATCATTATCCTACGATGATTCACTTGACGCTTATCGTCGCCTTGTTGAGTTGCAATCACCCGCCAGTGACCTTTTCTTGTGCGAAACGATGGCCTCAATAAACGAGGCACGTGCAGCCTGTACTGCAGCAATGGAAAGTGGCAAACCCGTCTGGGTTGCGCTAACCATTAGTGACTTCCATCCGGGGCAGTTACGCAGTGGTGAAGCGCTGAATGAAGCTCTGCAAGTACTCGCATCTCTGGGGGCTGAGGCGATTCTGTTAAATTGCAGTCACCCCGAGGCTATTAATGGTTGCTGGCCGCAACTACGCAGTATGGATAAGAAGATTGGTGCGTATGCCAATGGCTTTGTTTCGGTAGGGCCGTTGCAACCGGGTGGCACTGTTGAACAACTAGAAGTACGTCAAGATTTGAGTCCACAAAAATACGCAGAATATGCCATGGGCTGGGCAAGGGATGGAGCATCGATTATTGGTGGCTGCTGTGAGATTGGCCCAGCACATATAAAAGCGCTACATGAAAAATTGTGCAATGAAGGTTTTCTCTAAACCTTACTAGAACCCATAGCTTAACTGCTGTTGCGGGATAATCAGGCTAGTAATGGTAGTAGGCACTGAGTCCTGATCTTGAACCGCCAGGCTTCTAAAGGCGGCTAAGCTTTTTTGAAAGCGAATTTCTTATGGCTGTAATACAACAGAAACCTGGTTTCGTCCTGCATCTTTTGCTTGATAGAGTGCTTTGTCAGCACTCTTAATTGCTTGATCATAGTCAGTATCGTCAGCAATAACAGTAGTAACACCTAAACTGATAGTGAGTGGGATTCTTATGTCTCCACTTAGGAAGTCTATGTTCTCAACGCTCTTGCGAACTCTCTCAGCGATAGGTTTTGCTCCTTCGAGGTCGGTATCAGGGAGTAATAAAAGAAATTCTTCACCCCCATACCGGCCAATAAGATCATGAGCTCTAATGGTTGAGTTTATAGTATCAGTTATCTTGACTAGAGCCTGGTCCCCGACAGGGTGTCCATGCTGATCATTTATAGACTTGAAATGATCAACATCAATCATCACCAGGCTAAAAGGGTATCTAGCCCCACTCGATTGTCGCCTCTGGTTACGAGAAATTTCTTCCTGAACTGATTCTATGATGACAGGCCTGTTTTTTAGCCCAGTTAATGGGTCCTCGGTCGCCATTTTGTGAAGCTTAACCTGTGCCAGATTTAACTCTTTCGCAGCGACTCTAATGATTAGAAAGCTTAGGCTGAAAACAATAATAAGGACTAATGTTAACGTAATTAGTGATTTTTCTATTCCGTCCTGGCTCTTTAGGTTGCTAAAACTTACATCTTTATAGACTTCAAAACTGCCAATAATTGATCCCTTGTTATTAACAATCGGAATATAAGTTTCTACGACATCGACATTAAATTTTTTCTCACCACGGAGATCTGTGATCTCATCTTTTTTCTGCCGATTGGAGCTAATGCCACCCGATAACGCTATCTTCAATCGAGGGTTCTTGATGTCATTTTTACCAATAATCGAATGATCGGTACTGTATACAACCGTACCATCATTAGAAAAAACCTTAATTTTAATAATTTCAAAAGGTGCCATTGCCTTTTGCATCGTCTCATCAAGCTTGTTAAATCCATCTGAGGTAACGTTAAGGCGTTCTATGTCCTGATCATCAAGAGTGATGAGTAGGTGTCTTTCAAGTGAAACGATAGCTTCACCAACGCTGATCGCATCATATTCAGCATCTTCTAAAACATGCTGGCTGTAGAGAAGGGATACAGCATAACCAACAATGATTATGATTAATGCTGATGAAATAATGGATGCCTTTAATAACAATTTGAGCAGCTTATTTGATGCTTTTTGACCAGTCGAATGCTCAGGCATAGCGTAACCACTTCATTGTAAAATTCGTGTGGCATCGCAACATGCAGCACGCTGAAAGCCCATTATGGAATGCTTGATAATGTATTAATACAAAAAATTACACTTGAACAGTCTTTCAATGTCTCATTATGAGAATGAAAACAGTGCACCTTTAAGTATGAGAAGAAACCCTTATAGAAAGCGAATCCCCTATGCTTCTCTACCCAAACGTTAGGCACAAAAAAGCCCTGCTAAGAAGCCAGGCTCGATCGATTTACGTTTATGGTGCCAGTGGCCACTGATTCAGGGTCTTGAACCGGCACGCTTTTAGGGTGGGGTAAATTACTTGCCAGGCCATGGATTACAGAAGATATTAATGACTATCCCTGCGTACAGAATTTGCATATATAAATACGCATGTTTTTTTTAACGTAATAGATAGTTATTTAAGGCTAATGGATTCACTACTATGTCAGGTTTTGTTTAGTCTCTGAGTCTGTCTTTACAGAGGCAGTTAAGTAGTGATGTCTTGATAGCTCTCGTAGGGCGAATTATTGTTTACCAATTGTCGATAGCAGCCATTCCCTGAAACAGGTTACGCCTTTTTTGGGTCGAATGGATTGTGGTTTCTGTAACATATAAAACTGTGAAGTCGTGGCCATCATTTCATCAACAGGTTTTACTAATAAACCGCTGGCCAAATAATCATCGACAAGATTATCCCATGCTAGCGCCAGACCTTGGCCATTCAACGCGGATTGAATTACTAGTGGGTAATTGTTGATATTTAAACGACGACAAGCATCAGGCATATGCTTAATCCCACATTCTTTGAACCAGTCCTGCCAGGTCACCCACTCCTCGTTAATCTCTAATGACAGCAAAGTGCCTTTAAGCAGATTTTCGGGTTGTTTAAAATCAGGGTGCTTGTTCAGATATGTCGGGCTACAGACTGGGAAAACTGTTTCGCTAAATAGAGGTGTAGCTTCCAAATAAGGAGGAGGAGTTCGGCAGTAGAACAGGGCGATATCAAACTCACTGTTTTTCACATCTCCGATTGAATCAACGGCTAGTATGCGCAGATCAATTTCTGGATGGAGTTCTTGGAATTCAGTGAAACGGGGCAACAACCAGAACGAAGCCATTGCATTCGTAGTGATCACGGTAACCTGCTGATCTCCCTGCCACTGGAGAATGTCACCGGTGGCATTGGCTATCAGTAACAAGGATTGTTGAATACTGCCATAGTATTCAACTCCGGTCTGGGTAAGTGAAAGTGAACGTTTTTCACGAATGAAAAGTTCCCGGCCGAGATAGTCTTCCAAATGACGTACTTGTCGACTGATAGCGCCTTGAGTGACACAGAGGTCATCTGCGGCACGGGTAAAGCTAAGGTGGCGGGCGGCAGCCTCGAATGCTACCAGGCTATTTAAAGGTGGTAATGGTTTAATCGGCATGATTTGTCCTCACCTTAAATGGCATTGTTGAATAATGTTATCTGTTTCATAATTATATTTATTAGTATGGCTTATAAGCAGAAAAGCCCGTGCGTTTCAGGCCACGGGCTGTATTTCTACATTAGCTTATACTGTTGAAACTGTCACATCGTCATTCTCGTTTTGATTGAGTCCGGCTACTGGCTCATCGCGTAATGCTCGCTGCATCGATATAGCCATCATGATAACCAATATCGCAGCGGGTAAGGCCGCACAGATGGTCGCTGTTTGCACTGTTTTAAGTCCTCCGGCCCAGAGTAAGCCTGCAGCAATTGCACCTACCATAACTCCCCATGCTATGCGACTGATCTGGGGTGGCTCTAAGCTGCCTCGTGAGCTTAACGTACAAAGTACCAAGGTGCCTGAGTCTGCCGATGTTACAAAGTACGTAATCAGCAGCAAGGTTGCCAGTGCGCTGAGAATAGTACTTACACTAGCGCCAGACGTTTCTTCTATTTTGTCGAACATTGTGAAGATTGCTTGAGTAGAATCAGCCTTAGTCGCCAGTAGGATATCGCCGCCTTTGAATTCAGCTGCTTCACCAGTCAGTTGTTGCTCAATAACCTGGGCTTCATGGGCTTTACGATCAGCATGTTCATAGTTCAGGGCTGCACCGCCAAATGTAGCGATCCAGAAGAAGCCGAATAGTGTTGGGGCAATAAGCGCACCGCCAATCAGTTCACGGATAGTTCGTCCACGGGAGATTCGGGCAATGAACATACCTACGAAAGGTGCCCAGGTTAGCCACCAGGCCCAATAGAATGCGGTCCACCAATTTTGCCATTGGGAATCGGCTTGCGCATCACTCCAAAGGCTCAGGCCGACAATGTTCTGAACATAATCAGCGGTGCCTTCAAGATAGGTATGCAGAATATAGCGAGTTGGTCCGAACAGTAGAACTCCGGCCAGAATTACCAACGACAGGATCATGTTCCATACCGACAGTATTTTAATTCCGCGGCCGACACCTGACATTACTGACAGGATAGCGATCATTGAGATCACGGTAATCATAATTATCTGATTACCGATACTGACCTCAATACCGAACAGACGCTCCATACCGGTGCTCATCTGGACAACGCCTAAACCAAAGGAGGTAGCGATGCCGAATGCAGTGATGGCAACGATCATTATATCGATGGCGTTGCCCAGCCAGCTGTTCAGTCGCTCTTCGCCAAAAAGTGGAATTAGGGCTGAGCGAATGGTCAGAGGCTTACCTTTGCGGTAGGAAAAATAAGCCAGACCCAGTGCGGTCATAATATACAATGCCCAAGGATGTAGACCCCAGTGGAAGAAGCTTACCCGCATAGCAGTTTGAGCTGACTCTTCACTTAGACTGGTGACTGAAAACGGATTCCCGGCATAGTGCCACATCGGTTCAGCAACCGACCAGAACAGCAGTCCGATACCCATACCGGCACTGAACAGCATTGAAAGCCATGAGCCCATACTGAATTCTGGCTTTTCGCCATCTTTACCCAGTGTGATATTGCCGAAGCGACTCATCATCAGATAAAGCAGAAACAGCAGAATACCGGATGCCATGACCAGGTAGAACCATTTGAAGTGGTGCAGAATATTACCGGACATCTCAGTAAAGAGAGCGCCGGCTTTATCTGCCAAAACACCACAAACTACTACAAAACCGATGATTAGTATTTTTGAGATTAGGGTTACCGTAGGATCAATCCCTCGGAACATCCCGTTATCAGTACGCATTATGAAGTCTCCGTTATTATTTGACTTGTTGTAAGACAGTCTTTTCGTGTGCGTTATTGATTGTTGATACAGGGCCACTCAGGTGCGGTCTATATCTGCTTCTGCTGAAGATAACTCCGGCGCATAGAAGTCGGAGTTATTCCAGAAGTGCAACTCATATTCTTGAAAAGCTTGATATGTATCAAACTACTTTTTGGGTTTATATATATGAGGTTTTGTAATGGATGAGATATGCTTGTAGTTAAATTAAGGAGTTAGAGTAGCCAGCTGTCCTGCCATGAATAGTTGGAAAGCTCAGTTACACCTTGGGAAGTAATCAGAACCTGTTGCTCCAACTTTACCCCTTCTTTACCACCCTCGGCACCAATGTAACTCTCGACACAGACCACCATATTCTCTTCGAATACACCATCGTATCCGGCGCTATCCCAGTCGTGACCCTGATGAGCAATGGCAGGGTACTCATCGCACATTCCTATACCATGGCTGACGCAACAGTAGCGGTTGTGATAGAACTCAGCGGGAATTCTCCAGGCTTGTTCAGAGAACTCTCTGTAGCTGAGACCCGCTTTTAGTAATGCCATATTGGTTTGCACCTGCTCATAGGCTAGAGAGTAGAGTCGGCGTTGTTCATCGGTAGGTAGCACATGACCTACGGTCCAAGCGCGTGAAATATCAGCACAATAGCCGTAGGGGCCAATAAGGTCAGTATCGAAGCAGAGCATCTCACCCTCCTGCATTACCCTGTTGCTGGACTCTTGCATCCAGGGATTTGTGCGCGGCCCACTTGCTAGCAAGCGAGTCTCGATCCATTCACCGCCATTACGTATATTTTCAAAATGAAGCCAGGCCCAGAGCTCGTTTTCGGTCATCCCCGGTCTTAGCTCATCATGCATACGCTGGATACCCTGTTCGCAGACTTTGATGGTCCAACGCATTAACTCAATCTCTTCGTCTGACTTTATCTTGCGGGCCTCTTCCATCAGACTATGACCTTCAATTAGCGTAAGGCCTTGTTGTTGTAGTAGTTCTAGTCCTTCCAAGTCTGCCTTGTCTACTGCCAAATTCAGATTGTCACCACCATGTTTGCGTACCAGATCGGTGATCTCGCCAGCCCACTGTTGGGCCTTTTCGTTGATGCGTGAACCTGCTCCGAAATAACTCCAGTTAATAGCCGTACGGATTTCATCGATCAGTTCATTACCTTCGAGTAGGTGTTCACAGTTGTGAAATTCCCACTGAATAACAGGGCCTTCTGCAAAAACCAGACTATAGCGAGCAAAGTTGTGTAACGTCCAAACCTGCATATTGGAACTGTCGGTGGCATAACGAATATTGACCGGATCGTAGAGTAAAATGGCGCTACAGTTCTTTTCTAATAGCTGCTTTCTGACTCTTTCCAGTCGGTATTTTCGTGCGGCTTTGTGGCAGGTCTCAGTGACCGGGTTGATAAGACGGTTTGATTCGTTTTGGTAATGATAGTTATTCTTTGAAGTCATTGTTTTGTCTCGCATAGAAATAGGATTTATTTTTATGCGCTTATTTAGGTGTATTGACCGGGGGGTTGTAAAACGACAACTACTCATCGTTTCATTACCAATGCTCATTAACTTGTTGCTTCAGGACAACGAAGTGTCAGCTAAATTTGAAAAAAAATGAGTGAAGGGAGATAAAGTCAGGTCGTTTTTTTAATGTTGCGCTTTCTACAGGTATTTACTTCAAGCCACCAATTTTAAAGGTTTTATTCTTCAATCTAAGTCCTCAGAATTTATAGTAATGAGTTTTTGTCATGCATTCCTGTCATAAAAGTCGTTTGTCTCAGGCTTTTTGTCATCAGTATTATCAATCCTGAAAGCACTGATCTGATCGGTTTCCATGATTTATCTCAAGAAATCGTAATTAGCTGCTAACCATAACAATAAATTCTATCTGTCCATCGCGGATGGTACTTAAGGTGAGACTCTTAAGATGACGACTTCAGTAAAACATCGTATTCCTATGACTGCCCTGGATGCAGTACGCCAGCCAATAGCCCAAGCTAATGGTATGCCTAATGCTGTGTATGACGATCCAGCTCTGTTTGAGTATGAACGCGATAATGTGTTGGGTAAAAACTGGGCGGGACTGGTGTTTGCCAGTGAACTACCAAAGAATGGATTTGCTAAGCCAGTTGATTTTATGGGTCTACCGCTGGCGGTAATGCGTAACCGTGATGGTGAACTGAAAGTATTTCATAACATCTGCAGCCATCGCGGCATGATTATGCTCCGTGAAGAGACTGAAGTAGAAGGCATGGTGCGTTGCCCTTACCATTCATGGACTTATGATCTCAACGGTAACTTGAAAGGCACACCGCATATCGGTGGTGTAGGTAAGCATACCGCAGAAGGTTTTGTCTGTGAGAAGCATGGTCTGAAAGAGATTCGCGCGGCTGTCTGGAACGGCATAGTGTTCATTAACTTGTCCGGTGATGCACAGGATTTCGATAGTTTCATCGCACCTTTGGTTCAGCGCTGGGAAGAGTTTACCGGTAAAGGTGGTTTTGAGAAGGTAAATGTTGCTCGTACTGGCAGCAATATGGAACTGACTGTTGAATCTAACTGGAAACTAGCGGTTGAGAATTACTGCGAAGCCTATCATTTGCCATGGGTACATCCGAGTCTGAATACATACTCACCACTAGAGCAGCACTATAACCTGATTGTTAATGACGATATGTCGGGTCAGGGTAGTTACACCTATAACTTGTCGGATGTTGCTGGTACCAGTTTGCCACAATTCACCGACTGGCCGGAAGATAAAATTCGTCAGGCTGAGTACATATCACTGTATCCCAATGTTCTATTAGGTGTGCAGGCTGATCATGTTTTCGCCATCATTCTTCAGCCGCAATCGAATAGCCGTACTTTGGAAAAACTTGAGCTGGCATATGTTGGTGAAGAGGCAACAGGTGACCGCTATGAAGCTTGTCGCTCTGCTGTTCTGGAAAGCTGGAAGGTGGTATTTGGTGAAGACGTCTTCGCTGTTGAAGGGATGCAAAATGGGCGTAAATCTCCAGCCTTCAAAGGTGGTGTTTTCTCTCCTGTATTAGACGGTCCGACGCATCATTTCCATCAGTGGGTAGCGAATCAGTATGCTCGCGATGCTGATCAATAATTAGTTTTATATAGACTGTGCTGAGGGAGGTGCGCCCGTGCGTACCTCCCTGATAATAACAACAAAGTGATAGATGCCATGACTGAGACGACTAAAAACTGGCTTAATTTTATTGGTGGTGACTGGGTGGATGCTACAGATAAAATTGAGGTTTATGATCCTGCTACTGATGAGATTTTTGCCACAATAGCACAGGCTAACACTAATGATGTTGAGCGTGCTGTTGTAGCTGCTCGCACGTGTGTGAATTCCGGTGTATTGACTGATTGCCGACCGGTAAAGCGGGCTGAGCTGATGTCTAGAATTGCAGATGAAATTCGTAATGTCGTCGATAAAGCCGCGCCGTTACTGGCTCGTGAAAATGGTAAATCACTGAATGATGCACGGGAAGAATTTCTAATCGCCGCACGGTACTTTGATTATTACGGCGGAATGGCAGATAAAATTGAGGGCAAATCCATCCCTTTAGGTGAAGACTATATTGATTTTACTTATTACGAACCTGTAGGGATATCGGCTCAGATCGTACCTTGGAATTTCCCGGTGGATATTTGTGCCCGCTCATTGGCACCTGCTCTGGCTGCAGGAAATGCCGTTATTGTTAAATCTCCTGAAATTACGCCGCTGGCCATGACATGGCTGGCTACTGCTTGCAAAAGAGCGGGCCTTCCTGATGGTGCGCTTAGTCTTCTTTGTGGTCCTGGCCGTGAAGTAGGTAATGCTCTGGTATCTCATCCAGATATTAATCAAATTGTGTTTACTGGCTCGGTGCCGACCGGTCAGTCAATTCTTAAAGCGGCGGCAGAACACGCAATTCCAAGTGTAATGGAATTGGGTGGAAAATCTGCAGCGGTTGCCTTCCCTGATGCAGATATGAATCAGCTGTTGGACAGTGTCCGCTGGGGTATCTTTTTTAATGCAGGACAGGTCTGCTCAGCAATGTCTCGCCTGTTGGTTCATCGCGATATCTACGAAGAGGTTGTGGCTAAAGTTGCCGAGATGGGCAAAGGGCTGAGTATCGGTTCAGGGATGGATAATGCTGAGGTAACGCCAGTGGTATCAAGGCAACAGCAACAGCAAATTCTTCGCATCTGTGACCGGGCTGTCAGCGAAGGTGCTCGCTTGGTCACTGGTGGACAGGCGCCTGCTGATCTGAAGGGCTATTTCATTGAACCTACAGTGTTTGCCGATGTGACGCCCGATATGAATTTGTTTACCGAAGAAGTATTTGGCCCGGTACTGGCAATTACTCCGTTCGATACCGAAGAAGAAGCTTGGGCGCTGGCAAATGGTACAGACTTCGGACTGGTAGCAGGTGTATTTACCCATGATCTTACGCGTGCAATCCGGGCTAGCCGGGCTTTGAGAGCTGGGCAGGTGTTCGTTAATGAATGGTATGCCGGTGGTGTCGAAACACCCTTTGGTGGGCTGGGTTTGTCCGGTTTTGGTCGGGAAAAAGGCCAGGAAGCACTCTATAGCTACGTTAACACTAAGAACGTGGCGATCCGTGTAACTGGTCCTTCTAAATAAACTGGCGAAGCAGAATTCGGGAGAATACTAATGAAAAAATGGCTCTGTGTAATCTGTGGTCTTATCTACGATGAAGCCAAAGGTTGGCCAGCGGATGGTATAGCTGCTGGCACCTCTTGGGAAGATGTTCCTCAAGATTGGTTGTGCCCTGATTGTGGTGTAGGTAAAGCGGATTTTGACATGATTGAAGTAACTGCCGATGCAGTAGCGGTTGCTGTGGCTGAAACAGAGCCACAAAAAGAAGCACCTGTCGTTATCATTGGCAGTGGTTATGCAGGATATAACTTAGCAGAGGCGCTGCGTCAGCGCTCCTCAGATAAGGAAATTCTGCTTTTCACTGCTGATGATGGCGTCATCTATTCTAAGCCGGGGCTGTCGAACGCATTGGCACGGGAAAAGCGGGCGGTCGACCTAATATCTGAAACGGTGTTGGAGATCGAACAGCGACTAGATATTCGTATACACGCCCGTTGTAAAGTGACCGATATCGATGCCGACCAACATCTGTTGCATACCGATTTGGGCGAACAGAAATACAGCAAATTGATTCTTGCGCAAGGTGCTGCACCAATCAGGTTAACGTTTAAAGGTAGTGGTGCTGAAGATGTTTTGAGTATCAATGATTTGAATGACTATCGCCGCTTCCGTGATCAATTGGAAGGACGTAAGCATGTCACAATTATTGGTAACGGTCTGATTGGGTGTGAATTTGCTAATGACCTTTCAGGTAAGGGGTATGCGGTTGCTGTAATAGGTTTGACCGGTTGGCCGATGGATCGTTTGCTACCTCAGGAGATCGGGCAACAACTTCAAACCAATCTATCAGCACAGAACGTTGACTGGTATCTGGAAAATACGGTTGAGAAAATTGATAAGCAGGCAGAGGGGTATCGTCTGACCCTGAAAGATGGGCAGGTCATTGAGACCGGACTGGTCATCTCTGCCGTAGGACTTAAGCCCCGTACTGAGTTAGCAGAAACCGCGGGTGTTACCTGCAATAGGGGCATCGTTGTTAATGGTGGTTTGCGTACTAATGTTGCGGATGTTTATGCATTGGGTGATTGTGCTGAGATTCAGGGACAGTTGCTACCGTATATAGCGCCGATAAATTTTGGCGTACGGGCATTGGCAGACTGTCTTTTAGGACGTCCAACTATGGCTAAGTACCCGTTGATGCCGGTAATGGTCAAAACTCCGGCTCTACCGCTTACGTTGTTAACTCCCGCACCGAATCAGGCTGGAGAATGGCAGGTTGAGTCGAGCGAAACGGGCATGCGCGGTTTGTATGTTTCGAGTGATGGCCGGGTACTAGGTTATGCATTGGCGGGTGATTTAATCGGTGAGCGCCAACAGTGGACCGATAAGGTAGCAGCTGCCGATGAGTTATCGGTCGCCTGAGTACTTATTCCTGAGTTCAGGTTAATTGCTTGATACCTGTAGATTATATAGTGGGCGTTAGCGCCTACTGTCCAGTTCTATGCTGAGAATCGCAACAGGTTATGAAAAATAATTAGAGAATAAGATAGCTGGATAGTCATATGAAAAAGATAAAACTGCCTGCTGATGACAGTAGCTGTGGCTGGTTCGAAATTCTGCCACCTGAATACAGACAACATTTATCGGCTACTACACCTGTTTCCAAGAAAGAGGAGACAGACTGGCTAGTGATTGGTGGTGGCTTTGTGGGGACTGCTGCCACCCGTCGGTTGGCTGAGCTGAATCCAGAACAACGGGTGGTGCTGGTAGATGCACAGCAGATAGGCCATGGTACCTCAGGCCGTAATTCAGGTTTCGTTATCGACCTGCCGCACAAAGGAGATTTAGAAGGGCCGGATATTCAGCGTAAGAAAAAGTTTATCCAACTCAACCGAGCGGCGATTAGCTATATGGAAGAGAAGGTAAACCAGTACGGTATTGATTGTCAGTGGTCTCATGCCGGTAAACTGCAGGGGGCGGTTAGTGAGCGTGGCGTGAAATTTCTTGAGCACTTTCAGCACTTGTTAAAAGAACTAGATGAACCTCATCAGATGATGGACGGGCAAAGTCTGAAACATAAAGTGGGCACTAACTACTATGAGCAGGCCCTGTTCACACCGGGTTGTATTCTGATGCAGCCAGCGGCATTGATGCGCGGTTTGCTGATGCACATGCCGGAAAATGTCACCTGCTGGGAGGAGACTCCAGTGCTTAAGCTGGAACGGTCAGCTGGTGGAAAGTGGATTGCTAAGACATCTGACGGTGAGATTCATGCCAAGAATGTAATTCTTGGTACCAATATATTCACTGAGCAGTTGGGTTTTCTGAAATCTCGGATGCTACCTATCATGACTTTTGCCAGCATGACGAGACCGTTGAGTGATACAGAATTTCAGGCTTATGGTGGTACTACAGACTGGGGACTGACTCCCGCAGATCATGCAGGTACTACTTTGAGAATGACCCAGGATCGACGACTAATCGTGCGTAATCAATATCGTTTTGTACCTAATTACGGTAGTAGTGCAGAGGACCGTAACAAAATCCATGACCTACATCGCCAGGCAATGGTAGCCCGTTATCCGATGCTTAAAAATGTATCTTTTGAAAATACCTGGGGCGGTGTTTGTGCTTTGTCGCGTAACTACACTTCGTTCTTTGGCGAGCTTGAGCCGGGGATGTTCGCGTCATGCTGTCACAACGGTGTGGGTGCAGCACGGGGTACTATATCCGGGAAGCTATTAGCAGAGCTGGCATCCGGTGGTGATTCTGAGTTGCAACGACATATGCAGGAGGTTTCAGGTATACCTGCCCGGGTTCCACCGCAACCTTTTCTGGGTGTCGGTGTACGCGCTCGTCTTAAATTGGCTGAATGGCAAAGCCGCAGCGAAGTCTGATAGTTATTTAGAGAGTAATTTATGACAAAGGCACGTTTAGTTAAAGGTAGTGAGATCAGTTTTACTCATCGTGGTGGACCGCCGGGACATGCTGAAGTAGGGCGGGCAATCTCATCGGATATTAGCTCGAGTATGGGGGCCGGTATCGCCCGTTTCGATAACTGCTCGATCGCATGGACAGTACTCTACGATGAGGTAATTTATGTAGTCGAGGGGCTGTTTCGTTTGGTTACTCCAGATGCTGTGCTTGAAGGTCGTGCTGGCGATGTTATCTGGATACCAGAAGGCACTGAGCTTAGGTATGAAGGTAAAAACGCTACTGTTTTTTATGTAGTTTATCCGGGTAATTGGAAAGAATTGCTAAAAGACTAAAGATGTATGAATACTTTGTTTTTTTGCACAATTAAGCTTCAGCACCTTTAGTGATGGTGTAAAAATCACTAAGCAGAATTGTAGTGTGTCATGTCAATAGGCTGCAAGACTGTGCTATCTGTCCCCCTACTCTCTGTAGGCTTTTACCGCTTAAGCCAGAAGCTTCTGGCTTAAGCGGTTTTTTTATTTCTGGGCTGTGAATGCAGTTATCGGGGATGTAGGTTTTATTGAGGTCACAATGCTAGAGTCATTTCAGAGATTTCCTCTCTATCTAGGCCTCTCTGATCTTTGCATCACAAGTCCTGACAGTTTCGTTTTGCCGAGATGGGCCAAGGAATTCTGTTGTATCTGATGAATATCATAAATACCATTAGATTGAAGTTGAAACGTCCCAGTTTTTATCGGCCCATGTTAGCTTGCTAATGGAGACATCAGAGATGTCTTGGTCTTGAGGATTGAAAGAATAACGGTGGCGCTGAGTAATCATGGCTGATATTTTTGTTCTTGGGGTGTAAGACCATAACGCTTGATGGTTTTTTTATGCTTGATTGTAGATTTATCAAGTCATGGGACTAGTTGTCACTGATTAAGAGTTTTGAACTAGTACGTTTTTATGGGCGGACTAAGACTTTCTAGAAAGCGAATCCCCTATGCTTTTTCTGCCCAAACATCAGGCACAAAAAAGCCCTGGTGCTCTATAGTCGGGCTAGGCAAGACTTAATCAATTTAAGTTTGTGGTACCAGTGGCCACTGATTCAGGGTCTTGAACCGGCACGTTTTTAAGGGCGGGCAAAGATCTTATAGAAAGCGAATCCACTATGTCTATCCTGTCCAAATCTCAGGCACAAAAAAGCCCTGGTGCTCTTTAGTCGGGCTAGGCAAGACTTAATCAATTGACGTTTATGGTACCAGTGGCCGGACTCTAGCCTTTGTGTTTTTCGAGGGCGGGCTAAGATCTTCTGGAAAGCGAATCCACTATGTATCTCCTACCTAAGCATCAGACACAAAAAAAGCGGTAGCCATTAAGCTCCGCTTTCTTCGGTGTCCCCGTTTATAGGACTTTTTATACTTGATTGTAGACTGATCAAGTAATGGTACCAGTGGCCGGACTCGAACCGGCACGCTTTTAAGGGCGGGGGATTTTGAATCCCCTATGTCTACCAATTCCATCACACTGGCACAAACGTGGAGCGTATTATACGTCTCGTTTTCGAGCGGTCAATGCGATTAGTGAAATATCATTAAAAAAATGAGTTTATCAGCGTTCTACGAATGCTCTTTCAATAACGTAGTGCCCCAAATCACCCTGTCGTGCTTCACTAAAGCCCATTTCATCCAATATCCGGGTGGTGTCTTTCAGCATGCTCGGGCTGCCACAGATCATGAACCGGTCATTTTCAGTGCTTAGCGCTGGAAGCCCTAGATCATCGGTCAACTTGCCCGATATGATCAGATCGGTCAGCCTGCCCTGATTACGAAAAGGCTCCCGGGTGACGGTTGGATAGTAGATCAATTTATCGCTGATCATATCACCAAAGTATTCATTTTCGGGCAGGTGGTCCTGAATCACATCGGCATAGGCCAGTTCTGATAGTTGGCGAACACCGTGGGTCAGGATGACCTTGTCATATTGCTCATAAATCTCTGGATCTTTAATGATGCTCAAAAACGGCGCTAAGCCTGTGCCTGTACTGATCAGGTAAAGATGCTTACCAGGCAGTAGGTTATCGTTGATCAGCGTGCCGGTCGGTTTGCGGCTGATAAGTATTTGATCGCCCACCTGGATGCTTTGGAGTTTAGAGGTCAGCGGGCCGTCTTGTACTTTAATGCTGAAAAATTCCAGCTGATCTTCGTGGTTGGCGCTGGCAATGCTATAGGCGCGCATCAATGGGCGGCCTTCATGCTCCAGGCCTATCATCGTAAAGTGCCCATTCTTAAAACGGAAACCCGGGTCGCGACTTGTAGTAAAGCTGAACAGGGTATCGTTCCAGTGATGTACGCTGAGTACTTCTTCACGACCGATGTTTGACATGGAGCTACCTCAAAAATATCCGACTGAATGGTGTATTGATTCAGAGTTTTAACATTAGTGTCTATTGCTTAAGTGCATAGTAGGTTGGACTGTTATATTGTTAAAGACGATTATTCGGATAAATGTAATCGGAAAAACAGATAATGAAATACACATTGCGTCAGTTAGAGGTGTTTCTGGCGGTAGCTCACTTTGACAATATCACCCGTGCAGCGGATAGCTTGTCGATGTCACAGTCGGCGGCTAGCGGCGCGTTGCGTGATTTGGAAGATCAGTTTGATATACAGCTGTTTGATCGGGCGGGTAAACGTTTAAAAATTAATGAACTGGGTCGCTTATTGCGACCCAGAGCTGAAGCGTTGCTAGAGCGCGCGCAGAGCCTGGAGCTGGATATGGCTCAGCATCAGATGGTAGGGCAGCTAAAGATAGGTGCCACGATGACGATTGGTAATTATCTGGCAGTGGGCTTAATTGCGCGCTATCTGGATGAGCAACCGAAAGCAAAGCTGGATCTTCAGGTAGCCAATACATCGGCTATCGTGGCCCGATTGATTAATTTCGACCTGGATATCGGTCTGGTTGAGGGTGAAATTCAGCATCCCGATCTGGAAGTGGTGCCTTGGCGAAGAGATCAGTTAGAAGTGTTTTGTGCGCCGGACCATCCGTTGGCTGGTAAGCAACAACTCAGTGATACTGATCTGCTGTCTGCTAGTTGGATTCTTCGGGAACAGGGCTCAGGAACCCGCCAAGCGTTTGACTGGGCGCTGCATGGGTTGCTGTCGGGGCTGAATGTATTGTTGGAGTTGGAACACGCCGAATCGATTAAACGGGCTGTTGCAGAAGGCTTAGGCATCGGTTGTTTATCGAGTATCGCATTACGGGAATCTTTTGAGCTGGGGACGTTGGTGCCGTTGCGAGTTGCTGGGCGTGATTTCAGTCGACAACTTTATCTAGTAATAAACCGGCACAAATACCGTAGCGCGGGAATAGAGCGATGGATTGAATTGTGCCATCAGGCGTGATGCCTGCTTTTACCTGCGTTGCTTGCTACTGGAAACTCTTGTCTGGGGTGGGAGTTCAGCGTTTTACAAATTTCTTACAAAATCGATAACTTCATCTGACTTTTCTCTTTTTGACTGAGCGTAGAGTAAATACAGCGGTGGCTTTGATCCACTATACTCTCACTCAGGAATTTGATCATGAACACTCAATCTGACAAGCATATGTTAAGACGAACTGTACGGACATTCGGATTTGTTTTACTGAGCCTGCTGCCAGTGTTGGCTCAGGCTAATCAAGTGAATCTGAATATTAATCTGGCAACCCCGGTGATGGAAGCAGAGCAAAGTCATCGGGCCTTTATTAAAATTTCACTGGAAGGTTTTAAACAGCAGGATAAGCAGGCACGGATACCTGCCAATGTGGCGATTGTATTGGATAAGTCGGGCTCAATGCGCGGTGAGAAAATTCAGTATGCCCGTGAAGCCGCCATCATGGCGATTAAGCGTCTTGATGAACGGGATATTGTGTCAGTGGTTAGTTACGATTCAAGGGTGCAGGTTGTAGTGCCGGCGACTCAGGTACGTGACCAACGGGCTATTTATAATGCGATTCGTAGTGTTCATGCGGATGGTAATACAGCGCTGTTTGCCGGCGTCAGTAAAGGGGCGAACGAATTACGTAAGTTTCTCAGCCGTAATAAGGTAAATCGGGTTATTTTACTGTCCGATGGTTTGGCAAATGTTGGCCCTCAGTCTGCTTCTGAGCTAGGTGAGCTGGGTGCCTCGTTAGCGAAAGAAGGGATCAGTGTGACCACTATCGGGTTAGGTCTGGGTTATAACGAAGACCTGATGACCCGCTTAGCAGGTTTTAGTGATGGCAATCACGCTTTTGTTGAAAACGCTGAAGATCTGGCATCTGTATTCCAGTATGAGTTTGGTGATGTTCTTTCAGTGGTTGCTCAGGGCGTAAATATAGAGATTCATTGTCGAAACGGTGTAAAGCCGATTCGTCTGTTGGGTCGTGAAAGTGAGATTATTGGTAACCGGGTAACAACCCGACTGAATCAGTTGTATAGCGAGCAGGAAAAATTCGTTATTCTTGAGGTAGAAGTGCCTGAACAGCAGGCTGAAACAGAGCTTCAACTCGTGTCGGTAAACGTTCATTACGATAATCTGCTTACGCAGAATCAGGAACAGTTAGCTGGTCAGAGTATTGCCCGTTTCAGTCATTCAAAACAGGAAGTGAAGGCTGCCCGGGATGATAAGGCGCTTGAAGCGGCGGTTGAACAAGTAGCAAACGAATATAGTCGTGATGCGATTGAGGCTCGAGATAGCGGAGACCTGAAAGGGGCTAAGAAAATTCTTCAGGATAGCGCATCGTATCTGGGGTCTCAGGCTAAGTCGCTGAATTCACCGCGCTTGCAGGAACAGGAAGAGGAAGCCCGGCAGGATGCGCAAGCGCTGGAATCCGACGAGAACTGGAACAAACAGCGTAAAGAATTGAAAGCACGACAGTATAAGCGAGCCACTCAGCAGGCGTATTAATACGCGCGCAAAAGAGAGAGTGACCGGGGATGAACGATGGCGTTTATTCCCGTTACATCTACCGGAAGGACCTGTGAAAAGACGAACACCACTATTGCTCGCAATCATTATCGCTCTGCCGTTGTTGTTGCTGACCTGGTTTGGTGTGCGTTTGCAGCTGGATCAACAGCAGGTGGTTGCCCATCAATTAAGTAACCTGGTAACCGGTCGGTTGCAGAGTATTGATGCACAGTTTCAAGAGCACTTTTTCTTGTTACAGCAACGCTTTATTCGCCAGGCAGATGCGTTGCAGAAGGAAACGGCAGGGCAGTACAGGGTTGAAAATGTGCGCCGATTTATTGCTCAGTCGACCGCGGTAAAGCAGGTGTTTGTATTGTCTGCAACCGGAGAACGTCGCTTTCCCCCATCAGACCAACCCTTGAATCAGCAAGAGAAGAGCTTTGTCGAACTAACTCGTAACCTGTTGCGAGAGCCCGAGCGCTTCACTATGCCGGTGGCGGATCCGGTGGGTGCTCAGAATGCTGCTAGTCAGGGCTATTCCGGCGCGAATAAGGGTGAGTTACAGAGCGCCAGACTAAGCGACGCGGTTTCTCAAAAATCCAGATACAGTGCCGATGAGTCAGTTCAGGCGTTATCTGAATCAGCAGAATTGAGCGCGCCGGAGCGTCCCCATGGCTGGATAGCCTGGTACGCAGAAGCGGGTTTGCAACAGATCTTCTGGTTGCAGGATAGTGATGGGAATACCGTTGGTTTTTCGCTGAACTCTGCCCGGTTATTATCAGATCTGATTAACCTGTTACCCTCCAGCTCTGTTGTAGGTGTTAATACGGATATGGCCACCGAGCTAGAAACGAATAGTGAAATTCGGTTGGTAAATGATCGAGGTGAAATAGCCTATAGCTGGGGAGGTGAACGGGTTGTCGAGAAAGGTCAAAAGCCTTTAGAAACGGTGCCTTTGAGCCACCCTTTAGCTAGTTGGCACTTGGCATATTATGCTGCTGAACTGCCGGTGGCAATTACTGGTTGGCTGGGACTGATCGTATTATTAGTGTTGCTGGCTGCAGGTTTGTCGACGCTGGCTTATCTCCTATATCGCGAGCATAACCGGGAGTTGAGGGAAGCAGAGCAGCGGGTTAATTTTGTCAACCAGGTCTCCCATGAGCTGAAAACGCCGCTCACGAATGTGCGTTTGTACACTGAGATGTTAGAAGGGGAGCTAACCGATGATGAGCCAATTGCGCAGCGCTACCTGGGGGTGATCGGCAGTGAGGCGGGGCGGTTGTCGCGCCTGATTGAAAATGTACTGAGTTTCTCGCGATCTAAACGTGAAGGCGTCAGTGTTCGATATCAACAAGGCATAATTGATAACTGTATTGGTCAGGTTGTGGAGTTGTTTACGCCGGTTTTAAACGCGAGAAACTTAACCATACGCTTTACTGGTAAGGCTTCCCATTTATGCCATTTTGACAGTGAAGCGTTAGAACAGATTCTTAATAACTTGCTGAGTAACTGTGAAAAATATGCTGCTGAGGGGCAGTTTGTCGACATCAGTAGCTGGCAAAATGACAGATCAGGTAGCTTGTACAGCTATATCCGGATCAGCGACTTTGGCCCCGGCGTGTCGGTAGATGAATCTGAAAAGTTGTTTGAGCCTTTTTACCGTGGCAGTGATGAATTAACTGAAGGCGTCAGTGGCACGGGTATCGGGTTAGGGCTGGCTCGAGATCTGGCCAGGGCTCATCAGGGAGAGTTGGTTGTGGAACAGAGCTCTTTAGCGGAAGTTGCATCGGGAGCCAGTTTTTTACTGACGCTGGTTACCCCCGTTGCTTTGTTAACTGAGACGCCGGTTAGAAAGCCGGGCTATTAAACGGAAAGTGTTATGAAACTGTTAATTGCTGAAGATGACCTGCATATCCGTCAGGGGCTGGCGACTCTACTTGAGTCTGAGGGCTATGAGTGTATAGAAGCGGCTGATGGTGATCAGGCCTGGCAGTTATACCTTCAGCATGAGCCTGACCTGGTGTTGTTGGATATCATGATGCCTAAACAGGATGGCTATTCGGTTTGTCGTCGTATTCGTCAGCATAATGAACTACTCCCGGTTATCTTTATTACCGCAAAATCTGAAGAAATTGACCAAGTTCTGGGGCTTGAGCTGGGCGCTGATGATTATATCAAAAAGCCTTTTGGTAGCCGTGAGGTGATCGCTCGGATACGGGCGGTGACAAGACGATCGCTACGTCCGGTCGCTGACATAGTAGAGGATGATAGCTTTGTCATGGGTGATCTGCAGATCAGGCCGTCTGAGTTTCGTGCGCTACGGGATAATCAGGTGATTGAGCTCAGCCTGAGGGATCTAAAAATACTGCGTTTGCTCTTTGAGCAGCGGGGCAAGGTAGTAAATCGTGATGCGTTGTTCAACCATTGCTGGGGGCGGGATTATTTTGCCAACAGCCGGACCCTGGATCAGCATATATCTAAACTGCGTAAGGCGATTGAACTGAATGGCAAAGCGCCCCGCATTATCACCACGGTGCACGGAATAGGCTATCGATTTGAGCTTTAGAGTTGAGCTTTAGAGTTGAGCTTTAGAGTTGAGCTATAGAACTGAATCTGCGGTTTAGTTATCAAAACTAAGAGGAGTCTGCATAGACTCCTCTTAGTTAATGTTTATTTCTTTTCTTGTTGGGCCTCACGCAGCTGCTGCTTCAATTCGCGGCGTGTCTCGCTGGTCTCTTTTGCATCGGCACCTAAGTGGGCATCGCCGCGTAGCTGAGCCAGTTTCATCTGCTTCTGCCGCTCTTCAAAGCGCTGACGTTGTTCTTCGCTTTGGCTGTCATAGCAGCTCGGGCAGCTGATACCCGCCTGGTACTGATCACTTTGCATCTGTTCAGCCGTTAAGGGCAGACGGCAGGCATGGCACTGGTCGTAGCTACCTTTTTCTAACTGATGGTTTACGGTTACCCGGTTGTCAAAAACAAAGCATTCGCCTTCCCAGAGGGAGTCTTCCTGCGGTACTTCTTCCAGGTATTTGAGGATACCGCCTTCCAGATGATAAACCTCATCAAAACCTTGCTCTTTAAGATACGCGGTGGACTTCTCGCAACGAATTCCGCCGGTACAGAACATCGCAACTTTACGATTCTTTTCTGGATCGAGGTTGTCTTTTACGTATTGAGGGAATTCACGGAAAGTATCGGTAACCGGGTTAATTGCGTCCTTAAAAGTACCCACCTGAACTTCATAATCATTGCGGGTATCTACCAGAGTCACTTCTGGATCTGAGATCAGGGCATTCCACTCTTCGGGTTTGACGTAGGTGCCGACAACACGTTTCGGGTCTATGCCCTCTACGCCCATAGTGACGATCTCTTTTTTCAGCTTAACCTTGGTGCGATGGAAAGGGTTGCTGTCATCTATGGATTCTTTGTAAACGATATCGGCAAGACGTGGGTCGCTCTGCAACCAGCTGAGAAGTGCATCAATGCCAGTACGACTTGCAGCTACAGTGCCATTAATGCCTTCGCGGGCTAGCAGCAGGGTGCCGCGTACGCCGTTATCCTGCATGACTTTATGCAGCGGTTCGCGCAGCATTTCGAAATCTTCCAGTGCGACAAATTTATACATCGCACAGACTATGGTGTTAGACATCTGTATTCCTCAGCCGATCGGAGCGTAATTCCGGAGCTTAGTGGGGTGTGGGGTGGTTGGCTTATAGTGACTTACGAAAGGAGGGCTATTGTACTTGGATTTTGGCGTCAGGAAAACAGACAAACAGTAAAGGTAATTATAAGTGATATTGAGATGTTATTGGCATATTTAATCACCTAATGAGAGCCGGTTATGACTTGCATCAATTGGAGGAAAAAGGTGTAACCAAACTGACAGATTTAGCCCTTTTTATCCTCGCGCTTTGAGTGTTTATGAGCTTAGCTATAGATAAAGGGTTAAATAAAAATGGACAGGGAAAAAAGTCCGCATCTTACTACACACTTTGAGGGTTAATTCATGCGTAGATTCATTAAAACTCCTGTTGGCTTTGTAAGTTCGCTGGTAATCCTTAGTGGTGTTTTAAGTGCGACTTTAAGTACCGCCGTACAGGCTGCAAACGAGACACTGACCAGTGTTAAGACTGACACTACGATTACACTGGATGGTATGGTTGATAGTGCCTGGGATAAGGCGTCTGTGTTGAGCATAACGCTTGATAATCTTCCCTACAAAGCAAATAACTATGGTGGTATGAGCAGTGTCGAAGTGACGATGAAGTCGCTCTATGATGATAATTTTGTCTATTTTCTTATGCAGTACGATGATCCGACCAAAAGTCTTGCCCGCTACCCATGGGTGAAACAAGAGGATGGCTCCTGGAAACAGCTTAAAGACAAAGACCAGACCGGTCACGACAATGTTTATTATGAAGATAAGCTTGCCCTTTTCTGGAACATTAATGCCCGGGGCTTTGCAAAGAAAGGCTGTGATGTTGCCTGCCATATGCAGAATGACGAAGGGAAAATTAACGGTTTTGATCAGAAGGGCAAAGCGCCCGGGCGTAAATATACCCGTGAAGGCCAGACAATCGACATGTGGCATTGGAAGAGTGTGCGCATGAATCCACTGGGGCTTATCGATGATCAGTTTGTCGATAGTGTGAAAGACCCGGCAGTAAATAAAAACTGGGGACGTCATGGCGACAGCAAAACCGGTGGTGGTTATGTCAACAATATGAATGCAGATAAGACCGGACCTGCTTTTATGAATCGCAGCGAGGGTAATGTTGATGGTTATACAATTACGCCATCGCAGAAGACTCCTTTTGTCGATACCTTTAAACCCGGTGATCAGATTCCAGGCATCATGTCTGAAGCTTTTACCGGATCTCGAGGAGATATTTGGGCTAAAGGTGATTGGAAGGATGGTAAGTGGACCGTTGAAATCAAACGGGCTCTGGTTACTACCGGTGATAAGGCAGAGATTCAAGACGTACAATTCAGTGACTTGAGCAAGGCGTATAGCTTCGGCATTTCGGTCTTTGATAATTCGCAAATCAACCATTTGTATCACGATGGCGTGTACGATCTGATGTTCAAATAGCAGAAACGTTGAAATAACTGATGTTCAAATAATCAGGCAAGCTCTTTTCCCGCCAGGGTAAAGAGCTTTCTTGTCTTGCGAAGTGACCTATCAAGGACCTGTTTATGCGTATCGATTCACTTAATTTTTCTGCAAAGCTAGGGCTTTCCGGTTTTTTGATTACCGTTATATTAGGCGCATTGAGTGCAGTGACCCTGATCGGTTTGCTCTATTCGAAGCATAACAGTGGCTTTAACATTCCAGACATGGATAAAGTGCAGTCCCACTATAGTGATTCCTCACTAGTCTCCGCAATGAAGGGGTCGATGTATGAATATGTTGCTGAGGATGGCGACATTGATGTGATTGATAAATGGATCGCTGATGGGGCAAAAAATGATGCTTTCTTTAAAGAAGAAGTGCTCTATATTATCGAGGAAGATTGCCAGAAATGTCATAGCCGTAAGTCACAGATGAGTAAGGCTATTACCTCTATGCCGTTCAGTAGTTATGACGACATAGTAAAGTACACCGAGGGAGGCTATAGCTGGACCAAAATGGCAAAAACAGCACATATTCACCTGTTTGGCATCGCTGTCTTTCTAGTGATTGTGTCGATGGTGATGGCGTTTAGTAGTTATGTTGCATGGATCAAAGTTCTGCTTATCTCAGCGGGCTGGATCGCTTTGTGGCTGGATATTGCTTCCTGGTGGCTGGCGAAATTCTCCAGTATGTTTGCCTATATGATATCGGTTGCTGGAGGTGTCGAAATTGGCGCTGTATGCGCGATGAGTGGCCTCTGTCTGTTGAATCTCTGGTTCAAATTACCGGATGCCATTCTTGAACGGTCAGAAACTTCGTCTGAATAAAATTAAGTAAGGCGTAAGCCGGGAAAAGTATCAGCAGATAGAGCTCTGTTAGTGAGCATCTGCTGATGTTTTTTCCGTTTTTTTATGGGCACTCTGGCCCAATATCAGACGGTAGCCAATTCCGGTAAATTTATCCCTCTCGTTTGTGATCTTCATCATTCTTTTATCACGCGCAATATAGCTGAAATTTCAATGTAAATCGGGTAGGATACGCACCCTTTTGTGGGCTGAGTACTGATTAAAGTGCCGGCTTTAGCTAAATAATTGAGCTTCAGGTTACGTTTCTCTATGCAGGTTAAAGATTTTCATTTTGATCTCCCCGATGAGTTGATTGCTCGTTATCCCCTGGAAAAGCGCAGCGATAGCCGTCTGTTCTGTGTTGATGGCAACAGCGGTGAGTTCCAGCACCGGCAGTTCTTCGACGTTTTGGATCTGCTCGAGCCCGGTGATCTGGTGGTGTTCAATAACACTCGGGTGATTCCTGCACGGATGTTTGGTCAGAAGGCGTCCGGCGGTAAAATCGAGATATTGATCGAGCGGGTGTTGGATGAGCGTTCAGCGCTGGCGCATATTCGCTCTAGCCGGTCACCGAAGCCTGGTGCCGAGTTGACATTTGATGGCGGCCTGAAGGCGACAATGGTTGCCCGCCATGACGATCTTTTTGAACTTGAATTTGATCTGGTTGAAGGTCATCTGATTGAAGCGTTAGAGCAGTTCGGCCATATGCCGTTGCCTCCTTATATGAAGCGGGAAGATGAACTGTCGGACCGAGAACGTTATCAGACGGTATATAATGAAAAACCGGGTGCTGTTGCTGCACCTACCGCCGGATTACATTTTGATGATGAGTTGTTCGCCAGCTTAGAAGCAAAAGGCATCAATAAAGCTTTTGTTACTCTGCATGTAGGTGCAGGCACATTCCGTCCGGTGAAAGTCGATAATATTCAAGATCATAAGATGCATGCTGAATATATCGAGGTGTCTGAGGAAGTTTGTCAGGCCGTTAGGGAAACCAAGGCGCGGGGCAATCGGGTGCTGGCGGTGGGTACAACTTCTGTGCGTTGTCTTGAAACGGCGAGTAAAGAGGGGCAGATCGAGCCCTTTTTCGGTGATACCGATATCTTTATTTTCCCCGGCTACCAGTTCCGTACAGTAGATCTATTGATTACCAACTTTCATCTGCCTGAATCTACTCTACTCATGCTGGTATCCGCATTTGCCGGTTACGAGCATATGATGGCTGCTTATAAAGAAGCAGTAGAGCAGCGGTATCGCTTCTTTAGTTACGGCGACGCCATGTTTTTGACCAAGAAAAAGTTTAAGTAACAATGGCGTCTGAATCGAAAAAACAGAAAGTAGCCTTTAATTTATTCAAATCAGCCTTATATAGGGTAGAGATTACTGCTCTGATGGCGAATTCCTTTTTTAGGAAACTGACTTTAGGAAACTGATTTTGGGAAAGAGTGTGACTAGAGAATGTTTTATGAAGTTTGAGCGAATGGCAACCGATGGCAAAGCCCGTCGCGCCCGTTTGAGCTTTCCCCGTGGCGATGTGGAAACTCCAGCCTTTATGCCGGTAGGTACCTATGGCACGGTGAAGGGAATGCTGCCTAAGGATATTGAAGCGATTGGTGCTCATATTATTTTGGGCAATACCTTTCATTTGATGTTGCGCCCCGGTACTGAGGTGATTAAAGCCCACGGCGGTCTGCATGATTTTATGAACTGGAAAGGTCCGATTCTGACCGATTCCGGTGGTTTTCAGGTGTTTAGCCTGGGCGCTATGCGCAAGATTACCGAAGCGGGTGTACATTTTCAGTCGCCGGTGAATGGTTCCAAAGTATTTATGGGCCCGGAAGAATCGATGCAGGTTCAGAAAGATCTGGGCTCTGATATCGTGATGATCTTTGACGAATGCACGCCCTATCCCGCAACTGAAGTTGAAGCGGCGGAGTCGATGCGGCTTTCGTTACGCTGGGCAAAGCGTTCCAAAGAAGCGCATGGCGATAATCCCTCGGCTTTGTTTGGTATCGTACAGGGTGGTATGTATCCCCATCTGCGTGATGAGTCGATTGAGGGGCTGAATGAGATCGGCTTTGATGGCTATGCCATTGGCGGGCTTTCAGTCGGCGAGCCCAAAGACGAGATGGTCAAAGTACTTGATCACCTGGCGCATAAGATGCCGGAAGATAAACCTCGTTATCTGATGGGTGTAGGTAAGCCGGAAGATATTGTTGAGGGTGTGCGTCGCGGTGTGGATATGTTCGACTGCGTGATGCCGACCCGCAACGCCCGAAATGGTCACTTGTTTACTCGTAACGGTGTAGTAAAACTGCGTAATTCGGCTAATAAGACCGATATTCGGCCGTTAGATGAGCAGTGCAGTTGCTATACCTGTCAAAATTTTAGCCGTGCATATCTGCACCATCTTGATAAGTGTAAGGAGATCGTTGGCTCACAGCTGAATACGATCCATAACCTGCATTATTATCAGGAAGTTATGGCCGGATTGCGTCAGGCCATTGAACAGGGTAAATTGGACGACTTTGTTGACCAGTTCTACCATCTTAAGGGGATGGAAGTGCCGCCTCTTAATGTTGAAGTTTGACTTTAATTGATTGATTTTAATAAGTATTAGGAGAAATACCGATGAGCTTTTTAATCGCTACAGCTGAAGCTGCAGACGCTACAGGACCGGGTGGTTTAGATCCAAGTATGTTCAACCTTATTTTCCTGGTTGGTTTCGGTGTTATTTTCTATATGTTCATGTGGCGCCCACAGGCCAAGCGTGCAAAAGATCATAAAGCATTGCTGGGTGGGCTGGCTAAGGGTGATGAAGTGATCACTGCTGGCGGCCTGATTGGTAAAGTAGTGCGTTTGAATGATGACTATATTGTACTGAGCGTAAACGACACTACTGAGCTGACGTTTCAGAAAGGTCACGTGAGTGCTGCGCTGCCAAAAGGCACTATTAAAGAGATCTAGTAACAATCTCATAACAAAACGCCACTATCGTGGCGTTTTTTGATTTGTTTTATGTAGGGACAGAGCGCCATGCTCAATAAATATCCACTGTGGAAAAACGCGCTGATTATTCTGGTACTGCTGGTTGGTGGTATCTATGCTGCGCCTAACCTTTACCCTGATGATTATGCTGTTCAGCTTTCCGGTACCCGGGAGGCGAATATTGTAAACCAACCTTTGCTGGACCGGGTGAAGCAGTCGCTGACGCAAGCTCAGATCAGCTTTAAAGAAGATGAGTTGACTGATAAGGGCGGCCTGATTCGTTTCCCTGATAGCCGAGCTCAGCTTGAGGCAAAAGAAGTTATCAGCCGTACATTGGGTGATGATTATGTGGTGGCTCTGAACCTTGCTCCGACAACGCCTGAATGGCTGCGTTCAGTGGGCGCGGGCCCGATGAAGTTGGGCCTGGATCTGCGTGGTGGTGTTCACTTTCTGTTGGAAGTGGATATGGTCTCTGCAGTGACTTCGCGTCTTGATGTCTACGTCAGTGAGATCAAAACCAAGCTGCGAACCGAGAAGCTGCGTTATCGCGCTGTGAACCATCGGGAAGATGGTAGTCTGGAACTTAAGTTCTCAACGACTGAAGTGCGTGATGAGGCGATGAGCCTGTTGCGTAAGGATTACTCAGAATTTCTGATCGATTCAGAAGATCGTGAACAAGCCTTTTACCTGACCATCAATCTTTCTGACAGCAAGATTAGCGAAATTGAAGATTATGCGATCAAGCAAAACCTGACAACGCTGCGTAACCGTGTGAACGAGTTGGGTGTAGCTGAGCCGCTGGTTCAACGTCAGGGTCGTAACCGTATTGTGGTTCAGTTGCCGGGTATTCAGGATGCGGCTGCCGCGAAACGTATTATTGGTAAAACAGCGAACCTTGAGTTCCGCTTAGAAGCTAAAACCGATGCTTCCCGTGCGACCACTGAAACTTATCAGTTCCGTAATGAGAACCGTCGCCCTAATAAAGGCATACTGGAAAAAGATATTATTATTACCGGTTCCAGTGTTTCTAATGCTCAGTCATCCTTTGATGAAACTGGTCAGCCGCAGGTTAATATTTCGCTGGATGCCAAGGGCGGTCAGTTGATGAACCGTACTACCCGTAACGCAATTCAGCGTCGGATGGCGGTACTGTTTGTTGAGCATAAGAGCCGTACTCTTTACGAAACTGTTGATGGTGAGCAGGTCGCTAAGCGGATTCCTTATGTAGAGAAGCGCATTATCTCTCTGGCAACAATTCAGAGCGTGCTGGGTGCCAGCTTCCGTATTACCGGTCTGGATAGTGCGACTGAATCTTCTGAATTAGCATTGTTGCTTCGATCAGGTGCTTTGGCTGCGCCGATCTACTTTGTCGAAGAGCGCACCGTGGGGCCAAGCCTGGGTGAGCAAAATATTGCAATGGGTGTGTTCTCAGTACAGATTGGTTTTGCTCTGGTGCTGTTGTTCATGCTGGTTTACTACCGAGTGTTTGGTGTATTGGCGAATATCGCGTTGACACTTAACCTGGTTCTGTTGCTGGCGGTGATGTCGATGTTGTCGGCTACATTAACCTTGCCGGGTATTGCCGGTATTGTGTTGACAGTCGGTATGGCGGTAGATGCAAACGTGCTGATCTTCTCTCGAATACGGGAAGAGCTGAAGAATGGTTTGCCGGCGCAATCGGCGATAAGTGCCGGATTTGATCGAGCATTTACGACTATTTTTGATGCCAATATTACCACCTTGCTGGCGTCAGTGATTCTGTTCGCTATGGGTTCGGGGCCGGTGAAGGGCTTCGCGATTACCTTGTCGGTCGGTATTCTGACCTCCATGTTCACGGCTATTATGGTTACCCGCTTGTTGGTTAACCTGACATACGGCGGTCGTGCAGTGAAGAAACTGTCGATTTGACGGAGTAGAGTAAGATGACGACTGAAAAAATTTATAACTTTATGGGGTTGCGTAAGATCGCAACCGGATTGTCGATCGTTTTATTGCTGATTTCGATCGGTTCACTGGCGGTCAATGGTCTTAAGTTTGGCCTGGATTTTACCGGCGGTTCGCTGATCGAAGTGGGCTTTGAGCAAGAGCCAGATCTCAATGGTCTGCGTGATAAGCTGCAGAGTGCAGGCTACGAAGATGCAATAGTGCAAACCTTTGGCTCGCCCGTTGATATTCTGATTCGTATGGGTGTCGCTCATGATCCTAAACTGGGAGATCAGGTATTAGAAACCCTGCAAAGCGGTGAAACTCAAGAGCTGACTTTGCGCCGAAACGAATTTGTCGGTGCTCAGGTTGGTGAAGAGCTGCGAGAGCAGGGCGGTCTGGGTATGCTGCTGGCACTGTTTATGGTGATGGTATATGTAGCCTTCCGCTTCCAGCTGAAATTCTCTATCGGTGCGGTAACGGCGCTGGCGCATGATGTGCTGATCGTATTGGGTTTTTTCTCTATCCTGAAACTGGATTTTGATCTGACTGTACTGGCGGCACTGCTAGCGGTTATAGGTTACTCGCTTAACGATACCATTGTAGTATCTGACCGTATTCGGGAGAACTTCCGCAAGATACGTAAGAGTGACTCAATCGAGATTATGAATATCTCACTGAGTCAGACCTTGGGACGTACACTGGTGACCTCCTTTACTACCTTGCTGGTGTTGATTGCTCTAGCTGTATTTGGTGGTGAAATGATTCACGGTTTTGCTGTCGCATTGTTAGTGGGTGTCTGTGTGGGTACCTACTCTTCTATCTATGTGGCGGCCAATGTACTGGTCATGTTGGGTATCTGTAAGGAAGATCTGATGCCACCCGAGAAGCCTGAAGGCGATGAAGTTGACGAGATGCCTTGAGTTGCATTCTTTACTTAAAAAAGCCGGCTGATAGCCGGTTTTTTTGTATGGGCTATACTTGTTTCTCGGTGAAGAAACTTCAGACCTTTTAACTGAATATCTTCTCTGGGAAAGACTCCAGATTAACGAGTTGTTGGAGTATAGTTACTCTAAATCTATATAACAGAAGATGCTTAATGTCTGATCCCAAAAACTTTTCTGAAGATCCCCATGCTGTCCGCGAAGCGGATAAATACGAACGCCCCATCGCTAGCCGGGAGCTGATTATGCAGTTGCTGGATGAGCAGGGTGAACCGCTGACTCGTCCGCAGTTGGAAAAATTGCTGGATATTGGTGATGAAGATAGCTCTGAAGCACTGCGTCGCCGTCTGAGAGCGATGGAACGGGATGGTCAGTTGATGCGCAACCGCAAAGCTCAGTATGTACTGCTGAGTAAGCTAGACCTGGTTGCGGGCCGTATTATGGGGCATCGGGATGGTTTTGGTTTTCTGATTCCGGATGAGGCGGGAGATGATATCTTCCTTTCTGCCCGGGAGATGCGTCAGGTTTTTGATGGCGACCGGGTGCTGGTTCGTGCGACGGGTCAGGATCGTAAGGGGCGTACAGAGGGAGCTATCGTTGAGGTGCTTGAACGCAAAACCCGTAAGTTGGTGGGGCGTTTTCAGGGACAGGGTGGTTTCGGTTATATGACCCCGGAGAACCAGCGGATCACCAATGATATTCAGATAATGCCAGATCCAGATAGTAAGCTGAAATATAAACAGGGGCAGTTGGTGGTGGTCGAGTTGATCACGCCGCCTTCTAAGCGAGCCAAGGCGACTGCCCGGGTTACCGAAGTGCTGGGTGATCATATGGCAGCAGGGATGGAGATTAAGGTTGCCATCCATAACTATGATATTCCTAATGAATGGACCGACGGGATACGCCAGGAGGTCAGTGAGTTTGGCCCTGAAGTGGAAGATTCTTCAGTTAAGAACCGGGTTGATCTGAGAGAGCTGGCCTTAGTTACGATTGATGGTGAAGATGCAAAGGATTTTGATGACGCTGTTTACTGTGAGCCGAAGCGCTCCGGTGGTTGGCGTCTCTGGGTTGCTATCGCGGATGTTTCAGCTTATGTAAATCCTGCCAGTGAGCTGGATATTGAAGCCCATCGTCGGGGTAATTCTGTCTATTTTCCAGAGTTTGTGGTGCCGATGCTGCCGGAGATGCTGTCTAACGGTCTCTGCTCCCTGAATCCTGATGTTAACCGTCTGGCGATGGTGTGTGAGATGACCATCAGTGCCAGCGGTAATATGAGCGGCTATCAGTTTTATGAGGCGGTTATTCGCTCAAAAGCTCGGCTGACTTACACTAAGGTTGGTGCGATGTTGCAGGAGCCGGATTCTGATTTCGGTAAAGAGATGCGTCAGCAGTATTCCGGAGTACTGCCGCATATCGAACATCTGAACGATCTTTACTGCGCTTTGCGAAAAGCGAGAGAGGAGCGGGGTGCGATCGACTTTGATACCACCGAGACGCGCATAGTCTTTAGTGAAGAGCGCAAGATCGAAAAGATCATTCCAGTGGTGCGCAACGATGCTCATAAAATTATTGAAGAGTGCATGCTGTGTGCCAACGTGGCTTCAGCAAAGATGTTGCAAAAACTGAAGCAGCCAGCACTGTTCCGGGTACATGATGGGCCTAAAGAATCTAAATTAATTAATTTGCGGACCTATCTGGGGCCGTTGGGATTAAGTCTGGGGGGCGGTGAAGAGCCGACACCACAGGATTATCAGGCGCTGACGGAGTCGCTGGAAGGGCGGATGGATAAGCATGTTATCCAGATTATGATGCTACGCTCCATGTCCCAAGCGGTTTATAGTCCTGAGCATAAAGGGCACTTTGGTCTGAACTATCCTGCTTATACCCACTTTACTTCACCGATTCGCCGCTACCCCGATCTGATTGTGCACCGGGCTATTCGTGGCCTAATTCACTCCGGCAACGACAGTCGTCACCTAGTTCGGCCTGAGGATTTTCTGTCTAATAAAAAGTTCCTTTATGGTTACACGATGGAGCAGATGGTTGAGTTGGGTGAGCACTGCTCTATGACTGAGCGTCGGGCGGATGATGCGACCCGGGATGTGATGGCCTGGTTGAAGTGTGAATATATGCAGGATTGCGTCGGCGATGAGTTCGCTGGTGTTATCTCTGCTGTGACTGGTTTCGGTGTCTTTGTCGAGCTGGAAGAGGTTTATGTTGAAGGCTTGATTCATATTTCCGCGTTGCCGGGTGATTATTATCAGTTTGATGCCCCACGCCAGCGGCTACAGGGTGAAAGAACCGGTAAATCCTTCCGCCTCGGTGATCGGGTTCAGGTGCAGGTAGTCCGGGTAGATCTGGATGACCGGAAGATCGACTTCGAACTGGTTAAACAGTTAAATGCTGCGGATAAGCAAACAGCGGGCACCGATGGTGAGGTTAAGCGGCTCAGTAAGCGGGAGATGTTGCGTAAAGGTAAGATTCAGATGGCCGAACTGGAAAGTCAGCAGGGACGTAAGCCCGGGCGGGCAAAGCCGGAGTCAGGCAGGCCGCAGGCTAAAGCGACAACCTCCCGTAAGCGGACTGACTCAGAATCTCCCTGGGGAAAGGCATCTGATAATAAGTCTGCTGGCAATAAGCCGGCCACAGGAAAATCTCCCCGAAAGCGGAGTCCTGAGGCAAAATCAGAGCATGGTTCCCGGCAGCGGCCCGAGGCAAAGCCTGAGCATGCTGGAAAAACCCGATTAAGTGAGGCTGAGCTGGAAGTGATCCGCTTATCCAAGAAGCAATCGAAAGGTCTGAGTAATAGAGCTAAAAAACGTAAACTGAAGAAGTTGCGGGGTAAAGCTTCGCATAAGTCATAGTATAGAAGTTCTTCTTCTTAGGATTAGTTAGTTTTAGGGCGGGTATCATCGATGATGGTCCCCGCCTTTTTTGCTTTAGGTAGTGTCAGGAGGGTTGATTACAACTGGTTAAAAAATAATCACTGGTGGCTGCTATTAGATGAGATTGGTCATACTTTTGTATGATTCATTAGTTTTTTTTTAGCGGCATGGTCTATAAGTACCATATATTAGATATGTTTAATTTGTTGTTTTTATTGATTTTTTTTGTAATGTCTTGTTTTATATCAATTTGTTTTGTAATCCGTTAAAAGCGTGGTACAGACGTGCCTTATTGTTTGAATATTGCTTGTTTTTTGAACATAATGGCTTCTTAATAGAAGTAATATATGCTGTAGTTCTACATAACTATAAATATGAATTAATACGGATATTGGCTCTCCTGCAAGGTTGCTGGTGAGAGATGCCTTAGGATGAGGTTGGGGGGATGACATGGTTAATAATAAATTAATCCGTATTCTGGCGAATACGGTTTTTTGTTCTGCTTTGCTTTGTTCGGCGCCGTTACACGCCGAAGATCTCGTACAACTCTATAAAGCAGCCTTAGAAGGCGATCCTCAGTTACGATCGGCTCAGTTCGATCACCAGGCCAGTCAAGAAATTATCACCCAAGCTTGGTCTGGATATCGGCCTGAAGTTAATTTCACTTATGACCAGGTTGAGACTACTGAAACGGTAGTGAGTAGCGAAAACGTTGTTTTTAACGGTAAGGAAGCTGATTACCCGGTTACTACCTGGGCGCTTACTGTTACTCAGCCTATCTTCCGTTATGCCAATTATATTCGTATTGGACAGGCTAAAACTGAATTACGTCAAGCAGACGCTGAATTGATTAATGCTCAACAGGGTTTGATGTTGCGCGTGTCTGAAGCTTATCTGGAAGCGTTGGCCTCTCAAGATGAACTGGATTTTCTTAATTCAGAGTTAAGTGCTGCGCGTCAGCATTTAAAGCAAGCGAAGGGGCGTGAGAGTGCTGCTGTCGGTCGTAAGGTTGACCGCTATGATGCTGAAGCTCGAGTGGCTTCAGTTGAAGCGGATTATGCCGAGGCGGATGTTGCTCAGAGAGATGCTTATGAAGCGCTTTATGAGATGACAGGGACCGATGTGAGCAGCCTTGCTGCGTTGCAAGCTGAAATTGATCTGGTTTTACCTGTTCCTGCTGAAGAGAAGCAGTGGTTAGAAAACGCAATGAAGAATAACCCCTCGCTGGTTACTCAGCGAGAAGCAGTGGATGTTGCGCGGCAAGAGGTTAAGCGCCAAGGGGCCGGTCACTATCCTACTCTGGATGCAGTGTTTCGAATTAATGATGCTGATACCGGACAGGGGCTTTTTGGTGGTGCAAATGAGATCGAGACTCAAGAGTTGATGCTGAAGTTTAATCTTCCGATCTATTCGGGTGGATCTGTTAGTTCCAGTAAGCGTGAGGCTGTTGCCCGCTATCATAGTGCTGAGGAAGAGTTAACTCGTATCTTACGTGAGTCACGACGTCAATCCCGGGAAACTTATTGGGGTGTAGTGAATGCCGTGAAGCGTGTTAAAGCTTTGAATAAGTCAGTTGAGGCTCAGCAGGCGACACTTGATTTGCGTCGGGCCGCATATGATGCGCGTCTTGAGACCGCTATCAGTGTCTTGGACGCTGAAAGGGATCTGTATTCCGCAAAACGGGACTTGTCTCGTGCCAAATATGATTATCTGATTAACGGACTGCGCCTGAAGGCGCTGGTTGGCGTATTAACTCAGGATGATCTGGTTCTTGTAAACAACTGGCTTGAAGGCTAAGTCGGTGTTTTCTCTGTTTTTCTCTGTTTTTCTCTGTTTTTACTTGATTCCAGGTAAGAGCATAGCAGTTGTATTTAACGCGGGGGCGTTGCTATGAGTAAGTTCTTTGGTAAGGGTAAAAAGGCGCGTAAGGCGTCTAAGAAAAAACAGAATCTTCAGCTTGAAGCGCTGGAAAATCGGATTCTTTTATCGGCTGATCTAGGCATTACTGCGAATGATTTGCAGCAACCGGAGGGTGCTGAGGTTATCGCCTCGGAACTGCAGTTAGATACTATCAGTGCCGGTGAATTTGAACCCCAGACTATCGCGGTTGATAACTCCCTCACCCGTTTAGCTGAAAGCTTGGTTGCTGAAACAGAAGGCGCTCTAGATAGTGTAGTGACTGAAGCTGAGGTGACTGTTGAAGTTACAGAGCTCTCTCCCGAGTTACTGCACCTTATGCAACAGAGTGTCACTAAAGAAATTATTATACTGGATGCAGCCGTCCCCCAGCTGGAATCCGTTATTAATGAACTCTTTGCCAATTCTGACAGCGATGTTCAGAATGTTGTTAATACGGTAAATAATGGAGGCTCTTCTCTGCAGCTGACGGCTTCCCCCGCCGCTGAAAGCGCAGATTCAGAGCAGACTGCTGTAGGACTGGTAGGGCTTTCTATCGAAGAGCAGATCCGTTTTAACGCTGAACGTGATGTAAAAGTGTTCGTATTGAATGCTGAACAAGACGGTGTTGAGCAGATCAGTTCAATTCTCGATTATTTCAATGATGTTGCTGCGATTCACTTGCTAAGCCATGGCTCGGCGGGTGCTTTGTTCCTGGGTAATACTCAGTTGAATAACCAGCAGCTACGTCAAAACCAACAGCAGCTAAAGCGTTGGGGTAATGCCTTGGCAGCCGATGGCGATCTATTGCTGTATGGCTGTGACGTTGCTGGCGATGCCGAGGGTATGGCTTTCATTGAACAGCTTGCTGTGCTGACTGGTGCAGATGTAGCTGCATCAAATGATGAAACCGGTAATGCTAAGGGTGCTGACTGGGATCTTGAGCAGTCAGTCGGTCAGGTTGAAACGTCTGCCTTTATCAGTGCTGCAATGCTGGACTCTCTGGATACAACAGGGACCGATGGTAATGATACTGTTCAACTGATTAGTGGTACGGCTACAGGTCTGAAAGGTGATGATGTATATAAAATCACCTCTACAACTCTGCCAACTGCCAAAATTACTGTGACTGAAAGTAAAGCAGCTGGTAACGATACTCTTGATCTGTCGGCAATAAATGAAGCACTGACGATTACAATAAAATCCGGTAATCGGATTGATGTTAGTAACGCCTCTGGCGTGAAAATATCGGCAACTAATGTAGAAAATATTATTGGTGGTAAGCAGGGCGATACTTTCATCGTTGAGAAAGGCGCAACTCTCAAGGGTTACATCGATGGAGGGCTGGGTACTAACATCTTGAAATACACCTCTACGTCTAATGCGTATACCAGTGACGCTGCGATTGATTTTTCTGTCGGTACGTTAGATACAACGGGTCGTGCTTCTTCTATCGATGGCTTTGCTGTGGGTGGAGTGAAAAACATTCAGCAGGCTGTTGGCGGTAAGGGCGATGATATTCTGCGGGGTGGTGATAGCGCTGATCATCTGACTGGTGGTTTGGGTGCCGATGACCTATACGGTGGTGACGGCGCGGATACGCTGATCGGCGGAGCCGGTGATGATACCTACTATTTCTCAGGAGCCGCCTGGGGTGGAGATACCATTACAGAACTGCTGAATGGCGGTTCTGATGCGCTAAGTTTTCAGACTATTACGTCAGCGTTGAATTATTCGATTGCCAGTACCGGTATTACTGTTACGGGTAGTGGGCAGACGCTTTCTAGTGTAGATAATATTGAAAAGTTGGTAGCGGGTAAGGGTACTAATACCTTTACGTTTGCTAACAACTGGGCGACTAAAATAGTCGTTGATGCAATTGCCGGTGCGACCGTAGATATCAACTTTGCCGCTGTTTCTACTGACCTTTATTTCACAATAAAGAAGAACGGTACGGTTGAGGTGGCAGATGTAGCCACTCGTACTGGTGGACATCGTGCCATTATTGAATTTGTTGATAATATTATCGCAGGTACGGGAACCAACTACTTTATCTTTGAGGCTGGAGCGAACCTGCCAGGTAACCTCACCGGTGGTGCCGGCACCAATGTTCTTGATTACAGTAAATTTAATCAGACAGTCGATCTGATTAATTTTGCGACTATTCCGGGTGTTACTGGAACGCTCACGGCCGCGGGCAGCGGTGTATTTGAAGTTGTCGGTAGTGCAAAGCAGGATCTGCTAGATGTTGCTACGGGCGGAACTACCTTGTCGGGAATGGGTGGCAATGATTACCTGATCGGAGATGCGAGCGCTGATACGCTATCCGGAGGTAAAGGTAACGATATTATTACCGGTGCCGGAGGTGTTGATGCGTTGATTGGTAACCAAGGCGATGATACTTACTACGTTTCTGATGCTTGGGGTACGGATACCATAACGGAACTGCGTAAAGAGGGTAGCGATACTATCAGCTTTGCCGGAATGGATGCGCAAACCTCACCGGTTGTCGGCGCCATTACTGCGACTACCAGTGACTTGACGCTGGCGATTAGTTCTGCGGCCTTAACCGTAACGGGAGGGGCGAACACCCTAACGGCGGCCACAGATAGCTTTCCATATATTGAAACACTGATCGGCGGTGAAGGTAATAATAGTTATACCTTTGCTAATAATTGGGGCAAGGGTACCGCGTCTGGTAAAACCTATTACGCCAATAAAATTACCATTGATGATACCAACACGGCTGTTGGTAAGAGTGGAACGCTTAACTTTTCAGCGGTAACTAGCGATCTGGTCTTCACTTTGACTGAAAGCGCTGGTGTGACCACGGTAACTGTGACTACTGTTGTGAGTGGTAAACAGTACAAAGTTATTGCGACGGGTATTGAAAATATTACCGGTGGTACCGGGGAAAATACCTTTATTTTCAAGGGGGCTGCAACGCTGCCGGGTACTTTGACGGGCTATACGGGCGCCGGTTCTGCTGTATTAGATTTCTCTAAATATGCGTCTGCTGTGACAGTTGATCTATCTACTGTTGCTAATGGCGCGACTACTGCTGCAGGCACTCTGATTGGTACGATCGCTAAGGTTAACGATCTAATCGGTAGTGATTACGCCGATACCCTGACAGGCGATGACCTGGCCAATACGATTGATGGCGGAGATGAAGTAGATACTATCAGTGGCAACGGCGGCGTTGATATGCTGAAAGGTGGTGCCGGTGATGATGTAATGACCGGTGGTGCTGGTAACGATACTCTGATCGGCGGTAGTGGCGCCGATGATATGCAGGGTGGGTTGAATGATGATACTTATACGGAAGACTCCAGCTGGGTGAGCTTAGGGCTGGGTAAAACCGATACTATTACCGATAACGACGGCAATAATATTCTTGATCTGTCTGCTATCAAGAAAGATCTTCAGGTTACTTTTACAGCGCCCTCTTCAGGAACAGGTACTAATGTTTCTGTCGCTGTTGAGCTGCCACTCGCAACAAAAAATAAGATAAATATCTCAGGGGCGGATGCTAACTGGGATATCAAGACCGGCGGTGGAGACGATACGGTTACTGTAACCTCAGGCACTCTATTTAATGGCGACCTTGATACCGGCACTGGCGTTAATACGCTTGATTACTACAACGGTACAGATGGTAGTAACGGTTATAAGACTGCCGTAACGGTTGATCTGTCGGCAGATGATGCTACTGGCTTTGGGGTTATTACTGGTATTCGGGATGTTTATGGTTCTGATACTACCGGTGGAGACACCCTGACAGGTGATGATCAGGACAATACTTTCTTTGTCGGTCGTTGGACGGATGCTACCGGTAACGAGCACACAATTGATGGCGGAACCGGTAATAACACCGTAAGTTTCGATAATTTCAGTAGTGTTGATCTGTATGTTGATCTATCTGTGCTAGATGCGGGTAATACCTTTAGCTCGGCCTATAAAGATAGTGATACTGGCAATCTAATCGCTAAACTTAGCAATATTGTCAATCTTATAGGCGGCGGCGGTGCTGACCAATTAATAGGTGATGACAATGCCAACCGCCTTGAGGGTGGTGATGGTGCAGATATCATCGAAGGAGGGCTTGGTAACGATGTGCTGGTTGGCGGCGCCGATAACGATACCCTACGGGGCGGTGACGGCGATGATACCTACCTGTTTGGTTCTGGTTGGGGCCAGGATGACATCGAAGAAGCTCTGGATGAAGGCAAAGATGTACTAGATTTTGCCGGCGTTGCTGAAAATATTACGGTTAATATCGGTCGCCAGAACGCTAATGCTATCGATATTGATGCTGCTGTTAAAAATGCGATCAGTATCTCTGATGGTGGAGTGGGCGCAGCAGAAAACAAGATTGATCTGGCCGCTGCAACGGGTGGTGATACCCGCTCTCAGGGCTTTAACGTAGAAAAATTTACCGGTCTGAAAGACACCGATACGCTAGAACAAGCAAATGTAACACTGACTGCAGATATGCAAGATCAGTTGATTGCCGGCCTGGAAGCGCTTAAAGCAGTTGTTGAGAATACCGCAACGCTGACTGATCTGACCGGTATTCTTAATTTTCAAGTGCCTCTGCTTGGCAATGGCAATGACACGCTGGGTGATCTGTTATCCCCAGGAGCGGCAGATGCTGACGCGGTGATTGCAACGCTGAAAGCAACGATTGTTGCTGAGCTGGATCTTCGTATTGCTGCGATGAAGAGTGCGTTTTGGTTAGGTGACCTTACAGCAAACGATACTAATGATTCTGATACTGATACGTTGCTGGAGCTTACCGATGATGGCTTGGTAACCGGAAATAAACTGTTCAGTATTACCCCCAATACCCGTCTGCTTGAGGTGGGTACTAGTTTCGAGCTGGCATCAACCACCCAGTCACTAGGTTTGGACCTGGGATCTACGCTAAGTGAGATTCCTGGTTTAGATGTAGACCTGTCTCCAAATGTGACCGCAACCGCAGGCATGGCTTTTGCGGTGGGCGTCGTTGAGGCAACCTCTCAGACAACCCCGGAATATTATATTGCGGACCCTGCATTAAGCTTCGATGTATCGATCTTCGATGACGAGCTCTATGCGGGAATGGATCTTGGCCTGATTAAAGCTGCTATTGGCGGGCCAGATGCTGGAGATCCTAAGGGCGTGCTAGCGCTAGATCTTGGGCTTGCGTTATCGACTGACGGTATTGTCAGTAGTGGTGTGCTTTCATCCGCGACACTGCAGACGCTGCTAAGCCTGGAAATAGACACAGCAACGGGTGTTACAGCTGACCTGCCAGTGGTGGTTGATACTACCGCTCTGGGTATCGATCTGCCCTCTCTACCGGTTATCTCACTGTCTACACCAACTCTTCCTTCGCTGGGTAGCTTGTCTGATTTAGCCGATTTCTTTGCGCTGAATATGGACTGGGAACTCCCAGATCTTTCAGACATCCTGGATCTGAGTAATATTAGTATCGAACAACTGTTGTCGATGCTAAGTAATGGCCTTGGCTTCCTGGTAGATAACTTTGACTTTAACCTGAAGATTCCAGGCATTGATCTGTCGCTGGATGATATTTTTGGCCAGTTGCCGGGTATTGATGGTATTGAGGATATGTTTGCGGATCTGCGAGGCCTGCTTGATGGCTTTAATGCAGATATTGGTTTGCAAGGGCTCGAGGTCTGGTTGAATGACCAGCTAGCTGGGTTAATGCCGACCTGGCCAACGTTGAATCTACCTAGCTTCGATCTGGGCTGGGATGGCTTTAATCTTGATATAGATTTTGATTTCAATCTGAATTTGGATGACATTCTTGGTTCGCTATCTCTACCTTTCGATTTAGACCTTGCGGACCTGGGGCTGGATGATCTGGGGCTTGGCGATCTGGCGAATGCGATAAATATCAGTGCTGACGGAGAGTTGGCGGTTGATGCTGAGCTGGATATGGCTTTCGACTTCCAGGTTGCCTTCAAAGAGTATGCAAAAGCGTTTATTGGTGACAGCGCTACCGATATCCAGAGCTATATCTATCTAGGTGACAATACCGGTATTAATCTTGATGCCAGTATCTCGGGTAATAACCTGAATGCTCAGGCGACCATCGATATGCCAGGCGCTATTCCTGATATCGGTTTTGTTATTGCCGGTGGTGCAGCGCTCGCATCTGCTAATGCGAATGTTGGCTTAAATGCCAGTAGTGATGGGCGTTACAGCTTAAGACAGCTGAGTGGCGCAGCGTTCAACGCATCCGCAACCGGCGAAGCGACGATTGACCTACCCATCTTCTTAGGAATTACTGATGCTGGCGTTGGCTTCTTGCCAATGGGTGGTACCGAAGGTGATTTCAACGGTGATGGTTATGCAGACAACCTGCTGCACGCCTCGTTTGGTTTTGGTGTCAGTAATACCGGTGGTTTCACTACCGATGACCTGATGGTTGTTAAGCCGGGCTTTGGTGGCTTTGGTCTGTTGCAGTGGTTGGATAATCCGCAGAACCTGCTCGATGGCCTAGGTGGATTCTTCGATGGTATCGACGATCTAGCTGACTCCATTGCCTCAATTGAAATACCACTGATCGGCGGTGAGCAGTTCGTCTCTATGGCCGAAAGTCTGCGTGATATGCGCACATCGGTGATGGGTACCGGCAGCGATGGTGGTTTGCAGAATATTCTGCAAGACATGGTCGATAATAATGAAACGCAGGTTTCCAGTGTGATTCTGGGTGCTTTACGCCAGGAACTCTTTGAGGGCTTGAAAGGTATAGACAACAAGTACCTCTCTTTTGTTACCGCTATTCTGGATGAGAATGGCGAGAAGCAGTACGCCGAAGACGGCAAAATACTGACTAAACAGCCACAGAGCGCCGACGATATTCAGTTGCTGTTGAACGCCGATGGTGAGCTTACCTTTAACCTGATGTTTGGCGGTACCCTGATTGGTGACCGTTTAGAATACAATTCCGATGGTAACCTGGTTGCCTGGGATGGTAATCAGCAGTTTGTTTACAATAGCCAGGGCGCGAAGATTGTTGGTGATACCAATATTGAGGTTGTAAATTCAATCCTCGACCCTGTTGGTTTACCGATTAATTTCACTAGTCTGCCTGGCTTAGGGCTGGATATCGACGAAGATATCAATACCACAATGGATTATCTGATGGGCTTGGGCCTTGGCCTGAGCATCACCGATGGCGTATTCCTGGATACCTCTGGTATCAATGAAAGCGGTGAAGAGATCGCTGTCGATATTGTTGCCGAGCTGGATACAGGTAATGGAGCTATTACCGGTACGCTGGGCTTCCTACAGATGGACCTTACCGGTGTGGCGAGTCTAGCCGGGCATCTTGGGGTTGATCTGACTGGTGGTGGTGATGGTCGTCTGACTCTGGGTGAAACGCTGGGGCTGTCTATCAATGCCAGTGCTATAGCCTCTGCTGATATTCAAGCAACGGCTTCTACTCTGTTTGACTTCCTACCTACGATGTCGACAGGTATTGAGTATGAGCAAATTCTAGATGCTAGCTGGAATCCTGATTCCGGTGCGTCGTTTGAACTGGGTGATCCTGATGTCTGGTTGCGTAATGTTCAGCTGGATGCTGGCTCGATCATGGGCAGCTTCCTGGGTGAGTCGCTGAGTATCATCAAAGAGATTATTGAGCCTATGCGCCCAGTGATTGACCTGCTGACAATGGAGTTGGATTTAGGTATCGCTAAGTTGATGATGATCGACATGGCGTACTTGAAACTGCCAGCAAAGACGGTTGATACGGCAAAGAAAGTTATTCAGATAATCAAGAGCACTATCGAGTTTATTGATGCGATGGACAGTATTGGTGGAATCATCTCTTTCGGTGATTTCCATCTGACGGGTAACTTCTTGGAAGACCCTAATTCACAAGCCACAGAGAGTGAGCTTGGAGCCAATCGTACCGGTCCAACAGGGGGTAATAGTTCAACGAGTACTGCCGCTGCAGGTCCGGATCAGAAAGGGCTGGCTGAAGGCCCTGTAAAACGTTTCCGTCTGCCCATTCTTGAAGACCCTGCAACGGCACTGGGGCTGATTACCGGTAAGCCGGTTGATCTGTTCTGGTATGACCTGCCTGACCTTGATCTTGAGTTTACCTACAAGAAAACCTATCCGGTATACCCAGGCTTGAACGTGGGTATTATCGGTAGCGTCGGTGTTGAGACCTTCTTTGATTTTGGTTTTGATACCTCCGGCTTTATCGAATTCCAGGAGTCAGGTTACGCCACATCAGAGATCTGGCGCATCATGAACGGCTTCTACCTGGATGATCATGGTCTGGAGAATACCGCCAATGACCTTGATGAGGTTGTACTGTCAGCCTTGCTGGGTGCGATTGCATCATTGGGTGTGGGTGGTCTTGTTGAAGTAGGTGTTATGGGTGGTATTGAAGCCAAAATTGGCTTCGACCTGAACGATAAACTAACGCAGTTTGATAATGGCGACCCGATCGGTGATGGTAAGTTCTATGGCTCTGAGCTGTTAGACAGAATCAGTCATGGCCCTCAGTGTCTGTTTGATGTTCACGGTACCCTAACGCTCTTCCTAGACGTGTTCCTCTGGATAGGTGTCGATCTGGGTTTCTCTGAAATCACGATCTTTGAAGCGACAGAACGTTTTGTTGATGTTCTGCTTGCTGAGTTTAAATGGGAGTGTGTACATGCAGCTCCAGAGCATATTGCTCAAATATCGGGCGCTACTGATGAAATATTGGAGCTGAAATACCACGGTGACGACTCCGCTGGTGCACACGCTTATACGGTTAAACAGCTGAACAATGAAGATCACTCTACCTGGACAATTGAAACACTGTTCAGAGAGGGGTTCCTAGACTTTGATTACTACACCTCCACTGAACTGAGTGCGTTAAGTACGCGACTTAGTGGCTTTGATGGCAAAGATATCTTGGTGGTCAGTACTGGTCAGCGGGTTGAAGTGTATGAAGCGAGCAAGATCAAAAAGATCACTACTCAGGGTACCGCCAGTGATGACCATTATCGTATCAGCGGTGTCGATGAGTATGTTGAGACTATCGACCTGAATACCGGTAGTGGCAGTGATCTCGTAGAGATTAATCTGGATGACAAAGATACCGTTGCTGATGCTATCAATGGCATCACTATTAGCTCAGGTAGCGGTAACGATATTATTTCCGTTAACGGTGGCGTTAACGACATTATAGCGGGCAATATCATTATTGATGCCGGGTCCGATGATGACCGGATTAAGGTATCTGCTGCGATTGTGGCGAAGATTATTGCTCAAGGTGGTTCCGGGAACGATAGTCTGCGCCTGGATGGTGAACAGCATAACTATCAGTTCTTTGGTGCCTTTGGTGGCAACGGTCGCGATACCATTATGGGTGGCGACAATACCGACTTTATGTACGGTGACAGCACGCTTGATTTGGGGCAGGTTAATGCCTTTATTGCAGCCGCTGAGGCAGCTGCAGCAGTTGCCGGTGCGCCAAATATAGCGGGTACTGCACTTGCAGGTGTGCAAGCTCAGTCCGCGGCGAACATGGGTGGCGCAGATGTGCTGCTCAGCTATGGTGGAAAAGATTATGTTGAAGGTGGCGATGAAACCGTCGCTATTGTTTACAGCAATAAGTCCGATGACACCGTTGTAAGTGTTGGCACCTATTACGGTAGCTATGATCCTGACCTACATAACAAAGTAATCAGTGTTTACTACAACACTGATGGTACGCCGCTGGCGATGAGCTATTACATGGCTGACGGTACACTCAGCCCTGCTGGTTTGGCCGCTCAGGCACTTGATCCTGAAAGCATGGTGCTGTTGAACCGTCACGGTGATCTTATTAGCACGGGTGATGGCGATGATACCGTTATTGCAGGCAAAGGCTTTGATAGCTTGAATGGCGGTAAGGGTGCGAACTACGTTGATGCTGGCATGGGTAACGATGTTATTGATGCCCTGGAAAGCTCCGGTATCGTAAAAGCGGGTGCTGGAGACGATGTTGTTGAATGGTTGTACCAACCAGGCACTACGCTGACAGTTGATGGTGGTAGCGGTACCGACCGTCTGAGTGCAACGCTTGTCGATCAGAATGATGTTGCCACTGATCAGGGTGTCTATATTTATGATAGCAACGGCGATGCGGTGCTGGCCGTTGATTCGGCGCCTGGATTAACCCCAAAGACATTGGATGTAGTTAAAGCTTCTGATGTAAGTAATACGACTGATACCCTTGATCATATTACCCTGACCGGGGTAGAAGCGTTGACCCTGGCGATGGAAGATGGTGCGGACACGTTGATGATCGACGATGTTATCGGCACTGATCTGACCTCTATCGATGTGGATTCCGGTTCTAGCCAGGAGATGATGTACCTGGCTGATCGTGATGAAGAAAACAATAAGTATGGCTCCCGTGCCAATAACTACTTGCAGTTCTTGCCGTATGCGGCGGAAGGTTCTAGTGTCACCCTGACCTATATGGGGCAGGATATTACGGTCTCCAGCTATACCGCAGCAGGAATTGCTGCCGCTTTGAATACCACTTTAGGGCTTACTGAAAGTCAGAAGATTAAAGCTGATGATCTGAATCTCGGCACCTATGGCAATGAAAATCGCTGGATTTTGGATCTGGCCGATATTGGCCTTGATGTTGATTCGAACGCTAACTATGAGCTGTTTAGTCTGACTAATAACGGCACTACGACTCTGGCTGACACCGCGGTTGCGAATACGGGGCTGAACGCTCTGCAAGCTGATTATTTCTATCGAGCCAGCTTAGCGTCGGGTGATTACAAGTATGATCCGGCAACGGGTGAGCCCGTGCTTATCAGTCACTATATTCCAGCAGACCCTGCAACAGGCACACAAGAAATTGAAGTAGGCCAGGGGCTTGATCGCGTTACCTTATATGTCGGTTATCAGAATGATGCGGGCATAAATTACGGTCAGGGATCAGCGAATACGGTTCAGGTTTATTCCTGGATGACGGCTTCTCAGGTGCAGGCGGTTATTGATACCAACGCTGCATTCAACGGTATTACGGTGACAGACCTGTATGCCGACGTTGATGGTGCTTGGGGCTTTACCGGTACTAATATTGATACATTGGCCTATAGCTATCAGACGCAGGATCATAACGGTGTTCTGTACAGTATTGAAGATACTAAGGTTATCGATACGTTCTATCGTGCTACCAGTTTCAGTGCGGGCACGATTGATTATCTGTTCAATGGTACAGAGCCCGTTGTTGCCGTCGAATCCCTGCTGACCGGTGATAATCTGAACTGGGCAGAGTGGATGACCGGTTCAATGCTGAAGTATGGTGCTGAAAGCGTGTCACTAGCTAGCGTTGGTGCTTTTGTAACAGAGGCACAGCTGGCAACTAACCCTGATTATTCAAAAGCAACTGCTGCTCTGCAGGCTATATTGAATGATTTCTCCGCTGTTGGAGATATCAAGCTGGTACAGACGGTTAGTAATGGCGAGCCTACCTGGGCGATCTCAGAACGAGTAACGCCTACCCAAGCCGTTACCTACAGCATTGATAAGAACGCTGATTATCTGTTCTACAACGGCAGCTATCAGACCGTTGATCTGTCCGGAACGGATGCAGAAGATCTGCTGAATGTCAGTTCTCTAATTAAAGAACTGACCGGTCGGAATGTCGTTGTTACTGATGATGGCAGCAACTGGGTATTCTCTGTACCTAGTGAGCTTGAAAGACCACTTCAATCGGCTACTGGCGCAATTCCAACGCCAGTCGGTTCTTATGTTTATACCTTTGATCATGCCATTGGGTCACAGATTACGACCGCTTCACTGAGTTACGGTGGTGGTACCGCCCAGATTATTGATCTTTCTGGTGATGAAGCGGCTGATCTGGTTAAGATCAATGCTGCTTTTGTTGCAATAGGCCTCGGTCAGGCAAATGTCTCTATCACTAATAGTAAGTGGCAGATTACGTTTGATGATGCCCTGGCTCAGAGCCTGGAAATTACCCATACCGGAGCAACTGATGAAAGTACGACCGATATTAGTACTTACGTGGGCGAGACTCTCGTCAATGTCACTAACAAACAGTTTGATCTGACGCTTGACCAGAGCAGTGGATTAGTCGAAATCTACACGCAGATGGTTGACAACGGTGTGAGTGCCGGCCTGACAGAAGCTCAAGTAAGAACTCTGATTGAAGCGCGGACAAACGTTGTGGCAAGTACTGTCACAATAACGGATACAGATCCTGATGCCGGGGTGGTTAGCTGGCAAGTACGTTACGCCACACTGCAATCGGTTGATCTGACGTCTACAAATGCTGCAGCGATCATTACTGATATTGAGACCAACGATGCGATCAGTATCGGTGATGTGTCGGTTGTTGATGATGGCAATGGTAACTGGGATATCAGCTTTTCAACCAGTGAAAATGGTATGCAGGTTGCTGCTTATAGTGCGCTGGCGGGTGATCTGACCGTTGAACTGCCATGGCAGTCCTATAGCCTGACGTCAGACGAGTTGATCTTCGATCGTACTGCCGCTGAAACCATGCAGGATAGTGAACAGTTTATCGTGCCTGCTATGACCGGTTTGACCGGTGTTGAGCTATTTCTTAAAACGCCAAGCACCGCCGGAAATTCAGTTCCGGTAACGGATGTGCAGAATGAAGCGGCCGTTACATTAGCCTTTACAAATCTATTAATAGCCTCTGGCATGACAGTACTGCCTGGTAGTATTACGGTCACCGCCGAGAACGGTGGCTGGCGTGTCGATCTTGGGCAGTCTCTGGGGGCTAATGAGTTATTTGAATTCACTGCTACTCGCAGCAGTGGTGGAGCTACCACGGTTCAGGTAAGTAATGCCTTCCAACAAAATATTCAGCAAGAACTCAGTATTCCTGAAGGCTTTGCAACCTACGAACTGACATATAACGGAACAACTGAGCAGGTTACATATGACGACCTACTTGATGGCTCAGCCTTTAACCTTGTAGCAGGATATATTGCAGCAATAGGCGATACGCCTGCTGCTGATCAGGTTGTTGTAACTGAATTTGTTGACCCGGATGGCGGCGCTCCTGATACCGTGCTGCATCTGCGCTTTGATGTGGTAGATCCTTCAGTTCCCGTGATAGATTACTTCAATTTTGTACTCAAGCCTGTTTACGATAGCGCGCCTAAAGCTATCAGTGGCGTTTCGTCAACCGATAACGTTAGCCTGATGAAGGTAGTTGAACAGCTGCAACAGAGTGGTGATTGGACCACCATGATGGATGGTGGTACTGCTGCGGTATTTGATTTTGATACCAGCACTAACAGTACCGGCGAATTCCTGTCAGCATTCCAGGTGATTGAACGTCAGGTTCCGCGTCAGATTTTGAAAGATGTTTGGGAAATTAATGATGAAGGCGTAGCGGTTAGAACCAATACGCAAGACTGGTTCCTGGACCCACGTATTATTACGGATGAATCGGTTGATTCAATCAGTATTTATGGTTCAGACAGTACCAATGTGAATGACCGTTTTGTCGTAGGTAATGAGATCATCAACCGCGGCGTTGAGAATCTTGAATCCATCAACTTTGATGTGATGCAGGTCACCCATACCCATGATGGTGTGGATAACGACGGCGTTGTCATTACCTTGAGAAACCTGTCGCTGGATGCCGGTGTTTCTGAAGATATCAACGATAAGGTTAATATTGACGCTCGTGAGGGTGACGATACGTTGCTGGCAGGTAATGTGCCTAACCGTCCAGATGTTGTGGAAGGTAAAGACGTACTGCTGAGTCGGGTTGTTGATGAGTTAATCCTCAGCGGTGGCGAAGGTAATGACCAGATTGTTGGTAGTTTGTTTAAAGATAAAATTGATGTAGGTGATGGTGTTAACCGAGTAACCGGTGGTGAGGGTATTGATACCTTTATTGATAGCGGAACAGGTACATCTGAGAATACATTGATCGAATCTTTCGGTATCTCTGATAGCGTATTTGTACTCACCGATACCAGTCTGTCGATTACCTTTGATCAAAAGCGTATGCAAGAAGATGCAAACGGTGATTATGAGCTGATCACAGATCGCCCGACCGAAATAGAGTCCGATGCGAATGGTAACGGCATTAGCCTGTTTGATAATTTCTATCTGTACGGTAGTGCGTATAACGATAAGTTCAGCATTGGTAACTTTACTAAACAAGCCGTTCTGGATGGTACAGAAGGCGGCGATGAATATACGATAACCTTAAGTGGCAATGTAACGGGTTCATCGAATGTACGTGTGGTCGATAGTGGCCAGGGTATTGAGACTGATTCTGTCATTCTTCAGGGTAGCGATAGTGACGATACTATCCAGCTGGATGCAGAAATATCCACCGCCGATTATGAATTGGACCTGTCAGGCGATAGCGTTACTTTCAGCTACAACAGCCTCACAGCAGTTGTTGACTTTACGACGATAGAGCGAGGAGTTGAAGCAGACGGTATTACGCCGAAAGCACTGACTGACCAGCAAAAACGTAATCATATTGAAAGTCAGCTGGAAGCACTTGAAGGTATCAATGACGTAACCGCCAGTGGTGATGGAAGCGTACAGAAGCCTTGGCGAATCAGCTTGGTGGATGTCGCTGATACTAGCCTGTTACTAACGGTAGCATCAGCAGGGGATACATTAACCGGTATTAATACCGCTTACGTGCAGCGACTTACTCCAGGGGCCGCTAATTCACTGCTGGCGGGCGCTCCGGACATCGATGCGATGTTTGATAACCCGGTTAATAAGTCACAGATCTTTAATCGTATCAGTGGTACAGCAGCGAATAACGAATCCTTTACGCTTAATTATCACAATACCAGTGTTGCCTTTGCTTATGATCAAGCAGGTGGAACCTATACTCAGCAACTGCTGACAGCCTTGCAGGCAATTGATAGCAGTGTTCAGTTAGTCGGCCAGGGAACAGAGCAAGACCCATGGATGCTAACCTTTAACAGCACCGCGGCAGATGCTGTGGATGGCCAAGGTAATTATTATCTGTTGACTCTGGCAGGTGTGGACGCGGCTCACTTCACTAATCCAGCAGATATTGCTGATGCTGCCGCTCAGACCCGGGCGTCGGGTGATCTTGCCGATGGTGACTTCCAACGAGTGTATTACAACTACACCACCGAGCGTGTCTCAATTCACGGTCGTGGCGGTGACGATACCTTTATCTCCGACAATACCGCCGCTGCTGTGAAGGTCTACGGTGATCAGGGTAATGATAACTTCCTGGTCGGTCGGGTTCTGAAGACTAAAATGGTATCGATTACCGTAGGTGAGGGTGCCGAGGCTCATCAGGTACAGGTTCAAATTGTTGATAATGCTGATACCGATGGAGATGGTATTGGTGATGGTATTACCGCAGGTGTGAGCTATAACGCTAGTTTCTACGGTGGTAGTGGTGACGATTACTTTGAGGTAAACCACAACGTTGGTGAGCTGAAGTTGTTTGGCGAAGCCGGTGACGATACCTTCTTCCTGAAAGCCCACAAGGTGGAGCGTGACAACGAGGTTGTCGAAGGCGAAGGCGGTAATATCACCACCGGTGCTGGTGATGACGAGGGTTATGTCGACGAGAAAGATAAAGATATTCTGCTCGATTATATCGAAAATAATCGGGTTGAAATTTTTGGCGGAGCCGGATTCGATACGGTTGTAATTGCTGGTACAGCGCTAGCAGATGAGTTCTACATCTACACTGATAATGATGGTCAGCAATATCTATATGGAGCGGGCCTGAAGCTGGAGAATATCGATAGTATTGAGCGTTTAGCTCTGATTACAGGTTCCGGCGATGATCAGGTATGGCTGTATGGTTTGGACGAAGGTCTGAGCCTGATGTTAAATATGGGCTCCGGGGACGATAAGCTGCATCTAGGTGGCGCTCAGCAGGAATTTGAAGTGACCTATCCGGCTGCTTCTGCCAGTTATACCGTAACTCAGAAAGTACTGCAGGAGATTCTAATCAATACTGATATTGTCACTGACAATATCAGCCTGGTGCGTCGTGAAGACGGTGAGATGAGCTCGGGTGAGAAGATTGCTGCTTTCCAGGCTTTCTATGATAAATGGTACCCTGACGGCGCAGACTCAGAGAATGTTTCCATCAGCCCTGAGCACTGGAATCTGCTGGAAGCGAATGTTGCCGCAGCTCTATATCACTTCGCAAACGCGATAGATAACACCGATACTTATATTTATGACCCCTATTCGACTTGGGCTAATCATAGTTTCGCGTTCTGGGATTGGTCGCATTGGCATGATAATTACGATGCATCAAAAGTGCCGTTTACCAGCCAGAGCGAGATTGATAAGTTCACCGCTTATGATGCCGATACTGCAGCAATAAGGGCGCTTCTTGATAATACGACCCCGTTGGGTAATCTGAATTCCGGTACTTCGGGTAATAACAATTTCTATGCTTCTTTGGTAAATGGTACTGCACCTAAAATGCAGAATGCGCTACCTATCGAAGGTGTGTTGGAATTGATGAGCGGTAACTATATTTGGATTGATGGGTATCGTGGTGGTGGCTTTGGTCAGCTGTCAGTCGACGATCTGCTTTATGATGAGTTCCTCAGTGTCGCGGTTGATTATGCGTTGGCGGGTGATCTGATTCATGTACATAGTGACTTAGATGCCCATGGTGATAATGACATCTATGGCGATAGCGTCCTGACAACTCAGGTACAAAATAACGGTAATATGCCTCACGTTGAGGGGGTTGGTGATAAGTGGCACATGGATCGCCCTATCGAAAACAACTTTAGCGGCGGTGACCTATTAGCGGATCTGTTGGCGCTATTCTATAAAGTTGAAGCACTTAACGATGTCGCTTACAACGAGGTAGAGACTTATAGTGCTCAAGAAACGGAAGGTCTTGCTACATATCGTTTTGATAACCTTCCAGAGCGTACCGAAACCCGCTACATGGCGGAAAGCTATGATCTGTCTCGTATTGCCGGTGTGGTACGCGTTGCAGGTGCTGCGGGTGATGATACTGTTTATGTCAATGCTGAAAGCAGCGCTGCTGGCGTAACACTGACGGCTGATTTGGCAGCGCAGACCTTAAGTTTGGGTGATTTCACCTTTAGTGCAACACCTCCAGAAGGCTTGATAATTACTGCAGTCCAAGCGCGCATAGCTGCCGCACTATCGGCCAGTGAGACGCCTTTAGAGAGTGACCTTGATCTGATCGCCGCCTACGATGAGGGCGTAGCGGTGGCTCAACTTGAAGCGGATATCGCTGCAGGTGGCACCGTCACTCCGGAAGAACAGCTCCGTATTGATAACTATAATCCTCAGACGCTCCAGAGTGCTGTGGATCGAGCCTATGCCCCGTTAGTTTCTGCTATCGAAGCCCGTGTTCTGGCAGGTGAAACGGTTACTCAGAACGATACTGATCTGGTTAACTCTTACTACTACGATACCGCGCATACTATTAGTCATTCTGATCTGCAGGATGCACTGGTACGTACGCACAAAGAGCTGGATATTGGTGCTCTTGATCGATTGATGGGCGCTACCGGTCAGCCTACTGACGTAACCGTCAATGTTTCTATTGATCGGGTGGTACCTGATTCGACAGATCCGGATGGTTTGTTTAATCGCACTCTGGAATCGGTTCTTACGAGCGTTAGCACCCAACATACTGCAATCACAGGTGTCGTCTGGGATAGCACCAGCGGAACGACACTGGCTGCAGACCGGTCAGCATGGTTTGCTTCAGTATTAGATTTTGCTAACCGGGGCTTGGAGCTTATTGGCCAATTGCCTTTAGGAGCGACAGTACCGGATGAGGCTAAGTTCTCGCTGACCGCGTTGACTGCCTTTATTAACAGTACAGAGCTGGCTGATTTGAAAGCGCTTAATGGAACTCGCTTCGATGCGTTGAGCACAACGCTGGATAACCTGTTTTCCTATATCACTCTGGATATTGTTAATACTGATAATAAGACTAAGAATCTGGATGTCATTGCCGAGTCTGGTTTGCAGGTTTACCTGTCAAGCGATCTGGGTACGGTTGCCGGCGGTGTTACTACCTTAAAGACCTATACAGCAGAACGCTCTTATCTCGATGATCTCTGGGCGCAAGCGGATGTTGATCTGGGTAATCTCTACAACAGCCGTCTTGATCTTGGTGCTCTCGCAAGCATGCTGGATGAGAATGGAAATCCGGTAGGTACGCGTGCAGATATTGGTTCTAGTGCTATTGGCTTCTTGGACCGTTTGGTGGCGCTGCCTGATGAAGATGGTAATGACTCTGAAGCACTGGGGCTTACCACTACCGGTAATGCTGATCCGGCTCTGGCTAAAATTGTTACTTACCTGTTGCCCGGCGCGGATAATCTGCATGTGGGTGAGGGTGATGACGCGACGTCAGGTCTTGCTACAAATAAAGTAGAGATGCTGAAAGAGTATGTTCAGCAGCTTAACTCACTTAACGGCGCTTACTATACACAGAGCTACTATAGCGTTGATGGTAGTGGTAATAAGATACTGAGTGCTGTTGCTATCAATCGGGTCAATGGTCTTGTTGCTGGTGCAGAAGCCTTGGAGAACGGTGTTTATCTGACCGCGGATACCTGGAATGACTATGTAACAGCGGTCGGACAGAGCGGTAGGGCTGATCAAGATTTTGAAGATGGTTATGTGAAAGCTCTAATTGAAGCTGCGTTTGGTCAGGCTCAGCGGACTGATATTACTGCGCCGGTTGAAGATGGCACCCGGGTGCATCTGGATAGCAATGGTCGGATCGGCTATTTCGATATTCAGACGGTTCAGGATGATGATTTCTTCTACCTGCCAAGTCTGATTCAGATTCGTGAAGACTTTAGTCAGAGTGTGACGGTAACGGTAGCGGAAAACTATGCAACGAATAAGGCGAATCCTTATGAAGTGACCTACGATACGTTAACGCTGAGTGAAGCCGGTAACGATCTAAACTACGGCTTCTTCATGAACTCGTTCGAGAATGTCGAGCTGAATCTGAATACTGACTCAGGTGAAGTGGCTGATGTGAATGTTGGCACCACTCGATATGTTGAAGATATAACTATTACTACCGGTAGCGGTGCTGATGATCTTGATATTATTACCGATTCAGCACTTAACACGCTGACGATTAATACCCATGCTGGTGCCGATAAGGTGGATGTAGGCGCGTCAGGAACCGCTAGCCTGACATTGACCACTGAGGGAGGGGCAGATGAAGTTACCCTGTCTCAATTAGTTGGAAATATAAACGTAGAGACTGGAGATGACAGCGATATCATCACGATCTTTGATGATCTGGCCGGTACCGGTGCTATTGTTGAGATTGATGGTGGCGATCAGGGCGATAAGTACATCTTCACGGTTGCCCAGGGCATTGTCGGTGGCAGCCTGATCAATCTGAAAGATAGCGGTAATGACGGTGATGATACGCTGCTTTATAAAGGTAGCAGCGATCCGGATAATGGCGACCTGGTTCAACTAGATGTCATTAATGCACGTACGCTTGCCTCATTTGGTGCTTTTGGCTCTAAGCTGGGAAATGAGGGCGAAGGCCTGCTGATCTCTCACTTTGATGATGTGGCTGGAGACTTTGTTGCGGCAACTTTGGATGATACCGATGCGTTGATGGCGGTTGAACAGTCCGAACTGTCTAATTCAGCTAATTACCAGATTCTGAATTATTCTACTATCGAGCAGGTCACAGTACATCTTGGGGCTGGTAACGATAAAGTTGTCAGCGATGATACTTCCCAAGAGATCGATATCTTCGGTGGTGATGGCGATGACGAGTTCTATATTGGTTCTATCGTTGAAGCCGGTGAGGTATCGGTAGAAGGTCGTCTGATTGATATTGCCCTTGAGGTTACCAACGGCACCTCATTCGAGATGAATATCTACGGCGGCGATGATGATGATTATTTTGAGGTTAATCATAACAAAGCAGATATCGGCCTGTACGGTGATAAGGGTAACGACACCTTCTTCATCAAGGCATTGCTGACGCTTAATGAAGATGAAGATCTGGTAGAAATTGATAACAAGATTGCTACTCTAAGCGGCACTTCTGGAGAGGGTAGTGAAGCGGATCAAAAAGGCAACAATGATACGCGACAGGTAGATGTAGACTCTCTGGTTTATGTTGAAAATGCCAATATTAAAATTGATGGTGGCGCTGGTTTTGACTCCGTTGCCATTGTGGGTACTGCACTGAGTGATACCTTCTACATCTTCACCGAAGTAGATCCAGACACGAATGAGACTGTTCAGCGTATTTATGGCGCCGGCGTTAAACTCAGAGAATTGCTGAATATTGAAAGCATTCAGGTTATTACCGGTGCCGGTGATGATCGGGTGTACGTCTATGGTGTCAATATGGGCGCTGTAGCGAATCTGATTATCAATACAGGTTCAGGTAGTGACACGATTTACTTCGGTGGCGACACGCTTGAATTTGATCTGAACTACCCAACCCGTAAACGTACAGACTATGCATCTGTAGATGGCTATGACTCAGCAGGTACCGCATCGGTTGCTTATGGTCTGGATATTGAACTGACTGAGAGCCTGGAGCGTGTTGTACCCTTTGAGGTTGTCGTTCCTGCGCATACGCTGAAGAAGGTAGTTGCTGCGGCACCTACCCTGGCGGGCATTCTGAATCCGGTTGAGATAAAAGATTCAGAGGGCTGGTTAGATACCGTAGTCTTCAACAATCAGGAAGGAGCGACCAACCTGACCTTTGAAGCGCGCGATCTGATTAGGAAAGAGATCGATACGGATGTAGCGCAGATTAACTTCCCTACTACTGCGACTAATACCGTTGGTGAGACTGATTTGATTGCTGAGCTTAATACTCTGTCAACATCAGCGCAGGACGGCATCAAAGAGATGGTTAATGACCATCTGCATAATCAGATAACCTTTGATGATCGATATACAGATACGGATGCTGATGCGGCCACAGGCCTTGGATTGATCAGCCGTCTGGCGGCTAAGGCTGCGGCGGGTACCGGATCAGAGCCTGTCACTATTGTTGCAGGGGTCTCTTATGCGGTATTCCAGAATACTCTGACAGACCAGAATACGATTGATCTGGCTCGTCAGCAGCTGTTTGATTTCCTTGTAGGAACGGGCTTTACCGTTAACTACGACATCACTAATCCGTCAGGTACTGATCCTCTTTATAAGATCCGCGATATTACCAGAGGGTCTGAGGCACTGGCGTTTGAGGGGCAATACACCGAAACGCTGAAAGATGGTGTCACTTATTATGATCTGATTGGCGTTAGCTTGATAACGGCAACCGCTATTGATCTAGAGCTACAAGCGGGTTATCTGAAACCTGTTGATATCACCGATCCTCAGAATATTAAGTACTGGAATGAGATACGTAGAGATGAGCTGAACTCCGTCTTTATGAGTGATGAGAAGCCAAGAATTTACTTCGAAACGCCTGAGGAAATAAAACTTAATCTGAATGAAACACAAGCGAGTACGCTGACGTTAAATAATGATCGTTTTACTGGCAAACTGTTTGCTCAAGGCGGTGGTGAGAACGATAACTTTAATGTTAATGCAATAGCAGGCCAAACCTTCCTCCACGGTGGAGAAGGCGATGATACCTTTACGGTTGGGCAGGGTACGGTTGATCAGATTAACAGTGAACTGTTTATGCTGGGTGAAGGTGGCGATGGCGACAGCGTAATCGTTAATAGTACTGATCTGACCGGTACCACAGATGTGGAATTTGTGAAGAATACTGTCCAGCATGATCTACAACAGGAGAAACTCAGTAAAGTTACTAACGCACTTGAGCTAACCGTTGATGACACAACCACCGAAGGGGCGGCTGAAAACGCTCTGATAGGTGCAGAGCTTGAAACTGAATCAGTGGCTTACGCCGAGGAAGCGGCACTGAAGGTTGATGCTGCCGATTTACAGGCGATTGCGGTTCAGGCTGCAAATGAATTGGGCGTAAGTCTAGAGGAAGCTCTCACTGCGACTAAGAACCTGTATATGCAGCAGATTGGTTTAGTCGATCAGGTAGATGGCTTAATTCAGGATCAGCAGAGCATCCTGAGATCATATCTTGAAAGTACTCTTGCTAAGTACTACAGCGCTCGACAGGCGGTGGCATCGAAAGAAGCTACCGTTGCTCGCTTGGAGGCCTCGATTGAAAGTCAGGCTGACTCTGCGGTGCAGTCAATTTTCTCCCAGTGGAGTCTGTGGAATTCTCAGATACAGGCGCCTACTAGTGCTTGGATGACGGCTAATCATCCGGGATGGTCTACTTGGTACTTGTACTTCAGTGTAGGCAACCCACAAGACTTTAATGCAAACACGGTGCTATCAGGGTATGACAAAACGGCTAACACTCTGACACTGGCCATGAAGATGCGCATCTATGGTGATGGCATCACTACGGGCTATAAGATTGGTGATGGTGGTTGGAATGCCCTTGATCAGATTCTTCCAACAGCGACTAGCTATGTTATTCCGGTGAATCCTTACATCGCTGGTAAGCTGGCAAACATTGAATCTCTGAAAGCACAGTCGCTGGTTGCGAATAAACAGTTAGAAACGTTAAGGGCTGAATTGAAAGGCGCTACTGCACCGTTGAAGTCCTACTTCACCAATGCTGCAGGAACTGCAACATCGAGTCTGTCACAAGCGGAACTGGATGCCTTTTTCATTGCTGTGAAGCAGCGGGGCATTACAGAAGCAACAAATGACGTAATTGGAAACAATGCAGGTGTCGTCAGTGCGCTAAATACGATTAAACAGGAAATTACAGACACTAGCGACGCTACACTGACTGCTCTAATTGATGCTATTGCTGATGCCCATGCGCTGGCTATTGCAACGGGTGATATAGCAACGAAAGTTGATGCGGTTACCACCGAGTTGACTAGCTTACGTGCGGTTCTGAGCGCAACACCAGGCACGGCAGACTCTTGGGATAAATGGGTCTATCTGGTTAGATCTCAGCTTGAGGTTGATGTTCAATTTACTTCTGAAACCACAGAGCTAGGCAGTATAAAAACGCTTTGGCAGGCAATTCCTAATGTGGCCGGTTATAACGCCGCGACTACTTTCAATGGGTTGACAGCACCAACCTGGCAGGACTCGCTGGATCTGTTTGATGACACGAATTTTGCGAATGTTGTTAGTGCTTACAAGCTGGCGCAGGAGTTGGCTAAAGACTTTACTAACTATAGTGATACCGAGTACACAGATTATCGTGCCGCTTATCGTAATATGCTTAAGTTCGAGACGGCCACAACCTATCTTGAAAACGGCTTTAATTTTGAAGACTTTAAGGCCGACTATAAGACCAATGTTGATAAGCTCGATACGGTAATTGAGTTGCTGGAATCTATCCGACTGGAATCTCAGTATAAAGCGCAACTTGTGTCACTTCGGGCAGATAAGCAGGAAATAGATGCCATTGTAAATCACAATGCTGCAATCGTTTCTTTCTTCCAGGATAGACTGAACGAGGCTAATGCCGCTAAAGCGACATTACTGCTTCCTGGCAGTGATCTGCTAAACGATTACACGGTAACCTTTAGTTACTTCTTAGGACTGTCATACACATATACATTCGACTATAGCCACGATGCTCGCTACGTTGCTGCGAATAATGCTATCAGTGAAGCTCAGACTAATCTGTCTAAAGCCCAACGTGATGATAATCAGGCACTGTCTGATCAAGCTGGCCTCAATGCGAAGATCGCCGCAATAGATAGTGAGTTAACCGATGTTCAGGCTACTCTGACCGCTAGCAATGTCGATCTTGATGCACTGAAACAAACTCTGGATCAGCAGTATAAGTTCCTGCGTAACTTGAGCCGTGTTGCTATCACCGTGTTGAGTGAAACGCGGGCCAATGCTGCACAAGACTTTGAAGATACCAGTAGTTTGGTCGCTGAAGTATTGTCTTATGCCAGTACTTATACGGTTACATCCGCAGATGGAACACCTGCGGGCGCTGACCCAGATAGCCCATACGCAAGTGCGGTGTTTACACCAGGGCCAAGTGGCAACTCTGTTGTTGCAACTAAGACAGAATGGGATTCGTTTGAAGTCTTGTCGCTGAATAACCTGAATGTCGGTGGTATTCATGCTGATTACAATACGATTGAGAACTTCACCCTGAATTTGGGCGGCTCTTTAGACACTGTCTCTATTAAAGATAGTCTGGGCCAGGCTATCAGTGAAGTGACGGTTAATACCGGTGAGGGTAAAGATGATATTACCGTCGGTAAGTCACAGAATCTGAATGGTATCGTAGGCACGGTGACTGTCGATGTAGGTACTGATGCCAGTGATAACACGCTGACTATCGATGACAGTGAAGATCTGACTAATAACAAAATTACTATGACCAATAGTAATCGTGCTGGTTACACCTCGGTGACTGAAACTAATCAGGGTGATATCAATTACAGGGGTAACTATAGTCAGGTAGATGGCAGCGCCGGGGTTAACCTGAAAGCGGGCAAGGGTAATGATGACATTACCATTGCCGGTGTTATTGCTGACGCTCATACGCTGGTTGAAGCCAATGAGGGTGATGATAATGTCACCGTCACGAATACCAATACCCGCGTCTTGAATAGTCTGACCTCTCTGACTATCAAGGGTGATCTGGGTGATGATGTGATTGACGCATCTAAGTCTGGCTTCGGTGTGACTATTGAAGGTAACCAGGGCGATGATGTTATCTTTGGCTCAGCGTATGACGATAACCTGTCAGGTAATGAAGATAATGACCTGATTGTGGGTGGACTAGGTGCCGATACGATTTCCGGTGACGAAGGTCAGGATCTGCTGCTAGGTGATCTGGCCAGTATTACTCTTGAACTTCCAACAAACCCTGCGCCGGTCGGCGTACCGTTGCCTCTACCACAGGGGCCTGTGGTCTCTGTAATAGTGACTAATGACAACGTTTCGGAACTACTAGCGGGTATTGAGTACCGTTATCAGTACTTCCGTGATGGCGTTATTACTCGTTTGGAATCAACGCTGGCGGGAGGTAATGCAGGTAATGGCGATGCCATGACTGGAGGTACTGGTAATGACACCCTTATCGGTGGTGCAGGTCAGGATATTATCAGTGATAGCAGCGGTAACGAGCTCGTCTTTGGTGATCATGCTCTGATTACTTATCTGGCGGGCATTACTCTGGCTGTTGCAAGTCGCCATAGTAATGAAGGCGATGATGACATCATCACTCTGCTGGATGGAAACAACACCGTTCTGGGTGGTTCTGGCGGCGATACCATTAATACCGCTAACGGTACTGATCTAGTGCTGGGTGATAACGGTGAAATTCAATACACCGGTTCTGAGTTGAGTTCGATCTCTAGTACTAATACTGCCGATGGCGGCATTGATGATATCAACCTGGGTAACGGTTCTAAAACCGTCATCGCAGGTGTTGGTGCAGATACGGTTGATACTGGCACTAGCGGCATTCATCGAGTCATTGGTGACAACGGTACGATTACCTATAGCGCTGGCGCACTGCGCAGCATGACCAGCGATGCGCATACGGATGGTGGTGAAGATACGATCACTCTGTCTGGTGATGTGAACCAGGTGATCGGTGGTAGCGCGGCAGACGGTATTACTGTCAGCACCGCGACTAGTACCGATCATGTACTGGGTGATAACGGTACCATGACCTACACCGGCGTTAAGGGCGGCGAGCAGCTGACCAACATGCAGAGTGATCTGGGTGAAACCGGAGGTGACGATACCATTACCCTGGGCAGTGGCGACAAGATCGTGATTGCGGGTAAAGGTAAGGATACTGTCGAGACGACATTGAACAGCGCGGGTAGCCGGGTTGTTCTGGGTGATGAAGGTGAGATTGATTACGATGCCAGCCTGAATCTAGAAACCGTTAGAAGCACTAGCACTGAGGGTGATAACGATACCCTGACGTTGGGCGGAACCAGTAACGACAGCAACATTGTTATCGGTGGTGTCGGTAGCCTCGATAAGATCACAACCGGTGACAGTACCGATATCGTGCTGGGTGACAATGGTCAGATTAGCTGGAGTAATACAGAGCTAACCTCAATCGCTAGTACTGATACGGCAGCTGGCGGAGCCGATGACATTGATCTGGGTAACGGTTCTAAAACTGTCATCGCAGGTGTTGGTGCAGATACGGTTGATACTGGCACTAGCGGCATTCATCGAGTCATTGGTGACAACGGTACGATTACCTATAACGCTGGCGCACTGCGCAGCATGACCAGCGATGCTCATGCGGATGGTGGTGAAGATACGATCACTCTGTCTGGTGATGTGAACCAGGTGATCGGTGGCAGCGCAGCAGACGGTATTACTGTCAGCACCGCGACTAGTACCGATCATGTACTGGGTGATAACGGTACCATGACCTACACCGGCGTTAAGGGCGGCGAGCAGCTGACCAACATGCAGAGTGATCTGGGTGAAACCGGAGGTGACGATACCATTACCCTGGGCAGTGGCGACAAGATCGTGATTGCGGGTAAAGGTAAGGATACTGTCGAGACGACATTGAACAGCGCGGGTAGCCGGGTTGTTCTGGGTGATGAAGGTGAGATCGATTACGATGCCAGTCTGAATCTAGAAACCGTTAGAAGCACTAGCACTGAGGGTGATAACGATACCCTGACGTTGGGCGGAACCAGTAACGACAGCAACATCGTCATCGGCGGTGTTGGCAGTGACGATATTGATACGGGTGACGGCACGGATATCATACTGGGTGACAATGGGCAGATTAGTTGGAGCAACACCATTCTTACCAGTGTGACCAGTACTGATACTGCTGATGGTGCTGCCGATGATATCGATCTGGGCGATGGTGAGAAAACGGTGATTGCTGGTGTTGGCGCTGACTTTGTCGATGCGGCAGCAGGTAATCATAAGGCTATCGGCGATAACGGCGAACTGACTTATACCGCGGGTAATCTGGATAAGATGACCAGTACCACGGCAGCTTTGGGCGGTGATCAAGGTGATGTTGATACGATCACATTGGGTGATGGTGAAAACCAGATTATCGGCGGAGTCGGTGGTGATTTCATTACCACTGCAGATGGTACTGACCATATTCTGGCCGATAACGGTAACCTGATCTTCGACCCTGCTACTCAGATCCTGCGTAGCGCGAATAGCGTCGAAGATACGCTGGGCGGCAACGATACTCTGAACCTGGGTGCTGCGGCAATCGGTGAGAAGAAAGTCGTGATTGGCGGTATTGGTGAAGATTCTGTCACCGCAGGTGCCGGAGATCACCATGTACTGGGTGACCAGGGTAACCTGATCTATCAGGCTGACGGAATTTTGCAGCAGGCGATCAATAATGGTACTACCGGTGCTGCTGATACGATTAGTCTGAACCTAGGGGCCGCTGGTAACAACGTTGTTATCGCGGGTGCTGGTGGTGATACTCTGAACACCGGTAATGGCGAAGACTACCTATTGGGTGATCACGGCGAACTTAACTTTGTTGGCGGTATTATTACCTCGGGCCGCAGTACTGATACGGGCGAAGGCGGTGATGATACGCTGACACTGGGTAACGGTGATAAGCTGGCTATTGGTGGCTTCGGCGGAGATACCATTATCGCAGGCAACGGTGAAAGCCTGGTGCTGGGTGATAATGGTGAGATGCTATTCAGCAACGATATCCTACAGACCATTAATACACAGGATACTTCTGCCGCGACAGGAGGTGTTGATAAGATCACCCTGGGTAACGGTGAGCATATTGCGATGGGTGGTACCCACGGCGATACGATCATCTCAGGTACTGGTGATGCGATCCTGATCGGTGATAACGGCACAGCAACCTTTGCGGCTGATGGTAAGCGAGTTCAAGTAATCAGCGAGCTAAGTATCTTGGGCGGAGATGACATAATCTCTGCCGCCGGTGGCAACAACCTAGTGTTAGGCGGTGTTGGTGGCGATGATATAACGACGGGTGCTGGTGCGGATCGGATCTTTGGTGATAATGGCCAACTTGATTACTTGAACGGCATTCTTAATCGAATAGCTACCACTGATATCTCTGAAGCGACTGGCGGCATCGATGCTATTGAAGCGGGTGATGGCGATAATATGGTATTCGGTGGTACTCATGGTGATGAGATTGATTCCGGTATCGGTAACAGCATACTCATGGGTGATAACGGCTTTGTGCAACTTAACATTACCGGAGATCAGCGGGTTCAGGCTGTCAGTGAACTAAGTACATTGGGTGGTGATGATGATATTAATGCCCGCGGCGGCAATAACCTGGCATTCGGTAGTGTCGGCAATGACCGCATAGAAACAGGCGGGGGTGATGATGTTATCTTCGGTGATAACGGCATTGCTGGGTATGTAAACGGATTGGCTGATAGGTATTTCACTACGGATACCACTGATGCAACCTCCGGAAATGACGAGCTAGTCGGAGGAGCTGGCAGTGACTTGATCTTCGGTGGCCTTGGCAATGAGCTGGTGTATGCTGGTGCTGGTGATGACCGTGTTGTCGGTGATCTGGGTGAAGCTAATTACAATAGTAATGATGGCGATCCTACGACCCTTGACCGGGTCTTTACTAAGAACTCGGAGATCGGTGGCAAAGACGAGATTCACGGTGGTACTGATGATGATGTCGTCATCGGTGGAGGTAACGAAGATAAGCTATACGGTGACAGTGGCAATGACTTTATTTCCGGTGATGGTGGTGAAGTTATTTATTTCAATGGTCAACTGGTCAGTGTTGAGGCAACGGAGTTGTTTATTGGTGGCGCTGATCTTCTGGATGGCGGCGCGGATAACGATATTATGTTTGGTGGCTTTGGTGGAGACCTCTTCTTTGGTAATTTGTCGGAAGATACGATGGTCGGTGAGTATGCTAAAGCACTGATTACTGGCGCAGGTAGTAATACTTGGGTAGATCGTCTGGGTAGTGGCTCACTCGATTTAGTCGGCTCAACTTTGTTTAGTCAGTACAGTGAGAAGAAAAATGGCACTGGTTTCGCTCCACTTGCGATAATGACTCCAGCTACGTACGCTAATAACGGTGGAAATTCCGAGGCAGGAAGCAAATCGAAGGCTCCGACTCATCATCGAGCCAGTAGTCTGGGTAATCCTTCTGCAAGGACAGGGGATATTCTCATTAACCAGCCGGGAACTAACCCTGCTAATGATGATGAGAAGCGGGTTGAAGAGGTCTGCTACGATGATTCAGGTATGAACATCGAGTGTCTGGCTGAAGAGCCGGTTGCTGCCGAATCTACAGGTTCTGAAGAGCAACCGGTTACTCAGCCAGAAACACAGACTGAGGAGCAATCGCTTGAAACTGAAGCAGTTGACGGGCAATCTGAAGAGACTGGCGATGAAGCGGAACCACCTGTTCCTGCCGATGATAGTGACGTTATAGGAACCGCTGCTGCTATTACAGCGCTGGCGGGTTGGAAGTTAGCCAGCGGTAATCGTAGTACGGGTAGTAAACTGGCAGCGAAAGGCTTCAGTGAACTACGTCATCAGCAACGTCGAGTGAAGCGTTGGGATGAAGCAACTCAGCGCTTTATCGAAACTGAAGAGCTTAAATCTGTTACCGGTAAAGACTGGCAGCAGGCACTTAAAAATACGACAAAACACTAACACGAAGGAACTGAAATGGCTGATAAAGAAAAAAAGGTACAAGGTCCAACTATTCGTTGGGATGACACTAAAATGACAAGTACCTACGCTAATGTGTGCAACGTATCTAGCACCCGAGAGGAGATCACACTGTTGTTTGGTCTTAATCAGGCTTGGAATGCACAGCAGAAGCAACTGACTATCGAGCTGTCTGATCGAATCATCTTAAACCCTTATGCGGCGAAGCGAATGGCAAACCTGCTGAATAATGTTTTGTCTCAGTACGAAGAGCGTTTCGGTGAGATTGGTCAGGGAAATCCTGAAGCAGAAGAAGCTGCGAAGGCTGAAAGCCACTAACTTCTAGCTTTATAGGTTATGCCCGGTTTATCCGGGCATAATTGTTTCTACAACTTTATAAAAAGCCGGTTCCATGCAGCTAGATTCCGAATCAAATAACGACCAGTTACGCCAGGCCTGGGTACAGTTCAGCGGTGCAGAAAGCTATAACGACTATTGTCAGTATTGGCTAGAGCTAATGTGTACTCGTATTGGTGGTGTCACTATGGCTGCGCTGGTATTGGAAAGCGGTGATGCTGGTTTTTTGCCAACGGCGGTTTGGCCTGAAAAAAGCCAGCCTGATGATGAGTTTACCGCCCTGATTGAAGAGGGGATTGAGGAAGCGGCCGGATTAGTACATACCCTGGTTTCAGGGAGTTACGGTGTAGCCTTTCCTATCCGCCTTGATGATAAGTTAGTGGGTGTTGTTGTTCTCTCTCTGAAAGTACCTCAAATTGTGCTGCCTGAAGTGATGGAACAGATTCAGTGGGGAAGTGCTTGGATTGAGTTGTTAGTAAGGCGGCAGCAGGGCAAAGAGCAAGGCGAACAGTTTGATCGTTTGTCCGGTGCAGTAGATCTGCTTTCTGGTGTTTTGGGGGAAGAGCGTTTTCAGCCTTCTGCATTACGGTTTGTTAATGAATTAGCGGCAGCTTTTGGCTGTGATCGCGTAAGTTTTGGCTTAACTAAAAGCCGTCAGACAGAAGTGACGGCGCTGTCCCATAGCGCACAGTTCGGCAAGAAAATGAATTTGATCAGGCGTCTCTCCGGCGTTATGGATGAGGCGATTCTGCAACGAGGAGTAATCAATTACAATTTTGTAGGTAGCAGTGAGAGTCAGCTAGTGTTGCGTGAGCATGCACAGTTTTCTCAGTCAGGTGGTAACGGCAATATTCTTACCATTCCTTTGCACAGTGGAGATGATTACTTTGGTGCGGTGACCCTTGAGAGAGCGGTAGGCCAACCTTTTGATGAGCACGAAGTTGGACGTATCTGCAGTGTCGTTGCACTTTCTAGTGAGGTTTTACGTAATAAAGAGAAGCAGGATAGTAGCTGGTTTCAACACCTTTACCGTTCTACCCGGACGCAGCTTGTGCGCTTATTTGGCGCGGGTTACTTAGGCCGTAAACTGATATTGCTTAGCATTGCTCTCATCTGTCTGTTTTTTACCTTTGCTATGGGCACTTATCGGGTTGCTGCAGATAGTCAGCTAGAAGGTGAAGTGCGACGGGCAATTGTTGCTCCTTTTGACGGTTACCTTGATGACGCGATGGTAAAGGCGGGGGATAGGGTTCGTGCTGGTGAAGAGATGAGCCGGTTGGATGACCGGGATCTAACGTTGGAGAAACTGGGGTATCTCAGTGCGCAAGCAAAACTGCAGCGGCAGTATGAGGAAGCGGTCGCTCAACGGGATAGGGCTGAAGCGAAAGTACTGCAAGCGCAGTTGGAACAAAGCCGGGCGGAATTAGACCTGGTCGAAAGTAAATTGCAACGAACCCGGCTGAAAGCACCTTTTGATGGTCTGGTGGTCAGTGGAGACCTGAGCCAGCGTTTAGGTAGTTCTGTTGGACAGGGAGAGCTTCTGTTTGAAGTTTCGCCTTTGGACAACTATCGGATTATCATCTGGATTGATGAACATCGGATGCTAGATATTACGGAAGGTCAGCAAGGAAAACTTGTGCTTAATTCCCTGCCTGAGGAAAGCTTTAGGTTTACGCTGCGCCGCGTAACGCCAGTAACTGAAGCTAGAGATGGCGGTAATTTTTTTCGTGTGGAGGCTGAATTGCTCGACCCTTCTCCTGTTCTACGTCCAGGAATGGGTGGTGTAGCAAAGGTTGAAGTGGACGAACGACGTTTGATCTGGATCTGGACCTACCCATTGATACAGTGGTTTAAGTTGAAACTCTGGGCCTGGATGCCCTAATGTCGACCTCTCTTTTTAGCCCATTCTGGCACCGGGTTGCTGCAGTAAAGCCCCGCCTGCGCTCTCATATTGAGATTAATCGCCATATTTATCGAGGTGATGTCTGGTATGTGATTCAGGATGATGCCAGTGGGCGATATCACCGTTTTACACCACAGGCCTATGCGTTGATTGGTTTGATGGATGGCCAGCGGGATCTGGATAAAATCTGGCACAGTGCAGGTGATCAGCTGGGCGATGATATGCCCTCGCAGGATGAAGTGATTCAGCTGTTGTCGCAGCTCTATCGAGTAGATCTGATTCAGACTGATGTAATTCCCGATATAACCGAAGCGGCTGGACGTCGGGCAAAGGATAAACGCAATAAAATGTTGGCGATGATTAAATCACCAATGGCGGTCAAGATTCCGTTGATTGATCCTGAGCCCTTTCTTAATCGTACAGCGGGTTTTAGTCGTTGGCTTTTTAATCCTTTTACTGGGGTTATCTGGCTCTGGTGCATTGGATGGGCTTTGATGCAGGCCGGTTATCATTGGGATGAGCTAACCAACAACCTGGCAGACCGTGTATTTGCAACGGAAAATCTATTTCTGATCTGGCTTGTTTATCCTGTGGTGAAGCTGATTCACGAATTCGGTCATGCCTATGCTCTGAAGCGTTGGGGCGGTGAAGTTCATGAAATGGGTGTAATGTTCCTTATTTTTATGCCCATCCCCTATGTAGATGCATCCTCATCGGCTGCATTTCGCAGTAAGTATCCACGCATGATGGTTGCAGGTGCGGGAATTATAGTTGAAGCGTTTATCGCCGCGGTGGCAATGGCCGTTTGGGTGTATGCCGAGCCTGGTTTGGTGCGCAGTCTGGCGTTTAATACCCTGCTGATTGCTGGCGTTTCGACGCTGCTATTCAATGGTAATCCATTGCTGCGTTTCGATGCCTACTATGTATTGTCAGATTTTCTTGAGATTCCAAACCTGGCCTCCAGAGGCACTCGTCAGGTGGCGTACTTGTGCAAGAAATATTTGTTGGGGCAGGAACATGAAGAATCCCCTGCTTATACTCAAGGGGAGGCACGTTGGTTGTTTATTTATTCGATAGCCAGTTTTGTATATCGAGTATTTATCACCATTACCATCGTGCTTTTTGTAGCCAGTGAACTGTTTTTTATTGGTATTCTTCTGGCTATGTTGTCGCTTTATAATATGTTTGGTAAGCCATTGTTTAGCATAATCAAATATCTTTTTATGGATAGGAATATGGCACAGAAAAGAGGGCGAGCCGCTCTGGTTACTATAGCGGTGCTGGGAGTGATCGGATTGTTATTATTTGTCGCGCCGGTACCACGTATGACCTTGGTGCATGGCGTATTCTGGGCCCCGGATTCGTCTCGGTTGACGGTGGGTAGTAATGGTTTTCTAAAAGAGCTAAAGGTTGCTTCTGGAACTGAAGTGCAGGCCGGACAGACTTTGTTTGTCAGTACCAATGAAGAGCTTGAGTCTCAACTGAATAAGACCGCAGGTCGGATCAAGGAACTGCTGGTTCATTACCGTACGGCGGTAGCTGATGCCCGCCAGAATGAAGCGGGTATTATTCAAGAGGAAATTCGCCAGGCTAGGGCTGAGCTTGAACGAGCACTTGAAGAAAAACGAGAATTAGTCATGAAAAGCCCTGCTGATGGGGTATTTCAACTCGCAATGCCGGTCGATCCAACGAGTCGTTATATACCCCGTGGAACATTGATAGGTTATTTGCTGCAGCCTGGTGATTATCGGGTCCGGGCAGTCGTTGGGCAGAATGATATAGCCGCTGTGCGAAACGACTTGCAGAGAGTGACGGTTAAGGTATCTGAGAATATCGATGACACTATAGAAGCTACCCCAGTGGGAGAGATTCCAAGTGCGCAGAAGGAACTACCCAGCGCTGCACTCTCCGTTGATGGCGGGGGACAGTTTGCTCTTGATCCAAAGTCTCAAGATAAACCTGAAGCCTTTGATCCGATATTTCTGTTTGACGTTCAAGTAAATAATCTGCCTGTCTCTCGGATTGGTGAGCGGGTTTATGTTCGTTTTGAACACACTCCAGAACCTATTGGTTTTAGAATTTACCGGCAGATTCGTCGCACGCTTTTACGAGAGTTGGAATTCTGATGATCAGGACAGCCAATCACGCCCCTGCGGATTATCGGCATAGGCCGGAACGACCTGTGGTTCATCTTGATTGGTTAGAGAGGCTACAGCGGAATGTGATGGGTCGCTTTGAGTTGAATCCATGGCGCATGAAGCTGCGTCAGAAGCGTTTTCTGGCGACTGTTAAGTCGCAGAGTGAAGGAATAGAGGGGCGGGCTGAATCTGAGTTGTTACAGCGCGCCAGGCAACTAGGTGATTTGATTCGTCAAGAAGGGTTTGATGATCGTTTGCTGGCAGAGCAGTTCGCTATCATACGTGAGATGTCAGGGCGGATATTGGGTATGCGTCACTTTGATAGCCAGTTAACGGGTGGTTGGATCATGGTCCAGGGCCGCATAGCAGAGATGAAAACGGGAGAAGGTAAAACCCTAACCGCGGTATTACCTGTTATATCTGCAGCTTTGGCTGGGCTTCCTGTTCATGTAATCACTGTAAATGACTATCTGACTGAGCGGGATGCTGAAGAGATGGAGCCGCTTTATCGGTATTTCGGTCTATCTCTGGGGGTTATTCTTCATGAGGTAGATCTGCCTGGAAGGCGTGTTGCCTATCAAAGCGATATTGTCTATATCACCGGTAAAGAGCTAGTGTTTGATTACCTGCGAGATCAGATGAAACTGGTCCATAAGCAGCCAATCAGAATGCAAATGGCGTCTCTACATAGCACCCATGTCGAATCGCAATTACAGCTGCGAGGGCTTCATTTCGCGCTGGTGGATGAAGCGGATTCAGTATTGATTGATGAATCCCGTACGCCTCTAATTATTTCCGGTACACAAGGTAATGAAGAGGAGCAGAGCTTTATTGAAACGGGCTGGGAGCTCTCGTTCCAGCTCCAGGAAGAGACAGATTTTTTGGTAAACAAAGATCGGCGTGAAGTTGATTTTACTGAAGCGGGTCGTGAGAATATTCAAACGTTGAGTAGAGAGCTCGGGCCCCTTTGGAAAGGCTCTATCAGGCGAGAGGAGATTATACAAAAAGCGTTGCTGGCCCGATTTATTTACCAATTAGATATAGATTACTTGGTGCGAGAGGATGCCGTTGAGCTTATTGATCCGTTGTCTGGTCGAGTAATGGAAGGCCGTTCCTGGGAAAAAGGCTTGCACCAAATGGTTGAATTAAAAGAAGAGTGCGAATTAACTGAGCAGCGTATCACCCTGGCTAGAATCAGCTATCAAAATTTCTTTCGCCGTTACCTCCATATTTCAGGTATGACCGGGACTGCCTGGGAGGTCCGAGATGAACTTTGGCGCGTCTATCAACTTGCAGTAACTCCAGTAAAACCTAATAAGAAAGAGCTACGTATCCAAGTAGCTTCTCGTGTTTTTAATAAAAATGACGCGCGCTGGGAAGCTGTTGCAGAGCGTTGTAGAGAACTGGTTAAAGAAGGGCGAGCCATACTGATTGGCACGGCATCTGTTGCTGAGTCGGAAGTGGCTAGTGAGTATCTGAAACAATCGAAGCTTGCTCACAAGGTTCTTAGTGCGAAGGAAGATAAAGAGGAGGCTGATATTGTTATTGAGGCAGGACAGCCGGGACGGATTACGGTAGCGACCAATATGGCGGGCCGGGGTACTGACATTAAGTTATCGCCCTCCGTTAAAGAGTCGGGAGGCTTGCATGTGATTCTGACAGAGCATTATGAGTCCAGCCGGGTTGATAGACAATTGGCTGGTCGTTGTGCACGTCAGGGAGACCCCGGTAGTTTCGAAATGTTACTTAGTCTGGAAGATCAGCCAATCAGATCCCTTCGGGGCAAAAGTCTTTTACCAACCTGTCGCAGTCTAGGAATCAGTAGTGCTGCAGGTCAGAAAGCGGCTTTGAGCCTTTTGCGAGCCGAGCAGCAGTTTGTCGAACGACAGAACTATCTGGCCAGGCAATCAACCCTTGAGTATGATCACAAGCAGAAAGAACTTTTAGCCTTCGCAGGAACAGTAGATTAATGATCAGATACTTTACACTGATAGCCGTATTAGTGTCCGGCAGTGCCATGGCTGTTACCGACGCTGAAGCAGAAAAACTTTTGACTGAACCTCTGAATTCGTCGGGGCACAATGTCGATGATGCTTTAGTATCGGATACACAGGATTCAGAGCGAGCGCCAGCAACGGATTGTCTGCTGACTCCCAGTGTGGACGCTAGTATAGCTAGTTCAGTTGTAGGGGTAATCGATAAGGTGCTGGTCCAGCGTGGTGATCTGGTCAAGAAAGGTGAAGTGCTGGTAAAGCTTCGCTCAGCGGTAGAGCAGGCAACCCTGAAGTTGAATCAGGCGCAGACGGATTATGGCAAGCGTACAATTCAGCGGAATATTGAGCTGTACCAGCGTAACTTGATCTCTGAGCAGGAGAAAGACGAGATTATTATAACTAATCGTCTTTATGGTTATGAAATGGCTCAGACTAAAGCGATCCTTGGGCAGAAAACTATCCGTAGTCCTATCACCGGGGTTGTAGTTGAGAACTTCCTTGATCCGGGTGAGTATGTGGGAGAGGAGCCTATTCTTCAGGTGGCTCAACTGGACCCTTTATATATAGAAGCGGTAGTGCCTGCTCGTTATTTTGGTGAAATTGCTAAAGGTAATGTTGCTGAAGTCACTCTCGAAGAACCCTTGGAAAGTCAGCACCAGGCGAAAGTCATTATTGTTGATCGTGTATTAGATGCAGCCAGCGGAACGTTTGGTGTTCGTCTGACGCTTCCTAATCCTGATTATCTGCTTCCTGCGGGGCTGAAATGCAGCATACGTTTCGATCTTAAGCAGCATTAAATTATCGCGGTGGTATAATCGCCCATCTTCAGTACGTATTGTGAATAGGTCATGAAAGAGATTATCTTGCTTAACATCTCCGGTCAGGATAAACCGGGGGTTTCCTCCTCAATAACCAGTACTCTGGCCCAATTTGATATCGATATTCTCGATATAGGTCAGTCGGTTATCCATAATACGCTTTCTTTAGGGATCCTGATCGGTGTGCCTGAGGCAGCAGAGGCATCCAGTTTGTTACGGGATATCCTGTTTAAAGCTCACGAGATGGATATGCATATCCGCTTTGAACCGGTACCCGCTGAAGAATATGAGAGTTGGGTAACTGAGCAGGGAAAGTCCCGTCATATCATTACTTTGCTGGCCCGAAAAGTGACCGCAGAGCATATTGGCAAGGTCGCTCAGACCGCTGCAGATCATGGCCTGAATATCGATAATATTAGTCGCTTATCGGGTCGGGTTTCGGTTGGTTCGGCTCCTCAGACGAAAACTAAATCTTGTGTTGAATTTTCAGTACGTGGAGCCCCTGCAGATACCGCTCAGCTACGCGAAGAGTTTCTTCGCATCGCTAGTGATCTGGATGTGGATATCGCTTTCCAGAAAGATGATATCTATCGTCGTAATCGCCGCTTGGTAGTATTCGATATGGATTCAACCCTGATCGAAGCAGAAGTGATTGATGAGCTTGCCAAGGAAGCGGGTGTGGGTGATCAGGTGATTGAGATTACCGAATCAGCGATGCGCGGTGAGATCGACTTCACTGAAAGCTTCAAGCGACGTATGGCGCTGTTAAAAGGCCTTGATGAGTCTGTATTAGAAAGCGTTGCTCAGCGTTTACCGCTTACTGAGGGAGTTGAAGAGCTGGTCTCTAATCTTCATGCTCTGGGCTTTAAAACAGCCATACTCTCCGGTGGGTTTAACTACTTCGCTAATTTTCTGCAGAGAAAAATGGGCTTTGATTACGTTTACGCGAACGAGCTTGAGATTGTTGATGGTAAGGTAACCGGCAATGTCACCGGTACCGTCGTCGATGGTAAGCGTAAGGCCGAGCTGCTGCGCAAGATTGCTGAAAAAGAGGGTATTCGGTTAGAGCAGACTATCGCTGTTGGCGATGGAGCTAACGACCTGCCAATGCTGTCTATTGCAGGTCTGGGTATTGCCTTCAGAGCTAAGCCTCTAGTGCGCAAGAGTGCCAAGCAAGCGATATCTACCCTGGGTTTGGACGGTATTCTCTATCTGATCGGTTTTCGGGATCGGGACACGTTATAAAAACCGTGGCTAGACGCGGCTGCGCCGCTTGCTCGTTGCGAGAAAAATCAAGAGCTTAAAAAAACCGCCTGAAGGCGGTTTTTTGTTTCTTAATCAAAAAAGTCATAATCCATCTCTTTTCCTGGGGGCTGTAGGTAGTAGCCTTGAATATAGTCTACGCCCAACTTCCAGAGCCGACCCATTAGGCGGGTATCTTCCACCAAGGGAGCGATTGTGGTGATGCTCGACTTCTTTAACTCTTTAATCATGGCGGCAAACGCTTTATCGGTATCCGTTGAATGGTTCAGGTCCTGAATATAGGAGCCGTCTAGCTTCACCAGGTCTGGTTTAAGCTTTTTACGAAGCAGTTCGCGATTTGCGGATACGCCAAAATGTTTGATGCAGAACTTACAGCCCAATTTCTTAAGACCCGCACGGAAATTCTCTGCCTGAGCCTTGCTTGTACTCAGGTCTGATTCACTTACCTGAAAGACGATAAGATCAGCCGGGATGCGGTATACCTTGAGCTGATCTGCGACCCAGTTAAGAACATCGGAATCTTGATAGAAGCGGGCTGTCAGGTTGATAAATACCCGACTGCGCTGCTGTTCCTTGAGCTTTTCTGCAATACGAATAAAGGCGTGCTCTATTACCCACTTGTCGAGCCGAATACTGGTTTCAGCATGATCCATAGTGGTGAGGAAAACGTTAGGCGATAAACCTTCTTCATTATCATTTTGATTGAGTCGCAGGAAGACTTCATAGTTACCCAGAGCATTTGAGGAAGTCAGGCCAACTATAGGCTGGAATAATATACGGAACTGATCTTTGTCTAGCGCTTCACAAATCGTATTGATAGCTGAGTTATCAATACCCTCATCCTCATCGGTAGTTAGTTCGAAGAGCTTTGCACCGTTACCTTTCTGTCCTTTGCTACCGACTTCATCCGCGGCAATCCGGGCGCGGTTGAGCAGCTCCATAAAATGGGGGGCATTATCATTAATGGTGCAGATACCGATACTACAGTTGGTTTGCACTGTAGTACCAGTGACATTGATGTTCAGTTGAGACACGGCCTGGCACAACAAATCAGCCAGCTTCATCGCTTTATCTGGGCTAGGGTCGTGGAAGAGTACAGCAAATACACCTCCTTCTAACCGTGCACAGATATGAGCTTTGTTGATCTTGTTGCGGAATAGTTCAGCAATATCGGCAAGCACGATATCGCTACCGGTTGCCCCAAGCTCTGATTGTAGTGAACTATAGTTATCAAACTTTACATACAGGAGGCTGCAATCAGCTCCGCCGGGAATGGCTTTGTGAACCGCCTTCTCTAGTGAGTTGATCATGTAATCCCGATCATATAGACGGGTGGCTGGGTCGAAATTTTCAAAACTTCTATCGTTTTGGCGGCTATCAGGACTGATGATTACCTGAAGACAATTTTGGTGCAGATAGCGGGCGTGTTGGATACTGAAAGCTGCTTGGAAGTTTGTTCCATCTATCCGGCGGCCGGTCAGGTCCACTTTGATTGGATGATCATTTTCAAGCGCTTCTTGCAGAGATATTTTAAGTTGGTCGCGATCCTTCATCGCAATAAATTTATCCAGCAGCTCTCCCTGGCTGATAGCGTTTTCCTCTAATCCGAAGAGCTCGCAGAATGCTGGATTAATATATTCTGAGATAAAGTCGTATGATAGATAGCTAATGGGCAGCTCAGACAGTGCTGCAAGCTGTTGGCAGTGCTTCTCAGCTTCTGCTAGCTGTGCTTCGGCAATCCGCAATTGACGACGGTTTTCCAGGTGTTCAAGTTGTCGTCGAATTTGAATTAGCAACAGTTCCTGCTCATCAAGAGAGATTACTGTTGCCATCCGGGCTTTCAGACCCTGCAGCAGCTTTTGACTGCTGTTCTTGGGGACCAGCTGGATAATAGGAATGTCTTTGTTAAGCCGCTGAAGGACCTGGTTAGCCTCTTTTGCAGTAAACTTGCCCTCTACTTGAGGGCTGAGGATAAGATCCCAAGAGCGCTCACTCAGCGCTTCGTTAAATTCTTCTTCAGACTGTACCTGCTGACCCCGGGGTGCAAGTCTGGCACCGCGAAGCAAGGTGATAATGGGATCCGCTTCCTCTGCGGTCAGGCCGAGAAACAGAATATGTACATTTTTGCGCAGACGCTGCCGCTTTTCTGAAATAATCCTTTTTAACAGGGCGTCAGGTGCGCCTGTTTCTGCTTGTCCACTCATCGTATTCTTCTGCAGTTAAGATACTTGTTTGATCTATCGAGTGTATCCGCTTTGAAGGAAACTGTCAGCGGTCAAAAACTTAAAAGTAGTAGCTCGTTGTTCGACGTCACAAAGAAACTTAAAAAGCTGTAGTTCGTAGCTCGACCGTTACAAAGTACGTGCCTAGCTCGTTGCTCGATATAAGCCTTCTTTATTTAGCGTTAGGTTAACGAGAGAGTGAATAGCTTTGTAAGAAAGTGGTTGAGTTGGTTGGGCAGGGGCTGATAATTCTGAGCAACGAGCAACGAGCAACGAGCAACGAGCAACGAGCAACGAGCAACGAGCAACGAGCAACGAGCAACGAGCAACGAGC
>NZ_JADGEW010000033.1 GCF_016744155.1 Amphritea sp. | reverse complement strand
TAACCATCTCAGAGATAGACTTACCCATATCCAAGGTATCAAGCAAGGCAAACTCATCCTGGTGCTGTTCAATCAGATCAGCCCACTTCTGCATCGTCTTCTTGCGCTCCCTGGGGTGTATCTCAGACCAGACTCCAGACCTGAAAACTTCGCGGGCATGCGCCACAGCAATATTAACATCCGCCTCATCACAGCTGGCCACATCCGCTAGCAGCTTTTCCGTCGCTGGGTTGATACAGGGGAAGGTATCTCCACTTACTGCTGGCTGAAACTCGCCATTGATATAAGCTTTATTATGGAGGCTCAGGGTTTCACTCATTGCCTTCCATTCAGAATAGCTTTTCATCAGTTTTCTTCTCCACAATCTCTGTCTCAATAACTACGGCTCGCCGTAATCAGAATAAGGTAAGAGGCTCAGCCACTCACCCAATCGTATTTGTGACAGTATATGTAGCCCTTCACTCTGGTCTCTATATATACGAAGAGGTATCTAACCGATTCCCTCAGTCATATACCCCCTGGTAGATACCTACCCCTAGGTATTTCTTTAGTAGCTCATGTTTTCCGATAATCGAGACTCATACTAAAAAAAACAGGGTGTAATCGATGAAAAAGATTTTTGCAGGTCTGGTTGCTTCTATGGCGCTAGTAACAACAGTTCAAGCGGCTGAAGTGTCCGGTACCGTATCATTCACTAATGACTACCGCTTCCGCGGTATCTCACAGTCAGCTGGCGACCCTGCCGTACAGGGAAGTCTTGATGTTGCTTTTGATAATGGCGTTTATGCTGGCGTCTGGGGCAGCAATGTCGATTTTGAAGATGATGCGAAGCTGGAGATCGATTACTACGTTGGCTATGGTAACGATATCAATGATGATTTGAGCTATGACGTTTCGTACGCGTTCTATACATACCCTGGCTACAACTCTGATGCAGAGTATGGCGAATTAGCACTAGGTCTGTACTACGGCGATCTTGGCTTCACCTTTGCTTACTCCGATGATTTCTTTAACACAGGCGAGTCTGCTCAGTACTACAGCGCTGATTATAGTGTTGGGGTGACCGAGGAAGTTAGTTTAGATCTGCATGCCGGATACAGCACTGGCGACTATTGGGATGGCACCACTGATATCAATGATTTCCAGGACTATTCTATTGGCATCTCTGGCTCTGCAGTAGGTCTGGATCTTTCCGCAGCCTATCTCTTTAATAGCATCGAAAGTGCTGATGAAACCGATTCAGGTGCATTCCGCAATGATAATACTCTGCTGTTAAGCGTATCGCGTACTTTCTAAAAATCGTTCACCATTGAATCAGGCACGTACAGATCCCCTTCTTCTGCCTGATTAGGGCCACACCGACTTTATCGGGTGGCCTTTTTTATTGCCTAATGAAAGAGTAAACTCCCGCTTTAATTATCGATTTCTGAGGCATGGATGTCAGTCGCTATACTCTCTATTTTCATACCTACGTTTTTCTTCGTCTCTATCACTCCGGGTATGTGCATGACGCTGGCATTAAGCCTAGGTATGTCCATCGGTGTGCGGCGCAGTCTGCATATGATGTGGGGTGAATTGATTGGAGTAGGTCTGGTTGCCACAGCCGCCGCTATTGGTGTCGCTGCCCTCATGCTGCAATTCCCCGAAGCCTTCATCTTTTTGAAGCTCGGCGGTGGAGCCTATCTGGGCTGGATAGGTATTCAGATGTGGCAGTCGAAAGGCAAACTAGTGATGCCAGAGCCGGGATCAGAAGTAAAACAACAGGGTAATTTTCAGTTAGCCCTTAACGGTTTCATTACTGCTATAGCCAACCCCAAAGGCTGGGCATTCTTTGTCACCCTGCTGCCACCCTTTCTGGACCAGAATCAGCCGCTTGCCCCTCAGCTTTCAATACTCATAGCGATGATTTTATTGTTAGAGTTTAGCTGTCTATTAATCTACGCCAGCGGAGGTAAAGCCCTGCGCCATCTGCTACTGGATCGTGGCAATGTAAAACTGATGAACAGAATTGCCGGTTCTCTTATGATAGGGGTCGGCATATGGTTAGCACTAGGATAAATGCCAACAACGCTCCAAACATATTAAAATAGCATCTGTTTATGCTAGTAAAGACTCTCTCAGAAATTGAGACAGAGCGACAAAATACTTTCGCTAGTAAAGCGGTACGACAATCAGGTCGATTACACTAGGAACTGGAATGAGCCCGACTGAGAAATTCACTTATCAAGCCTTAGAGATTCGTACCAAAGCACTAGCAACAGCACTGGGCTTCAGGGATCAGTCAACACTGGAGCATTCCGATCGGGTACAAACGATGGCAACTGAACTGGCTAAAGCAGCGGGGCTATCAGAGGATGATATAAGCGCTCTGCGCATTAGTTCAAAGTTTCATGACATTGGAAAAATCGGCATTCCAGATAGAATTCTGATGAAGCCTGGCATACTCGATCAAGATGATTGGAAAATGATGCACCAGCACCCGATTATCGGTGAACAGATCGTATTATCAACCGAACTGGATGGCGCCTCTCAAACCGCGCACATTATCCGTCACCACCATGAACACTTTAATGGTGGCGGTTATCCTGACAAAATTTCAGGAGAAGCTATTCCGGTAGGTGCCCGCATCATCAGCATCGTCGACAGCTATGACGCTATGGCGTATACCCGCGCTTACCATGAAGGACGAAGCCACCGGTATATTATCGATACGATCGAGATGGAATCAGGCACTAAACACGACCCACTGCTGGTTAAGTACTTCTGTAACATCATTGAGCGAAGCAGTAACCGGGTGGAATAATTTTCATTTGTAACAATGCAATAACCCCAGTAGGCTAATGGATATAGGTATACAAAGGTAACCTCCATGCACCTTAAAGCAGCTTTTCCCCTTCTTAACGCAACAACTCTCGCTGTCACTTTGGCGGTTTCACCTGTTATCACTCAGCAAATGACCGGTCTGGATCTCGGGAGCATAGCTCTGGCGAAAGGCGACGGTGGTGGAAACGGTGGTGGAAACGGCGGTGGAAACGGCGGTGGAAACGGCGGTGGAAACGGCGGTGGAAACGGCGGTGGAAACGGCGGTGGAAACGGCGGTGGAAACGGTGGTGGAAACGGTGGTGGAAACGGCGGTGGAAACGGTGGTGGAAACGGTGGTGGAAACGGCGGTGGTAACGGCGGTGGTAACGGCGGTGGTAACAGCAGTAACGCTGGCGGAAATAGTAAGGGTAATGGTAACGCATTTGGTCTGGGTAATAGCGTGCAGGGCAAGTCGAACAAATCTGCTAATAAGGGATTTAGCAGTAATAATGGACTGGGAAATGATCATAAAGCAGTTTCAGCTAAGCTCGGACGACTGAATGCAGCCCATGCATCAGCAACAGCAAGGGCCAATGCGTCACCCAACTCTGCGGTAGGCTTACTGGGCCAGTATGAAGCGGCGGTAAACGCAGCACGAGATGCAATTAGCGAAGAAGAGCGCGCAGATCTGGAACAAACCGCAATTGAAATTCTTGGGCAGGCCGCTAATAAAGAACTCAACGAAGAAGTGGTTAGCGCAGTAGATGCTTTATTAGGTATTGAATCGGCGCCGGACGCCGAAACAGACAACAATTCAGAAGCTGACCCAGAAAACGCCGAGACTTAACGTCTGATCCTTTACTTTGCTCGGGTCTTAATAATCTCTAATCATCTGCAGGTTGTGCCAATTGATCTCCAGATCACTCAGCAAAAACTCCTTTTGCGTAAACCGGCGGTAAGAAACCTTTGTTTTCTGCCCCCAGATGCCATCAGCAGGGCCTGGTGAGTAGTCTAACGCTGATAGCCGAAGCTGAAGAAACAAAGTCGTCGAACGGTCTATATCACCCGAACGATAACTCATCAAACGACGAGCTGTTCCGCGGGAACCTGCATTAGTCTTGGCGTACATTCTTCGTTTAAGTTCTGTTGAAAGCGCTACACCCTGTTTTTCCGCCTGAGCAAACCAATACCAGGCAACAGCAAGATTTTGGGGAAGACCCAGACCACGTGCATAGACTACCCCCAGATCAAACATTGCCTGTTTATGCCCAAGGTCAGCCGCTCGACTCAACAGATATCCTGCCCACAGACGGCTCTTTTCAACACCGCGTCCATTCATGTAGAGAACAGACAGCTCATATAACGCAGCCGGGTGATCTTTTTGAGCGGCCAAATCCAGCCATATCGCTGACTCAGCGTAGTTAACAGCAACACCACGTCCTGTGAGATATGACATTCCGGCCAGGTACGCACCTTTTGCCGAGCCATTCAGTGCGGCATCCTTAAAAAGCTCTACACCCTCTTTGTAATCCTGCTCGGTACCTTTTCCCTGAGTGACATCCAACCCCGCCCTAAACTTCTGTTTAGCCAACTGAGGATTATCCTTCACAGAAACATCTAAGCCCTGCAGAGAGCTACAGCCGGTTAATACAACCAATATAAAAGCGACTAACAAAGCTAACGATGATTTTCCTCGAAGAAACATTAGACCCCCTATTTCTATTACAGGCAGTATAGGCGAAACAGGGAGCCTTATGTCAATGATACCTATGCCGATCTCTACGCTTTAATCGGGAATTAAATTACCGACCACCGTCGTCACCGGCTTAACCCCCGCCCATATATCCAGATCCATATCTTCCGGTTCCTCATTTGGCCCGCCGGTGGAAACCTTGGCAGAAACCTCTTCGATTGGAAAAGCAAACACCCCTGTCACCTTCATCTCTGTTTCATTCGGCGGACGCACTTCTGCCGAACGGCCTGGACTATATTTATCTAACATAGCGTCCAGCGCAGCGCGTTTCTCATCAGCATCATCAACCAACCGACCTTTACCATAGATAACCACTGAGCGAAAATTAACTGAATGATGGTAAGCAGAACGGGAAAACACCAGTCCATCCAAAATACACAGCGTAATGCATATAGTCTGCCCCTTCATCACCGTCTGAAACAGACCATTTTTAACCGAGCCATGTAGATAAATCTCATTGCCAATTCGCCAGTGGGAGCTGGGTTGCACCATCGCTTCTCCATCCACGCTGACGCCAATATTGCATACCCAGGATTCATCAATAACATTATTAACTACGCCTCGATCATAGCTGGCTATTTTACGCCCCCTTTTTACCCGGGTCCGCTCCGTCACCCTTATCTCACTCATAACCTTGCCCTTAACGCTGTTTAAATTTGCGACAGGCCAAGGTTAACCGCTATAGTGGATCTATTTAAGATCCAATTTATACATATTATTAAGGCCCAATTTGATTAAGCCAAACTATAAGAAACAGGTCTACTCAAAACTATTTACCCCCTTTCTGGAACAGGATGAATCTCAACGACCCCGATACCGGGCACTATTTAACTACATGCAGCAACAGATTCTTTGCGGAGAGTTGGTTGCAGATAGCCGTCTTCCTTCCAGCCGTGAGCTGGCAGAGCTGCTGAATCTATCCCGCAACACCATAAAACAAGTCTATGAGATGCTGCAGGCAGAGGGTTATATCGAAACCCGACAGGGTGATGGAAGCTATATCTCTACGCAGCTATCCCTCAGCAAAAAAGCAATACAGAAAAACCATCGCCCTGACCTTAGGCCGATCAAGCTGTCCGACAAGAGCAAATTACTTCAGCAGATTCGCCCTCTTTACCACCAAAGTAATCAGCAACTATTACTGCCTGCAAGCCCTGCTCTGGACCAATTCCCCTGGCCCGAGTGGCAGCGCTCAGTCAGTCACGCTGGGAAACAGATGAAATTCAGTGGCGGACGCAGCTTTATGGGGGAACCCAAACTGAGACAGGAAATAGTAAATTACCTCAATGCCAGCCGAGGAATACACTGTGATATTGAACAGGTAATGATCTGCTCCGGTTCACAGCAGGGAATGCAACTGGCCTTTTCTATGCTCATCAATCCCGGTGATAAAGTACTGGTCGAAGACCCTGGTTTTCCCGGTATCGACGGTGCGATCAGTACTGTTGGAGGAATCAAAGTTTCAGTGCCGATCGACCGACAAGGCTTCCGCACTGATATCGCACTGACCGATAAACAAGATGCACGCCTCGCCTTCATTACCCCTTCACGTAACTTCCCAATGGGCTACACCCTGAGCCTTGAACGCCGCCTACAGCTCCTCCAATGGGCCAGACAGCACGGCAGTTGTATTATTGAAGATGACTACGATAGTGAGTTCCGTTTTGACGGGCCGCCCCTTACGGCGCTTCAGGGGCTGGATGGAGAGCACTCTGTGATCTATTCAGGCACTTTTAGTCGCATTCTACATCCCGCAATCCGACTCGGCTATCTGGTGCTCCCACCAGCTTTAGTACCCTCCTTCAACCAGATGCGCGGATTTCTCGACGGCGGCCTCTCTTCACTGCCCCAGCTAGCTTTAGCAGACTTTATGTCACGGGGCCTGTTTGCCAGTCACCTGCGACGAATGCGCAAACTCTACAAAGCCCGTCGCGAATACTTGCTGCAACAGATCGAGAAAAGGTTTAACAATCAGTTAGTATGGGAGCCCAGCGACGGCGGAATGCACGGGGTATTTCTACTCCCGCCGGGCACGGATGACAAAGCGATTGTAGAACAAGCGAATACTGTAGGCCTCGGGCTTCGCCCGTTATCCTATTATTATGATAAACAGCCACCTCTCAGCGGCCTGGTTATAGGTTTCTCCGGTTACACTGAGACGCAGATTGATACTGGACTCACCCGCTTGCAGCCAATTATTGACCAGCATCTGCAATAATAAAAAAGGCTGCGCCTAAGAAAGGTAGCAGCCAAAGCTCAAAGAAAACAAAGAAGATACTAAAAAGGTCTACTAAGGCATTTTGTTGGCTGCCAGTACATAGAGGTATTCCAACGCCAGAGTTGCTCCGGCCAGCGAAGTAATCTCGGCATGATCATAGGCAGGCGCCACTTCCACAACATCCATTCCTACTAAATTTAAGCCCTGCAATCCCCTGATTACTTTTAAGGCACAATCCATCGTCATACCACCTGCGACAGGGGTCCCAGTACCAGGGGCACAGGACGGATCGAGACCATCAATATCAAAACTCACATAGGTTTTTTTATCACCGACACGCGCATGGATACGTTCGAGAATAGCCCTGGGACCATGATCACCTACCCAGGCAGCATCCAGTACCTCAAACGGATGGCCATCGAGATCATAAGCGGTACGAATACCGATCTGAATTGAGTGTTCGGTATCGACTAGCCCCTCTTCGACAGCGTGATGAAACAGCGTCCCGTGATCATATTTAGTACCACCGGAATAGGTATCGGTGTGGGCATCAAAGTGAATTAGCGCCATCGGGCCATGCTTCTTAGCATACGCACGTAACACCGGCAAAGTGATAAAGTGATCGCCACCAAAGGTCAGAGCGGATTTTCCAGAATCCAAAATAGTACTAATATGGGCCTGAAGATTATCCACCATCGTCTGCGGCTCTCCATGCTTAAACAGCACATTACCGGAATCAGCCACTTTTAGATGATCATCCAGAGCAAACTGCCAGGGCCAACGCGCCCCTTCCCAGATCAATTGAGATGAGGCCTGACGTACTCCCTGCGGCCCGAAACGGGCGCCGGAACGACCCGATGTTGCAAGATCGAATGGCACCCCGGCTACAACCACTTCAGCATCAGATGAAGTCAGATCACTTACAACCGGAAACTCCATAAAAGTCATACCTAACGAGCCATAGATCGGAAGATCGGCATTGGCCACATTATTTTGCTTATCAGACATCATGCACCTCAAAACTCAGTTTAATTTCCAGTTATTGAATTCAGAGTACCTTCTCACATGAAATTATTGAAATGCATAGTTATAATATCTACATGCACAGAATTAATACTTAGAAAAAGTAGAGTGAAGCGATGAAATCCCTGCGCCAGTTCGACCTGAATCTATTACTCCTGCTGGAAGCACTGCTGACTGAGTGTCATGTCAGTCGCGCTGCCGAACGAATGTTTCTCAGCCAATCCGCCATGAGTCATGCACTAAACCGTCTGCGGCAACAACTGGATGATCCACTACTGGTGAGAACCGGTAACGGACTGAAACCAACCCCAAGAGCAGAAGCGATGCTGCCGGATATCCGCCAGGCGATCCGCATTATCGAACGCAGTCTGGCACCTCTTGAACCCTTTGATCACGCTGACTCAGACCACTGTTTTACAATTGCCTGCACCGATTACTTCGAAGCGGTTACCCTGCCTCCACTAATGCAGCGGCTTCAGCAGATCGCCTCCGGAATACGTATAGAGATAGAGATGATTAGTGAATCAGGTACTACTGAGCGATTGGAAAGCCGCGAAATTGATCTGATCGCAGGGCTCGACAGCAGCCAGCCTGTTGACCCATTGCTTATCAGCCGTTCCTGGCAACAGGAACCTCTGGCCTGCCTTGCAGCCAACCAAAACAAACAGGTCAAAGATAGGCTCTCTGTCGAACAGTACTGTCAGCTTAAACACGTATTATTTACTGATCTGACAGGCGTAAGCTCAAACCAGATAGATCACTGGCTGGAATCTCAGCAGTTAAAAAGAAATGATATCGCGCGTACTGTGAACTATATGGCGGGCGCCCGGATAGTTGCCGCAACGGATGCCATCATGACGTTACCTCTGGAGATGGCCCGGCTATTTACAGAGATGTTGCCGGTAAAACTAGTAGCACCACCAAAAGGTATTCCACAAATAGAGATGGTAACCCTACACCACCCTCTCTATGCAAATGACCCTAGTTTGAAGTGGCTGCTACAGCAACTCCATCAATAAAAAAGCTTAATGGGCAGCGCTTGTAGAGAACACATTGATAATACCAACACCGACAACGATCAACAGCATACCGATAACAGCCGGTAGGTCTGGTATCTCTTTATAAATCACCGCACTGATAGACGCTATTAATACGATCCCCATCCCCGCCCATATCGCATACGCGATACCTACAGGTACAGTTTTAAGTACCAGCGAGAGAAAATAAAAAGCGATTAAGTAACCGATCACACAAAGCATCGTTGCAACGGGTTTGCTAAATCCATCTGACGCCTTTAAAGCGATAGTACCCATCACTTCAGCCCCAATCGCTATGGCCAAATACCAATACCCCATATACCCACCTATACGCCGAAATCATAAATAAACAGATCCCCATCGTTTCCAGAGAGGAAAGCTCTCTGCATTTCATGCTTTTTTATCAAAGACTACAAGGCCTTAACGGTGATTCTTTCTTACGTTTTATTTAAAAAATCGTTTACGTCTGACGAATGCCGGAAATTATGAAAGCGACTTTTGCGTTATAACAAAGCCATAATATGACTCCGATCTATCAAGTTACGAAGCGACGCCGAGCCACTCGCAGACTCGCATCGCCGATTGGGGACGCTGTAGCAGTGAAATCGTCCAGAAAACGATACAACATAGCAAAAATCCACTTCTTTCGCCCTAAGACAATCGGGCTCTTGCCTCCCCTGTCAAAGCAGGCTTTAATTAGCCATTAAAATCATGTCGAATTAAGGTTTGCTGACCTGTGACTAAGCCTCAACGTTCAGAATCAAAATATCACCGCGTAGCAAAAGAGCCGCTGATGCAGTGGCATGACGCTATTGCAGGTATCATCACCCATGGCGTCAACGACGATGCTCTGGATAATCTGATGGATACGATGCGTAGGATTGTTGATGCCGATGGCAGTACGCTAATCGTCTATCCGGCGAATAGTCATCCATACTGCCCATTTCGAAAGCGGCGTAAAGGTGAAGACCCTCGTACCCATATCGATCATTACCTCGAAAGCGCTTATCTGCTTGATCCATTTTATCGCCTGGCAGTAGACGGTCCGGCCGAAGGTGTTTACAGCCTTACAGATGTCGCACCTGGAGCATTCAAACAGAGTGAGTTCTACCGGGTCTACTATCGTCTGGTTAATTTTGGTGACGAGATCTGCCTGATCGTTCCGACTGAGAATGCCAGCATTCAGGTTTCTATTAGCCGTCAGGATGACAAACCCAAATTCACCCTAGCCCAGCAAGCACTTATTCAGCGTATATTCTCAACCGTCGAGGCGATTCTGCTGAAATGGTGGACCGGCTCGCAGAATGAACAGAAAGAACACTTCCTGGACTCGCACCTTGAATGTGCCCTAAGTAATTTCGGTAGTTCAGTGCTCACTCAGAGAGAAACACAAATACTTCAGCTAGTACTGCGTGGGTATGCGGTAAAATACATCGCTGAGAAGCTTGAAATCAGTCCTGAAACTATCAAACATCACCGCAAAAACATCTACGCGAAGCTGGATATTAATTCTCAGGCAGAGATGTTCCATCTGTTTATTGACTCACTACGGATGGTAACAGCGGACTCACCACCCGACCCGTTAACTAACTACCTGAAACCTCCAGCAACCAAATAGCACATAGCTACTTAAGAGCACCTCATAAGTACAAGCAACTATAAGCCCTGTGGCATACAGGGCTCTCAATAGCATTGCATAAACAGAACGACTTCCGTTTGTTTTTGTACTCTTACTTCTCGCTCCAATGCACTTCTAACACCCCTCATGATTCAAGCTGAATTGGATATAGTTATCGGATCATTGGCATTAATTTCTGACTGCTTATTTCTAAAATGAAAAACATGTGCTTGAATAACCACTCAAGGAAAGAGGAATTATTTTATGGCCTATCAGTTCACCATCACGGAATGCGGTGACTATCTTCGAATTGAAGTACATGGTTCAAGAACCGAGTCCGATGTAACTCAGGAATCATTAAACATGTGGCAAGGCGTCGCCACGCTATGTCGTGAGAAAGGATTTAACCAGATACTCGCAGTGTTCCATCTGACTGGTGTTCGCAACATCATGGACACTTTTAATATTGTCGAAGGGGTGCAGAAGTGGATCTGGCCTGAACTGGCGATAGCCTACGTCGATATGGATACTCAAAATCGCAAAGAAAACACCGTTGTTGAGCAGTCCGCCATGATGCACGGTATCAACTTCCGAACTTTCCTCACAGAAGAAGATGGTATTCATTGGCTGAAAGCTATGCATTCTACCCACCGTCATTAGCAAACAAAAAAGCCGCTCAGAGAGCGGCTTTTTGAAATCAATCCATTCAGATAAACATTATCTTTACGAACCAAATATCAGATTAGGCAACCAAAGCGCAATCTGAGGGTAGATAACCACCAGCGTCAATCCAATAACTTGTAGAATAATAAACGGAATTACCGCCTTATACAGGTCATAGATCGTAATCGAGGGCGGCGCCACCGATCGCATATAAAATAGATTATACCCGAAGGGGGGCGTCAGATAGGCAGTCTGCATACTGATAATAAAGAGCACTGCGAACCATACTGTATCGAAGCCCAACTCTTGCACTATCGGCACAAACAACGGCACTGTGATAAAGACGATAGCGAAATCATCCAGGAACATCCCTAGAACGAAATAGGTTAACAACATCGCTACAATTACCATGTAAGGCGACAGATTAGAGTCTTCCACCAGCTCAGTAATCAACATACCAGCACCCAGGCCAATATAGACCTTACTGAAGAATACCGCAGCAAGTGTGATCCACAACAGCATACCCATCAGCTGAGTGGTGCTCATCAGCACTTCTTTCAGCATCTTCACATTAAGAGTGCGATAGATAGCAGCACACAGCAGCGATCCTGCTGCACCAATAGCTGATGCTTCAGAAGGTGAAGTCACACCACCAATAATAAAGCCTAGTACCGTTGTGATCAGCGCACCTGGCAGAATTAATGCCTTCAACGCTTTTATCTTATCTATTGCCCCAAGACGCTCTGACAACGCGATCGTCGGTGCTTTTTCCGGGTTCTTTAATGCGAACAGGAAAATGTACAGCATATAGATGCCAGCTAGCATTAAGCCCGGCATCATACCTGCTGCAAACAGCTTACCTACGGATTCACGGGCTAGAAACGCATAGACGATCATCAGTACGCTCGGCGGAATCAGAAAGCCTAATGCTCCGCCCGCCATAATCGTGCCCGTCACAAGCTTCTTGTCATAACCACGCTTAAGCATAGACGGCAAAGCGATAATACCTAAGCTAACTGTAGCGGCACCGGAAACTCCGGCCATCGCTGCAATAATCGCGCAGATAATCACTGTTCCCATGCCCAAACCGCCCGGGATACCACCCATGAGCTTATTGATCATGTCAAACAGGTCATCGGTAATACCCGAACGCTGTAACATAAGTCCCATGAAGATAAACATAGGCAGTGCTACCAGCAGGAAGTTATCCATTGCCGAGAAAGAACTGGTCGCTAGCAGTTCAAGGCCAGCCGGTCCCCATAGAAAATATGCCGAGCCTACACCCACTGTTAGCAGGGCCCAGGTTAAGGGAGCACCTATTGCCAACAGAATCAGCATAGTGAAAAACATGCCAAAGGTAACCAATAAAGGATCTAGATCTAACACAAAAACACCTTTGCTTTATTGAAGGTCTGACCGGAAAAAGACACTATTTACCGGTCAGACAGAGGGAGTTACAGAGCTATAATCAGGACAATAACCAGCATCAAACCTGTGGTTCTGGCTGCATCCCGATAACAATCATTGCACTGCGAATTAGCGCAGCAATACTCTGTAAAATCATCAGGCCAACAGCCAGAGGGATCACAGACTTGAATGGGTATACGACCGGCCCCCAGGTACTTTTCGACGAAACCTCTCCAATCGCCCAGGAATCGGCAGCGAAATTAAAGGATATGTAGAAAAACACTGAAAACACAACCAAACCGATTACACCGGTAATCACATCCAATGCTGCACGAACCCGTTCAGGGAACAAGTTATAGATAACTTCACTGCGAACATGGCCATGGTGTTTATGCGTATAAACACCCGCCAGAATGCAGAAAGTACCGTACAGCATAGTTGTCGATTCGTGTGCCCACGAGGTGGGGCTGTTAAACAAATAACGCGCCGCCACCTCGTAGCAAAGCACTGCAATCATGACCAGACACAACCAACAGAAGGTCCGGCCGACCCACTCAGATACCCTGTCTTGAAAAGCAAGATATTGAGAAAGTTTTGACATTAAACTCTCCCGGTAGCCTTAGCTGTCGCTGTGATCGCCTCAATTGCTTTGGCATTACGTGGCGACTTGGCTCCTTCCTCTTTCCATACGTCCATTGCTGCAGCCGTCAGTGCTTTAGAATCCGCTTCAGGCAGAGAAGCAAACTCAAAGATTCCTTCGCCGTTTACATCCAGGCAGCCATTTACATTCCAGGCATGCATGTTCTTTCCGTGCTTTTCGGTAGCCAGTTCGATAGCTTTCTGCTGATCTTCTGACATAGAGTCCCACTTCTTCATGTTGATCAACATACCATCGGCATAGCCAGGGTTGATCATGTTCAGGTGAGTGTAGTACTTAGCAGATTCGTGCAATTTCAGCGCTTTATATTCTAGAGAACCGCCATAAATAACACCATCGATAGCACCAGTAGACAGGGCAATATATAGCTCCTGGCTTGGCAGGTATACGGTAGGGATACCGAATTTTTCTAGAATTCCTGCAACAGTAGCGGTTGCGCGAATCTTCATCTTTTTCAGGTCTTCAATGCTGTTTACAGGCTTAGTTGTCAGCAGGTCATATGGACCACCGAAAATAGCACCCAGGTATTTTACACCCTTCTCTGCGTAAGCTTCTTCCAGAAGAGCCGTCAGACCCTGTTTTTGATGCAGATAGATAGCCTCATCATAGGTAGTCCAGGCACCTGGAATACCAGACTCGATCTTAGCAATATCAAGTTGACCGGCCCAGTATCCTGCATAACCCTGGCACATATCCAGAGTTCCTTTAGATACCGCATCCAGCATCTGGTCATTAGGAACCAGTTCAGAACCACGGAAACGCTGGATACGTACAGTCTTGTTAGAAACTGTTTTTACATCGTTAGCAAATTCTTTGTACAGGTCGTCAGTTTCTGTTCCATACAGAGTCTGCATCCGCAGACGAACCGAATCACCTGCCTGTGCAGTTGTAGAGGACAGGGCCAATGGGGCAGCAGCAATACCAGTAGCAGCAACTTTAAGCAGATCTCTTCTTTTCACTATCGTCTTCCTTTTATTGTATATTCTGATGGCTAAGGTCTTCGTAAACTCACGGCTATCCTCTTCACTAGAAACAGCCGTAAGCGTCCTGATAACTCGCCTACCTCTTAGCGGGTAAGTGTTCGTTATTTTTAACACCATTTTTTATAAATAGAAAGAAGCCACTGGTCAAGAAACCACCAGCAAGGCTATACCCGGTGAACTTTACACTATATACAACCCGACTTGCTGCGGCGCAGCAAAAGCAACGTAAATCAACCCTAATCCCTTGTTTTAATGACACTAATCAATAAATATAAAGTACTCATTAAAGTCAGCATATTGCGTTGAATACTGTTTCCAATCAGACCTACCCCTTTCAGGGGATGAAGCCGTTCAATATTACAAACAAAACACCAACCAAAATTTTAGCCTTACTACCACACCCCAAACGGGCTACATTGAATTAATTGAAAATATAACGATATCGAGCCCTTAACTTTGTGTTTACACTACAACGAAGACCTTAGACAGACTTGAGCCTAATCAACAAATATCCCAAGCACAGAGGAATAACTGTAATTTCTCAGATCAACCCCGTAGAATTGCTCGTCATACCAGTCAATAAAAACACTTCTAAATCTGGTTCCTTTTTTTACTAATATGATTCAATACCCGCTTAAAGTGCCGGGATGAACACCGGTCGTTAAAGACCCTAAGGAACTCTGATGTCTCAAGCATTACTTCTCGCACCGACAGGCGTCGGCGCCGGACTTACCACCGCTGTATTAGGCCTGTTTCAAGCAATGAACCGACAAGGTATTAAAGTTCACTTCTTTAAACCTATCGCTCAGGGCAACGGCAGTGGCAAAGATAGCTCTATCATGATGCTGGAAGGCGACTGTAGCTCTGCCATCGCTGAACCTGTGGCGATTCGCGAAGCGGAACATCTCGTCAGCCAGGACAAGGGTGATCAGTTACTCGAACAAATAGTCGCCCGCTATGAACAAAGTCTGCCCGGTGATAATGAAGTCGTCATTATTGAAGGGATGGTGCATACCGAAAGCCAGCCATACGCGACCCGCATAAACAAAGAGATCGCCAAGGCACTGGATGCTCAGGTTGTACTGGTTGCGGCACCGGGTAACGACAGCATTGAAGCCCTGCAAGATCATATCGATATTACTGCCCGTGCTTACGGCGGAGTTAAGAACAAGAAGTTACTGGGCTGCATCATCAGTAAGCTGGGGGCTCCGGTTAACCGGGAAGGCTATATGCAACCTTTTCTTGGCACCAGCGGCACCGTTACTCACAGCCTTACCGAAGAGGTTATCCGTGAGCACGCGACCATTTTCAATGACAAGTTCCGTTTACTCGGCTGCATCCCCTGGAATCGTGACCTGATCACTCCCAGAGTCAGGGATATTGCCCAACACCTGAATGCGACAGTTATCAACACCGGTGAAATCAAAACACGCCGGGTGACCCGTATCACCATGTGCGCCCGAACCGTCGCAAACGCCGTTAACGAGTTGCGCCCAGGCTCACTTATTATTACCCCCGGTGACCGAGACGATATGATCGTCGCTGCCTGTATGGCTGCTGTAAATGGAATCGAGCTCGCAGCTCTGGTTCTCACCGGCGGCTTTATGCCCTCTGCCGCGGTATTGAAACTCTGTGCAGGGGCTTGCAAAACCGGTTTGCCGATTCTCAGCATTGAACAAGATAGTTGGCAAACCGCCATTGCAATGACCCAGCTTAACCAGGAAACCCGCCCCAATGATGAGGCTCGTATCCGGGATATAAAGGAAGCGACTGCTACCCATATCAATCGGGACTGGCTAACTACCCTGGTCGATAACAGCTATCAACGACGCCTCTCTCCTCCTGCATTCCGTTACCAACTGATAAACCGTGCCCGCCAGGCAAATAAGATCATCGTCCTTCCTGAAGGAAACGAACCTCGCACCGTTAAAGCCGCCGCGATCTGCGCTGAGCGGGGAATTGCTCGCTGCGTATTATTAGGCAACGCAAAAGAGATTATTCAGATCGCCAAAAACCAGGGAGTGTTGCTGAATGACAATGTCCTTATTCATGATCCTGAGTTGATCCGTAAAGATTATATTAACCGGTTGATTGAGCTTCGCAGCCACAAAGGGATGACCGGGATCATCGCTGAAGAACAGTTACAGGACAATGTGGTTCTTGGCACTCTGATGCTGGAAATGGATCATGTGGATGGTTTGGTCAGTGGCGCAGTTCATACCACCGCCAATACTATTCGTCCGCCGATGCAATTGATTAAAACTGCGCCTGGCTGCAACCTTGTCTCGTCAATTTTCTTCATGTGTCTGCCGGAACAGGTACTGATCTACGGTGACTGCGCTATCAACCCCGACCCTAACGCAGAGCAACTTGCTGATATCGCCATTCAGTCTGCAGATTCAGCAACCGCGTTCGGGATCCCCCCCCGTGTCGCGATGATCAGTTACTCCACCGGTGTTTCTGGTCAGGGCGTTGACGTCGATAAAGTTCGGGAAGCTACCCGAATCGCCCGGGCAAAACGCCCTGATCTACTGATCGATGGTCCACTGCAATATGATGCTGCGGTGATGGAGAGCGTAGCTAAGTCTAAGGCTCCCGACAGCAACGTCGCAGGCCAGGCAACAGTCTTTATATTCCCGGATCTGAATACAGGCAATACCACCTATAAAGCGGTACAGAGAAGCGCGGATGTTATCAGTATCGGCCCGATGTTACAGGGAATGCGAAAGCCAGTGAATGATCTTTCCCGAGGCGCATTAGTAGACGACATTGTATTCACTATCGCCCTAACGGCCATACAAGCTGGCGCCTGTGAAAGTAACTAGTTGACTAGGGTCTAACAAAGCATAAAGAAAAAAAAGCCGCTGTAAACACAGCGGCTCTAAAAAGGACAATCTCTATTCAAAGCTTTGAATGAAAAAATTGGCCACAGCAGTTGAACATCATCGGAAACACATAACTGTAAAATTTATCTGAGTGAGAGAGCAGACTCAAAATACAAATCAGTTATTACCCGAGTCAATCAGTAGGGTATTATATAAAACCTAGCATTTTAGTCAAGAATATTCCCCGCCTTATCATCGCCCCTCCAATTCCATTGTTTGCCATCCGTTATAGAGTGATCCGTTTTTAAATGACCGACGTAAGAAGCTTTAAATACTCTGGCGATGGTGAGAAGAGATGAACAGGATAAACGAGATAATCGATATTCCAGTTGGCATAAGCGCATGCGTTATGGGCGAAGAAGTCCGTTTTAACGGCGGGCACAGCCAATCAAAAATTTGCCGTAACCAATTAGCATCGCATTTTAGTTATCAGGCATTCTGCCCCGAAGTGGCAGCTGGTTTCGGTATCCCCCGCCCTACGATGCGCCTGATAGGCGAACCTGATAATCCAACGCTGACCTATACGAAAGATCAGGAACAGGATCTCACCGAACAATTAACAGATGCCATTGAGCCGATACTTGAAAGATGTAACGGGCTGGATGGATTCATACTGAAGAAGGACTCTCCCAGTTGCGGCATGGAACGGGTGAAAATCTATCAGAGTTCAGGCTACCCTCATGCTCAGAGAGGATCGGGCCTGTTTGCTAAAGCTTTAATGGGGCGCTACCCCAACCTACCTATTGAGGAAGATGGACGGTTAAATGACCCCCGTTTGAGAGAGAATTTTGTGATGCGGGTATTCGCGCATCACAATTTAAGAACAGAAGTACTGGAACAGCCCAGCCTTCACAACCTGCTTCAGTTTCATAGCAGCTATAAATATCTTCTGATGGCACACAATCAAACGGCTTATAAAACACTAGGAAAAATGCTGGCTGAAGCTCATCTGGAGCCATTAGAAGCCTTGTTGACAACTTACCACCAGCAATTCATGGAAGCTATAAAAACACCTGCCTCCAGAGGTTCACACTGTAACGTTATGCAGCATATCATGGGCTATCTGAAACGATCCGTAGACAGCAAGGCCCGTAGGGAAATCTTAAAGGTCTTTGAGCAATACAGAATTGGGGATATTAACCTGATAACCCCTATGACACTGCTCTCGCACTATATAAATCAGAACGGCAGTGTATACATCCGTACTCAGAGATACCTGGAACCCTACCCAACCCATTTAGGGTTAAGAAATCTACTCTAGGTTTTATTATGACTAGCCCAATCATTGTATGGTTCAGACAGGACATCAGACTCGCAGATAACCCTGCGCTTTTCTTCGCAGCGCAGAAAGGGTCTGTGATTCCCATTTTTATAGACGACAGATCCGACAACTCTGAGTGGAACCCTGGCGCAGCCAGTCGATGCTGGCTCCATCACAGTCTACATAGCTTAAATCACCAGTTAACAGGTGGTCTGAAGCTGTTTCAGGGGGAACCATTAAACATCTTAATTAAGCTGATTAAAGAAACAGGTGCTAAAACGGTTGTCTGGAATCGCTGCTATACGCCCCATGCAATCGGCCGTGATACTTATATTAAAGAGCGACTGCTAACGGAAGGAATAGAAGTAGCCAGTTTTAACGGTTCTCTTCTCTGGGAACCCTGGGAAATTCATACTCAGAGCGGTACTCCCTATAAAGTTTTTACCCCCTATTATCGTAAAGGATGTTTTAATGCTAAGCCGCCGGATGCTCCGCTTCCCAGACCAAAGCTACAACTTTATTTTGGCGAGGACAGCTGTAATCAAGTGAATCTAGATCAACTGGGGCTTCTGCCAGGCCACCCCTGGGCTGACCGCATAACTGAACACTGGGACATCTCCGAAGATTCGGCATGGGCACTGCTGCATAAATTTACCGACGAGCGGCTAAGGACATATAATCAGGATAGAGATTACCCCGCAGAACAGGCAACTTCTAATCTTTCCCCATACCTTCGATGGGGGCAGATTTCGCCCAGGCAGATCTGGCATTACAGCCAGCAACAATGTTCCATAGCATCCCTGGAACAACCACTGGACACCTTTTTAAAAGAGTTAGCCTGGAGGGAATTTTCTTACTATCAGCTGTATCACAATCCCTCCATGACCGACGATAACCTGAATCATAAATTCAACCACTTTCCCTGGCAGAATCAAAAAGAGAGCTGCCAAAACTGGCAACAGGGACAGACCGGATTCCCCATTATAGACGCGGGTATGCGGGAACTCTGGCAAACAGGCTATATGCATAACAGAGTCAGAATGCTCGTCGCCTCATTTCTGGTTAAAAACCAACGTCAGCATTGGCATAACGGCGCCCGCTGGTTCTGGGACACTCTGGTAGATGCCGATCTTGCGTCTAATAGCGCCAGTTGGCAGTGGGTGGCAGGATGCGGTACCGATGCGGCCCCCTACTTTCGTATTTTTAACCCTATAATCCAGGGACGAAAATTTGACCCTCATGGGGAATATGTTCGCCGCTATATTCCAGAGCTATCAAAGCTTCCTGAGCGCTACATACACTCCCCCTGGGAAGCACCTGAAAATATTTTGGCCGAAGCGAAAATAGTATTGGGCATAAACTACCCGAAGCCTATTCTAGATTTGGGCACAACCCGGAATGAAGCGTTGACAGCTTATTCAGGTCTTAGGAGTACTGTTTTATAGAAAAACTGCTCGAAATATTCTTTAGTCTCTGATTATGAACCCTTTTCTTTACTCTGGGTAATTGATGTCATATCTTTATTAGGGTCTGCAGCGCCAGGGTTAGGCATATGTATAACCACTATTTCGGACTTACATCATCACCTTTCGCGATCGCACCTGATCCGAACTATCTCTATATGAGCCCCCAGCATCGGGATGCTTTAGCTCATCTGATCTATGGCATTCAGGGCAATGGTGGCTTTGTCATGTTAACCGGTGACATTGGTACCGGTAAAACAACCCTATGCCGTTGCATGCTGAACCACACCAGTGACAAAACCGATGTTGCCTTTATTCTCAATCCGACACTGAATTCAGAGGAGTTACTTGCCAGTATCTGCGATGAATTACATATCGACTATGATAAACACCACCTCAGCATTAAATTACTTTCTGATTCAATTTATCACCATCTGTTAAAAAGCCATGCTGCGGGAAGAAATACGGTTCTGATTATTGATGAAGCACAGAACTTGAATCCTAACGTCCTGGAGCAGATGCGACTACTGACAAATCTGGAAACCAACGAGAAAAAACTGTTACAGATCGTCATGTTTGGCCAGCCAGAACTACGGGAATTGATTGAGCGACCAGAGTTAAAACAGCTGGCGCAGAGAATCACCGCCCGATTCCACCTTTCACCGTTAAAACTAGCTGAAACACAACACTATATTAGTCATCGCATGGCCGTTGCCGGGCATAAACAGGTCGCCAATAGGCCAGACCCTATTCCTAATAAATTACTTGCTCAGATACACCACCTGAGTGGTGGGGTTCCACGGCTTATTAATATCATCTGTGACCGAGCCCTACTGGGCGCCTATGCTAGTAATGAACCCTCTATAAACTCGGATACCCTTTATCAAGCGGCTTCGGAAGTCTTTGGTACAAGCCGGAAACCTCTTCAACCAACAAAATCTTATTTCAGGCAGGTGACCGCGGTATTGGGTGTTATTTTTATAGCCTTGATTATGTACCGACTCTACCCTATTGCTAACCACTGGCTTACAGAGTCAGCAGACCAGGTAATGTCTGACGCATCCGTTCAGCCTCAGATACAACAGTTACAACCAGAATCTGATACCAAGCAGGCTAGAACTAAATCCGAAATTGTTACCGCAGAAACTTCCGAAGAGACAAATGCCTTAAGAGCTCCTATAACCAGATCAGAAGCCGCTGTAAATATTAATCAACCGAACCAAACAACAACTGAACAGCTATCTCTGGTTCAGGCCACTGCTAAGGAAGTCATTGTTGCACCAGAGATAAAAATAGCTCCCCCCTCCGATTTGAGCTTAGCATCTACTACCCAAACAATAGAAACCACCCCTATCCCGAAGACAGAGCCCTCTGATTCAATTCTGGAAAATAAAACAGTAATAACCACCTCCACCGAGACAATTGCAGCCTTAGGGCAGGATACTCTGGTTGCCACTCAAACTAAGCAACCTGTTCATGACTCAATGGGCAATAACACTTCCGAAATTCAGGCTTATTACACCCTATTTAAAATATGGCAACAGGATATGCCTCTGAACCAAGACCCCTGTCTGTTTGCTCTCTCCCAGGGCCTTCGCTGCCTTCATAAACAGGGAAATTGGGCCCAATTAAATCGTAACAACCGCCCAGCTTTAATCCGTATGCTAAACACCGATGGTTTGATTTCTAATAGGGTATTGGTACAGGTCAACCACAACCAGGGGATCGCCAGCTTCTCAGATGGAACGCAACAATGGCAGACTCCTCTTGATCAACTCAGCGACAGTGTTTTACTCAACTACACCCTACTCTGGAACCCACCGGAAGGGTATTACAAACTGACTAGGCCCGGTAGTTCAGGCCCTCATGTTCTCTGGCTAAAACAACAACTCGCAAGGCTATCTCCACTATTCCAAAGCGAGATGAACACCTATTTTGACGATCAACTGGTGCTCTACGTAAAAGCATTTCAACGCAGTCAGAACCTATTGCAGGATGGTGTCGTCGGCCCAGAAACCTTGATCCGACTGAATACTCTAATAGATACTGATGCTCCCATGCTGCTAAGTTCCCGGGAGCCGTGAATGTCATACATACTGGACGCCCTTAAAAAATCAGAGAAAGAACGCGATAGTGAGCCTGTTTACGGGATCAGTCAGACGATTCAAGCCATAGAAGAACCTAAGCCGACTCGAAAAAAATGGTTATGGATAGTACCTGCACTACTGATAGTCAATATTCTGTTATTACTCTGGCCTGTAACAACACCCGATGCAGATCCGTCTACGATAAGAATTACGGATCAAATACCCGATACTGCTGACAACTCTCTCAAAGCAATAGCGGAAACAGAGCAAACAGCAGAGCTAGCTGACACTATAAAGCCGAGCAATCACCTAAACAAAGCTCTACTCTCGCCGAATCCGATCGAAACTCAAACGACCACTAAACCTATCGATCAGGTTCCACACTACCACCGAAATCCATTCGCACCAATGCCGGGCAGAACCGAAATAAAGCCTGACATTGTGAAAACGCCTGTTAAGAATCAATCAAAAACAGTACAACCGCTGCCAGCCTCTAATATTGAAAAACTCAATCGAAGCCTTCTAAATCAGGCACTCATTGAGCAACTAGCGCCTCTCAGAGAGGAACCGGACGAAGCGCTAACCAGCAGAGGTATTTCACCGACGTCTCTACCAATACTAAAAAATACGCAGCAATATGAGAGTCCATCCTCAACAGTTGAAAACCAAACAAACATCCCTCTATTGAGGGAACTGAAATCAGCGCTTCAACGTGAAATTCCAGCACTGAATGTTTCAGTGCATATCTACACCGATATTCCCGAACAGCGTATGGCGAGAATAAATGGGACGATGACCCGACAGGGACAACAGCTGAGTAGCGACCTGACTCTCGAAGAGATCAGGCCCGATTCTCTAATACTTAGTTTTCGTGGCGAAAAGTTTAGACTGATGCGCTAATTAAGCAGGTTTAACGATATTGGTCTAACAGAGTCAGCATCGGCTTATTTCCCGTTGCTTCAGCAAGACGGAAGCTATCCTGCCCTAACTGGTTTTTTCTGCGTGGCTTAGCTCCATTTTCAAGCAGCCATTGAACCACTTCAATATGACCAGCGTTGACAGCCATCATTAATGCCGTTTGAGTAAACTTATTGCGACTATCAACCGCGGCATTTTCAGCAGCCAGTAAAATCATGCTGTTCCGATTACCTGCCCCTGCAGCAACCATCAATGGAGTATTACCTTTACTATCCGGCTGATTAATATCAGCACCCGCAGCAATCAACCATTTAAGTGCTTCAATCCGTTTACGTGTGATCGTACGAATCAGAGGGGAGATACCATTCACATCAGCGAGATTCAGATTAGCGCCTTTATCCTGCAACGCTTTCATCGCCTTAATTGCGCCATCATCCGCAGCGTACCAGAGAGCAGAACGTGACTGTTTATCCTGTGTATCAGGAGACACACCATAACTTACCAGCAGATCAATCAATTGCGGCAGATCCGCTGCTGCGGCCTCTAGCAGTACGTTAGCTTGCTCTTTCTTCAACAACGCACCCGAACCACTATCCAGCAGTTGCCGGACGATTTCAGCATGGCCTCCTTTCACCGCAAGCATCAACGCCCCGTCACCATTTTCCAGGAGTGGCCGCTGATCTGCATTCGCCTTAATCAGTAGAGCAGTGATTTTTTCGAAACCCTTTTCTGCTGCAAGCATCAGTACAGAATGGCCATCTGACAACTGATGATTAACATCAGCACCTGCGCCAACCAACAGCTTAGCAATCTCAAAATGCCCCTGCCATACTGCACGACTGAGAGCGGTATGACCTTCCTGATCGACCTGATTAAGATCGGGTTTCCCGCGCAATAATTTGGATACAACTTTATCCTGCCCCCGCCAACTTGAAAGCATCAGTACAGACCAGCCCTGATAGGGATTACTTTCACCAGTAACGACCTGATCAACAGAGTTCAGCGATTCCAGAGCAACCAGAGAAGCATCCCGTTCTGGAGGCGCCATATTGTTGCGCTTCGCTCCATTCGCACTCAACCAGCTAACCACTTTTTTATGCCCGCGGTTAACTGCCATATCAAGCACACTATATTCGCTACGATTTATGCCATTAAAACCAACACCGACTGAACCCAACAACTTGACCGTTTCCAAGTGTCCACTACCGGCAGCAAAGTGCATCAAAGTATTGCCATTAGCATCTTGGGCACCTTTGTTTGAGCCGGCTTTCAGAAGGAGCTTTACCACTCCAGTATGCCCTTGCTGAGCGGCAGCCATAACAGGAGTAATAGCAAACTTATCCTTCACACCAATCTGTGCACCCGCCTGCAGTAACAAATTGACCGTTTCTTTATGTCCAGCTTCTGCCGCTTCATGCAGCGCTGTCCGCATATTATCATCACGACTATTTATATCGGGCTTTTGCTCTAACAGTTGCTTTAATTCGTTGTTACTACCCTTCTGTGCCAGCCAGCGAAGTGTTTCCTCTTTATCAACTGAGCGATACTCTTTCAGCTGTTTTTTCTGACGAGTCTCTGAAGAATCCTTATTCAGTTTTCTTTGCGCTAACGGGTGGCCTGCCGCAGCAGCGGCCTGCATCAACTCATTTGCACGATCAAGATCTTGCTCAACTCCCCAGGCCTTTTGATACATCATCGCAAGATTATAAGTCGCTTTCAGATGATTCTGAGCCGCTGCCTTTTCCAGCCAGAAAACAGCATTCTCGTGACTTTTCTTAACCCCTTGCCCGTTACGATACATGGTTGAGAGAAGGTACTGTGCTTCAGCGTTCCCAGCATCGGCCATAGGCTTCAACAGAACTTGAGCCCCGGTATAGTCCTTAACCCTGATTGCAGCTTTTACCTCGCCCAATTCATGATTCGCACCATGGGCCGGTGATAAATTGAAAACGGAACTCAACACACAGATTGCGAGGATGTACAGTGCGATGGTTTTCCACCGCGCATTAAAAGCCCAATCAGGCAGTACCATATTTCGTTTCTACCTCAATACCTATCTTCTTTAAAAAACCAGTCGGTAAGATACCGCCAGCACATACAATTACACCGTCATTGGGAATCCGATGTTGCTCATCGTTATGATTGAGTATGACTTCAGATTTCAGCACTTCGCTAATAGTTGAGCTAAGCATTAAGTTCAGACGTCCACTTTCAACAGCCGCATCAACTTTACGACGGTTTTTTTCTTTAGCCCTACCAAATGCTCCACTTCGATATGAAAGAGTGACTGTAGTACCTGGCTCTTCAGCGATACTGGTTGCAGCTTCCAGTGCACTGTCTCCACCACCGACAATCAAAACATGCTGACCCTGATATTGAGCAGGATCGACTAACCTGTACACAACTTTATTCTGATCTTCACCGGGCACACCTAATTTGCGCGGTGTTCCCCTCCGGCCAATCGCCAGTAGAACAGCTCGGGTACGATATACAGACTTATTAGTGGTAACTTCAAAGCCACCGTCCGGCAGATGATCAATATGATCGACCCGTTCTTTATAATTGACCTTTAAGCCGGTTTTACGCTCAACCTCTGTCCAAAATTCAATCAGTTTTTCTTTGGTCGTTTCTTTAAACTGGAATTCACCCACTATCGGTAGTTTAGCCGGAGCAGTCATAACTAGTTTACCCCGGGGGAACTGTGCAACAGTGCCACCCAAAGATTCCTGTTCGATGGTCTTAACCTTAAGTTTTTTCTCCATGGCGCCGAGTGTCGCTGTTATTCCTGCAGGTCCGGCACCAACTACAAGCACATCAAGAAGATCACCACCTGAGCCCATTCCAGACACTTTAGCAATTTCATCCATCGCTTTGCGCCCCTGCTCAGTGGCATTTTTAATTAGTCCCATGCCACCAAGTTCACCGGCAATATAGATACCGGGAATATTGGTCTGGAAATCAGGTTTTACGTTGGGAATATCTAACCCGCGTCGCTCAGTACCAAACACCAGCTCTATCGCATCAGCGGGACAAGCTGTTTTACAGGCGCCATGACCAATACAGTCTGCGGGATTGAGCAATTCTGCTTTATTATCGATTAAACCCAACACCTGATGTTTAGCTTCTGGACAGGCATTCACACAGGAGCCACAGCCCAGACAGATATTACTATTGATAATTGGATGGAGAGAGGCAGGCTCAGTCAGGCCGGCGACAACCGCTTCGGATTTAATCGCAAGGTTCGCCCGAGTTTGAGTTGTTTTATACCAGTTATACAGTATCCAGATAGCCAGCAACGGCGTAGCTATAATCAGATATTGATAAAATTCAGCCTGTATATTCATATGTAATACCTATTAAAAACTTCTTAAACAACGGTGTTAACCAGCTTTCTCACATACTCTCCCTTAAAAAGAAAACCCGATTTCTTAGTTAATAGGTTAAAGAGTTATTTGTATGCCAACAACTGTCTCCAACCAAGTACAGTCTAGAGACGCCAGTTAAACTCTCGCTTCGCAATAATGAGAACACTAGGTACTAAACAATATGTATCCATCTGATTGTATTAAGAAAAAAAATTTCGGTATAGGTTATGCATTAACTAATGAAACCCATATATGGAGTCTCAGGCAGAATGACGAGAAACACCTTGTTTACCGCGGTAGCTTTAGCTGCAGGTCTTGTGACTGCTGTCTTTGTATTGCAAGACAGCAGCCCTACTCAATCTGGTGAATATTTAACCAGCATGGTTCAACCATCCAGCACAACCAGCACCTTAATGGCAGCAAAGGCCGCTGATAACACCAACCAGATTCAGGCCGGACCTCTAGACCAGATGGCACAGAAGTTAAGAGATAGACTTAAAAATGAGCCTGAGGATATGGAAGGCTGGGTACTATTGGGACGAACCTATCAATATATGAAAGATCAGGCTGCTGCTGACCAGGCTTACGCTAAAGCAACCGCTTTGGGCCTGACACCTGCCCGCCTTGAGGAAGTACGCAGTGGCATATCCGCTAAACAGGAATCCCAGCCAACACGGGCCTTCCCCCCGCCAAAAACATCTCGAAACCTGACCGCCGTAATGATTGACCAGGCACTGAATGATGGCCCTGATTCAAAGCAGGTATCAGTCAGCGGAGAAGTTAAAATAGCACCTGAACTGGCTGAACAGCTGACTAACAAAAACGCCACACTTTTTATCTTCGCCCGGGCAGATAAAGGCCCACCAATGCCATTAGCCGCTATACGCAAAACACCTGTAACACTACCATTAAGCTTCACTCTCAATGATTCAAATGCCGTTATTCCAGACCGAAAACTTTCCTCTTCTAACTTAGTTGTTATTGGGGCTCGAATTTCTTTCAGTGACAGCGCTACAGCGTCCAAAGGTGACTTGGAAGGGTTCAGTCAAGCGGTGGATCCAGCAAGCAATAGCGGTGTTACGATTGAAATTAATCAGACCCGCCAGTAGCCCTTTTATCGACCGATAGTACATAGTGAGCAAACACACAGATGAGCGATACCACCGTGGCTGAAAAACAACAGAAAGCAGATATTAACAAACTCCACCTATCCCCTCTGGAACAGTTTGCAGCACCCTTTTTTTCGGTAGCGCTAACACTATTACTAATATGGGGCTGGCAACAGAGAGAGGAGTTCTTAATAACGGCTGAGTGGGGCGTCGGCTACTGGTTGGGACTAATTGCGGGTGTGATTTTCATTCTGATTTTTATCTACCCGTTGAGGAAAAAATTTAAGTTCATGCGCAACACCGGCGCTATAAAAATATGGTTTAACCTGCACATGTTTATGGGCGTTATCGCACCGGTTATGGTCGCCTTTCATTGTAACTTTTCACTGGGAGCGACCAATAGTAATGTTGCCCTATACTCCATGCTCTTCGTTGTTGTCAGTGGTATTGCCGGACGCTACATTTATGCCCAGGTTCACTACGGACTATTCGGCACACATGCAAAGATTGAAGAACTGGTAGATATAAGCCAGGAAGCCCGAAAACGACTGGGACACCATCGCGGACTAGCACCTGCCATAGAGCACAAAATTAAGTCTTTTGAAGATTATGTAATGAAGCCTACTAACGGCCTGTTTAGCTTCATCCCCCGCAAAGTATTTATCGGCGTAAGCACCTGGGCTACCTACTTCACTCTGTGCCAGCGTTTGCGCCCCATCATGGCCACTCAGGCCCGTCTCTCTGGCTGGGATAAACAACAAGAAAAACAACACTATAAAGAGAGCTGTAAACTCATAGGAATCCTACTAAGCGCCATTCGAAAGATGGCGGTATATACCTTTTATGAAAAGCTGTTTCATAACTGGCATAAGATCCACGTAGTATTCTTTAGCATGCTACTGATCACCGGTCTCATTCATGTTACAGCTGTTCATATGTATTAAATTTCATATGAGAATTTTTTCTCATTACTGAGAGTCTAAAAAAGGAGACACTCTAACCTGTTGTTTAATAAAGAAACAGACCTGCAACGCTTAATATCTGTACGAACTACGAGACAACCGCACCTCCTCCTTCATTGCTATTCTATGAATTCAACTCAGGCCTGCAAGCATAACCAACTGATAAATATAGTGTTTAATTATCAGGCTCGATTATTGCTATATAAAAGAGGTTGGGCTGAATTGATTTAAGGGAGAGGCAACTTAACTCCCTAGTCAGATAATCATTTTTTAATATATTCAACCTGACAACTTAAGGCCTTTTCGGGGGAGTGGCCATAGCTATTCCTTCGTTTTTCTATCCGTAACCCTCTTACATCGTTCACCTGGGTTTACGGACAAACAATACCGGAGGTTAAGTGAAGCTCTCTGATCGTCTTTTAACCCTGAAGTCTCTTGTCCTATTGGTACTGCTAGGCTTCAGTGCGCCCGGAGAAGCAAATATTTTCGAAACTATATTTATGCCCGGCAAAGTAATCAATGGCCATGAACAGTTCGAACTCGAGTGTGATAACTGCCATGAATCTTTTGACCAGAGCAAGCAGAGAAACAGATGCCTGGCTTGCCATGACCATAAGAACATAGCCAAAGACATTGAAGAGGGCACCGGTTTTCATGGGCTCATGGAAAACAGCAAGAATATTGAGTGTAAGACATGTCATTCCGATCACATGGGAAGAGATGCCGATATTGTGCAGTTAACGCATTCCACCTTTAACCATGACCTAACCGACTACCCACTTGAAGGTAAACATCGAACAGCAGCTTGCGCTAATTGCCATGAAGCTTCGCAAAACTTCCGCGAAGCACCGAACCAATGTATCGATTGCCACAAAGACGATGATAAGCATGAAGGTGAGTTAGGCGAACAATGTGATGACTGTCATAAAGAAACAGGCTGGCAAGATACCGAATTTGATCACGACGACACAGACTTCCCACTTCTGGATAAACACGCGGAGGTTAACTGCAGTAGTTGTCATGCCGATGAGCAATATGAAGACATACCTACAGAGTGTGCTTCCTGCCATCGCCTGAACGATGCTCATGGCGGTCACTTTGGCAATGAGTGTGAAAAGTGCCACTCAGAGAAAGATTGGGATGAATCAAAATTTGACCATGACAAGGATACTGAATTCGATCTGAAGGGATCACACAAAGAGACCAGTTGTAATAGCTGCCACATTGATCCTCCTTTTGATAAATCACCTGGTGAAAGCTGTATTGACTGTCACAGCAGTGATGATACCCATCAGGGAAAGAACGGCGAAGAGTGTAAAGAGTGTCATACAGAGAACCGATGGCAAAAAAGCAGTTTCAACCACGATAGGGATACCGATTTCAAACTTAAGGGTAGCCATGAACCACTAGAGTGCCATAGCTGCCATAAAGGCAGTCTTGAGGATGAATTACCGACCAACTGCATCAGCTGTCATAAAGGTGATGATGTACATAAAGGCCAACAGGGCGATAGCTGCAATCGATGCCATGACGAAGAGTCTTTTTCTGGCGTGATTAGTTTTGATCATGACCTGACCCGTTTTCCGTTAATTGGTCAGCATGCAGTTACCAGTTGTGAAGAGTGCCATCTGGAACAAACCTTTAAAGATACTGCTCTGGCATGCACCAGCTGTCACAGAGATGACGATGTACATAAAGAAACACTTGGTGGACGCTGCGAACAGTGTCACACCCCTAATGACTGGGGCATCTGGCAGTTTGACCACGACACCCAGACCGATTTCGAACTTACCGGCAAGCATCAGGAACAACCCTGTGAAGCTTGCCACCTGAAGCCTGTAAAAGATCAAGACGATATAGATCAGGCTTCAGACTGTTTCAGCTGCCATCGCAGCGACGATATTCATTTTGGCGGTTTCGGACGTTTTTGTGAACGATGCCACACGACCGAATCGTTTGACGACACAAGCAACCTGAGTCAGTAGTCCAGGGGATATAGGTGATCAGTATGTCATTAACAAGAACGCCATCAGTTTCATTCGCCGCCGGTATCTTGGGGCAAGCTATACCTTTGCTGATGCTACTGGTACTCAGCCTGATGCTGCCATTATCTGTTCAGGCGATGTCCGACCCAGATAATCTGGAACAACTGGATACCCAAGATCAGACTGCAACCAATAATGACCCCAAAGCGGTATTCGACCACCTAAGTACCGGCTTTATGCTTGATGGCCAGCACGCCAACCTTGATTGCTCCAGCTGTCACATTAAAGGCGTATTTAAAGGCACTCCCAGCACTTGTACCGCCTGCCACTCCTCCTCCAGCATTATTCCGGCGTCCACCAAGGCCAACGACCATATCAATAGTAGTAATAGTTGTGACAGCTGCCACAGCCCGAGCAGTTGGAATGATGTACCGAAAGTCGACCATGATGAAGTAACTGGCAGTTGTACTTCCTGCCACAATAATCAAGTCGCTTTCGGCAAACCGAGTGATCACCCACCCTCTAGTGATAACTGTGAAGACTGCCACTCTACAAGCGGCTGGCAAACCTCTTCGTTTGACCATACCGGTATCGAAAACAACTGTTCCAGCTGCCACAATGGCGTTGAGGCTACAGGTAAAGGTGGCAATCATATACCCACCAATAATGTCTGTGAGGATTGTCACCGTCCAACCAACTTTAGTGATCTTAGCCTGTGGAGCCACCCAGACAGCGCTAGTAACTGTAGCAGCTGCCATAACGGCAGTTTTAGTGCCGAAGGCAAATCCGGCAACCACATACCTAGCAGCACCACCTGCTCCAACTGTCATTCTATAAGTACCTGGAAAATTACTACTTTTGATCACCCTCCTTCAGAAACAACTGGGAGTTGTGCAACTTGTCATAACGGCTCATTTACAACCGGAAAATCTGCCAACCATATTCCCAGTAATAACAGTTGTGAAGACTGTCACACGACTTCCGGTAGTTGGAGCGATGCAACTTTTGACCATGCAGGTATTGCTGAAAACTGTACAACCTGCCACAACGGCACCACAGCCACTGGCAAAAACTCAGGACACATCACTACCACTCCCGTCTGTGAAGCTTGCCACACCAATACAACATGGTCGCCCGTTGCTCAGGTCGACCATGATCAAGTAATAGGCAGCTGCGAAAGCTGTCACAACGGCACCACGGCTACCGGAAAGTCAGCCAACCATATTCCCAGCAGTAATTCCTGCGTGGACTGCCACAATCCAGATCGCGGCTGGGCCGATGCAACCTTTGTTCACCCAGCCGATGCAACCAACTGTTCCAGCTGTCACAACGGCACCATTGCCACTGGCAAAAACAGCGCACATATCAACACCACCAACAGTTGTGAAAGCTGTCACGTAAACAGCAACTGGACTCCTGCAACCCAGGTTGACCATGCAGAGGTTATTGGCACATGTGAAAGCTGCCATAACGGCAGTACTGCCACCGGCAAAAACACCAGCCATATCAATACCAGCAATAACTGTGAAGCCTGTCATACTCCCTCCACCTGGTCTCCTGAGACCCGGGTCGATCATAATGAGGTGCTGGGAACCTGTGAAAGCTGCCATAACGGTTCGATAGCCACCGGTAAATCAGCTAATCATATTCCGAGTGCTAATACCTGTGAGGATTGCCATAACCCTCAGCTTGGCTGGGCTGAAGCGATCTTTGACCACGCAGGCACCACAGCAAACTGTGCTACCTGTCACAACGGTAGCACAGCCACTGGAAAGAACAGCGGCCATATCAATACCACCAACAGCTGTGAAAGCTGTCATGCGAATACTAACTGGACACCTGAAACCCAGGTTGACCATGCTGAGGTACTGGGTAGCTGTGGAAGCTGTCATAACGGGAGTACTGCCACCGGCAAAAACACCAGCCATATCAATACCAGCAATAACTGTGAAGCCTGTCATACTCCCTCCACCTGGTCTCCTGAGACCCGGGTCGATCATAATGAAGTATTAGGGACCTGCTCAAGCTGTCATAACGGTTCGATAGCTACAGGCAAATCAGCCAATCATATTCCGAGCGCTAATACCTGTGAGGATTGCCACAACCCACAACTGGGCTGGGCCGAAGCGACCTTTGACCACGCAGGCACTACCGCTAATTGTGCTACCTGTCACAACGGCAGCACAGCCACTGGAAAGAACAGCGGCCATATCAATACCACCAACAGCTGTGAAAGCTGTCATGCGAACACTAACTGGTCGCCTGCAACCCAGGTTGACCATGCTGAGGTACTGGGTAGCTGCGGAAGCTGCCATAACGGCAGTACTGCCACCGGCAAAAACACCAGCCATATCAATACCAGCAATAACTGTGAAGCTTGTCACACTTCCGCAACTTGGTCTCCGGAGACCCGGGTCGATCATAATGAAGTATTAGGGACCTGCTCAAGCTGTCATAACGGTTCGATAGCTACAGGCAAGTCAGCCAATCATATTCCGAGCGCTAATACCTGTGAGGATTGTCACAACCCTCAACTGGGCTGGGCCGAAGCGACCTTTGACCACGCCGGTACCACCGCTAACTGCGCTACCTGTCACAACGGCAGCACAGCCACTGGAAAGAACAGCGGCCATATCAATACCACCAACAGCTGTGAAAGCTGTCATGCGAATACTAACTGGTCACCTGCAACCCAGGTTGACCATGCTGAGGTACTGGGTAGCTGTGGAAGCTGCCATAACGGCAGTACTGCCACCGGCAAAAACACCAGCCATATCAACACCAGCAATAACTGTGAAGCCTGTCATACTCCCTCCACCTGGTCTCCGGAGACCCGGGTCGATCATAATGAAGTATTAGGGACCTGCTCAAGCTGTCATAATGGCACCATTGCATTAGGTAAATCAGCTAATCATATCCAGAGCGGCAATACCTGTGACGACTGTCACAATACCAACAGTTTCACCGGCGCAGTGTTTGATCACAGCGGTGTCACCGGCAGCTGCTCTAGCTGTCATAACGGCACTATTGCCGCAGGGAAGAACAATAACCACATCAACACCACTAACAACTGTGAAGCCTGTCACACACCTGCAACCTGGTCTCCAGAAACCCGGGTTGATCATGCTGAAGTAAATGGCACCTGTAACAGCTGTCATAATGGCACCATTGCATTAGGTAAATCAGCTAATCATATCCAGAGCGGCAATACCTGTGACGACTGTCACAATACCAACAGCTTCACCGGCGCAGTGTTTGATCACAGTGGTGTCACCGGCAGCTGCTCTAGCTGTCATAACGGCACTATTGCCACAGGGAAGAACAATAACCACATCAACACCACTAACAACTGTGAAGCCTGTCACACACCTGCAACCTGGTCTCCAGAAACCCGGGTTGATCATGCTGAAG
>NZ_JADGEW010000008.1 GCF_016744155.1 Amphritea sp. | reverse complement strand
TGGTTAAAACTAACTGCTATGTTTACAGTCCGGTGCTGACAAGGTAAAAAAGAGGGCAACAGTCTCCATTTGCGAACCTTCATGATCAGAATAAAACGTGCTCCAGACCGAGGATATGCCCATTTCGGCTGGCTTGAATCCCGACATGTATTCTCATTTGGTAGCTATTTCGACCCAGACTGGATGGGAATATCTGAATTACGGGTGGCAAATGAAGACCTGTTGCAGCCTGGAGCAGCGTTAGATCCCAGCAAACATCAGGACCTGGAAATCATATCCGTCATTCTTGATGGCAAGAACCTGCATACCGACTCTCTGGGTAACCGAAAACTACTCCAAGGCAGAAGCCTTCAATTACTGAGCACCGGAACAGGTACCGAATTCACTGAGCAAAATGCCTCTCTGGAAAGCAGCCTGAAAATGCTTCAGTTTTGGGTTATTCCGGAAAAAAACGGCAATACACCCCGCTATCAATCCCGTAAGCTTCTTAGTCGGGAAGGAGTGCAACTGATCATTTCTCCAGATGGTCGTGACGATTCGCTACAGATTGAACAAGATATAGAGATGTATCAGTTCCGTTTGCATCATAAAAGTTGCGGTCTGCCCGAAGCGGGAAACGGTTTCCTCTATCTGCTCAAGGGTGAGTTAGAGGTAAACGGAAGTATTCTGGAGGCAGGCGATACAATACTGTTTGAGGATGAGCCTTTTATATCGTTACGGGGAATCAGCAAAGCGGAAGGCTTTTATTTCACCTTGCCCTAAGATTAATAGTTTTTATAACTACAAACCCCACTTAAACCCCTAATTCCCCCTTAAAAACGACTTCTACCATCAAAACCGCTCAAATTATGTTGCATTGCACAAATAATTCGCTATATTGAAGTAGCACTTTGCTTTTTGAGCCACTAATTCGGCTTATTTCGACCCGGCGCCCGCCGGGTCTTTTTTTATCCGCACCGCAACAAAACAACTCATATACGATCTAAAAAAAACGTACGAAATAGACCTGCATTGCTAAGTCTAAAGCTATTTACTTAGCTCAAGTGCTAACGCTTGCAGCGTATTAACTACCCGATCAGGCTGTATATCCCAGGGATCAAAAACTGCATCAGAACTTCGTTGCACCCATGCAGCATTTAAGCCTGCATGTTTCGCGCCCATGACATCCCAGGCATTACTGGAGATCAGCCAGCTATTCCCTGCGTGGCTACCTGTTCGTTTAAGCAGATGAAGATATACTGCCGGGTCTGGCTTATATCTCGAGATTTCATCAACGCTGACCACATCGTCCAGCAATTCCAACACACCCGCGTTTCCTAATAGCTCTTTCACTTTAACTGCTGGGCCATTGGAAAAAGCCACACAATAGTGTCCCTGAGCCTTGAGCGATTCGATACCCGGAATAACATCGGCATAAGCTTGTAGCTGCTGATACTGCGCCATCAAAAAACCTTGCTGTTCTACTGAAAGCGAAACGTCCAACACCTTCATGGCGTAATTCAGTGCCTGAAGGGTACAAACGCCAAAAGGTTCATAGCGCCCCATCAGACCTCTACGAAAAGCGTACTCGACCTGCTTTTCACGCCAAAGTTTGGATAATGAGTCAGCTTTATCACCCACCATCATCTGTAAATGCCGACTCATCTCTAGGGGGTCTACCAAGGTTCCGTAAACATCAAACGCGATAGTCTGACTCTGCATAACAACTCTCCGGAGGTTTCTCTGCTGAAACATGTCAGGCTCACAAGTTGATACCCGATGCGTTTCGATAGTCTGATAACTATGGCGTCTGCAGTTATGAAACTCAAGCAAAGGAAGTTGCGAACAAGTCCCTTCCCAAAGTGAGACCAGTCTTAGGTGATACCAGCGCAAAAGAATTTTATAGATAGATAAAAACAGAAAGCCCCGCAATGGCGGGGCTACATGTAGCATGTGAATTGTATTCTTCTAATTATTTGCTACCCCAACCGATTGGGGCTATATCAGCTCTGACATTGCAGAGTAACTTCATCTTAGTACAGAAACACCGATGACGACTTGAAAAGTTTTTGCCACATACCTGGCTTATGTGCGCTTTTTTCTCTTAACCCCACTGGAGGGAATAGCTTCCCGAGGGTTATCAGGCCAAGGGTGCTTGGGATAACGCCCTTTCATATCCTTCTGAACATCCCGATAACCATTGGCCCAAAAGCTGGCCAGATCCTGGGTTACTGCCAACGGCCTGCGCGCCGGAGACAGCAGATGTATTTTCAGCGCGACCCTGTAACCAATAACCGGCGTGTCTATCGAACCAAACATCTCCTGAAGCTTAACCGCCAGCACCGGCGGAAACTCAGTGTAATTAACCGCCGCCGTATGCCCTGATGGCAGCTTAAGTCGGGGCGGTGCAAGTTTCCCCAGCTCATTAGGTAGAGGCCATTCGAGTAAAGCCTGCAAAATAGCGAACAGATCCAGACGGCTAAAGTGATTTATATGATTAACCGAATCAAGATAGGGCGCTAACCACTGTTCCAGAGTCTTCAACAAAGAGTCATCGGAAAGATCTGGCCAGGGGCCATCTTCCGGCTGTGAACAGTGCAGAAACATAACCCGCTGCCGCCAGCGTTCAATCTCTTCATTCCAGGGCAGGATCTGTAATCCCTGTTTACGAATTAGATTGATAAGAATCTGGTTTTTCTCCGGTAATGGAATCTCCTTCAACTCTTCACGGCTAACAACCAACACCCCAATACGACGCTGCAACTCACAACACATGCGCCCCTGTTGTCGGTCCCATTCAACGACTTTCTGTTGTTGCACCACCCCTGCCAGCGCAGTTTCGAACAGTTTTTCGGGTAGAGGGATCGCTAAAAACACCCGGTCTGTAGTCTGTCCCTGCGTTCCGCCGCAGTTTGCCACCGCTAACCAGTCATGCTTTATCAAGGGGTCAGTTTCAGCCAGCCGTACAGCACGACCGCCACTCAGCTGATAATCACCTGCTCCCGCTCTGCGACGGGAAGCGATTCGATCTGGGTATGCCTGAGCAATCAGTAGCGCTGACAGTTCAGGGGTCGATAGTTTTAACGGCTGTGGTGAAACCTTACTCAGGTGTCTTTTACAATTTCTTCGATATTGCTGACTTAGCTGACGAATGCGCTGCAGCATCGATTTTTGAGATGCAGAACATGGGATATCCCCCCTTAGCCAGCTTAACCGCCGTTCAAAGTCTGCATCGCCGCTCAGAGGGTCCCTCTCGTTCAATAAAGCCGCGATATCACAGGCGAGCTCACTACAGCCTTTCTCCCAGCCCACTAACAGCAGATGAGCCAGACGAGGGTGCAGAGGCAACCGGGCCATCATCTCCCCGGCAGGGGTTAACTGCAGACCCTCATCAGCGGACTGAAGCGCCCCTAATCGAATAAGAAGATCCCGCGCCTGAGAAAGCGCCGCATCAGGAGGCGGATTTAACCAACGAAGTTCTGCAGTATCCTCCACTCCCCAGCGGGCCAACTGTAGAGCCAGCGCAGTCAGATCTGTTGACATAATCTCTGGTGTTGCGTGTGGTGCTAGCTGCGCCTGCTGACTCTCAGACCAAAGCCGGTAACAACTACCCGGCTCCATTCGGCCTGCTCGTCCGGCGCGTTGGATACTGGCTGCCCGTGACACTTTACAGGTATGGAGCCGGGTCATGCCGCTGGCCGGATCAAGCCGGGCTTCGCGGCTTAATCCTGCATCAATCACCACCCGAATACCTTCTATAGTCAGGCTGGTTTCTGCGATATTCGTCGCCAGTACGATCTTTCGCTGCCCTGATGGTGCAGGCTGTATCGCCCGCTGCTGATCCTGAATACTCAGGTCACCATAAAGAGGCGTCAGGACAATGTTTTTCTCAACCTGAACGCTGAGGGCTCTCGCGACATTACGAATTTCTCTCTGCCCCGGCAAAAATACCAGCAAGCTACCGGATTCCTCGTCTAGTGCCTGCATGACTGCCTGAGCAACCCACTCCTCCAGTCGCTGATATCGCCCCGGAGCTCCCAGATAACGAACATCCACCGGATAAGTTCGTCCTTTACTGCTAATCAATGGTGCTTGAGGTAATAGTTGATCGATGACCCGTTGATCCAGCGTAGCGGACATCAGCAATAGTTTAAGAGGCTGTTCATCCCGAAACAGTTCCCGGCCCTGCAGGGTTAGTGCCAAACCAAAATCAGCATCCAGACTACGTTCATGAAACTCATCAAAAATAACCAGACCATAACCATCCAGACTTGGGTCATCCTGGAGCATACGGGTGAGAATACCCTCGGTAACCACTTCAATGCGGGTCTGCGGGCCCACTTTAGAGTCCATCCGCACCCGATAGCCGACAGTTTCACCCACCGATTCACCGAGTTGACTGGCCATACGGGCAGCAGCCATTCGGGCGGCCAATCGCCGGGGCTCCAGCATTAGGATTTTTTGTCCACGCAAGTCTGGATGATTTAGCAGCTCCAGTGGTACGAGAGTTGTTTTGCCCGCACCTGGTGGGGCTTCCAGAACCAGATCATCATTCTGACTCAGTACAGAATTAAGCTGATCAAGGACTTCCGAGACAGGGAGAATACTCATGTGCGAAGGTGTTCCGGTACGGGCGATAAACAGAAGTGAGTATTCTAACAGGCAGTAGAATATTTACAGGCAAAAAAAACGCCATATCAAATATGGCGCATATCCCCCCAGGAGCAAAGCTTAGGCCGTTGCTACCATAGGATCACTGTTGGTAGCTCCATCAACAGCGGCAACATTATCGTCCCTATGAGAGTGGCGTGATTCATGTTCATGCTCATCGTCATCTGAGTCTCTCTCGTGCTCATGATGTCCGCGATGAGCCATATCACCGACTCGTACGAGGTTTTCTGTCAGAGAGGTTTGTTCAGACTCACTGGCTCCAGTAAAGCGAATATCATGCTCAACCAGATTAACAAACAGGCTCAGGGTAAATTCGGTTGAATTCTCAATTCGTTGCTCACTTTTGACTACCTGATTCTGTAGCTGTTCCGCAAACGGCGCCAGAGCGCGCTGAGGCGAAGATGACGATTCGTCCCCCATCGACTGAACTTCACGGTATTTCTCAATCGCACGATACTCTATCGACTGCTGCATTGAGATATCCATCTGTGCCAACTGGCCTGAATCAAAAGAGAGATCACCGGCCTGTTGCATCGATGTTTGCAGGTCGCCATTAAAGAAATTAGCGGCCAGCGAAGAAAGGTCCTGAACCAGGGCAGCTATCGCATCAATCTCTTCTACATCAAGGTCGCCTTCTACGGAAAAACCGAACTCACTACTCTGCTCTTTTTCAATGCTATAACGTTGATGTTCACGGCCATGACCACTACGTAGATCGTAATCAGATTTATAGCTGGTCTCGCTATTAAAGGTAATCTCAACCTGATCCCCATCCTGGGTCGTAAGGTTTATTGAAAAGCTATCATCACGGCTGAAACGCTCAGATAAGGAATATGACTGACGAGCTGGGGCTACCGCATTAGGCCTGCTTTCCACCGAACGATCAGAAGACGGCGCACCTTCTACATGGCGGCTTTGATTATCAGACTGATAAGCCAAACCAGGATTAAAGAAGAAAGGTGATGAGCTTAATGGATTAAACATAGCCAGACCCGATTTTTATTATTCAATTAAATCGTTATCGCCAGACTCTTTAAGATCTAAAATGAAAAAAATTCATAATACGAATACTTAAACCCGTAACAAACTGATTATCTATCCAAAAAGGTCTATCTGATCAAGCCAATCCTGTTCTTCCTGTTGAATATAGACCTGATCCCGTAATTCAGCGGCCCAGTCTTCCGTCGTCTCCAAATGCTTCAACAGAGCAACAGAAATTATTTTTATCGGCGCCAGATCACTCCACATTATTGAGGCCAGAAAGCGCCAATAGCTGGGATCAATGGTTTTGGGATTATCCAGCTGGCTACTACAGATATCACAAATCATGATGCACTGATCATAATTGGGATCTGCTGCAATGGGTGGTACTTCGTAAACGGTTAACTTAACCCCATGGGCCTCACACAGTTCACATTTAGATCCACACCGGCGGATCAAATCCTTACCAAACTGCGACAAACCATGGTGTCTTTCCTGATGCTTAGCATGGCCTTTTGACATAGGACTATTCCTTTCAAATCAAACTAGTATGCACTTTAATAACCATAGGCCTAAAGCTGAAAAAAGTTAAGGAACAGATATGAAAACTTTACTAAAAAGCGGCCATCTCCGGCCGCTCTTATTCATCCACCAGGGTAATTCTGCCTATCCATAGCGTTTATTTACAAACGCCTTCACGCCGCAAGTGGATGATCGTGAAAAACATGCTTGCTCTCAACCATTGCTTTTGGACAGTGTTGGCGCACCCGCTTATATACATCGGGCAACAACTCAGCAGCTACATCAACTATTACCAGAATCTGTCCTGCTTCTATCGCATGCTGGTATTTTTCCAGGCCGAAGTTAGGCGTACTCTCACCAATCGCTTTGCCTACCCAGCCTCCAGCAACTGCTCCGATAATAATTATCACCAGCAAACTAATCATGCCGACCTCAACACTGAAAAATGCTGAGCCATAAGCTGTTAATCCCAGCACCAGCCCCATCATACCTCCAGCCACAATACCCCAGTTAAAGTCATTTTCGACCTCAGACGTTTCCATCTCTGTCGCTTCATGGAGATGAGCACTCTGGAGCATTTCATGATCCTTTGCGACCAGGTGCATCACTTCCTCTGCGATGTGCAATTCCCGCAATTCCTCCACTACCGTTTCAGCATGAGCCAGATCTGGCGTCAGGAAAGTTAATCGTCTCATTTCATACCTCCCGGTCCGCAGACCGTTTTGAATATTGAAAGTATAGTTCAACAATGGTGAGACAATAAAAAACCCGCATGAAGCGGGTATTTCCAACCGAGTAATCTTACTAATTACAGGAGCTATCTCATTCAAATAGATTTCTTTGTATTAGCCCTATTCCATCGACAGACATTCTTTGCTGAACAACTTTAGGGACTATAAAGAACCTAGGTATCCAGAGGGGCCTCAGTTTAGCGCTACTAGTCACAAAGGTAGCCTCCTTCCATCCCAATTTGTCGAGTGGAGTAGTGCCCCCCTTTGCAAGCGGCAATATAGAGGGTGCTGTTAAATGGAAGTGAAAAATAATTCTGTTTTTGTTCGCCTGGCTGAAGCACTGCCTGTTTCTGATAATATTTTTCCTGATAGCCACAAAGCCCACGACCATAGCCCGGCGCTTTTTGGTTATGGCACCAGAGCACTTCTACCTCAACATCACAGATATTAAAAATGGACTGTGACCGTTCTCCTTTGCCAACCTCTACACATTCAAATGCATCTTCGGCTTATCCATTAAGGCTGATCATAATCAGAACTAAAGCAGACCATACAGATAAACGCATTCAGCGCTCCTAATGTCGGGGACTAATGAGTAGACCGCTAAAGACAGGAAAGAGTTCGCCAAAAGTTTAGAAGGATGACACTTACCGCTCTACAGGGGGGAGAAAGAGGGGCAAGTATCGACATTAAGCTTGTTTCTATGCCAAAGACTGACCTGCCCGTTTTGATCAAGTCGATAAATTTTAATCTTCGATAATAAAGGAATCAGCGTCCATCCAAGCAGGGAATGACTCCTTGAATTGAGCTAATGACTGTCCAGAAAGTATCGATGTATCACAGAAAGGAACACTCGGTTGATGGTCAATCAGAAGCTCTCCTTTAAAATCCACCAGCATACTATCGCCACTATATTTATGACCGTTAGCATCGGTGCCTACTCGGTTTACGCCAGCCACATAACATAGATTTTCAATTGCTCTGGCCTGCAGCAACTTACGCCAGGGCTGGCGACGGGGTTCGGGCCAATTGGCGACATACAACGCAAGATCATAATCATTGTTGTTACGAGAGAACACCGGAAAACGCAGGTCATAACAAACCTGTAACAGAATCCGCCAGCCCAGGTATTCCACCACCACCCGCTTATCTCCCGGTTGATAACGTTCATGCTCACCGGCCATCCGGAACAGATGCCGTTTATCATAAAAGATCTGTTTGCCATCCGGAAAGCTGAAAATCATACGATTTACGTAACTATCCCCTGAGGCGATCGCAAGGCTGCCAGTAATGGCTATCCCCCGCTGCTGAGCTTGTTGCTGTAACCACTGACAACTATCTCCGCCCATCGGCTCTGCAGCAGTCCGGCTGTCCATCGTAAAGCCGGTAGAAAACATCTCGGGCAGCACCACAAGATCAGTATTACTGGCATTCTGATCCACCAGTTGTTCATACATCGTCCGGTTTTCAGCCGGGCTCTGCCAATGCATATCGGGCTGAATCAGGGTAACTTTCAGATCCTGCATAATTTCTCCGCAGCCTGTCTCAGGGTTTCATCATCTTTAGCAAAACAGAAACGTACTAATCGTTGTTCCGGTGGCGACTCATAGAAAACAGAGATCGGTATCGCCGCGACGCCCACCTCTTTCGTCAACCAGCGGGCAAAAGACAGATCATCCATCTCCGGCGCAATGGTTGAGTAATCCATTAACTGGAAATAAGTCCCCTCAGATGGCACAAAACTAAAACGGCTACTCTCCATCAATTCACAAAAGAGATCCCGCTTCTGTCTGTAAAATTCGGGTAGCTCAAGGGTGTGTTCCGGATAGTCATTTATAAAATCGGCTAATGCCAGTTGAATCGGATGAACCGTACAGAAGGTCAGATACTGATGCAGTTTACGAAACTCTACCGAGAGCTGGGTAGGCGCGATACAGTAGCCTACCTTCCATCCGGTAGTATGGTAAGTTTTACCAAACGATGAAACGACAAACGCCCGCTTAGCCAATGCTGGCCGTCGCAATAAACTCTGATGAGTGCCGTTAAAGCATATATGCTCATACACCTCATCGCTGAGCAAGAGAATATCTGTCCCCTCTAATAGTGCTTCCAACTGGTCCAGATCAGCAGCAGTCAGCACAGCACCGGTAGGGTTATGGGGACTATTGAGGATTATCATCCGCGTCTTTGGGGTGATCGCTTTCGCAACCTGTTGCCAGTCGATTGAGAAAGCCGGAGCAGTCAGTGCCAGATGCACTGCCGTGCCGCCGTTCAACTCGATAGCAGGCTCATAACTATCATAGGCGGGATCAAACACAATCACTTCGTCACCGGCACAAACAACGGCACCAATCGCAGAAAACAGCGCTTCGGTCGCCCCTGATGTGACAGTCACCTCGGTTTCTGAATCTACTTCACAGCCATAAAGTTTTTCAACTTTCAGGGCAATTGCGTTGCGCAACCCAACAACGCCGGCCATTGGTGCGTACTGATTAAAACCATTTTCCAGGTAATAAGTTACCCTATCCAACAGGGCTAGAGGCCCATCAAAATCAGGAAAACCCTGGGATAGATTTATCGCTCCATACTCTGCAGCCAACTGCGACATTTCAGTAAAAATGGTAATGCCAACTTTCGGCAATTTAGTCGGAGGGTATTGCATCAATTTGTTGATCCCTTATCGGCCTGCGTAACACGCAACATTAAGGTCCAACTCTAGGTCTGGTCTGTCCGGGGGTCAAGCAGAACAGACAGGTAATCAGAACATAACCAGGTGTAACACACCCCGTACCAGCGTTCCGACTATCGCCCCCAGTATTGCCGCCTTAGCTATGGAAGAAACCCGTTTGCCGGCCGCTATCAATATAGCCACCCCAGCCACATCAAAGGGATTAATAATAAAGCCCGCAATCCGGTTAAGGTCAGTTGCCGTCATCGCCCCCTGGTTCAGCAGGTCGATAGTCACACCCATCATCGCTGTTCCGCCAGCAATAAACTTAGTCACTATAGGTAGTACTGCCGATTCAGGCAGATCCACCAGCGCCAATACCGGGGCCAAAATTGAAGTTAGTACTTCTATTGATCCGGTAACCTTAAGTAGATTAACGAAGCAGAGTGCAAGAATCAGCAGGGGTATCGAAGCGAAAACAATTTTTACCCCTTCCTGACCACCATCGGAAAGGATCTGAATAACGTTTTTCTTATCATGAAGTTCCGGCGCAAGGTGCTCAGTATGGCTGTAATCATCATCCAGCGCTGGGTCACGAGCAAACAGATAGTAAGTCGCTGCCGCTGCGATGAGGCCACCAATCAAAGAGGTCATCATGATAAAGGGTACATCAAGGCCGACCACTGCCATCGGAAATACAACATTGGCCTGAGACATGGTTAATACCAAAGCCAGAGTTGCTGCAATTGCGCGTCGAGAGGTACCGTCCCGATCCATAATCGCCAGCGTAGCAACCGGCGCATTAAAGCTGACAAACATAATCTGCAGCATCGCAAAAATACCCAGCCCGGGTACGCCAAAGATTTTTACTACAGGGGAAAGCTTGTTAGAGATCCAGCCTAAGACTCCCTTACTCTCTAGTAGTTTCATCAGCGCCAACATCACAACCATTACCGGTAGCAATACATACAGCGCCACATCCATAGCCGTTCGACCAGAGTCGAGAATAAGGGTAATTATCTGTTCCATTGTCTAACCACTGGATTTATTTAAGTCGATTATTAAGAAACGGGAGTCTATCCTAACCCATTGCTTAACTTAGAGTTTTTTTAAGAACTGGCCTGACCAACTGATTGATATCATAAAAACATAGAATGAGTAATTAAACCAACGATTCAAACGGCCGATTATGTTAATGTTACGGCACTATGAATTCTCTATTATTCATAGGTGCTCCGAACAATAAAAGTTAAAAAATCAGTATACGGCATTGTTTTGAAAAATTTAGCAGACCAACTAATAGCTAAACTACCATTTAAGCTATTTAACATGCCCTTAAATGAGCACCTAAAACCCATATCCCAGTTGCTGGCCGGCATAGTTATCACCTCTCTGTGTTCCCTGCCTGCTGCCGCTCAAGAAAAACCTAAAGAACAGTTAGCCTCCGTTTCCAGTGCGACCCAAAAACTACTCAAACTGAACCCCCAAAATATTGAGCTCGCGTCTGTCAGTGCGTCTGTCATTGATGCTGAAACCGGCGCGCCACTTTATACAAAAAATGCTGAACTGGTTGTGCCAATTGCCTCAGTTACCAAACTGATGACCGCGATGGTGACACTGGATGCTAAGCTCCCTCTGAACGATAAATTACTCTTTACCCAGAATCAGAAAAAAGCCAACAGCAATTATTATACCCGCATTAGGGTCGACTCAATGCTTCCACGCAAAGATGTTATCCGCATCGCATTGATGTCTTCGGAAAACATGGCAGCCTCTGCCTTGGGACATACATATCCGGGTGGGATTAACGCTTTCGTTAAAGCGATGAATCTAAAAGCCCGCCAATTGGGAATGACTCAAACTCAGTTTGTTGATTCATCAGGTCTGTCTGAGCAGAATGTTTCCACTGCCTCTGATCTGGCAATCATGGTGCGTGCAGCAGCCTCCTATCCGGAGATAACTAAGTACAGTACCACCCAAAGTTTTACCGCTAAGTTTACTAAACCCTCTTATTCATTACGCTATGGCAACACCAATGTACTGGTGCACCGAAAAAGTTGGGCGATTGATGTCACCAAAACCGGGTATCTTAACGAAGCTGGGCGCTGCCTGGTCATGATGACTAAGGTCAATGGTCGGGATACCGTAATGATTATGCTAAATTCATACGGAAAACGTACACCTATAGGGGATGCCGGCCGTATCAAGCGTTGGATCACTACAGGTAAAAGCGGCAAAATAAGCAGTTCAGCACGGCATTATCAGCGTCAGGTATTGCGACAACTGATGCCAGAGCAACTCGCTCTAAAATAAAGGTTCGGCAGTAAAAACCCTAGTGATCAGGCCTCGATAGTACTGGGCAAGCTCATACTTAAAAAGCGGATCAAGGATAGATACGTGATCGAGAATTTACTGGAAAGCATGCATCATGATGATTTCGAGGCGCTTGCCGACGATATCAAGAACTCACTGGAAGCGCATCGTAAATGGATGCAAAGAATCACTACTGCATTGGTTACCCGCCAACCGATGGATGAGAACCAATTTATTGCCCCGGATGCTCATCTCTACTGTCACTTTGGTCGCTGGCTGACAAAAACCTTCGAAGACGAGCTATTTCAACAAAGCTCATTTCTTAAAATTGAGCAGTACCACAAACAGCTACATGACAGCGCACGAACCGTAATCGCCCAGCTAAATTTGAAACGCGAGATCAATATCAAAGACTTTGAACTCTTTATGCGAACGCAAAAAGAGTTCTTCGATATGGTAATGATGCTGTTTGAATTCTCAGTGCTCAATAAACAGCAGTTTGACCCCACCACCCGATTGATGAACCGCCGTGCTGTTGATTCCGTTCTGGCCAACGAATATAGCAGAATGCAACGAGCTGAAGATTATTACTGCTGTATCGCCATGGCTGATATTGATCATTTTAAAGATGTTAACGATGCCTGGGGACATGATGTAGGCGATCTTCTCCTGGGCCATACCGCAGAACTGTTTAATAATGCGATCCGACGCCATGACACTGTTTCACGTTATGGTGGCGAGGAGTTTCTGTTTATCTTCCCGGATATGGATTTGGAACAGGCAGGCATAGTTGTCGATCGGATTCGTAAGCAACTGACAGATGCCAGTATCAGCCACCAGGGTAACCTGCACCGCGTCACCGCCTCTTTCGGTGTTACTCAGCTCTGTCGCTTCTGTGATATTAAAGGCTCGATTAAGCGCGCAGACATCGCCATGTATGTGGCCAAAGAGAAAGGGCGAAACAATACTGTAACAATCGATAGCCGGGCTATTGTGGGGCAAACATCTTATGACCATCTCAATAACGATATCACCGAGGTCATGCGTCAGCACTGTCGCCAGGTAAAGCCAAACTCAGACTAATACTCTTGCAGAGCCTGGCTTCGATTAAGCCAAGGCTAGCTTTACAGCCGCCGTCGCATGGATTGCGGTGGTGTCATACAAGGGTATCGCGGTATCTGACTGACTCACCAACAACGCGATCTCTGTACAACCTAATATTACCGCCTGCGCACCACCCGCAGACAGATCTTCAATTATCTTTACATACGCTTTACGGGAACTATCACTTATTTTCCCCTGGCAGAGTTCTTCATAGATGACGCGATGTACAACATCCTGCGCATTTTCATCCGGCACCAAAACACGGATACCATGCTTATCTGTCAAACGCCCTTTGTAGAAATCCTGCTCCATAGTAAAGCGGGTTCCCAGCAAACCTACCCTCTCAACACCATCCGCCTTAAGTTGCGCAGCAGTGGCATCGGCAATATGTAGCAGAGGAATAGATACTGCAGCTTCCGCCTGGGCTGCTACCTTGTGCATCGTATTGGTACCAATGAGAAAAAAATCAGCACCTGCGGCTTCCACAGCCTGTGCCGCCTGCGCAAGTATAACTCCGGCTTGTTGCCAATCACCTTGGCTTTGCAGGGTTTCAATCTCTGCAAAGTCAACGCTATACAGCGCAAGCTTAGATGAATGAAAGCCCCCTAGCTGATCTTTGATACCCGAATTGATTGCCCTGTAATAACTGACAGTAGACTCCCAACTCATGCCGCCCAGCAGCCCAATCGTTTTCATTGTGTCTGTCCTCATATTCCCTTTCACACAGCATACAAAAGAGTGTGAGTGGTTAACCAGATACAGTTTTAGTCAGCCACAGCAGTACAGATTGTTGATTTATTGATCTACCCTTAAGCAATACACGTAACAGATTAGCAGCACACATAAACTGAGCAGGTGATTATCATGACAATTAAATCGATGTCTGAAATCTTCTATGACCCTAGTCTGGCGATGAAGCACTTACGGGATGAGAAACTCAAAGGTACCACTGAGGTACTTTTTATCCTGGCACTCTTGGCACTGATTCCGGCAGTATCACTGTTTATCGGAACCACCCAGGTTGGCTGGAGCCTGACGCCCGGCGGTGACGCTGTAAAACTGAGCATGATAAGCGCTCTGAACTCCTCCATTGCCTTCTATCTGGCTCTCTGTTTTGCACTTGGTCTGATGGGGTTTACTATCCGCTGGATGGAAAAAACCTATGGAGGTCATGCCTCACTCGAACGCTGTATGAACCTGACACTCTATACCGCAACACCATTACTACTTGCAGGTTTTGCCGGCTTGTACCCGATGCTGTGGTTTTGTGTTGCCGTAGGTATCGTTGCTTTGGCCTACAGTACCTTCCTACTGTTTACCGGCGTACCTATCATCATGAAGATACCGGAAGAACGAGGCTTTCTATTCTGCGTATCGATACTGACGGTAGGTTTAATAATATTAGTAGGACTGCGATCGGCAACCGCCTTTCTCTGGGGAACACTCACGCCGTTAATCTACCTTCCCTGATAGCACATCCTGCTCGTACAATAAGCCTGCATACCTAAAGACAGGAGCAGGCTATGTATTGTCTGGCGCGCCATAGAAATTATCGGCAATACATCAGTTCTCGTACGCGTGAAATCAGCTGATCGATATTTTCAAAGGTTGCCCGCTCTTTAATCAGCATCTGCCCCAACAGCAAAGATAGTCTTTCTGAATCGGCACGTTTCTGAGGGTCGCTAATCGACTCGACATCGTCGACATGGGCCACACCGATAGTGCGGCGAATCACCTCTGTGCCTGCATATCCGAGACTGTCTGCCAATAGTTCCTGTATATACCAGTCGGCATATTCGGGCAGCTGCAGGCTCGGCTCCTGGGTCTCTTGTTGTATATGATTACGGAAGCGCTGGGCAAACGTGCCCCAGATAGTTTCGATACTCACTAACAACCACTGCTGATAATCACTACGTTCTGTTTTATCGCCAGGCAGGTTAGCCTGCCCCGAGAGATTCAACAGATAGTTCGCTATTATCAAGCCTATATCGAAGCCAATGGGACCTACAAAAGCAAACTCAGGATCAATAATTTTAATACCCGACTGATTTGCAAAAACTGACCCCGAGTGCAGATCGGCATGTAGCAAAGCTTCAGCCTGATTGAGGAACTTTGCTTTCAGACGCGCCACTTCACGCTTCAGTACAACGTCTTGCCAAAGCTGTTCTGCATCAGACCGCAACAGTTCATTAACATTGTTACGCTCATGATCGCAGTATGGGTCCCAAAAGAAGACCTCTTCTGAAATCTTGCACAGATCGGGATTGATAAATTGCTGAACCAGGGCCTTTTTCTCGATCGATCCCAGGTAGAGATCAGAGGTATAGAACAACGTATCCGCCAAGAAGCAACCAATCTTCTCAGCAACCAGCGGCAATTTCTGACGTTCAATCAAAGCGCTGCGTAAGCTGCCATAAGCACCAATATCTTGCATCACAATGGCGCACTGTTCAGCATCAAAACTGTACACTTCAGGCACAAAGTTCTCACAGTGTCTTGCCGCCAGTTTAAGTGCTTCAAACTCGATACGAATTCGATCCTGCGACAGCGGCCAGCCCTCACCAATCACGCGTATATAGGGTAGCGCTTGCTTAACAATAAGACTGTCACTGTCACTAAAGACACGATAGACAAAGTTGATATTACCATCGCCTATCTCTTCAACCTGAAGCCGATCCTGATCAGAAAACAACTGACTATGTTGGCGTGCAAAAGCGATGACATCTACATCGGTGTTAAATTTTTCAAAGCTCATTTTTAATGTCGATTCCAATGCAATTAAAGAAAGCAGTTAATGCGAGCAGTATAAAGAAAAGCAATACAGCACAAGCAACTCTGCCTGAGCGACAGACATTGTGGCAAATCGGTCGGTCCCTGCCTAGCCCCTTTTCTGAATGCAGGGTTCCTGATAACTTACAGCTCTCTTATGCCACTCTCTTTTGCCGTGCTCATTTACAGCTCTATAGCCATTGGATCTCTATGAAAGATTTATTCGCCACCAGCATCAAATATCAACAGGGTAGCCTGTACGTACTTGATCAGCACCAGCTTCCACACCAGGAACATTGGCTACCCTGCGATAGTACTGACACGATGATCAGCCTGATTAAAAAATTGCAGATTCGTGGCGCACCTTTAATCGGTATCGGTGCCAGCCTGTTACTCGCTCACCTGGCAGAACAGGGACTCAACGCAGATGAACTAAAGATTCAGGCCGAACGCCTGCGAGCCGCTCGTCCTACCGCTGTGAATCTAATGAACTGTATTGACCGAATGCTGAACACATTGAACAACCAGGGCACAGCGGGACTTTCAAGCTGTGCTGAGCAGCTATTTGATGAAGATGTAGAGCTATGCCAGCGTATGGCTGATTTCGGTGCCGAGCTGATTGCCGATGGCGCTAATATTCTTACCCACTGCAACACTGGTAGCCTGGCAACCGCCGGTGTAGGTACGGCGATAGGCGTTATCGGAGCCGCTCAACTACAGGGTAAACAACCCCATGTCTGGGTCGATGAAACACGCCCTCTATTGCAAGGCGCCCGTTTAACTACTTGGGAGATGGCCCACCTTAATATTTCCCACACGCTTATCTGTGACAGTATGGCCGCAACTTTGATGGCTCAGGGTAAAGTGGACGTTGTTCTGGTGGGTGCTGATCGGATAGCCGCTAACGGTGATTTTGCCAACAAAGTCGGCACTTATTCCCTGGCGGTGATTGCCCGGCATCACAAAGTGCCCTTCTATGTAGTAGCCCCCTACACTACCGTTGATCCTCGTTGCGACAATGGTAAAACAATCCCAATCGAACAACGCAGTGCTGCTGAAGTGCAAGGGGTTAGCGGTAGTTTTGGAGAGATCATCTGGACACCGGAAAACACCCCTGTGTATAACCCAGCATTTGATGTTACCCCTGCCGAGCTGGTAACGGGTTGGATTCAAGACACCGGCGTTTACAGGCCCGCCCAAATTACTGACGGAGCCCTTAAAAACCTAGGTACAAGGTAATCACGAATGCGATAAAAAGTGAGTGGCTAACTTAGCCTCAACAGAAAACCCCCAGAGGGTTGATAATATTCACATCAATACAGAATCACTACTTACCGCCTGATTTGCAGGCTCATGTTCGCGGCAGATAAGTTCAATATCAGAACGGCTAAGTGCTTCGTTTGTTAACCCACACATATATTTATCATCAGAATGTTTAATGTTGTGACGACAGGTAGAACATTGACCAAATGTTTTGAAATCATTTGCATGCTGCATGCTCCGTAGTAGGCAATGCAACGAAGCTTCGATAGAGACCGTATCTTCCTGATTTAACTGCTTGCTCGCTGATTCCAGTAATGGAGAGGGCAATATGCTGTGAACCAAATCTAATCCTGTTTTTGTTACCGACAGATGCGTCACTCGTTTATCGGTTTTATCAGGAACTTTCTCAATGAACCCCTTTTTCTCAAGAACTTTAAGCGTTTGCGAGACTGAACCTTTTGTTTGTCCCAGGTACTCAGTCACCCCCATAGGAGTGTCGGAATATCGATTACAGATTGACAAGTAATGCAGGGCTTCGAATTGCACCGGCTGTAAACCATGCTGATACAGAAGGCCTCTAGCCTCTGTGCGCAGTAAGCTCGCCATCCGCTCGAGTAATTGTTGAGCTTTAAGAATATTCATACCGATATAGTATCGAATCAAAACTTTCTTGACAAGCCACGCTTTCCGCGTAATCTTATTGGTATCGAGACGATACTAGTTTAAACAATATCCATAGAGAGGATCATATTATGTATACCAATAATCTTATTCTGGCAGCCACTTTAACCATTGTTGCGACATCTCCCCAGGCGCTTGCCGACGGTAACCATACTGGCGGCATTCAGGCCAAGTCAGATCAAACCAAAACGATAGAGGCCTCATTCGATATTGTTCACGCCAAAATCACTACCCTAAATAATATCGCCACTTTCCATATGAGAGTTGTTGCAGCGGCTGGAACCGATAAGCCAACACCAACCGGGAAACTGGCTGGCAGCAATGTTTTTTCCTACGTATGGCCAACGAGTCTGAATAGTGACCTGGTTGGTTTTGAAGATAATGCGGGGATACTCTCACTTGCTGTAACGGCCCACCCTGATTTCGACGACACTCCACTCTACGATGAAAACGCCGATAATAATCCCGGTAACGATGGCAATGTTTGGCACAGTCACTGGGTTGTGCTGCAACCCAATGAGCAGTGTGGCAAAGGCGCCTTAGGGGTTGTTGATATACCCGAAGGCAGCTCTCCTAAGTTACCAAACACATGGCCAGGCCTGCCAATACTGCTGGATAGCCCGGGGTGGAACCCAACGTTCAATAGCGATACCGTTGAAGTGAAAGTAGCTTTTGACCGAACAATAGATATCACTGATGCTAATTTTGATGGAGTGACGGCAGGCTTGCGAGTGAATAAAAGTGTGCACGCGCCCTTGCTTTGTGTTGTCGATGTAATGGACATCGCTTCCGGTAACTTGAGCTTACCCGGCAAAGTAAATCAGTAATCACGCAGACAGGGACGTCGAATCACCTAGATCAACTAAACCGGAGTAAACTGTATGGAAAATCATCAAAGCCACTCTTTAGCGCCACCTCTGGATACAACTATCTGGTTCAATACACCCGAGCCACTCACTCTCGAAGAATTAAGGGGCAAGGTCGTGGTGATTCACGCCTTTCAAATGCTATGCCCTGGCTGTGTCTTCCACGGTTTGCCCCAGGCAAAAGTAATCGATAGGCTTTATCCGCGACAAGAGGTTCAAGTTATTGGATTACACACCGTATTTGAACATCACGACGTCATGACTTCTGACGCATTAACCGCGTTTATTCATGAATACCGTATTCCTTTTCCGATAGCGATTGATAGGCCTTCAGACAAGAAGCCTATCCCACATACTATGGCTAGCTATCAAATGCAGGGCACTCCAACACTCATTGTCATTGATAAGAATGGCCGTATCAGACTTAACCATTTTGGCCGAATAAGTGACATAGAAGTAGGCAGCATTATTGGTGGTTTACTCGAAGAAAAAATAACTCAGTAAACCCTGCTGAAAACCTGAATCCACATACTATTTGGCATCGATGAGTACAGAGAAGATTAGGGGCAGCAGTAAAAAGTGGGATTAGCGGTCAACTGTGACTACGGGTTATTCGCTTTTTATTGTTGAAACGTGCAAACCGTCATATAAACATTTTTGAAAACGACAAGATAAGCTCTGTGGTATTTGAATAAAAACTAACTGAGGCTACACAGTCATCGACTGTCTATTTTTTGGGGAAACACCCACATTTAACGCTATACTAAGCGGCGCGCATTAGCGCTTCCTTGCTTGAGCACTTGCTAACTGTTGTTACCAATAAATTCTATGGAATTCCTCAACCTATCTGACCAACGGTTGAGCGGCGCATTATAAACATGATCATTGCACGTCACTTTTGCGCTATAAAATATGCCACCGTTTATTGAGTCGTCGAAGATTTTGTCTATAACTATACTTTTAGCACCCAACTCACATATCACTTCTTTTTTACTAAGGCTTATTGCTAATTCTATATGATACCTACCGCCTCCGAATTTTTTGAGTTGCCATGGGGTGTTACCTAATGTGGTTAATCGGAATGGTTGGTTAATAAACTCTTGGAATTCTTGGCTTTCACTTAAGTCTGTTTTGTTAAGGCCCAATCCTGATGTGGCAACAACTGGGGTATAAGCCAAAACAGAACACCCGCATAAAAAGAATACACATAAATAGAAAATATGTTTTTTCAAGATATAGATACTCCTATGCGTAATTTTAACATTTTCCGCCGCAATAAGAGGCAGGGATGGCAAGTCCCCTAGATGCTTTACTAAAGTAAACCGATCTCAATTACTCAGTCATTTCGCCACAGAGTGACTGACTCATCAATTGGCTCATTTTGTCTTGCGGTTCAGTCGCAATTAGATAATGCAGTTTAGCAAAAGCGGCTTCCAGCGTCAGATCACTGCCTGGTATCACACCGATGCGGTTAAGCGTTGCGCCGGTAGCGTAAGCGCCCTGGCTGACCTGCCCCTGCACACACTGCGTCACGTTAACGATAGTGATACCCCGTTGAACAGCCTGTTCGAGCAAAACCATCAGCTCAGTGTTTGCATCTGGTGGGTTACCCGCCCCATAGGTATGTAATACGATCCCTTTAACCGAGTTGTGATTTAGCAGATCACGAGCGACTCTGGCAGACAACCCCGGATAGACCGGCAATACCACCACTGCATCGGGATTAAATTCTGGAATATTAAATAGTAGGGGTTTTGATTCAAGCAATCGTTCTGTATGCAGTTCGATGTTGATACCCACCTGCCCTAGATGCCCGTAATTGGGCGAATCGAATGCATCAAGACTGGTACTTTTAAGCTTACTCGCGCGATTACCCCGCAGCAGGCGACCATTAAAGCAGATACAAACCTCTGGGATATCATAACCCCCGGCCAACATCAGCGATGTAATCAGGTTGTCCAGTGCATCATTTCGCAGCTCTGCCAGGGGGATCTGTGACCCGGTTACAATCACCGGTTTATCCATTCCCTGCAGCATAAATGAGAGCATTGAGGCGGTATACGCCATAGTGTCGGTGCCATGAAGCAGAACAAAGCCATCGTACTGCTGCCAGTACGCTTCAATTATTCGAGCTAGTTCTGTCCAGTGACGGGGCTGCAGGTTTGAACTATCGATCAGTTGATCCAGCTCCAGCATCTCGAACACCGGCAATTGCCGTGCACTGTCTGTGCTCAGTTGTTGCCGCACCTGTTGCTCGAAACCCGCTACCGGAACATAGCCATTTTCAGAGGCCTGCATACCGATAGTGCCACCGGCATAGATGATCAATATTTTCTGTTTCATAAACCCTATTAAACACTGCTATGCAGATATAAAAAAGCCCGGTCATCACCGGGCTTGAATAACATTCAAACGACAATCAGTCCTGCAGCTTCCAGCTAACTTTCTGACCGGCAAAGAATGGCACGATAGGTCGCCCGTCTGGCAGGGTGATCTCTTCTGGCAGCGTCCACTCTTCACGTACTAGGGTAATGCTGCCTTCATTACGTGGCAAGCCATAGAAATCAGCACCATAATTACTGGCAAAGCCTTCCAGCTTATCCAGCGCACCCAGCTCTTCAAACACATGTGCATAGAGTTCAATTGCACTCCAGGCACTGTAACAACCGGCACAACCACAGGCGTTCTCTTTTGCCTCTTTCGCATGGGGTGCAGAGTCGGTACCGAGGAAGAACTTTGGCGAACCGGATTGCACCATCTGACGCAATACTGCCTGATGAGTATTACGCTTCAGCACCGGCAGACAAAAGTTATGTGGCCGCACGCCACCTACTAGCAGGTCATTGCGGTTCAACAACAGATGCTGAGGCGTAATAGTTGCTGCAACATTATCCGAAGCCGCTTCAACGAAGTGCGCAGCATCAGCGGTAGTAATATGTTCAAAGACTATTTTTAACTGTGGAAAGCGGTTTACTATCTGAGTCATCTTCTGATCGATAAACTCTTTTTCACGATCAAAGATATCAATGTGATTGTCGGTCACTTCACCATGTACCAACAGTAACATGCCCTGCTCTGCCATCACCTCGAATGCTGGATACATCGCCTCCAGATCCGTCACAGCGGCAGCGGAGTTAGTCGTCGCCCCCGCAGGATACAGCTTAGCAGCAACAACACCCATCGCTTTGGCATCGATAATATCCTGGCCGGTTGTCGCATTGGTCAGATAGATCGTCATCAGTGGTTCAAAACTATTACCAGCAGGGCGAGCCGCCAGAATTCGCCCTTTATAATCCATCGCCATCGCACCATTAACAACCGGCGGCGCCAGGTTCGGCATCACGATAGCACGTTGAAAACAACGAGCCGTAGCGGCCACTGTTTCCGGTAACATATCGCCATCACGGAAGTGCAGGTGCCAGTCATCGGGCGTACGGATAGTCAGGGTGGTCATAGAAAAGTCGTCCTTAGGGAATATTGTGCGTATCTGTCAATTATAACGCAGCTAACCTTATTTCAGATAGTGGTGCTTACTGTTTTGGGTGGGGTAGAAACTCAAGGAGTAGAAGTGAAAAAAGAGACCCTAAGGTCTCTTTCTCTTATAGCAAACAGTCACTATGATTATTCTTGCTCAACAGCTTCCTGTTGTTGGACCTGGCCCTTAGTCGATTTAGCCTGCTTTTGCTGCTCTTGCTTTTCTTCCTGCTTCTTTACTTCTTCAGCGTCCTGACCGCCGCAAACTCCACAACATGAGCTCATAAATACCTCTGACTTTTAAAATCACTGTTTAGACAATAAGCTCATATTAACCAACAAGAACGGTTGGTTAATTGATATTGGTCATTTCTGCTGTTTTTACCCTAACAAAAACTTTAAACAGCGGCTCATGCTCTCGCCGGATAAACCCCGGCTGACATATTTTCAGGAAGCTCAACCCTGAAGCAGCTGCCCTGACCAATAGCGCTTTCAAGACTGATGGTTCCCTGATGAGCCTGAACTACCGCCCTGACCATACTCAGCCCCAACCCCATACCGGTTTCACTGCGACTGCTATCAGCACGGTAGAGACGATCAAAGACCAGCGGCTGATCCTGTTCATCAATACCTATGCCAGTGTCTGTAACGGTAATCTTTAGCCTTTGATCTACTGATTCAATTCCGAGGCTGACAGCCCCCCCTGAAGGGGTATATTTAAGGGCATTATCCAGCAGATTGGCCACCACTTGTCGCAAGCGCATAGGATCTGCAGTAATAAAGCAGTCCTGCTCGTCAGTAAATAAAACCTCAATAGATTTATCTTCTGCCACATAATGATAAAGATCTATACAATCTCTAATAAGCTGTGACAGATTCAGCGTTTCGGGGTGCAACTTCATGATGCCACTTTCTGCTTCAGACAGATCCATCAGTGCCCGCAGCATCGCTTCGACCTGTGCTCCCTCTTCGCCACAATCCATCAGAGCCTCTTTCAGGCTTTGCTCATCCGGCTTTGTCAGTGCGGCTTCCAGACTGAGACGCATTCTGGACAGCGGTGTTCGTAGGTCATGTGCCACTGAATCCAATGATTGTTGCATGCCCAGAATGAGTCGTTCAATCTGCTCCAGCATCTCATTGAATATGCCCGCCAGTTCACCCAGCTCTGATTCTGGATTACGTACTTCAACCCGGGCTTTTAACTGATTAGCCTGAATACTACGCACCGTTGCAATAAGGTCATTCACCGGACGCAAAGCCCGCCAATTCATATAGATTGTCAGTAATAGGCCCAACAGTAACAAAGGTACCATCACCTGCAGTACGAGAAGCCGATAACTGGCCAGCTGAGTTTCACCTGGCACAACAGATTTGGCGACTCTCAGCACCACCCCATCACTCAGTTCAACCTGCCTGAACAATACTCGGATGGCACTCCCCTGTAGTTGCCCCGCCTGCCAATCGGATGAGTCGACAGGAGTAACAAATTGTAACTCGCCATGCCAGCTTTCAGGTTGGACCAGCATCAGCTGCTTTCCCTGGCCATCTTCCAGCATCACCTGCATCTCGCTACGCTGAAAATATGGGGCATCCCGCCCGATGACCAGCTCTAACTTATGTAAGCCTACCTGTTGATGCAGCCGTTGATAGCTCTCGATAAAGGAGGAAATCAGCTGCTGATCTTTCTCGGTCTGAGACTTTTTTAACAGATAATCAACGGTGACAAACAGCACCAGCGCGCTTAACAAGAACAGTAGAGAAAAATGCAGGCTCAGTCTTACTGCTGTATTTCTGTGCAGCGATTTAATCAGTTTTGAGAACATAGCCAACCCCACGCAGGGTATGAATCAGTTTGGGTGTAAAATCTTTATCAATCTTACTGCGTAAACGACAGACCAGAACATCAACAACATTGGTCTGGGGATCAAAACTGTATTCCCAGACATGCTCCAGCACCAGCGTTTTAGATAACACCCGCCCCTGGTTTTGCAGCATGTATTCAAGTAGCTGAAATTCACGGGGCTGCAATCGTATCTTCTTACCACTGCGGGTTACCGTCTTGCGGTAAGGCTCTAATATCAAATCTGCAAAGCGTAACTCTGTCTGCAGTCCGGGATCAGCGCTATTATGCTGCAACGACCGGCGTAATAAAGCCTGCACCCGAGCTTGTAATTCAGTAAATGAAAAGGGTTTGGTGAGGTAATCATCGCTTCCTGTTTCTAACCCCCGCACCCGATCTTCAACCGACTTCTTGGCACTCAGAATGATTACCGGTGTCGACAATCCCCGGGCCCGCATCTCTTCTATAACAGACAGACCATCCCGGCCGGGTAACATCACATCAACAATTAGCAGGTCATAATCGCCGTCTAATGCCATTGCCAGACCATCGCGGCCATCACACTGAATATCCACTACATCACCGGATTCGCGAAAGCCCTTAGCAATATAAGCGGCAATTTTTTGGTCGTCTTCTATCAATAAAAATTTCATGTATTAAACGGTAGCACTGTCATTCAGCTTTAGCATCAACGAAAAGCATAAGTTACAAAACTGTAATGAAGCAGAAAGGGCCGAGTAAGGTGCTAAGGCCTATCCTACAATCATCAAATGAAAGTAAACGAGGAACATGACGATGATTAAGCAACTTCTCACAATGGCTGCCGCAATGACTCTTGCTGGTTCTGTTCAGGCGACAGCACTCCCTCAGCAGGCCTACCTTAACCTTGATACAGCACAGAAACTTGCCAGCGCAGCGCTGACTCAATGCGCAACAGACGGCTACAACGTCAGTGTTTCTGTAGTAGACGCATCAGGTATAACCCGAGTGCAGATCCGCGCAGACAACGCCGGCCCGCACACATTGGAAAGTAGCCGAAAGAAAGCCTATACCTCTGCTAGCATGGGGCGCCCTACCGCCGATTTTGCTGATCTTATTAAGAAGATGCCTGAGGTCGCAGGCCTACGGGATATGGATCCAAATATCCTGATTCTGGGTGGTGGTTTACCTATTAAAGTAGCAGGACAAAAAATAGGCGGTATCGGGGTCGGCGGTGCGCCAGGTGGTCACCTTGACCAGGCCTGCGCTCAGGCGGCCATTGATAAGGTACTGAGCCAGAAATAATTATGATTTGAAGAACATATAATTAACAAAAAAGAGACCCTAAGGTCTCTTTTTAATCTGACTGGTCAATTAACAGCGCAACTGGAAGGCCAAATGTTATATGTAGTAGAACTCACTTCTGTCAGTAGATTATCTACCTGCTGTAGGAGCGACCGAAAATTAACGACGAATAGTATTAAGAATGAAAACAGTAACGTACAGTGAATACCGAATAAACAGATTCATTACTCTACCTAAGTGCCAATCAATTTTATCTTAGTCTGACGAGAGAGTTTTTTAATCTCAGCTTCCCGCTTGCAGGCCGCCGATCGGTTTTTACAAGGTTCTCGATAAACCAGGCTAACCGGCCGTCTGTAGCGAGTATATTTTGCGCCAAGTCGATCACTTTGATTATGTTCTTTGACCCTGCGTTCGGTATCGGTAGTGACCCCTGTATATAACGAGCTATCCACGCACCGTAATATATATACATACCAACTGGGTGAGGCCTCTGACATCAGACAAAAACCAGCTCACTGGAATCCAATTGCACACCATCAATAGACGCGAGAAAGTTAGCCAGAAGCTGATTGACCTCACCCGGTTGTTCCATCGTTAGCATATGACCGGCATGTTCGATGATTGCAAACTGACTTCCCGGTAACAGATTGTGCATCTGTTTCAGCTCAGCCAGAGGACGAGGAGTATCATTCTGCCCTGCCAGAATCAATGTTGGGCATTGAATATCTGCAAGCTCATCAATCATTGAGCTACGCGTAAAGATCTGTTTTCCCATGGCGACGATCCCAGCGATCTGTTCCGGTGAAAGGAACATAAGATCAAACCGAAAAGTTTCAGCCAAAGCGGGGTTTATCTCCTGAGTTTCAGGACAAAAGAAGATTCTGACTACCGCATCAACCACCGCAGAGGGAAGCTCACCTAACTGTTCAACAATATGAAAGAGTTCAAGATAATCTTCCCGGTTTTCTGCCGCTTCACTGCCAAGATAGCTAGCGATCAATGTTAGGCTGGCCACTTCATCAGGATATTTCAACGCCAATCGAGCGCCCCATAGCCCGCCAGTAGACATACCCAATACGCTATAGCGTTCGATTCCCAATTGCTGCATCAACAGATGGTGATCATCAGCTAACTGCTCAATACTCAGATCACCTTCTGATATTGGCTGGGACTGGCCATGGGACCATAAGTCGGGAACGATACAGCGAAAATGTTGCGATAGCAGCTCGAGTTGAGGTGCCCAAACTCGGCTGTCCCAGAGAAAACTGTGACCCAACAGAAGTGGAAATCCACTTCCCTGATCCAGATAATGCATCTCCCGGTTATTGATCGTGCAACTGGGCATAAAACCTCCTATTAGGCCTAAAAACATCCATGGTTATAACACTCTCAGTTATCTCACTATAAATAATCTTTACCCAGAACTAAACTATTTAAAGAGATATTCAAAGGCGCATATTGCACCCGACCTATCCTAATCAAGCAACATTATTATCTTTCTCTTAAGGCCTGCTGCTTTAATTTACTAATTGGCTTAACAATATAATCAAGGAGTGTTCGTTTACCCGTGGTTACATGCACTTCAGCTACCATGCCAGGAATAATCGGCAGTGGGTTTTCAGCAACCCCCATAAAGCTTCGCTCTCCTTTTACAATCACCTGATAAAAGACTTCACCCCGATCATCTGTCAAAGTATCGGCACCTATCTGTAATACAGTGCCATTTAACGGCCCAAATATTGAGGCATCATAAGCTGTAAAGCGAATGAGTGCTGGCTGCCCCTGGTTTATAAAACCTATATCTGCGGGTTTAACCCGCATCTCTATCTGCAGGTTATCTTCATCAGGCACTATCTCAATCAGATCATCACCGGGGCGACTTACCCCTCCGATAGTATTGATCAGCAAGCGATTTACAATACCTGAAACTGGCGCTTTAATCTGACGCCGTTCAACACGGTCCTGCTCACCTTTGAGAGATTCCCTCATTGCAGAAATACGGGTTTGCAGCTCATTATATTGGGAGCGAGCTTCTGAACGAAAAGTAGCCTCCATCTGAGTCACTCTGGAACGCGCTTCAGCCATTTCAGCGCTGGTACGGGTAAACGCCAGCTTAAGCCCCTCAATCTCACCCACTAAGGTTGATTCTTCTCGCTGCAAACGGATATATTCAACCCGTGAGGTAGCACCCTTCTCCACCAGAGGACGATTCAATCGCAACTCTTCTCTAATCAGAGATAATGTTCTGCGATTAGATCTTATCTGTTGCTCTATCTCATCTCTGGCCAGCCCACGCTGTTGTTCTTGCTGGCTCAGCACCTCAAGACCCGCCTGCAGTTCCAGTGTTCTCTCCAGGAACAGCTGATCCTCTTGTTTGATCAACTCTTTGTGCACATTTAATTCTGTAGGATACCGAGGTTCATGACCTTCAGCTTCTGCAAAATACCGGGCAGCACCTGCAAGCGCACCAAGATAGTTAGCTCTTACTTCCTCCAGATTGGCCGTAAACCCTGTATTATCAATTTCCATTAATAACTGATCTTTTTGTACATATTCACCTTGCTGAATATGAATATTTGAAACTATTCCGCCCTCAAGATTTTGCACCACCTGTAACTTAGCCGAAGGCACCACTCGACCACTACCAAAAACGGTAATATCCAGTGAAGCAACACTGGCCCAAACCAAAAAACCGGATAGAAAAGTAGCAATAATTATCAACAGTAGTACCACCGCCAGTCGAGGGCCACGGTTGACATCAAGATGTAAAGACAGCGCGGTGCTCTGCAGAATACTCATGACGGAGCTCCCTGCTGTTCGTGATAGTTTAGTGCGTTTAGTACCTGATCTTTCGGCCCATCTGCCACAACTCTGCCCCCTTCCAGAACGATCAGACGATCAACCAACGTGAGCAAGCTCGGTCGGTGGGTAACCAGCACCAATGTCTTTTCACCAATGGCCTCTTTCATGCCTTGTAATACACGCTTTTCTGAACTGTTATCGAGCAAGCTAGTTGGTTCATCCAATAATAAAATCGGTGGTTCTGAATAAAAAGCACGGGCTAAACAAACTAACTGCCTTTGGCCACCCGATAAACTTCCACCACGTTCACCAATAGGGAGATCCAGTCCTTGAGCTGTTTGACCGATGACTTGATCGATACCAACCACTTTCATGGCTTTAAGTACCGCTTCATCATCACCAGTCAGGTCTCTCAATGAGATATTAGTCCGCAGGCTAGCGCTAAAGAGGTGATTTTCCTGCTGAAGATAGCCAATATTTCGCCGTAAGCTGACCATATCCAAAGATTCAATATTAAGATCATCTATCAACACCCGCCCCCCGCCAGGTTGCTGCAATCCCATCAATAATTTCAATAGCGTACTTTTTCCGCTACCAATTTTTCCCAATATCCCCACCCGCTCACCCGGTTGGATATCAATATTCAAGTCTGTAAAAATGGGGGGCAGATCTGGTTGATAGCTAAAGGTAAGGTTCTCCACCTTGAGGTGTCCTTGAAAACAGGTCTTATTTATCGTCTCTTCTGCTGAACGGCTTTCCGACTCTCCCTGCATGACACCATTGACTACAGCATAACTAAGGCTGGCCTGATGGTAACTCACCAACAAATTGGCAACCTGACCTGAAGCATTCATCGCCCGACTACTAAGCATCATCGAAGCGATAAGCACACCTGTCGTTATCTCTCCATCAGCGACCAATATCGCGCCATGCACGATAACAGCAATACTCACCAACATCTGAATGAGACCTGCGGAGTGTTGAGAAAAACCACTCCAACGACGGTACATATCCTGATTAACACTGTTAAGCCCAACCAATTGACGCCAGCGCTGAGTACTCCAATCTTCAGCGCCTAATGCCTTCAAAGACTCAATACCATCAAGAGATTCATACAGCAGGACATTTTTCTCAGTACTATCTTTCTGACTCTCCGATACCAAACGCCGCAGAGGAATCTGCAATAAGATACCTATTCCAGAAATGACCACCAACCCTATCAATGGCCATATCCACATCGGACCGGCTACAAAAGCAATAATGGCGATAAATAACAGCGAAAATGGCAGATCGCCTAACAGGGTAATGGTAGCACCAGACATGAAATTACGAATGGTTTCATAGTCTTTAATAGTTGATGCCAACTGACCCGCAGGCTGAACCCTTGCGCGTGTTTTAAGTTTAATCAGACGCGCGAATACCGTAACACCCAGCTGATTATCGATTCTTCGACCGGCTGATTCAATCAGATAAGTGCGAATATTTTTGATGACAAAATCAAATACCAAAACCACCGCAGCCCCGATTGCCAATGCAGTAAGGCTGGTAAGCGCATTATTAGGAATGACCCGATCATAAACAGCCATAGTAAAGAAAGGGATAACCATAACAAACAGGTTAATAATCAGCGTTGCCAGTAAAGCATAACTAAAGATCCAGCTCTGGCCTGCCAGCAGGTGCCTGAACCAGGCAGTACGATCAGCATCGGGTAACTCTGTCTGCTGCCAACGAACAGGAAGATAGATAACCCAGGCTTGCCCCTCATAGACTGCGGACAGCTGGCTGTGGGAAATAGCCGTTTCACCTTCAGCCGTATACATAATGGGCGTTTCTTTTCCACGCCACAGTGCCCACTCTCCTCCTTTCAACAGCAAGAGAATCGGCCCACTGCCATTGGGTATATCTTCAAGCTTTAGCGTCAGCCGGTCATAGGCCAGCCCCGCCCGAGACAGAATCTCGGAAATATAATCAGCTCCAGGCGCCTCGGCATCGGCAACCAAACCGACGGTAAGTGACTTTTCATCCAGGTTACGCCCCAATACTTTGGCTGCAGCTAAAATACCCTTAATCAGACCAGACTGATATGCCATAACTCTCCTGCATTACTGCAAATAATTGCTGATCAGAGTGAACAACTTGCTGTAAACACCCTGCTAATAAATGCTGAAAACAATAATAACAAATGAAAATAGTATATTTGCTAATTAGTTAGCCATTCCGGGTACTTATTAACGAGTTAATACTAAAAAGCTCCTCAAATGAGGAGCTTTTTAGTTAGTAAGTGCACTAAGCGATAGCCTAAAAAATCTTAGTTACTAAAGCGGCCAGACAGCTGCCCAGTTGCCTGCAGCAGTTCAAAATCTTGGATTAAGAGGTCATATCGAGCATCCACTAAATCCGCTTTAGCCCTAAAGGTTTCTGATTGCCTATCAAGCAGATCAAGTAAGTCTCGACGGTTAACTGAAAACTGATCAATGTAATCAGCCAATACCAGTTCCAAAGAGTCGGTATAGCTTTGTAACAAAGGTACCCGATCAGCTGTTTTATCACGGGAATACCAACTGGTGCGAATCGCTTCCCTGGTATCACGAGCAGCTAGTTTGTATAGCTCTTCAGCAGATGCCTGCCGGGCTGCTGTTACCCCTTTTCTAGCAACATCAGCCCCGCCATTTGAAAGATCATAGCTTGCTACAACACCAGCGAAAGTATCGTAAGACTGGGGGTTATAGATAGAGAGATCAGAGGTCGCTGACGAATCTTGAATAGTACTACGAATTTCAAAGTCAACTGTTGGTGCGAAAGCGGTCTTTGACTGCTCATAATTCGCTCGGGCCTGCTGAACTACAGCCCCAGACTGCATAACCGTCGGATGGTTTAGAGTTGAGTCCAGTGCTTCTTCGAGACTATTGTAAGCTACAGTCGGACGACTAACCGGGTCTAATCCCTCTGGTTTAATACCTACAATCTCAAGATATCTGCTGATTGCCACCAGATGCCCTTCTTCCTGTTGCATCAATGAAGCATCAGCAAAGGCATAACGGGCACGCGCATGGTGAGCATCGGTTTCTGTAATAACGCCCTGACTTGCCCTGCTTTCGATATCTTCAAGATATTTACGATGCGCTTCAAGATTATCTGTTGCGAGCGCCAACAACTCTTCACTTCTGAGTACATTCAGATGCGATTGCACTGCTGACGTAATAATATCCTGCTGTCTCTCATTAACCAGATATCCTGCAGCTTCATATCCACTGTTAGCCGCATCTAGCCGGCTACGAGTAGAGCCCCCATCGAATAACATCTGTCGAAGACGAAAATCGGCCTTATTAACATGCGTATCATTCCCACCATCCTGAAAACCTCGAATAGTAGTGTTGTTAGCCCATTGAACCCCTGACGAAATTTCAATCGAGGCTGTTGGGCGATAGCCACTCTTCGCTTCATCAATTTGAAGTTCTGAAACCCGCTGATCATTTGTCGCTGCACTCATCGCTGGATGGTATGAAAGACTGCTGGAAACAGTTTCATCCACGCTCATTGCGCTGCTCGAACCGGCAACTAGCAACAACGAAAAACCAATAAACACCTTACGATTCATACCCCTACCCCTAATATGAATAATGTCCCTAGCCAAAACAATCCGAAACAATGCGCATTAAGCTTCATACGCTCCAGTCCCAACTCTTCAAATTATTAAAGCAAATTTAACCTATACAGCGAAGTGTAGCATTAAGCAGACACTAATCTAATTTTTAAACAACTATTTCAAACCAAAATGGTACCTTATTTATCAAAGACTAACATGGCAACTATCGGACATATATTCAACCAACATAAAGCAACAAATTATTACCTATTCACTTAAATAGTGTCCTCCTGTAAAAATACAGTATAAATTTATGTTATGAATTTCAATATTAGGTGATCCGCCCTTCCTGTTAGGGAACATATGCTCACCTTGGTGCAAAAAAAATCACAGTAATCTGGAGAGCATGGGCAATGAACAGATTCACCACAGCAGCCTGTTTTGCTACGTTAATTATCACAGGCTGTACCAGCTTAGATAAACCTAAGCAGCCCATCTACAGCGGCACAGGAGGGATGACAAAGTGGAACATAATGCCCTACGTCTACCTTTTTCACTACAATAGTGGCTTCACCGGCATAGATGCTCTTGGCTATGATGAGCAATTGCAAACAACATGGTCTCGTCTGGGTGCAGCCAAGACCTGCAGAGTTCCATTTGATAAACAGACAATGATAAATAGACTCATCAATCAATATGGCGAAGACGCCATTACTCACGAACTCAATGGCATAGGATTTCATAGCGTACAGAGCCGCAAAGTTTCGCAATTCTGTGACAAACAGCGGGTAGAAGATATTACCCAATCTATAAACGATTACCTCAAAGGAAACTTCAACTAACCCAACCTTCATAAAGAAGATTTTATATAGCTCTAGCAGCTCTGGTTCGCTACAAGCTCTCTTTGGCGCTATCAGCAGTTGGTAGGTACATCAGCTAAAAGAAACTCAGAATACACTCAGGCAATTCCTGCCTTTATCATCACTTTTTGGCATTGTTCCGATATAGCCGGCATCTCTGAAATTAGCTGATCTATCGGAAACTCAATTTCAGGCCATTTTTCATGAATACAAAAACTGGTGACCCGTTCCCTTAGTTCATCTTCAGACCAGGCGGGCCATTCGGGATGCTTAATGACCATTACACTGAGGAAATCAGCGAATTGAACAATGGTAAGGAGCTGTTTGAAGGGTAAAGAAAGTCCTTCGAGTTCCCATAGATTGTAGTGATGATGAAACCGCAGCATATTCGTTATAGTACTCGGAAGCTTCCAATGCTGAGCTGCCAGAAAACCTACCTCAGCGTGGGTAAAGCCAAATAACTTATCTTCCACATCGGTCAGCTCCTCAGGAGAGTTCCAACCGGTATCATCGACAACTTCCACCGCTTTAATCGCGACCTGCAATAGAACAAAGCGACCTATATCATGTAACAAACCACTCATATAGGCCAGATCAGGGTCAACCTTGAATCCCACTGTATGCTCAGCCAAGAAACGGCTAAACCGCGCGGTTTCTACAGAATGTCTCCATCCACCTTTATGACCCGGTTTAGTGGGCTCAAACACATCAGTTTTAATCAGGGAATTCATCAACTTAAGGGTATTAAAAACACCCATTCGCTCAAGCGCTTGTTCAATATTATATTCAGGTTTAAGAGCCCCTGAAGAAGCATGAGCGGCAGTCAGTAACTTTGCGGCCAATGGAGGGTCTTGCTCAGCAAGCTCGGCCACTTTGGTATAAAAATCGACAGAATCCTGGCTCAACTGCTTCAGTTCATGGGCTACAGAGGGTAACAAAGGCAGACTATCTATCCTGTTCTTAACAAATTCCAGGGTTGAGATTCTTTTGCTTAGTTCATCCACAATGACTTCCTCTATCTTCGGAGCACTCAGCTATGTGTAAGAAACCATTCCTGATAATCCATTTAATATCAGTATATACGTAGCTATCGGCAGTTAAGCTCAATACCCTAGCCATAATGGTTACAAAGCACTTCAGGAATCCAGTTATTCGGCGTCAGGTAGAATCAAACCATGATTCTGCAAAACATCCTCACCAAACCAAGCCAGATTCTCATGCAACAACACGACTTCGCCCACAATGATCAACGCTGGAGCCGGCAACTGCGCTTTGCTCTGAAGTTCAGACAAGCTATCCAAAGTGCCGGTCAAAACTTTCTGTTCAGCCCTGGTGCCATTGGATACTATAGCGGCTGGCGTCTCTGCAGGTTTACCATGAGCAATCAGTTGTTCGCAGAGCTCTGGCAGAGTATGTAACCCCATGTAAAAGACAATCGTCTGATTAGGGTGAACAAGTTCATCAAAATTAAGGTCAGATGTCCGGTTTTTTAGCTGTCCGGTAACCAGTTTGACCGACTGTGCATAGTCTCTGTGGGTCAATGGAATACCCGCATAGGTCGAACAGGCGCTAGCTGCCGTAATACCCGGGACCACCTGAAACGGGATATTATGCTGTTTCAAAGTTTCCAGCTCCTCCCCGCCCCGACCAAAGATAAAAGGATCACCCCCTTTCAATCGCAGCACTCTTCGCCCTTGAAGAGCATATTTCACCAGCAATTCGTTAATACCTTCCTGAGGTAAGGTATGGTTATCCCGCCGTTTACCAACAAAAACCCGGTCAGCATCACGACGACAGAGATCAACAATTGCTGGAGAAACCAACTGATCAAACAACACTACATCCGCCTGTTGCATCAATCGTAGTGCTTTGAATGTCAGCAGTTCAGGGTCACCCGGCCCACCGCCAACCAAATAAACTTCGCCCACCTGATGTTCGGGGTCAGCCTTTTCAATTGCGGATTCCAATAAAGTGCGTGCTTCGCTATCCCGCCCGGCAAATACTTTTTCAGCAATCTGCCCCTGAAGAACTTTTTCCCAAAAGATTCTGCGACGCTCTACACTAGTGAATGTCTCTTTCACCTGTTGTCGAAACTGCCCAACCAGCCGTCCCAGACGACTATAGCCCTGGGGAATCCAGGTCTCGAGCTTTGCTCGCAATAGCCGAGCAAGTACCGGAGATTCTCCCCCTGATGAGATACCGATAACAATCGGAGATCGATCAACAATGGCCGGAAAGATAAAGGTACAAAGGGGCTGATTATCAACCACATTGACGGGAATATGCCGCGCTACCGCGTCGTAATGGACTCGTTCATTGAGCTGATCATCGTCTGTCGCAGCAATGACCAGGTAAACATCATCCAGAAGGCCGCTGTGGTATTCGCCAATGATAGTCTGGCCGCCATTCTGTTCAACCAATTCTGTTAACGCTGGCTCAACTTGATGAGCTATTACGGTCACCCGAGCACCTGCTCGAGTCAGCAGCGTCGCCTTACGCAAGGCAACCTGACCGCCCCCGACTAACAGAGCGCTTCGATTTTCCAGTTTAAAGAATAACGGCAGGTAATCCACAGAACGTCCTCAGAAACAGAGATGAAAATAAACTTTGAAAATTAAGTTCTTATATAAGAGTTAATGAAAAGATAGCAGAAAAGAAGAGCCCGCAGTTAGCGGGCTCATAGACAATTTATTAAAACGCGCTACTTTGGCAGAAAATCCATCACATTGATCGGTTTTGTCTCAGCAACCGGGGTTCCCGGATGCAAGCCACACTCACGAGTTTCTGGATTTTCCCACCACCAGCGACCGGCCCTGACATCTTCACCTGCGGCAACCGCTCTGGTACAAGGCGCACAACCGATGCTCGGATACTGCTTATCATGAAGCTCGTTGTACGGCACATTATTAGCCCGAATATAAGCCCACACCTCTTTTTCAGTCCAGTCCGCCAGCGGATTAAACTTATCGATGCCATTACCCTCATCAAACTCTTTAAAGCCGATTTCATCACGGGTTACAGATTGTTCTCGACGCAGGCCTGTAATCCAGGCATCCCGAGAGACCAGAGCACGTTTCAGAGGTTTGATCTTACGCACAAAACAACAACCTTTGCGCATCTCCTGGCTCTGATAAAAAGCATTAACGCCATTGTCATGAACATACTGTTCAACATCTGCCGATTCAGGATAGTAAAGCTCAACCTTTAAGTTTCGATAAAGCGCCTGAACATCGGCCAATAGTTTCAGCGTCTCTTCAGGAAGGCGACCGGTATCTAATACGAACATACCGATCTGTGAGGCATGTTTACTGATTAGGTCAGTGATCACCACATCTTCAGCACCCAGGCTGTTGGCAAACACTATCTTGCCCTCGGCGTACTCAGCAGCAGCTTGCTGCAGTACTGAGATGGAGTTAGCGATTTTCGCTTCCAGTTCCGCGGTTACTTGTTCGCTCATGGCTCTATCTCCTAATCAGTTACTGGCGAAAAATAGGTCGTTCATCATCGGCGCTGCCCTGATAGTGTACAGTGACTTCACCAAAGGCATTGGCAATATCCGCACTGTAACGATCAGCTGGAATAGCAAAGGCATCAAAACCACAACGCTCCATATATTCCAGACGATCCCGGGTAACATCACCCTCTGCGCGAATCTGACCGGTAAAACCGGAACGCCGCAGAATTCTAGCGAAGCTGAAACCCCGCCCATCGGTAAAGGCAGGAAACTCTATCGCAACCAACGCCAGCTTATCCAGATATTGGAGCACGAGGTCAAGGTTCTGATCTCCATTGATTCTGACACCCAACGCTCCTTTAGCCTGCATCAGAGAATCAACATTCTCTGCAAACAGCTCATAAGGGACGACAATATCTTCATCGACATGAGCAGAGAGGTTGTCTTCATCAACCAGCAACCAACTATCTTCAGCTACAGCACGATTAATTAATAGGGGCATAAACTCTCTCCTTAAACGGTATTACACCGATACGGCGAACTGTCTCGATAAAACGTTCTTCTTCATGACGGTTTTCAACATAAACCTGCAAAATGGTCTCAATGGTATTAGCCACTTCAGCCTGAGGTACCGATTTACCAATAATCTTACCTAAAGAGGCATCTTCACGGGATGAACCACCCAGAGTAATCTGGTAGAAGTCTTCCCCGCCCTTATCCACACCCAGAACCCCGATATGAGCAACGTGGTGATGAGCGCAGGCATTGATACAGCCAGACATATTTAGTTTGATATCACCGATATCATAGAGATAATCCAGATCATCAAATTTTGCGTTAATCTGATCCGCCACATTCAAAGTATGAGCATTCGCCAGGGAGCAGTAGTCAAAGCCTGGGCAAACGATCATATCGGTCAATGTGCCAATATTCGCACGCGCCAGATTCAGGTCACGCAATGATTGCCACAGTGTATAAAGATCACCGGCGGCAACATGGGCAAATACAAGATTCTGATCGTGAGTACTGCGAATTTCACCAAAGTTAAAGGTATCTGCCAGATCTGCAACCGCATCAAGCTGCACATCGGTAATATCCCCTGGCGGTTTTAAGTGAGGTTTCAGAGAGATAACAACAGCGCGATATCCGGCTACTTTATGCTCACGGGTATTACGCTCGTACCAGGCACCGAACTCCTTATTATCTGCCAGCTGATTTTCCAGCACAGCAAGACCATCCACAGCATCGACTGCATAAGGATGCGGTTCAAAGAAGCCTTTAATCTTTTCAATATACTCTTCGGTCAACGCCAGCTCTGTCGTGCGAATAATTTCCCATTCCGCTTCGACCAACTTGCTGAACTCTTCAGTACCCAGAGCATTAACCAGTATTTTGATACGCGCTTTGTACTTGTTATCCCGACGGCCATTCAGGTTATAAACTCGCAGAATAGCTTCAAGGTAAGTCAACAGGTCTTGTTTTGGCAGGAACTGACGAATCACTTTACCAATTACCGGCGTACGGCCCAGACCGCCACCCACCAGCACTTCAAAACCAACTTCACCTTCTGCATTCTTCACCATATGCAGACCAATATCATGCACCTGAGAAGCGGCACGGTCTTCAGGACCACCGGTAACAGCTATCTTGAATTTACGTGGAAGATAAGCAAATTCCGGGTGTAGCGTAGTCCACTGGCGGATGATTTCACACCATGGGCGCGGATCTTCAATCTCATCCGGAACAATACCAGCAAAATGATCGGTGGTGGTGTTACGCAAACAATTACCACTGGTCTGAATCGCATGCATCTGAACTTCGGCCAGTTCAGCAAGGATATCAGGCACCTCTTCCAGCTTAGGCCAGTTCAGCTGAACATTAGTCCGCGTAGTGATATGAGCATAATTCTTATCATATTTACGGGTGATATCCGCCAGCTTGCGAACCTGAACAGAGTTCATCAGTCCATAGGGAACAGCGATACGCAGCATTGGCGCCTGACGCTGGATATAAAGGCCGTTCATCAGTCGCAGGCCACGGAACTCCTCATCGGGAATTTCACCTGCCAAAAAGCGGCGGGTCTGATCGCGGTATTGCTCAACCCGCGCATTGATCAGATTCTGATCCTGTTCGTTATATTGATACATCGTTTATACCGCCGGCTAACCGACCCTCACCCTTTAAAAATTACAATTCAGAAATTCAATAGCCTGATATAAGCTTTTATATCAGTACTTAAAACGTTCTTATTCTTGCTTAACCAGCCAATACAAACCGCATACCGATCGCCAGCAACAAGGTACCCATAATTGGCTGGATAACACGTGGCGACAGTTTGCTACCGAGATGACTACCAAGAAAAACCCCCGGCAGAGAACCTATGACCAGATACAGAAGCAACCAGAGATCCACGTTACCCATACTATAATGGCCAGCTCCGGCGATACCGGTCAGAACCACCGCATGAACAAGATCGGTACCCACTATGCTCTGCATACTCATTCTCGGATACAGAACAATCAGCAGTGCTGTACCCAGCGCCCCGGCACCGACTGAAGACAGCGTTACCAAGCTACCTAATATAATTCCCATCAACAAAGTTACGTAGGGACGATAGCGGCGACCATGCTTTTCAAAGGCAGTCCCTTTAAGTTTAACAACCGAGTTGCGAATCTTAGTCCGAAAGAAAACCGCTATCGAGGTTAAAACCAACGACACCCCCAGCGTAATATTCATCAGGTGCTCTATCTTCTCAAGACCACCTAAACCTTCCAGATAATTCAGAGTGAAAAGAGCGCCGGGAATACTACCACCCAGCAACAATAAAACTACCTTCCACTCGACTAACTTTTTGCGAGTGTAAGTAATACTTCCACCAAATTTAGTAATGGCCGCATACAACAGATCAGTACTTACCGCCGTTACCGGTGGAATACCAAAGACAACAATCAGAATCGGCGTCATTAATGCACCACCACCGATTCCTGTTAGTCCAACAATAATACCAACCACCAGGCCGGCAAAGCTGTAAGCAATTTCCATCAACGTTCTCAGCTGCCTAAAAGGCTGTCATATATAATGGCTTCCGCTATTCAGACGGAGCGCCGCAAAATTAGAATCCGCTATAATAACGAAAGCTCTCTTATAACTCAAAATAATAATTATAAATTTATTAATTACTTTTTGATCTAAAGGAATCCACAGCTGTCCTATGCGTATGTATTTATACGTAAAGCTAGCGATTAGGTTGCGAGACACTTTCTTGAAGATTTTCACCATTCTCTTCTTATTCCAAAAAGTTACTAAAACATTCCAACATATTCTTTTTGATTTTAAGGACAAATCTGCGATAATACCGACCAATATAAGGATCCGTGCGCCTTAAGCCTGCCAGTCTGTAAAGACTTAAAGCCTGTTGCGTGCTAGAAAATTTTTGTCATATTAGGTAGAAAGAGTTAATAAAATGAGTCAATTGCCGGAACACAGACTGACCCACCTGCGTCAGCTGGAAGCTGAAAGCATCCATATCATTCGCGAAGTAGCATCGGAATTCGAAAATCCGGTCATGCTTTACTCAGTTGGTAAAGACTCTGCAGTCATGCTGCACTTGGCCCGTAAAGCCTTTTACCCAGGCAAGCCTCCGTTTCCATTGATGCACGTGGACACTACCTGGAAGTTCAAAGAAATGATCAGCTTCCGTGACAAGATGGCTAAAGAAGCTGGTATGGAGCTGCTTGTCCATACTAACCAGGAAGGTGTTGATATGAATATCAGCCCCTTTACCCACGGTTCCAAAAAACATACCGACATCATGAAAACCCAGGGCCTTAAACAGGCTCTGGACAAGTACAAGTTTGATGCAGCCTTTGGCGGTGCCCGCCGCGACGAAGAGAAGTCCCGCGCTAAGGAGCGCATCTTCTCATTCCGTGACAAGAATCACCGTTGGGATCCAAAGAGCCAGCGCCCTGAGCTGTGGAATACCTTTAATACTAAAATAGACAAAGGCGAAAGCATCCGTGTATTCCCGCTGTCTAACTGGACCGAGCTGGATATCTGGCAGTATATCTACCTTGAAAGCATTCCAATTGTACCGCTCTACTTTGCTGCTAAACGTCCCATCGTTACCCGTGATGGTGTTGATATCATGGTTGATGATGATCGTCTGCCGCTTGAAGAGGGCGAAGTACCAGAGATGAAGATGGTACGTTTCCGCACCCTGGGCTGCTACCCGTTGACCGGCGCGGTGGATTCAACAGCTCAAACACTGCCTGAGATCATTCAGGAAATGCTGTTAACCACCACTTCAGAACGCCAGGGTCGGGTCATCGATAACGATGGCGCTGGATCAATGGAACAGAAGAAGATGGAAGGCTACTTCTAAAACGTCTGAGTTTGCTGCAACGGCGTTGCAGACTGGTTCGATAATGCTCACCTATTTATTGATAGGTACACTGAGCACTTCCTACCATTCTCCGCCTTGTTAGCATTACTCAAGCGCTTTAGCCGTTACCGATACGATAATCTCTTCAAGTACAGAATTTAAGAATACGGAATACAATCATGAGTCATCACTCAGATCTGATCGCCAGCGACATCGAAGCTTATCTGGCACAACACGAAAACAAAGAACTATTGCGCTTTATCACCTGCGGCAGCGTAGATGACGGCAAATCAACCCTAATCGGTCGGCTGTTGCATGACTCCAAAATGATCTACGAAGATCAATTGGCAGCACTGCACGCAGACAACGCTAAGATGGGTAATGCCGGCGAAGAGCTGGACCTCGCCTTACTGGTTGATGGCCTGCAGGCAGAACGGGAACAGGGCATCACTATCGATGTTGCTTACCGTTACTTCTCTACCGAAAAGCGTAAGTTTATTATCGCGGACACCCCGGGGCATGAGCAGTACACCCGCAACATGGCGACCGGTGCTTCTACCTGTGATATGGCCATCATCCTGATCGACGCCCGTCACGGTGTACAGGTACAAACCAAGCGTCACAGCTTTATCGTTTCCCTGCTGGGCATCAAACATACTATCGTTGCTATCAACAAGATGGATCTGGTGGACTACAGCGAAGAGCGTTATGAGCAGATCAAGCAGGACTATATAGATTTCTCCGCTGATCTGGATCTGAAGGATATTCAGTTCGTGCCTATGTCAGCACTGAACGGCGACAACGTGGTAAACCTGAGCGATAACATGCCCTGGTATAAAGAGGCTCCACTGATGGAGTTTCTCGAAACCACCGAAATAGCTAACGATCAGAACTTTGATGAGCTGCGCTTTCCTGTCCAGTATGTAAACCGCCCTAATCTGGATTTCCGTGGATACTGCGGCACTCTGGGTTCCGGTATTGTTCGTCCTGGCGATGAAGTTACCGTACTACCTTCAGGCAAAACTAGCCGGGTTAAATCGATTGTCACCTTTGATGGTGAGATTCAGGAAGCCTTTCCGCCAATGTCAGTTACGCTGACACTGGAAGATGAGATCGATGTCAGCCGTGGAGACATGCTGGTCCATAGTAGCGATAACGTTCAGGTGAGTAATCGTTTTGATGCGATGATTGTCTGGATGGCTGAGCAGGAACTCATGCCCGGTCGACAGTACGATATTAAGCTGGCTACTCAGACTATCGCTGGCGGTATTACCAGTATCCGCTACTGTGTTGACGTAAACACTCAGGAGCCACACCCCGCTGCGACATTAAAGCTCAATGAGATCGCCCGCTGTGAGATCACACTGGAGCGCCCGGTTGTCACCGATGATTACCGCGCCCACCACACAACCGGATCTTTTATCATTGTTGACCGCCTGACTAATTCCACAGTAGCAGCCGGCATGATTGCGGCCGATAGCGCCTCAGAAAATGAGATAAGTGACTCCCTGATCACCAGTAACGCCAGCATCACTAAAGCTGATCGAGAGCGTCGCTATGGCCAGAAAGCCGTTACCCTGGCTATCCGTGGTGGTTCTGAACAGCAACGCGACACCCTGTTATTCACTCTTGAACGCCAACTGTTTACTCAGGGACGTGCCGTGGCGCTATTGAATCGCAACAACCTGCCAGCCGAGCTGAATGCTGTTGCAACATTGCTGAACGAAAACGGGCTGATTGTACTGGCTGAAGCAACCGACAGTGCGTTACCAGAAGGAACACTGCTTGTTGACCTTGATGGCGCTGAGGCTGATCTTCGCCTAAACGGTTCTGAACAGCCGGTTACGACTCAGGTTAATGCCATTCTGGAACTGCTTCGCCTGCAAGGCGCAGCTTAATCCAGAACAGCTCTGCCGGTAGACTAACCGGGTCTGATGCAAGTCAGATCCGGTTAACTTTGTTATAAAGACCTCGATTTATTACGCAGTTGCGAAAAATTGGGGCATATTAAGCAGAAAGCTATACCGGATAGCCTCTAAAATCGTTAAACTTTAGAACTTTCTAATTTTAAGGCAAGCCCGGTAGTGACAGCGCCGGTGATGATGTAACAACATTATGACTGAATATCTGCTAATTATTATCAGCACCGTTTTGGTGAACAACTTCGTACTGGTTCAGTTTCTGGGACTCTGCCCCTTCATGGGCGTATCCAATAAACTTGAAACAGCGATGGGGATGTCGCTCGCCACCACTTTTGTACTGACACTCTCATCGGTCTGCAGCTACCTTGTATACACTTACCTGCTAGCTCCGTTGGATATCACCTTTCTGAAGACGATCTCTTTTATTTTAGTGATTGCAGTGGTGGTTCAGTTTACTGAGATGGTGGTGCGCAAAACCAGCCCCCTCCTCTATAAGCTGTTAGGGATATTTCTCCCTCTGATTACTACTAACTGTGCAGTTCTCGGTGTTGCTCTTCTAAACATTAAAAAGATGAACGGTTTTGTCGATTCCATCGTCTACGGCTTTGGTGCGGCTGTCGGTTTTTCACTGGCACTGATTCTGTTCTCCGCCATGCGGGAAAGAATAGCGATTGCCGATGTACCCGTGCCCTTTCAAGGGTCCGCTATTGGGATGGTCACAGCTGGCCTGATGTCACTCGCCTTTCTTGGCTTCACCGGCCTGGTTCAGTTTTAAGGAGTTACCGTGAGCGCTGTATTAATTGCCGTTCTGGTATTATTAGGACTAGGCTTGGTATTCGGCATATTGTTGGGTTATTCCTCAATTCGCTTCAAGGTTGAAGGTAACCCTCTGGTCGATCAGGTCGATTCCCTGCTGCCACAAACCCAGTGTGGACAGTGTGGACACCCCGGCTGTCGTCCCTATGCTGAGTCGATTGTTAATAGCGACGAAGCGATCAACAAATGCCCACCCGGCGGCCAAAGCACCATTGAAGCCCTGGCAGACTTACTGGATGTAGAAGTCGTTCCGCTAGATGCTGAACACGGCGAAGAACAGATTAAGACCGTCGCCTATATCCGTGAAGATGAATGTATCGGCTGCACCAAATGTATCCAGGCTTGCCCTGTGGATGCCATTCTGGGTGCCGCTAAGCAGATGCACACCGTTATTGAATCTGAATGCACCGGTTGCGACCTCTGCGTCGAACCCTGCCCTGTTGACTGTATTGATATGCTCCCAATTGCGCCCACTCTCAACAGCTGGCAGTGGCCAGCCCCAAAACCCGGTATTGAGCTGATCGCCACAGATCGCCACCCGGGTATCGCATTGGAGGCTGAAGTATGAAGAATACCGTAAGAGTGCACAGTTTCCATGGCGGCATACATCCACCAGAAAACAAGAAACAATCAACCGGAGCCCCGATCACTATGGCGCCGGTTCCGTCACGAATTGTGCTGCCTTTGCAACAGCATATCGGACTGCCTGCTGACCCAGTCGTTAAAGTCGGTGAGCGAGTTCTCAAAGGCCAGCTGGTAGCCGAAGCGATCGGTCGCATTAGTGCCAATATCCATGCCTCTACTTCCGGAGTAGTGACCGCAATTGAGTCACACCCCGTCCCCCATATGTCCGGTATGCCGGCAGATTGCCTGATTATCGAAGCCGATGGCAACGATGAATGGATTGAACACCAGGGACTCGAAGACTACACCCAGCTACCTAAACCTGAACTGATTGAATTTATCCGCCAGGCTGGAGTAGCGGGCATGGGCGGCGCAGGCTTCCCTACCGATGTAAAACTGCACCTTGGTGATGATCATATCGTCAACACTTTGATCATCAACGCCGCCGAGTGTGAACCCTATATCACTGCCGACGATATGCTGATGCGGGAGCGAGCTGAGCAGATTCTGGGCGGTATTGAGATCATCGCCCACCTGCTCAAACCACTGCACATCATGGTCGGCATTGAGGACAATAAACCTCAGGCGATCCGTGCATTGCATGCCGCACTAGACAACAGCACGCTCAACCTTGATATCGTAATCACCCCCACCAAATACCCCTCTGGTGGCGAGAAACAGTTGATCAAACTACTCACCGGGATTGAAGTTCCCAGCGGGAAGATTCCGGCGGATGTCGGCATTGTCTGCCAGAACATCGGCACCACAACGGCGATATTTAAAGCGGTTACCTATGGTGAGCCGCTGATTTCCAGAATCGTTACGGTGACCGGACAAGCCGCCAGACACAAACAAAACTACGAAGTAAGGATCGGCACACGCTTTGCTGATCTGCTAGATCATTCTGACGTTGATCGTGAACAGATGTACCGTCTTATTGTCGGTGGGCCGATGATGGGAATCACGGTCGAAGACGAACAGATACCGGTGATCAAAACCACCAACTGCGTTATCGCTGGTAGCGTTCAGGAGATGCCTCCTCAACCTCCGGCACAAGCCTGTATTCGCTGCGGTATGTGTGAACAGGTCTGCCCTGCTGAATTGCTGCCACAACAGCTGCACTGGTTTGCCAAAGGTCGTGAATTCGATAAAGCCCGCAACCACAATCTGTTTGATTGTATTGAGTGTGGTGCTTGCTCCTATATCTGCCCAAGTAACATTCCGCTGGTGCAATACTATCGCTTTGCCAAAGCTGAAATTCGTAAAGAGGATGCCGAGCAGCGTAAATCTGATCACGCACGAATCCGCTTCGAAGCCCGCCTTGAACGCCTTGAGCGCGCGAAAGTCGAGAAAGAGGAGCGCCGTAAGCAGCGCGCCGCCGATGCAGCCCGCGCACAAGCCGCTAAGAAAGATGCAGCACTGACCCCGAAACCCGCCTCAACGGCCAATGCTGAATCTTCTGAACCCGATCTAAAACAGCTGAAAAGCAACGCAGCGATCGCCCGCACCAAGCTAAGACAAGCAGAAAAAGCACTGGCAAACGCCAAGGATAAAGGTCAAGAAGGCGTCGACACCCTTCAAGCTACAGTAATACAACTGCAGGAAAAATCAGACAAAGCGGAACAGGCTTATCAACAGGCTCAGAACGCACCGGCCAAAGCTCCTGTAGCGGCTCCAGCTAGCAGCTTGAAAGATCTAAAGAATAACGCCGCTATCGCCCGCACCAAATTGAAAAAGGCCGAAAAACAACTGGCCGATGCGGAAGCCAGTGGCGAAGGTGACATTAGCGCCCTTAAAGCTCAGGTAGTGACACTTCAAGAACGAACAGCTAAAGCAACAGAGGTCTATGAGAATGCTGAGTCTGGTAAGGATAACTCAGCACCAGCCATAGCCCTGGACACCTCAGGACTGGAAGCCGATATCGTTGCCATGCAGGGCAAAGTAGATAAAGCAGAAACCGCCTGGAAAACTGCCGTAGAGTCTGGCAGTCCCGCAGCCGATAAAATGGCTGCCGGTGTCGCTAAGCTCAAAGATAAACTGACAGCGCTGCAGGATGAATTGGCAGCAATTAAAAACGCCTCTATCGCAACCGCAGCACCGGTAATCGACACATGCGAACTGGAAGCCGATATCGTTGCCATGCAGGCTAAAGTTGATAAAGGTGAAGCCGCCTGGAAAACAGCCCTAGAGTCTGGCAGCCCCGCAGCAGACAAGATGGCTGCCGGTGTCACAAAGCTAAAAGATAAACTGACAGCGCTGCAGGATGAACTGGCCGCAGCAAAAAGCTCTGCTATCGCAACAGCAGCGCCGGTAATCGACACATCTGAACTGGAAGCAGATATCGCCTCGATGCAGGCTAAAGTTGATAAAGGTGAAGCCGCCTGGAAAACAGCCGTAGAGTCTGGCAGTCCCGCAGCAGACAAGATGGCCGTCGGCGTTAATAAACTGAAAGATAAACTCAAAGCACTACAAGATGAGCTGACAGCAATAACAACTAAGTCAGATGCTAAGCAAGATGAAACGCAGATGCAGAGCGAAGCGTTGGATATGAAAGCGCTTAAGCAACAGGTTTCAATTATGCGAACCAAGCTGAAAAAAGCGGAAAAGCAGCTTGCTGAGCTATCTGAAGATGAAAAAGAATCAGCCCTGGCTTCTGAGCTTATTGCAGAGATAGATCAGCTTAAGTTGCGTCATGGCACTGCCAAAACAACCTACGATACAGCAGAGGCAGAGTTGATCGCAGCTGCTGCCCAGGAAGGTATCGACCTGAAGCAACTTAAGATTGATGCCGCATTGGCAAGAGCAGCCGTCACTAAAGCGGAACGTGCACTGACCAAGGCAGAAGACGATGGCAAGCAAACACTCGAAGAAGAGCTTCTGGCAATCAGGGCCCAGGCTGAAAAGCTCAATGCCACTCTGGAACGCTTTTCTGAATAAGCTGGCCTGAGTCTTGTACTGAATAAGTATTGCCAACAAACAACACGGTTAGACCTGAGAAAATAGAATGTCATTGATCAGAATTACATCACCACACGCCCACCGTTCCGGTAGCACCGGTAACGTGATGCTTACCGTGCTGTTAGCGACCCTGCCCGGTTTAGCGGCTATGACCTTCTTCTTCGGTTGGGGAACACTGATTCAGGTAATCTGGGGAACTCTTCTCGCGATAAGTCTTGAAGCTGCTGTAGTAAAGCTACGCGGTCGCCCGGTCAGTTTTTACCTCACCGATTACAGTGCGGTGGTCACCGCTGTATTATTAGGCTTGGCTTTACCTCCCTTCGCGCCCTGGTGGGTAATGACGGTCGGCATTATTGTCGCAATTGTCATCGCTAAGCAGATGTACGGTGGCATGGGCAGTAACCCCTTTAACCCAGCTATGGTTGCCTACGCTTTACTACTGGTTTCGTTCCCCGTACAGATGACCAGCTGGGCAGCGCCCTTTGTGATGTCCGGCGAAGGCTGGGCGGTACTCTCGCTAAGCGATACTCTTAGCGCCATTTTTTCATCGATTCCTGCTGCGATAGATGGCCATACGATGGCCACCCCTCTTGATATTATGCGTCACAGAGGCGGCTTCACAACTGAAGAGATGTGGACAGAAAGCACACTACTGGCTAACGGCATCGGCGCTTGGCATGCAGTCAGCGCTGCTTACGTCATGGGCGGTGTATTCCTGCTGTACCGGAAAATATTCACCTGGCACACACCGGTTGCGATGCTAGGGAGTTTGACACTGATATCTACTCTGTTTTTCCTGATAGCACCTGATCAGTTCCCTGACCCATTTTTCCATCTTACGGTCGGTGCGACCATGCTGGGGGCCTTCTTTATCGCTACTGACCCGGTCACCTCAGCCACCAGCAACAAAGGCAAGCTCTGGTTTGGCGCAGGTATCGGACTGTTAATCTTTATTATCCGTACCTGGGGCAACTACCCCGACGCCGTTGCTTTTGCTGTCCTGCTGATGAACCTCTGCGCACCCTTTATCGATCAGTACACTCAACCTCGTAGCTATGGCCATGCCAAGCCGAATCGGGGGGCTAAATAATGGAAATGTTGACCGCTATTCGCAACAGTGCCGTTGGCCTGAGTATTTTTGCCGTCATCACTTCAGGCGCCATTGCTCTGACCCAGGTTTCTACCAAAGATAAAATTTTAGCAAATGAGCGAGAGGCTCGCGCTAAAGCGCTCTATGAGATAGTCCCCAGAGAGAGTATCGACAACAACCTCCTGGAAGATACCTATACCGTTAATGCACCAACACTCACCGCCAGCGAAGAGCCCGTTGATGCATTCCTCGCCCGCCGCGATGGCAAGGTGGTGACCGTCATCCTACCGGTAGTAGCCCCCGACGGTTACACCGGCAAGATAAAGATGATTGTCGGTATTAACGCCGATGAAAGCATCGCTGGAGTACGAGTACTTGCCCACAAAGAAACACCGGGATTGGGTGACAAAGTCGAGCTTAAAAAGTCAGAGTGGGTGCTAAACTTCAATGGGCAGCACTATGAGGGCGATGAAGACCCCAGCTGGGCAGTGAAAAAAGATGGCGGCCGATTCGATCAGTTTACCGGTGCAACTATCACCCCCCGGGCGATAGTTAACGCAACAGGTCGCGCAATCCACTACTTCCGCGAACATAAAACCGCGTTGTTAGAGAACAAAGAAAAACTGATTCAACAGCCGGCTGGAGCAGAATAAGATGGCCAATGATTACAGAAAGATCACCCTGGATGGGCTCTGGGACAACAACCCGGCGCTGGTACAGCTGCTCGGCCTTTGCCCTCTACTGGCGGTTACCGGCACAGTTGTTAACGCAATGGGACTAGGCCTTGCCAGCACCATCGTTTTGATGGGCTCTAACCTGACCATCTCCATGTTCCGTAAATTTGTACCTGAATCGGTTCGCCTGCCCATCTTTGTGATGATCATCGCCTCATTTGTAACTTGTATCGAATTGCTGATGCAGGCTTTCACCTACGAGCTTTACACCATACTCGGCATTTTTATTCCGCTGATCGTAACCAACTGCGCCATCATGGGTCGCGCAGATGCCTTTGCTATCAAAAATCCGGTAGGGGCTTCCCTGCTCGATGGCGCAATGATGGGCATCGGCTTCACCGCTGTTCTGATGATTCTCGGCGGTATGCGCGAAATTCTCGGGCTTGGCACTCTGTTCACCGATATGCAGCTACTCTTTGGGCCTGCTGCCGAAAGCTGGAAAATCGTTATCGTCGAAGACTACGTCGGTTTCCTATTCGCCATCCTGCCACCGGGTGCATTTGTCGGCATGGGACTACTCATCGCGCTGAAAAACATTATAGACAAACGTTTAGAAGAGAAGCGTAAAGGGCCTCAAGTGTCGGTGAGTTCCGGAGAGTCTAAGCGGGTAAGGGTAACAGGGAATATTTCATAGAACGCAACGAATCAGATATTGCCACACAGTTTTCTAGAGGCTCGAATGCGACTTTGCCGCTAGCTAGAAAAAGTAGAAAAGCGACGTTATAGTCGCTTTTTATTTTCCCCCTTGTTGAAATCCTCACCGATAAAGAAACCACTTACAGTTGGCTTAGATAACGACATATACAGATAAGCCAACAATCAAGACAGCCCGCTCATACGTTTTTTCTAACAATCCACGCAATGGCGTCTAACGCCTAGCCAGGTGCGAAGCACCGTTCTCTTCCATACATGCTACTATGAGTTGTCTTTCCTGCACTAATTCCTAATCTCTCCTGTGTAGCCTCGGCTATGTCCACTCGCGAACGTCTCAACTGTATAGTTAATTTACGTAAAACCAGTTGTTATGTTTATCTATTTAAATCAGATGCTTGTGGTTTTTTTTGTTAACTATTTAACCATTACCTGGAGTATTAAAATGAGTAAAGATAAGAACAGTAAAAAAGAGTCTAAGAAAAAACCACTTTTGACACCTAAAGAGAAAAAGGCAGCTAAGCGATTAAAAGGAGATAACGCTAACCTACTAGGCGAACACCATCACTAAGCACTTTTCACTTCTATACTTTCAGGGTCAATCCAGATCTTGAAAGCAACTCACTCTTCAATACATACCACGACGTATTCCCTAACTATCAGAAAGTTGCATAGCAACGTCTAGCTATGTGCGGAGCACAGACCTCGTACAGGAGTTGCCCGAAGCTCCGGTCCCGGATAACATAACCTTCCAATCAGATCACTACTATTCTGGAAGCTATGAACGCCGCAAAACGCCACGAAATTTTTACCCGTCTGCGAGAAGCAAACCCTAATCCAAAAACAGAACTGGAATACAACAGTCCATTCGAATTATTGGTTGCTGTAACGCTCTCAGCGCAAGCTACAGACGTCAGTGTAAATAAGGCAACCCGCAAGCTGTTTCCAGTGGCAAGCACCCCTGAAGCGATCTACGCGCTGGGTGTGGACGGCCTCAAAGAATATATCAAGACAATAGGTTTATATAACGCTAAAGCTGAGAATGTGATCAAAGCCTGTAAGATGCTGGTCGATCTACATAACTCTGTAGTTCCAGAGAACAGGGAAGACCTTGAAGCGCTACCCGGTGTCGGGCGTAAAACCGCTAATGTTGTCCTGAACACTGCATTTGGCCAGCCGGCTATGGCCGTCGATACTCACATATTCAGGGTCTCAAACCGAACTAAAATAGCCCCGGGTAAAAATGTGCTTGAGGTAGAAAAGAAGCTGATGCGCTTTATCCCTAAAGAGTTTCTAATAGACTCTCATCACTGGCTTATTCTGCATGGCCGTTACACCTGTATTGCCCGAAAGCCTCGCTGCGGTTCCTGCCTTATTGAAGACCTCTGTGAGTTTAAAGAAAAGGTTGAATAACCCTTTCAACCTCTTTTAGTCTCGTCTTATATGTATTTAACCAGCTCTTTGCCCAACGGGTTACAGACATCACTAGTGCCGATTGCTTTAATCCATTCTTTATAGGCTTTCACTTGTCTTATGTAACTGCACGATTCGTCTTCGCATTCTGTCTCATTTTCTCTACTGCCAGCAGGAAATGAACCTTGTTATCAAACTAATCATTAATCAACCTTAACGCGACCTGCGTCTCTTCGGCTTCATCTTCACCCCCCTCCTTTTTTCTAAAATTTAAATTTCTATACAGGGAGGACTTTCATACCTTTTAGTCAACATAGATTGATCGATATCAGTGTAAATAAGCAGACTTACCAAAGCCCATCAAACCTTAGTAATTTAAAGCATATATGAATAACTATCTGCGTTTTCAAGTGTAGTTATCAACTGCTGTGGTTGTGCACATTTTCTGTGGATAATTCTGTTAGTAATATTGGGGCAAGTGGCTAAAACGCCCGTGGTTATTGGCACTGAAACAAATCGTACACATAAACGACAATGAATATTTTTCCTTTATTTTTCAATAAGTTAAATAATTCAATAGCTTTATATCAAACTTTCGTTTTATTATTTATGCAAGATAAATTTTAAAGTATTTAGGCTGTGCACTAAATCAATTGGCTCGCGTAACCAACTGATCTATAAGACATCAGAAATAAGCAATTACTAATCAAGGTATTAATAAGTCTGATCTGTGCTCTGCGGGCAATAGAACGTTTATATGTGTGAAAGACAGCGCAGCGAAATATCTGGGGCCTTTTCAAATTGTCTGAGAAATCAGATGGGGATACTAAAAAGAGCAAGGACCTTGTTCATATCTTCCATTGAACTGTAATCGATATGAACTGACTAACTAAAGATGCTGCCGGGGGTCCCGGCAGCATTCCGACAACGACAACTTAACTGTCACCGGAAATCCACTTGCTTCTGTTCAGCGTATAAGTTCAACAGAGACAACCAAGCGGAGAAAGGAATCTATAGCGCTAAGGGATACATGTAAAGAGAGGTAGCAGCAGCTTACACTTAAACGCTTGTATGAAATAAGCGCGTTACACTTTAAGTGACTCTCAAATCAGTTTATAAGATCATCAATCATAATGAACCGCTTAGAAAGAGCTGAACGACTGAAGCGAGCCAGGCTAACCCAGGGTCTGACGCAACAGGATATTGCATCTTTGCTGTATAAGTCGCTTTCAACTATTAAAAAATGGGAATCTCCCACCGGAGCTGAGCCCAGCAATCTGGATGATGTCATTCGTCTATGCGAAGCCTATGGCGTCTCAGTGGAATGGTATCTGTGCGGTACAAAAAATCGAAATCGTCCTTTGACCATCCAACAAGAACAGTTAGTTCATAACTATGACCGGCTCTCTCCTTCGATGAAAAAGCGCATGGGAAGGATTATTAAAATACTATCTCTAGAGTAGCCTTTCATCTTTGTAAAAAGGATAAATAAGCTATCAGCAGACAGGGACTCATTAAAGGCATACAAAGGTAAAACCCAAGACCTGACTGTATTCCAGGGTCAGCCTTACATCTCCTACATTGCCTGCTGCTATACTGAGTCTTAAACTCTATTGGAGATAGATGATGGCGGTAGTCTTTCATCAAATTGCAACTGAACGCGGCTGTCAGTCGTACCTGATCGGTTGCAGTGAACTACGCAGCGCAATCATTGTTGACCCTGAACTATCCATGCAGGACAACTACCTGGCTTTACTGAATAAAGAAGGGTTACGTCTTCATTACCTGATAGATACTCACACACATGCCGATCACTTCAGCGCCAGCCAGACTCTCTCATCACAACTAAAAGTGCCGGTCATCATGCACCGGAGCAGCCCAGCCCCCTTTGTCTCGTTTCATGTTAATGACGGTGAAATGATACGATTAGGCAACCTCAAACTGGAGATTATGCATACCCCTGGCCATACGGAAGACTCTATCTGTATTGTAGTGAATGACAGCGTACTAACCGGCGATACCCTCCTGCTAGGTGGAACAGGACGCAGTGACCTACCCGGAGGAGATCCCAGCAAGCTATATCACAGCCTGTTTAATAAGTTATTACTTTTACCCCCCGATACCCGTGTCTATCCCGCCCATATCTACAGCGACAAAAAGCACTCTACTATCGCTAACGAACTTGCCTATAACCGGCGACTTCAGATAACCGAACAAACGGGCTTTATTAAGCAGATGAATAGCCTCAACCTCAGTATGCCAGACCACCTGACCGAAGCTTTGCGAACAAACCTTTCCGGCGGAAAAACGGTTGCGAAGATGATTGCCGAAGCAGCTGAAAAAGTACCTTTTATGTCATTAACTGAAGTAGCAAAGAGAGTAAATTCAAAATCAGCGGACTTTATTTTGCTCGATGTCAGGGAGGTGCAAGCTTTTCTAGAGGGGCATATTCCCGGTGCAATTAACATTCCACGGGGACAGCTGGAACTTAAAGTTAATGAGCTCTTGCCAAATCCAATGCTAAGGATCGTGACTTACTGTGAGTATGGAAAAATATCCACTCTTGCTGCAGCAACTCTTAAAGAACTAGGGTTTGATAGAGCAGTAGCGCTCGACGGGGGATTTAACTCCTGGCAAGGCCAAGACTACCCTGTAACCAAGCCGGATTAGATAAACACAGTAGATGAATGAGATAATCAGACTCTCACTCTACAGGAGATCCCCAGATTTTTTTACTTTCCTGTAGGCGTATCCACAACCCCTCAACCTTTTCACGGGCCCAGGGTGTCTGACGTAAAAACTTCAGACTCGATTTAATACTGGGATCACTTTTGAAACAACGAATGTCGATGCGTGAAGCCAGCTCTTGCCAACCATATTCAGCCTCAAGCTCGGTTACCACCTGCTTCAGAGTAACCCCATGTAATGGGTTATTTTTCTGAGCGCTCTGCTGTTGAGAGCCCGTTCCTTGTGCTTCGCTCATGCCTCGGCCTGTTCAGCCAAACGTTCCCTTTCAGCTTTTGAAACATAACGAGGTTTATTTGAAATCTTTAAGCGATCTGACACTCGCTTCGCTCGCTTTCTCAGTATCGAGTTAATTTTCTTCTTTTTGTTCATATTCCCATCTCTCTCAGAGCAACATCTGCCTGGAAAATCAATTTCAGTCTTATACCGGTGATTCTACCGGAGTTTAGAGATCAGTTCACAGAATCGATCGAATTGATAAAACTATTAACGCTGCTCTGCGAATAAAAAACCCAGAAAAACAGCCACGTATCAAGCATTATAAAATGCACATTTTCTGTGGATAAGTCAGTGCATTACTATTTTACAACCTGCCCTGAGGCACGGTATATAAGGACTTCAGCGATCTGTTTAGAAAAGCAGCTGTATAAAATATAGTCTATTATCTTTCAATCACTTAGCGGCCACCACAGAAACGATCTAAGTCCTGTGCATCGCACAATCTATAGACTTAAGGAAAAGCTTAGAAGGCTGTGAAGAACTTTCGCAGGATAGCGCGATTACCCACGTAGGTAACCGCTCATTATCAATCATGTAACCTAAAGGTTCCAAATGAGTTTAATCTTCTGGTATTTCTATCTCGACATGGGAAACTGGTTTCATACAACAAGCCAGAATTTCATCACCCACGGTGTCATATAGCGCATCCTGAACCTCTTCAACTTCGCCCTCAATCAGGCGAACCCGGCAGCAACCACAGTAACCACCACGGCAGTTATAAGGTGCGGGAATCTCTTGTGCCTCAAGCGCATCCAGTAGAGAAAACTCATACTGATAGAAAAAAGTACTGTAATGATTAACTTTTATTCTTGGAATTCCAGACATCACCTGTTCCTTAGGTCCTTCAGCCTCAGAGGTCGAAATCGTCGAAGTCGTCATCTGCCACTTCATTATCAATCGCTCCTACCAGATACGAGCTGATCTCAGCTTCCTGCGGTGCAACCTGCACGTTATCGCTGACCAGCCACGCATTCATCCATGGTAGCGGATTTTGCTTAGCCGGAAAAATCTCTTTCAAGTTCAGCGCTTTCATCCGCACATTAGTAATATATTCAACATAGTCAGCCAAAATACGAGCATTAAGACCGATCATAGAACCATCTTTGAAGAGATATTCAGCCCACTCTTTTTCCTCCTCAGCCGCTTCTCTAAAGATCTCATAAACCTGTGGTTCACACTCTTTGGCAATCTCTTTAAAGTCAGGATCGTCGGCACCGGAGGCCAATACATTCAACATAAACTGCGTACCAGTCAGGTGCAGTGCTTCATCCCGGGCAATCAATTTAATGATCTTAGCGTTACCTTCCATAATCGCGCGCTCTGCGAAGGCAAAAGAACAGGCAAAACTAACGTAGAAACGGATCGCTTCCAGTACGTTTACAGAGACTAAGGTCAGATAGAGCTTGGTTTTCAGGGTTCGCATGCTGACATCGTAGGTCTTACCATCGATAGTATGCTGACCAGCCCCCTGAATCATGTAAATAGTCATTATCTCAATGAATTCATCGTACAGTTTGGTAACACTCTTGGCTCGTTTAACGATCTCTTCGTTAGTCACAATCTCATCGAATACATCAGCCGGTTCCGTCATGATATTACGGATAATGTGAGTATATGAACGACTATGGATAGTCTCACTAAAGGACCAGGTTTCCAGCCAGGTTTCCAGTTCAGGCAAAGAAACTATCGGCAAAAAAGCGATATTAGGCGAACGCCCCTGCACAGAGTCAAGCAGGGTCTGATATTTCAGGTTACTGAGAAATATATGTTTCTCATGTTCTGGCATCACCATGAAATCTTTACGATCGGTCGACAGATCAACCTCTTCAGGACGCCAGAAGAAAGAAAGCTGCTTTTCAATCAGCCTTTCAATAATCGGGTACTTCTGTTTATCGTAACGGGCGATGTTGACGCTATGACCGAAAAACATCGGTTCTTTAGTGGCATCATTGAAAGTTGGATCAAACGTTGAATATAGCATTTCGTCTCGATACTCTTGCCCTGATTACAGGGTGACAAAACTAACGACCGGCGGTTGTGACACACCGGCCTGGAATTCTTCACACAGTTCGTGCTGCCAGCATCAAAGCTTGCAGGCACCACTTTCACAACTACCTGTCATATCATCATGTTGATCGGTCGCGCCATCACGGGTGTTATGGTAGTAGAGCGTTTTAACACCGTATTTATAAGCGGTAAGCAGATCTTTTAGCAGCTGCTTCATCGGCACCTTATCACCTGGAAATTTAGCCGGATCATAATTGGTATTAGAAGAGATCGCCTGGTCGACAAACTTCTGCATGATACCCACCAGCTGCAGATAACCTTCATTGGTAGGAATATCCCACAACAATTCATAGTCATCTTTCAGTTCAGCATAATCAGGAACCACCTGTTTCATCACACCGTCTTTACTGGCCTTGACGCTAACATAACCGCGTGGCGGCTCAATACCATTAGTCGAGTTGGTAATTTGAGAAGATGTCTCGCATGGCATCAGCGCTGTCAGGGTACTGTTACGCAAACCAAACTCACGGATGTCTTCACGTAAAGTTTCCCAGAAGTAGTGCAGCGGTTCATCACAGAACTCATCTACTTCACGCTTATAGGTATCAGTCGGCAGAATGCCTTTCGCATAATTCGTTTCGTTAAACAACTTACAGGGGCCCTGCTCTTTAGCAAGCTGATTAGACGCTTTCAGCAGGTAATACTGAACCGCTTCAAAAGTCTTGTGGACCAGACCGTTAGCAGAACCATCAGAGTAACGTACGCCATTCTTCGCTAGATAATAGGCAAAGTTTGTTACACCTACCCCAAGAGTACGACGGTTCATAGAGGCTGTGCGGGCAGCTTCAATCGGATAGTCCTGATAATCCAGCAAGCTGTCTAATGCTCGTACGATCAGATCAGACAGATTCTCCAGCTCATCGAGACTTTCCAATGCTCCCAGATTAAATGCCGACAGAGTACAAAGTGCAATTTCGCCCTTCTCGTCGTTGATATCATTCATCGGTTTCGTTGGCAGTGCGATCTCGAGACAGAGATTTGATTGTTTAATCGGTGCAACCTTAGGATCGAACGGACTGTGAGTATTACAGTGATCAACATTCTGAATATAGATCCGTCCAGTCGATGCACGCTCCGAAGCCAGAATACCAAATAGCTCAACCGCTTTGATGGTCTTCTTACGGATACTTTCATCCTGCTCGTACTTCACATACAGACGCTCAAACTCATCCTGGTCGGCAAAGAAAGCATCATATAGCCCTGGAACTTCATGGGGACTAAACAGCGTAATATCGCCGCCTTTGATTAGACGGGTGTACATCAGCTTATTCAGTTGAACACCATAATCCAGATGACGAACTCGGTTCTCTTCAACACCACGGTTGTTCTTAAGAACTAATAACGATTCAACTTCAAGATGCCATAACGGATAGAACAAAGTTGCAGCACCACCACGGACGCCACCCTGCGAACAAGATTTCACAGCGGTCTGAAAGTACTTATAAAACGGTATACAACCAGTGTGGAAAGCTTCACCACCGCGAATAGGGCTACCCAACGCACGAATACGACCTGCATTGATACCAATACCTGCACGCTGACTGACATATTTAACAATCGCACTCGCGGTTGCATTAATCGAATCAAGTGAATCGCCAGACTCAATCAGTACACAGGAGCTGAACTGACGTGTCGGCGTTCGCACACCCGCCATAATTGGCGTAGGCAAGGACAATTTAAACAGAGAGCAGGCATCGTAGAAACGTTTAACGTATTCCAGGCGACTCTCTTTCGGGTAGTTAGCAAACAGGCAAGCAGATACCAACATATATAGAATCTGCGGGCTTTCATAAATCTCGTGGGTGACACGGTTCTGAACCAGGTACTTACCTTCCAGCTGCTTAACTGCAACATAGCTGAAGTTCATATCCCGACCGTGATCAAGGTATTCATTAAGCTGATTGAACTCGTCTTCGCTATAATCTTCTATCAGGTGCTTATCATAACGGCCAGCATCGACCATCTGCGCCACATGGGTCATCAGATGTGGGGGCTCAAAGCTGTCAAAAGCGCGCTTACGCAGATGAAAGATAGCAAGACGTGCTGACAGGTACTGATAATCCGGCGCATCTTCTGAGATTAGATCCGCAGCTGATTTAATCAGTGTTTCGTGTATATCTGCGGTTTTAATGCCATCGTAAAACTGAATATGTGCCTTCAATTCCACTTGAGAGACTGAGACATTCTGAAGGCCGTGTGCGGCCCAGATAACTACTCGGTGAATTTTCTCCAGGTCCAGAGTTTCCTGACGACCATCCCGTTTCGTTACCAATATGTCCTGCATTTCGCTTTCCCAAGTCTGAAAATTATGGTGTATGAAGGCTTCTTAAATGGCCTTTCAAGGGCGGGACTAGGCTCATTGATCCATTAGACCTAAAAATCCCTGATGTTGAATTTGACCCAACGACTGACTTGTAGCAGTAACCGGTTAAGCACACTACATGTTGTGCGCGCCAAAACAACAGCCACTAAATATAGATATAAACGAGTTAATTACAATACTTGATTTTGACTTTTTATGGGTGTAGCCAAACGCTAAATTTTGGTCAAAAGCCCGTGCCATCAGCGTTACAGAAAATTACTTAAAAATTGAATAATTTTAATTAAAATCAAAAAATTCATAAATTTTGATAATGATCAAAATACCCTACCAATCTGTGCAAAAAGTTTGCTCTTTCTGCTTTACAGCCGGGTCACAAATCAATAGTATACGCGCTCCTTGTGGTGGGGTTCCCGAGTGGCCAAAGGGATCAGACTGTAAATCTGACGCGCGAGCTTCGGTGGTTCGAATCCACCCCCCACCACCATCGAATTCGATACGAAATTGCCTCGTTAACCAACGGGGCTTTTTTGTGCCTCCAATATTTGATGGGGGGGGATGAGAACCACTAATGTGGTTCGAGCCGAAGCGAGCCTGCGAGCGGAGACAACGTTGCGGCGCCTTTTCGCAACGGCCCGAAGGGGAATAATCCCCCCCCCACCACCATCGAATTAAAAACAAAAACGCCTCGCAGCTTTTCGCGGGGCGTTTTTGTTTTTATCGTTTGGTAATGAGTTCGCACCACCGAAGGTGGTTTGAGCCGAAGTGAGCCTGCGAACGGAGACAACGTTGTGCGCTCTTTTCGCAACGGTAATCCACCTAGACGCGACTTCGTCAATTACTCTGTCTGCAACGTCAAAAGCTTCAAGCAGCTTCTTCACGACTAATCCAACAACCTATTCAATTGAACCCTATCTTAGTAACAGCAATTACTAGCCATCTGCTCCCTCCAACCTAACAGCGCTCTTCCGGACAACGGACAAGTCACGCACCTTAATGACGCTCGGACATCGAACCACTGCTTTAAAGCCCCTCCTCACATCAATAACCTGCAGATTAATTCATTCACCCTCTGTACCTTGTCGTTATCCTGTGCCAATGTGTGGGAAATATGTAATAGCGTCTGGAGAATCACAATATGCCTTGCACAAACGACATTCTTGAAGAGATCAACATGCTTATTCGGTTTAGCCAGAGCAGCGATCATCAGGGATTGAAAGTTCATCATGACGTAGCTGCGCCTGAACTGGTGAATTCAACACAACGTCTATTTGATAAAAAACTGATCACTTTGTTTGACGGTGGCTACCTAACCCCTCTGGGCCATGAAGCAGCAGACAAGGCCCACGCTCTTTTAAATATTCTGGATTCTGGAAAATAAAACCCGACTATGGATCAACCAGAAATCATTATCGAAGATATCAACGTTTGGGAAACCCAAATGTTCACCGTGCAAAATCCACTGCACAGCGATATCCGTGAGCCACTGTTAAAACTGATTTACAACCTTAGGGATAACCAGCAGCAAGCCATAGAGAGTGAGGTTGCACCTACAGCCAAGCATGCTCTCTATGAAAGCACTCTGGATCTTCTTCAACGCCCGGAATCGGTGATAGGAGAGCTTCGAGAGTTTATTGAAGACATGCTTATCACCGTTGCCAGCGCCGTTAATGAACCTTTCTGGCCGGAAGGTGCTCAGGCGCGAGCAGATATTGTTGAATCCTGGTTTCATGTTACTGAGAACGGCGGCTACCACGATACTCATGCCCACCCTAATTGCTCCTGGTGCGGCATCTACTATGTGGATGCTGGTGAGTGTGACATCAGTAGTCGAAACGGCATCAACCGCTTCTACGACCCTCGTCACGGCGCTGATCAGTATCTGGATGCCGGCACCGCTTATCTTAATGGAACCGGCAGTTGGGATTTCGAAGCGGTAGAAGGACAGGTAGTCATATTTCCTTCATACCTGAAACATGCAGCCATGCCCTACTTCAGCAAAAAAGATAGGGTAGTTATCGCTTTCAATAGTCAGATTCATTTTCAGGAATAGAATATCGGAGCCCTCAATGAAACAGATTCTGGTTTACGCAGATTCACTCAGCTGGGGCATCATTCCCAATAGCCGTAACCGTTTTGATTTCCACCAGAGGTGGCCTGGAAAGCTTGAACAACTCCTGTCAAAAGAAAGCAAAAGCATCCGGGTCATTGAAGATTGCCTGAATGGTCGCAGAACAGTTCTGGACGATCCTTTCAAGCCGGGAAGAAACGGTTTGAAAGGCCTGCAACAACGCATCGAAATCAATTCACCATTAGCCCTCGTTATCATCATGCTGGGTAACAATGATTTCCAGAGCTCTCATAATTTCAAAGCAGCGGAAGCCGCTCAAGGGGTTGCCGCGCTGATACCGATTGTTCGCAAAGCGCCTATTGAGCCAGGCATGCCGATGCCTGAAATCCTACTGATCAGCCCTCCTCCAATCACCTGTCCTAAAGGGGCCATAGCAGCTAAGTTCAAGGGAGCTGAGTTAAAGTGGCCCGGTTTTAACAAGGAACTTGCACGGGTTGCGAGTGAAAACCGGTGTTACTTCTTTGATGCAGGCACAGTAATCAACGCCAGCAGGGTTGATGGAATACATCTGGATCTGGAACAACATCAACAACTTGCGATCTCAATAAAGCAGCAGGTCATTGATATTTTCAGCGCTAACTGAACTTCTTTTACGATTATTAATCTGACTAGATCATTCATTCTTTTCAAATACAGGAACAACCATGCTCAACACCTTCACCTGCTTCGTTCGTAGTCAGTGGTACTGGCTGGCCATGATACTCACAGGTCTCGCGATGGAAGGAATAGCTCTTTATTTCCAGTATGGTCTGGACTACGGTCCCTGCGTGCTTTGTATCCATGTACGAATCTGGGTGATGGCTTTTATCCTGCTCGGTGTCGTGGGACTGCTATGTAGAAACAGCCGACCCCTTAGTATTTTCATAAGCGCACTGACTGTTATTGCTGCAATCGGTTTGAGTGAACGTTCCTGGATGACATTTGCCATTGAGCGTAATCTGATCGAGGGTAGCTGTACTATGGGTGCTGGCCTGCCCGACTGGTTTGCACTAGACCAATGGTTTCCCTCTATTTTCGAGCCCTGGGAACTTTGTGGCTGGACCCCTGAATTACTGTTTGGAATTACCATGGCCGAGGGATTACTGCTAGCATCTGGACTGGCAATTCTGACCACTATTTTCACAACAGTCACTTTAATTAGAAAATCCTGAATGAACCTTCCAATCCATCGTATGCCCATATACTCTGATATGGGCATAAACAATCAACTCAGGGGTATTACTCACCGATTCTTTTAATTTCCGTGGAAAACCGTTGTAGTTCGATAAGAGAAAAATCAGGTGGATGCGCGACCCATATGGACAGGCTTATGCAGACATGAAGGACAAGAAAATCATTTTCTTCGGCCCGGTCGGGGCAGGAAAAACCACTGCCATTGACGCTGTCACCCATAGCGACAATGCTACGACTGACGCCCGTGTATCTGATAGCAGTGTCAGACGTAAAAAAAGCACTACCGTTGCCATGGATTACGCATTACTAGATACCGGCAATGAACGTATCCACCTTTACGGGACACCGGGACAGGAACGGTTCCGGTTTATGTGGGAAATGATTACCACAGAACTTGCCCACGATTGCAGTGGACATATTATGTTATTAGATAATGCCCGTAATCATCCCCGCCAGGATCTTGAGTTTTACCTGCAAAATTTCCGCACTTACAATCCTAAAGTTCGATTAGTTATCGGCATCACCGGAAGCGACCTGATACAAACGCCATCCCGGTCAGATTATGCAGGCTGGCTAGCTGAGCTGGAAATCAACGCACCACTTTTTTTTGTTGATGCCCGAAGAGCTGAAGATATACATATGCTAATTGATGAGGTCCTGCAGTCTGAAAAGCCCGTAATTCAGGCCTCCCCCTCTTCTTCTGCATGGGAATCTGAAGAGGAAATGAGTATTGATGAGCTGTTTTCAACAGCCCCACAGTTCCCGGTATTTACGCCTGGGCTCGTTAATGATATTGAAAAAATTGATCAGGTCACCGGCACCGCACTGATCAACAATGACAACCTAGCAGAGTACTCCTCCCTCGAAAAAACAGAACTCGACATACTCCAGCAGTTCTCGTCTGAAATCCCCCGGGTACGCCGACGAGTCGATGATTTTGGCGCCGTGGAAAGCTTTCACCTGAGTACTCAGTCCGGTGATCATTTCACGGTCTTGGTGGCTGACAATCAACTATTGGGAATTCACTGTAAGGGCCAGCTAAGCATGCTATCGCTCAAGCAAGAGATCGATAACCTCATGCAGTGGAGCAAATCCACTTCGCCTATTAGTGCATGATATATAAGTTTATATCGAAAACATCTTTAACTATCCGATGTTTATACTTCAGACCGATTGCACTTAGGAGACCTGTCTCTGTACAATTCCTGACCTTTTTACACTTTATTCTAAGGAACCTTTCAAGTGCGTCTGGCAGAAATTGAAACGATAACACTCAACGTTGGCCTTGTGATTTTCGCCGCTTATATATTCTTCATCATCTATGATCTGGCTAAAAAATCGAAGGCCGGCAAATTTGGCACTGCGGTTTTGTTCTTTGCTCTGGGATTAGGCTTGGCTGCATTCCTGGTCAAATCGGTTGCTGTTTATATGATAGAAGGCTAAAGGATAAAACGAGCTAAAGAGGCCCTCCTTGCGGTCACTCAGGCTGGCTTATGATTCGATCGCTTCTAGCTCAAAACCCGGCAAATTTATTCTGAACGCCCGGCCAAACCCCAATATCAGCCGCCCACGAACAGGGGTCAATCTGAACAACACAAAATCAGGCAAGGTACGCAAAAGATCGACAGTAGACCCATGTCGTTGACGATAGAGATCCATCACCGGTTCATAAGCCTTCGCATCAACCTTCACCTCTGAAACATGGCACTGCAAAGTCATCCGGTTTCGGGCAAACAGATTACGACTATCTGTCTCATCTTCAATCAGCATCACCCCCACCGCCGATGAATTAATCAGGTTTTGCGTATGACTGGCGAGTTGACTCACAAATATAAACAACACTCCTTCGTCAAAAAGAAAGGGCGAATAACTGGCTTCTGGCCCATCTTGACCCAAAGTAGCCAGCTGCAGCGTTTTGCACCGTTCGAGCAAATTGATCAGCTGTTGCCCTGCCTGTTCAGGCGCTTGCCGTTCTTCCTTTCTGCTCATTTAACATTCTCTTTTAATTGATTCCCCGGTTATAAATATGCCCATAAGACGGAAGACTAACGTCTAAGCGGCAACATTTTCATAACCGATAAATAGTAGTCCCATATAAAACTGCGCAACATAGCAGCAGAAACAAAACACCTGGACGCATCTTTTGCAGAAAACTCGGTAAGCACTTAACGTTAAAGATATATGCCGAGGTTAGTAACATTAAGCAGCCAGAAATCAGGGCCGCCATACCCCAAAACTCAGCATAATGCTGCATGGCATACCAAAATACATTCCAGCTGCCCGCTGAAAAAACCACAAACGCCATTGTTTTTCTAAACCAAGCAGGTAATTTCTGCACTGTACGCAATACTGGTAATCGAGTCGCAAATAGCCCTCCTATCACCATGCATCCCGTCATAATTGTTCCCATTGGAAGCACACGACTCTCCTCATCAAAATAATATTGGTTTTGCATCAAGGCTGAAAATAGCCTCGCGCCTATTGTAGAGGAAGAAATTAGTTGTTCAGTTCAATTTTTAGTTAAAACCATTCCTGTATGGACAGCTTATATTCACTCTGGAAGCAGATTGCAGCCTGACTATCATAGGAGCGCCCTATACTCTGGCGGTAAAAAGCACCAAAGCTAACGCTAAAACGAATAAATGGCTGTCAACTGATACAACACAAAGCAACAAAGATGCAATTCAGTCAGCGGATACCCAGCCTGTTCAGCCGCTTATTTATTTTCCTTTCTGCTCATTTGCTATTCTCTGTTAATTTAGTTAACCCTATTATAAATATACCCCATAGGGCGAAAGATTGACGTATAATCAGCGGCGTATTCAGACTGACAGGGTTCTAAAAATGCAACAAAAAGTGGTTAAAGTTGGCAACATCTCTATCTCGAATGAGACACCGATGGTTCTGTTTGGCGGCATGAACGTTCTGGAATCCCGGGACCTGGCTATGCAGATTGCTGAACACTACGTGGAAGTCACCAACCGACTCAACATTCCCTACGTGTTTAAAGCCTCTTTCGATAAGGCCAACCGTTCATCGCTTACCTCTTTCCGCGGGCCGGGCCTGGATGAGGGGCTGAAAATTATGCAGGAGATTAAAGAAACCTTTAATGTCCCTTTAATTACCGATGTGCATGAACCCTATCAGGCAGCACCTGTCGCTGAAGTCTGCGATATTATCCAGTTACCCGCTTTCTTGTCTCGCCAAACGGATCTGGTGCAGGCAATGGCTGCTACCGGCGCAGTGATTAATATAAAGAAAGCCCAGTTCCTGGCTCCTCAGGAAATGAAGCATATCCTCAGCAAGTGCGAAGACGCAGGCAACAGCAACCTGATTCTTTGTGAGCGTGGCAGCAGCTTTGGCTATAACAACCTGGTTGTAGACATGCTGGGGTTCTCTACCATGAAAGAGATGGGTTATCCGGTCATGTTTGATGCAACTCACGCCCTGCAAATGCCCGGTGGACGAAGCGACTCAGCTGATGGCCGACGCGCACTGGTGGCACAGTTGTCCCGTGCTGGACTAGCTCAAGGAATTGCCGGACTGTTTCTTGAAGCCCATCCCGACCCCACTAAAGCAAAATGCGACGGCCCTTGCGCATTACCTTTGGATAAGCTTGAACCCTATCTGGCTCAGATGAAAGCAGTTGATGAGCTGATTAAAAGCTTCCCTCCACTCGTGACCGAATAGTTCTTAGAGCGACCCCCTAAGGGTCGCTCAACCTCTCTCAGCTATAAACACTCTCAACTCTGAAAATATATCTGTCGTTTTGACAACTCTGACCCTTAACTCTTTGTAAGCCTTACTCTATTATCGAGTAATATCAGCAGATATTATCGATTCAAGGTGCACAGGAATGGCGACGACAAACGAACCGATCTACGATGGGCTTGAATCTGGTCAGATCATTGGTCCAGATCATCATCAGTTCAAACTGACATCACAATTAAAAACCAATCGTTTTGGCCAGCTATGGCACGCCGAAGATCTGTCTACCAGTCTTTCAGTACCCGTCACCCTACAGGTTTTTAACCCTGCGCTGCTTAAGCATCAAGGGTTTATTGAAGCCGCCCAGAAACACATCGTCCTGAGTAAAAAATTCAAACACCCTCATCTTGCCGAATATTACGGAATGTTTCGTCAAAAAGGGGTGCTATTATTTTTTGCCATGGAACTGTTAGATGGACTAACACTGGAACAGTTAATTAGTAGCGGACAAGCCCGAAAACTGAAAGACAACCAGAAAAAAGGATTACTACAGCAGCTAGCCACGGCGATAGATAATGCTCATGCGGGAGCTGGCCAGGCTCATAAAGGGATCTGCCCTGAGTCAATATTTATCAACAAACAAGGAGGAGTAAAGCTTGCGGATTTCGCCTTTGAAGAGGCTATGACTATCGCAGGGGAGCTGAATAACACCCCCTCTTCACACCTTACTTTCCAGGCCCCTGAAGCCTTTCATCCTACCCCGATTTCTATAGCCGCTGACATCTATTCTTTCGCCTGTATCGTTTATCAATTGCTCAGTGGTAAAGCACCATTCAAACCCAATGATGATGAGATGACCCGGGTCCGTAAAGAACTTAAAAAGCCCGCATCACTGAATCAAAATCAATGGGAAGTTCTTCAGTCAGCTTTTTCGACAGACCCGGAGCAACGTCCTCAGAAAGCAGGCCTGCTGTTCAAACAAATTATCAATGCAGGCGACGAAGTAGATGAAGAGGAAGCCCCAGAACCCCTTTCAGCAACACCCCGTAAAAGACGCAAAATTGGCATGTTCTCCATCCCTGAATGGACAGTACCCGTCTTTATTTTCTGTTTCGGTTTTCTACTGGGTTTTGTTATCGCTTTCGTTCTCGGAATGCAAAATACCCATCAGATTGAACAGGCTCTCAACCAAACACGCATAGAGCTTCTGAAAGTACAGGAAGACATTACAGGCCTTCAGCAAACATTGAGTCTTGAGCGTGAAGAAAGAACCTCGGAAACTGAAACGCTACAAACCGCGTTAAGTAAGAAGATCAACGAAGTCGATACTCTTCACAAAGAGCTGTTAGATATAAAATTTGCCGACCCAGATAAACTAACCGTTTTCACAGACCAGCTGCCTGAAGGATTTAAAGGACCTCAGATGGTCATTATTCCCCGGGGCAGCTTCACAATGGGTGATCAGCAACTGATCGGCGATGACAACGAGCGGCCTGCCCATCAGGTGATCATTAGTAAACGGTTTGCCCTCTCCCGCAATGAAGTCACTTTTAACGATTATGACTACTACGCCCGCACTATGGGCCGCCCGCTGCCTGCAGATGAAGGTTGGGGCCGAGGAAACAGGCCGGTCATCAATGTTAGCTGGCTGGAAGCAAAAGCTTATGTGCAGTGGCTCTCTTTACTGACTGGCCAGCCTTACCGTTTACCTACAGAGGCAGAGTGGGAGTATGTAGCACGCGCGGGTACTGACACCAACTACTGGTGGGGAGATAAGCTAGAACAGGAACGTGCGGTATGCAGTGAGTGCGGAACTGAATGGGATGGACGAAAGACAGCACCTATTGCATCGTTCCCACCCAATTCATGGAGCATTCATGATATGAACGGTAATGTTGATGAATGGGTTGAGGACTGCTATCAGGATTCTTATTTCAATGCGTCAAAAGATGGCGCCGCGATGATCGACGGCACCTGTGAATTCCGGGTTATGCGTGGCGGCTCCTGGTTTGATATTGGTCGAGTAATTCGTTCATCAAGTCGTTATCGTCATCCTCCAGGTAGCACGAAGAATAGCTGGGGATTCCGCATAGCACTCGACCTGTCCGATACAGCAACTGAGGAATAATTGATGTACAAACATCTTATATCAGGCCTGAACGGTAGTTTGATCTGCGCTCTGCTCATCAACGCTCCGCTGACTCTGGCAACACCGCTGACAGTCGACTTAGAAAAACAGCAGGACCTGAGTATCACCCTCTACAATCAAAATCTAGGACTGGTACGGGATGTTCGTAGCCTACCCCGCATTAATCAGGGACAAACGCTCTACATACGCGATGTTAGTCATCAGATCATGAGCCAGACGTTACAGGTTGAAAATGCAGGAAAGATTCTGGAACAGAATCTGAATAACAATCTTATCTCGGTACCAGCGCTGTTGCAGGCATATACCGGCAAAAAAATTCAACTGGCCCGTTTCAACAGTGTCAGCGGTAGTGAAACGATCAAGGATGCTTGGCTATTAAGTGCCAATGGTCAATTCGCGTTGGTAGAACATCAGGGAAAGATTGAAACAATACCGGTCAATCAACAGGGCTGGCGCTTTATATTTCCGGCTATTCCGGAAGGAATGCAAGCCCGCCCCAGTCTGGAGATCCGTTCTGAAGGAACCAGCAAAGCTAGTGATGCAGTACTTACCTACCTGACCCAGGGGCTCAGCTGGCAGATGGATTACGCACTGGTTTTAAATAGTAAAGGCGATCGTCTGAACCTGGATGGCCTTGCCACACTTAATAACCAAACCGGTGTAGACTTTCGCAACAGCAAAGTGCTGCTAATGGCTGGTCAGGTTAACCAGCCTCCGGAGCAGCTTATACGCCGGCATAAAACAGCCATGGTGATGGCAGACTCAATCTCTGAAAGCGGAACTCCGGAAGCCTTTCAAGATTATCAGTTATACCGCCTGCCACAGCGAGCAAACTTGCTTAATGGCCAGACCAAGCAAGTCAGCCTGATCAGTGCAGAGAAGGTTAAGGCAGACAAAAGCTATCACTATCAGATGCAGGTTTACCCCTCACTTGACCGGCAGCTTTATGATCAGAAACCAGATATTAGAATCAGTTTCACTAATACGGAGAGTCAGGGTCTGGGATTCGCTTTGCCTGCGGGTAACGCCCGGGTTTTCAGCCCGGACAGCGAAGGTAATCGTCACTTCATTGGCAGTGCCAGAATCCGCAATACCAGCAAAAGCCAGAAGGTTGAATTGCCAATAGGCAAAGCGTTCGACCTGACGATTAAGCGGCAGCAGAGCCTGTTTAAAAAGAATTATGATTCTTTTCAAACAGGCCATGAACTGGAATTGATCAACAGCAGTGATCAGGTAAAACAGATAAGCATCACGGCCAATTTTCATCAAGACTGGAAAATTACCGACAGCAGTCACTCTTATACAAGAGTCAATGCCAGTCAAAACCGTTGGATTATCGATCTTCCAGCGGACAGTAGCACCCAGTTAAATTTCAAGACCGAAATAAAGAAGCTCTAAGATTTTAACGATGAAGCTGTAATCATCAGCTTACTATACATACAACATACACCCGGTTACTCAGCCGGGTGTATCAAGCAATTAGAAATGACCTTCTTCCAACTTATTTAACCAGTATGCAGCGTCTGCTCCAGACTTAGCCTGCTCCAGCTCTCCATTATTATAGACATCAACCAGCCGCCTAATCGCTAACATATGACCGCTATCCGCCGATTTGCGGTAATACTTAACCGCCTTATCTGGATTAACAGGGTAGTTTTGATACCCCTCTTCAAAGATCTTCCCCATCTGATAGGCCGCTTTACTGTCGCCTTTATCTGCGGCCAGCTCAATGTAGATAACACCCTGTATTCGATTCGTCACCCCCTCTCCACGAAAAAGTAACAGGTGGCCGTATACAGAGAGCGCCCGAACACTGCCATTATCGGCGGCATAACGGAATAATTTCATCACTAACCGATGTTTAATCTGAGATTTTTTAAACAGCGGAAAGCGAAACAGCTGGAAAGCGAGCCAGCCCAAAAGCGGAGCAAACAAGGTCATAAACAAACGCATCTGATTACCATCTTACAAAACTATAGAGAGTCGTTACAATATCAGAATTCTCTAATATTTAAACCGCCAATAAAAAAGTAGGGCTTACATACCGCCCCGCCTCAATAACGATTATATACAGACTTGCCATACTCAAGAGTTTAGGCTTAAATCATTATCAGTTTAACTATAGAAAATACATTTTTTATATCTCAAAGGAATAAGCTAAGCTATCCAATCTACCTTTGAGCAGTACCGGAGACAGATGTCCGGTCAGTCATTAAATCGTTACAGGAACCCTAATGAAAACATTTGAAGATAACTCCCTGACGATCGGTGAAACACCGCTGGTTCACCTGAATCGAATTGCACCGGGGAAAAAAATCTACGCCAAACTTGAAAGCCGCAACCCGGCAGGCTCAGTAAAATGCCGCATTGGCGCAAATATGATTTGGGCTGCAGAAAAAGATGGTTCTCTACAACCCGGCATGACCCTGGTAGAACCGACCTCGGGCAATACCGGTATCGCACTAGCATTTGTTACCGCGTCACGGGGCTATAAGCTGGCACTTACTATGCCATCCTCTATGAGCATCGAGCGACGAAAGTTGATGAAAGTATTAGGGGCTGAGATTATCCTGACAGAACCAGCCAAAGGGATGAAAGGCGCCATCGATAAGGCTCAGGAGCTGGTCGATAGTGACCCGGATACCTACCTGATGTTACAACAATTTGAGAATCCGGCTAACCCTCAAATACATGAACAGACAACCGGTCCGGAAATATGGAAGGATACCGATGGCCAGATCGACATGTTGGTGTCCGGCGTAGGTACCGGCGGTACTATCAGTGGTATCTCCCGTTATATCAAACAGCATAAAGCGATAACCTCTGTTGCTGTAGAACCTACCGCTTCCCCTGTTATCAGCCAGACATTAAATGGTGATGACGTTAAACCCTCACCCCATAAAATTCAGGGTATCGGTGCGGGCTTCGTACCTAAAAACCTCGATCTGTCCATTGTCGATCAGGTAGAGCAAGTCAGTAACGAAGATTCGATAGAGATGGCTCGCCAGCTGATGTTAAAAGAGGGCATTCTGGCAGGAATTTCTTGTGGCGCAGCACTCACTGCAGCGGTTCGATTAGCTGACCTGCCTGAAAATGCAGAGAAAATGATCGTTGTTATTCTACCTGACTCAGGTGAGCGCTATCTGTCAACGGCCCTGTTTGATGGGATGTTCACTGAGAACGAATTGGTTCAGTAACTTGACCAATCGATATTGAAAATATAAAAAAACCGGGCCAAGCCCGGTTTTTTTATTGAAAATCTCTAATGATAGTAAGGGTTAAGACACCATTTTCCGAATTTCATCATGACTAGGAAAAGTAGAAAGGTGATCGACGAAGGTCCGTCCATCACTCAACTTACGTATCGTATACCAACGCGCTTTGCGCTCTTCTCCTTTGAAATGACCATCCACTTCAAAGTTTTCACCATCTACACCTAACACTGCAATGGTTTTAGTAATCGCCTCGTTTTGCATAATCGGGCTCCGCTTTTATTATCTTGTCACTTTGCTTTTTAGCAGTCTCTCCCTTTAATCACCTATCTCGAATGAACTCTCTTAGATGAGAAGCCTCTCACGATGAGCAATAGCATCTCAAAACTGCTGCAGTCTATTCTCCAGAATATTTTGCATATTCCTTAAAGCTTAGCTTAGAACAGGTGTTTTACAAGCCAGTGACAGTTTACTGAAGCTTATGTGACCACTGGGGTAGCCCTCTTAACGATAGACAAAACAAAGCTATGCCTGGGACTCCAACCAGTCAATCGATGGCGCAAAAAATGCTTGCCCAGTTACCGCCTGGCTATAGTGTAAGAGATGATCATGGTTTCCAGCCCCATCGCCCAAAATCATACTCTCCAGCATCTGCGTAAAGGGCACGGGTGAGCGAGCGTAAGAAGCAAATAACAGCCCCCTTTGACTCAGGTTACCGTAGGGCATGCTGTGCCTCAAAATCTCAACAGACTTACCCTGTGCATCTTTCAGCGAGGTTCGTTTGGTATGTGAAAACGGAGCTTTATCTGCGCTGGCGTATTCCCTATTATCCGCTTTGGTACGACCTAGTATATCTTCCTGCTGCTTCACAGATACTCGATTCCAAGCCTCCAGATCATGTTCATAGCGCTGCAGATGCAAATAGCTACCGCCACTGAATACTGGATCGTTATCCCCTACCAGAGCCACTTCTGCACGATGATCTCCCTGAGGGTTCTCAGTACCATCCACAAAACCGGTCAGATCCCGGCTATCTAGGTAGCGAAACCCATGAACCTCCTCAATGAGAGTCACACTTTCCGCTAACCGGCTTTGCAATAGCACTGCCGCTTCATAATTCAGATCATGTCGCTCTGAGCGGATATGCAGCAGTAGATCCGCCGGAGTATGTGGCGCATCTAAAGCCTGATCTTTCAGCGCAGGAAAAGCGGCCAATTCCGAGGGCCTTGCGCCCGGATTTAACCGGTCCCAAAACTCACTACCAATAGCAATCGTGATATGTAGATCGGCCTCAGGATAGCGCTGCCTGAAAGACAATTCAGTCGCAGGAATACCTGACAGCACCTGTCGAAGATTTACTATCGAATCAGTTTTAGAATTGATATTCAGGGTAATAAAAAGTGCATCGGTGTTAGCTTCAGCGATAACACCCGATTGAAAGCGGGCCATAACGAACTCCATATCAAATTAAGCCTTAGAGCGGTGCGAATAAGCCCAGTATATAAAGAGATTGTTCACAAGTAAGCTTAGCTTTATTTATTGAGCTGATTTACACAATCTATAAGCTATTTAACGATACAGAACATCGCTACCATATTTGAGCTCCAGCGGCAGACGTTCCTTACGGGTCATCCCTTTTACTACCAGGCCATAGGAACGATCGATCATACGCTCCAGTTCACCTGCAGGAATACTGCCATCAAGCAGTACAGTATTCCAATGACGTTTATTCATATGAAAGCCCGGCGATACGGCACTGAAAATATCCCGCAGCATTTGCGCTTCATCAGGGTTACATTTGAGATTCATCCGGGCTACCCCGGCTTCAGAAGAGAGCGTGGCAAACATCTTATTGCGAACTTTCATCACCGCGACATCGGGATAAAAAGGGAAATCTTCCCAGGCTTCCTGACGACTTAGCATATAAGTACGGGCGGCCTGATAATCCATAGATAATATCCTTTAATAAGCTCTGATATCTGCTCTAATACCACCCCTGTGACCGGGCCTATTTATCGTTTGCCACCGGCCGCTGTGGATCACGAATCCACTCACTCCAGGAGCCAGGATAAACTTTTGCGCCCTTAAGCCCGGCATGCTCCATCGCCAACAGGTTATGACATGCTGTGACGCCTGAGCCGCAATAGTGTGCTACCTCGTTTGATTCATAACCTTCGATAAAACCAAGCCACTCCTGCTGCAAAGTTTCAACGCTTTTAAAACATCCATCTGCGGTCAGGCTTAACTGTAGTGGACGGTTAACCGCACCTGGAATATGCCCGGCTACTGGATCGATTGGTTCCTGTTCACCTCTATAGCGTTCCGGGGACCGGGCATCAACCAATAACCCGTCAGAAGTGAAGCCAGCAACCTGCCCAAGTGGCAATATCATTGAAAGATCAGGCTCGCCACTAAATGTCCCGGGAGATACTGAAGGCAGCTGATCTGAAACATCCCCACTAGCGTTAGTCCAGGCAGGATAACCACCATCCAACACTGCCACTGTAAAGTGCCCTAACACCCGAAACAACCACCAGGCTCTGGCAGCCATCGCTCCGCCGCAGTCATCATAAACCACAACCTGAGTATCACTGTTTACACCACAGGCGCGGATTTTTTCTGCCAGCTGAGTAAAACTGGGCAGCGGATGACGACCGGAATCAGTTGTTACAGGCGCTGAAAGATCATGTTCCAAATGGAGATATCCAGCACCTGGAATATGCCCTTCAAGGAAGACCTGCTTCCCCTGATGAGGAGCGGTTAGGTAGGATCGGCAGTCCAAAACCACTGTTGCAGAGCTTTTTTCCTGTAACAGGTCGCTTAGTTCTGACACTGAGATCAATGTGGTAAACATCAACTAGCCTCCTTGAAAATTTCTATCAGGGTTCACTTTTTAAGGTTTAGCCTAATAAACCAGCAAACTCTTCGCGTAACAGATCCAGTTCATTCTGAGCTTTCTGTTTGGCTTTTTTCTTCAGAGACTCGATCGCTGACTCTTTCTCTGAAACAAGCAACTTAGCTTCTGCAGCACTGTCTTCTGCATTGTTTACCCGATCCAGCATCGGCTTTAGTTGCATTAAGATAGCACGACGGCGACCCTCTTCAGCCCGGGCAATCTGCTCAGCAGACTGCTCTTTATCTTTCTTAGCTTCCTGCTGAGCACCGGCTTCAGGCTGCCAGGTTAATGGGCGGATACCCACAGCCACACGAGCTTTATCCAGGAATGGTGAGGCGTGACGACGGGCCTTCTCTGCACCTTTATGAAGTTGCTGTTCAACATAGCCGAGGTCACCCATCAGGCGATTATATTCACCCCGTGGTTTAGTAAGATAACTGTCCAGATACTCAAACAACTCTTTCTTAGCATCACCCCAACCAATACCATTCTCAAACCGGGTACGCATCTGTGCTTGCTCAGCAACAGAGGCAAAATTAGCATACAGCTGGAATATCGTGCTGTTGTCTGCATCTTTAGGTTCGCCAGGCTCAAGAGCATCGGTCTTAACCTGCTTGATCAACTTATACAGTTCATCTGAAGAGCAGAACAAAGGAATCGTATTATCATAGCTCTTAGACATCTTCCGTCCATCCAGACCCGGAATAAGCTGCGTCTGCTCATCTACCTGAGCTTCAGGTAGATTAAACAGCGTGCCATAGGTGTGATTAAAACGACCAGCAATATCCCGTGCCATCTCGATATGCTGAATCTGATCTTTACCTACCGGAATAATATCGGCGTTAAACATCAGAATATCTGCCGCCATCAGTATAGGGTAGCTAAATAATCCCATAGTGACGTCATCGTCATCCTGTCGACCCGCCTCACGGTTGGCATCAACAGACGCCTTATACGCATGGGAACGGTTCATCAGACCTTTAGAGGTCATACAGGTAAGAATCCAGGTCAGCTCTGTAATCTCAGGTATATCGGTCTGACGGTAAAAAGTCGCCTTATCAGTATCTAAACCGAGCGCCAGCCAGGTAGCCGCGATTTCCCGGGTAGAGCTGGCCACCCGCTCGGGATCATGACACTTAATCAACGCATGGAAATCAGCCAGAAAGAAAAAACTGTCATTATTGCTGTTCAGACTGGCTTCTATTGCGGGCTTAATGGCACCTAGGTAGTTACCAATATGTGGGGTACCGGTGGTTGTTATACCGGTCAGAACTGTCTGCTTGGTCATCGGATTATCTTTTTCTGAAAGCTAACTAAAATTGCGCCTTATAATACAAGAAAATCGATGTTATCGCCTCTGAAATCAATAGAGTATCCCTTAGAAGGGTTTTTTCAGACAGTGATCAGTGGTACAAATAGCCATCTCTTATGTAAGGAATGATTATGTTAGCGCTTTTCCCTTCGTTTATTGTCCTCGGCTCACTGCTGGTAACACTGTTTATTATGCTCAAACGGGCACCCGATCGTCAGCCAGGTACGATTGTCAGTGGGATCATTATGACCGCCCTCTGTTTCGTCGGCGGGATGCTGGTCTCAGCGATGTATACCCGCGCGGTTGGTAATGAGAACGCAGACCCGCTCATTATTTCGATACTGGTCGTTATAGGCACTTTTTGCGCCCTGGCAATCTATATCAAGTTGGATAAAAAGCAGAAGCTGGTCCGCAAACAAGACAGTAACGATTAAGCTTATCACTACAGCCTTTGACAAAGCCTCTGTCCTGACCAAGACTGTAAAGACAGCCAGTCAATAACGGAGGTTTCAATGGACAGATCAGTTCATACTATGAACACCCTGTTTGAGCAGCTAGGGCTGCCCGGCGAAGATTCATATATCGATCAGTTTATCCGCACCCATACCCTTTTCAGTCAAAAAATCAGGCTGGATGAGGCAACATTCTGGACGGCCAGCCAGGCCAATTTTATCAAAGAGAGCCTGGACAACGATTCGGACTGGAGTGAAGTGGTGGACCAGCTTAACGTACAGCTCCACTCCTGAGAAACAGCTAGAAAGCTCAGAACTATCACACTGATAGCGACAACTAATCAGGTCAGCTCTTCCCAGTGCTGGCCTTTTTAGTTTAGGATCAGATCATTATCCGAAAATGACACAAGAAAACTATGCTACTAGTTATCTCCCCTGCAAAAAATCTCGACTATGAGACTCCGGCCACAACTAGCCGCTTTACACAGCCACAGCATCTGGAGCATTCCAGCCAGCTGATTCAACAACTGCGCACCTATTCAGTACAGGATATAGCCGAGCTGATGAAACTCAGCGATAAGCTTTCAGCACTCAATGTTGCCCGCTATGAAAGCTGGTCGCAGCCCTTTAACAGCGATAATGCCAAACAGGCAGTGCTGGCATTTAACGGGGATGTATACAGCGGCCTTAATGCACAAGATTTCAACGAAGACGAATTAGATTTCACCCAGAAACATCTGCGCATTCTGTCAGGCCTGTATGGCGTACTAAAGCCGCTGGACCTGATGCAGCCTTACCGGCTGGAGATGGGCACCAAGCTAGCGAACGGCCGCGGACAGAATCTCTACGCGTTCTGGGGCGATATTGTCACCGACGACCTGAACCTATCTTTGACAGAAGAAGAACAACCAGTACTAGTTAACCTGGCATCAAATGAGTACTTTAAGTCAGTTAAGCCTAAAAACCTCCAGGGCAGAATGGTCACCCCTGTGTTTAAGGACTGGAAAAATGGACAATATAAAATCATTAGCTTCTTTGCCAAGAAAGCCCGCGGGCTGATGTGTCGCTACGCTATTAAAAACAAGATCACCGACGCTGAGCAGCTGAAAAACTTTGATCTGGGTGGCTACCAATATGACGAAAGCCTTTCTAAGGAAGATACCTGGGTATATACCCGTAAAGAGATTTAATTAGAGAAAACCGTTCGCTTAAACAAAAAACGCAGCCAATGGCTGCGTTTTTTTATAGCTAAACTTCAGCAATCAAGGCTGCTGAATTCCTACAATAACCCAATCAGAATCATCTCCGTTCATCTCGCGACGCAGATGCCAGATCTCACTAAACTCTGTGGTTTCATCACTATCTTCTTTAAGCCAGCCATAGAAGTTAACTGAAGCGATAACATGATCATCATTATCGATAAAGTTAGCCATTTCAGCCATCACAGAAACAACTTCTGTCTTCTGGTCTGCCGTCTGTTGAGCTCGCTCCTGCTTGAGTGTCTCTAACAGCTCAGGCGTAGTGTAGGTTTGAATGTCATCCCAGTCACTTCGGTCCCAGGCTTGTTGCAAGTGAGTAAAGTGTCCTTTGGCCCCCTCGACGAAAGCTTCCTCATTAAACCACTCAGGTAGTGACAAAGGTTCAGAATCAAAACCCGCACCGGCTGCCGGCGGCACATTCTGATATGTTTCACTCTCAGACTGTTGTTCCGTTTCTGGTTGCTCGCGTTGATGGCCCGCATACTGCGGTTGCTGAGCCCGCTTCATCCCAGCGAAAATTTTCACCGCGACAAAAATCAACAGACCAATGAGTAGAATATCCATAAACTGAATACCGTCAAAAGCACCACCTAAGAAAAGTGCACCTAACAAACCACCGGCTAACAAGCCTCCCATCAGTCCACCAAAACCACTACGGCGCGGCTGACCTGCCTTATTAGCTGTTCCACTGGCTGGGGCTGCCTGCTGTTTTGAAGGAGCGGCAGGCTGAACACGCTTAGGTGACTTGAAAGACTTACCCAAACTAAAACCACCACCGAAACGTTTGGCTTCAGCATCAGGCACTAACATGCCAAAGCTGATAATCAGGGCAAAAAATGAAACCAACAGTGTTCGCATAGAAACTCCTTCGCAGAATTTAAGGCACTCAGTACACAACCTGTATTACGCAGGTGCCTTTTTATCATTGTGTTTGCGACCGGTAATGATCGCCAGATAGATTCCGCTGAATATTAGCCCCATCCCTATAAAATGGAAAGGCTCAACGGTTTCATTAAGAAAGATAACTGACAGAATCAGACCAAACGGCGGCATCAGGTGAATAAACAGACCGGCTTTAGCTGCCCCCAGTTGAGCAACACCTCTATTCCAAAAAAGGTAGGAAAGAATTGAAGGGCAAATTGCCATATACAAAATAGCCGATAAAGTAGAAGAACTCCACACTGGCCGTTCACCGGCAAGAACCTCCGTCAGCATAAACGGGAATAGCACCAGTACTCCGATCATCACAGTGAAACCAAAAAAGGTTAAACCATCCAACTCAGCAGGCTTCCAGCGAAGCAATACTGAATAAGCGGACCAGCAAAGCACCGCGGTCAAAACCCAAAGGTCACCACGATTAAAAGAGAGTGTCAGCAATACCTGCGGATCGCCCTTGGCCACCAGCATCAATACACCGGTTAACGAGAGACAAACACCAAACCACTGCCGTCGAACAACCGTTTCTCCCAGAAACCATGATGTTATTACCAGAATAAGTATCGGTATTGCCGACTGCATCAGCGTCGCATTAGTCGCCTGCGTGGTTTGCACCCCCATATAGATAAAGGAGTTAAAACAGACCACTCCGAGCACAGATAGTAGTACTAGAATCGGCAAGTTAGCCCTAATCAGCACCCGCTTGCGCCAGATACGTGGCAGCACAAAAGGCAATATGATAAGTAACGCTAACCCCCAACGCATAAATGACATCGTCAATGGCGGAAAATCAGCGTGTATTCCGCGGGCAGTCACAAAGTTACCGGCCCAGAACAGAACAGTCATCGTCAGAAAGAAATAGGGCATCAGACTCGCTTCAGTAGTTTAGCCAAAAGGTTATGACTGGGCTCTTCCCCGGTCTGTAGATAGAAGAGAATATTGTAGTTATTAATACTCCAACTCATCTGATCACTGGCGTCAGCAAGACCGCAGAACAATATTTGGTCACCTTCTTCCAAAACGGTCAACTCACCAGGTAAAAGTTTCAAATCACCGTTGCGTCTTAACATCAGTGGGAAACAGCGAAGTTGATCCTTGCGATGACGAGGGTCTTTCATCAGGACACTCAGTTTCACCGGCGTAGATTCGGCCGACACAGCTATGATTGCCGGCGTTTCGGCTTCATTCACCGTAATAGACCAACTATCCAGCTCTCTATCATCAGCAATATTACTCATCCGGTTCAACAACGTATGCGCCCAGACATCGTCCTGTTGCTGCATCTGTTCAATGAACATCGGTAGTAGCGGTGTTTTAAGTTTTGCCAGAATCCGGTTTGCGATTATCCGTCCCGACTCCATAATAAAATCAGCATTCGAGTTCTTATAAACCAGTGTATTGGTATTCAGGTTCTGACGAACTACCGTGACTAATTTCGGGTTCAACTCATGTGCGGTCATAATGATCGACAGGTTATCTGCATCATTATCTGTGCCGGCGATGATGCCTACAGCATCACGAACCCCAGCTATCTCAAGGGTCGCAGCCTCGGTTCCCAGACCGACAACCGTATTTTTATAATTTTTCAACTGACGCTCATCATCATCCAACAGCACCAGTTCCACATCATGCTTTGCAAACTCATAATAGAGCGCCTTACCGAAACGACCCAAACCACAGATAATCCAGAGTCCACTGGTTTTTTTATAAGCGCTGGATAGCGGTCGATGGTCGGGATTAATTAACCAATCATAGACCAGATGCATATAGGGTGAATGAGCCGCTAAAGACAGGTATTCGGCATAGGCTCTGAATGGATCGACAATATGATCGGTACCAAAAGATGACAGGTTACGCGCATTTACTTCTGACTCAGTCCGGGACACAACCACCCGCTGAGGTGCTAGCAACTTACTGGCAATTGAGATTGATAGATTCACATTGTCGTTATTAGTCAACGCCAAAACACCCACACAGGAAGCATGCTGCAAGCCTGCATCGTCTAGCGCTTCAGGGAGCGAAGCATCAGCACAAAGCCCTGGTACCCTAGTCAACAGATCATCCATTTCAAGTCGATCGATACGCTCTTGATCAATATCGATCACAACCGCACGAATCCCTCGTTCGCTGAGTTTTTTGATAATGGCGCTTCCCGTTATGCCGTAGCCACACACCAGATAGAAAGGTTCATTGAAATTACTGACTTCGTTTACGAAGGAGCGACGTCGTAACATCCGCCCGAATACTGGTTCCTGAAACAGCGCTAGCAGCGAACCAATACTGTACAGCCAGGAGATAACCGTTCCGTAAATTGAAACCAGCGTCCAGACACGTTGTGCCGCAGTGAAAGCATAGGGAATCTCACCAAAACCTATAGTTGATCCCATGAAACTAACGAAATAGACAGCATGGAAGAAATCCATATGCCAGACATTACCCTGGTCATCTTGACCAGGAATGATGACGAACCCAACAGTGGAGACCGAATAGATAACGATCAGAATGATCAGGGGTTGCCGCAGTCTACGCAGCAGCAGATAGAAAATATCGTTCATGCTGGTTCGCCTTTAACGACGTACAACAATCGTCTCGACCATCAGCAGAATCACCGACACTACGTTAGCCAGCAACGCTCCGCCGGACAAAGATACAACGCTGCTAATCATTTCGGGAGTAACACCATCAACCGATATTTGTGCACCATAGCCCCAAATCATTGCCGCCACTACCAGCTGGAGGTCAGCAACCAGACTGGTTGCCAGCATCAATGCGCCTATGTGAGTTCGATCACCAAACTTGAGTACCGTACAGATCATACTCACCACAATAGCGGCGAAGAATTCAAATACATTATGGTGGGCTAGGTTCTCTATCTCACCGAGAAAGAAACCGAAATTCAAGGTTAGTGCCAGTACTATAAAAAATGCAAAAATTACCTTTTCGCGATTCATAGAATCCATCCCAAAGTCTGAGTAGTGTTTTTAAACAAAGAGTAATAACAACAAAAGCTTACTACAGAGGATTGTAAAGCATCCGGTAATAATAGAGAAATCATCGAACCAACTATCAAACCCCTTGTCGAACACTTAATCGCTTGTGATCTTAAATAACCAAAGTTCAAAGGCATATAACAAAACAACTGGTTAAAAAATAGACAGTATTGAGATTTTTAACTATCCTTATACGCTTATGTCGGCTATAACGCTAAAAAACGTAAAGCCAACTAAGCTCATCTGGTAGCTCTTCAGCTGTGCTATTTTCCTATTTTCGTAAAGTTTTAAATCTGGTTTTTATAGACGTTAAAAAAGACGTTATGTTGTTATTCAAAACAGAATTTCTCTCTGCCTGAGAGACTGCCAAGCACAGGGGCTATAGTGAATGCGTTACAGATATAATAAGAAAAGCACCCGTCATGTTCTAATGCTATTGCTTTTCATGACAACAAAACTGACCTACGCGGCAGTCCATAAAAGCCCCACGGACGATCGCCAATATCTTGCTTTCACACTCCCTAACCAGATGAAAGCCCTTGTTATATCCGATCCAACAACAGATAAAGCAGCCGCCTCAGTTGACGTCAATGTTGGCTCCAATGCTAATCCTGAAAATCGTCTGGGTTTGGCGCACTTCCTCGAACACATGCTGTTTCTTGGGACGAAGAAATATCCTGAGGCCGGTAGTTATCAGGAGTACATCAGTAATAATGGTGGGAGTCATAACGCCTATACTGCTTTTGAAAACACAAACTACTTTTTTGATATCAAAGCTGACCAGCTAGAACCCGCTCTGGATCGTTTCTCACACTTTTTTATCGACCCACTCTTTTCAGAAAAGTACGTGGACAGGGAGAGACACGCAGTCAATTCTGAATACCAGTCGAAATTACGAGACGATGGTCGCCGCGGCTATTCCGCAGGCAAGCGGGTAATGAACCCGAAACACAGTATGAGTCAGTTTGCCGTCGGCAACCTGGAAACCTTATCGAATGAAGATGGCAACCTTCGACAGGATCTGACCAGTTTTTATAACCAACACTACTCTGCGAACCAAATGACCGTCGTCCTTCTGGGCAAGGAGTCGGTATTAGAACTGAAACATCTTATTGAAGATAAATTTGCAGCGGTCAAAAACAGCAATGCGGTCCAATTTATTTCCCAGGTCCCTCTATATCAGAATCTGCCATTACAACAGAACATAAAAACGCTTAAAGATCTTCAGCAACTAACGCTGACATTTCCAATTCAGGCAACCCGTGATTACTATAAGGAAAAGCCTTCGCACTTTATCGGTTCAATGCTGGGCTATGAAGGTAAAGGCAGTCTTTTTTCTGCACTTAAGGCTAAAGGCTGGGTAAATGGTTTGAATACCCATCGGGGTAACGACCTACCCGACCAATCATCTGTTGCACTGTCACTTTCCCTGACCGATGAAGGTCTTAAAAATCATGACAAAGTCATTGAAACCACCTTTGCAGCTATCAAGCTACTACAGGAAAAGGGCATTAACGAAGCACTGTATCTGGAAGAACAGAAACTGAGTAACATCAGCTTCAGGTTCAAAGAAAAATCTCAGCCAATTCATGAAGTTGCACACCTGTCTCGCAACCTTCAGCTTTATCCAGCAGACTCAGTTATCAGTGCCGACTATCTATTAGAGAAGTTCCAGCCCGAACTGATTAAAGATATTCTTTCACAGATGACCCCGGATAACTTACTGCTTACTCTGCAGTCACAAAACCTTAAAACAGATAACAAAGACCCTTGGTTTAATGCTGAGTACAGCGTTATGCCGATCGATTCAATACGACGTGAACTATGGAATAATCCAGCTAAGAATCAGGCTCTTCAAATGCGAGAGTTGAATCCTTTTATTGCTGAAAACCTCAACGTAAAACAAATTGCTAGTGAAGCATTAAATAGCAGAAAAAATCGACCTGAGCTTATTCTGCAACAGGATGGTTATTCTCTCTGGCATAAACAGGATCAGACTTTTCAGCTGCCAAAGACGGACTTTTTTGTCTCGATCATATCAAAACAAGCTAGCCTGACTCCTGAAAACACGGTGATGACGGCCCTCTATACTAAACTGGTCAAAGACCAGCTGAATGAGACACTTTACGATGCGACTCTCGCCGGCCTGAAAACCCGTGTTTATCCGCATATGCGGGGGTTGAGCATTCGTATCTCTGGATATAACGATAAGCAACCTAAACTACTCAGCCAGGTAATGAATAGCCTGCAGCAGATAGACTTCACTCAGACCAATTTTTCTCGCATTAAAGAAAAGTATGCACAGGAATTAAAAAACAGTCTGAAAGATAAACCCTACAACCAGACAATTGGCGCAGTATACAACCTCCTTTTGCAGAGCTGGAGCGCTGAGAAAAAGCTAACCGCATTAAACAGTGTAAATCTAGAAACACTACAAACTTTTATTCCTCTGCTATTGGATCAAACAGAAGTAAGAATGCTTGCCCATGGCAACCTATCAGAAGCAGAAGCACTGCAGATGGCTAATACCGTTCGCACACACCTGCCTACTCAGCCAATTATCAGCTATCGCAGCCGCCTACCCGTTATTCTGCTAGATAAGCAATCCAATCTGACGCAGACACTGCCTGTAGAACACAACGACTCTGCCATCAGCGTCTACTTTCAAGCGGATAATAGTGACACGAAAACCCGTGCAGAGTACGCACTGCTAAGCGAGATACTCTCAGCACCTTTTTATAGTCAGCTACGCACCGAGCAACAATTGGGTTACGTGGTATTTGAAACCTCTTTATCGATGCGCAAAGCACCGGGAATGGCTTTTGTCATTCAATCGCCAAACACTGGTCCTATAGGATTAGAAAAGCATATTGACGAGTTCATCACCCAGATGGAATCTCAACTGGAAAAGATGACCGATGAGCAGGTAGCGCGCTATAAAGAGAGTTTGCTATCCAGAATAAACCGTAAAGAAAATCGAATGAGCGAGTTAAGTGAACGTTACTGGCAAGAGATCGATCGGGATGAACATAGCTTTGACAGCCGGGAACAGCTAACCGAGGCAATTAGCTCCCTGACGTTGGCCGACCTGCGCAAATGCTATAGGAATCTACCAGAACGCAGATTAACGGTGCGTACCTTTGGTGAAGAACACCGAAAAGAAGCTAGTTCAAAAGCTCTCGAAAAGATCTGCGATCCTGAAATCGCACGGTTAAAAGAGCAGGGTCAGTTTGTACCTGAAGTCTGAATCTGACGATCAATTACCCTGCGAGAGCGGGGTTTATTCTCTTGTGGTACTTCAATCTCGATCCCTTCACACTGATCTAATGCATCATCCATCAGACATTTAATTTCCAGTTCATCCCGGGCAATCTGTTCAAATACCCGATCTTCACCTTGCAGTGGTGGCGCTTTCTTTTCTACACTGACAACCCGCTCTACCGGCTCATAGTCCCCGTGAGATATCACCGTGGGCGGAGGCAGCTGTAATTCTGGTATAAGCACTGGCTCAATTTCTAGCATCGGTTCACTATCAACGTAACCCCTGCGCCGATTTTCATACAGGGTTTTCGGATCGATCGGTGAATCTATATAACCACCGGGAACAGTTACCGCATAAGAGATTGGATTAACCAAATCCTCTTTCCTGTCAGCATAGACTGACAAGCTGATCACCGAAGCGATCAGACAAGCAGTTTTTGCATAAACAGTTCGGTTAATCAATGCATCTCATCCATCGGATAGATTGCTTCAGCATACAAAGCTAATTCTTCTAATATTTCTTTTTGCGAGCCACTTAGCTCTGGCTTCTGGTATAGCTCATTTAGTTTGGCGAATAACGCAGTCATCGTAAGGTATCCTCCATTTTCTGGCCCCAGCAAACGCTGATGACGGAACTCTTCCCAGCGACTGCGCTCATCATCATTGAGGCTGAAGGGATAGTTTCTCGCACGATAACGCAAGAACATCTCTTCCAGTCGGGAATCTTGAAAAGCCAGTTCAAGCCCCCCCAATTGCTGCGGTTCAGTCTTTCTGATCAGCTCCATACTCTTCTTATCGGCATCACCAAAGAATCCGCCACTATAAAGCATGTGATCAGGGTCTAAATCTTCTGCAAAATCTGATTCTGCAAACACCTCTGCAATTTTCTGTTTCAGGTCTGGGCTACTTCTGAGCATTTTCAAATGCGTACGACACAGACCACCGGATATATTCAACCGCTCGGCTTCTACTGCCGAAAGCATTCCAGCCGGCGCAATAACCGGAGATTTATTGATATGAATCTGTTTTAGAGGAATACGCACCTCACCTTCCGCTAAATCTTCAGCTCGGGTATAGATACGACGACGAATCTCTTCTGCAGACAATTCAAGCAAAGCAGTAGGATCGACGCGCAAATCAAAAGCGATCACCGCATTACGGTTGACGGGATGATTTGCCACGGGAGCTACCACTGCCGCATTACCCCACTCCGATGGGTACATTGAAGAAATATGCAGAACCGGCTTCATCGTCAGTACATCTAGTTTCTCCTGAATACTCCGTTTGTCACGATTATTCAAAGCATACTCATAAAGTTTTGGCTGTCGCTCTTTGACTAACCGAGCCATGGCAATCGTTGCATGAACATCGGCCAAGGCATCATGAGCATTACCATGATCGATCCCGTTTGCCCGGGTCAGGTCTTCCAGTCGCATACTGGGTCGGCCATCTTCATAGGAGGGCCATTCAATTCCCTCTGGACGTAGTGCCCGGGTTAACCGCAACATATCGATAATATCCCAGCGAGAGCAGCCGTTCTGATATTCTCGGCCATAGGGGTCAATAAAATTTCTGTAGAGGCTGTGACGGGTAATTTCATCATCAAAACGAATACTGTTGTAACCCACCCCACAAGTACCCGGGCGAGATAACTGTTCATGGACCAACCCGATAAACTCGGCTTCGCAATAACCGTCCTGAATCGCTTTCTGCGGAGTGATACCGGTAATCAGACAGGCCTCAGGATGGGGCAGAAGGTCTTCAGCTGGTTTACAGTAAAACATCACCGGCTCTTCAATAATGTTCAGTTCCTGGTCCGTCCGAATGCCTGCAAACTGCAGCGGTCGATCACGCTTTGTATCAGCGCCTGAGGTTTCATAGTCATGCCAGAAAAAAGTCTTTTGAGAGGATGCAGCCATTCTGTTCGCCTTAAAACCGGTTATCTCGGTATGGTTATGCTTTTGATCAATATGCTTAATTTGTCAGCAGCCTATAATGTCCAGTAAAAGAGCAATCATAAACTTAGCCGGGGACTCTATGCTTCACGATCACAAAGATACCACGCTTACCTGCCCTTGTGGCTCGAATAAGCCATTTTCATTCTGCTGTGAACCGGCAATAGAAGGCCATAAGCCAGCCCGTACAGCTGAAGCACTCATGCGATCAAGGTATACCGCTTTTGCACTGGGAGCGGTAGATTATATTATAAATACAACCGCTGAAGAATATCGAAATCCAGAGGATGCAGACCTCCTCGCGGAACAAGTTATTGCGACCACCTGGACAGGATTAAAGATTCTCAACACAAAAGCAGGACAAGCTGATGACCTTAATGGCGTCGTTGAGTTTATTGCTCGCTTCGAGACAGACGAAGAACAAAACGAGCTGCATGAACGCTCAAACTTCAGAAAACAGGATAACCACTGGTTTTATGTGGATGGAGAAGTAGAAATACGTAACTGATCAGAAAAATATTTTTCCCTAAAAAATCACTGTAAAGCCCGGCAGACAAGCACCCCGGGGGAGTTACCTGCTATGGCTTACAGTTTTCTTTTCTGTCAAGGCTTTTCCTGCACAGTCAAAGGCCGGTAGAATACCGGCTTCAGGCCGCAGGTACCGTAGTTTATGTAGTGGCCATTGCAGGATCGATGTAATGTTTGTGAAGTTATTCAAACCCCGTTGGCAACATAGTAAAGCCGCCGTACGTATTAAAGCAGTTCACCGGCTAAGTCCCGGTAAATCTGAGCACCTTGACGTTTTAACCCAACTTGCCCGCCAGGACCAGAGTGTGGAAGTGCGCATGGCCGCTGTCGAAAAGATTGCTGCACCCGACCTTCTTTCAGATATTCTGACCCATGATGCAGACCCTGACATTCGTCGCAGTGTCGCTCAACGAATCTGCAATATCATTCTTAATCCTGGCTATACCTTAAGCCAGCAGTCAGAGTGCCTGACATACCTTCAAGACGAAAATATACTCGCCCATATAGCACTTAATAGTTCCAGTGCCGAAATCCAGCAGCAAGCATTGCAAAGGATATCCGATCAACACTGCCTTATCAGCCTGGCTATTAACGGTAACTGTACCCAGATTCGTCAGACTGCAGCTGAAAAACTTTACCTACCTGAACTACTGGAACAAGCCGGTAAGGCTATTAAAGGCCGTGATAAAACCGTCTACCGAATCATCCGGAACAAACAGCAACAGTTACAAGAACAATCTCGAATTGAAGAAAAGTCACGTCTTCAACAGGAAGAGCTACTAAGCAGCCTTGAACACTTAAGTCAGACCGCTTTCTTTCCTCTCTATGGCGCTAAACTGGATGCTCTTTGTCATCAATGGAGTCAGCTCCAAAGTACCCCGAATGAATCAATCAGCCAGCGATATAAAAACTTCACTGAACGTAGCCAGCAAACTCTCGATGCAGAACAGCAGCGCTATGATGCAGAACAGCAGGATGAACAAAAGAGCCTGCTAAAAGAACAACGAGAAACAGAGTTACTGCAAAAACTTGATGAAACGACTATTCGGTGCGCAACATTAATCGCCGGAGAACATTTCTGCAAAGCTGATCTTGATGCTGAACAAAGCTGCTGGGATGATATTGAGCAACAATTGCGCAACAGCAGTGATAACCAATCAAACATCGCTGGGCTAAAACAGCCAAAGCAACGTTTTGCTCTTTACCAAAACGCTGCCAGAGAGTGGTTAAAACTCAATCAGGAAGTAACTGCTCTACTCAGTGAATCACCAGACAACCAAATAGCAGCCCCACTGCAGCAATACTTGAATAAGATTAACCTCCTTATTCAACAGATCGGCTGGCCAGCGGATCTGAAAGAACCAAGTCAACTACAATCCGTTGTTCAGAGACAAGGTGAAATTCACGATCAACTACAACAGCTCAACATTGAACGACAGCATTGTAGTCAAGACCTGTCAGAACTGCTCAATAAGTTCGAGCAGCAAATTGAAGCGGGGCAGCTAAAAGCCGCCGGGCAGATAGAGCAACAGATAGAAGTAAGCTTGAATAGTATGAGCGGCCGCTCACCCAAGCACTTACAGCAGCGCTACAAAGGCCTTATCGCGCGCTTATCTGAACTTAAGAACAGGCAAGGCTTTGCCATAGAAGAGAAGAAAGAGCAGCTCTGCGAGCAGATGGAAGCGCTCATAGGCAACTCCACTGAGCCTTCCGTACTCGCTAAAAAAATTAACCAGATACAACAGCAGTGGAAACAGCTTGATAGCAGTGATCCGTTCCACTCACATTCGATCTGGCAACGTTTTAAAGCAGCCTCCGATCAGGCCTATGCCCCTTGCGAAAGTTATTTCCGGGATCAGAAGCAGCAACGTGAGAATAATCTTAGCAAGCGTACCCACCTCGTTTCTGAACTCAGTGGCTATCTTGAACAAGTTGACTGGCAGCAGCCCGACTGGGTTCTGATGGAACAACTTAGCCGGACAGTTAAGCGAGAATGGAAAGAATATGCCCCTGTTGACCGGACTCCTGGACGACAGGTACAGACTGAATTCAATGCCTTACTAAAAAAACTTGATGCGAAAATATCGGGTCACCGAGAACAGGTTGCCAACGAAAAAAGAGCTATTCTGGCACAAGCAATCGAACTATCCACCACTGAGAACATCGAAAACGCTGCCAGTTTAATCAAAGCACTACAGAAACGCTGGAAAGAAGCTGGCAACACCTTTCATAATGTGGAACGTGAGCTCTGGCCTGAATTCCGCCAGGCCTGCAACCTTGTATTTGATAATCTGAATAAAGAGAAGCAGATACAGAAGCAGACTCCGGATGCTGCCAGCGCTAATAAACAACATGACCAGGCACTAACCCGCCGAATCGAGCTCTGCGATCAGCTGGAAAACCTGATTCAGAACGGTACGCTGGACCAACTGGCTCTTGATGATATTCAGTCCGCATGGGAACAGTCTGACCGCCCAGCCTCGCACTTTGAACCGCTGATATATAGCCGCTATGAAATGCTACTCGAGTTCATATCTGGAAGGATTGAGATAGAACAGCTGCTTGAAGTCACCGAGACAGCCCTACGACAGCTCTGTATCAGACTTGAAATACTCTTAGGTCAGGAGTCTCCTGAACAAGATCAGTCTCTGCGAATGGAATACCAGATGGATCGATTGCAGAAGGCCCTTGAGCAACGGGAAAAATCCGCCAATGCTAACGAATTGAAAAAGTTGGAACTGGAGTGGCTATGCCATCCATTTACACTGCAACATGAAGCACTTCAGATTCGCTTTTACAGTAACTTGCAGCAGGTGAGATAGAAAAACCTCCAAGCTTGTCAGGGTTAAAACTGAGCCCTTATCTTCAGCATAAAAAAAACCCGCATAAGCGGGTTTTTTTTGGCTGATATATCAGCTTAAGACATGTGCTGACCACCGTTGATAGAGAAGTCAGAACCGGTCACATAGCCGCAATCATCGCTGGCTAAGTATGAAACCGCTTTACCGATCTCTTCAGGCTCGCCTAAACGACCTACTGGCACCTGACGAACAATTTTCTGCAGAACTTCTTCAGGAATCTTTTTAACCATCGGAGTAAGAACATAACCAGGCGATACCGTGTTAACGGTTATACCCTTAGCAGCCACTTCTTGAGCCAATGCTTTAGTGAAACCATGAATACCTGCTTTAGCTGCAGAGTAGTTACACTGACCAAACTGACCTTTCTGTGCGTTTACAGAAGAGATGTTGATAACCCGGCCCCAGTTTTTCTCCAACATTGGATTAATAACCAGACGAGTCATATGGAACATTGAGTCCAGGTTAGCAGAAAGTACTTCACTCCACTGTTCCCAGGTCATCTTACGGAAAGTACCATCACGGGTTATACCCGCATTGTTAATCAGAATATCAACGCTGCCGCCGGCTACTTCTTCAACCGTTTTAATACATGCAGCACATGATTCTTCGTCTGTCACATCACCATAGGCTACCAGAATATCGTAACCCTCAGCTTTCTGCTCTTCCTGCCAAGCTTTAGCCTTTTCATGCTTACCACCAGAGTTATAACCAGCGACAACCTTTACACCTGAATCAGCTAATGCGCGACAAATTGCAGTACCAATACCGCCTGTACCGCCAGTAACCAGAGCAATTTTCTGTGTCATGCTCACTTCCTCTTTGCTTTTTGAGATTTGTTGTTTTGAATTGTTATTATTTTCTTTTTATACTTTTTTACTAACTAAATCATATAACCAAAGCCACTGAGTAGTAATATGACTTTCGTTGAGTAATTTCTAATTTCATTGAGCAATTTCTAATTAGTAAATTAAGGCTACTTTTCAGCTGTGACAAAGTAAAGACAAAAAAAACTTATTTTCCCAAGCCTCTAAATACGCTCAAGATGGCGTCTCATCCACATAAACGCCATTGCTGCAGTGCACATATTTGCAATAACAAAGCCGATAAACATCCCCTGTAAACCACCTAAATAGTTACCGGCAAAACCAAGCGGTACATAGAGAATAAACAGTCTGAAAATACTGATCCGCATCGCTCTCATTGGTTGGTGCACAGCATTAAAACTGGAGGCCGTCAGAAAAGTTACTGCCTGAAAACCAAAGCCCAAAGGAACAATAAGAATCCACAGGCTGATGAGGCTAACCACTTCTTCCTGATCACTAAACAGAGAACCAATTCCTCCAGCAAAGACCAGTAGAAACAGATAGATAAGTACCTGCCAAAGCAGAGCAAATTTAATAGCGCTATAGTATGCAACACGTACACGCGCCCCCTGCCCCTTGCCATAATTTTGACTAATAAAAGGTGGCAGAGTCATCGACAGTGCAAGATTTACCAACAAACAGAGAGATTCAAGACGGTTACCAACACCAAAGGCCGCTACCGCTTCCGGTCCATGAGTTGCGACTAGGGCAGTCATAATCGCTGCGGCTATCGGTGTCATCATGTTGGAAAGCGCTGCAGGAAAACCTATTTCCATCACCATAAGCCAATGCTGCACCGCAACAGAAAGTGACTCTATCTTCAGTATTAACAACCCTTTACGGGCATATAAGTTGACCAAAGCGGCAACCGCAGCGATCCCCCAAGCGATCACACTGGCAATTGCTGCTCCCTGAATACCCAATGCCGGCACTGGACCCCAGCCAAAAATAAGCAACGGATCCAGTATTAAATTTAGAATAGATGAGAACCCCATCAGCATCGCGGGTGTTTTCGTATCTCCACTCGCTCTAAGCGAGCTGTTAGACACCATGATCAGAACATAGAAAACAGCACCGAAGAACCAAACGGACATATAACTGTGAATATAGGGCATCAGGTCATCGCCTGCTCCCAACAATCTGAACAGCGGGTCAATAACCAAAGTAGAGATGATCGCTATCATCGCCATTAACAGAGTCGTTAGTAACAGATTATCAGTCGTCAACTGACGAGCCTTACTACTGTCACCGGAGCCAATTAATTTAGCAATAGTGGCCGATGTTCCTACACTGAGTCCGATGGAGAGGCTTATAACGGTAAAGGAAACTGGAAAAGTAAAACCCAATGCAGCCAACTGCTCAGTTCCCAACTGACTAACAAAGTAGCTGTCTGCAACATTAAACAGCATCAAACTAACGATACCGAGCATCATCGGTAACGTCATTTTAATTAGGGTCGGTCGAACTTCACCATTAAGCAGATCAGGTTTCACTATTTAATTGGGCTCTAATAGATTTAAAAGGCCACATAATAACACCGCTTAAACAGTTTATTGGCTAGGAAGGTGTGAATAAGTCCCATGTATTCTCTGCGGGTAATAGAACGGTCAAATGCGCGGAAGACAGTGCAGCGAAATATCTGGACCTTTTCAAGCGGTCTGACAAAGCAGATGACCGTTCTATTTCCCCTACCCCCTTACCTGACCAAGATTATCTTTAAGATATTAAAAAGCCTCCAATGGAGGCTTAATAATACCTTGTTACTATTCCCCAGCTTTATAGTTACTCACACCTAACCTTGAGATTAAGCTTAGGTGGGGCATCTATAGTGCAGTAATAGCTTCAGTAATTTCATCAATCATTAGTTCCTACTTCTCGTCAGAACGGTCGGCCATTTTATTAAGTGTAACTAGTTAATATCTGTAGCTCCTCACTTGAACAGCCAGCTATGTATCAGGCGAGTCACCCGTGGCATTACCAGATAGGTCATCAGTACTACTTGTAGAATTACAATCACAGCGGACTTTAACCAAAGATTCGTATCTACTAATAGCGGCCCTAGCAATAGGTTAAGCATGATCACCAGCACATACACCACGGTAATCAGCACCAATGCCATTTTATGGGGGGATGGGTGTTTATTTACCGGCAACTCAGGCAGATCAAACCAGAATTCCAAGCCTGTCCCGCGCTGAACTTCTGCTTCCCCATCGATTAATGGTTCGAGCTTTTCAAGCCACTCTTTTCGCTTAACGGAACCCTCCCAATTCTGACAATTCTCGTAATTATCAAAACGGTAAATCAATACATATCGGTTTCCGGTCGCTGCTGAGGGTCGCAGAACATTACTGCCCTGATGACCTGGGTATACAGATGCAGCATCAATAACACCTGAGATCCAGGCTTCATAATCCGCCTCCCGTCCTGCTTTTGCTTTCCGGGAAATGCTAACGGTGACCGGACCTTCCTGGCCAGGTTCTGTCAATTGACTCTGAATACAGCTATCCGCCATAACTTGCCTCAATAATTGACGTAAACAAAAAACAAAACAGCCCCTAAGATGGGGCTGCTATGCTACCTGAATAATAAAAGCGATTACTCAGACAAACTTACCACTAATGGTGCCCAAATCCTGATAGCGAACACAGAAGGAATCACCCTTATTAACCTGTACCGCAGCAGTGATCGCGCCGATCATAATAAAGGAGCCTGCTGGCAGTTCTTCACCACGCTCACCCAGCATATTAGCCAGCATCGCAACCGATGCGGCAGGATGCCCTAGCACAGCAGCACCGGCGCCCACTTCAACCACCTCACCATTGATCTCCATCACTACGCCCAAGGTTTTCAGATCTAGATCTGCCACATCGGCCATCCGGCCACCCGTAATAAAGCGAGATGAAGATGAGTTATCTGCAATAACGGATTTCAAATCAAATTTAAAATCTTTATAGCGGGAATCGATCACTTCAACTGCCGGCATTACAAAATCAGTCGCACGGAGTACATCACCAATATGGATTCCAGGCCCTTTCAGTGGAGCTTTAGTCACAAATGCCAGCTCAGCCTCAATCTTAGGGTGGATTAACTCGTCATGCTTAACTTCACCGCCTTCAGGAACTGAAAAGTAATCTGCTAGGAAACCGTAGCAGGGATGTTCAACACCCATCTGAGACATTTTCGCCCAAGAGGTCAAACCCATCTTCATGCCAACAATTTTATTACCACGTTCCTCTTTACGACGACGAATTTCCCACTGGATATCGAAGGCGTCTCTATAAGTCATATCCGGAAAGTCATTGGTGATCTTAGTGACTTCATATGCTTCAAGCTCAGCCGTTTCCAGATGAATGGCCAGCTCTTCGATCTGTGACTTTGTTAACTTATTTTCTTTAGATTCAGCCATTAGATTAACCCCTTCTCTTTGGCCATTGTCAGCGCCAGATCTTCAATCATATCTTCCTGTCCACCTACGGTTCCGCGGCGGCCCAGCTCTACCAGAAGGTCTCGCGCCTGAATCCCATACTTCGCTTCTGCCCGTTTCGCGAACAGCAGGAACGACGAATAAACACCAGCATAACCCAGCGTCAAAGCATCACGGTCGACACGAATGGGTTGGTCCATCATCGGTACTACAAGATCTTCCGCAACATCCATAATCTTATACAGATCGATGCCGTGGTCCGCTTCCAGCCGCACCAAGGTGGCGACTAATACTTCCAGTGGCGTGTTACCGGCACCGGCACCCAAACCAGCAACCGAACCATCTATACGAATCGCACCGGCATCAATCGCGGCCAATGAATTAGCTACCGCCATTCCCATATTGTGGTGACCGTGGAAGCCGATCTCCGTGTTGGGGTTCAGCTCTGCCCGCAGCAGACCGATCTTCTCTGTCACTTCATCCGGCAGCATGTAACCCGCCGAGTCAGTACAGTAGATACAGTTCGCCCCGTAGGACTCCATCAGCCGTGCCTGTTCTACTATCTTTTCCGGGCTGGCCATATGCGCCATCATCAGGAAGCCAACGGTATCCATCTCCAGCTTAGCGGCCAGGCCGATATGCTGTTCCGTCACATCCGCTTCGGTACAGTGCGCAGCCACACGGATAGTGCTTACACCCAGATCTTTCGCCATGCGCAGATGATCAACCGTTCCGATCCCCGGCAACAGCAATGCAGAGACCTTAGCGTTTTTCATCTTCGGAATAACAGCGCTGAGATACTCTTCATCACTGTGCGCTGGAAAACCATAGTTTACCGAGGTTCCACCTAAGCCATCGCCGTGGGTGACTTCGATCAGCGGCATTCCGGCTTCATCTAAACCCGTGGCCACAGCGACCATCTGATCCAGTGAGATCTGGTGACGTTTCGCATGCATGCCATCCCGCAAGCTCATATCGTGAAGTATTACTTTCTTATCTTTAAGATTCATTGTCTTATTTCTCCACTTAGCCGCGTGCTGGCAGGGTAATGTTGCCGCTGTTGGTTTCTTCAGCAAACATCTCGGCGGTGCGCAGACCCGCTGCGGTCATAATATCCAGGTTACCGGAGTACTTCGGCAGGTAATCACCCAGACCTTCCACTTCCATAAACATGGAGACCCGATTGCCATCAAACACAGGGCCGTTGACCAAGCGATAACCTGGTACATATTTCTGTACCTCTTTCACCATGGCGTGAACCGACTCAGTGATAGCCGCCTGATCTGGCTCACCTTCGGTAAGGCAGTGAACCGTGTCGCGCATTAGCAGTGGTGGCTCAGCCGGGTTGATAATGATAATCGCTTTACCCTTTTTCGCACCGCCCACTTTTTCGACTGCGCTCGCAGTGGTCCGGGTGAACTCATCGATGTTCTTACGGGTACCAGGGCCGGCTGATTTAGAGGAAACCGTCGCGATAATTTCGCCATACTCTACGGGCTGAACCTGAGAGACAGCAGCCACCATCGGGATCGTCGCCTGGCCGCCACAGGTCACCATATTGACGTTCATCTCCAGCTCTTTCGCATGCTGCACCAGATTCACCGGAGGCACACAGAAGGGACCAATCGCCGCGGGCGTCAGATCGATCATGATCACACCCAGTTCGTTCAATTTGCGGCTGTTCTCCGCATGAACATAAGCAGAGGTGGCATCAAAGGCCACGCGGATGTCGTCCTCCAACACATGGGGCAGCAATCCATCAACGCCATCGGCGGTGGTTTTTATCCCCATCTCACGCGCCCGTGTCAGACCATCGGATTCCGGATCAATACCCACCATCCAAACCGGCTCAATCCACTCGGAACGTTTCATTTTCATCAGCAAATCGGTACCAATATTACCCGGTCCGATAATCACTGCTTTTAATTTCTTACTCATAAATTTCACCCTAAGCCCCTAATAAGAAGCCGATAGTTGCAAGCTGTTATACAAAGCGAACGGAAGCAGAACCGATACCACCGATACTGACGCTCATAAAGTCCCCAGCCTGAACCGGCTCAAGAGGAACTAAAGACCCGGACAAAATAACTTCACCGGCTTTAAGCGGGATACCGAATTCACCCAAGGTGTTCGCTAACCAGGCAACACAGTTAACCGGGCTACCCAATGCAGCAGCGCCTGCGCCGGTAGAAATAATAGAACCATTCTTTTCAACGACCATGCCGCAGGTCGCCAGATCCACTTTACGAGGATCTACTGCCTTATCACCCAAAATAAACAGACCGCAGGAAGCATTATCAGCAACCGTGTCCTCAATTTTGATATTCCAGTTTTCGATACGTGAATCGACCACCTCAAAACAAGGGATAACACAATCTGTCGCAGCCAAAACATCGGCATTGGTTATTCCTGGACCCAACAAATCCTTCTTCAGAATGAAGGCTATTTCACCTTCCGCTTTAGGTTGCATCAGCTGTGTACTGATCGGCATCTCCTGGCCTTCTGAATAAGCCATAGAATCGGTAAGGAAACCAAAATCCGGTTGATGAACATTGAGCATGTTCTGAACCGCTTTTGAGGTAACACCGATCTTTTTACCGATAATTTTTTCACCTGCTGCAACACGACGTTCGATCATGCGCAATGAGATGTTATAGGCATCCTCAATGGTAATGTCGTCAAAACGTTCGGTGAATGGACGCAGAGTATGGCGCTGAATCATCGCCTCATACAGCTCATCACCACAGAGGATAATCTGTTCTTTATTCATAATATTTTCTCTATTCAGTCAGAATTTCTCAGCCGCTCTCTGCAATAGAAGCCGCTGAAAAAAGCATTTAATTCGACAAGATCAAAGTTTGATGCAGACATTCTTTAGTTCGGTATAAAACTCCAGACCATGAACACCACCTTCACGACCAATACCCGATTCTTTAGCACCACCAAAGGCGGAACGCAGGTCACGTAGGAACCAGCTGTTGACCCAGGCAATACCGACTTCCATCGCTTCTGCAACGCGAGAAGCCCGGGCAGAATTTTCAGTCCAGATCGCGGCTGCCAATCCATATTTAGTATCGTTGGCCAGCTCGATCACCTCTTCTTCAGTATCGAACGGGCGAATATGACAACAAGGCCCGAATATCTCTTCTCTTATAACCCGTGCATCATCTGACAAACCGGTCCAGATAGTGGGCTCAACCCAGGCACCAGCATTCAATTCAGCCCCCATATCCGGCACACCACCACCGGTAACGATAGTTGCACCTTCTTCGACAGCCAGACGGTAGTATGAAAGGACTTTTTCTTTGTGCTCTTGGCTTACCAGAGGCCCGAAATCCACCGTTGAATCTTCAGGGACTCCTAGCTTTAATTTTTCAACTTCTGCTTTCAGACGTTGCACAAACGCTTCAAAAATAGGCCGTTCAACATAAACACGCTCAGTGCCCAGACAAACCTGACCACAGTTTACAAATGCTGACCTCATGGTGCCTTCGATCGCTTTATCCATATCGCAATCAGCAAAAACAATACCAGGATTCTTACCACCACATTCCAGCGATATATTGCGCAAACCAACGGATGCTGCTCGCATAATAGTTTCACCGGTACTCGTTTCACCGGTAAAGGTAATAGCATTCACATCAGGATGCGCCGTTAGGAAGGCACCGGCTGAATCACCGCCGAAACCATGGACAACGTTATATACACCTTTCGGAACGCCACACTCGTTCATCACCTCACCCAACAGGGTTGCAGTCGCAGGCGTCTCTTCAGAAGGCTTAACCACTACAGTGTTACCACAGGCCAGTGCAGGGCCGACTTTCCAGGTCATCAGCAGCAGTGGCAGGTTCCATGGACTTATAACGGCAACCACTCCTTTAGGGGTACGATGGCCATAATTCAGAGCGCCACGACCGTCAGGAGTATCCAGTTTAAAGGCCTCCGTAGGATGATTTGCGAGTGTTTCAGAAAAAGCTTTGAAGTTTGCAGCGCCTCGAGGAATATCAATGTGGGAGGCTATTTTGTGCGGCTTGCCGGTGTCTTTACACTCAGCATCCAAAAATTCATCAAAGCGTTCATTGATACGGTTAGCCACTTTATCCAGCAGCTTTATACGGGCAGCTTGAGTCATCTTACCCCAAGGCCCTTTCATTGCCGCCTTTGCTGCTTTAACCGCCGTGTCTACTTCTGGCAAGCCTGCTTCGTGAACCATTCCGATGAGACTATCATCTACCGGATTTCGGTTTTCAAAGGTTTTACCGCTGGCTGCTGTAACAAACTCGCCGTTAATAAAGTTTTTAAATTCCTGCATCTTTGTACTCGCTATTCTCGAGATAAATCTGACAAACATTTGCAGTTTCAGAGAACCACAGCCAATAGAACTTTTCTTGGCGGGAAAAATCCCGCCTATAGCGAGCTACTCCATTAATTTCAAATAATGGAGTGCCTGCTTATTTTTATCAGGTCAGAACTGTCAGGAAGCGCTCATTCAGAACACGATCATGGTAGAAAATAGCCTTGCCGAGATCTTCTGCTTTCCAAGTAACTGGCTCATGATCCGGGTAGTGATAATCACCACCGCAGAACACTTCAGAGCGGTTGCCCGATGGATCAAAGAAATAGATAGTCTGGCCATGTGTCAGACCATGGCGCGTAGGCCCGATATCCAGCGATACATCTTCCATTGAAATCAGATCTGCTGCACGGAGCACTGCTTCCCAGGTATCCAGATAGAACGATGCGTGGTGAAATTTACCGGGCTCTGGACATTCAATAAACGCAACATCATGGGCTTTCATACTTGCCGTCAGGAACACTGCTGCTTTATTGCCTTCCGGATCAATAACCTGTTCAGCCAGATCGAAACCAAGAACTTTCTGAAACAGATCCAGAGTGCCTACGATGTTTGGCCCATACAGCAGGCAGTGGTCAAAACGTGTTGCTTTCATGCCTGTCAAGCCACGTGGCCAGGCTTCAGGATTTACACTGGACAAGCCCCATTTACCGGTTTGTTCTTTCTCAGCATAGATTTCAAACATATGCCCCGTTGGCGAGTCAAAACGAACCCGACGACCACAGCCGTTCAGCTCACCGGCAGGAATCTCTTCGACGTTACAGCCATACTCAATAAGTTCACCCTGCAGCTTTTCCAGTGTCTGGTTATCCAGCACTTTGTAGCCAACAAAATCCATACCGGGCTCATCCGCTTCCCGCAGTACCACGGAAAACTTATCAACCTCGGTCCAACCTTTAAGATAAGCCCGCCCCTGGCTATCACGCTCAACTTCGATCAGGCCCAGCAGATCCCGGTAGTGCTTCAAAGCTTCTTCAACATCCAGAACCCGGATTTGTATATGACCGGGACGCATTACACCTTTTTTCATCTCGTTTTCCTCTGCACTTTGCTTTTTATTGTTTAACTGGCAGCCATCCTGGCACCCGTTTTTTGGTAGGAAGACTCAACAGCCTGATGATGATCAGATTCAATTTCCAGATCTGTCCGGGGAAACACCCGACAGGCCAGAACAAAACCTTGCTGCTGCTCAGCCTCCGAGATATGGGCTTTACTCATCTTTTTGCATTCATAATCCCCGTGAAGAATACGAATTTTACAAATACCACAACCACCACCCCGACATCCCACATTGATCGCATCAGCACTAAGGCGCTCCATAGCAATCAGCAACACCTGATCTTCTGCACATTGAAAGCTTTGATCACGGTTAACGACCTTGATCAAATGTGTAGCCTGATCCGACATCAACATCTCCTTTGACGTTCATTCGATTTATTGCACCTAAATATAAAAGCAACCACTGTGCCAGAATGCACAAAGCATTATAAAAACATACGTAACACATTGTTTTTATAATGCTTTATTATAAATAACAGAAAAAAATCAAAAAAAAGCCTCGCTCGGAAGCAAGGCTTTTTAATCATATAGTCAATAATTTCAGTAACCAGTTAATGATTTCATCAGTTCCATCCATAGGATTCCATAGACAGCGCTTGATATAAAACAGGGCTTTCGAGCAGAGAAAACTGATCTGCGTCACTGCTGGCCCCCATCGCTATCAGTAAAGGTAGATAATGCTCTGCACTTGGATGTGCCGTTGAAAACTCCTCTGACTCAATATTAGGCCTACTAAGAGACGCTATATTTCGTGCAATCACCTGCTCTCTTATCCAGTTCTGAAAACGAACAACATAGTCCAGCGGTGGACCATTTTCATCGCCAATATGATAGAGATTATGCGTCAGACTACCGGAAGCTATTACGGCAACGCCTTCATTACGCAGACTCTTTAACTGCTCGCCCAGCGCCACCAGCGATTCAGGCGTAGAACCTGCATCCAGAGAGAGCTGTAATACAGGAATAGTATGCTCAGGCAACATATGCATAAGCGGCACCCAGGCACCGTGGTCTAAGCCACGTTTTTCATCCAGAGCAACAGCTATTCCCTGTTCTTGCAGCAGCGATTGAATTTTACGGGCCAGGTCAGGTTCACCGGCAACAGGATACTGTAGTTTATAAAGCGCCTCTTCGAAGCCACCAAAATCATGAATAGTTTCAGGCTTAGAAGAAGCCGTCAGGTACATTCCCCGGGTGATCCAATGGGGTGAAATTACAAGCACGGCTTTCACATGATCAAAAAAACCACTGAACTCCTGTAATCGTATCGCCGCTTCACCCGGTGACAGAGCCCATCTGGGCGAACCATGACCGATAAACATAACCGGAGCTCTTGTTGCTGACATAACTCTCTCCTATTTCAAATAATCAAACCACGGCAACTCTGGCCCAGCAGGTATAATGCCTGTTGGGTTCAGAGCTTTAATGGAGTAATAGCCCGCTTTTATATGATCAATATTGGTGTTTTTACTAAATGCCGGAATTTTTAACAACCGATCCAGATACGCTGAAAGATTAGGGTAGTCGCAAACCTGAGCCTTATTGGTTTTGAATAGTCCATAATAAGCCACATCGAAGCGAATCAGGGTGACGAACAAACGAATATCACTTTCTGTAAGTTGGTTTCCTACCGCATACAACCGCTTCTCGAAATATTTTTCCAACCGCTCAAGAGTAGTAAACACATCGCTATATGCCTCCTCGTAGGCTTCCTGTGTAGAGGCAAAGCCTGCACGATAGACACCATTATTCAAAGTATCGTAGATTCGCCCATTAAAGGTATCTATCTCTTGCAACAGCGATTCAGGCGCAAGATCAATCTCTGAAGTATGTAATGGCCGCAAGTCACTGTTAAAAATCCGGACAATATCGGCAGACTCATTATTGATAATATTATTTTCTTCGGTATTCCATAACACAGGAACTGTTGCCCGGCCGGAGTATTGCGGGTCAGCCTGTGTATAAAGTTGGTGAATATAGGTTATTGATTCCTGCTGACTACCGGTACCACCTGGGTAATCGTTAAACATCCAGCCGTTATCACTGATCTGTGGGTCAACAATGCTGACGGGGATATACTCTTCCAGACCAAGTAAAGACCGGGCGATCAGGGTACGGGTCGCCCAGGGGCAGATGTAAGCGACATAAAGCCTGACGCCAAGATTTTCAAAGTCCCCATGCTTTACTCCAGAGACCCGATCTGAGCTGATTGTTTCACGAAAAGCACTGTTCTGACGGATAAAGCGCCCCAGCTCATCTTTTTTCTGAACCGGGTCCCACTTACTTTGCCACACGCCATTTACTAACATATATCACTCCAAAAGCACGTTAAAAAGGGAAGTTCTGGCAACTGGATATCAGAACTTCCTATTTAAAGTTCAGTAATCAAATTTATACCGTAGCTGACTTAACCTTATGGGACTTGAGGGCAAAGACACCATCACCCAACAGAAACTGAACTGCAGAGGCTGCAATCAGAAATACTGGGTATTCCCAACCACCACCTTTATTGCCAAAGCCCCAACCATTAGCACCATGAACTAGCACGACAGCACCCAGCAGGACAGGGATCAGCGCGGCAGCAACATAGCGAGCATACACACCTAAAATCAGGGCAATACCACCAGCGATCTCAAGCGCCATAGTGACAGGACCAAAAAAACCAGGCAGTCCCAACGAGCTAAAGAAGCCCGCCGTACCTTCAGGCGTAAACACCAATAGTTTCAGTAAACCATGCGCCAGATACATGGTACCCAGAGCGATACGAAGAAGCGTTGCAGCATAAGCCGGTGAAGTATTCATTGAGTTATCCCCATCTGTTAATTAGTAATCGTTGGGGATAATTTTGACCTAATTAAAAACATAAACAATAATCCATCTTATAAACTCATTGTTCAGTATTATTTAACAATAAGATTTCCAATAAGGTTTTTACGATTATGGACAAGCTCAATCTCATGACTTCCTTTATCGCCGTGGCTGAGGAAGGTAGTTTTACCGCAGCAGCAAACCGACTTGGCAAAACAAAGGCATTGATCAGTACGCACATATCACAACTGGAAGATCTGCTTAAAGTCCGTCTGCTTATCCGCTCGACCCGAAGCATGCAAATAACCAGCGAGGGGCAGAGTTACTATGAGCAAGCCAAAAAAATACTGGATGATATAGTCACCCTTGAAGCGCAGTTGCTCCATGAAAGCCAAAGCTTGGTAGGACGGTTACGTATCTCAGCGCCAACCACCTTTGGCGAGTTAGTTCTGATGCCCTGTATCGCAGAGCTCACCTCAGCAAATCCTGAACTGAAAATTGAACTCTTACTGAATGATCGCTTCGTAGATTTGATAAGTGAAGGGTTCGATGTAGCTCTCAGAATTGGCAACTTGGCAGATTCCTCTCTGATAGCCAGGCCAGCCGGTTTTACCCGGATGTTCCTCTGCGCGTCACCTGAGTTTATTGAACACTATGGTGAGCCAGAATCAATACACCAACTGGCAGAGCTGCCATGCGTTTTCGATACTAACTACCGACACGCCGGAAGCTGGAGTTTTACTCAAGATCAGCGAGAAGTTGAAGTAAGACCTCATATTACAGCACGGGTGAACAGTGCACTGGCCGCCGCCAATATGGCTCGCACCGGGCGGGTCATCACCTACTGTCCCGAGTTTGCGGTCCATGCAATGCTTGAAAAGGGAGAACTCATCAGTCTGTTACCCCATGAGTATAAATCTCAGATACCGGTCAATGTTATCTATCCACACCGACAGCACCTATCAACCCGAGTCACTATCTTTACCCAGTATTTTATAGACTACTGGCACCGAATGACTGGATAAAAAAGCCGTGGTAAAAACCACGGCAATAGCTGATGAATCTTAGTCAGTAGGATTAGATGCGTTTAAAGAGCGCAGACTTACTCTGCTCTTCTGCTCCATCCGCCGCAGTTACAAAACGTTCCATATGAATATCCCGTTCAAACAGGCGCCCCTGCATCAAGGTGGTAATAGCGGCATCAATCATCGGTGGAGGGCCGCACAGATAAGCCTTATTACCATCGAAACGACCATTAAAGTGGGCAAGAGCAGCTTCATGAACAAAGCCGGTAAAGCCCTGCCAGTTATCGTTTTCCTCGGGCGCATTCAGTGCTGGAACATAGCTAAAGTTGTCGAACTCTTTATCCAGATTCTCAAACAGTTCCCGGTTATACAGTTCAGCCACATTACGTGCACCCTGTAACAGAGTGATTGGCCGCTTATCACCCTCTTCCAGCATATCCAGTATCATCGATTGAGGGCTTGAAAGACCAGAACCACCAGCGATAAAGACAGCTCCCTGATCATCTGATTTTCGCACAAAGAACTGACCATAAGGCCCCGATACATCCAGTGTATCACCTACCTCTAACTGTTCATGCAGGTAAGTGGTGCCTGCGCCGTTCGGTACCATCCGCACATGTAACTCAAGTGTACTGGCATCGGAGGGTTTATTAGCGATAGAGAATGCCCGCTTACCTTCCACTCCTGGAATGTTCAGATTGATATACTGGCCGGCCTGAAACTCCATCGGTTTGTCCAGTTCAAAAAAGATCCCTTTAATGGTAGGAGACAGATCTCTTATCTCGGAAACGGTACCAATGAAATCTAATACCGGATAGCCGGCAAAATCATCATCAACATCGATATCAGCCTCGATCACCATATCAGACTCAGGGGTACAGCAGCAGGCCAGCACCTTACCCTCATCCCGCTCCATATCCATTAAAGCAAAAGGTGATGCGTTACCCAGGTCACTTTCACCTTCCAGCACCTGCACCTTACAGGTAGCGCAAGTTCCATGACAACAAGCAAAGGGTAACCAGACGCCCTGACGCAGAGCCGCATCCAGGATGGTCTGACCCTCTTCAACCTCGATCACATCGCCGGTTGGTTCTACTGTGACTTCATAACTCATATTCTCACCTTGTTACAGAACCTGCCCAGTTCACTCGGCAGGCTCCGCCCTACTCATATGTCTTATTCAGACACCGGCGTTTTGGTAACCCTGCAGTTCAGGGGTTTTAAAGCGAACCATCGATTTATGACCCACTCCCTGTGCTTCAAGGCTAGCCTCCAGCTGTGGTTTGAAGGGCTCACCATCTAATAGCCATTCAGCCGTTTCCCAATTAATCTGGCTGAACTCAGGATGCTGACCGAAGGCTTCCGGCATAATATTTTCGATTACTGCCGCAAATGGCATTGAGGGCGGTAACGGAAATGCTTTAGCCGCACAGAACATTCGATGTTCATCCCAGCCAACATAGACAAGCTGATTGCCGTGAAAATTCTCGACCCGGTCCATCCGTTCGCCTTTGTAACCAGGATTTAGTGCATATACAGGCATTATTATTCTCCTATTTCCTAATACGGGGGCGGCAGTACCGCCCCAGCTCAATTGACGATGGGTCAGGCGATGCCTTTCCACTCATTCCAACGTTTCTCGTCAGGCGAGCCTTTAATATCCATATTGTCGACGCCGACATTCATTTTATAATAATCACTCAGCACATCCTCAACACCGGGACCGCCGCAGTTACCCTGGAAGATCTGATGAACAGGCAACCAGGACTGAACATATTTCTCCGGCTCTTCATCGAAAATATCCTTACAACCATCTGAGCAGAAATGGTAACGCTCATCTTCAAAGACCGAGTCACGCATCGAATTCTGGTTCGGGTTATCCATCTCGGTAAACAGCATAGGGATCTGACAGGTCTGACAAAGCTGTGGCAGGCCTGAAGTGTAAAAACGCTCACCTTTAGCTTCCTGCTCCTTTGCCAACTCCCACAATGGGCGATAGTACTTATCAAAGGTATCCGGGTACTGGGCAGACAACCAGTCAAGCTCTTTATCCGATGGAATCCAGGTATGGAATCCCGCTGCATGTCCGTGGGTGTAGAAGGTCCACCAAGCCTGATGGGATATGTGCTCTTTTTCCTTTTCGATAGTTTCCGCATATTTGGGCATGCGGATTCCATAGCGGGCCAGGTCCTTAAACAGAGCACCACCGGCTTCTTCGAAGTAGACTTCCCAGGCTTCTTTCCAGGACATAACTTTGTTCGGCAACATGTAGTCCATCATCATCGCCACGATGGTCAACAGACGAGTACCACGCCAGAACCATTTATCGATCCATTTCTGCACAATTGGCACGTTATCTTCGTGCTGTTCCAACAGAAACTTGATCACTTCCAGACCCAGCGTCATATGGCGGGCTTCGTCAGACTGAGCGGAGAAACCAAACGTCACTGTCGCCATGTCACCGTTATGAGCGGCACCGGACATAAAGGGCACAAACAGCAAATTGGTCAGTACATACTCGAAGGAGAAACCGATCGCGACCATAAATTCAAATGGCCCCGCACTACGAGCATCACAGAAGAACGAACGCGGTACAGACAGGTACCATACGCGATCGTGCATATGACTGAATTCCTGGAAACCATCGAAGAACTTATTGTAGTGGCTCATCGCGTGAATCTGAGTCTGTACATGACGCAGTTCATCCAGCGACTGCATCTGACAGGCGACCCGGGCACCCACACCACCAAACTGGCGGCCTACATGAGCAAAGCCCTGATAGGCTTGATACTCAAGCGGCGACACACCGGTGAGAAATAGTTTCAAGGCATTAACATAGCGAGAATCTACGACATTCAGGTGACCATTATTCTGGGAAAATGCATCAAAGATAGCGTAGAGCTTTTTCTCTTTCTCTGCCTGATATTTCCAATAGGAATCCATCGTCAGACGGAACGGATCTTCCCACTTATTCCAGTCAGTGATTTTGATGCCTTCAAACTCTTCATACGGAAAAGCCTGTTTACGATCTTCGTAGGAAAAATCCCAATCCAGATCACGGGTAAGAAGGCGATACTTATCTTTTATATTTAGTTTTTTAGCAGCCATAATATTCTACCCTTACTGTTTCCACTCGAGGACGAACTGGTCGTCATCTTCATCTACGTTACCGCCGAGGGTGATAAGATTGATATGCAGTTCCTGCACATCCCAGTCCCGGCCCATCTTCTCTTCTACCACTGCGCGTTCAATTACCAGCCGACCTTCCCTTTCAATACGAATCATGGCCGGTTGATGGATAACAGTAGAATCAGGATTACTCTCTTCGATCGCTTCGACAATATAGCGAGACTCATCGTTGTCCTGCAGTGCAATGTATACTTTCGACATTGTGGTTTTCCTTATTTTTATTCCTGGCTTACTGAGCTCATACTTCGACGCCTGCTCAGCGCTTATTTCAGTAAGCCCGCTTTATTCAGACGTTTAACCAGCGCATTTTCAGCGATCGCCAGCGCTTCAGGACCAACCATCTCCTCAGCCAACGGGGCAAGTGCTTCTAATGCTTTAGCTTTCCAGGTGCCGATCCACTGCTCCAGTAACTGTTTATTCGCATCCGATTCTGCTGCTGAAATTTTCATCACCGCATCAACCCAGCGATTGGTATCTTTATTCCAGTTCTGAATAAACTCAGTCAGCATGCTGAAGTCCTGACCACCGTTATCCGCCAGCCACTGATCAAACTGTAGATACACCAGTTCATAGATCAGGCCATCCAGAATTGCGTCCTGGGCAACAAAGGACTCAAACCAGTCTTCTACGCAAATATTTGCTTCGCAGTACGACCGAACTCCTTGCCAAATAGCATCGTCCATCCAATAGCGCTTGGCTTCGTTTAGCGCATCACCGGAATTGCTATCAAGAATCAGGCCTATCCGAGAGAGATACTGAGCGTTGCCCAAACGATCCATACCGTTATAAAGCAACGCTTGAGTAATTGCGGTGCCATAACCCAGAGAACTACCGTAGATATTATTGAGGTTGGCGGCCTGCTCTACATGGCGAAGAGGTACTAGCAGACGAATCACTTTGCGTTGAATTTCATCTGGAATAAGACGCGCCAAATTACGCTTTTCAAAGAAACTATAATTACTTTCAGCCACTTCCTGCTGCTTAGCACGCATCTGTACATAAGAGCCATAATAGAACTGACGAGGGTCTTTAAAGGCGTACCAGTCTTCCATCACAATAGCGGTTCGCCCGGTATCGTTCAGTTCATATTCCGGTTGCCAGAGAGGCTTGTAGTGAAAGTTAATTTCTGACGCAACGTCGTAGGTCGCTTCCTGATAGCGAGTCGCCGGCTTATCTCCGAAACGACGTTCAATATGTGCAAAGGTATTGCGCACCGGCTCAAGTGTTGATGTTTTAATCTCAATGGTCATTTGCTTTTTCCCATCTTATTTGGATCGTTATTGTTATTGTCAAATCACCGCGGACCATTCAGGGTCAGCGACGGTTATTTGCCATCAGCGTTTCTTCCCCATACCGCCATTTCTCCATCTCTGCATCCACCACCTGCTGCTGTTCCTCAGTCATAAAGACAACATCATTGGTTTTACAGAATTGATCGAACGCACCCTGCGGCATGATTAGTTCGACGAACAACGCCGGGTCACCAATCGCAAAATCAAACTCAACAAAACGTGCATTTCCGGAGCTACGTACCCGGACAAATTTTGTCAGCTGATCAAAGCTGGATCTGTCTTCTGAATCTTTACGGGTGTGTAGTTTCAGATCTACCATGTGCTCACCTGTGAAATTAAGTTTTGATCACCGGAGATGCTGCAACGGTTGTGCCAGAGAGGAAAAAAGATGAAATATAATTGCTTAAAAACTATAACTAATTGATTTTAAATAATAAAAAACAAGAAGAGCAATAAAGATGCGTGATTGGCAGGTGAACAAAAAGCTAGATGAAAAGCTCATGAAATAGTTAAAAGTTGATGAAAAAGTGAAAAACACCTGACCTCCTCATCTTTGACTATCGTAGGAGGAAATCAAAATAGGTATTGTTTTTTAAGCATAATTAGCGCCACAATAAGTAAGGATTTAATGCTTAAACTTACAAAATATAATCAAAAAAAAAAGTAAAAGCTGTGCTAAAAATGACTGAAACATCACCAACGCTACCTGATAATCAAGACCTCTTAAAACAGATCCGTTTTGAAAATGAAGAGGGAAAAATCTGGCTGGATGAGCAGCGAATGCTGTTAATCCATTCTTCCGTAATGGGATTACTGCGAAATGAACTGATTCAAACCATGGGCGTCGAGCGTGCTAAAGGCTTCCTGATGCGCTTTGGATATCATACTGGCTGGCGAGATGCTGAACTGGCTAAAAAGATTCGCCCAGATATGACCGCTAATGAAATGTTCATGGTTGGACCACAACTTCATGCCATTAAAGGCATGGTTAAAGTAGTCCCAATTTCTTTGGAGTTTGACGAAGATACCGACCATTTCTACGGATCTTTTGACTGGTATAACTCCCACGAAGTTGAAACCCATCTGGCAAATTTTGGCAACTCAGATGTGCCGGTCTGCTGGACTCTGATCGGCTACGCCAGTGGTTTTTCTACCTATTACATGAAGCGTCAGGTCATTTTTCGAGAGACACAATGTGCCGGTACCGGCGTCGATCATTGTCACATAGAAGGAAGGCCAGCCGAAGAGTGGGACGATGCCGAAGAAGCAGGTAAATACCTACTTCCTGACCCGATGATAGAAGAACTTTTAGCGTTGCAGAATGAAGTTACTGTCCTGAAAAATCAGTTTCGCAACAACGAAGTTGAAGACGACCTTCTGTTCAATAGTGTAGGGCACTCAAACGCCTTCAAGAATGTTTGCCACCTGATACGCAAAGCCTCAAAGAGTAAAGTCAGCGTTCTCTTGCAAGGAGAAACTGGCGTCGGTAAAGAGATAGTCGCCAAAGGCCTGCACTCCTCAAGTGACAGGGCAGACAAACCTTTTGTTGCAATTAACTGCGCCTGTATTCCTCCCGATCTGATTGAGGCTGAATTATTCGGCGTAGAAAAGGGCGCCTATACCGGCGCAACCCAATCCAGAGAAGGCAAGTTTGAGCGCGCTCACTTGGGCACTATTTTCCTTGATGAGGTCATCGAACTCACACCCAGAGCCCAAGCTTCACTACTAAGAGTACTGCAAGAATCCGAATTGGAGCGGGTCGGCGATAATCGCACCCGACGCATCGATGTCAGAGTTGTGGCTGCAACCAATGAAGACCTTGAAGTGGCCGTGCAGGAAGGTCGTTTCCGGGCAGACCTTTTTTACCGCTTAAATGTATATCCTGTGCATATTCCTCCACTTCGAGATCGCACTGAAGATATACCGCTATTAACCGAACACTTTCTGGAAAAGTATTGCACCTTATATAACAAGAAGACATCGGGCATCTCAGATAAAGCGATGCAGGCACTGACGCAATACAAGTGGCCGGGTAATATCCGTGAGCTGGAAAACATGATTGAGCGGGGCGTCATTCTCACTGATAACAACCAGACAATCGGCATGGCCAGTTTCTTCCCCTCTCTTTCAGAGCCTTCTCACCCCCTGAACATAATTAACGGCAGTGGACTGCTCAGTGAAGAGCCACAAAAATCTACCACTGAGAATCAGGAAACCGTCGAAAGCCTGCTAGTAGAAAACTTCAGTCTTGAACAACTAGAGCAACAGTTAATCGAAGAAGCGATGGCGCAGTGTAATGGTAATGTTTCAAAAGCAGCCCGAAAACTTGGACTGACTCGCCCGGCTCTCGCTTATAAGTTAAAGAAGCTGCAAGATGGATAAGTCATAAAGGCTGCTTTAGAATAGCCGCCTTTAATCCTCTCCAGAGCTCACCATGAACCTGATTCTGCTTTTTGAAAGTGATTTCATCGCTTCGGACACTGCTGTTATCAGTGACCGGCGTTTTCAGCACATAAAACAGTTCTATCAGCCGGTTGAAAACCAACAGCTGAAAGTAGGTCTGCTGAATGGTGATATCGGTCGTGGAACCGTAACCGGCCTTTCTGAGCAAAGTATTACTCTGGAAATTCATCTGGACAACACTCCTCCCCCACCGTTGCCTCTGACACTACTACTCGCTTTACCCCGGCCAAAAATGCTAAAGCGTACTTTGCAGACAATAACCAGTATGGGAGTGAAGCAGATTTACCTGATCAACTCATACAAGGTTGATAAAAGTTATTGGTCGACACCCATTCTTCAGGATCATAACCTCAGGGAGCAACTATTGCTGGGGTTAGAGCAGTCAGGGGATACACAATTACCCGAAATTCACCTACGTAAGCGATTCAAACCTTTTGTCGAAGATGAACTGCCCGAACTGGCAGCCCAATCCCGAGCTCTGGTGGCTCATCCCTATAACGCTTCAGACTGCCCTGTCTCTGCCCCGGTAAAAACAACACTGGCGATTGGCCCTGAAGGCGGATTTATACCCTATGAGATTGAGAAACTTCAAGCCACCGGCTTTGATGCGATTCATATAGGCCCCCGTATTCTTAGGGTTGAGAATGCAGTACCGGTCTTACTCGCCAGATTATTTCCGGTCTGAGCACTCACTACCCAGGCGACGGCTTTGAATAACACGTGATCCAACCTGGCCGTTCATTGATCTGAATCAACTTAATTGAGAATCATACTCATTAGCATTGACATCAATGCAAATATAAATAAGAATGGTTCGCATTAGCAATTAAGATGTTTACGCCAAGCCTTACACAGGTACTATTCAGGAATAATCACAATGCAGAACACATTTAAAAAACTGGCATTTATCGCTCTTCCACTTACCATTGCAGCAACTTCTGTTTCCGCTGCCAGTGAAGTGAATATCTATTCCTACCGTCAGCAGTTCCTGATTCAACCGATGTTGGAAGCTTTCACTGCTGAAACGGGTATTAAAGCCAATGTTGTTTTTGCGAAGAAAGGCCTGATAGAACGTTTAGAGCATGAAGGTAAGAACTCTCCTGCGGATCTGTTGCTAACCTCAGATATCAGCCCACTTTATTACGCCGTTGCAACGGGATTAACGCAAGCTGTCGATAGTGAAGTACTGGAACAAAACATTCCTGAGCAGTTCCGTGACCCTAAAGACCAGTGGTTTGGACTCACCACCCGTGCTCGATTGATCTACGCCTCTAAAGACCGCGTCGCTCAGGGTGAGATCACAAGCTATGAAGAACTGGCCGATCCAAAATGGAAAGGTCGTATCTGTACTCGTAGTGGAAAGCACAGCTACAACCTGACACTGATCGGCTCTATGATTGCTCAACATGGTGAAGCAGACACAGAACAGTGGCTAACAGGCTTGAAAGCCAATCTGGCACGCAAACCTCAAGGTAATGACCGTGCTCAGGTTAAAGCGGTTAAAGAGGGCGTATGTGATCTTGCGTTGGGCAACTCATACTACTTCGGCAAGATGATCACCAACGAAAAACAACCTGAACAAAAAGAGTGGGCGAACTCTGTTAACCTGGTTTTCCCTAACCAGCAAGATCGTGGCACACACATGAGCATATCCGGTGCCGCACTAACTAAATACGCACCTAACAAGGAGAACGCCATTAAGCTGATGGAGTTTCTCAGTGAGGCTCAGTCTCAGGCGATGTATGCAGAAGCTAACTTTGAATTTCCTGTTCGCCCTAACACCAAGCGTTCTGCTTTGATTGAGCAATACATGGGAGAGTTCAAACAGGACAGCGTTAGCTTGCAGAAAGTAGCGAAGCTACGTGTTGATGCGGCTAAGCTGGTTGACAAAGTTGGCTTTGATAACTGATATAACCTGATAAAGTATCCGGCTTATATCGACAATCTAAATTCAAAACGGTAGTCTGCGCGCTACCGTTTTTCGTTTATGTTCTCATTTACATAAGGCAACAGATGCAAGCCGAACCCGCCAGACATGAAACAGAACAACTCCCCCCGTTAATATCCGGGCGCAGAGGGTATCTGTTTGGTTGGTATAGCTGTACCTGGACAACCGCCTTGATGATAGCGTTGCCGGTGCTATCAGTCTTTTACCTGGCCCTCTTTCCCGAAGAAAACATCTGGGGCCATCTGGTAGAAACCGTCCTACCGGTATACGTCATAACAACGCTTCAGTTACTGTTTGGCGTAGGCGCGCTCTCCATTGCAACCGGTGTCTGTGGTGCCTGGTTGGTCACCATGTGTCGCTTCCCTGGTCGACGCATCTTTGAATGGGCACTACTTTTACCTTTTGCTGTACCCGCCTATGTCATCGCTTATGTCTATACTGACCTGCTTGAGTACTCGGGTTCACTACAAATTTTTCTACGTGAGATCTTCGGTTGGCAAACTGCCCGGGATTATTGGTTTCCGGATATTCGCACCTTAGGCGGTGCAATCCTGATGCTGGCGATGGTTCTCTATCCCTACATTTATCTACTGGCCCGCGCCTCTTTTCTCGAACAATCAACTACTATCCATGATGCAAGTCGCACCCTAGGCTGCACTCCGTTTCAAAGCTTCTACCGGGTATCATTACCGATCGCCCGACCCGCTATCGCTGTAGGACTTTCCCTGGTATCCATGGAAACCCTCAACGACTTCGGCACTGTGGATTACTTTGCAGTTAAAAGCATGAGCGCAGGGATATATGATACTTGGTTGAACATGAATAACTTGGGCGGCGCTGCCCAAATAGCCAGTCTGATGATGATATTTGTAGTTATGCTGATCTCGCTGGAACGACTGGCACGGTCGAAACAACGACAATTTCATAGCTCAGATCGTTTCAAAGCACTCACAGGCTACCAACTATCCGGCTGGAAGGCCTGGGGCGCCACTCTCCTCTGCGCCCTGCCCGTTATTACCGGCTTCGTCATTCCTGTCTGGGTACTTGCCGGCTACGCATTCAGTAATTTAGACCAGCTCTGGACCAGTGACTTTATCACTCATGCCAGCCACAGCTTCATTTTGTCGACCATCGCTGCACTGCTGACCATCGTTATTGCGTTGTTACTGGCCTACTCAAAACGCTTACATAAAAAGCAAAGCCTGAAAATTGCTGCCCAGTTCTCTAGCCTGGGTTATGCAATGCCGGGCGCGGTACTGGCGATAGGTGTAATTATCCCTCTGGCAGCCTTTGATAATGCAGTGGATAGCCTGATGGAAGAGTATTTCAATATATCCACAGGTCTATTGCTCAGCGGAACAGCCTTCGCGGTGGTCTTTGCCTATGTGGTCCGTTTTCTTGCAGTGTCGGTCGGTTCGGTGGAATCTAGTCTGAACAAGATTACCGAAAGTATGGATATGGCATCACGTTCGCTGGGACTCTCCCCCCTACAGACACTGGTAAAAGTACACCTGCCACTGATCAAAGGAGGAATACTTACAGCCTCACTGGTAGTGTTTGTTGACTGTATGAAAGAGCTACCCGCAACACTCATACTGCGTCCGTTCAATTACGACACCCTAGCAACCTATGTATACCAGTACGCCTCTGATGAAATGCTGGAAGCTTGTTCGCTGGCGGCACTGCTGATAGTACTAGTGGGGATTATTCCGGTTATTCTACTCAGCAGAACTATCTCGGGAACCCGGGATAGTAACTAAAGCGCTACTTTAAAACTCTATTTATGAGCTCTACTATAAAGCCCTATGTAAGAGCTCTACTTTTGCGGCTGGCGTTTAGAAAATAAACTAAGAAGCGAAAGCTATCGGCCGGTGCGCGGCAATATGCAAAGAGACCTGCGAGCCTACTTCGAACATCAATGGTTCAAAAATTTCAGACTCAATCTGCCGTCCTGAAGGCAACATCAACTGATAAACAACTGAATTACCCAGAAACTCTTTCTGCTCTACCCTTGCCATCACTGCGCCCTGCTCGATGCTTGGGCGTATATCCGCTGGGCGAATAAAAAGCGATAACTGCTTACCGGATTCAGCTCCAAATGGCTCGGCAAACTCAATAGTACCCAATTCGGTTTGCACCGTTGTCTCACTCAGACACTCGGCATCAAACAACTCCCCTTTACCGACGAACCCCGCAACCATAGGATTTAATGGTTGATAGTAGAGTTCCGTAGGCGTTCCCCATTGTTGTAACTGTGCATTTGCAAGGATGCCTAATTTATCACTGATAGCAAAAGCTTCTTCCTGATCATGGGTGACCATAATCGCTGCAATTCCCTGATCTTTCAGAATAGAACGGACTTCAAGTGCTAATTGACGACGGAGGTCTGTATCAAGGTTAGAGAAAGGCTCGTCCATCAACAGTAATTTAGGCTTAGGCGCCAGGGCGCGGGCCAGCGCGACTCGTTGCTGCTGTCCGCCTGACAGTTCATGGGGATAACGGGAAGAGATATCCGGAAGCTCAACCAGCTTCAGCAAGCTATTAACCGCCTCTCTTTTTTCTGACGAACTTCGGCCATTTAAACCAAAGGCGATATTATCAAACACGCTAAGATGGGGGAAAAGTGCGTAATCCTGAAACACAACACCTATACCCCGCTGTTCAGGAGGCTGGGTGAAATTCAGATCTGAGATCACCCGCCCATTCTGACTGATGCTGCCAGATAACAAAGGGTTAAATCCTGCTATCGCACGCAATACAGTAGTCTTACCACAGCCACTAGGCCCCAGCAGGCAAGCGATCTCCCCCGCCTGTAACTGAAAGCTAAGCTGTTCGGTAATAACGGTATTACCATAACCACAACTGAGGGCTTTAAGCTCTAATAAAGGTGAATGTTCCAATAAGCGAGTCATAGCTTAATGTTATCTCTAATATAAATGATAATGATTCTCGCTTTAGTTTACCCATATATCTACTAGGGGTAAACGGAGATCCGGAGCCACTCTAACTTTTTAATTAACATTATTTTAATAAAGCGGCGTTTCTATACCCAACATCGTCAGTACACCCAACACCACTAGCCATAATATAGCGGCGCGCCGAATCAGCTTATTAAGATGAACGATCTCTTCTGCTGCAAGGTGCCTGAATTGCTCGTCACCACACTCAATTCCTGATTGGTACTGTCTGAAGCTTTCTTCGCCCACTGCAGCTAATGCGACACGAAATAGCCAATCACGCGCACTCTCCTGACGGCTATCACTGTTATTAAGCTGGGAATAAGCACTAACACCGTTACCCACAATAAAAAAAGTAAATCCAAGTAACCTGGCAGGAAGCCAGAGTATGATTTCTGCAAGTTTCGCTGCAGCCGACGCTGCTTGACGCTGTGTCTGCCAGTTAGCCCATAGAGAAAGAAAAACCCCCGGTATGCCTAACAATACAAACCAAAATAACGTCGAAAAGAATCCTGTAAGTGACAGGTACAGATATTGCTGGCAGATCGCGTAATGAGCAGACTGGCAATCAGTCACCTCATCTGTTCTCCTCAATCCCATCATCCCTGCAAGCTGGAGCCATGCACCCTGAAAGTCCCCCCGACACCAATCGATGTAGTATTTTCCAGTCAACTCGCTGGGCGACCAACTTTCCAGATAGAGATATAAGACCAATAGTTCTATGGCTAAAACAAAGATGCCGAACTCCCAGCTAAAAAACAGTATTAACAGCACCTCAAGAATAATCAGATAGAGTGTCAGCATCAGCCAGTGTAATAAGCTCTGAGGGATAGCTGCCTTAGCAAACTTGCTGACCCTTTTTGGCCGAGGTTTAAAGCGCCCTAGAATGATCACCAACAGTACTGCTAGAAACTTCATCCTGTAATCTCCATGCTTAACAGACGATTATAATATTCCCAGTTAAAGGCTATACCGGGGTCCGTCTTTCGTTGTGGGGCAATATCTGAATGGCCGGTAATATGTTCAGGTAACATGAATGGATAATAGTTAAGTAGCGCAGCTGTCACCTTTACAAGCTGTTGATATTGCCGATCCGTATAGGGAATATCGTCGGTACCTTCCAACTCAATACCGACAGAGAAATCATTACACTCAATGGCACCACAATATTCAGACGCACCCGCATGCCAGGCTCGCTGATCAAAACTAACGAACTGTACTAACTGGCCATCGCGCTCAATCAACAGATGCGCCGATACTTGCAGAGATTCAATAGTTTCAAAATAGGGATCTGCTGTACTGTCTAACCGATTAAGAAAAAAATCCTTAATATAACCACCACCAAATTTTGCGGGTGGGAGACTAATATTATGAATAACTAACAGCCGAGGCGTCACATTTTCTGGACGATGATTAAAATTGGGCGACGGACAATGCTCAGCATCTTTAAGCCAACCCTCTTCTAGCTGTAAACTCTTTTTAATCAGCGTCATTTTTCCTCTATCAGCGACTACTTTACCCTGCAGGTTTCCGCTAAAATACCGATCTGTGAATGGCCATAGATATTACCACGCCCTTCACATCAGACAAGCTATCTGAACAGCCACCGTTTGTGATAGCCGAATAACCGGATTCAGATCATTTAAACGGAGCCCTCATGGCCAATACCAAATTGCTAACCGATATCGCAGCTACCGTTAAAACTGCTCTGGCTGAAGATATTGGCGATGGGGATATCACAGCACAACTGATTCCTGCCGACCAGCAAGCAAAGGCTAGGATTATCAGCCGTCAGAACGCTGTTATCTGCGGGGTTGAATGGGTCAATGAGGTATTCCGCCAAGTAGATAAAACTGTCAGAGTAAACTGGCTGGTACAAGATGGTGAACAGGTAGCGGCTGATCAAACATTGTTTAAACTTGAAGGCTCTGCCCGCTCACTTCTAACCGGCGAACGTTGCGCCCTAAATTTTCTGCAAACACTGTCAGCGACAGCCACCATCAGCTCATATTACGCATCTCTGGTTGAAGGCACTGGCGTAAAGCTGCTCGATACCCGTAAAACCATTCCAGGCCTGCGAAATGCACAGAAATACGCCGTTAGCTGTAGCGGCTGCTTTAATCACCGCATCGGCCTCTACGACGCCTTCCTCATCAAAGAAAACCACATCATGGCCTGTGGCTCAATTACCAATGCAATCGCCACAGCCAAACGTAATGAACCTGGCAAGCCGGTAGAAGTGGAAGTCGAATCATTTAATGAGCTTATGCAAGCATTAGAAGCGGGCGCAGATATCGTTATGCTGGACAACTTTGACCACGCAGGCCTGCGTCTGGCAGTACAAAAAAACAAAGAACACCCAACCCCAGCCAAACTAGAAGCTTCTGGGGGCATTGACGAACATACACTGAGAAGCATTGCAGAAACCGGCGTTGACTATATCTCTATCGGCCTGCTGACCAAAGACTGCAAAGCGGTTGATCTGTCGATGCGGTTTGTTTGATTATTTACACTTATTAAAACACAAAAAACCGTCTTGGCAGACGGTTTTTCTATACTTCTACAGACTCATTGATTCCAAAAAGGAAACAATTAAGCGTTTGATTTCTGATACCCAATTTGGGTAACAACAACGTCACAATAGTGTTGATCTGTATCTAAAGAGCTACATTACCACTCAAAGTCATGGTACAGCACGCCGACAATCAGCGGTACCTATCAGCTGCTGTCCGTCAATATCCTGAGTTTGTTGTATCTGAAGGATATCGTAAACCTCAACCGTGGTTTTATTGACATCATGTTTCCAGAGAATATTGCAGATCTCTTTAGCACTATCGTTACGCTTCCCCCCTCCATCTAGAGGAAGCATCCCTATAGCCAGTACACCACCATCAGCCCACCAAACGGGAGTTGCGGGGTATTTATCCGGCTGAGAAGCCAGTTCCGCTTCAACAACCGCCCGTTTTTCAAGAGACAGAGGTTCTTCGTAAAGGTAATAAGTGACGGCTGCGGTGATAGCGATAAGAATGAACAGGATTGTTTTTTTATTCATTTATACATCTTTTAGATAGAAAAACTAATTTAATAACAATTATCCAAATATAAGTATTGGCGATAAGCCTAATACAAAAAAGCCCCGGTAAATACCGAGGCCCTTAAAAACACAGTCTTTACTATTAGTTTGCCCAACCGCTTGTAACACCACCACCACTTGTAGTCCAAGCAAGGTTACCAGCTGAAGCTGCTGTAGGTATCAATACATAAGTATCAGTTACTGCAATCTGACCATTAGCCAGAGGAGTAGCTGTAATCACACCATCAACTGTCGCAACAGTATTTACAGTATCACCGCCATACTCACCTGCCGCAATATTTGCTTGTACATTATTTGTACCGCCATCACAATCTGTTATATCAGCAGTAACGCTAAAGCATACATCAACAGATACTTTCGCTGCCTGTGTCGACTGTACAACCTCAGTATAAGCTGCACGAGTTGTATAATCCTGATACGCAGGCAATGCAATCGCTGCCAGAATACCAATAATCGCCACTACGATCATCAATTCGATCAGGGTAAAACCTTGTTGCTTTTTAATTGTACTTTTCATTATCAACTCTCCAGCGAGTATAAAGTATTCATCATCATCCTTGCTCCGAACGACCCTTTCCCTTGCCATATAGCTCTTCATCCATGCTCCATACGAGCCTGATATGATAATAACCTATTTTTTATGGCAGTCCAGTGACCTAAAGCAAGCGCCTGTTGATTCTCAAACCGACCGATAGATGTTACTTTACAAATAGATAATAATACAAGGCAGTTTAAGTTAAAGCGTTATAAACTTAAGCATCTTGATATGACGCCGATAAAAGCAGCTAAAATGGATTCTCTGACATTATGAGCGTACAACCCTTTCAGCCCCTAAGTGGTTTGGCGAGACGACTGGTTAACGATGGTGTATTTTCATCTGATGTAGCGATGGACGCCCTAAAAACAGCCCGCAAGGACAATAAACCTTTTATTGCCCATATTATTGAAAACCGTTTGGTGAGTGCCTACCGAGCGGCCGCAGCGGCCGCAGATGAATTTGGCATGCCTTTGTTCGACCTTGAAGTTATCGACATTGAAGCCCTCCCTCAGGGACTGGTAGATGAAAAACTGATAACCAAACATCATGCTCTACCACTGATCAAGCGTGACAACCGACTCTATGTTGCTATATCCGATCCCACAAACATCCAGGCATTGGACGAATTCAAATTTCATACGGGCACTACTACCGAAGGCGTCATAGTTGAGGAAGATAAGCTTTCTAATCTCATCGACACCTTCCTTGATGAACAAAACTCTGCCTTAGACGGCCTTGATGATGCAGATCTTGATAACCTTGAGATCGATGAAGGACTTCAAGAACAGCAAGAAGACACCGGCGAAGATGCAGCAAACGATGCGCCGATCGTACGCTTTGTTAATAAGATACTCCTGGATGCGATAAAAAGCGGGGCATCGGATATTCACTTTGAGCCCTATGAAAAAACCTATCGCATCCGTTGTCGTATCGATGGCATTCTGCAGGAAGTCGCTAAACCTCCTTCTAACTTGGCCCCCCGCCTCTGTGCTCGCCTTAAAGTCATGTCACAGATGGATATATCTGAAAGGCGCGTGCCTCAGGATGGCCGCATAAAAATGAAGATATCGAAAAACCGCGCCATCGATTTTCGGGTAAACACACTGCCCACTCTCTGGGGGGAAAAAGTTGTTCTACGTATTCTGGACCCTACCAGTGCACAGATGGGCATCGAAGCTCTGGGCTACGATGAAGATCAGAAAGAACTGTTCATGCAGACTCTGCATAAGCCTCAGGGCATGATTCTGGTAACAGGCCCTACGGGTAGTGGTAAAACCGTATCGCTATACACCGGCTTGAATATCCTTAACACCGTTGAGCGAAATATATCAACGGCAGAAGACCCCGTAGAGATCAACCTCGAAGGAATAAACCAAGTACATGTGAACATCAAAGTAGGACTAACCTTCGCTGAAGCATTACGTTCATTCCTGCGCCAGGATCCTGATGTGGTCATGGTAGGTGAGATCCGGGACATTGAAACAGCAGAAATTGCGATTAAGGCGGCCCAAACCGGCCATATGGTGCTATCAACCCTGCACACCAACAGCGCAGCAGAAACGCTAACTCGACTACGCAATATGGGTGTTCCTGCCTTTAACATCGCCACATCTGTGTCTATGATTATTGCTCAGCGATTAGGACGACGTCTGTGCACAGGCTGTAAAAAACCGGCTAATATCCCTGAGGCTACGCTAGTCGAAGAAGGTTTTACCCCTGAACAGATAAAAGCAGGCCTCAATATATTTGAGCACAACCCGGAAGGCTGTAATAAATGTAACAAAGGCTATAAAGGCCGTGTCGGTGTTTATGAGACGATGTCAATGAGCCCGGAAATTGCTCAGGTTATAATGGACAACGGAAGCTCATTGGACATTCTCAACACAGCAAAGAAGCAGGGTTTCAGATCTCTAAGGTTATCAGCCCTACGGAAGGTTATTCAGGGCGTCACTAGCCTGGAAGAGATGAACCGGGTCATTAAACTTTAACGACCTCATATTATTGTTAATACTTTAAATATTATAAGATTTAAATATTCTAAACCTGTAGACGGAAACCACCCAGATGGCTAAGAAAGCGACAGATAAGGCACCTATCACCTTTAACTGGGAAGGTAAAGATAAAAGCGGCAACCCTAGCAAAGGTTCAATCAATGCCGACAACCTGGGTGAGGCGAAAGCACTGCTGCGCAAGCAAGGCATAATGCCGAAAAAAGTCCGCAAGCAAACCTATAGCATGTTCAGTAATCACAACAAACCGATCGTACCGCTGGATATTGCCCTGTTTACCCGACAAACCGCCACCATGCTCAAATCCGGTGTCCCTCTGCTACAAGGCTTTGATATCGTAGCCAACGGTATTGAAAAAGCAAAAATGAAAAAGGTAATTTATGACCTCAAAACCGATGTAAGCGGCGGTACCAGCTTTGCTAAAGCTCTGGAGCGCCACCCAAAGCACTTCGATGACCTTTATTGTAATTTAGTACATGCGGGTGAAAGTTCAGGCTCTCTGGAAACAATGCTCGAGCGTATTGCCACCTATAAAGAAAAGATTGAAGCCCTAAAAAAGAAGATTAAAAAAGCGCTTACCTACCCCATTGCCGTAATAGTTATCGGACTTGTTGTTTCCGCGATACTTCTGATAAAAGTAGTCCCCCAATTCGAAAGCGTTTTTTCCAGCTTTGGAGCTGATCTGCCTGCATTCACTATGTTCGTGGTTGGTTTATCAAAAATAGCTCAGGACTGGTGGTTTATCGCCATTATTGCAATAGCCGTGGCGGGCTTTGCGATATCTAAAGCCCATGAAAAGTCGCAAGGCTTCAGACAATGGGTAGACCGAACAGTGCTTAAACTACCGATTATTGGCCAGATACTACATAACTCAGCTATAGCCCGCTTTGCCAGAACCCTGGCAACCACTTTTTCCGCAGGGGTGCCACTAGTCGACGCTCTCGATTCTGCTGCCGGCGCTTCAGGTAATATCGTCTATGAAACAGCTATTCAGCAAGTGAAGAATGGCGTTTCTACCGGCCAATCATTACAAAACGCTATTACTATGACAGGCCTGTTTCCGCCAATGGCTACCCAGATGATCGCTATCGGCGAAGAAGCGGGGTCACTAGATATGATGTTGGATAAAGTTGCCAGCTACTACGAAGCAGAAGTTGATGACGCGGTTGACAATCTATCAACCCTGATCGAACCGATGATTATGTCAATTCTGGGCGTACTCGTAGGCGGCTTGGTAATCGCAATGTATCTACCTATCTTCCAGTTGGGTAATGTCGTATAGCTTAAGGAATATCTGACTTTATGTTGTTTGAACTCATTGCAGCGAACACCTGGCTGGCAGTATCACTCGCCTTTATTTTTTCACTGTTAATCGGAAGTTTTCTTAATGTCGTTATCCACCGACTTCCTATTATGATGGAGCAGGAATGGCAGCTGATGGCTGTAGAAACAAACCTGCCTGATATTCAAGATTTTCCTAAAGAGTCTTCTTCAGAGCCAACAGAAAGCTACAACCTTGCCCAGCCAGCCTCTACCTGCCCATCCTGTGGGCACCTAATACGCTGGTATGAAAACATTCCGTTAATTAGCTATTTTCTGATACTTGGGGGGAAATGCAGCGCTTGTGAAAACAAAATATCACTGCGATACCCGTTGATAGAGCTTGCAACTGCTACAATCTCCGCCTTTATTATCTACCAGTATGGTTTCAATTTAATCAGCTTTAGTATTGTTTTCTTCAGCTGGTGCCTCATTGCTCTGACTGCAATCGATATCGATCATCAACTACTACCCGATATAATAACACTGCCACTGCTCTGGATCGGGTTGCTACTGAATAGCTTTGACTATTTCACTACCCTTCCCTCAGCACTTTGGGGGGCAGTACTAGGATATCTTTCCCTCTGGTCTGTGTATTGGGTTTTCAAGTTAATTACCGGAAAGGAAGGCATGGGCTACGGTGATTTCAAACTATTAGCCGCACTCGGTGCATGGGCTGGCGCAGATATGCTGCCACTGATTATCCTTGCCTCCTCACTCATCGGAGCGGTAGTAGGCGGCCTGATGATAACGTTCAGCCGTCATGAATCACAAACACCTATTCCTTTCGGACCATATCTAGCCGGCGCGGGGTGGATCGCACTCCTATGGGGCCATGAACTGACTGACTTGTACCTTCAGCTGCTAATTTTTTAATCTATCATTACAACGAGATTATTACAGAGACTTTACTATGTTTGTAGTTGGCCTTACCGGTGGTATTGGAAGTGGAAAATCTGCAGTGTCCAGACGATTCGAGCAACTCGGCGTCACTGTGGTCGATGCTGATATCGTTGCCCGAGAAGTAGTTCAGCCGGGAGAACCTGCTCTGAAGTCAATCACCCAGCAGTTCGGTCCTACTATTCTGCTAGCCGATGGCAACCTAAACCGCGCCACGCTTAGAAAGATTGTCTTTGACCAGCCTGAGAAACGCGACTGGCTGGAACAACTACTTCACCCCCTCATCAGAGAGCAAATTTTACTACAATTAACACAAGCCGCTTCCGCTTACGCTATTTTAGCCTCTCCCCTGTTATTAGAAACGGACCAGCATCTGCTGGTAGATCACACAGTCGTTGTAGATGTCGATGAAGCAACCCAGATCAGCCGTACCGCGATTAGAGATAACACTGATAGCAAACAAGTCAAAGCTATCATCGCAGCTCAAATGCCTCGAGAAGACAAAGTGACTCGCGCGGACAGCCTTATTGATAACAGTGATTCTGAAGAGTTGTTGCAACCTCAGATAGAAGCGTTACATAATAGATTTCTAACCCTAGCACAACTTAGCACAATCTAATAAACAGGAGCCTCGACTTGGCTAACACGTCCCATACAAAGAAAACGCTAGTCGCCTGCCCAACCTGCAGCAAACAGCTAGAATGGAACCCAGAAAACGAGTTCCGCCCTTTCTGCTGTGAACGTTGTAAAATGATAGACCTTGGAGCCTGGGCTTCAGAAGAGTACAAGGTTGCGGCTGAACCTAGCGTAGACGATTACAGCAGTAGTTTTGACGACCCTGAAAGCCAGGATCACCAGGACCGACCGCTGCATTAAGAAGACTTTCAACAAAAGCTGCGAATTGCAGCAATGCCTTGCCCTCCAGCATTAATACTGAGCTCCAGATCCTCACTTGCAACGCCTCCTAAGGCGTAAGCCGGCAGCGCACAGTCGCTTACCCAGTCAGCAAACTGATCCCACCCGAGGGGACTAGCATCGGGGTGACTCAATGTATGCCTTACCGGTGATAGGGTTATATAGTCGAGGCAGGCCCGCTCAGCATGACGAAGCTGTTCTTCGTTATGGCAGGAAGCCCCTAACCAACGCCCCTTAAATTCATCCCGATGTTGCAGCTGCATTAATCGCGCTGAGCTAAGATGAATAGTCGAAATTCCGGCATCATTAGCAGATTCAACAGAGCCATTCCATATCAGAAACTGACTAGGGAATTCTTTCGATAACTGCAAATAAAGTTTTAGCTGATCAAGCTCAGATAGATGCTTTGCCCGCAACATAATGGCCTGCGCACCTTTACTCAGAGCACGATGAACAAACTCAGTGTAGGAATCACGCGGTAACTCAGGCGTAATGGCGATCATAGGAGGCAACAATAGAGCATTGACGATCGGTTTATTCGCGGCCGGAAACTGATAGTTATTCAGGTCAGCGAGACTGATCCATTTTAAAGGCTGCCCTTCGCGCCCATAAGCTTCGCCATTAAAACGATTAACTCGAAAGACATCCAGCAGTATCGATTTATCTGGGTAGTGGTAAGGCACCTGTATTAAAGAAGTCGTAGCAGATAGATCAATCTCTATCCCCAGCTCTTCATTGAGCTCTCTGGCCAACGCATCCTGAACATTCTCACCTGCCTCGACCTTACCCCCAGGGAACTCCCATAAACCACCCTGATGCTGCCTCTTATCACGTAACGCCAACAGCAGCTCACCTGACTCATTAAAGATCGCAGCTGCGGCAACATGAATTAATTCAGACACAGAGCACTACCTAATCAGGAACGATAATCAGCATTGATAGCGACATAATCTTTACTCAGATCAGTCGTCCAGACCGTTTCCTGTTTATTCCCACGATTAAGTACGATGCGGATAGTAATCTCTTCACAATTCATCACCGCCTGTCCGGCTTCTTCTGTATAGCTCAGTGCACGGCCTCCGTTTTCAACGATACAGGTATCACCCAACCAGACCTGCAACGCGTCTACATCCAGGTTTTCCACACCAGCATAGCCCACCGCAGCAAGAATCCGCCCCCAATTAGGGTCGCTGGCAAAGAGCGCAGTCTTCACCAATGGAGAATGAGCAACAGCGTAAGCCGTTTTCAATGCCTCATCAGAGTTTGCCGCCTGTTCAACAGAGATAGTAACGAATTTGGTAGCGCCTTCCCCATCACGGACAATAGCTTGTGCGAGTTCTAGCATTACTTTATCCAGAGCACAGTTAAACCTCTCAAACAACTCGGCATCTGATTCAGTTATTTCTATGCCGCCGGTACCGGTTGCTGTGAGTATGCAAGAATCATTCGTCGATGTATCGCCATCGATAGTCACCCGATTAAAGGTCAGGTCCGCAGAGCGAGCAAGCATCGACTGAAGCAATCCCGCTTCAACCTTTGCATCGGTAGCGACATAAGCCAGCATGGTAGCCATATTTGGCTTAATCATACCTGCACCTTTAGAAATACCGGTCAGTGTAATAACTTTACTTTGATACTCAAATTGCAGTGAGAAAGCTTTAGGCCGGGTATCTGTAGTCGTAATACCGTTGGCCGCTTCCAGCCAACCATCTTCCGTCAGAGCTTCAAACGCAGCAGGAATCGCGGGGATAATCCGGTCAGTGGGTAGCTTCTCACCGATCACTCCCGTGGAGAATGGCAGCACCTGATCAATTGCGACTCCGGCGTGCTCAGCGACAGACTGGCAAACTTCCAGAGCATCCTGATAACCCTCTTTTCCAGTGCCGGCATTAGCGTTGCCTGTATTAACAACCAGAAATGAAGGCGTGGCCACTTTAAGATTAGATTTACAGATCTGAACCGGCGCTGCACAAAATTGGTTTTGAGTAAAAACCCCAGCGGTTGTTGCCCCATGGACAATCTCCATAACCACCAGATCTTTTCGGCCCGGTGTTTTTACACCCGCAGAGGTTGTACCTAAACGAAAACCTGCAACAGGGTGCAGCGTTGGAAGTGTGCCAGGACCCACAGCCATTACAAACTCCTTAAACCTTCAGAAATAAAGAAAGCAGCTTCGCTGCTTTCGGGGTTATTATCAATACCAACATAAGGGTAATATTATGTGGTTTTTTTTGTGAGCTACAGAGACAGATTTATCGCATTACCTTCAATCGCAAAAGCCCATCAGAAGCGCCAATCACAATAGCCTATAATCAGCTAAGCTTACCGTGACACTGCTTATACTTCTTACCTGATTCACAAGGACAAGGATCATTACGCCCCACCTTCTTACCCTCTCTTACGAAAGGCTCAGCCCCCTCAGCGACTTCCTCAGCTCCTGACTCGTCTGCACCCATCGCAGAGGACTCTTCATGCTGGAAGCTCATCTGCTGTTGTTCTGCCTGCTCGCGACGCTGACGCTCCATCTCTTCGAGTTCTTCAGGCTCGCGAACTGACACATGGCTAAGAATCTTAACAACATCGGTCTTTATATTTTCAAGCAACTGTTCAAACAGAATAAAGGATTCACGCTTATACTCCTGCTTAGGATTCTTCTGAGCATAACCTCTCAAATGAATACCCTGACGCAACATATCCATCGACTGAAGATGTTCTTTCCACAGAGTATCCAAAACCTGCAGCATCACCTGCTTCTCAAACAGGCGCATATTCTCTTCACCGACAATCGCGGCCTTAGCCTGATAATCCTCAATGATATCTCTCAGAATACGCTTACGCAGTGTCTCTTCGTGCAGATCATCATCCTGATCCAGCCACTTCTGAACCGGCATCTCAAGACCAAACTCACTCTGCAACTGTTTTTCCAGACCTGGCACATCCCACTGTTCTTCCAAACTTTGTGGCGTGATGTATTCATTAATCGCATTTTCAACCACCTCAGCACGTACCGCTTCAATGGTTTCTGAAATATCACTGGTTGCCATCAGTTCATTACGCTGATCATAAACGGCGCGTCGCTGATCATTAGCAACGTCATCGTATTCCAACAACTGCTTACGCATATCGTAGTTACGACCTTCCACTTTACGCTGAGCTTTCTCAATCGCATTGGAGACCATCTTATGCTCGATCGCCTCACCTTTTTCCATACCCAGAGCTTTCATAAACTGACGAACACGGTCAGATGCGAATATCCGCATCAGATCATCCTCAAGGGACAGGAAGAAACGAGAAGAACCATTGTCACCCTGACGGCCTGCACGACCACGCAGCTGATTATCAATCCGGCGAGATTCGTGGCGCTCGGTACCTATAATATGCAAGCCACCTGCTTCCAAAACGTCATCGTGGCGTATTTTCCACTCAGCGGTTGCCTCAGCAATCTCTTCTTCGGTTGGGTTATCGAGCTTCTCAAGTGAAGACTCCAACTTACCGCCCAACACGATATCAGTACCACGGCCGGCCATGTTAGTTGCAATAGTAACCGCACTGGCACGTCCTGCTTCTGCGATAATGCCCGCTTCCTTACCGTGATTCTTGGCATTCAAAACATTGTGAGCAATATTCTTCTTGGTCAAAAAGGCAGAAATCAATTCTGAAGACTCAACTGACGCTGTACCTACCAGAACCGGGCGCTTGTCTTCGACGCATTGAATTATTTCTTCAAGGACTGCGTCATACTTTTCCTGGATAGTAAGGAACACCAGATCGTTATAATCGATCCGGGCAACCGTAACATTGGTTGGAATAACGATAACATCCAGACCATAGATCTGGTTAAGCTCGAAGGCTTCAGTATCCGCTGTACCGGTCATACCAGATAGCTTTTCATACAAGCGGAAATAGTTCTGGAAGGTCGTCGATGCGAGAGTCTGGCTCTCCTGATTAATATGCACCCCTTCTTTTGCCTCTACAGCCTGATGCAAGCCTTCAGACCAGCGACGGCCCGGCATAATACGTCCGGTGTGCTCATCAACGATGACAACCTCACCTTCCTGAACAATATAATCAACATCACGCTGAAACAGGTTATGCGCCCGCAGAGCAGCCAGCACATGATGAAGCATACTTAGGTTTTGTGGTGCATAGAGGCTTTCACCTTCACCCAGAATGCCCTCTTTTGCCAGCATCTCTTCAATCCGCTGATGGCCCCGTTCTGTCATTTCAACAGAGCGGTTCTTCTCATCAACGGTGAAGTCACCCTCAATCTCTTCTTCACTCTTTGGATCGACCTCACCGTCATACTTTTCCAGGGTTGGGATCAGAGTGTTCATCTTACGATACATCTCAGAGCTGTCTTCTGCAGCACCTGAAATAATTAACGGTGTACGCGCTTCATCGATCAGGATGGAGTCCACCTCATCCACAACCGAGAAGAAGAAGTCCCGCTGAACTTTATCCTCAACACTAAACGCCATATTATCGCGCAGGTAATCAAAGCCAAACTCGTTGTTCGTTCCGTAGGTAATATCTGACTTGTAAGCAGCCCGCTTAGTTTCAGAATCTTGCCCGGAAAGCACCACACCGACACTCAGGCCCAGGAATTCATACAATGGACGCATCCACTCAGCATCCCGGCTAGCCAGGTAATCGTTAACGGTTACTACATGCACACCACGGCCCGCCAGTGCATTTAGATAAACCGGCAAAGTAGCTACCAGAGTTTTACCCTCACCGGTACGCATCTCGGCAACCTTACCCTGATGAAGAGTCAGACCACCAATCATCTGCACATCAAAGTGGCGCATTCCCATCGAGCGGCGACAAGCTTCACGAACGACAGCAAAAGCTTCAGGTAGAATAGTTTCTAAACTATCACCTTGCTCTAAGCGTAATTTAAAACCGCCTGTCTTCGCCTGCAGGTCGTCATCAGACAGTTGTTCCAGTTCACTTTCATAGCCATTGATCTGCTTAACGACCTTACCCATCTGCTTGAGTACACGCTCGTTTTTACTACCGAAAACCTTCTTTAACATAGTAGTGAACATAATCTGATTATTTACCTGTAAGATTCGGCGGGCTGAGGCCGGTTAAACTATTAAATTAACGCAACATTCTACATCTATTGGGGCATCAAATTGAATCTCAATAGAGATATTTTTTTTGCAGGTATAAATCAGCAGAAAAAATATAAAAAAACCGGACTAAATAGCCCGGCTTAATATAAAAAAATACAGATCAACTAACAGCTGCAGGCTGAAGGTATGAAATGGGTACTGATTGATCCTTACCGTCGAAAGTAACCACTTCCCAGGCATCTTCTGTTTCCAATAGCTTACGTAACAACAGATTGTTCAGATAGTGCCCTGACTTGAAACCGTGAAACTCACCGATCAGGCTTTTACCTAACAAATAGAGATCGCCTACGGCATCCAGGATTTTATGCTTAACAAACTCATCATCGTAACGCAGGCCATCTTCATTAAGAATACGGTAGTCATCCACTACAATAGCGTTATCCATGCTACCGCCCAGCGCTAGATTTTGCGCGCGCAGATACTCGATATCACGCATAAAACCAAAAGTACGCGCACGGCTTACCTCTTTCACAAACGAAGTGCTCGAGAAATCCAGGCTAGCTTCCATATTTCGATCAGCAAAAGCCGGATGATCGAATTCGATAGTAAAGCCAACTTTAAAGCCATTAAAAGGCTTAAAGGTCGCCACTTTATCGTCAACCTGGACAGTAACTTCCTTTGTAATCCGAATAAACTCTTTCAGTGCACCCTGTTCTTGAATACCGGCAGACTGGATCAAAAACACAAATGGCGCAGCACTACCATCCATGATTGGCACTTCTTCAGCACTCAATTCTACATAAGCATTATCGATTCCCAGGCCGGCCATTGCTGACAACAAGTGTTCTACTGTGCAAATACGCACATCATCTTTCTGCAGATTTGTCGACATCGTAGTATCACCGACATTATCAGCGCGGGCTGGAATTTCAACTACAGGGTCCAGATCCACTCGACGGAAAATAATACCAGTATTGACTGGTGCTGGCTTCAGCGTCAGATACACTTTCTGACCTGTGTGAAGTCCAACTCCAGTTGCTTTAATGCTGTTCCGTAAAGTACGTTGTCCGATCATATTTCCTGCCAAGGTATTTTGTGCCGTATTAACCGAACATTCTAACAAATTACCCGCTATTTCAGCAATAACTGATTAGTGTAACCCGTTCAGCACCCTCAGCTTGATACGCTAATATCAATCTGCCTGACGCCTTAGAAAGGTTGGGATATCCAAGTAGGTTTCGGTATCTCCTTTCTCGTCATCCTTCGACAACTGAGAGCCAGATAGTTCCCGCTGTTGAACTCTATTTTTTTCAGCATTAAGATAATCTGCTTTGCGGCGTACAACCGCTGGCAACTCAAGCTTATTCAGATCCAGTTCCCCATCAGGCTTACGGGTATTACTCACTACCTTAACCGTACCCTGCTCCGGTTCATTTTTCTGCAAACCAGTCGCGACAACAGTCACCTTAATATCATCAACCATCTCTGGATCGATAACCGTACCAACAACGACCGTCGCATTATCAGAAGCGAATTCTTCAATCACCTGACCCACATCGCTAAACTCGCCCAGACTCAGGTCCAGACCTGCGGTGATATTCACCAGAATACCGCGAGCGCCCATCAGATCGACATCCTCCAGCAGCGGGCTGCGCACAGCGGCTTCTGCCGCCTCAACTGCACGGTTCTCACCCCGAGCAGAGCCAGTACCCATCATTGAAGTACCCATCTCAGACATCACAGTACGCACGTCGGCGAAGTCAACGTTGATCATACCCGGGCGGATAATTAGGTCAGAGATACCCTGCACCGCTCCTTTCAGCACATCATTAGCTTCATCAAAAGCTTTGATCAGCGTGCAGCTTTTACCCAATACCTGCAAAAGCTTTTCGTTAGGCACAATTATCAGAGAATCAACATGCTCTGATAAATGCTTGATCCCCTCTTCGGCGATCAACATCCGTTTACGACCTTCGAACGGAAAAGGCTTAGTCACCACTGCAACTGTCAGAATACCCAGTTCCTTTGCAACTTCAGCGACGATAGGGGCTGCGCCGGTTCCGGTACCACCGCCCATGCCTGCGGTAATGAAGACCATATCCGCACCACTGAGCATTTCAGCGAGCTGATCCCGATCTTCCAGAGCCGCCTGACGGCCTATATCCGGATTCGCCCCTGCCCCCAAACCTTTGGTGATCTCGCCACCCATTTGCAGGACATTGCGTGAATCCATGTGATTCAACGCTTGCGCATCCGTATTCGCACAGAGAAACTCGACCCCACCCACTTCGGATGAGACCATATGCTGTACAGCGTTACCGCCACCACCGCCAACGCCAATCACCTTAATGACCGCGTTCTGCGCTACATTATTGACTAATTCAAACATATCCCTTCCCTCCAGGTTCAGTGCCCAACCTGCACCTGTTGTGTATTGCATTCCAATTCATTTGTTGTCTATCTAAACCTGTGAACAAATCGCTCACCGAGTCAGCAGACCCTTTTATCTTTTTCGTTAAAAGTTACCCTGAAACCAGGCTTTCATCCGGTCCAGAACACCTGGTCGCTCGACGCTGTCTTCTATTTCAACCGCTTCGCCCAAATGCTGATTATCTTGTTTTGCGTACTGCAACAGGCCGATGCCCGTTGCGTAGATCGGACTACAGAGAATATCCCCCATACCCCGTACTCCTTTGGGTAACGCCAGTCGTACCGGCATATGGAAGATCTCTTCTGCCAGCTCTACCGCCCCTTCCATTTTCGAGGTACCGCCGGTCAGTACAATGCCCGCGGCCACTAAATCTTCAAACCCGCTGCGGCGTAACTCAGCCTGCACCAAGGTAAACAACTCGTCGTAACGCGGCTCAACCACTTCAGCCAATGCTTGTCTCGACAGATCCCTTGCCGGACGATCACCGACACTCGGCACTTTGATCGTATCTTCAGGGCTGGCTAACTGCGCCAGGGCGCAGGCATACTTAATTTTGATATCTTCGGCATGCAGAGTCGGTGTTCGCAATGCCATCGCTATATCATTGGTCACCTGATCACCCGCAATAGGGATCACTGCCGTATGACGAATCGAACCGCCGGTAAAGATAGCGATATCAGTGGTACCGCCACCCATATCCACCATACAAACACCCAACTCTTTCTCATCTTCTGTTAGTACCGAGTAGCTGGATGCCAGCTGTTCCAGTACCGAGCTATCCACCGCCAGGCCACAGCGTTTAACACATTTTTCGATATTCTGTACCGCGTTAACCGCACCCGTTACTAAATGAACCTTAGCTTCAAGCCGCACTCCTGACATGCCCAGCGGTTCACGAATACCTTCCTGATTATCAATCACGTATTCCTGCGGCAGTATGTGCAAGATTTTCTGATCTGCGGGAATAGCCACCGCCCGAGCAGCATCAATCACCCGTTCCAGATCGTGCTCCATCACTTCACCATCACGAACAGCAACAATTCCGTGGGAGTTCATACTTCTAATATGACTACCTGCAACACCCACAGTAACCGAATGAATCTTGCAGCCCGCCATTAGTTCAGCTTCTTCAACGGCTCGTTGAATCGAATGAACAGTAGATTCAATATTAACCACGACGCCTCGTTTTAAACCGCGAGACTCATGGGAGCCAATACCAACGATATCAACAATGCCATCCAAACCGACTTCGCCCACCAGACACACTACCTTAGAGGTGCCGATATCCAGTGCTACGATCATATTATTTCCAGGCTTCATCGCCATATTCACAGTATTAACCTTTCTGTTGTTCTTCGGTGGACACCTGAGGGCGCCACTTCACGGCAATGCCGTTGTTGTATCGAATATCAATCTGCTCTATTCGGCCTGCTTTTGCTTCAGCCTGTAGGCGTTGCGTATAAATTTTCAGGAAACGCTCAAGCCTTGCCACCACTTGATCTCTGCCAACGATGATTCGAATATCGTTATCCAGAATCAGCGTCCAGGCTCCCCGAGCTTCCAGTTTCAGTTCAACCAGCTGCAGCCCGGCATTTCTCAGCATCTGATTCAGATCGTAATACTCCGACATCATCATCGCAGTATTTCCGGAAGGCCCCGTCAGCAATGGTAGACCGCTATATCTCGATAGCTGCTCCGGCCAAAAAATATCACCTTCATGGTTTAACAGGCCATCACTCCCCCAACGGGCAACAGGCACCTCTTCTGTCACTTGTAGGTAAAGTGCCGCTGGCCAGCGCCGAGTTACACCTACCTGATAAACCCAGGGATTAGCCTGTATTCCCTCTTTTACCGCTTCAAGGTCAGCACTCAACAATCCACCGTTCATCAAAGCCACCGAACTGGCCGCTAATTGATGCCGGTCCAGATGTCTTGTCTGCCCTTCAAAAACCACTTGCTCCACTGGCTTATCCAGCCAGTTGTACATTACGCTATAACTGTAATCAGCAAGCGCAACAAACACCGCCAATGCCGTAAGAATCGTCGCAGGCTTGAGCCACCAGTCGCCATCGATCCCTTTTAATTTTTGCATCCAGGCTAGTTCAATCCGCGCTGGATCACTCTCTTTTGCCGCTGCCTTACTCTTCTCTGCTCGCTTATATGCCGTAGCCGAAGCTCCTCGTCGGGGCTGTTCGGCTTCAGGCTGTTCTGACGAAAGCAGTTTTTTTAGCATGGACTAGAGGCTCCCTCGCAAAATAGTCACCACTAGCTCTTCAAAGCTTTTACCCGCCTCTTTCGCCGCCATCGGCACCAGACTATGATCGGTCATACCCGGAAGCGTGTTCACTTCCAACAACTGAAAACCGCGCTGTTCATCCAACATCACATCAACCCGCCCCCAACCGCTACAACCGACCATTTCGAAAGCCTGCTCTGACAATTTCTTTAACTCAGATTCCTGATCTGCAGTCAGGCCATGGTCAAAGTGATACTGAGTATCGTTCGCCTGATATTTCGCATCAAAGTCATAGAATTCATGGGGCGTTTCCAAGCGAATAACCGGCAGAGCCGCTCCATCCAGTACAGCAACAGTAAACTCAGGCCCATTAATCCAGCTTTCTACTAATACCGCCCGGTCAAACTCTTGTGCATCTGTAATCGCCTGAGTTAATTCCAAACCATTAGTCACTTTGCTCATACCGATACTTGAGCCTTCGTGGGCAGGCTTAACGATCAGTGGGAAGCCAAGATCAAGTGCCAGTTGATTAAGATCAGTAGTCTCATTAGGTACCGCATAAATCGGTGTAGGCAGTCCTGCCGCCGCCCAAATCTGTTTGCACTTCACTTTATCCATGCCCAGTGCTGACGCCATCACACCACTGCCGGTATAGGGTTTACCCATAATTTCCAGCACCCCCTGGATAGTGCCATCTTCCCCACCACGTCCATGGAGAATCAGAAAAGCCCGATCAAAGTCAGCCTGCTGCAACTGTTGTAATGGGTCTGCATCATCACCGCAAAGGTCCACACCAAAAGCATCTACATTGGCTGCTTGCAGCCCACGCAACACTTCGGCGCCACTTTTCAGAGACACACTGCGCTCAGCTGAGGAGCCTCCGAATAGCACCGCTACCCGGCCGAATCGATTACGCTCTTGATCCGTTACTTTAAAAGCATTCATCAATTGACCTCCGACTCCGCTGTCAGATCAAGTTTAGAAAGTTCGTGTGCCAAGGCGGTAATATTGCCTGCTCCCTGCGTCAATACCAGATCACCGGGTTTCAGCAGATTTTTCAGCACACCTGGTACGGCATCAACCGATTCAACAAACACCGGATCAACACTACCGCGCTGACGAATACTGCGACACAAACTACGACTATCCGCTCCCGCTATCGGCTCCTCACCTGCCGCATAAACTTCCATCAGCAACAAGACATCGGCCTCAGATAGCACCTGAACAAAATCTTCATACAGATCACGGGTACGGGTATAACGGTGCGGCTGGTTAATCATGACTAAACGCTTATCCGGCCAGCCCTCTTTTACCGCACGGATGGTTGCCTGAACCTCTGTGGGGTGATGACCATAATCATCCACCAGCATCGCAGAACCACCCTCTACAGGGATGTCGCCTAATACCTGGAAGCGTCGACCAACACCCTCAAATTTCTTCAGAGCTGTGCAAATAGCTAAGTCATCTATACCTTCATCGGTCGCTACTGCAATTGTCGCCAAAGCATTCAACACATTGTGCCTGCCCGGCATATTTACAGTAACCTGCAGATCCGCTCGTCCATCAGGCCGCTTAACCGTAAAACTGGTTTGCATGCCATTCTGAACAATATTTTCAGCCCGGTAATCAGCCTCTTCATTAGTGCCATAAGTCACTATGGGTCGACCAACCTGAGGAATAATTTCTTTCACAACAGGGTTATCGGTACAAAGCACAGCCAGACCGTAGAATGGCAGATTGTGCAGAAAATCAACGAAAGTCTGTTTCAGTTTGCCAAAGTCGCCGCCGTAGGTATCCATATGATCGGCATCGATATTGGTAACGATAGCGACCATTGGTTGAAGATGTAGAAAGGAGGCATCACTTTCATCGGCTTCAGCCACCAGATAGCGGCTACTACCCAGTTTGGCATTAGTCCCGGCACTGTTTAGTCGACCTCCAATTACATAAGTGGGATCGAACTTTGCTTCAGCCATCACCGAAGCCAATAAACTGGTGGTGGTCGTCTTTCCATGGGTACCGGCCACGGCAATACCATGACGATAACGCATCAGTTCGGCGAGCATCTCAGCCCTACGGACTATGGGTATACGTCGCTCCCGGGCAGCACTCACCTCAGGATTTTCATTATTAACGGCTGTAGAGGTCACAACCACATTGGCTGCGGTAATATTGTCAGACGAATGCCCGATGAAAATTTCCGCCCCCATTTGCTCCAAACGATCGGTGGTCGCAGAGGCTCTGATATCAGAACCTGAGATCTGGTAACCCTGGTTCAGCAGTACTTCAGCAATACCGCACATGCCAACACCGCCAATACCAACAAAATGTATTCGACGGATTCGGCGCATCTCTGGCACGTCATAAATCGCAGTTGTATTTTCAGTCACTATTTCATTACCTCCAAACAGATCTCAGCAACGCGTCGGCTTGCTTCTGGCTGTCCTAACTGACGGGCTTTCACCGCCATGTTTAGAAGCACCTGCCGGTTATTCAACTGCTCTGTCAAAATATTTGTCAGACGGTTCCTATCCAACTCTTTTTGTTGAATCAGAATGGCCGCCCCGGCCTCAGCCAAATAGCGCGCATTACCTGTCTGATGGTCATCTACAGCAAACGGGAAAGGTACTAATACAGAAGCGACCCCCGCTATACTTAATTCACTTACCGTTAAAGCACCTGACCGGCACAGTACCAGGTCAGCCCAACCATAAGCTTCATCCATTCTTTCTATAAAAGGTACAACACGAATATTGTCTTTCCCCTCAAGCCCTGCATTCCGATAGCAGGTCTGGGTTTCAGCCAAGTTTCGTTTACCTACCTGGTGCAGCACTTCCAACTGGATACCCTCGGGCAGCCCTGCTAACACAACAGGCAACAACTCATTGATCGCTTTTGCCCCAAGACTACCCCCGACTACCAATAGTCGAAGAGCACCCTGACGATCAGTAAAACGTTGCTCCGGAGCGGGCAGATCAAGGATATTCCCCCGAACAGGGTTACCTACCACGGTGGTTTCAGTCTTGCCTCTGAACGCTCCACCAAAAGCCTCAAGTACTCGTCGAGCCATACGCGATAAGATCTTGTTAGTCATACCGGCATAAGCATTCTGCTCATGAACCACAACAGGCACACCGGTTAGCCATGCGGCCAGCCCACCCGGCCCGGAAGCAAAACCGCCCATGCCTAACACTGCATCGGGTTTTACACGTCTTAATACCTGATACGCCTGATATAACGCGTGCACTAGCTTAAAGGGTGCCAGCAGCAGGCTTAACTTACCCTTACCACGCAGCCCTTTGACATCAATACAGTGCAGTTTAATATCTGCCGCTGGCACGACATCCGCTTCAATACCTGCTGCGGTGCCTAACCACTCCACACCGACGCCCTGCTGACGCAAATAATCTGCAGTGGCCAACGCCGGAAACACATGCCCGCCGGTACCACCAGCCATAATAAGCACGGTGGATACAGGTGCTGCAGAAGAGCTAGTCATCTGAACCTCCTCCGCGAGTCTTTCGTTGTTTTTTTAATTTCACTGGCGCATTAACCGCGTCACGTTGCATCCGCTTTAACTCGTAATCCACACGCATCACTATCGCCAGCATTACACAGCTGACCACCAAACTACTGCCGCCATAACTCACCAAAGGTAGTGTCAGCCCTTTAGTCGGCAAAGCGCCTACATTCACGCCTATGTTTATCAACGCCTGCCCCGCCAACATGATGGCAAAACCATAAGAGATATAAGCCATAAAGAATTGTTGGAGCTTCTCTGCTCTGCGGCCGATATTAAACATACGTATCGCCAACAGGCCAAACAAACCAATCACCAGCAGTGCAAATACCAACCCCATCTCTTCAGCCAGCACTGAAAACACGAAATCTGTGTGCGCTTCGGGAAGATAAAACAGTTTCTGCACACTGTTCCCCAAGCCCGTACCAAACCACTCTCCCCGACCAAAAGCGATCTGTGCTTGTGCCAACTGATATCCTGATCCAAATGGATCAGCCCAGGGATCTAAAAAAGTCTTTAATCGCACCACCCGATAAGGCTGAAGTACGGCAAGCGACGGTATAACTACCGCACAACCAACCACAATCATAGCGAACTGGCTGAACTTCATTCCGCCTAAAAAAATCATTCCCATAATACTGCCAAGCAGCACTACAGCAGCTCCAAAATCTGGTTCAAGGATCAGCAAAAATAGAAAAAACGCCAGCGGTAACGCCGGTTTAGCTATTCCTTTCCAACTACTTCTTACTTCTGTCAGACGCCGAACAAGATAGCCCGCCAGATAGATTACCATGGCAAACTTTGCCACCTCTGACGCTTGTAAGTTTATAGGGCCCAACGAGATCCAGCGCACCGAACCGTTAATCTCCCGACCAACAATCAACACCAGTATTAACAACAAAAAACCTATCAGCAGTAACCAAGGCCCACTACGCTGCCAAAAACTAATAGGTATATTCAGAGCCACAATCGCCGCTGCCAGACCTATGAGTATAAAAACCCCGTGACGAATCATGTAAAAAAATGGATTACTATTGCGTACCGCTGCAACTTCAATAGATGCAGAGCTAATCATCACAAAACCAATCAGGATCAGACAGATTGCCGCCGTCAGTAACCATGGATCAAACGGCAAGACCTTTTGATTTAGGGTAACGGGAGCGGTAGCTGCGATACTCATATCGTCTCCACCGAATCGATGAAGGCATCACCCCGGGCCGGAAAACCACTAAACATATCAAAGCTGGCACAAGCAGGTGACAGTAAAACGATATCCCCTGGCTGCGCTAAATTCATCGCTTGCTTAACCGCATCCTGCATCGATGCAGCATACTGCCCATCCAGACAAGTCACCGCTTGATCTATCTGAACCGCATCCTCACCTATTAAGACCAGTGCTCGCCCGCTCTTTTGCATCGGCTTATTCAGATCACTAAAGTCGGCACCTTTACCCACACCACCCGCAATAAGCACAATCCGACTACCTGGGGTCTGGGTCGAGGCAAGACCATCGATTGCGGCAACCGTAGCACCAACATTGGTGCCTTTGCTGTCATTAAAGAAGGTAATCTCATGTTTATCAGCAACCCACTGACAACGGTGTTTCAAACCGGTAAAACCTTTCAAGGTTTCCAGCATCGAGCTCAGCGGTAGATTCACCGCCTCCCCCAGCGCCAGTGCCGCAAGAGCATTTACAAGGTTATGCTGCCCACGAACCTTAAGTTCATTGACTGACAATAGTGGCTGATTACCTTTAGCGAGATAGGTTTCACCCTGTTTTTCTAACAGCCCAAATTGATTCAGATCAGGCCGCCCCTTACCAAAGCTACTCACTTTCACGCCGGTGCTAACCAGTGGCGATGTAAGAGGGTCATCCCGGTTGATAACAACCCGACCTGCACCTTTAAAGATTCGATGTTTCGCCTGATAGTAAAGCTGAAGACTGTTGTTATATCGGTCAAGATGATCAGGACTAACATTCAACACGGTTGCGACGGTTGCTCTAAGGTCATTTACCGTCTCCAGCTGAAAGCTGGACAACTCAAGGACATAAAGCTGCTGCTCACCGGCACTCAGCATATCCAGTACCGGAGTCCCCAGGTTTCCACCAATACCGGTATCGATACCTGCATCCAGTGCCATCTGACCAACCAGTGTAGTGACGGTACTTTTGGCATTAGAGCCTGAGATAGCAACGATGGGCGCAGATACCGTCTGACAAAACAGATCAATATCGCCACTAAGCTTAACACCGGCAGCAACAGCCGCCTGTATTGCCGGCTGGTCTTTCGCCACACCGGGGCTCAGTAGAATTTCGCTGGCCCGACACAGCAGAGCTTCTTCTAATGCACCACAATGCAGATCAACATCAGGAAACTCAGACCGGATCTGTTCCAGATTCGGAGGCACATCACGGGTATCAACAAGCACAAACGACAAGCCTCGGCCAGCCAGGTAGCGGGCACAGGAAAGCCCAGTCTGACCCAGACCGATAATGATGCGCAGTTGATCCGTCGCTATCAGGCTCACATATGCTCCGTTAACGTATCTTAAGTGTCGCCAGTCCAATCAGGACCAGCACGACAGTAATAATCCAGAACCGAACGATAACGCGTGGTTCCGGCCAGCCTTTCAGCTCAAAGTGGTGATGCAACGGCGCCATTCTGAAGATGCGTCGCCCCGTCAGTTTGAATGATGCCACCTGAAGAATCACTGACACGGTTTCGATAACAAACACACCACCCATAATCATCAGCACCAGCTCCTGACGAACAATCACCGCAATGACACCCAGCGCAGCACCCAGCGCCAGCGCACCTACATCACCCATAAAGACTTGAGCGGGATAAGCGTTGAACCAGAGAAAGCCAAGGCCCGCTCCAACAATCGAACCACAGATAACGATCAACTCACCAGAACCCGCTATATAGGGAATGTGCAGGTATTCAGCAAAATTAACGTTACCCCCTAAATAGGCAAAGACGCCCAGCGCTCCCGCTACCAATACCGTTGGCAAAATAGCCAAACCGTCCAGGCCATCAGTCAGATTGACTGCATTCGATGTACCCACAATCACAAAGTAGGTAAAGACAATAAAGAACAAGCCCATCTCTATGGCTACATCTTTAAAAATAGGGATAATCAATTGGGTCTCAGCGGGTGATTGAGCTGTGACATAGAGCACTATCGCAGCCCCCAGCCCTCCCACTGATTGCCAGAAATACTTCCAACGTGCAGGAAGACCACGAGTGCTCTTCTCAATCACCATCCGGTAATCATCAACCCAGCCCACTGCTCCGAAAATAAAGGTAACTCCCAGAACAATCCAGATGTAACGGTTTGTCAGATCCGACCAGAGCAAGCTGCTGATCATAATCGCCAAAATAATCAGTGCGCCACCCATGGTTGGCGTGCCCGCTTTACTGAAGTGCGATTCCGGGCCGTCATTTCGTACCGTCTGTTTAATCTGTTTGCTTTTCAACTTACGAATCAGAGCAGGCCCCAAAAACAGGGAGATCGCCAGCGCAGTCAGTACACCAAAAATGCCACGTAGTGTGAGGTAACTGAAGACCGCAAAAAAACTGTTATATTCAGTCAGCCATTCCGCCAGAAGTAATAACATCAGTGGCTACCCCCATCAGTCGATTCTGTAACAGTTACGTTCATTTTTATAAGTTCGGTCACTATTTGGTCCATTCCTGCACTGCGAGATCCTTTCACCAGCAGATTTCTTCTATTTTTTGGTAACTGTCTAAGCGCACTCAGCAGTGTCGGTTTATCTTTAAAATTCTGGGATTGCTTGCCACCAGCAGCGGCAAAGCCCTCCACCGCCTCTTGGCTCATGACACCACAACAAAACAGGGCATCGACATTCTTAGCGGCCGCATACTCTCCAACATCGCGATGCTTCAATTCAGCACCCTCGCCCAGCTCACCCATATCACCCAGTACCAGTACCGACTCTCCCTGCAATTCAACAAGGGCATCAACTGCTGCTTTAACAGCATCAGGGTTAGCGTTGTAACTGTCATCGATCAACAGGGTTAATTCATCTAATTGAAACGGCCGCATTCGTCCTGCTGCACCCTGACACTGTCCAACGCCCTCTGCAGCAATCTGAGGATCACAACCATCCGCCAGCACTGCCGTCATTGCCGCCAGTGCATTAGCAATATTGTGCCGCCCCATCAGACCAAGGCTTACCGGATACTGGTAGCCCTCATAATTCATAGAGAACGCGTAGCAACCGTTATCCTGCAATTTAATATCAGTGGCATAGACAGAAGCCTGCTGATTAACCAACGAAAAGGTCATTACCGGCTGCTGTTGCAGCATTCCCAGCCACACTTGCACATGAGGGTCGTCCTGATTAACCACAGCGATACCATCTGCAGAAAGCCCCTCGAAAATTTCAGCCTTTGCCTGAACAACACCTTTAAGAGAGCCAAACCCTTCCAGATGCGCTCCCATGGCATTATTCAAAATAGCCACATCCGGCTTTGCCAGGTGGGTGCTATAAGCGATCTCATGAGCTCCACTTGCCCCCATCTCAATCACAGCGAATTGATCACCTGTTGACAGCCTTAGTAGCGTCAGTGGTACACCGATGTCATTATTTAGATTCCCTTGGGTCGCTAATGTCTGGCCACGCAGTTGATTGATCGACGCCAGCATCTCTTTCACGGTCGTCTTGCCACTGCTACCGGTCACAGCAAACAGTGCACCCTCAAACCGATTGCGGTTATAAGCGGCAATATTCCCCAACGCCATTCGGGTATTACTCACAACTAACTGTGGAACATCGACATCAACTTCACGTTCGACCACTACCGCAACAGCACCATCCACTACTGCCTGGGAGACAAAATTATGGGCATCAAAATTATCGCCCCGTAGCGCGATAAACAGATCACCTGCCTGTATATTTCGAGTATCAGTACTAACGCCCAATACTTCACAGCTTCCACCAATCAAACGAGCGGATAGCGCAGGCGCAAGCTCACTTAGATTAAACGGGCCATTCATTGTGCGGTTCCTTTTTCTCCAGAATTCTCAGCAGATAAATCCAAGGCATTAAGGGCAACCTCCAGATCATCAAACGGCATTTTCACCCCTTGTATATCCTGATAATTCTCATGCCCTTTTCCAGCAATCAGTAAAATATCTTGCGGTGTTAATTCAGCAATGACTGTTTTAATCGCCATAGCGCGATCGGCATCACTCAGAACCCGATCCGCATTACGAAAGCCACTCATGATCATCGCAATAATCTGCTGAGGGTCTTCGGTACGCGGGTTATCGCTGGTAACCATAACCCGATCGGCAAACTTCTCCGCGACGGCAGCCATCTGGATGCGTTTTCCAGTATCCCTATCACCGCCACAGCCAAAAACGCACCAGAGTTGACCCTGACAATGGGTCCGAAGAGCTTCCAGAGCTTTTTCCAATGCATCGGGTGTATGGGCATAATCAACAACAACCAAAGGCTGATCTGGAGAGACCCGTTGCATACGCCCGGGAACCGCTGTTATTTGACGCAACGCCGCATCAATTTGATCCATAGAGCAGCCCAGCCGCTCAGTGATCGCAATCGTCAGTAACAGATTACTCAAATTGAATCGGCCGATAAGACCCGCTTCTAATACAAAGGTTCCCTGCGGCATAGCAATTTGAGCTTTAATTCCTGTTGCTGAAAGCGTTACTTCATCTGCCCAAACTTTAACCCCTTCCGATTCACCAAAACTGATACGCTCCTGACCATCCTTCAAAGCCAGTATTCGGGCACCATACTCATCATCAGCATTAATCACCTGATGATCTATCTCCATATCACAAAACAGACGGGCTTTAGCTGCACCGTAAGTTTCCATATCGCCGTGGTAATCCAGATGATCCCGGGACAGATTTGTAAAACCCGCTGCATCAAAGTGAACCCCACTCACACGCTGCTGATCTAACGCATGACTGGACACTTCCATTACCACTACCGTAGCGCCCTGATGCTTTAAATCCGCCAACATTTTGTGCAGCTGAATCGCATCCGGAGTGGTATGGGTTGCGTCATTTAATTGACCCAGCAAACCGTTACCCACAGTGCCAATCAACCCACAGGTTTCGCCGCAGAACTCCAATACCTGCGCAATGTAATGAGCACATGAAGTCTTACCGTTAGTACCGGTTACACCTACAACGCGCATATTAAGGGAAGGTTTACCATAGAAACGTGAAGCGACCCCGCCGATCAGTGCAGCCACATCTGGCACACCAATCAGCGGAATGGTCACGTTAATAGAGTCCGCTGCAGCCAGCGCTACGTCATCAACGATCGCAGCAACTGCCCCTTCTGCTGCAGCGGAGCAAACAAAATCGATTCCTTTATGGCTTACACCATCACGGGCGAAAAACAGATCCCCCGGTTTTACTAAACGACTGTCCTGACAGATCCCGGAGACCTTAATTTCAGCCAGGTCACTCTGAGCTAACTGTGGCAGCAACTCAGCCAGAGAAAAACAGTCAGTACTCACTTCATCACCATCTGTGATGAAGCTGGCTGCCAGTTATCCGGTGCCACATTCAGCATTCGCAACGCACCACCGACAACCCGGGAAAAAACCGGCGCAGCTACCTCACCACCGTAATATTCCTGCCCTTTCGGGTTATCCACCATCACTACAGCGATGACCTCCGGATTCTCTACTGGAGCAACACCTGCAAAAACGGCAACATAGCGATCATCAGCATAACCGCCATTGCTGGCTTTATGTGAGGTCCCGGTCTTACCTGCAACACGGTAACCATCGATTGCCGCCTGGCGTCCCGTACCACCCGACCCTGTCACCGTTTCCATCATTCGCAGAACACTCTCAGCAATCTCTTTCGGCATCACCCGCGTAGCCTTCTCAGGGCGATCCAATTTCAACAAAGAGACAGGCCGCATGAGCCCTCCAGTAGCAAACGGCATATAAGCCTGCGCTAACTGAAGCGGAGTGACAGAGATCCCATATCCATAAGACATGGTCGCCCGCTCAACGGTACGTTTCTTTGAATAATAAGGTAGTACACCGGTCTGCTCTCCAGGAAATCCGGTGCCCGGCGCCTGTCCTAACCCTAAATTCTGCATCGTGTTTCGCACGGCATCTTCGTGCATACTCAAAGCGAGTTTAGTCACTCCGACATTACTGGATTTGGTAATAATTCGGCCAATATTCAGCTTGCCGTAATTACGATGATCACGAATAGTTTTACTACGTACCCGCATATAGCCTGGCGATGTATCAATAACGCTATCCAGAGTGTATTGGCCACTCATTAGCGCTGTAGCCACAGTAATAGGTTTCATGGTTGAACCTGGCTCAAAAGTGTCGGTGACTGCCCGGTTTCTCAACGCCTTCATACCATCCCCAAGATTGCTACGATCATTAGGGTTATAAGAAGGCTGATTTACCATCGCCAGCACTTCACCGGTATGCGCATCGATCACGACCACTGCGCCTGAGTCTGCCTTGTGCGCTTGCACCGCCGCTTTTAACTCTCGATAAGCCAGATACTGTAGACGCAAATCGATACTCAATTGAATATCACGTCCCTGAGTCATCGGCTCTAGTTCACGAATATGCTTAACAGTTCGTCCTAGCAGGTCCCGCATCACCAGCTTCTTCCCAGGAATACCCTGCAACCAGTCCTGAAAGGCCAATTCAATCCCTTCCTGCCCCTTACCATCTACATTGGTAAAGCCAACCAGATGAGTGGCTACTTCTGCAGCTGGATAGAATCGTTTGTACTCACGATCAACATAGACTCCGGGCATTTCCAGCTCTTCAACCTGGGCTGCTTGTATCGGTGTCATCTGGCGCTTCAGATAAATAAATTGCTTACTTTGAAAACGTGAAACCCGCTTAAGCAAGGCTGTTTTATCGGTTCCCAGCAACGCTGCCAGCTTATTGATCGACCCATTCTGCCGATCAAACTCTTTTGGGTTCATCCATACGGTCGATACTGGAGCACTCACAGACAAAGGCTGACCATTCCGGTCACTAATCATTCCCCGGTGAGCGGGTATCACTGCGGTACGTAGAATCCGAGCATCTCCCTGTCGCTTCAGAAATGCATGTTCCTGGACATTCAGTGAGAGCATCTTGGTGGCAACCGCCCCTGCTATCAGAAATAGCAAACCAAAGACCAGCCATAAGCGCCACCCCCTGGCCGCACGAGCTTGTAACCCCTGCTCATCGCTCATCTCTGATCACCTCTACCTGTTCAGGAATACGCATTCCTAAACGCTTAATTGCTACTGACTCCACCCGGTTATTGGCGGCCAGCGCTCCTTGTTCCAGTAGCAGCTGCCCCCATTCAACCTGAAGCTCATCCCACTGCTGTACCAATTCTTGTTGCTGATTGAACAGCAATCGATACTGATGTGCCGACCAGATAACCATCAAAGCAGAAAGCACAACACAAGCAACGATGCTTATCAGCACTAAACCCGGCCTTACCAGTTCAACGGGCTTTATCAGCTCGCCAATCTGCGGTTCATCTTCTGCCTTCAGCCATCCTGGCAGTGGCACACTCAGTTTCATCGTATTTTTTTCGCTGCCCGCATGACGGCGCTTCGAGAGCGTGGATTTTCAGAAACCTCATCACGCCCGGCTTTCACCGCTTTGCCTACGGCTTTCATACGAATTTTCAACATATCATTGGTTACCGGAATACCTAGCGGTAGATGATCATCGCCTTTTACGTGCTTGCGAATAAACCGTTTAACGATGCGGTCTTCCAGCGAGTGAAAGCTGATAACGACCAAATGACCACCAGGCTTTAGCATATCCAGCGCCTGATCAAGGCAATCTTCAAGATCTTCTAATTCACGGTTTATAAAAATCCGAATACCCTGAAACGCACGGGTCGCCGGATTTTTACCCTTCTCCCAAGCAGGATTCGCTTCAGTAATAATCTTCGCCAGACGTCCCGTTGTTACAATGGGCTCCAGCTCACGTTCCTTAACGATAGCTTTGGCCATTCGTCTGGAATGGCGTTCTTCACCGTAGGTATACATCACATCAGCGATCTCTTTCTCACTGGCGCGGGCCAACCATTCAGCTGCACTGTCACCTACATCAGGATTCATTCGCATATCCAGCGGTCCATCAGACATAAAACTAAAGCCGCGACTCGGGTCATCTAACTGGGGAGATGAAACACCCAGGTCTAACAACACACCGTCAACCTGCCCGGCAAGTTCACGCCGACGTACAAATTCTTCTAACTGTGCAAATGAACCCCGTTCAATACTAAAACGCGGCTCATCAGCAAAACGCTCTGCTGCGCAGGCAATCGCCTCGGGGTCTTTATCGATCCCCATCAGGTGGCCCTTCTCTGCCAGCCGACTCAACACCAAGGCTGAGTGGCCACCACGACCAAAGGTGCCATCGATATAAAACCCTTCAGGGTCACCGACCAGGGTATCCACAGCCTCATTCAGCATAACTGTGATATGTTGTAACTCTGCACTCATGTGCGTTAACCCCTGTCGGTTTAAAGTGATAAATTCTGTAATTCTTCTGGCAACTCAGCGCCACCAGAGGCTTCCGCCAAATACTCTTCACGGGTCGCCAACCAGCGCTCCTCGCTCCAGATTTCAAACTTGTTTCCTTGCCCCAGCAGGACAATTTCTTTACTTAACTCGGCATATTCACGTAGCGGCGCAGGAAGTAGAAGTCTGCCGTTACCATCCATATTAAGGTCGGTCGCATGACCAATCAGCAATCGCTGTATACGACGGGCTGCAGGATTAAAACTGGGTAGCGCCTCAATCTTTTCCTGAATTTCTTCCCATTCAGCAAGCGGGTACAGCAGTAGGCAGCGTTCTTCAGTATCAATCGTCGCCACCAACTCTCCACAGCAGAGCTCCGTGATCTTGTCACGGTAGCGTGCCGGTACGGCCATACGGCCTTTGGCATCAAGATTGATTGGGCTAACCCCTCGAAACACTGAAAAAACCTCCTCGCTAAACCAATTTAACCCACATTTACCCACATTTACCCACTACTACACACTATAGAAATTAACCCCCTCATTTGCAAGGCCGAAAGCGCTATGGAAAGCACCAAAATGGGAAGGATTATTAGCCTGACAAATACAGAAATTGGAATTAACTAGGAAGTCGGAAAAAAGCGCATGATTAACAGAGAGTTAAAAAAAGACCAGAGTCAGCGTTATAACAAGCAGTCACAGCTTAGATGAAAAAATATATTCACCTTCACCAACGCAACCTAACCTTGACGTGTAACGAAAATGGGTAATTCCAAATTGAATAAGAGACATAGCTCTCAGATTAGCTTTGAATAGTTTGAAGTGTTGCCGCAAATCCCTACAGAGTGATAGAAGCTTTGTACCAGCTTAAGTACCGTAGCGAAGAGCCCCTAAAAACCCATCCGCAACCAATTGAAAAAACGAGAGAATTAGTTGTAGAGCTCACCGATAAGCCCTGAGTTTTTTTGAAGAGCCCTCGTGAACAATCATTCATCTAAGCTCTGCGTCTCCACAGGCCTCGAGCGACCTACCCGAATCCGATATGAGCCATACCTTCGGGGATTCCTATTTGGTCTTGCTCCAGAACTCTTCCATAGTACCCAGAAGGTAACGGCATAATGCCTCTATTAAAATCTGGCGCCATTCTGTACCAGTTTATGTACCAAGACAAGCGGCATATTCTCATCACTCACAGAAAAGAAGGTAAGCCATCTAATAAGTCTTTGCATATAAAAACAGAACTATGAGAAGGAAACTCCACCAGCAAGTAATGAAAAGATTCTATAGCCGCAAACCGCTTACCTTCGGGCCATCGAGCACATCACATACTCAAAAATGGTACACCAAAGATAATAATTGAGAGCACCGACATCTAGATACTTGATCATACGCAAGCAGCGTCACTTAGTTGCGACTTGTACTTTAAAGGTGTGGACTTAGAACCCCTTGAGGAAGCCTTAAGTATTATTTCGGTCGGTAAGGGTCGACTCTAGACCAAACCAGCCAATACACCCGAAGCCCAACTTAGCACAAGCCCTAAACAAGCAGTTAAGCTTATACAAAGATTGGACTTATTGGCATATTTTCCAAATTTGACTAAATAAAAACCCGTCACAAGGACGGGTCTATTAAGCAGGTTATCAAGAACACTATGCTGCTTTCTTTTTTAATTTTCTAAAGCCAGCAAAACCGACTAGAGCCGAACCAAACAACCAAGCCGCGGCTGGCACAGGAACGGGACTAAGCTGCTCTTCAGTAATACCCGCATATAAGACATTACTTTGGGAAAAGTTATAAAAACCAAATGCACCATCATTGAAAGAGGACAGGCCAAGTGCAGATGCTGCTGCCGAGATTTCCAAGTTACCATTAACATAAACTTCGATAAGGCTGGAAGTAAACACCAAGTCAAACAAGTACGAAGTATTATCCGCCCAACCAGTAGTGCCCAAATTAGCACCTCGTGCAACTTCCGTCACATCACCGCTGTGCCCCCAAGCCTCTGTCGTGGACAAAGCGCCAGTTACATGTGACAAAGCTAAACCCTTTGAAGCGCTTGCACTAAATGCGGACTGATTACCCTGTTTCCAATCAATGAGCCAGAAATCTGTATTTGTACCTGAAATCTCGCCAGTATCATAACCCAACACAAAACCGATAAAATCATCATCTGAGGTGGTTTCTACTTTGATAGAGCCGGATAAAGCATTGCCTTGATCGTTGCTGCCAGCCTTGTAAAAAACAGTAGGGTTGCCATTGGTAGTTTGCTTTACAGCATCATTTCCTGGTTGAACCGTCCAAGTTCCGCTACTAGCGATATTGGCGTCTTCTCCCCAACCAGTTAAATCAACTGCACCAGCGAAAGCAGTTTGGGTAACAAGGGTCAACGAAGCGATTGATATTATTTTTTTTAAACTCATGCAACACCTTCTCAACAAGAAATTAGTATCTTACTTTAAATAATAAAGCAAAAAACATTCCTACAAAAACAAAGTCAAACTAATACAGATAGTTATAGAATCCGCATCTTTGTTATATAAAAAGCTTCAGCTTTTGGTGTAATCAATGTCGACACATACACTTACATGAAACACCACCACTGTTAAATTTCCCGACACTCGAAGCTTTAAGCAAAACTATGCACTGGTAGCGCCTCGGACTAGACAAAACACTGTTGCATTCAAAAACCTGCCAGCCATTCAAGCGAGTCTGCGCGAAGGCTTCTCTTACCCTCAGTAGGCAACGGAGGACACAACTTTCTAATATGAGTTGGAGTAACGTAACGGAAGTAATAAGTATTGCCACGCAGGACAACGAAGGGATGAGAGTTTTGTACCTGTTTATTCACCATAGCGAAAAGACCCTCAACAAGCCATCCTTAACCTGTTGAAAAAACTATGGAATTAGCTGTAGAACTCGCCGACAAGCCCTGAGCTTTTTGAAGAGCTGTCGTGGACAATCATTCATCTAAGGCTTAATACCTTCGATAAGCAATCCATTGAGGGCATTTTAAGAATTAGTTTTAGGATTCGCTGATAAGCCCTGAGTTTTTTTGAAGAGCCGCCGTGGACAATCATTCATCCAGAGCTTGATACCTTCAACACTTCATCCATTGAAGATATTTTAAGAATTAGTTGTAGAGCTCGCTGATAAGCCCTGATTTTTTTGAAGAGTTGTCGTGGGCAATCATTCATCTAAGTCTTAATACCTTCAATCTGTAATCCACTGAAGATACTGTAAAATTTGGTGTAGAGCTCGCCGATAAGCCCTGAGTTTTTTTGAAGAGTTGTCGTGGGCAATCATTCATCTAAGTCTTAATACCTTCAATCAGTAATCCACTGAAGATATTTTAATAATTAGCTGTAGAT
>NZ_JADGEW010000007.1 GCF_016744155.1 Amphritea sp. | reverse complement strand
TCGCGACTGGCTAGACGCGGCTTCGCCGCTTGCTCGTAGCTAGGAGAGCCTTTTTAAGAGGCGGTGTGACAACGGACACTGTAAGAGAAACCTGCTGGAGAAGCTCCGACCTTCAAACAAAAAAACCGCCTAACGGCGGTTCTATATTTGTTCTAGCGAACGAAGTATCTAAATCCTAGCAAGCGACGCAGTCGCGTCTTGCTACTCAAGATTTTTATCTCTTCTTTCCTTTTTTCTTCTGCTTGTCATTATGAAGCTTCTGGCGCAGTTTTTTCATCACCTGCCGTTTAGAAAGCTCATTCTTTTTATCTTTGAATGGGTTTTCGCTGCTTTTGAATTCAAAGCGCAACGGCGTTCCCTTGATACCCAACACTTTTGTGAACTTATTTTCCAAATAACGTTTATAGGAACCCGGTAGCGAGTTGGTCTGGTTACCGTGAATTACAATAACCGGCGGATTAGAGCCACCCTGGTGAGCATAACGCAGCTTGATGCGATTACCATTTACCAATGGCGGCTGATGGTCAGCAACGATATCTTCCAACATCCGCGTAAGCTTGTTTGTTGGCCATTTCATCATGGCGAAGCCATACGCTTCATCAACCGAGCCAAACAGGTTGCCTACGCCACTGCCATGTAAAGCAGAGATAAAATGCATTCGAGCAAAAGAAACAAACTCAAGGCGACGACGTAACTGCTCTCGCACAACCTCTTTATCTTCGCCGGTCATGCCATCCCATTTATTCAGAGCTATTACCAATGAACGACCCGCATCAAGCACATAACCCAACATATGCAGATCCTGGTCGGACACACCTTCCTGAGCGTCAATGACCAGCACCACGACATTGGCATCTTTGATCGCCCGAAGCGTTTTAATAATTGAAAACTTCTCTACTGCTTCGGTCACATTCTTACGCCGACGTATACCCGCGGTGTCGATTAATGTGTACGGCTCTCCATCACGCTCAAAAGGAATATAGATACTATCCCGCGTAGTTCCTGCCTCATCGAATACAACTACACGGTCTTCGCCCAAAATACGGTTAACCAACGTCGACTTACCCACATTTGGGCGCCCAACGATCGCTATTTTCTTTTGACGCAGCCACTCTTCATCTTCTTCAGTCTCTTCCCGCAAAGGAATATCCTGCAAAACATGCTCGATTAACTGAGTCACACCACGTCCATGGGATGCCGCAATTGGCAACGGTTCAGATAAACCTAGTCCGTAAAAATCTGCCATCGCTACATCAGGATCAAGACCATCGGTCTTATTGACGACAACATGACTTTCTTTTTCACAACGACGCAGATGATCAGCAATCATCTCATCAGCAGGACTGAGCCCTGCACGACCATCAACCAGAAATAGCACGATATCAGCTTCATCAATAGCTAACAGTGACTGCTCAGCCATCTTATAATCAATACCATCTTCATCACCGGAAATACCCCCGGTGTCTACCACCATGTAATCCCGCTCTCCCAGACGACCTTCACCATACTTCCGGTCACGAGTCAGACCCGACAAATCAGCAACGAGCGCGTCGCGACTTCTTGTCAGCCTGTTAAACAGTGTCGATTTACCCACATTTGGGCGACCAACGAGAGCAATTACCGGAAGCATATTTAGTTACCAATTATATAAAAAAGCGTTATTACATAAAGCAAAATGGCGGCTACCTGATATAGCAGGTAGCCGCCCGATTTCTAGCGCATAAGTTAATTAAGCTGTAATGCACTCAGGCGACCACTGTTGCCCAACACGTACAAAACATTACCCTCAACAGCCATATCTCCACGAACACCAGCTGAGTCAGCCTGATAACGCGCAACAAAGTGTCCATCCACCTGAGACATAAAGTGCAGGTAACCTTCAAAATCACCTACAACGACAGTATTACCTAGCACAGCAGGTGCCGTAATTTGGCGATATTCTAATGCAGACTGACGCCAAACACTGGCGCTACTGCTTTGATCGAATGCCTGAAGAAAACCATTCTCTTCGCTCACATATATGTTACCAAAACCTGCCGACAAACTTTGATAACTAGAAGCCTTCTGAGACCATAAGATCTGAGCATCTGCAGCGCTAACAGCAACCAGTTTCCCCTGGTAACTAACAATATAGATCACGCCATCAATATACAGTGGGCGGGCATCGATATCGATTAGCCGCTCTAATTCCGTTTTACCTTCAGCAACAGTAATACGACGCTGCCATAGCTCAAGCCCGGTATCATTTCGAACAGCTATCAACTTACCATTTGCAAAGCCTGCAATAGTCACATTTGAAGCTACTATCGGGGCACTAGTTCCGCGCAACGTTAAACGAGGAATTTGGCTATCATAAGTCCAGCGACGCTCACCGGTATTCAGATCCATAGCAACCAGTTTGCCATTCTGCAACTGAGCAACAGCCAGATCAGTATTCATCTGAACCGGACTAAGGGTTTCACTACTTAACTGCTGACGCCACATTTCTGTCCCATCAACAGCATTTAGCATAATCACTTCACCTGGCTCGGTAGTCACCGCAACATGAGCCGGACCAACACCTACGCCACCGGCAATAGTCGATTCAAGATCAATATTCCAGATCACTTTGCCATCAGCACGGTCGACGGCATAAACTTTACCCTCGACATCCGCAGCATAGATAACGTTCTCGTTAACCGCCAAACTAAGCTTATTAAACTTCTCACCCAATCCAGCGCCTACGGAAGTTTTCCAAAGAACCTCTACCTTCTTTTCAGCGTCAAAGCTCACCAGTTCAGCAGGCTCGATTTCAACTTCACCGCCCCACCAACCGCAAGCGGAAAGGCTGAGAACGCTAATTGAGATCAGTGCAAGTCGACATAACTGTTTCATCTGTTAATTCCCTTCTGCAGCCAAACTTTCAAGCTTAATATCCAGGAGAGGCCGAGCACCCTGAGGCGCATCTGCTGCTGCAGATTGGTAAGCACTACGTGCTTTATCAAGCTCACCCTGCTGTAGATAAAGATCGCCCTTCAACTCTGCCAGGCTAACGCTGAAACTTGATTCTTTAAGCGCATCCAGAAGAGAGATAGCATCACCTGCATTACCCATAGCCGCCATTACCCGTGCTTTACGCATAGTCGCTACAGTTTTCATGACGCTATCTTGAGATTGACCCAAAACCCAGTCAAGCTCACTGATGGCTGCCGCATAATCACCTGCATCAACAGAAAGACGAGCCGCAAACAAAGCACCAAAGTGCGCATAGGCGGTATCACTGTAATCTTCCTTCAGGCTTTTAGCCAGATGAGAGGCCGTTGTTCGCTGCTCATCCGTTGACTGCGGGCCGCTTGCCAACGCTACAGCCTGCACCAAACTCTGGTAAACAGTTGCCGCGTTCTCTGCAGTAACACGCTGATTACTTTCCCAGCCTTTCCAGCCGAATACAATGGCCAGCGCCAGCGCAACCCCTAATAGAAGAGACTTACCGTTCTCTTTCCACCAGCCTTTTAACGCCTCAACCTGTTCTTCTTCAGTGCGCATTTCCGACACAGCTCGCTCCTAATCGTATTCGCTTATTGTATTGCTAATTATGCCTGCCACTGCTGCTGCAGCAACCCACTCAGGTTATCGACCTGAATGTCATAAATTGGTTCAGAGTTATACCACAGGTTGGCAAGCAGAGAGTCGTTTTCTTCACGAATCAACACTACCCAGGGAGCACCTGTCTGTCTCGCCTTACTACTTATATTCTTAAGACCGCTGCAGTGTACCCGAATTCGCATCCCAGGCAACTTGTCCCGTAACTGGTCAGCCAGTACCATTAACCGGTTCTGCAATCCTTTATGCTCTGCTGCCAGATAAAGGTCAAATGGCTGCCTTAGAGTTTCCGGCACGACCTCCAGAGTTTCCAACAGCAGAATCAATCTTTCTATACCCATGGCAAAGCCGACGGCTGGCGTAGGCCTGCCACCCAATTGCTTTACCAGGCCATCATAGCGCCCACCTGCACAAACGGTACCCTGAGCACCCAATTTATCGGTCACCCATTCAAAAACCGTTTTACAGTAATAATCCAGACCACGGACTAATCGCGGATTTAGCTCATAAGTTATTCCCGCCTGATCCAGCATGCCACACAGATCAGCGAAGTGTTCACGAGATTCGTCATCAAGATAATCGGCTAAAGAAGGCGCATCATCAAGCAACGATTGAGTTTGAGGATCTTTACTATCCAACACTCTCAATGGATTAGTGGTTAATCTGCGCTGACTATCCTCATCAAGCTTATCTTTACGCTCAGTCAGATAAGCAACCAGGGCATCTTTATACTCTGCCCGAGCTTCATTACTCCCCAGCGAGTTAAGCTGGAGAGTAACCGAATCAAGAACCCCTAACTCCTTCCATAGCCTTGCGCTGAGCATAATGACTTCAGCGTCAATATCGGCACTAGCCATACCGAAGGTTTCTACTCCGATCTGATGGAACTGGCGATAACGACCTTTTTGAGGTTTTTCATAGCGGAACATCGGCCCTTGATACCATAACCGTTGCGTCTGATTAAAGAGTAAACCATGCTCTTCACCAGCACGAACACAGCTGGCGGTACCTTCCGGACGAAGAGTCAGACTTTCACCGTTGCGGTCATCAAAGGTATACATCTCTTTCTCTACGATATCAGTAACTTCCCCGATAGAACGCTTAAAAAGATCTGTTTGCTCGACGATAGGCATACGAATTTCTGAATATCCATAAGCGCTGAGCACTGATTTCACACTATTTTCCAGAAACTGCCACACCGGCGTCTGGTCTGGCAGAATATCGTTCATTCCACGAATGGCTTTTATTTTGGCCAATGTTTAATACCTAATCGACTAATTCTATATTAACTTTGCGGCAAATTTAAACGCACCACACCGGAGCGGATATTACGGTCAAATTTCACAGATTTTCCATCAAAAATCACATCGCCCACAGCATTCGCTCTTCCCAGCAACACTTTAAGCGGCGTTACACCCGAAACAGACAGCTCACTTCCTGCAGGCTTAACCCGCATTGCAAGCACCTCTCCGGTACTATCTTCTACGCTTACCCAGCACTCATCTACGAAAGTGATACGTAGTGCTCCTTCAGCACTGCCCGCTTGCTGCTTTATCGTCTCTACTGGCTTTAATTCAACCGGCTGCTCAGCAACCACATCTGTAACCTGCGTATCTACTAGCGCCGCTTCAGTAACCGTCAGAGGTATTGATATCTCACCTGAAGGCAGTATCTCAGACTCTCCAACAACAGACAGCTCTCCACTCCCTGATGCCTCAACCGGTTTTTCTATCTGAACAGGCTGCACAATCAGAGTAGTTCCATCCGTTGACTCTACCTCTACCGACTGCGTCACAGGCAGTTGAGATAAAGACTGATCAACCCCTTGTTGAGTTTTCCACCACCAAACAGTTGCAGCGATGATCACTAATAAAAAGATCCAGGTTGACCACTTAATCATCGGATCACTCAGACGGGCTGATGATTGCATACCAGGAGCAGAACGAATATTAGGCGCGGACTTCGAACGACCGTACATCGCATCGAAGTGGATCAGAAAGCGTTCTTCATCCAGCTTCAGTAATTTGGTATAGGAACGAATATAACCCCGGGCAAAGACCAAACTCGGTAACTCTTCAAACGCAGCACGTTCTAGAGAATCAATGTATTTATCTGATAATCTCAACTCATGGGCAACATCCTTCTGAGACAAACCCTCCTGCTCTCTTGCAGCAATAAGCTCAGCAGTTGGAAACACCTGCCCTTCACCATCTTGATTCAGCGACTGATCATTACTCACAGAGTCGACTCCTTATACTGACGATACTCTTCTGACTCAGGAAACATATTTTTAAGAATCAAACCATAGGTAGCAGCGTTCACACCGAGGTTCTGCAATCGGGATATTTGCACACCTAACCAGAGGCTCTGAGCACTATGCTGCACCCTCTTATCATCAACCATCGCTCTGAACTGCTCGAAGTAACTAACAGACGCTTCTAACTCATCTTTTTGAATCAGTACGTCTGATAACTGCAACAGCGCTGTGGGACGATTAGGATTAAGCTTCAAACTGCGCTTAAACGCATGCTCTGCAGCATCGAGACGCTCAATCAGCAGGTAGCAGCGCCCCAGGTTTTCAAACGCCTGACTTCGCTGATTGTAAAAGGGATCTTCTGTGGCACGAGCCAATTCTTTACAGGCTTGGGAATAGCGCTCTAAGCTGAATAAAAAAGCACCGTAGTTATTATGCATCATGGCGCTATCAGGCTCTGCAGAGATAGCTTTTTGAAAATAGCTTTCAGCCAGTTCTGGCTCATCTTCTATCTGAAACACCATCGCCAAACCGTTATAGGCCTCAGCGCCATCAGAATTGATTGCAATCGCACGCTGAAAAGCGACTTTAGCATTTGCAGTATCGCCACTGCTTAAATATTGCATACCCAAAGAACTATAGGCCTGCGACGCTTGTGGAGCATTTTGTTCAGACGTTGTAACTTCCTGACTCGCACAACCCGAGATAATCAGACTAATCAGTATTATCAGATAACCTTTCAATCTTATTTACTCCTGGCGAGATAGCTTTACATTCTATCAATTAACGAGAGGGCTCCTGCTGCACCCCTGTCGCATCTTTTAACGGTATATACTTTTCACTGCGGCGGGTTCGGTCTATTACCTGGCCAACCAGCTGACCACAAGCGGCATCAACATCATCACCCCGGGTACGTCTCACTGTCGTTATAATTCCAGCTTTGACCATCACCATTTTAAAGGCTTGAATAGTATCGTCATCCGGGCGCTCATAGCCAGAGTTAGGAAACGGATTAAATGGTATTAGGTTTAGCTTGCAGGGTAAACGCTTTAACACCTTAACCAACTGTTTTGCTTGACTTGGGTGATCATTAATCCCGGCCATCATAGTATATTCGACCGTAATCACTCGTTTATCGTTTAAACCGTCCATGTAACGATTACATGCATCAACCAATTCGTTAATTGGATAGCGCTTGTTTATCGGAACTAACTGATCCCGCAACTCATCATTTGGGGCATGCAGAGAGATAGCCAAAGACACATCTGTAACCTCTCCCAGCTTATCAATTTGCGGAACGACACCGGCGGTACTCAGGGTTACCCGACGCTTAGATAAACCGTAGGCATTATCTTCCATCATCAAGTGAATCGCATCGACAACATTATCGAAGTTCATCAACGGCTCACCCATTCCCATCAAAACGACATTGGTTACCCGGCGATTACCAGAGGGATCAAAGGGCCCGAAGGAGCGAATAGCAACCCGAACCTGGCCAATGATTTCGGCAGCACTCAGATTTCGATTGAAACCCTGCTTACCGGTCGAACAGAAACTACAATTCAGAGAACAACCAATCTGAGAAGAAACACAGAGGGTCGCCCGTCCATTTTCAGGAATCAATACTGCCTCGACAGCAGAACCGCCATCCAGCTGTATAACCCACTTACGAGTACCGTCTTTAGAGATATTCTGAACCAACACTTCAGGTTCACGAATTTCAGACACCTCACTCAACTTCTCGCGCAATGCCTTACTGATATTAGTCATTTCATCAAAGCTGCTAGCACCAAACTGATGAATCCATTTCAGCACCTGTGTCGAGCGGAAAGGCTTTTCGCCAATGCTGACAAAGAACTCTTCCAATTTCTTTGGCGAGAACCCTAGCAGGTTAGTTTTTTTGATGGATTCGGTCATAACGGCCTCAACTTTCATGAAATGACGGGCCGCCAAATAGCGGCCCGCAGGGATTACTTACCGAAGAAGTAAGCAATCTCGCGCTCTGCAGACGCAGCAGAGTCAGAACCGTGTACAGCATTTGCATCAATTGACTGAGCGAAATCACGGCGAATAGTACCTTCAGCAGCTTCCTGTGGGTTAGTAGCACCCATCAGCTCGCGGTTCAGGGCGATTGCGTTCTCACCTTCCAGCACTTGAACAACAACAGGACCAGAGGTCATGAACTCAACCAAATCACCAAAGAAAGGGCGTTCTTTATGCTCAGCGTAGAAACCTTCAGCTTCTTCACGAGACAACTGCTTCAGCTGCATCTCAACAATTTTTAAGCTGTTAGACTCAAAGCGAGAAACGATTTTACCAATAACATTTTTTGCTACTGCATCAGGCTTAATGATAGAAAAAGTACGTTCGATAGCCATGTGCTATTCATCCTCAGTATAAAGTTCAGGGCATTACGAAGCCCACAGACTAAAGTCTCAGGCTTCTTAGAAAAAGAAAACGCGCAATTATACGCTAAGGCCTGCTCACTTAACAGCACTCCCAGAGATGAAAAAGCCCGCATTAGCGGGCTTTTTCACAATCATTCACTGACGTTCTTCGATCCAGGCCATTTGAATTCCTTCCAACACCTTCTCTCCACACCGATCAGGGTCATCATCAAAACCTTCAAGAGCCATAACCCACTCATAAAGATCGGGAAAACTCACAGTCAACGGATCAGTATCCGGATACTTTTCATCAAGCTCGATAGCAATATCGTAAACATCTACCCACTTCATAGCGATCTCCTACCAACGATTTCAGCGCTAAGCTAATGTCTTTCAGAAACTTGATTGATGGTGTACTTAGGTATTTCCACCACAATATCTTCATCAGCAACCACCGCCTGACAACTTAAGCGTGATTCAGGCTCCAGCCCCCAGGCCTTATCCAGCATATCGTCTTCCAGCTCATCGGACTCTTCTAACGAACCAAACCCTTCACGCACAACCACATGACAGGTAGTACATGCACAGGACTTTTCACAGGCATGCTCTATCTCTATCCCTTCACGCAAAGCAGCATCACAGATAGTCTCGCCCGCCTCTGCTTCGATCACCATACCGTCCGGACAAAGCTCTTCATGGGGCAAAATAATAATCTGTGGCATCAGGAATCTCCCTCGATCTCATCAATACTGTGCCCTTTAAGGGCATTCTTAATACTCAGATCCATACGTCGAGCAGCAAAGAAGTCGCTAACCTGAGCTAACACCTTCACACCCTGCTCAATCAAAGCGGAATCTGTACCATTACGAAGGCTAAACAAAACAACCATCTGTTCTTGCAGGTGAACTAACTCTTCTTCAGATAACAATTGCGTGCCATCTGCTGAAATAGCCTGTTCAAGTGAGTGAAGCAAGCGATCAGCTTCCACCTGCTGTTCACGCAGGTTACGCGCAGCCATATCTCCTTCAGCACAACTGTAAGACGCCTTAAGCATCTCAGCAATCTCATTATCAGCCAAACCATAAGAAGGCTTCACCTGAATTTCACTTTCAATACCTGTCGACAGCTCTTTCGCAGAAACACTCAACAGACCATCGGCATCTACCTGAAACGCAACCCGAATTTTAGCCGCACCAGCAGCCATCGGAGGAATCCCGCGCAAAACAAATTGCGCCAGAGAGCGACAATCATCAACCAATTCACGCTCACCCTGCACAACATGAACCATCATTGCGGTCTGACCGTCCTGGTAAGTTGTAAACTCTTGAGCACGTGCAACAGGTATCGATGTATTGCGGTGAATAACTTTCTCAGCCAATCCACCCATAGTCTCGAGACCTAAAGACAGCGGCAGCACATCCAACAGCAGCATCTCACTGTCAGGTTTATTTCCCGCCAGCACATCTGCCTGAATCGCAGCACCCACCGCTACAACGCGATCCGGATCAATATCAATATGCGGCTGACGCTCAAAAAACTGCTCCACCCGAGCGCGAACAACCGGCATCCGGGTACTACCGCCAACCATTACAACTTCGAGCACTTCATCAGTACTCACGCCAGCATCTCTCAACGCGCGACGACAAGCTCTGACGGTTTTATTGACCAGCGGTTCCACTAACCCATCAAACAACTCCCGGGTTACTTCCAAAGAAACTTTCTGACCCGCGTGGTCCAGATCCACAACCACCGTTTCATTCTCAGTCAGACGCTCTTTAGTCCAGCGCGCCTTCTCAGTCAGGTAACGAGACTCACCAGCAATCACTTCAGCGCCGCCTAGTTGCTGCAAAAACCACTGCGCAAGCGCCAGATCAAAATCATCCCCCCCCAAGGCACTATCACCTCCGGTAGAAAGAACTTCAAAAACACCTTTATTGAGCCGCAAAACGGATATATCAAAAGTACCACCACCTAAGTCATAAACGGCGATAACACCCTCAGCACCCTGATCCAAACCGTAGGCCACTGCTGCGGCAGTCGGCTCATTCAGCAGACGCAGTACTTTTATTCCAGCAAGCTGGGCCGCATCTTTAGTTGCCTGGCGCTGAGCATCATCAAAATAAGCCGGCACGGTAATCACCGCGCCCTCCAACTCTCCTTCCAGAGAAGCCCGGGCACGGGCCTTAAGCGTTTTAAGAATCTCCGCTGAGATTTCTACAGGACTTTTATCACCGGCAACCGTCTGCAGATAAGGCATACCACCGTCAGTATCAGCAAAACGGTAGACCGCCTCACCCTGTAGGCCCTTCAGATCTACCGCGCCACGGCCCATCAATCGCTTAACGGACATAATGGTATTGAAAGGGTCAACCGAAGCTTGCGCCAAAGCAGCCTGCCCAACAACAACCCCCTGATCGGTATAACGCACAACAGAGGGCAACAGGTGACTACCCCCTTCATCCGGCAAAGTGGCTGCCTCGCCACTGCGGACGGAAGCAACAAGCGAATTAGTTGTACCTAAATCAATGCCTACCGCCAGCTTTCGCTGATGGGGCTCAGGACTCTGTCCCGGTTCTGCAATCTGCAATAACGCCATATTTATTTATTCATCGAAAAGTTGATCTTCCAGAGCCTCAATTTCACGGCCCAGTTTATCAATAAACTGCATTTTTCTGACACAGACAGCGGCAGCATCAAGGGAGGTTGGAGTGGATTGTTGATAGAAACCATCAAACTGACTACGCAACCCTTTCATCTCACCATCAACCGTCGCTTGCAAGGCCATCAGCTCAGCATCAGGATCTGACGCCTCGCGAACAGATTCAAGCCCTTCTCTAAGCTCCATCTGCTGCATCAAAAACATCGGCTCAAGTTGAACCTGCGTTTCAGAGAAAGTATCAATACCTTCCATTTTCAACAAATACTGAGCACGAGTCAGGGGACTTTTCAGAGTAGACACCGCTTCATTAAGATAAGCAGTATATTGCACCGAGAGCCTGCGCTCCCGATCCGAAAGATGAGCAAAACGATCCGGGTGCAGCGTTTTTTGCAGCTCCCGGCTTCGTTCAGATAACGATTGTAGATCTAGCTGGTAAGTCACCGGCAGAGCTAAAAATTCGAAATAGTTCTGGGTAATATCCATCATATAGCCAGCAGATAAAGAAGATAGGAACTCAAATGTTAAAGCTTTCGCCGCATCCGCACTCATTTTTAACGTTAGGATTAATAAATTTAAACCCTTCGTTAAGACCCTCTTTAACAAAGTCTAATTCTGTACCATCAAGATATAGAAGACTTTTCGGATCAATAATCACTTTAACACCTTCGGTCTCAAACACCTCATCTTCATCCTGGGTGTCGTCAACAAATTCCAGCACATAAGCCATGCCTGAGCAGCCTGAAGTACGCACACCCAAACGTATACCCAGCCCATGCCCTCTGGACTGTAAATATTTGCTAACATGCTGAGACGCAGCAGGTGTCATTGTAATTGCCATGAATCCGCTTACTCCGTTGAGCCCTGAGCTCAGTTATTACTTCTTAGCCCGCTTCTCTTTATAGTCAGCAACCGCTGCTTTAATAGCATCTTCTGCCAAAACCGAGCAGTGAATCTTAACCGGCGGCAACGCCAGTTCTTCTGCAATTGTAGTATTCTTTAGCTCTTGGGCTTCATCAAGACTCATACCCTTAACCCACTCTGTTACCAGCGAGCTTGAAGCTATTGCTGAACCGCAGCCGTAGGTCTTGAACTTAGCATCTTCAATGATACCCTCATCACTGACTTTAATCTGCAGACGCATAACATCACCACAGGCAGGCGCTCCCACCATACCGGTACCAACATTTTCATCTGAATCATTCATCTTGCCGACATTACGAGGGTTCTCGTAATGATCGATAACTTGTTCACTATAAGCCATAACGACCTCCTAAAGCGGTTTCCCCACTAAATATTTAGTGGTGAACCCATTCAACTTTGCTTAAATCCACACCGTCTTTAAACATATCCCACAACGGAGATAGCTCACGGAGCTTACTTACTGCTGTGCGAATCTCAGCAACAGCTTCATCAATATCCTGCTCTGTCGTAAAGCGACCAATGGAGAAGCGAATAGAACTATGCGCCATCTCATCACTCAACCCTAACGCTCGCAACACATAGGAAGGCTCAAGGCTCGCCGATGTACAGGCAGAACCCGATGAGACCGCCAGATCTTTCAAAGACATCAGCAATGACTCGCCTTCAACATAGTTAAAGCTGACATTCATATTGCCAATATAGCGCTGCCCCTCAGAACCGTTCAGAAAGATCTCTTCCATACCAGTAAGACCATCCCAAAAACGTTTCCGCAGAGTAGTAATGCGTTCATGCTCTTGATGCATCTCAGCCTTAGCGATTGCAGCAGCTTCGCCCATACCAACTATCTGATGTGTCGCGAGTGTGCCAGAACGCATACCACGCTCATGACCACCACCATGCATCTGCGCTTCCAGACGTACCCGCGGCTTACGACGTACGTAAAGCACCCCCATACCTTTCGGGCCATACATCTTATGAGCAGAAAGAGAGAGCAGATCAACTTTCATTGCCGCAATATCAATCTCTACTTTGCCAGCACTCTGCGCTGCATCGACATGGAACAAGACACCTTTAGCCCGGGTAATCTCACCGATAGCTGCGATATCATTGATCACACCAATTTCGTTATTCACGTGCATTACTGAAACCAGAATAGTGTCATCACGCAGCGCATCAGCAATTGCCTGAGGCTGTATAATGCCATCCTTATCCGGGTCCAGATAAGTCACCTCAAAACCTTCACGCTCTAACTGACGACAGGTATCCAGTACCGCCTTATGCTCAATCTTGGACGTAATGATGTGCTTACCCTTCTTTTGATAGAAGTGAGCAACACCTTTAATAGCCAGGTTATCAGACTCTGTCGCACCGGAGGTCCAGACGATCTCGCGTGGATCAGCATTAAGCAAATCAGCAACCTGGCGACGAGCTGTTTCAACAGCTTCTTCAGCTTTCCAGCCATACAGGTGTGAACGGGATGCCGGGTTACCGAAATTACCGTCCATTGTGAGACACTCAATCATCTTTTCCGCAACCCGAGGATCAACCGGGGTCGTTGCGGAATAATCAAAGTAGATTGGTAATTTCATTATCTATACTTCTCCAAAAAACTGAACCAAAAGGTCAGACGGTTACTTTTGCTGAAATCAATGAATCTTCAAACGACGCATTATGCCCACGATTCTGACGCTCTGCCACAGATCGAACATCTTTTCTCGCCATAAGGTCAGCCAGACTTATCTTACTTAAAAAATCATGAATCTGACTACTCAGGTCGCACCACAAGTGATGGGTAAGACATATATTACCATCCTGACAACTACCCGTGTGCCCACAGCCAGTGGCATCAACTGATTCATTGACCGCATCGATCACCTGAGCTACATCTATATCTTGCTGCTCGCGGTTAAGCTGGTATCCACCACCAGGTCCACGTACACTTCGTACCAGTTCATTACGGCGCAGTTTTGCAAACAACTGCTCGAGATAGGAAAGGGAGATACCCTGTCTCTCGGAGATATCTGCCAGACTTACCGGCCCGTTACCAGCATGTATTGCCAGATCGAGCATCGCTGTTACCGCATACCGGCCTTTTGTTGTTAATCGCATCGCTTAGCCTCTTTATCTTTTTCGTCCTGCGACGAAGCTGCAAGCATTATGCAATAACCAACCTTTTTGGTCAACTATTTAACCAACTAAAACAGTCAACTTTATAACCCCATAATAAACAATGTTACTTCGTCCACACCAATCTCGAATAGTACCGAATCAGCGACGATTACACTTCTGAATTGCAGTCAGCATTCCTCGCAGAATATTAACCTCAATTTTATCCGGGAGCGCTCTTAAGAAAAGCCGACGCAATCTGGGCATTAAGTTTCTTGGTTTTTCCGGATCAAGAAACTCCACATCAGTCAAAGTTTCTTCAAGATGATCAAACAACCGCTCAAGCTCACCATTATCTGCCAGCTCAACATCCCATTCCGTTCCCCACTGAGGCCTTGCCTCATCAGCCCCCAATACCTTAGACATCCGAAGCTCATAAGTAATCACCTGAACGGCTGCCGCAATATTGAGCGAACTAAACTCCTCATTAACCGGAATATGAACATGATGATGACACCGCTGCAGCTCATCATTAGTTAACCCTCGATCCTCCCGACCAAAGAGCACCGCAACGCGGACATCCTCAGACAACGGCTCAACAATAGCCGCAAGTTCTCGCGGATTAACGATCGGCCATGGAATCGTTCGGCTGCGAGCACTGGCCCCGACAACTAACTGGCAATCACTCAACGCCTGATCTAGATTATCAACCACTTGCGCGTTTTCCAGAACATCTGTAGCACCAGCCGCACGGGCATCAGCATCCCGATGTGGAAACTTTCTCGGCTCAACCAAACACAGATCAGACAAACCCATGTTTTTCATCGCCCTGGCCGCCGCACCAATATTGCCTGGATGAGAGGTGTTAACCAGTACAATTCGGATGTTTTTCAGCATCTTTAACTCGCCCGCATTAAAAAAGGCCGCTATTTTACCAGATAATTACCAACTATTAATCCCGAACGGTTCTTTATATGGCAACTGTTTTGTATAATGCCCGCTTTGGTTCCCTTATTGGTATTTTACAGATGCAACCGATGGTTAATATCGCCCTGCGCGGAGCTCGCGCCGCAGGTGAACAGATCACCCGTTCAGTAGAACGACTTGATCTGATCAAATCTGAGCAAGCAAGTGTTAGCGAATATCTCGAAGACACTTGCACACAAGCTGAACGCATTATCGTTAACACGATCCATAAGGCGTACCCCGATCATCAGATCAACTGTGAATACACCGGCACCCATAAACCTGAAGACAGGGTTTGCGATGTAATCTGGACAGTTAATCCTATCGACAGCATTTCAAACTTCTCTAACGCTCTGCCAGTCTTTGCTTTAAGCCTAGCCTGTCATCAGCGCGGCAAGCTTGAACACGCCATTATTCTCAACCCCATCACGGGCGAAGAGTTTACGGCGAGTCGCGGCAGAGGCGCACAGATGAATGGCAAACGCTTGCGCGTCAGCAATCGTAAGTTGCTTGACGGCTCCCTGATCGGCAGCGGATTCTTTGGTCGCAGCAGTGATAAAGAGAACCTGGACAACTTCCAGCAGATCTTCAAAAGCATCACACTGGAAAGCGGCAGCATTTACAGCGGTGGCTCACCAGCATTGAACCTGGCATACACGGCAGCAGGACGCCTGGACGGCTTCTTCCAGTTCGGCCTGAATCAATGGGAAATGGAAGCAGGCATCCTGATGATTCAGGAAGCCGGCGGACTACTAGCAGACTTCACCGGCGACAATAATTTCAAGTCATCAGGTAACCTGGTAGCAGGCAATCCGAAAATACTAAAAGCCCTACTGCAGAATATTCGCCCTGCCATGAGCAATAAATCTCAGTAAAAACTACAGCACATATCAAGACAAAAACCGGGCTATGCCCGGTTTTTTTTTATTCTCACGAAGAAAAAACGGCACAAAAAAACCCGGCACCAGGCCGGGCTTTCTCTTTCCGTTATACTAAACCCAGGACTCAGGCATCAAACGGATGACGCAGAACAATTGTCTCAACTCGATCAGGACCTGTTGAGATGATATCAATCGGCGCACCAACCAACTCTTCAAGACGCTTAATATAGGCAACCGCTGCCGCTGGCAACGCTTCCAGAGTTTGCGCACCCAGAGTAGTCTCCGTCCAGCCCGGCATTGATTCATAAACAGGCTGAACTGCGTCATAATCTTCACTACCACTAAGGGAAGTTACAACATTACCCTGCGCATCTTTATAGCCGACGCAAATTTCTATAGTTTCCAGGCCATCCAGAACATCCAACTTAGTCAGACAAACACCGGATACTGAGTTAATCTGAATCGCATGCTTCAGCGCTACCGCGTCAAACCAACCACAACGACGAGCACGACCAGTAGTCGCACCAAATTCGTGACCACGTTGAGCCAGACGCTCGCCAATTGCGCAATCCAACTGAGTCGGGAACGGACCAGAGCCAACACGTGTCGTATAAGCCTTAGTAATACCCAGAATATAATCCAGGTAAAGCGGACCAAAACCACTACCGGTCGATGCTCCACCCGCTGTGGTATTAGAAGAGGTAACAAATGGATAGGTACCGTGATCGATATCCAGCAACGAACCTTGAGCACCCTCAAACATTATGCTTTCACCACGCTCACGATAGCCGTGTAGCATCGCAGTAACATCAGCTACCATCGGACGCATCACCTCAGCCATTTCCAGCGCTTCTTTCAGCACCTCATCATAGCTAACCGGCTCAGCCTGATAGTAGTTTTGCAGCATGAAGTTGTGATATTCCATCACTTCTTTCAGCTTCACCGCAAAACGCTCCGGATTCATCAGATCATCCAGACGCAAACCGCGACGCGCCACCTTATCTTCATAAGCAGGACCAATACCGCGGCCGGTAGTACCGATTTTCGCATTACCACGCGCCGTCTCACGCGCAACATCCAACGCAACATGGTATGGCAAGATCAGCGGACAAGCCGGACTCAGACGCAGACGTTCACGTACTGGCACACCCTTATCTTCCAGCTCTTTAATCTCTTTCAACAGCGCTTCCGGTGACAGCACTACACCGTTACCAATCAGGCACAGCACGTTTTCACGCAGTACGCCGGATGGAATCAGGTGTAGTACGGTTTTTTCACCGTCAATTACCAGCGTATGACCAGCATTGTGACCACCCTGAAAGCGCGCCACTACAGACGCCTGATCAGTTAACAAGTCGACGATCTTACCTTTACCTTCGTCGCCCCACTGCGTTCCTAAAACAACTACGTTTTTGCCCATTGGTTGTCTCTGACTCTTAATCTAACTTAAAAATTTACAGGCTCTCGAGAACCCAAGCTCCATCCTGCTGCACCAACTGATGAGTAAACTGCTGCTGATCTTCCACAACAGCCTCATCCAACAACTGGACAACACGCTCACCCTGAGCTCTCAATTCAGCCACAGCGTCCATTGCTGCTGCATTATCAGTAACCGGCACCAGCACGTTCTTACGCGCCGACTCTTCCTTAGAAACAGACAACTCCACTAGAGTTTTCAGATCCGCACTAAACCCGGTTGCCGGACGGGCACGACCAAAGTCACGCCCCACTTCATCATAACGACCACCCTTAGCCACCGCTTGCCCAAATGCAGGAACATAAGCGGCAAACACAACACCGGTGTGATAGTTATAGCCCCGCAGCTCACTCAGATCGAAATAAAGATCCAGTTGCGGGTAGCGACTAGAAATCCGTGCAGCCAGGGCATCAAGATAATCCAGCGCTTCAATAATCGATTCATCAACATCAGCAAAGCAGTCACGCGCCTGCTGCAGCACTTCACGACCACCATGCAATGTTGGCAATACCGCCAAATAAGTCTTAACAACATCTGTCAGATCGGACTGCTCCAGAAAAAACGCAATCTCTGGCAGATCCTTACGCTGCAGTAGCTCAAAATACTCTGCTTCCTGATCCGCACTCAAAGCAGCGCCACCGATCAAGCCGCGATATATGCCCACATGACCTAGATCCAGACTCAGCTCCCGATTCACCTGCATCGCATTCAGGGTTTCAACCATCAGCGAGATGATTTCAACATCGCTGGCAACACCAGAATGACCAAACAGCTCAGCACCCACCTGCAGCGGATTACGCGAAGCCAGGGGATTTGCCGGAAGAGTATGCAATACCGTACTACAGTAACAAAAACGAACAGGCCCTTGATGGGTCAAACGATTTGCATCAATACGAGCAACCTGCTGCGTAATATCAGCACGAACACCCAACATCCGCCCCGTTAACTGGTCTGTCACTTTAAAAGTATTCAGTTCCAGATCGCGACCTACACCTACCAATAAAGAATCAAGATGCTCAATCAGCGGCGTCATGACTAACTCATAACCCCAGCTATCGTACAGATTCAATAACCGGCGGCGCGCCGACTCTACCTGTTGTGCCTGAGGCGGTAGCACCTCTTTGACGCCGTCTGGTAACAACCAGCGTTCTGCCAACGTCATGCAACTCTCCGAAATACAGTGAATCAGTTAAATATATACAGCAGGATGGCCCCAGCCACCATGCTTATAAAACCTGTTATGCGCAGCCCTTGATTACTCACCAGCGCTAACTGATGCACAAGGTTTCGCCAGCGCTGTGGATAGAGAAAAGGTACTATGCCTTCTAACACCAACATCAGACAGAAACCTATCAGTAACTGATGCCATAAATCAGAATTCATTACCTACCTCAACACAACGACATAGCCGCCACATAAAAAAACCGGGTTAAAACCCGGTTCGGAATATTACCACGAAATAGGCGCTTTAGTGCAGCCTATTCCGCGTATTTTTTATACAACAATTAGCGAATACAGATCACTTTCCGTTGGGGTTACCCAGATAACGGAAGAACTCACTATCAGGCTTTAACACCATGATATCGCCCTGCTGACCAAAGGCCTCTTTATAGGCATTCAGACTACGGTAGAAGGAGTAAAACTCAGCATCTTTGTTGTATGCATCAGCGTAAATCTTAGCCGCCAGCGCATCACCTTCACCACGCACTTCCTGAGCATCACGATAGGCATTAGCTTCAAGTACGGCTTTCTGACGATCTGCATCAGCCCGAATACCTTCAGCAAACTCCTTACCACGCGAACGCAACTCACGCGCTTCCCGCTCTCGTTCAGTTCTCATCCGCTCATAAACCGAGGCAGATACTTCCTGAGGGAGGTCGATTTTCTTAATCCGAATATCGATCATCTCAATACCTAGCTCATCTATGGTCTGAATACTCAGCTGTTCAACCAGCTCAGACATCAGCTCATCACGTTCGCCGGATACCACTTCAGTCAGCGTACGCTCACCAAACTGATTTCGCAGACCCGCATCCACGTTAGGGAAGAGAAGATCTGCCGCTTTATACTGATCACCGGATGTAGCGGTGTAGTATTTCTGCGGATCAACTACTCGCCATTTGATGAAAGAGTCGACGATAAGACGCTTCTTTTCAATAGTCAGATACGCTTGTGGTTGCGCATCCAGGGTCAAAACCCGCCCATCAAATTTACGCACCTTATTAACAACCGGCCACATAATATGCAGACCTGGCTGGATATCCGCGTTAACGATCTCACCAAATTTCAGCAATACCGCCCGATCAGTCTCTTTAATAATATAGAGAGAGTTAAAGCTAACCATTAGCAGCAATAGCGCGATCACCAGCGCCGTCATTGATTTACCTGACATTAGCGTGCCTCCCTACCTGTAGATTGTTGACGCTGACGAAGCTGTTCAACCACCTGATCAGTTATTGTACTAAGATCAGAGTTGTTCAAACTCCCTCCTCCGCTGCTAATTGAAGCCCTTGGACGATTCTCTACCAGTTTATCCAGTGGCAGATACATCATATTGTTACCACCTTCAACATCAACCAACACTTTTGAGCTATTGGCATACACCGCTTCCATAGCATCAAGATACAGACGTTCACGGGTCACTTCAGGCGATTTCGTATACTCGGTCAACAATGCGGTGAAACGCTGCGCGTCACCATCTGCCTGAGCGACAACCCGCTCCCGGTAACCATTAGCTTCTTCCTTCATACGCTGAGCAATACCCCGCGCTTCAGGAATAATACCGTTACGGTAAGACTCAGACTGGTTCATGGAACGCTGTTCATCCTCACGGGCCTTGATCACGTCATCAAACGCATCCTGAACCTGAGAAGGCGCTTTCGCTTCCTTTATATTGACCTGAGTAATACGCAAACCGGTCTCATAATCATCCATATAGCCCTGGAGACGTAACTGAACGTCATCACCAACAACCTCACGACCTTCGGTCAGGATTGAGTTCATCTCGGATGAACCTACGGTATGACGCAAAGCTGATTCAGACGCATGACCCAAACTAACCTCCGGATCACGCACTTTCAGCTTAAACGCGACAGGATCAGAGACAACGTACTGAACCGTCATACTGACATCAACGATGTTCTCATCTTCAGTCAGCATCAGAGAACGATGTTCGTATGCACTTACTCGAGTCACGTTCACCGTCATCACATCATCGACCAATGGCGGATTCCACTGGAGACCGGGCATTACTGTTTCGTAATACTTACCTAAACGCAGCACAACACCACGCTCCTGCTGGTCGACGGTATACACGCCCATCGCAGCCCAACCAATCAGCACAACCAGCGCTATAACGCCAAAGAAGCCTCCGGTTGATGCAGATGAAGGACCAGAGCCGCCACCGCTATTACCACCGCCACCTTTTTTGCCGAAAATGCCGTTAAGCTTTTCTTGCAGCTTTTGCAGCGCTTCATCCAGATCAGGCGGCCCCTGATCTTTACCGCCTCCGCCGCCACCTTTACGGTCGCCGCCACTATTCCAGGGGTCCTGATTATTCCCGTTACCACCAGGCTCATTCCAAGCCATATTATTCTCCGCTTACATAACTATTTAAACGATTAAAAAAGTGTAAGAAGGCTGCCTTAACTATGCAACCACTCCGGCTTGTTAACATTAGCACCCAAATATCGTTCTGGAGCTACTTTCATACGACTGAGCAACTGCATCAGATCTTTTCTTTGAATACGCACTTCAAGACTAATCTGCCCCAGCTCATCAACACTTTCACTTAGCACGGCACCTAATGCATAGAATTGGGCACGTAAACCACCCTCCTCCGGATTTAAGCTTAGCTGTTCATGAAAGATATCGTCAGACAGTAGTTCTGATACCGCCTGAAACAACAGATCAACGCCTTCTCCAGTTACCGCAGACAACCAAACCCTGACCGGTTTACCTTCGTCATTACGGTCGATCCGAGCTTCGGCCCGTTCGAGCATATCGATCTTATTGTAAACCTCTAAAACCGGCACTTCATCAGCACCAATTTCTCCCAGTACCGAATGCACTTCATCCATATGCGACTGACGCTCATCGTCATAAGCATCGATAACATGCAGTAACAGATCCGCTTCAATAGTTTCCTGCAACGTTGCCCGAAACGCTTCAACCAGTTTATGCGGAAGATGGCGAATAAAACCTACGGTATCCGCCAGAATCGCCGGACCCACATCATCCAGCTCCACTCTTCTCAAAGTCGGGTCGAGGGTCGCAAACAACTTATCAGCAGCATATACCTCAGCATCAGTAATATTATTAAACAGGGTAGATTTTCCTGCGTTGGTATAACCCACCAGTGACACAGTAGGTATCTCAGAGCGACTTCGGGCACGACGACCCTGTTCACGCTGCTTACGCACTTTATCTAAACGTTTAAGAATGCTTTTTATCCGCGCTCGCAATAATCGGCGATCGGTTTCCAGCTGTGTTTCACCGGGACCACGCAGACCGATACCACCCTTCTGTCGCTCAAGGTGGGTCCAGCCACGAATCAGTCGGGTAGACATATGCTCTAACTGAGCCAGCTCCACTTGAAGCTTACCTTCGTGGGTACGCGCTCGCTGAGCAAAGATATCAAGAATCAAACCGGTACGATCCAGAACCCGACACTCAATCTCATGTTCAAGATTTCGTTCCTGACTTGGACTGAGTGAGTGATTGAAGATAACCAGTTCAGCTTCGTGCAGACGAACAAGATCCTTCAACTCTTCAACTTTACCAGAGCCAATAAAAGTTTTAGGACTAGGGAGACTTCGTGACCCGGTTAAAAAGGCAACCGGATCAGCACCAGCAGATAGGGCGAGCTCTTCTAGCTCTTTAGGACTTTCCCGGTCCACCTCATCTGCCATATCGATATGAATCAGAATGGCGCATTCGCCAGACTCGGGACGCTCAAAGAACAATGAAAACCTCAGTCAGCAGATTCGTCGGCCTGTGGAAGCTTCACCGGACGAGCCGGGACCACAGTAGAAATAGCGTGTTTATATACCATTTGACTGACCGTATTCTTCAGTAGAATAACGAACTGGTCGAACGATTCAATCTGTCCCTGTAACTTGATACCGTTTACCAAGAAAATGGAAACGGGTACCCGTTCTTTACGCAGTACGTTCAGATAAGGGTCTTGTAACGATTGCCCTTTTGACATTGGAAGCTCCTTCCTAAGAGTAAGTGATGCACTGCAGAACTGCTAAAACGAATAACACCGCAATACAAAATGCTGCCACCAAAAAGTCGTGCAGCCCAAAAAATAAAATCAGTATTGCATTATATAATGGTCCCTTCCAACAATTTCAAGGCATTATTGGTTAAATTCGGGTCAGTGGATTCAAAATGGTGCAGATTATCCCAACTACGCAGCCAGGTAATCTGTCTTTTAGCCAGCTGCCGCGTTGCTATGACAGATTTTTCAATCATCGTGGCGTAATCCCAGGTCCCTTCAAAAAATTCCCACATCTGTCGATAACCAACGCAACGAACAGAAGGCATCTGCAGATTCAGGTCGCCCCGATTCCAAAGCGCCCTCACTTCTTCTTCAAATCCCTGTTCAAGCATAATCTGAAAACGTTTTTCAATCCGTTCATGGATTGTTTTACGCTCCTGCGGCATAACGCATATCTGACTAACATTATAAGGCAGCTGCTGTTTTTGCTGTTCCTGCCACAGTTCAGTCATTGAACGGCCGGTCAGCTCGTAAACTTCAAGCGCTCGCTGCATCCGCTGTGGATCATTCGGATGTATTCGTTGTGCGGCAACAGGATCTACCTGCTCCAATCTTTTATGCAAACTGTCCCAGCCATGCAGCTCCGCTTCGTCAACCAACCGATCACGGACTGCCTGATTCGCCTGGGGCAGTGTTGCTAACCCCTTTAACAGCGCCTGGTAATACAGCATAGTGCCGCCGACCAACAATGGAATTTTACCGGCAGCGCTAATGTCAGCCATCTCACGCAGAGCATCCGCACGAAAATCTGCCGCAGAGTAACTTTCAGCTGGATCAAGTATATCCACCAGTTTGTGAGGATAGCGGGAAAGAAATTCAGTATCAGGCGTCGCTGTCCCGATATTCATATCCCGATAGATCATCGCCGAATCAACGCTGATAATCTCACAGGGCAGGCGATCATAAAGATCCATTGCCAGATCGGTTTTACCCGAAGCAGTAGGTCCCATTAGAAATATAGCGGGAGGATGTTGCTGATTATTCAAATTATTGACCCCGCATAAACAGACCATCGAGGTCGTTCATCGACATCTGAGTCCAGGTAGGACGGCCGTGGTTACACTGACCACTACGCTCGGTCTGCTCCATATCACGCAACAAAGCATTCATCTCAGGGATGCTTAATTGTCGATTGGCCCGGACGGATCCATGGCAGGCCATAGTCGCCAGCAACTCATTAGTATGTTCCTGAATTTTCTGACTGGTGCCAAACTGCACCATATCCCCCAGCACATCAAGGATCAGCTTACTGACATCGGCACTAGCAAGAGAGACAGGCAACTGTCGAATCACCAACGTTTCTTCGCCCATCCGGGCTATTTCAAATCCCAGTTTAGCGAAAACCTCAGCCCGTTCTTCGGCACAGTCCGCTTCCGCAGAACTGACCGCCATACTCACCGGTACCAACAACGGTTGACTGCGCACGCCTTCAGCCTCATAAGCCAGTTTCATACGTTCATAAACCACCCGCTCATGGGCTGCGTGCATATCAACTACGACTAACCCAGCATCATTCTGCGCCAGAATAAACACCCCATGTAGTTGAGCAATGGCGTAGCCTAAAGGAGGACATTCCGCATTATCCGTCTCGGCAAGCGATCCGCTCGCCCCCTCTAATCCCGAATTCTGTTGCGGATGCAACGCAGCATACCCCGAGATCTGCTCACGAACCTGCCCCACCGAAGGACGGTCAGACGAGTAGCTATTGTGGGTCGAAAAACCTGAGCCAGCAGCACTTCCTACATCCCGCTGTAACTGGTGCAGCGGCATTCGACTCTGCTCAAAATTTTGCTGTGACACCGCTTGCCCGGGTGCTGCGCTCAACATCGCACCGGCTGCCGCACCAGAAATTGCAGGTTCAAGCCCCTGCTCCGGGCGAATATCGGCAATCACTCGATGAGTGGTACGGAAAATAAAGTCATGGACAAGACGAGTCTCGCGAAAGCGCACCTCGTGCTTGGTCGGATGCACGTTAACATCCACCAGCTTCGGATCCAGTTCCATATACAAAACATAAGCGGGATGACGACCGTGATAAAGAACATCCTGATACGCCTGACGCAATGCATGCGCTACCACCTTATCGCGGATAATCCGGCCATTTACAAAAAAATACTGCAGGTCGGCCTGACTTCGTGAGAATGTCGGCAATCCAACCCAGCCCCACAATCTCAACCCCGATGCCTCAGCACTGACATCCACTTTCATCGCGTTTTCAATAAACGCAGGAGACAACAGGGAGGCTATACGCCGCTCCTGCTCAGCATCTGTAACTGCAGGCCGCAGCTGATGAATCACTTTCTGGTTATGACGCAGCGTAAAACCGACATCAAATCGGCTAAGCGCCATCCGTTTAACTACCTCTTCCAGGTGCTTAAACTCAGTTTTTTCTGTTTTAAGAAATTTACGTCTGGCCGGAGTATTAAAGAACAGATCTCGTACTTCAACGGTCGAACCCTGTGGATGAGCCGCCGGTGATACTTCAGCGATCATATCCCGACCTTCGGTCAGCACCTGCCAGCCAGCATCCTGATCTGCGGTTCTTGAAGTCAACGTCAGGCGAGACACAGAACTCACTGAAGCCAGCGCCTCACCACGAAACCCAAGGCTCTGCACTGCTTCAAGATCATCCAGATTACGTATCTTACTGGTTGCATGTCGACTCAGCGCTAATGACAGATCATCTTTTTCGATACCCTGACCATCATCCCGCAGCCGGATCAGTTTAACCCCGCCCTGCTCGACATCCAGTTCAATTCGGCTTGCCCCCGCATCAAGACTATTCTCCAGTATCTCTTTAACCACTGAAGCGGGGCGTTCAACAACTTCACCAGCAGCGATCTGGTTCGCCAGCCGCGGTGTTAGCAGATGTATTCGGGACATAAATTTATGAGTTTCGTATAAGTATAAATAGTTAGCTGGCCGGAATTTTCAGCACCTGACCTATCTGAATATGGTCAGCATTTCTGAGTCCGTTTACCTTTCGCAGAGCGGTCAACGATACACCGTTCCTGCTGGCAATAACAGAGAGCGTATCCCCTCTCATTACCTTGTAACGGGAGGGGATCGACTTAGAACTTCCCCGCCCCTCTTTCTGCCAAGCCAACCAGGTTAACGCCGGCGGTTTGGCTGAAAAATGCGCTTTGATCCCGGTAAAAATAGCCTTGGCCATCTTACGCTGATAGCTTTTCGATTTAAGCTTAGCAGCCTCATCGTGGTTAGTAATAAACCCCGTTTCGACAAGAATCGATGGAATATCAGGCGATTTAAGCACCACAAAACCGGCCTGTTCGACCTGTTTTTTATGCATCTTGGCAAAACGCCCCAGATTTCTGTGAATACTGTGCGCAATCTGACGACTATCGCTGCGACTGGCCGTCATCGACATATCCAGCAATACTTTAGCGAGCACATCATCTTTATCTTCAAGGCTTACACTGCCCACGCCGCCAATCAGGTCTGCACTGTTCTCTTTTTGCGCCAGCCATCGACCCATCTCACTACTGGCCCCCCGGGGAGACAAGACCCACACAGACGCACCTTTAGCTCGTTTATCTTTAAAACCATCGGCGTGAATTGAGACAAACATATCCGCATTCATCTTTCGGGCCCGCTGGGTACGGCTTCGAAGACTAATATAGTAGTCTCCATCCCGGGTTAGCTTGGGCTTAAAACCCCGTTCTTTTTCCAGCAAAGCTTTGAGTTCCCGGGCGATGCCCAGTACAACGGTCTTCTCTTTAACCCGGCCCGGACCGATCGCGCCAGGGTCTTCACCGCCGTGCCCGGCATCAATAGCGATAATAATATCCCGCAAGGTTGTCGGGTCGTTTGATACCGCTATAGCTGTTTTCTGTGGGGCCTTTTCCGCAACATCACGATACAGATCAAGTACCAAGCGATGGCCGTACTGATCATTGGGTTTAAGCGCAAAGCTCTTTGGTTTCACCGCCTCTTTCAAATCAAGCACGATACGCAGATCTTTACCGCTATTACGAGAGCCAGATCGCATGATAGAAATAGGGCTCTTACTCAGGTCGACTGCGGCCAGATCCGATAATAGCTTTGCTCCGGACAGATCCAGCACAATGCGATCAGGTTTTTTCAGCGTAAAGAGTTTATGCTGAACCGCTCCAGAAAGATCAAATACCAGACGAGCATGATCCGGCGCGATCCAGACCCGCACATTATGCACCTCCATCGCGTAACTATTCGCCGCCAACAACCAGCAGCTAAGCAGCACCGCGAGAACACCTGAACGTCGCATTACTCTGTTTATCATCACGCGATTAAAACCTGAATCCGTTACAACACATAGACAGCCAACACCATTATCGCTTTAATTATCAGTCAGTTTTTAGCTTATCGGCCAGTTGTCGGCCTTTTACAGTCTGCGGCTGCCAGTTTATTCTTCGCCCTAACTGTTCAACCGAAATATTCAGTAACAAATCAGCCACCGGCAACACGCCTTCACCCCGTTCAGGCCACTCAATCAGGCAAATACTATCATCAGTGAAATAGTCCCGAATTCCCAAATATTCCAATTCTTCGGGATCACCCAGACGGTAGAGGTCAAAATGAAATACCGTCCGATCACCTAATTCATAAGGTTCAACCAGTGTATAAGTAGGACTCTTAACAGAACCTTGATGACCAAATCCCCGCAATACCCCACGGCTCAAAGTTGTTTTCCCCATACCCAGATCACCGTTGAGAAAGATAACTTCTCCCCCTTCAGCAAACTGCGCCAATGCTCTTCCAAAGGCAACCATCGCGGCCTCATCGGCAACGAAAACACTATTCTCACTCTCTAACGGCACTCTGCCCACCCTTACATACCATTAACTAACAAACGCAATTGTGCCAACAGATCAGTCGCTTGCATACCTCGGGCACCATTTAGTTCTGCATTCCGATCTGCAGCAGCGCCATGCAACCATGCCCCTAATCGAGTGGCATCGCCAGAGGACAACCCCTGAGCCATCAACGCACCAATAACGCCACTGAGCATATCCCCCATACCGCCACTGGCCATACCCGGATTACCGGTCGGATTCAGATGGATAGCATCCCCATCAAAACTCAGCGTTCCTGGCCCTTTTAACAATGCGACCCCATCAAAAGCAGACTGTAAGGCGACAACAGAAGAAAACCTGTCAGCCTGTACGTCAGCCACAGAACATTCCAGCAAACGCGCCGCTTCACCTGGATGAGGGGTGATCACCCAATTACTACCCTTAAGCTGACCAAAGCCCCCCCGATGATTGATAAGATTAAGAGCATCCGCATCTAAAACCAGCGGTTTGCCACTACTCAGTGCTTTCATCAATAGCTGCTCACCCCATGCATTTTTACCCAGGCCAGGCCCCACCACCAGTACATCTGCTTTTTCAATATAAGGCTCTAATTCGGTGCCTGAGCGAACCCCAACCGCCATCGCTTCAGGATAGCGAGTAAGCAGAGCAGACAGATGCTCTGCCCGGGTAGCCACTGTCACCAAACCTGCACCACAACGACCGGCCGCCTGGGCCGCCATAATGGCCGCCCCTCCCATACCGAAATCCCCGCCGACCACCAACACATGACCACAACTGCCTTTATGTGTCGCCCTATCTCTGGGAGGCAACAGGTGGCTGACATCATCCGCCCCGGTAATAAATCCGGCCACTTCTACGGATTCATAAACATCATCACCAACCCGTAGGCTATCAAAAAACAATTCACCTACATGCTCTGGGCCCTGGTGCGTCAACAGCCCACGCTTAACACCGATAAAGGTGACTGTCATATCTGCCCGAATCGCCACACCCAATACAGCGCCCGTATCACTGCACAAACCGGATGGAATATCTAAAGCCACCACAGGAAGGCCTGACCGGTTAACTTGTAAAATAGCGGTAAGGAATGGCTCACGTACCGATCCGGTAATGCCTGTACCCAGCAAGGCATCAACAATCAATTCACCGGTAAAAGGCTGGCCGGCGAAAATCTGATAGGGTATAGATTCCTCTCGCAACCCGTTCCAGGCCTGTAAAGCCTCACCCGTTAAGCCTTCAACAAAATGTTCATCACCAACACAGAGCAACTGCACCTGTAACCCGAGTCTCTGAGCTAAAACGGCAACGACAAAACCATCTCCACCGTTATTCCCTCCACCGCACAACACTGTAATCCTGCGCAGATCAGGCCAACAATGACGCAATCGATCAAAAGCGGCATGTCCCGCCCGCTGCATCAGCTTAAATCCGGGAACGCCGCTATTGATCGCAGCTTGATCCAGCGCGCGGGTCTGCTCCGCTGTGTATAATGAGGCCGGCAATTCAGAATGTGGCATAACATACTCTCTGGAAACCTAATTCTAACTACATTATATAGCGCCAATGACTCAATACGACCCCGAAACATTGCAAAGCCTCGCGAATCTGATCAAAGAAAGAGCAATTTCTCTGGGTTTTCAACAGTGCGGAATCACCGGCACCGACCTCAGCGCAGAAGCTGATGCACTGCAGGACTGGTTGGACAAAGGCTACCAGGGAGAGATGAGTTATCTGGAAAATAATTTTGATAAGCGAATTAACCCTGCCCTGTTAACCGAAGGCACCCAGCGAATTATCTGTGTGCGCATGAACTGCCTGCCCCCGGATACCGACACAATCAAAATTCTTAAAAATCCGGATCAGGCTTATATCTCCCGTTACACCATGGGACGGGATTATCACAAAGTAATGCGCAAGAAACTAACCCGACTGGGTAAAGAAATTGAAGCGCTGATCGGTGAGTTTGGTTATCGCCCCTTTGTCGATAGCGCCCCGGTTCTGGAACGCTCTCTGGCTCGAAATAGTGGTCTCGGCTGGCAGGGAAAACACACCTTAATTCTCAACCGGGAAGCAGGCTCCTGGTTTCTGCTAGGCGAGCTGTTTGTCAATCTCCCCCTGCCAATCGATCCGCCCTACACGGAAGAGCACTGTGGGCAGTGCAAGGCTTGTATCGATATCTGTCCTACACAGGCGATCGTAGCACCTTATCAATTGGACGCACGACGCTGCATATCCTATCTAACGATTGAATTAAAAGGCTCGATTCCAGAGGAATTCAGACCCCTGATAGGCAATCGAATATTTGGTTGTGATGACTGCCAACTGATCTGCCCCTGGAACCGTTTTGCACAGGCCAGCGACGAAATGGACTTTACACCTCGCCATCAGCTCGACAAAATCTCCCTGCTTGAACTACTGGAATGGGATGAAGCAACCTTTCTAAAACGTACCGAAGGGTCCGCAATCCGACGTACGGGTTTCAGTGGCTGGCAACGTAATATCGCTGTAGCGCTGGGCAACAGCCGTGGCGGCGAACCGGTCATACAGGCGTTGAAGAAGTTAGTTGACGCTGGCGACCCTTTAGTTAGCGAACACGCTCTTTGGGCGCTGAACCACCTAGATGCAGGCGCAACAGCCAATAGCACTCCTATTCTGGACCACCCCCGTGTGGATAAACTACCCGACTAAAGCAAGGCTGACCTGAAAACAAACAGTGTTTAAGAGAGGTAGTATTGATTAAATTTTACTATTAATCATTACTACTCATAGGCAGATCAGGCGAGGGCTCACTGAACAAATAGCCCTGGGAGAAATCAATCCCTAATGACTCAACCACATGCTGAACCGCCTCATTATGGACAAACTCAGCCACGGTTTTAATTCCCGCATTGCGAGCAAAGAAAACTATCGCCCGGGTAATTTCATAGCTCTTGCTGTCGGTATCGATATGTTTGATATATTTTGCATCGATTTTGACAATATCCACATGCAGTTCGACAATCCGCTCAAAATTGGAATATTCCGTACCAAAATCATCAATCGCCAGCTTATAACCCAGCTGTTTTAGCCGGCTTAGCTGAGCAATATGATTATTCTTACCTGTGGCACTGATCCCTTCAAGAATTTCCAGCACAATCTGCTGAGGATCAACATCATATTCCGCGGTTTTTTCCGTAAGATACTCTTCCAGAAACTCCTGCAGCAGATCATCCTCAGTGATATTGATTGAGAGAGTCAGGTTAGTGCCTGCAATTTTCGCCAACCCTTTATCGACAACAACCCGGGTAATCGTTGGCAGCAACCCCGACAACCGAGCCGCATTAAGAAAGTGATAGGGGGTAAAGAAAGCCCCATCCACTTCCAACCTTACTAACGCCTCATAACTGACAATAAGCCCGGTGGCATTATCTCTGATGCCTTGAAAGAAAGGCGTCACACGCCCATCATTGAGGGCATTATGAAGCTTGGCATTCCAACTAATATACTGCCGACGAAGTGTCTGGTCTGGCTCATCCAGTTCTGCGTTATAGATATGATACTGATTTTTACCCCGCGCTTTCGCCTGGCTCATCGCCTGTACAGCATGCTCAAGCAAGCTTCTTCTGCCGATCGCTCCCCCCGCAGTAAAAGTAATACTGAAACTCTGATTATCAATCTGGACAGACTGACTGAACAGATATTTTTTAAACGCTTCTATCTGCTGTTGCAGATCAACTGTTTCGCGATAATAAAGCGCAAACTCATCAGCATTTATCCGGTGTAATTCCGCATCTGGAAACTGCTGGGTAAGCAGTTCGGCCACCTTACAGAGAAACTGATCACCAAATTCCGGCCCATATGCGGTATTAATAAAGCGAAAGTTATCCAGATTAACGAGCAGCAGTGATTGCTCTGCAATACAGAGATCGAGTTCCATCTTCAGTTTTGCCTGATTCGGCAGTGCCGTCAGAGAATCAAACTCAAGCGCCGTTATCAGCTGCTGCCGCTGCTCCTCCATTGCCTCTTCCTGAGACTGCTTCGCCAGCACAATATTGACCATTGAAGCACCCACATCCAACAACCGGGTATGAAACCCTGAAGGGGACCGGTTCTCAAACGAAGACAAAGCAAATGAGCCTATCACCTTGCCATCATTATTGCGGATGGGCATCGACCAACAGGCACAGAGGTTAAAATCAATCGCCAACTGTCTCAGGTCTTCCCATCGAGGATCGGTAAACGTATCTCTGACAAACACCGGCTCATTACGCATGACCGCATTACCACAAGAGCCACCACCTGGCCCGGGGACCAATCCTGTCAATGCATCAATACCCACCTGCGGTACACTAGGCGCAACCAGTACATTCAAAAGTCCTGTCTGATCATCACGTAACATCACCGAGGCCACTGAGTTTGGCAATAGCTTCTCTGCCATATGACAAAGAGCCGACAGCACATCAATACAGGCAATATTACTGGCAACCTGAGAAAATATGGCCTGCTGCAAACGTAGAATTTGATCCAGCTCTTCAACAGACATCGCCAGCATCTCATCAGAGGCCTGCTGATGTTCCAATAGGTTTTTAATACTGGTTGAATCAGTCATGCAATACCCGTTACCAATAACCCTAAGGGCTTATATGTACGTTTTTCTATCTACAACCGCCAAATACTAGTATAGATCGCATGACCAGATAGAGCGTATGGGAACTGCAATTGAACCTCCCATTATGAAAGTATGGTTGATAACCACACATCAGACATTAAAAAAAGCTCTCCGATAATGTTCCAGCTCATTAATTGAGTCTTTAATATCGTCCAGCGCTAAGTGCGAGCCTTTCTTCACCACCCCATCAAGCACTTCAGGAGCCCAGCGACGGGCCAACTCTTTAATCGTACTCACATCGAGATTGCGGTAGTGAAAAAACGCTTCAAGTTCCGGCATATACTTCACTAGGAAACGGCGATCCTGACCAATTGAGTTACCGCAGATAGGCGAAGCGCCTTTATCCACATAGCTGGCAATAAAATCGATCGTATTCTGCTCAGCCTGACGTTCACTAATGTCCGAATCTTTTACGCCCTGAGTCAACCCGGATTGCCCATGCTGCGTCGTACACCATTCATCCATACTGTCGAGCAATTGATCTGACTGGTGAATCACCAGGTTAGGGCCCTCAGCAAGAATATTCAGTTGCGAATCTGTTACGATAGTCGCGATTTCAATTATCCTGTCATGCTCAGGATTCAGACCGGTCATCTCAAGATCGATCCAGATCAGATTACTCTGCCGTGACATATTGGTATTCCTTAACGTCAGTACTATAAATTTGTTGCTGAATAGAATACCTTAGCAGGCTGTACAAATTCACCCCCAAAGCAGATTTAGCTGACAAATGTCGAAACGAAAGCTTAACCGACGCCAGACCTGGCGCGTACAAAAAATCCAGGACGAGCGCACCCAACGGGCGGCCCGCAAAGACTCGGATATAGATCAGCAACTAGAGGGAGGAGACCTGGGTCCGGAGCAACACGGCCAGATAATCTCTCACTTTGGCCGTCAGGTTGATGTTGAAGCATTGGAAGGCGAAGCCGCCGGTCAGATTTTCCGCTGTTATATGCGTACCAACCTCGACGTCCTGGTTACCGGCGACAATGTAATCTGGCGCGCTGGGACTGAGTATGGCGTTGTCGTTGCCAACCAACCACGCACAACCATTCTGCAACGGCCCAATAATCATGGCGAACTCAAGCCAGTAGCCGCTAATATTGATCAGATTGTTATTACTATTGCGGTTGAACCTCTAGCCCATTACAACCTTATAGATCGCTATCTGGTTGCGTCTGAACTGAGCGGTATCGAACCTATTATTCTGCTGAACAAAACGGACCTGTTGAACGATGAAAACCGTTCCCGTGCCGAGACCATGATTGAGCTATATCGCTCTATTGGCTACCAGGTTATGACCGTTTCCTCAACGGATCAACAAGGCCTCGCACCTCTCCAGGAACAGCTTAACAATAGAATTAGCGTATTTGTCGGTCAGTCTGGCGTGGGTAAATCATCGCTGATTAACGCACTGTTACCAGGAATAGACCTCAAAGTGGGGGCATTATCTGAATCCACCCGCAAAGGTACTCATACCACTACCACCGCCAGACTTTTCCATTTCCCTGAAGGGGGCGACCTGATCGACTCACCCGGAATACGTGAGTTTGGACTCTGGCATATCAATGAACACAACCTGCTTGATGGGTTTCGAGAATTCACTCCTTTCCTCGGTTATTGCAAATTCAGAGACTGCAACCATGAACGGGAACCCGGCTGCGCTATCAAAACAGCTATAGAAGAGGGTAAGATCAGCGAACAACGAGTAAATAGTTACAAACACATCCTGAATTCATTGAGTCAGGACTGAAACAGGCGGGGACAGTCAGGGCTGATGACCGAACAACAAAACCCTCAAAATGCTGAACAGTGGTGTGGTTTCCTAAATAACAAACGACCGCCGGTAAGACTCAGCATAATCAAACGGTTAGAGAAAAAACTGAGTGAGAAAGATTGCTCAGTTGTCGATATCAGCCGCTTGATAAAAGCTGACCCCTTGCTTTGCTTTCACGCTGCATTGGAAGCAAGCAAGCTTCACGATGAGAAAAAATCTGAAGTCACCAGTATCGATCACGCTATCGGCTCGCTTGGGTTACAGAAAATCTCAATACTGGTAAAAAGTTTACCCAGCATCCGCCTCAATCCCGCCAGTACCGCTCAGAAGATGTATTTTCGTTCCATCGCCAACAGCCAGCATGCTGCCATTCAAGTGCGTAGCTGGCTTAAACAAGCCCGCGGAAGCATGTTTGCCGAAGAGAGCTATCAAGCAGCTTTATTCTATGACATAGGACACTGGTTGCTCTGGCTTGAAGCGCCATCTCATATGTCCAAAATCCAGTTTCTAATTCGGGATAAAGGTATCAGCCCTGATCTTGCAGAAACCCAGGTGCTAGGCTGCACCCTTGAAGCGATCTCTAAACAACTACTAAATATATGGCCAGTATCTCAACTTGGTCGAATAGCCCTGGAACAGGATTTTACCCTTAACCGGCAGATGATCACCCAGCTGCACCAACGAGCGCTGGGAGACCCCCGTTTACATGGTGATAATCTACGCCAGCTTAATCATCTGACCCAACAGAAGTTTTTCCCGGTGAAGCTTAGCATCTGGCTGGCCCATGCTTCTTCCTATGACTGGGGCAGTGAAGCATCACTACAGATAACCGATATCATCAATGATTACCTGCGATCAGAACTGAATCAAACTCAGGCACTGCTACATAAGAACTGCGCTGTAGCGGCCCAGAACTATCATGTAGCAGGCACTCTGGCCCCCGCCGCTGAGATGATAATGCTGCCTTCAGATCTACATCCGGCATACCGATTGACCAATGCAGATAAAAAGTTGTTTGGCGAACAGTCTCCAAACCCCGCTTTACAGATCAACAAGGTTAAAAGTAAACGGGCTAATGACGCGGCAGACGGCACGGATAATCAGGAAAGTAAAAATAGAACTAAAGACAACAACAGCATTCTTGTCGGAAATAACGAACCGACTTTAGCGCAAGATGATAAAAAGCCTCTAGATATATCCGAGCAAGAGCCAGAGTTTGATTTTCTGAATCAGGATATATACGAGATGTACGCCGAGCGCTTTATTAAACGGGCAGACCAATACACGCAAGGCACTCAGGTGTTGGATGATTTGCTCAGAGGGCTTACAGAAGGTTTGGGGCTTAAGCGGCTAGCCTTAAATATCATTCCGCCAAAAAGCGGCACTATCAAAGTCGTTAAGGGGGTCGGTTTTGAAGATGGACACCCCTTACTTCTTTCAAGTCATCCACTGGCTGCTAACAGTCTGTTCTTCCGCCTGTATGAAAAACAAGCGTGCATCTTGGTGACTAAAGAGAATCGCCAACGGATAAAATCAATGCTCCCCGGTAGTTACAGTCGCTATGTCAGCGACCAGAACTACCTGATGATGTCGCTATTTGCGGGTAGCAAACCTATTGCTATCCTCTATGCCGACCGGGAAGGTCAGCATGATGGCGTTCAGAACTTTCACCAAGAAAAATTCAAGTACCTCAGCACTGCCGCCGGGCTTTGTCTGAAAGAAGTATACAAAACGCGAGCCGGAGCCCGTAAATGAACCTGCCACTGGTGATATCACCACAACAACTCTCAGACGCACTGAATCAACATGACGTACTAGTGGTTGATCTGTCATCTTCAAAGCACTATCAAAGCGGTCATATTCCCAGTGCTATCCATATGGACCCGGCGAAACTGTTACGGGGCAGCGGCGATATTAGCAATAAAATCCCGCTACCTGACCAGATAAGCGCCCTGCTCAGTGAACTAGGTCTTACGCCAGACCGTCATATCGTTGTCTATGACGATCAGATGGGCCCCTGGGCTGGACGGATGATCTGGACGCTTCACGGTATCGGTCATAATAAGTGCTCTTTTCTTAACGGTCACCTGACCGCATGGACTACGGCAGGATTCCCTGTGGAAACCACAGAGAATGAAGCAATACCCAGTCAATATCCGGTTACACAGAAACCCGGTTATCTCGCCGACATTCCCTATATTACCGAGCACCTTGGTGATCCGGATCATATCGTGCTCGACGTTCGCTCAGCTGCTGAATTCAGCGGTGAGAAAATAATCAACGTGAAACGGGGCGGACATATTCCAGGTGCGGTCAATTATGAATGGACCCGTGCACTGATATCCACGGATTATCCGGAACTGCGCCCTGCTGAAGAAATTCGGGCTGAGTTAGCCGCGCTTGGGGTCACCCCGGACAAAACAGTTATTACCCATTGCCAGACTCACCGTCGCTCAGGGCTAAGCTATCTGTTTACAAAACACCTTGGGTTCGACAAGGTACGCTGCTACGATGGCTCCTGGTTTGAATGGGGTAACCGGGAAGATACTCCGGTTGAGTCCTGACTTTTTTAATACTATCCAATATCGATCGAAATAATTTTCGGAAAACTGACTGTGAAAGATTCTCTGTTTATTCTGCTGCAACATCTATTGCCGCAGCACTTGCTCTCCCGCGCCGTTGGCTACCTTGCAGAAAGCCGCTGTAACTGGATAAGACGCCCTTTTATTAAGACATTTGCCAAACAGTACAAGGTCAATATGTCTGAAGCGGTCATAGAAGACCTGGAGCAGTTTGAAAACTTTAATGCCTTCTTTACCCGCGAACTGAAGCCAGGCATGCGCCCTCTTGATGAGGCCGCTGTTGTATCACCTGCAGACGGAGCTATTAGTCAGATAGGGCCTATTAATTATGGCCGTATACTTCAAGCAAAAGGTCGTGGCTACGGACTGAGTACACTGTTAGGCGGCCAGGCTGATCTGGCAGAACTGTTTATCAATGGTCGTTTCGCCACTATCTATCTATCTCCCAGTGACTATCATCGGGTACATATGCCAGTTACCGGTACGCTACGGGAAACTCTTTACGTCCCCGGTGACCTGTACTCAGTCAACCAGACTACTGCGCAAGGCGTTGATAATCTGTTCGCCAGAAATGAACGTCTGATTGCTATATTTGATACCGAACAGGGACCGATGGCGATGATTCTTGTCGGCGCCATGATAGTCGCCGGCATCGAAACGGTCTGGGGCGGTCAGGTGGCTCCACCACAAAACAAAGGCTGGCGCGTTGACCACCAGACACCAGCAGAGCCCGTTATACTTCAACAGGGCGAAGAGATGGGTCGATTCAAACTTGGCTCTACCGTCGTTCTGTTATTTGGCAAAGATGCCATTGAATGGTCAGAATCGCTAAAGGCTGAAGATCCGGTTCGTTTGGGGCAGGCTATCAGCAGTTCGTAAGCGAGCTACCTCAGACCGACGCGACTCGCCGGACGCGGTTTCACCGTTTGCGAGTGGCTAGAAAAAGCTTAAGAGCTTAATATTAAAGAACCTGCAGGTTTGCGGGTACTTACATACATTTATTCAGGTTTTATTATGAGTTGGTTAGACACACTTAACGCACTGGGTGTTCAGGTTGATGAGCTGGGTCATTGTCAGGTTTCTGAACCTGTAGAGGACAGCTCTTCGACAACAATAACCCCTCTGACTCATCTGGGTCTGTTTGACGTTGTCGGCCCTGATGCTGAAAAATTCTTGCAGGGACAACTTTCCTGCGATGTCGCAGAAGTCAGCGCAGGCAGAAGCTTGCTTGGCGCCCACTGTAACATCAAAGGCGGCATGATCAGCCTGAGCCGGTTAATGCCCGCTGAGGATGGCTTCTGGTTGCGCACCGAACGCCAAATACTGGACGCGGCGATGACCAACCTGAAGAAGTATATGATCTTCTCCAAAGCAGAGAGTTGTGATCTGTCTGACACTATTATCGGTCTCGGCTTTGCAGGAAAACCAGCTGCAGACCTTCTGAAAGCAGCCGGATTTACAATACCCGAAGAAACCGAGCAGTTCAGCCAGGGCCAAGATGGCCTATTAATTAAGGTTCCTGGAGAGCGTTTCGAGTTATGGCTCAACATTGAAAAAGCTGAAGCGTTACTGCCGACATTATTAAAAAATGCCGCTTTTGGTGATACCAACCAATGGCTATCAGAAGAGATCCGTTACGGCATCCCTTCCCTGAGCAGCCAAACACTGGAAAGCTTTATTCCGCAGATGACCAACCTTCAGACATTTGACGGGGTAAGCTTTACTAAAGGCTGCTATACCGGTCAGGAGGTCGTTACTCGCTTGCAACATCGGGGCAAACTTAACCGCCCCATGTACCGCCTGAAATTCAACGCCAGCAACATGCCCGTACCTGGCACTAAAATCAATACTCCGGATCGCGCAGGAGTCGGCACCGTAGTCAGCTCTGCCATGAGTCCGGTTTCTGAGAACAGCGGCGAACTACTGGCCGTAATTCTGAAAACCAGTTTTGATGACACCACAGTGGCTTTGACACTGGAAGACAATGCTCAGCCTTTGGAACGACTAGATCTGCCATACGCGCTAGATCCAGAACTGTTTGAACGAAAGACGATGTAGTCACTAGAACAGAGTCTTCGGCTTCTGCTAGTAGTTAGACTCGATGCTCGCTAGGAAAAACAACCAACAGCCTAGTTTTGCACATGAATAACTACTTATAATTAGATTACCCTTACATTTTTACCCCGGGACCAGACAAGATGCCTAAAGCCAGTGAAATAAAAAGAAATGCCGCAGTCGACATTAACGGTGAAGCCTATATTATTCGCGATATAGAGCGTTCGGTACCGCAGGGCCGTGCCGGCGGCAGTCTCTATCGCATGCGTATGTACAATGTGTCTACCAACCACAAGATAGATGAAACCTTTAAAGATTCAGACATATTGACTCTGGCGGACCTTATTCGACGCGCTGTCACTTTTTCATACTCTGACGGTGATGAGTATGTATTTATGGACAGCGAAGATTACAGTTCATACAGCCTGAACAAAGAGTCCATCGAGGATGAACTGCAGTTCATTACTGATGACTCCCAGGGACTGCATGTTGTGATCGTCAACGACGCACCGGTTGCCTTGGATCTGCCCGGAGTTGTTGAGCTTGAGATCATCGAAACAGACCCATCGATCAAAGGTGGTTCAGCCACAGCCCGGACTAAGCCAGCCAAACTGTCTACCGGACTGATGATTCAGGTACCCGAGCACATATCCACCGGTGACCGCGTCAAAGTCAATGTAGAAGATCGTAAGTTTACCGGCCGCGCCTGATCAATATCGTATAAACAAAAAAACCGCCTATTTAGGCGGTTTTTTTATTCTAGCAAGCAGCGCTCTGACTACCCTGAACCATTCTCAACCGTCAAGCTTCTGCGCAGTCGCAAATTATCGCCTATCTGGAGCTCAGGCTGATCTGCCTGCAAAACCACCAGCTCTCCATCAACAAAGTCTTGCTCCATACCCAACATAATAGCCGAACCATTATCCAGATGAAGAACCAGCAAAGAGTCATAGTTAAGTGCTTCAGAGGGAATATTCAGATCGGGAGCAACAATATCGATCAATTCGCGCTGCGAATAAATATCGATAGACTCCAGTCGGGCGGCAACGGGTAAACTAATCCAGCTACATTGATCCGGACTGGGTACGATAGCCTCAACCATCTGAACAGCTAAACTGCCAACGGTAAAACCATCTTTAAACTGATGCCGGGCAACACTGACCTCGATCCATTGCTCATCACCCAACCGAAAACGCAACCAACAGGCCCGGTTGATATCCTGGCCCAGACAGGTATGCAGACCGCCCGCCCAGATCTCATCCAACCGCAGATCAAACAGTTGAGAAAGAGATTCCTGTGCATCAGAGTCCAGATGGAACACTTTCAAACGAACCGTATCGGGCATAGGGCGTCTCCTTTCAGTCGACAGAGCGGAAAGCTTCCGCTTTCGTGGCTCGAAAAAGCGTAACACAATCAGTAATTTACTGTTTTAGTTTTTTCCTGCGAACATAGCAACAATACTAACCTTAGGCCGCAGGCTCTTGATCTCCTAGCCACTAGCAGGCGCGCAGCGCCGTTCTAGCAAGCGACGCAGTCGCGTCTAGCTACTTATATTATCTCCGGAAGCTGCCAGTCAATCGGGCTTCGGCCTTTAGCCGAGAGATAACCATTCGCCTGACTGAAATGCTTACAGCCAAAGAACCCTCGGTAAGCAGCCAAGGGGGATGGATGAACAGACTCAAGTACAAGATGCCGGTGAAGATCTATCTTTGCGCCTTTTTTCTGGGCATAGCTTCCCCAGAGCATAAAAACGACATTCTCGCACTGTTCATTTACGGTGGCGATGACCTGATCGGTAAACGCCTCCCAGCCTTGTTTCTGATGAGAAGCGGCTTTAGAGTCTTCAACCGTGAGCACAGCGTTTAGTAGCAATACGCCCTGTTGGGCCCAGCTTTCAAGATAACCATGAGTGGCACGGGGAATTCCCAGATCTGTTTCCAGCTCTTTGTAGATATTCACCAGTGAGGGGGGCGTTTTGATACCTGGACGCACGGAAAAACTCAATCCATGAGCCTGATCCGGCTGATGGTAGGGGTCTTGTCCGATAATCACCACTTTCACCTGGTCCAGAGGTGTAACCTCCAAAGCGTAAAACCAGCTCTCTGATGCAGGATAAATAGTTTTACCCGCTAATCGCTCCCGCTGCAGGAACGCTTGCAGCTTCTGCATATAAGGCGCATCAAATTCAGGGGCCAGCCATGGCTGCCAACTCGGTGCGTTTTCCAACACTATCAGTTAATTCTCATACTCTTAACTCTTTATATTAATTATCGCCACAGTCTCTAATCTTAGGCTTACTCTTTCCTAACCACACATCACGAGTGAGTGTTTTGCCATAGATAAAGGAGTAATAGCGTACTTTACCCGGTGCATGAGAAATGACGCCGGAAATCAGAATAACCAGAATATAGATCCAGGCTTGAGGATGGGCAAACCAATAAATCCCGGCAGCCAGTAGCAATAGTTTGAACAGCACCAGCTGACCCCGCAACTGATACAGCCAGATAGAGTCAACATAGAGTTCTTTGGCCACCATCAAGACACCACTGCCCACTCCCACAATCAAATAGGGAAACCATACCGATTGTGGCTGATTAAACAGATAGGCCCCAGCAAGCCCTGCAATGCCCACCAGATGCACAGAGCGCAGAATAATACTGATCCAGCGTTTTCCGGGTAAATGTCGTTTCTGCTGCGGTATTAACCAACTCATAGAGACTTTCCTGAAGACAAAAAAGGGCTACCCGGAGGCAGCCCTTAGATTAGCTTGTTCTGTTCAAGGGCGCATTAGCCTCTTGGACGCATCGCCGGAAATAAAATCACATCACGAATTGACGGAGAATCGGTAAACAACATCACCAAACGGTCGATACCGATACCCTCACCCGCAGTCGGCGGCAGACCGTATTCCAGCGCGTTGATGTAATCCGCGTCATAATGCATCGCCTCGTCATCACCGGCATCCTTCTCAGCTACCTGGTCTTTGAAACGCTGATCCTGATCTTCGGAGTCATTCAACTCGGAGAAACCATTCGCCAGTTCACGACCTGCAACGAAGAATTCGAAACGGTCCGTTACAAACGGGTTAGCATCACTACGACGGGCCAGCGGTGAAACCTCGGTAGGGTATTCAGTGATGAACGTCGGTTGATGCAAACGATGCTCAACAGTTTTTTCGAAGATCTCGATCTGAACCTTACCCAGACCCCATCCATCTTTCACATCGATATCCATACGTTCAGCTATCTGGCGGGCAGCATGGTCATCTGCCAGTGCTTCAGCAGTAATATCGTCGTTATATTGTAAGATAGAATCAAAGACACTCAGGCGAGTGAACGGCTTCTCCAGATCGTACTCAAAGGTTTCCAGCACTTCGCCTGCATCATTACGAACAGTATTGATAATGGTGGTGCTACCCATTACATCCTGTGCGACAGTCCGCAGCATATCTTCAGTCAGGTCCATCAGATCCTTGTAATCTGCATAGGCCTGATAGAATTCAATCATTGTAAATTCTGGATTATGGCGTGTAGAAAGGCCTTCATTACGGAAACTACGATTGATCTCAAAGACACGATCAAAGCCACCCACAACCAGGCGTTTCAGATACAGCTCCGGCGCGATGCGCAAAAACATATCCCGGTCCAGTGCATTGTGGTGAGTGATAAATGGACGCGCCGTAGCACCGCCCGGAATCACCTGCAGCATTGGCGTTTCAACTTCCATAAAACGACGCTCAGACAGGTAGTTGCGGATGCCAGATACAATCTTAGAACGCATCTGAAACACTGTACGTGAGTCTTCATTCATAATCAGATCAACGTAACGCTGGCGGTAACGGGTCTCTGTATCCTGCAGGCCTTTATGTTTATCAGGCAGCGGACGCAGACTCTTAGTCAGCAGTTCATACTCACCCAAATCAACGTACAGATCACCCTTACCTGACTTATGCAGGATACCGGTTACACCGATGATATCGCCCAGGTCCAGTGACTTAGCGAATGGACGGGCTTCTTTATTCACATAAAACTGAATCCGACCCGACATATCCTGAATAACACCAAAGGCGCCACGGTTCAGCATGACACGACCGGCAATGCTCACGGTGATCTCTGCTTCAGCTAACTCTTCCTTGGTTTTATCGCCATACTGATCCTGCAGATCCTGAGCATAGCTATCACGACGGAATTTGTTTGGAAAAGCATTACCCGCTTCCCGCAAGCCGTTAAGTTTTTCACGACGCTCCGCAATCAGGCGGTTTTCATCTAGCTGAGTGTTATCAGACATTTTCTGTGGAACCTTTAATGGTTAAATCTTTAATTCTCGGAGATCTGGTCACTTTTACATTAACCAAATCAGATATTTATTACGTTACAACCAAATCTTTAAGCGTTACGAGCGAAGATAGAACAAGGCAAAAATTGGTGAAGAAGCGGAGCTTAGTTTACTAAGTGAGCATTCTGAACCAACTTTTAACGCCGTAATATCGAGCGCAGTAGCTTAAAGGCCTGCTTTGAGACTGGCTTCGATAAACTGATCCAGATCGCCATCCAACACCTTATCGCAGTTACTGCTCTGCACACCGGTACGCAGGTCTTTAATCCGCTGATCATCCAATACATAAGAGCGGATCTGGCTGCCCCAACCGATATCGGCTTTATTATCTTCCTGTTCCTGCGCGGCTTCGGAGCGCTTCAGCATCTCCAGCTCATAAAGCTTCGCCCGCAGCTGCTTCATACAGGTATCTTTGTTCTGGTGCTGAGAGCGCTGACTCTGACTCTGTACTACCACACCGGAAGGTTCATGGGTGATACGTACGGCTGATTCGGTCCGGTTAACGTGCTGACCACCAGCACCGGATGCGCGGTATACATCAACTCGCAGATCCGCCGGGTTAATGTCGATCTCAATATTGTCGTCGATCTCTGGGGACACAAACACCGAGGAGAACGAGGTATGACGGCGACCACCGGAATCAAACGGCGATTTACGTACCAGACGATGAACACCGGTCTCGGTTCGTAACCAACCAAACGCATAAGCACCCTGGAAACTAATAGTAGCAGACTTAATACCTGCCACATCGCCAGCGGAACATTCCAACAGTTCAGTTTTGAAGCCTTTATCTTCTCCCCAGCGCAAATACATACGCAACATCATCTCAGCCCAATCCTGAGCTTCAGTACCACCGGAGCCGGACTGAATGTCCAGGAAGGCATTGTTGCCGTCCGCTTCACCGGAAAACATACGGCGAAATTCCAACTGATTCAGTAGCTCTTCAAGGCCGCCAACTTCAGCACGCACTTCCTCGACGGTATCCTCATCATCCTCTTCAACGGCCATATCCAGCAGGTCACGGGCATCGCCAACACCGGCGGTCAGATCATCGATGGTTTTTACCACGCCTTCCAGCATAGCTCGCTCTTTACCTAAGGCCTGAGCACGCTCAGGTTCGCTCCAGATAGCCGGATCTTCCAGTTCCCGGGTAACCTCTTCCAAACGCTCCTGCTTCTCTGGGTATTCCAGGTAGGTACGCAAAACTTCCGTACGTTCGGAGATATCTTTCAGGCTGTTGGTGATCGGATTGATTTCCATCGTGTTCGCTTAACTCTCTGCTTCTAGGTACCAGTAACTAAGATGAATCCGTAAAATGAACCGGTAAAGGAAAATGGGCGTTTAAAAAAGCAGCACATTTTACCCGATTCACCTGCCTCTGTGTATCAAAAGCACTGAAAAAACTCGACTTTCACCCCCTTTATCAGCAAGAATTGAAGCTAACGAAGGGAACCGCGAGATAACTGACACAAAATGCATACTCTGCTGATCCTATGCTGCTCATCTCTGGCGTTACTATCCTCGCCCGTTCTCGCCGCCACCGAAAGTGGCAGCCCATACACCGGTAGCTTTATCGGCATCACCTGCGTCATTATTTTCCTAATCAGCTATCTGTTTGTTCTCGGTGAGGAATTCTTTCACCTGCGTAAATCCAAGCCGGTAATTGTTGCGGCCGGCCTGATCTGGTTATTAGTTGGGCTCGCCTTTACGCTCGATGGAGACACCCAAACCGCCGCCCAGGCATTTCGCCACAACCTACTGGATTATGCTGAGCTATTCTTCTTCCTGCTGGCGGCGATGTCATTTATCACAACTCTGGAAGAGCGCCTGGTATTTGCGGCTTTAAGGGCATGGCTCATAGCCCGTGAACTTACTCTGATTCAGATATACTGGGCTACCGGCCTGATGGCTTTCTTTCTCTCTCCCATCGCCGATAACCTATCTACCGCTCTTTTAATGGGTGCCGTAGTGATGGCCGTAGGCCACAATAACGTTAAATTCGTAACCGTAGGTTGTATCAATGTTGTTGTCGCAGCCAATGCTGGCGGAGCCTTCAGCCCGTTTGGCGACATAACAACACTGATGGTCTGGCAAAAAGGGATGATCACTTTTAGTGGTTTTTTCAACCTCTTTATCCCCTCTCTGATCAACTGGTTGGTACCTGCCTGCATAATGTGCATGGCTATTGAGCGGGTTAAACCCCTGCCGGATAGGCGCGGTCAGTCTCGTCATATGAAGCCCGGCGCCATACCCATTTTAATTCTCTTTCTTCTGACTATTTTACTGGCAATCAGCAGCCACGGCTTGCTGCATCTACCGCCGGTACTAGGCATGATGACAGGGCTTGGTGTCCTCAAACTGTATGGCTATTACCTAAGCCGATTTGAAACCGACCTCCGCGATACCGGGCATATCCATAACCATCACTCAGAAAACCTGGCAGACATCAGTAAGATGAAAGGCGATCATACCGATGTCATTAGACGCTTCGACATATTCAAGGTGGTAGAACGCTCCTCCTGGGATACGCTGATGTTCTTTTACGGTGTGGTCATGGCAGTAGGAGGGCTTTCAACTCTGGGATATCTGACACTGCTGTCTGATCTGGTTTACAACAACCTGGGACCAACCCTGTCGAACAGCCTGATCGGTTTACTGTCGGCACTGGTGGATAATATTCCTGTGATGTTCGCCGTACTAACAATGCAGCCTGACATGTCAATGAACCAGTGGCTATTAGTCACGCTGACTGCGGGGGTTGGCGGGTCATTACTATCCATCGGATCTGCAGCGGGAATCGCGCTAATGGGACAGGCACAGGGAGTTTATACTTTTTACAGCCACCTGAAATGGAGCTGGGCGATCGGGCTGGGGTACATTCTCAGTATCGCAGCCCACCTATGGATCAACGGTAGTTGATCCGGTTCTAAATATTAAAGACCAAAGGACGTCAAAACCTGCGGCACCCAACGTTCAACCCGCTCTGCTGTCAGATCACTTTGACTGTCTTCATCCAGCGCCAAACCAACAAAATGACTCTGATCTTCGATGAGAGCCTTGGAGGCATCGAAGCGATAACCCTCGATAGGCCAATAGCCGGTCATAATAGCCCCCCGACTAACCAGTTTATCATGCAGGGCTCCCATGGCATCCAGGAACCATTCTCCATAGCCTACCTGATCACCCAGCCCAAACAGAGCACAGTTAACACCGCTAAAATCGATCTCATCCAACTCAGCCCAAACATCTGACCAGTCTTCCTGCAGCTCACCATAATCCCAGGTTGGCATACCCAAAATCAGATAACTGTAATCTGAAATCGCTTCCAACCCATCGTTTGCCAGTTCTCGTAACTCAACCCGTTCCATACCAATCCGGGTAGCTATCAGCTCAGCGCAGCTCTCGGTATTACCGGTAGTCGAACCGTAAAAAAGACCTATTTCCTTACTCATCAAAACTCACTTAGTGGTTGAACCAGAAAAACAAAATTATGTTTTAGGGGCAAATACATCAAAAGAATCATTTGCCAACTGCTCAACAGATTCGCAAGCACTGTTCAACGCTTTCATATTATTGTCATTCGCCTCTTTTAGAGACTCTTCCAACTGTTTAGCGTAATCCCGCTGAAGCTTTACCAGCTCTTCAGGAGAGTTACACTCCTGCATCTGGCGGGTTTGCGCTACAGTTGCGTCAATGCAGGCTTTAGTACAGGCCATCTGTTGGCGTGTCAGCTCTTCCAGCATCTTCGTTTGAATATTCACCAGCTCTTTAAATGGCCCCATAGACTGGCTTAGGGCTTTAGACATATCTTGAAACATATATGCACCTTACTTCCCAATACAGATAACAGAATACCCGATGATTTGGGAAGGTTCGAACAAGTCTCATGCGCCTCTGGCTTTAAAGAGAAGTTGGAGATCGAGGCAACAATTACAGACATACTAGCTGTACGTCGAAAATTGTTAACACTGATATCCGACTTCTCTAAAAGCCCCGAAGGGCGGGCACTATAACGGCCATTTGCTTTGCCAGACCGCTTAAAAAGGTCCAGACATTTCGCTGCGCTGTCTTGCGCGCATCTGACCGTTCTATTACCCGCAGAGAAGACATTGGACTTATTCGCACCTTCCTTTATTTGATCTGTCTTGGGGATAGTTTACGATGAATCGCTATAAGGCCACAAACCCGGAGAGCCCAAAATGCGACTTTTACATACAATGCTCAGAGTCACAGACCTTCAGAAGTCGATATCTTTTTATACTGACATTCTGGAAATGAAGCTATTACGCCGTAAAGACTTCCCCGATGGGAAGTTTACCCTGGCTTTTCTTGGCTACGGTCCTGAGTCAGAAACAACCGTACTGGAACTCACTCATAACTGGGAAACAACTGACTATGATATGGGCAACGCCTACGGCCATATCGCCATCGAAGTTGAAGATGTATATGCCGCCTGTGAAAAAATCAAGTCACATGGAGGCCTGGTTGTTCGCGAACCCGGCCCGATGATGCATGGTTCAACCATTCTGGCTTTTGTCCGCGATCCGGACGGCTATATGATCGAGCTTTTGGGAAATTAAGCAAAACCCTGTATTTTTAAGATTGATCCTGTAGAATACGCCCAACATTAGATCTTGCTAATTAAGCAATTAAGTGATCTGCGCCAAGAGTCCCGGTCAAAAACTTCTGTTTTGTCCCTATCAAGACAGCAAAGTGGGCCGCTATAATAGGCGCCAAATTTTTATTTTAAATTATACGGGCGCATCTCGATGGGTAAGAAACTACTACTGGCCGCCACCGGTCTGCTACTGACTCTCAACACAGCCTCTGCATTTTCAGCTAGTCTGGCAAAAGGCATCAAAGCCTTTGAAGCACAAGATTACAGCACAGCGATGTCTGAACTGGAGCCGCTGATTGGTGAAAACAATTTAGACGCCATGAATATGGTTGGTCAGATGCACGAATTCGGCTGGGGCGTTGACGCTGATATCGAGAAAGCTCTAAGCCTATACAATCGCTGTGGCGATCAGGGCCATCTGGGGTGTGTAAACAGCCGTCGTACGTATAAAGACAAAGCGTATAAAGTCGAGCTGAAAACAGTTGAACCCGCTGCAGAATCCGGGGACGCGGCCTCGCAAAACCGCTTAGGCGAGATGTATGAATTTGGTTATGGCGTCAGCCGCGATACCTCTGCTGCACTAAACTGGTATTTGATGGCGGCCGATCAGGGGCTGGTAGTAGCTCAACATAACCTGGGACGAGCTTATAACTTTGGTTCCGGTGTTCAGCAGGACTTTTCTCAAGCTGAGAAATGGTACCGTAAAGCAGCTGAGCAGGGACATATGGATGCAATGTTCTTTCTGGGAGCTATGTATTCCAACAGTCACGGCTCCGATGCCGGCCAACAGACAAATATCACCGCATACGCTTGGCTGCAAAATGCGCTGGAGCTGGGTAACCCAACCGCCAGAGCTATTCAATCAAGAATTGTCATGAAACTGTCTGATGCAGAGCTGGAACAAGCTAAGTTATTAGCAGCGGACTACCAGAGCAAATATGTAACGCCATTCAAGTAAACGGCGCTGACAATTAGAAAAGCCGGGCTAAGTGTCCGGTTTTTTTATACCTGCGTCTAACTCCATTTCTTATCGAAGAGTGCTATAGTGGCGAACTTTTAACCAGCTGTCTGCCTGATACCTCCATGAATCAAAGTGAAACCCTGCCCCTCACGGCACGATTTAACCGTTTGCGTAACCTGTCACTGGCACTGCTGCTATTGGTCACTGGGTCTCTCTATCTGATCCAGGAACATGATAGTCACCAGGCGCTGCTACTCATCCTTGGCGCAGCCCTCGGGCTTTCCCTGTTTCATGCATCCTTTGGTTTTACCTCAGCCTGGCGCAACCTGATAGTCAATCGTCGTGGACGAGGCATACGGGCTCAGATGCTGATGCTGGCAGTCGCCGTTTGCCTTTTTTTTCCGGCACTTTCCAGCGGCACCCTGCTGGGCAATGACGTTGCAGGTTACACTCGCCCATTAGGCTGGTCTGTAGTATTCGGAGCCTTTATCTTCGGCATCGGCATGCAGCTAGGCAATGGTTGCGCTTCTGGCAATCTCTATCATGTAGGCGGCGGACAGATTAGAGCGATTCCCAGCATGATCGGTTTTATGGTTGGTGGTTTGTGGGCCAGTGCTGACTACGAATGGTGGACTACTCTGCCCCAGTTTGCACCGGTAGCTATGATTGAATCACTGGGTACTGGCTTAGCCATTGCGGTTAATTTAGCAATTTTTGCAGCCATCGCCGGCGCATCTATCTGGCTGGAAAAACGCCACCACGGTACGATTGAACAGGATCTACGCCAGCAACGCTTTAACCTGAAAAACCTACTTCAGGGCCCCTGGCCATTTATCTGGGGCGGCGTGGTATTGGCGCTGCTCAACTTTATCGTACTGGCTGAAACAGGTCGCCCCTGGTCTGTTGCAGTTGCTTACCCCCTTTGGGGCGCTAAAGCCTATCTCTGGCTGGAAGAGACCTTCACGCTGGGGTTAGATTTAGAATTAGATTTCTGGGCATACTGGCTTCAGCCCGGCCGGGAAGAAGCGCTTATGGAACCGCTGCTAAGCGATACCGTATCAGTGATGAATATGGGTATTATTCTGGGCGCTTTCCTGGCCGCTACATTGGCCGGAAGATTTAGCTGGCAATGGCAAATACCGGCTGTTCAGTGGTTCGCTGCGACGCTGGGCGGAGTGATGCTGGGCTACGGCGCAACTATCTCTTTTGGCTGTAACATCGGCGCCTATTTTGGTGGTATAGTCTCCGGCAGTTTGCATGGCTGGCTATGGCTGATGGCGGCCTTTGCCGGAAGCCTCTTAGGAACCCGACTTCGCCCCCTGTTCAACCTGCCGAATTAATCAAGCTAAACCTATACGTTAAACCGATGCATCTGGACAAAGCCAGATGCTAAATCTGAAGCCAGAGACAGAAACAAACAAGATGAATAGAGCTTTTCCGGAATTTGAAGGTGAACTGCAACAGCCTAGCCTGCTACGCCGTTTTGCAGCGATGATCTACGACGCATTTCTGGTTGCTGCCATCTGGATGTGCACCGGTTTTGCCGCCGTCGGCCTGAACAACGGAAATGTTGTTGATGGCCCGCTGTTTCAATCCGTTCTATTCCTCCTGACATTCGGCTTCTTCGCCTACTTTTGGGTACGCTTGGGACAAACGCTGGGGATGCAAGCCTGGAAACTCCGAGTACAAACCATAGACGGCAAACATATCAGCCTGCGTCAGGCCCTTATCCGCTTTATGACCGCAATCCTATCATTCGCCTGCTTCGGCCTGGGCTTCTTCTGGATGCTCTTCTCAGCCAACAAAGCCACCTGGCACGACAGCTTTTCTGAGACGCAGATTGTCTTGCTCGAAAAGAAGAAGTAAAAAGCACCCATCGGAGCTAATAAAAAGCTTATCGCTTCGAAATATATAAGAACGTCGCTACGCGACGGCTAGACGCTAGAACGCTTCGCTTGCTAGAAAAAGCATTCAGGAAGGCGTCAATCTGTTATAGCTTTTTCTTTTGATCTTAGCTTTTTCTAGCTCCTAGCAAGCGACGCAGTCGCGTCTAGCAGGAAGCAAAGCTTCCGTTCTAGCCACTCTCGCGTTCTTTGCGAGCTATCCCGCCCGTTTAATAAGCCATCCGCCTAAAAACATGCAGATCAGAATGGGGACTAGTGCCGACCAGACCGGAGCTACTTGATAGAGCGAACTCAGCGGAGCGAGAATATCCTGGCTGATTTTGAACACCATCCCCACGATCACCCCGGTAATAATCCGCTGCCCCGTAGAAACACTGCGCAATGAACCGAAGATAAAAGATACGGCCACTAATACCAGCCCGATAATGGCTAAGGGCTGAAACACTTTGCGCCAGAAGCTTTGCATAAAGCGATCATTATCTAGCTCCTGTTCCGCCAGATACTGACTGTAATTAAACAGCTCACTGGTCGACATCTCTTTCGGTTTGACCATCAGAACTTTCAAGCGCTGCGGGTTCAGCTCTATCTCCCAGATCTGAGTGCCGTATACCGTCGTCTGGGTACGTTCTTCCAGAAAACGGGTTTCTGTCACGTTTTTTAATTCCCAGGCACCGTTCTGATAACGGCCACTCTCTGCGTAACTGCTATAGGAGAGACTGCTATCCGGCGCCAAACCAAAGCGGGTAATCCCTCGGGTCTCACCCTTAGGCGTCACAACATTGATATGAATATACTCACCGCTCTCACGATGCCAAACGCCGGTACGGGCCGAAACAGTTCCCCGGTTAAGGTGTTGCGCCCGAATACTCTCAGAAAGGGCCCCCGCGTATGGCGCGATATATTCACCGATAACCAATGCCAGTAACGAAAGCACGATAACCGGCTTTAGAACCATCCGTACCAGTTGCCAAACAGAGAGACCCGCGGCCCGCATAACAGTCAACTCACTGCCGCTGGCTAATCCACCCAAACCGATCAGACAACCCACCAGGCAACCCAAAGGCAGAAATTCATAGAAAGCTGCGGGCATATTCAGGGCTGAATAGCCCAGCATCACCAAGGTGGTATAGCGCTCATTAAGTTCGGGTAACTCTTCGATCACCCGAAACATAAAGTCCAGGCCGACAACGATCACCATCACCACCAGAATGCTGAGCAGAACCTGCTTACCAATGTATCGATCCAGTTTAAGCAGCATGTTCAGGCCTCCGTCGACGCAGCAAGCGTGTCAAACGCCCCTGAAAGAACAGCATGCCCATCGCAATGCCGAAGAACATCAAATGTACCAACCAGAGCAATACTACATGGCCACCATCTTTCTCAAGATAGTTACGCACGTTGGTCAATAACAACAGATAGACCATATACAATAAAATCGAAGGTATCAGCTTGGCATAACGTCCCTGACGAGGATTCGTTTTACTCAGCGGCACCGCCAACAGCGCGACAATCAGTGTCAATACAGGCAGTGACAAACGCCAATGAAGCTGGGCACGCTCGGCATTATCACCATCCACTAAGGCTTCCGTTGGGATAGAGTATAGTTCGTTAACCGGCTGTACTTTCTCTTGCTCGGGTAACCGGATGCCATACTCCTGAAACTGGATCTGGCGATAATCAGCCTCACCAGGATTACCTTCATAACGATAACCGTTATCCAATACAAGGTAACGGACCCCGGTGTCTGGATTAGTATAACTACGCCCCTTTTCAGCCACGACCATGACCGCTTGTTCCCGATCACCTTTCTTAATTTTTTCGGTGATAAAAACACCCTTCATCGTACCGCTGTTACTATCTAAGTGTTCAATATAAGTCACCCGATCACCCCGGGACATCGCCTGAAAGCGCCCTTCAGTGATCAGATCAAACTCCCCGACATTGCGCTGCTTCTGCAACATGATCTCAGTTTGATTTGCACCATATGGGGATAAAAACAGGCTCATCGACGCCACCAGTAAGGCGGTGATGAGAGCCGGCCCAAGGGTATACATAGTCAGGCGTTTCTGGCTCATACCGGTCGCCTGAAGCACCACCATCTCACTCTCAAGATATAAACGCCCATAGGCCAACAGAATACCCAGAAACAAGCCCAGCGGAAGAATCAATTCAAGAAAGCCTGGAAGACGAAACAGCAGATAATAGAACACCGCTTTCATCGGAATTTCACCGGCGGCTGCTATACTCAGATAACTAATAAAACGACCACTCATAATAATCAGCAACAGTACTGTCGTAACCGCGATCATGCTGATCAGAACTTCTTTGGCCAGGTAGCGAAAGATAATCAAACTGCCGTATCCTGTGTAATTAACGGTAAAGAATTCTCTCTGATACCGAAAACGGGGTTTTGTTTCTGTGACATTAGGATAAAATCCGGGAATACATTTAAAACCGACGCAACACTCTAGGCTGAATCGGTGCGTCATTATCTTATAAACCAGGCACGATGTCTCGTGTGGAGAAAGCATGGAATTTGAAATAGTTACCGGTTCGGTTGAATCTCTGGAAACTGACTGTTTAATCGTTGGCGTTGCACCTGATGGTGAGCTGGCTCCGTCTGCAGATCTGATCGATAAAGCATCTGCTGGTTATCTGAAAGATGTTGTGGGTGACCATCAGGGTAAAGCTGGACAAGCTTTATTGCTTCACAAAGTTCCAGGCATCAGTGCCGCTCGTGTTCTGCTGGTTGGTATCGGTAAAGCCGATGAGCGCAGCGATCGCAATCAACTGAAAATCATCAAGAGCATCATGTCTAACCTGAAATCGATCCGCTGCGAATCAGCCGTGATCGCACTGGACGGACTGGAAAGCGCTGATAAAGATCTCTATCGTCAGCTGCGTCACAACACTGAATGGGCCAGCGCAGAGCTGTATGAATACGACGCGACTAAGAGCAAGAAAGCCGAGCCGCTGAGCTTGGAAAGCATCGGTTTTCTCCTCAGTAAAGATGACGCCGAACTGGGCGAATTTTCTATCAGCGACGGTTCAGCTATCGCGAACGGAGTCGATACTGCCCGCGAACTGGGCAACCTGCCGGGTAATGTCTGCACCCCATCCTATCTTGCAGAACAAGCTCTGGCACTGGCTGAAGACTGTGAAGAGCTCACAATCACGATTCTTGAAGAAGACGAGATGGAACAGCTAGGCATGCATTCACTGCTGTCTGTGGGTAAAGGCAGCTCTGAGCCTTCCAAACTGATCGTCATGGAATACAAAGGTGGCGAGCCCGATCAACCGCCCCATGTACTGGTTGGCAAAGGCATCACCTTTGATACCGGCGGTATCAGCCTGAAGCCAGGCGGCAAGATGGATGAGATGAAGTTTGATATGTGCGGTGCTGCTAGCGTAATCGGCACTATGGAAGCACTGACACAACTAGATCTCGAAATGAACGTTGTCGCTATTGTCGCCGCTGCTGAGAACATGCCTGCGGGCAACGCTTCCAAGCCGGGTGATATTGTCACCACCATGTCTGGCCAGACGGTTGAAATTCTCAACACCGATGCCGAGGGCCGCTTGGTTCTGTGTGACGCACTCACCTACGCCGAGCGCTTTGAACCTGCAACCGTCGTTGACGTTGCCACCCTTACTGGTGCCTGCATCGTCGCGCTGGGACATCAGGCAACAGGCCTTCTGTCAAATGACGACCTGCTAGCCGATGACCTGCTAGCCGCCGGTGAATTCTCAGGTGACAAAGCCTGGCGTCTGCCGCTTTGGGATGAGTATCAGGAACAGCTGGACAGTAACTTTGCCGACATCGCGAATATCGGCGGACCTGCAGGCGGCACCATCACTGCAGCGTGTTTCCTGTCGCGCTTTACTAAGAAATTCCGTTGGGCACACCTGGATATCGCCGGCGTTGCCTGGAACAGTGCAGGTAAAGCCAAAGGCGCAACCGGACGTTGCGTTCCACTGCTGTGTCAGCATTTGCTAGCACAGGTTGATGATCTGGCTGACGACGAGCAAATCTAAATAAAACAGGGCCACTGAGTCAGGTAAATGAATGTGTCAGAGCAAGGCACTTTTTTGAAAAATCGTAACCTACGTACAGTAAGTGAACATTTTGAGAAAAATATAACGCCCCACTGACGCATTCAAACCCTGACCGGAATTACACAATATGAGCCAAGCTGATTTCTATGTTCTTCCTGATGCCGAACCGGAAAGCCGTACCGCTTTCCTCTGTCGACTGGCGGATAAAGTATTAGGCCACGGCCTAAACGTCTATATTCACGTCACCAGCGAGCACGAAGCAGAACGTCTGGACCAGCTACTCTGGGATTACCGGGCCGATGCTTTTATTCCCCACGGTCTGCTCAACAGTAAACCTGACGCACCGGTGCAGATAGGCTGGGGCGATCAACTCCCCCAACACCGTGATGTCTACATCAACCTGGCACTGGACGCTTCAGAGGAAACCCTGAAGTTCGATAGAATCCTCGAAATCGTCATCCAACAGCCCGATATCCTCGCCGCCACCCGGAAAAACTTCGCGCTATTCAAAAGCAACGGAGTAACGCCCAAGATGCATGATATGAGGCCGAAGGCCTCATAAGTCGCTAGACGTCACTTCGTGACTTGTTAGACGCGGCTTCGCCGCTTGCTAGTAGCTAGCAAAAACAAAAGCGTTCAAGGTTCGATTGATTTAATAAGCGCTGCCAGCATTTTCTGGATTTCATCCAGCTCCATCCGCCAAGAATTTCCTCTTTCATTATGAATGTAGCCGATTCTCTGACCTATATAGACCTGTGTTTTCAACTCAGCTAAAGAGCCTTTCGCATAATAAAGAAATTGTCGTTTCTCCTTTTTCGACCCTCGTTCAAAGCCTTCGGCAATATTACTCGGAACCGATAAACCGCTCCGCGTTATCTGATCCCTGAACCCAAAATCCCTGCAGCGAGACAAAGTCGTGTATACATCGCAACTCATCCGACATGCACGCTTCCAAACATCCAAATCCTCATAGCTCATAACAAATCCTTTTGTAGTTTCTGGGAGTTAGTCTAGTTCAAAAAAACACGTAGTTCACAATGGGGAAAAAGTTGCTAGAACGTCGCTGCGCGACTCGCTAGACGCGGCTTCGCCGCTGACTAGTAGCTAGAAAAACATTTCAGTTCAGCAGCACAAATGCTCTTCTCTTTTTCTAGCAAGTGTGAAGCACGTCTAACCACTAGCAAGGAGCGAAGCGACGTTCTAACAACGGCTCTTTCACTAGCAAGCGACGCAGTCGCGTCTAACCACTAGCAAGTGCGGAGCACGTCTAGCTACTTAAGTACCCGGCGGGTATAATGACCGACTATTTTTTGCCCTAATTCAAGCGTTGAGAGCACGGTTATTTAATGGATACCACTTACCAGCCACACGAGATCGAGAAATCCTGGTACAAAACCTGGGAAGATAACGGTTACTTCGCCCCGTCCGGCGAAGGCGATGCCTACAGCATCATGATCCCGCCGCCGAATGTCACCGGCAGCCTGCATATGGGTCATGCTTTCCAACATACTATTATGGATGCCCTGACCCGCTACCATCGCATGAAGGGTAAAAACACCCTGTGGCAAGTGGGTACCGATCACGCCGGTATCGCCACGCAGATGGTAGTCGAGCGTAAGCTCGCCGCTGAAGAACAGAAAACCCGTCACGATCTTGGCCGTGAAGCCTTTATCGAGAAAATCTGGGAATGGAAAGGCGAGTCCGGCGGCATGATCACCAATCAGATGCGCCGCCTGGGCGACTCTGTTGACTGGCCAACCGAACGTTTCACTATGGATTCCGGTTTCTACACCGCCGTACAGGAAGTGTTTATCCGTCTGTATGACGAAGGCCTGATCTACCGTGGCAAACGTCTGGTGAACTGGGACCCTAAGCTGCACACCGCGATCTCTGATCTGGAAGTAGAGAACCGCGATGTTAAAGGCAAGATGTGGTATCTGCGTTATGCACTGGCCGATGGTGTTAAAACCGCTGCCGGTGACGATTATCTGGTGGTGGGTACTACCCGTCCGGAAACCCTGCTGGGTGATACCGGCGTCGCGGTTAACGCTGAAGATGATCGTTATAAAGATCTGATCGGTAAAGAGATCATCTTACCGCTGGTTGGCCGTCGCATTCCGATTGTTGCCGATGAACACGCCGACATGGAAAAAGGTTCCGGTTGTGTGAAAATCACGCCGGCCCACGACTTCAACGATAATGAAGTGGGTAAACGCTGCAAGCTGCCAATGATCAACATTCTGACCCTCAACGGCGATATCCGTCATGAGGCAGAAACCTTCAACACCGATGGCAGCGAAAATCACGACCTGGACAAAACCCTGCCGGAGAAATACCAGGGCATGGAGCGGTTCGCCGCCCGTAAGGCAATTGTTGCCGATATGGAAGAAGCCGGTCTGCTGGTTAAGATCGAAGAAAACGATATGACTATCCCCTACGGCGACCGTGGTGGTGTAGTTATCGAACCGATGCTCACCGATCAGTGGTTTGCCGATGCCAAGACACTGTCTGGCCCGGCGATTGAAGCGGTTGAAAATGGCGACATCAAGTTCGTACCTAAGCAGTACGAAAACATGTTCTTCGCCTGGATGCGCGACATTCAGGACTGGTGTATCTCCCGTCAACTGTGGTGGGGACACCGGATTCCGGCGTTCTACGACAACGAAGGCAATGTCTACGTTGCTAAAGATGCCGCCTCTGCCCGTGAAAAATACAACCTGGATCTGGAAACCGAGCTACGTCAGGACGATGACGTGCTGGATACTTGGTTCAGCTCTGGCCTGTGGACCTTTGGTACCCTGGGCTGGCCGGAAAACACCGAGCGTCTGCAGACGTTCCACCCGACCGATGTACTGGTTACCGGTTTCGATATCATTTTCTTCTGGGTTGCCCGGATGATGATGATGACCATGCACCTGATCAAAGATGAAAACGACAAGCCACAGGTACCGTTCAAAACCGTTTACGTCACCGGTCTGATCCGTGATGAGAACGGCGATAAAATGTCCAAGTCTAAGGGTAACGTACTCGACCCACTGGATATGATCGACGGTATCGGCCTGCCGGAACTGCTGGAAAAGCGTACCGGCAACATGATGCAGCCCCAGCAGGCTGAGAAGATCGGCAAGCGTACCGAGAAGCAGTTCCCGGAAGGCATCGCCGCCCATGGTACCGACGCCCTGCGTTTCACCCTGGCAGCACTGGCCTCTACCGGCCGTGATATCAACTGGGATGTGAAGCGACTGGAAGGTTACCGTAACTTCTGTAACAAGATCTGGAACGCTGCCCGTTACGTGCAGATGAATACCGAAGGCGAAGACTGCGGTCAACTCTCTGTAAGCGGAGAAGACAGCGAGGTTGAGCTATCCCTGGCAGATCGTTGGATCGCCAGCGAGCTGCAGAAAGTCGAAGCTGAAGTAACAAAGCATCTGGATGAATACCGTTTCGACCTGGCCTCACAGTGTCTCTACGACTTCATCTGGAACGAGTACTGTGGTTGGTACCTTGAGCTATCTAAGCCTGTCCTGTGGGACGACAATGCATCCTATGCAGCCAAGCGCGGTACCCGCCGCACACTGGTACGTGCACTGGAAGTGATACTACGTCTGACCCACCCAATCATGCCGTACATCACCGAAGAGATCTGGCAGTCCATCAAGCAAGAAGCTGGCGTCGAAGGTGACACCATCATGCTGCAACCCTTCCCGGTTGCCGATGAAGCCAAGCACGATGCCACCGCCGAAGCCGATATCAACTGGCTGAAAGGCGTCATTACCGGTATACGTAACATCCGTGGTGAGATGGGTATCTCTCCAGCGAAAGAGCTGGATATCCTGATTCAGAACGGCAGCGCCGACGATAAGACTCGTCTGGAAGCTAACCAGGCATTCCTGGCTAAGCTGGCGTCTCTGGCATCCGTTACCTGGCTGAACCCAGGCGACGAAGCCCCTATGTCCGCCGTACAGCTGGTTGGCGATATGCAGGTACTGGTACCGATGGCTGGCCTGATCGACAAAGATGCTGAGCTGGCCCGTCTGAAGAAAGAGATGGATAAGCTACAGAAAGAAGCCGGTCGTCTGGAAGGCAAGCTGAACAACGCCAAGTTTGTTGCTAATGCACCTGAAGCGGTCGTTGCTAAAGAGCGAGAGAAGCTGGGTGAATTCAAAGCGCAGCTGGGGCAACTGACTGAGCAGTCAGCCAAGATAGAGGCGCTTTAGCAACAACAGTTGCTCGAACGCCGCTTCGCGACTTGCTCGTAGTTCGTCGCTCGAAAAAACAAAAAGCCCGGCAGTGATGCCGGGCTTTTTTGTATTTGATAGATATTAGGTTAGCCCCAACCATTCCAGTCGCTTAATCTGGCTCGTCCGTCTTTGGCGGTACAAACATAAAGAGAGTCAGTGTAAGTAAGCTAACACCGCCTACTATATAGCCCATACGCAGCAGGCTTATACCTTCCATATCGTGCGCTTGAAAGAATAAGAACACAGCCAGGCCCAGTGCTACAACGGCCGAAAATATTTTCATACATAATCTCATGTGTAATTGATGCTAGACGAAGAAGTTAAACTACCATCAGTTGCGACTTTCCGCCAATCGCGGCTCGCAGAAAACGCGAGAGTGGCTCGAACGTCGCTTCGCAGCTCGCATAAAACGCGAGAGTAGTTCGAACGTCGCTTCGCGGCTCGCATAAAACGCGAGAGTTGTTCGAACGTCGCTTCGCGACTTGCTCGTAGTTCGTCGCTCGAATAAACAAAAACCCGGCAGTGATACTCAGCTTTTTCTCTGTGAACTCAGTGTCCTCTGTGGTGAACATTTTTACTTGATGTATGGCTTTACCACTGAGAACACAGAGTGCACCGAGGGAGTAACAGGGACGGACTGGTTTTATACAAAAGATGAATTAGTCTTATTTATTCTTTAAGAAATAAATCTCACCCACTTTTTCTTACAGCCCCTAACCGAGAATGAGCGCTCGTTCTAGCAACTTTTTTTATCTTTTGATAAGAATTACTCAATCGATCTCTGCCCATCAAGCCAGTAACCTATCGGCTTTGTTTTAAGCGATAGCGAGTCTTTCAGTGTCTAACGATATCAACCAGATTACCCAACAGATCGAAACCTACTTTGACGGTATCGAGCAGCAGATTTTCAGCGGTGAGCAATTCGCTCAATGGCGCGGCTCGTTTGAAGTAAAGAAGGTCTATATCAAGAAAGAAAACGCTGATATCAAGTGCGATCTGGATGTCCGTTTACAGCACTGGCCTGAAGGCGTTGTGGTTAAAATCTACAAGCATAAAGCACTGGCGGTGCTGCCCAGCGTAAACGATGCAAACATCGCCCGTGAACACCTGAAGCAGGAACCCCTGCCAAGCAAGTTCTGGAAAGATACGTTTTACTTCTCCCACCGCACCGACCTAGACGATGCTCGTTATGTATTGCGCGAAGGTAATGAGATGACAGATGTCGACACTGGGACTTGTCTGGCGATGTTGAAGGAATTTATTGAGGATAGTGAGGCTCTTTAAAGACCACCGACAGAAAACGCGAGAGCGGCGTTCGAGCAACGGATTTTCCTAGCAAGCGACGCAGTCGCGTCTAACCACTAGCAGGAAACGCAGTTTCCGTTCTAGCCACTCACGTTTTTATATCTTCCCTGTGCTCATCCAGCCAACGCATCAATTTCTCCATGTGCTGGTGCATTTGGGATATTTCCCCGTCTTCCCAGCTCTCGAAGATGTGTGAAATATCAGGCAGTAGAGAGCCGATAATTTCATCGCAGAGCTTTAGCCCTTGCGGGGTTATTTTCAAATGCCGTCGGCGCTTATCCTCTTTATCAGAGCCAGACTCCAACAGCTTCTTATCTAAAAGCACCGTGACGACTTTGGTGATGCCGGGCTGATTCATCTCCATCACGCCCGCCAGATCAGTCACTGTCCAGCTCCTAGTAGGATTGTGGGTGAAGTGGTTCAGCACGCCAAATTGAGATGGATTTAACGACACATTGGCAAATAGTTTGGCTTCGCGGGTGGCCATTAACTGGCGAACAATACCCAGCTGCACCATGAGCCCGACTTCCGTTTGTTCTCTTGCGTTCATGCGCATCTCTCCAACCAATAAAGCTGCATCTTAAAAGCACCCATAAAAAGCAACTCAAATAATATTCCAAAGAATACTCTTTACATTCCCGGGAATCAAACTATTATACATTCCATGGAATATATATTCCTTTTCTAACTTACAGAAGGAAGAGCGTAATGAACCGTCGAAACTTTATTAAGATTACTGGCCTGGGTATCGGAACGGCCGCCTTAGGCAGCACAATCGTAGGTTGCAGTGACGTCACCCCCACCGACCACTTTGGCTGGAACGGGCCCGATCCAGCAGAGCAGGATATCCGCTTCAAGGTGTTAGCCTATGCCATCCTCTGCCCTAACCCCCACAACAAACAACCCTGGATTATCAACTTAACAGGCTCACATAGCTTCGATCTTTACGTTGACCCTGAGCGTTTACTGCCCGCCACTGACCCGTTTTACCGGCAGATACATATCGGCCAGGGAACCTTTCTGGAAACCCTGGCTATTGCCGCCAGCGGGCTTGGTCATGAAGCCAAAATTGATTACTTTCCACAGGGTATGTACAGCAATACGGAGCTACTCAAGAAACCCATTGCCTCTATCGAACTGATTGAACGGCCAGAGATCACTCCCGACCCACTATTCGCTCAGCTGTTAACCCGACATTCCAATAAGCGGGAGTATGACAACCGCCGCCTGACCCCATCAGAAACCGAGACATTACAAAGCTTTCACGGCAAGGATAACAATCACCCCCTGAGCATCGTCAGCTCTGCCGAAGCCAAGCAGCATTTCGAGCAGATACTCACCGAGGCGATGCAGATCGAGGTGGGTGATAAAGGGCGCGATTTTGAAACCATCGAGATGTTTCGCTTCAATCAGGATGAGGTAAAACAACATCGCGACGGATTCGGGCTATCACAGGCAGGGCTTAGCGGGGTAAAAAAGTTTATCGTCGAAAATTTCATGCTTTCGCGGGAGAGTACTGAAAAAGACCCAACGACCTTCGGTGAACAGGCCGTGACGATGACCCAGAAAGCAGCCGCGTCCACCGCCAGTTTCGCCTGGATTACCACCTCAGGAAACAGCCGACTTGACCAGGTAAAAGTTGGCCGCGACTACTGCCGTATCAACCTGAAGACCACAGCGATGGGGCTCGCACAGCACCCAATGAGCCAAGTCTTGCAGGAATACCCTCAAATGCTGCCACTACAGGCCAAATTCAAAAAGACCTTCGGTATAGATGCAGGCGACACTGTGCAGATGTTGTTCCGCTTAGGCAGAGCTGAAGCGACACCCCATGGGCCAAGACGGCTTATCACTCAAATAATAAGTAGCTAGAAAAAGTAAAGAGACTGCAGAACTGCCGACGCTATTTCGAGCGACGGCTTTTATCTAGTAAGCAACGCAGTCGCGTCTAGTCACTCTCAACTAGCGAATCAGCTTTATAAAAAAGAAAGGAAGCTTTCGCCTCCTTTCTTTTTATACCTACTTGCAAGCCTAGCCTGTCAGCAGCCCGCTTTTTTATACAGAATCAGCTCTGATTTGGGTGAGGCGTATTCGCTGTAGAAGGCGGCAACTGAGGCAAAGTGAAATTGGGCTGATCGCCGGTCAGGGATTTCAGGAAACTAACGATCTGGGCGATCTCCTGCTCTTGAAGCTGCTTACCCAACTGTAGCTCAGCCATCACGCCGACCGCTTCTTCCAAATTCCAGACGGCACCATCATGGAAGTAAGGATAAGTTAGTTCAACATTTCGTAGTGTCGGCACTTTGAAATTGAACCTGTCAATCTCTTTACCGGTCACCGCCGATCGGCCTGCAGCCTTACTGGTTGTTTTATACGGTTTTACCAAGCCCATTTTCTGGAACGAGTTTCCACCTACCGCCTGGCCATTATGGCAGGCAGTACAACCCACTGACGTGAACAACGCGTAGCCCGCCTGCGCATCAGCAGAGATGGCGTCCTTATCCCCTTGCAGATATTTGTCAAAAGGAGAATTTGGCGTGACTAGTGTCTCTTCAAAGGCAGCAATCGCTTCAGTTACTTGATCGATTCCGATCTGTTCAGTTTTGAACACTTCTTTGAAAGTCTGTTTATAACCGGGAATAGTCTCCAGTACTTCGACGGCTAGCTGATGGCTGAATCCCATCTCTCCCGGATTCGCAATCGGCCCACCTGCCTGCTCCTGCAGATCTTTAGCTCGCCCATCCCAAAACTGCGCCACATTCAGGCTACTGTTCAATACGGTCGGTGCATTGATTGGCCCCAGCGTCCAGTTATGGCCGATAGAGGTTGGCATATTGTCACTGCCTCCCATACTAAGGTTGTGACATGAATTACATGAGATAAAGCCTGACTTTGACAGTCGTGGATCAAAGAACAACTGTTTGCCCAGCTCAGCTTTAGCCGGGTCTGTAGGTTGATAAGCGGCAATCGGCTGAATTGGTTCTACTGCACTGCTTGAGAATGAAACTATCAGACCAATTAAGGCCAGACTGGATAGTCGTTTCATGGTATAAATCTCCTTGTGAGCCCGCACGGTGGCGCTGTATTCTCCGCAGCCAGCAAGTTGAGAAGAATACTGAGTCATCTGTGGGTTCCTCTGTTAGCGACTGAATTATCGCGTAAGTCAAAATAACTGCCGAGCTAGTCGACGTTGACCACAGTAAGCCTTACACCGCAGGGCTGATCTGACTTGGATCAACGATATTGATTAGCTTTGACTATGCCGTTAATAGCCTTCCCCTATACCCCTACTTTTAATACCAGTATTAAGATACATACCAGCTGGAAACTAAATCGTCGCACCTAAGACTAACCCCTATATATGTTACAAATACCTAGATAACACCTCTGTCTTTAGCTTTTGCTAGCAAGCGACGCAGTCGCATCTAGCCACTAGCAGGAAACGAAGTTTCCGTTCTAGGCACTCTATCCAATTGCAGTCTCAAAGCCCCAAGCCTGAAGCCCTGATACTGATATTCCATGGTGTGGGTGCCAGCCCGGAATCGCTGCAGTCGTTGGGCGAGTATCTGCATCAACTCAACCCGGGGTTTGAGATTCAGATTCCGGCAGGTTTTTCCCCTTCCACCATCTCTGCTGTGGGGTTTCAGTGGTTTGATATGGTCGGCGTGACCGAAGCGAACCGGCCCGGGAGAATACAGCAGGCGATGCCTGCATTTGATCAGCTGATTAAGGAACAAGCAGAGTCGGCTGGGGTTCCACTCGACAAGGTGGTGTTACTGGGCTTTTCACAATGCACGATTATGTCCCTGGAATGGCTGAAACAGTGCAGTGTGTCTGTTGCCGGTATTATCGGCATCGCCGGCCGCTTTGCAGAGTTGCCACTACAAACACCTGGCTGCCCTATCCCCGTTTGCCTGATTCATGGCGATGCGGATCAGGTGATCAATGCGACCCAGTCACAACAGAGCCACCAGCGTTTATCCGAGCTGGGAATCAACATCGAACTGCACCTGATGCCAGATACCCCACACACAATAACCCAGGCGATGTATCCGCTAGTGACAGATTTCATCCAAAAGGTTATCTAACGAGCTTTTTTGCTTTTCCGAGCCACGAACAACGAGCAAGTCGCGCAGCGACGTTCGAGCTACGGCCCTTAATCTATAATCAGCCCATACTTGGGCAGCAGGTCTCTAATCACATAATTCCGGTGATAGGCCGCAGCACAGTAAAACTTAAAGATATCGGTATCGATCGCCTGGTTGCTACGGGTATGGTTTGCTTTCAGATCTTCCCACTGGCTTTTCCAGTGGTTGTGGTGGTATTCAGGAATAGGCGCCGTAATGCCGAACGCACCGGAGCGGGCAGCTTTTTGCCAGGCATCGATCCGGCCCTGCTTTCCAGCCTCGGTTTTCAGAATAGTCTCGACACTGCTTTGAATGTATTCGAACGACTTGCCGCTGCCTCCTCTTCCGGTATCTCGCTCAACTCTGGCCTTCACATAGGCGAATATCTGGTGCAGCTTTTTACAGCCATCAAGAAAAGTGGCAGAGTTATTCCGTACCCCTGAGGCCTGATTCTCCCGTTCATAGTTGAACTGCCAGGTCAGAAAGGGCCGATCCGGATAGGTCGCTACGGGGCCATGCCCCAGTGCACCACCTAACTCTGCAACACTTGCCTGCACCATATCCAGCTTGCGACAAATCGCGTTATATAGTTTTTTAAACGGATTACCTTCTACACGGGCAGTTTCTTTCTCAAAAAACTTTTCAGCCTTGCCTTCAATATACTCTCTGATCGGCGCATCTATATCTCTCAGCTCAATACTGTTCTGGTCGACTTTATTGCCCTCTGAGCTTATACCGGAAAATCCATAATGGGAGAAAGTATCGGCGTACACATGTGCCGCGATTCCGACCAGATATAAACCGAAGGCTTTATCCACATGATCAGCATGATTCTGAATCATCTCCTGGGCTGGCAGGCTGTCTTTTACACAGCGTAGCCGTTCGCTGTATTCAACCCCTTCATTACCCGGCAAAAAGTGAAACGGAACCCATACCTTGCGCTGATCTTCGGGGTCAAACTGGCCCACATTTTTAATATCCACAGGGTGATGAGCGGTAGCTTCAGTATCGATACGAGCGCCATCATCAAACTCAACAAACTCCCCTGCCGCATTATCATCAACAAATTGAGCCGCATAGGCTATCAGATAACAATCTTCTTCTGATAAGCCCGCAGCCCGGGCCATCGCGTACGTTGCGTAGTAATGCATATCAGTCTGCATGCTGTCATCTTCCTTAATTCGATTTAAGTTAACGCGCTTTAATATGATCTGCCTGTTGATAAGTTGAAGACGTAGAGACCTCAGTCATAAAAAACTAAGTCATTTGGGTAAAGACTATTAGTAAGAGATGGGGGCAGCGCTCTTTCGAGCGAGATACAACGAACGGTCGCTGTCACAATACATTTTCATTGTCAGTCCCTGGCAATAAAAGGCATACAAAGCACACTAATGCTTCGGGTCGTCCTGACCTACAACATGACTGCAAGTGCAATCGGGTGACGAACTCTGGTGAATAAGTATGGTCTCAATGTAGTTGGGTATCAGACTTATCTCAACTGTTAACGTATTTCAAAGAGAGATATAGGCTTTTGCATTTTTGAACAACGAGCTACGGTGACCTCTAATCACTGCTCTATTAACCAAGCCTATGCTATGCTCCGCGCCCCTTTGACTTAAAACGCTAAACTTTCGGAGCGCTACGATGGACTATGACTTCACCCATGATATATACGGCGCTTTTCGGGCTGAATTTTCCATGGGCCATGAAGCTTTGGGCTACTGGATTACCTATGAACTACGTAGTCGTCAGACTGTTATTGCCGAACTAATCACTGTTGTATCAGAGCTGCAACAACGACAACGAGTGGACTATCTGATGGAAGGTGCAGAGTACAATCTGCGGTTAAACAGGGATGAAGCCGAAGTACGCGCCCATGCGTTGGATTCAGAGTTCGAAGAAGATGCCCCGGAAGATAATCTTGAGTTCTACGATCAAGAATCTACGGCAAGCTGCGGCTTAGATGATTTTATTGAGATTCTGGAAGGCTGGCAGGATTTTACTGCTAATTAACGCTGCAGCTCTAGTCCTGTCAACGAATTAGCCCGATCTCTTTTACACCCCTTATCTACCGCCCATTAATTATTCTCAGAATGGTCACTAAACAACCAGCTAGCTATTGCTTTGGTTGACTATTTTGAAAACAATGTCTTCATAACGGGTCACTTTATGCTGCCCCTATCGATCATTCTCAACAACAATGCTCAGAGGGACTCGTAGTGTTTTCGTCTATTCTAAAACGATCAGTTGTAATTCTGTTTATAGCTTTCATTGGGCCTGCTGTTGCCGATGAAAAACCGATTGAGATATTCGCCATAGACTACCCACCCTATACCATTGTTGACGAACAGAATAATCTCAGTGGAGTCGATATTGAGGTCGTCAAGGCAGCTTTTACCAAGGTAGGTATTGAGGTGAAATTCAGTACCGCCCCCTTTGAGCGAATCAACAAAAACCTTAAACATGGTTATATCGCCGGATTTACCAGTTGCGCAAGACGGCCTGCACGGGAAGCTTATATTCTGTTCAGCGATAAAGTGAGTGAAGCCAATCAGGTCGCACTGATGGCTGTTGATACTGATGACAGTAAACTTACTAAGTTGGCAGATCTCAGCCATTACAAGGTCAATGCGGTTGAGGCCTGGGCTATGCAGAAGGAACTTGAGAGTAAAGATATCCCCCACAGTAAAATTCAGGATATAGATAGTGGTATTCGCTCTGTTGTTTTCCGCGATATCGAAGTGTTTTATATCGGTGAACTGACAGCGCTCTATCGAGTTCATCAGCTTGGACTACAAGATAAGATCAAGACAAAGCGCCTCGCTGACAAAGAGAGCGTCAATTTTTACCTCTGCTTAAGCAAAGCCTATCCGGGTAACACGCAATTGCTGGAACAATTCAACACAGGCCTTGAGCGCATAAAAGCTTCTGGTGAGTTGGATGCCATATATGCAAGCTACTTCTAAACAGATCATCAGAATGATAAGCAAGGCACAGCGATGAAGTTTAATTTCCGCCACAGAATTGCGTTTAAGCAAGCGGTTATCGTACTAACAGTCTCCTTGTTACTAGGGCTAATCTCTACCTGCGTACAGATTTACCTGGACCTTAAACAAGAGAGGAGTAACTTCACCGCCGGAATAGAGCAAACCATTGCCCTACATTGCGATGCTGCTATTGAGGCCGTATACAACCTCGATCCAAAACAGGCTGAAAGTATTACGACAGTCTTAACGACGACTTCAGAGATTTATCACGCCCAGTTGATTGATGATTTTGGCGACACTCTGGCAGAAAGTAGCCGCCAGAAAGTCCAACCGTCATCCCTTGCCGTGGTGGGCAGCAATCTATTCCGTTTCAAAAGCCATATTGAAACCCCTCTTAACATTAAAGAATCAAAGAGTGGTTCTGCCACCCTGATTATTGATCTTGATACCGCACTTATTGCTGGCAACTTTGTCCGCCGGACATTTAACAGCATGGCGCTGGGATTACTCTATAACATAGCCCTGGCCAGTATCTTTTTATTATTGTTCTACCGTTATCTGTCACAACCTATTCTTAACATTGCGCATTGGGTTGACCAACTGGGTAAAAGCGATAATGTCGTTGCTCCCCCCTATGACCAGCGGGATGAGTTGGGCGATTTAGTCTCCAGTTTTGATCGGCTATGGCATGAACGTAAACAGATGACAGACCAGCTGAACGAGACTATTCAAGACCTATCTAAAAGTGAACACTTTTCCCGTTCTCTGATGGAAAACGCCGGCGATGCGATGTTCCTCTGCCAGTCGGATGGCACTATTGTTCAGGTCAATAATCAGGCAGCGCAGTCTTTAGCAATCGATAGTACCGAACTCCTGGGTAAACCACTGGCACATTTCAGTAAGAACCACACCAATTCTGAGCTAGAAGCTTTATTTTCAAGCATTGGCGAAAAACAGGTTAGTACCCTGGAAGACGTACAGATCAATACCCAGGGAAAGCACTTTCCTATCGAGGCCCGCTGTATCAGAATGCACCTGCAGAATGAAGATTACATTCTGATTCTCGCGCGGGATATCAGCGTGCGCAAAGAGGCCGAGCAGCAAATTTTTGAACTGGCTTTTTTTGATACACTGACAGGATTGGCAAACCGCAGACTCTTTATTGATCACCTTAATAGCGCTATAAAGCAGCATCAGGAAAGTCAGAATTTCGGCGCGGTACTCTATCTCGATCTGGATCGTTTTAAGACGATTAATGACTCACTTGGCCACGGCATCGGTGATGCTATTCTCTGCGAAGTCGCCAAACGCCTCACCCAGATATTGCCCGACACATCCACTTGCGCCCGATTTGGTGGGGATGAGTTTGTTGTTCTACTCACAGAAACAGGTAAATCTGCCGAACTCTGCGCAGAAAGCACAACCACCACCGCTTTAAAGATTCTCGAGCAGATGACCACCCCTTTCAATATTGCCGGTCATCAGCTCTATTGCAGTACCAGTATCGGCATCGCCGTTTTCCCAGACCAGCCCAACAACTCACTGGATATACTGCGTCATGCTGATACTGCGCTCTACCGGGTAAAAGCTCAGGGAAGAAAAAACTTCCAATTCTTTGATCCGGAGATGCAATCGACTGCTCAGGAAAGGCTAGAACTGGAAAAAGGACTTCATCAGGCACTTAAGAACAATGAGTTTGAGCTCTGGTATCAGCCTCAGGTAGAAAGTAATGATCAGATTGTCGGCGCTGAAGCACTGTTACGCTGGCGTCACCCGGAAAAAGGGATCATTTTGCCGGGCAGTTTTATCAGTATTGCTGAAGAGAGCGGTCAGATTGTTGAGATAGGTAACTGGGTATTGAAGCGGGCGATAGCACAACTCTCCGACTGGCATAAACAGGGCTTACCCGAGACATTCAAACGACTGGCAATCAACATCAGCCCTTTGCAATTTATGCAGGTCGATTTTGTCGATCGTTTATTGGAAATGCTGAACGAAAAAGGCATTCCGGGGCAGTTGGTAGAGTTAGAGATCACTGAAAACATGCTGCTTAATAACTTTGATATTGCCAGCAATAAGATGAAGCTACTAAAACAGAGAGGTATCTCTTTTGCCATTGACGACTTTGGCACCGGTTATTCGTCGCTCAGATACCTGCATTACCTGCCATTGGATATACTCAAGATAGACCGATCATTCGTTACCGGTCTGCGCCCCTCTTCTGAGCTGGCCGCTATTGTTGAGGTTATTATCGCAACCGCTGACCGACTTAATCTTACAGTTATCGGTGAGGGCGTAGAGACACTGAGTGAGCGAAGCGCCCTGATGGAATTGGGATGTCACTGTTTTCAGGGCTACCTGTTCTCCAAGCCAGTAATACCTGAAGTGTTCTACGATAAACTACAAGAATCCACCCAAAGTTCGTTAATTTAATACAACCGTCAATCTACTGTTTCAGAACAACCCGGATCGAATCAGATCAAAGCATTCCATAATCCGGGCGACATACTGATCCTTCGGACGAAAGCTATTGCTACTCTGGCGGAGCATATCTTGCTCCATATGGTTAAGCATTTTTCTCAGACGGTAACGATGCAGGCCAGTTGCCGCTTGAATAGGGTCTGAAATCACACCGGATAGTGCAGCACAAGCGGACAGCAAAGATAGCACGCCGGCAATAGTTACCAACGTCATCCCGAATGAGGGGGTCGGTGGAAAAACACTGTAATAAATATGCCCTAAGGGTTCACCTAAGAAAAAATCAGTGGCGGCCAGCTGTGTACTGATAGTCGCTGCCAACATCAGTGCGATACCGATGCCACCGGGGGTAAATTTCTGAAAAGCGAACGCACCCAGCACAGTACAGGAAAGCGTATTAGTAATATCAGCAGTGGCGGTACGGGTAATTCGATACTGAGCCAGCGCTTCCTCAACAATAGGTTCTGCCTGGGCATGGAATTGCGCAATATCGATATCTGTCTTTTCATTTTTCTGATACAGGGCGCGCAGCTCTTCAGCAATAAACCAACTCAAAGAGCGCTGCGGTTGGCTATGTTGTAATAGATCCCTGAGAACCAGTTCACTAATATGGGTCTGCACCTGGGTGGTGAAACCTGCCGGAAAACGCCCTAATAACTGATGTAACCACCCCAGCCGAGGGAAGCGTCCAACTAAAAAGCGAATCATACTAACCAGGGCAAACAGGGGCGCCCAAAACAGATTTACCGGTGCCCGTAAAACATCGAAACCAAAAGCGACTCGGTTGGTAGCTAAAGCAGCAGGATAACTAAAGTGCTGTTTAACAAACCCGGGCACCCGTTGTCGGCAGCAGTCAAAATACCGACTGATACCACTGACAACCGCCTGCTGAATATCTTCATGCAGCTGCGACTGATTCATTTGTTTATCTGATTCTGATGATTGCATGCAGCCTGAAATTCACTCGATACTGTTTAACTAAGCCGGTAAGTCACCGATGCTTCCAGCCTTAGCAGTTTAACCATTCAGAATGACAAAACAACGCATTTGGACTGATTTTTCATACCCCTTTTTTCAACGTTTTTTACAACTCGCCTGGAAGGTTACCACTGAGAGATTCTAGAAAAGCAACGATATCATTAACTTCGCTATCACTCAGTGCCTGATTGGCCGAAACGTTAAACATTTTGTCATCCTTCAACCAGTATACAGCCCGGTCATCATTAGAAGCATCGCTTAACACTTTACCCAGCTGAACCGTTGCCATCACCCTGACGGCTTCGTCCAGAGTATCAACCGAACCATTGTGAAAATAAGGGGCGGTCAGAGCCACATTTCGCAACGAAGGCACCCGCCAGATTCCCTTATCAAAAAGCGGATTAGTATTGGCCAACCCCCGATCAGCGACTAGGTTATAACGCTGCTCGAACTCTTCATTCGAGATTGCAGGAAAAATTCGATACGCCGAGTTATCACTAAACACACTGGCTTCACTAAAGTTGGGTCCCGAATGACAATGAGTACATCCTGTCGTATCAAAGAGCGCCATGCCTCGACGCTGCTGTACTGTCAAAGCAGCAAGGTTTCCTTCTACAAAGCGATCATAGGGTGATTCCGGTGTAATCAATGTTCGCTCGAAAGCCGCTATCGCTTTAGCTACATTTCCTGCAGTAATATTTCGTTCACCTGGAAAGGCCTCTGCAAAACGTTGCCGGTATTCCACTATTCCCGCCACCCGTTTCTCAACAGCATCTGGTGAGGGCATGCCCATCTCAATCGGGTTTAGTAATGGGCCTAATGCTTGTTCTTCCAGAGAACCCGCCCGTCCATCCCAAAACAGCACCCGCTGAAAGGCGGCGTTGAGTACTGTAGGCGCATTCCGATCACCCCTCTGCTGTGCTATCCCAACTGAAGATGAGCGACCATCAGCCCCCCCTTTTTTTAAGGATAATTCATGACAGGAAGCACAAGAGAGCGAACCATCGTAGGAGAGCCGTTTATCATTAAATAGTGATTTACCCAGCGCTATTTTAGCCGGGGTTTGAGGGTTATCTTCAGGAACAGGAGCAATTAGAGGTAATGCCGTCCAGCGTTCAGACAATTTCTCAGGCTGATAAGCAGTGATATTTGCCGTGCCGACAGAACCGATGTTTCCATATTTTGGTTCAGGAATGAATGCCTGTAACAACGTCGAATTACCAAACAAGACTACCAAGCCTATTTTCATAGCAAAGCTGACGACACCGGTACCCAGACCTACGCCCAGCAACCAGTTATAACGCTTTGCCGGCGCAAGTTCTCTTACTAATCCTACTAACACTAAAATGGCGGCAATCGTAAACAGCAAGCCAAAACCAACCAACTCTATTTTGCCTGAGCTATCCATCCGTTTGTTGCTCCCCTCAGTGGTAAAAACTCAGGAGACAGACTAAGCTAGTGCACACTAATTAATAAATTCTTATTATTAATATCACTTATTCAATTTTGAAATATATCGATTATGAACCTCAAACAACTGCAATTTGTTGCTAATGTCGCTAAAACAAACTCTTTTAGTCGCGGCGCCGAACTTAGCTTTGCGACTCAACCAACACTGTCTAACGGCATCGCCCAGCTAGAAAGGGAGTTGGGGGGACGTCTGTTTAACCGGACGACCCGCACCGTAGAACTAACCGCATTTGGGGAGCATATGCTACCTCGCATTAAGGAAGTTCTTCACAATCGTGACGAACTTTTGAGCGCTGCCGATACCTTCCACAACCCCCAACATAAGATACTGCGTATCGGTTTTTCACCCTTAGTGGACATACAGCGGCTTAATCGAATACTAGAACCTTTCAAGTATTCAAATCCTGACATTACGCTGTTTTTTAAAGAGTGCTTTCTTGACGACCTGGAACAACGACTCAATCAACAGCAAATCGATATTCAAATTATCCCGACGATTACTAAACCTGAAACAGAAAACTGTTATCTGTTTTATCAGGATCCATTACGATACATTCCTGCTCATGAAAATAACCTAAGCAATTACCTCTCTTTCAGGCTGGCTGAACTTCCCACCACTCCGATTATTCTCACCGGTGGCGGCTGTGGTTTAAATGGCGCACTTAATGGCCTGTTCTCGGCTGAAGGAATAACCATGAACTCTTATCCCGGACAGGCGATCAGTTATCAGGTTATCGAGGAGTGGGCAGAGCTGGGGATAGGCGCAGGAATTCTGCCAGAAGGTAAAATCTCTCAGGATAAAACCTCCAGCTTCCCGCTGTTTATTCAACGTGATCAGCCCGCTCATTTCGATTACTACTGGATCTGGAATCCGGAAGAAAACAGATCTTCTCACCTGGAAAAACTCTTACACTATATCCAGACCACTGTACCCTCACTGATTCAAGGCCTTAGTCCAGAGTTCAGCAATACTATGTAATCAAGCAGCTCAACTTATTCAAAAAACATATCAATATGATTCAGAAATAGAATTTCTCTTTAAATCATCTAATACCTAATGTTGTTTGCAGCTTCAAAAAAACATTTAATTTCCGCAAGGGGAACTGCAATGAAATCAGGTATCAACAACGCTATTAGCTATTTCACCCTCACCTTAATACTGATGTTCAGCACATCCATGGCCAGCGCGGCAAGCAACGATGCAACACTGTATCAACGCTTAGGCGGTTATGATGCAATTAAGGCTGTAGTGGACGATGTTGTCAGCCAACTGGTTGTCGATGAAAAACTTGGTCGTTTCTGGGCACATCGTGGAGACGATGGTATCACCCGCGAGGTTCAGTTTATTGTGGACTTTATCGTGGCAAAATCCGGAGGCCCACTCAACTACGGTGGCCGTGAGATGAAAGAGTCGCATGTTGGGATGCGGATTGATGAGAAAGACTGGAAAATTCTAATTTCTGCTCTGCAAAATACTTTGCTTAAATTTAAAGTCCCCACTCAAGAAAGTAAGGAAGTCCTTGAGTTTTTTGACAGCACTAAAGAAGATATCGTCGAGAAAAGTTAATTAATCTCAAGACTATTTATCTCCCATCAACGCCGGCTTCTGCTGGCGTTTTATTCTCTACAAATAATTCACATAAAAAGCACCGCCTGCGAATGGCATACTCTCTGTGGAGTACCCGATTAAAGCGGTGCTTAAGAGACCCGTAGGAATATTAATTATCCTGCAGAGGACGAATTTTAAGAATCATTCCTTCACTGGCATACACTTCTACCCTGGTCCCTACAGCCAATTCAGTGTCAGCCTCAGCTTTCCAAAGAGTATCACCCAACTGTACCCGCCCCTGACCATTTTCAAGGTTTTGCTCCAGCTGGAATTTACGCCCGATCAGTTGTGCCCCCCGATCATTCAGTAACGGCTCATCGGTGTTTCGGTTAAATGAGCGGAACACACGCCAATAGAGCACCGTAAAGACAACGCCTAACAGCGCAAACCAGAGTAGTTGATACTGCCAGTTTGTCACCAGTTCCATTGCGGTAAGGCCTGCCAATACAAAACTGGCCAGAGCCAATCCAATCAGAAAGCCTGAAGCGCCGAAAATCTCCAGAATAAACAACACAAGCCCAAGACTCAGCCAGTGCCATTGGGTCAGGGTACTAAACCAATCAGCCATATCTTAGTCTTTCGCCTTTGTATTGTTAAATAACTCGGAAATTCCGCCAATAGACCCGATAAGACTACTGGCCTCCAGGGGCATCAGTACCACTTTACTATTTTCTCCGGCGCCAATAGCCTGAAGAGCCTCAGTATATTTCTGTGCCACAAAGTAGTTAATCGCCTGCGGGTCGCCTTCACTAATCGCCTCAGATACCACTTTGGTGGCCAGAGCTTCAGCTTGCGCCTGACGTTCCCGGGCTTCAGAGTTCAAAATCGCAGCTTGCAGAGCACCTTCGGCCCGCAGAATCTCGGCCTGCTTCTGCCCTTCGGCAACTTTGATATCCGCTTCACGCTGTCCTTCGGCAACCAGTATCGTGGCCCGCTTATCCCGCTCGGCTTTCATCTGGTTACCCATCGAATCAACCAGATCCTGCGGTGGCGAGATATCGCGAATCTCAATCCGGGTTATTTTGATACCCCAGGGATCGGTCGCTTCATCTACTTTCCCAAGCAGTTTGAGATTAATGGCGTCACGATTGGACAACATTTCGTCCAGTTCCATTGACCCCAACACCGCACGAATATTGGTCATCACCAGATTACGCATCGCCAGTGGCAGGTTGTTCACTTCATAAGCCGCTTTGCCTGCATCCAGTATTTGGAAGAAACACACGGCGTCGGTTGTTACCATCGCATTATCGGAACTAATCACTTCCTGAGGGGGAACATCCAGAACCTGTTCCATCATGTTCTGTTTTGAGCCTATAGCATCGATAATAGGAATCACCAGATGTAAACCTGGATGCAGAGCCCGGGTATAACGGCCAAACCGTTCCACTGTCCAGCAATGTCCCTGTGGCACCATTTTCACCCCGGCGAAAATCAAAGCCAGAGCAAAAAGCACAATTACAACAATTGAAATTTCAAAGCCGTACATGGTCATTCTTCCTTAAATTAAAACGTGGCAACGTAACATTTAGTCTAGCAGCTTCTATCCATGAATATATGCAAATCACTTACCGAGTAACAGTCTGTGAGTTATACAAATTATCCACAGCCCGCTCTTCAGCCAGGGGATTAAGGTTAACCAGTGTAGTACTACCCTGATGCGCCATAAGGTCTGACAAACAACACTTTAATTACTCAAACTTGCTGTAACGGCTTTTTCATCGGCTGTTAGTTTTTCCATCACTTGCGCTGCCAAATTCGCATCGCTGTTTTGCAGGCTGTGTTTAAGATGCAGTGAAAGTTTTTGCAGACCCATAAAGCGATCAAACAGACCATTAATCTGATGGCGATAAGCATAAGCCTTATTCCGGTGCAGCATCTGCTGATAAAACTCTTTTCGCCTCATGTACTCGGGAGTCCAGCTCTCATTACGGTAGGCAATAAACCCCTGCACATCATTTGCTTTACGAAACTCGGCATAATGCTGGATGAGCTTTTCATTACTATCCAAATAGTCATTTACAAGCAGCACAATAAACTCAGAATGATTTTCAGAATTCAGATGAAAGGCCTGAAGAGGCGCATCTACCACCTTTCTCACTTCGGGCTCGTCACTGCAGCCTGACAACAACGGTAGAAATAACAGCGTGGTAAACAACATTAAAGCGGGGCGAAAAATAGAGACTGACATAACGGCACTCAAACCTACAAGATCATACTTTTACTATATCAGCCCCCTTTTATGAACAATCCATGGGTGTACTTATTTTGAGCACAAAATAAGACTCATCTCTACGATAAAAGAATTTATCTGGCTAGCGGTCATCCGATGTTACCGAACTATCTACCTGCCGATTTTTCGCTATGGTAATCTGGTCACGGCCCATTTTTTTACTCGAATATAAAGCCTCATCTGCACGGGCGATGACCTGCTGAATCGATTCACCCGGCAGCATCTGAGCAATACCGAAGCTCAATGTCACCGGTTTTCCCAATAGAGATTCAATTAAGTCTGATTTCGCAAAATGAAGGCGAGTAGCATTCAATATTTCTTGAACGGCAGCCATCGATGCTGCAGGGAACAGAATAAGAAACTCCTCGCCTCCCCATCTGATTGCTATATCACTTCGCCGAATGCTATCGGCAAGCTGATCAGCTATCTGGCAGAGAACATCATCACCTACACTATGCCCAAAACAATCGTTAATCTGCTTAAAGTAATCAACATCGGCCATCACAACACTCAAAGGCTCGTTATTCCGGGCAGCATTCAGACAAGACTGTTCAAGTAATAGCAGCCCTTCTCTTCGATTATACAAACCAGTCAGACTATCTCGAGCTGCTTGCTTTTTAAGCACCCTCTCCCGAGAAAGATGAAAGTTTCGCATAATAATAATGGCTAAGGTTGAAATCACCCCCGCGACAAGGATATTGGCCAGATTCATATAGAGCAGATATTCTGGAAACGGAAACGGGTACAAAGGCTCGAAAAAACCCGCATTCAGCACTGCAAATATAAGAATCAACGTAAACGAAGTCACGCAGACCCGAAGCAGGCTGGCGCTGGTATCCATGACACAAAGCGCCGCTATAGCCCAGAGGTAATATTGAAACCCTGGGGCCGACCCTAAAAAATAACAGACGAGTAGTGAGTGAGCTAAAATTTCTACGGCAAAAATTTGTATACTCAGATTAACCTTGTCATGGCAACTTAACCAGAGTCCCACCCCCCATATAAGAACACTGCCGACATTAACCCAGGCAAGAATATCTATCCCGGCAAAAAAGAAAAAAGGAATTAATAGAAGGTGTACCAGAGCCGCTAGTGGGGCAACAATCAGAATAGCTTTTGAGCGTTTTGCATCGTTTTCTGTAGGCAGCGCTGCGCCATTAAATAACACCTTGGGATCCTTTTTCAGCATTCATCCTCCCAAAGGCAGACAGTTCGATAAGCCATTTTAACGCTTACAGACTGTAGTATTGGAGTGCTCCATATACGATAGAGAGCTTATCTCGACGTAGATAAGTATCAGGATAGCTTAATCTAAGCACTGTGGAACGCAAAAAAACAAAGCGAGGACCTAAGCTAAGCCTATAATTCTTCCTATTATGAGACCGATTCAGGGAGAGTACGCTCAAATCCCTTACAGCTTAGTATGCACCTAAGCTCTGGATTTAAGTGAACGGACCGCTTGCATAGCAAAGAACCCACTGAAAAGAACAGTAATCGCTCACTTAATAGAGATAGCTCTGAACACACTACTGATTAACTCACTCACTGCCTGTGAATTACCACTTGTTTTCATATAGATACGTAACCCTATCATCTGTACCTGAAGATGCTTGGCCAATATTCCAGTATCTGAGGCAGGCAGGATTTCACCTTGTGCCCGAGCTTGCTGCAAAATCTCTGCAAAACGATTTTCAGCACGCTTAAGCAGATCACGCGCCAATTCCAGCAAGTCAGGATGCTGCTCATTAACTTCTGACAACGTTTTGACCAGCATACAAACCTCACTGGGATTAGAATCCCGCCGATCAATAACTACATTGCGAAAGAAAGCCTCCAGTCCCGTCAATGGTGAACCTTGCTCCGCTATATGTTTGTTAAGAATGTTGGACATCTCTTTCGAATAACACTCCAACGCCTCGCTGTAGATCTTTTCCTTACTACCAAACGCAGCATAGATGCTCCCAGGTCGCATATCGATTGCCTGTTGCAGATCCCGTGTAGACGCTCCGTTGAAGCCCTTCTCCCAAAACAGCAACATCGCTTTGCGAATAACATCTTCACGATTGTACTTTGCAACATTTGCCATATAGATCTCTTTAATTTGAACAGGTGCTCAAATTTTAACTTGAACAAACGATCAAAATCAAATAATCTTAAATTATTGAACAATCGCTCAATTAACTAATTTCACTCTATCGAGGATTTTCAGATGAACAATTTACAGGTACATACCCTGGACACCGCCCCGGAAGCCAGCCAGCCGCTATTACAAAACTCAATCAAAAATTTCGGTTCTGTTCCAAGTCTCCATGGCGTTATGGCTGAGTCACCCGTAGTACTTGAGGCATACCAGATGCTGCATAAATGGTTTCAGGAGAGTTCATTTGATGCCGACGAGCTAACAGTCGTTTGGCAGACTATTAATGTTGAGCATGAGTGTCACTACTGCGTTCCGGCCCATGCCGCTATCGCAAAAATGATGAAGGTTGATGATGCGCTAACATCCGCACTGCGCCATCGACAACCGATGCCAAATGCAAAGCTGCAGGCGCTGCACGATACAACGTTGCTGATCGTACGCAATCGTGGCCGGGTAGATGAGGCTGACATCACCTCTTTTTACGCGGCAGGCTATACGCAGAAGCATCTATTAGAAGTTGTTCTCGGTTTAGCCCAAAAAGTGATGAGTAACTATATCAATCACCTGGCAGATACTCCGGTTGATGACCGTTTTGCTGCCTTTGTAGAATAATACCCTTCCTGGCCGGCCTCTTAGGCTGGCCATTTTATATTTCTCTCAAGCTCACAGCTTTATTAATCTTGTTTAAAAAAGCCTGAAAAAAAACACACCAAAATAAGTATAAATCGACCAAATCATTGATATAAATTGACTTAGCAGGGTATATACAGCTCTCTGTTCAGAGTAAGATTTGTTTAACTTTACTCAGAATATACCTTCAGAGGTTGTAGTATGGAATCTTTCCATTGGGATCAGGGGTTTTTAACAGGCATTACTGATGTCGATGAGCAGCACCATCATCTTGTCGATGTAATTAACAGCTTCGGCGAGTTAATTTCAGGAAGGGAGATGCCTTGCTACGCTGATGTGGAAGCCCTTTTTAAAGAGCTGACCGAGTACACCCATTATCATTTTTCTGAAGAAGAAGTCTTTATGGAAAAATCAGGTATCGACTCCCGATATCTTGAACCCCATAAAAAAGCACACCAGCACTTTATTCTCGAAGTGCAAAGAATGAGCGCTTCCATTACCCCGGAGACGATGGATCGATGTGAGAAGGTGATGAAATTCTTAATCCACTGGCTGGCCTATCATATCCTAGGAACCGACAAGTCGATGTCTCGCCAGATAAGCCAGATTGAAGCGGGCGTATCTCCTGCAGATGCCTACGATCAGGAACAGCTTAATCAAGAGTCATCCACCGGACCATTGCTATCAGCACTAACTGGCCTTTTTCAGCAAGTGTCTGAGCACAACAAAGAGCTGGACCAATTAAATCAAACGTTGGAACAGCGAGTAGAAGAGCGAACCCGGGATCTGGAAAACGCCAATCAAAAACTGGAAGTCATCGCTCTGACTGATGCCCTGACCAACCTACCAAACCGCCGCCATGCACTGCGGGCGTTTGAACAACTCTGGCATGAAAGCAGTAAAACGAATACTCCCCTCTGCTGCATGATGATCGATGCTGATTACTTTAAGCAGATTAATGATACCTATGGTCATGATGCCGGCGACGAAGTCCTGCGACAACTATCACATACTTTAAAACACTCAGTACGTAACGATGATATAACCGCCCGCCTGGGAGGGGATGAATTTCTGATTATCTGTCCTAATACCGACCTGAAAGGAGGGCTGTTGGTTGCAGAAAAAATGCGTCAGGCTGTTAACGCCCTGCGAGTCCCTGCTGGTGACGACGGAGAATGGAAAGGTAGTGTAAGCGTTGGCGTATCCAGCCGCTCAGCAGAAATGACCGGACCTGACAATCTGATTAAAGAAGCCGACAACGGTGTATATATGGCCAAAGAAGGTGGTCGAAACTGTATCCGAACATCGCAGTAACAAACCTAAAGAGAACCCCATTCCAGACATCAAAAAGGCCGCTATAGCGGCCTCTTTCATATCTGAACAGCAAATTACTTCTTGCCGTCTTCGCTCATCAACTGGCGAATTTTAAAATATCCCCAGACCATAGCGACAGTCATTCCAGCAATACCAAGCAGGCTTGGCCACAGTGTTTCTAACAGATACGGATCCATAACAGTTACCTTTTTTGTGTTTCTAACTTGGTAAAGATAATAACGCTGATCACATTAGAGAATATTGATATAACTCAATAGTTGGGGGGATTGTTTTTTGAATATATCAATACAACAAGCCATCCATCACTAAATTAGCCCCTCCAACCCAAAAGCCCTTACTTGATAAAAATAAGTTTCTCACCCATACCTTAAAGACACAGGTAATCAGGAATGGCTTATCAACCGTCCCTACCCTCCTATTGATTCCGAACAATTTGTAGAGCGAGAATCCTTATGGCTCAACTACACAAAACATGGAACAGCGAGCAGCTAAAGCAGATGAATGAGGAAGCATTTCTGGTTGATCTGCTGGATATGATTCAGATATCTCCTACCACTGACAGCAGTGATAGTTCTGTCAAACTGATGCGCAGCAAACTGGATACTGTCGAAGCGATGCTTAGCGAGCGGCTGAAAGGCTGAAAGGCTGAAAGGCTGAAAAACAAAACTAATCCCAAATGCCCTCTGAGGGCATTTTTTATAACCCTTTCCTGGCATACAACACTGAGCTACGTACTTTCAAAAGCCATAGATTAAAATACTCAGACTAAAAATCAAAAACAAAGTTTCGAGTAATCATTATCTTGATTATGATAGATAGATTCTCTTAATTACCCTCCCTCTATAGAAAAATATAATCACCAGACAATTTATATAACTCCTTATTTATCAAGCAGTTATATAAAAACCCACTTATCATCTATCACAATACAATTTATTAATTAAAACCCTATAAAAACAAACACTTACATTCACAAAATTATCTCTGTTAACTTTTGATTAATCATTAAATGATATATACTTATCTTAATAGAATTAAAAACCTTCATTAAAAAGGTATTGATTATGCAAGAGCGAGAAATAAAACTTCTTTTTAAAGCAGGCGTCTTTGATTCATGCCAGGCAGCACCGGTCTCTATTGCCAGGGGCTGGCGACTGAAATTCATTACAAAGCAAAAAGAAGTGATGACACTTGATCTGCAGCGTTCCCGTAAGGAACGAGAGTTCAAAAGCCTGGATGGCGCCGCAGCCGTGGCCCGGCGAATCGGCTTTGAATGGTTAAACGTGCAGATTGGCGATATGGAATGGCAGGAAAAGGTTTAATCAACCACTGTGAGCGTAGCGCGTTAGAAGAGTAAGCACCGGGAATGGTAAATGCCGTGCAAAATACAGGCATAGAAGTCCTGTTCGGCAGACAAAAGTCGACGCGCTGAAGAAAGGAAGATCGTTGGGGGTATGCTGCCCGGCACTTCAGTAATAAATAAAGAAGTACCGGTTCAGAGAAATAACGACGTTAGCTAAGGGCTGTATAAATAAGCCGCTTACCTAGGAAAAATTACTCTTTCCCGCTAATAGCGGCTTCTATCTTTTTGTCGGTCTTATACTGGCTTAAAGCATACACAGACCAGATAGCTGCAGGCACCCAGCCAACCAGTGTGAGCTGAAGAACCAAACAGATTATTCCGGCAATCGGTCTACCGATAGTAAAAAACTGCACCCAGGGTAACAGCAGGGCTAAAATCAAACGCATTTGTAACGCTCCTTATTTTTCAATTTATCCAACAATACCATCTTGCAGTTCAGCTTCTGTTGCTTCACGCACAGTCACTACTTCGACCTCAAAATTCAGAGTTTTGCCTGCGAACGGGTGGTTCGCATCGATAGTGACTTCATCCTCATCAATCAAGGTAATAGTAACCAGTTGCGGTTCACCATCTTCGCCCTCTAGCTGACACAACAGACCTTCTTCAATCTTATCGAATCCGGCAAAAGATTCCGCATCAATAATGCTGACTTTACTCTCGTCACGGTCTCCGTAGCCCTGCTCAGGCGCTACAGTTATGGTGAAGATATCGCCTTTCATCTTTCCGGCAAGCGCCGCTTCCAGGCCCGGGATAATATTACCCCGACCATGCAGATAGGGAAGAGGCTCCCCACCACGTGAACCATCCATTACTTCCTTTTCCTCGTTAAAAAGAGCGTAGTGGATCTCGACATAGCAGTCATTGCTGATATTCATTCAATTAATTTCCGTTTCTAAAGTTCGAACCAGCCACTCGCCAATGGACTCTACTTCTTCAAGACAGAGACCATGATCTATCGGCCAGCTATGCCACTGGGGCTGATACCCCAGCTGCTGTAATTTTTCTGTTGCCTGGGTTCCCAAGCTTATAGGTACCACATCATCAGCAGTACCGTGATGAATCACCACAGGGATATTCCGATTAACATCACTGCGCTGCTGCTCGATCAACTCCGCTGTTGCCATATAGGTTGATAGCGTCATTAAACCAGCCAGCGGCTTGGGGTAGCAAAGTGCGGCATGATAGGCCACAGCACCGCCCTGAGAAAAGCCTGCCAGGACTATTCTATCCGAAGCAATTCCTCGATCAATCTCTCGCTGAATCAGTGCTTCAATCTGCTGCACCGACTTTAATAAGCCATCAACATCGATCTTACGCTCGATACTCATTTCCAGAATATCGTACCAGGCAGGCATTACCATGCCGCCATTGACGGTTACTGGTTGATGCGGAGCATTAGGAAAAACAAACCTGACTGGCAGTGATTCCGGTAGCTTTAAAGCGGGTACTACCGGTTCAAAGTCATGGCCATCAGCACCCAGACCGTGCAACCAGATCACTGTTGCATTTGCTGGTTTTGAAGGTTCTACCTCTACACAGGAAAGTAGTTGCCCGGTTATCTGTTCTGTCATTAGTTCGCTCTGTTTTCAGTTCTTTTTTTAGTGTTAACTCAAGGAGAAAGGCGGTCAACCTGCCACTGCCCCTCTATTTCGGTATAACTAAATCGGTCATGCAACCGACTTTCCCGCCCCTGCCAAAACTCAAAATGAGTGGGAATCAGACGGTAACCACCCCAAAACTCAGGGTATGGAATATCGCCATCAGGATGCTGTTGTTGCAGGTCACTTACAGATTCCTCAAGAGATTCACGGCTTTCAATCACCGCGCTCTGATGGGATACAGCAGCACTGAGTCGACTTCCCACCGGGCGTTCATTGAAATACTTTCGACCTTGCTCTGCAGAAAGCTTCTCTACACGCCCCTGAACCCGGACCTGTCGTTCAAGACCATACCAATAAAACATAAGCTCAGCCTGAGGATTTTCAGCTAGTTCCTGACCTTTACGGCTACGATAATCGGTATACCAGGCAAATCCTTCTGCATCAAAGTGCTTCAGCAACACAATGCGTGCCGATGGCATCCCCAAAGCATTAGCAGTTGCCAGCGTCATTGAGGTGGCATCATCAGGACTGTATTCAGTTGCAGTCTGCATCCAGTCAGAAAACTGCTGCAGCGGATCGGCCGAAAGGTCAGACCGGTTAAGAGGTTGCGCCACATATTCACGGCGCAGGGCTTTAAAATCACCCTGATCGGATTGACTCATAGATAACCTGAACGTTAGTACATAATATTTAGCCGCTATAGTACTGCACAATGCGCTCAACATCACGGTGATAAGCGCCGCCAAATAACAGCAGATGATTCAGATAGTGGTAGAGATTATAAAGATCCACACGCGACCGCCAGTCCGGCAGCATTTCGCTATGATGTAGATAAACCTGATAGAAACGCTGGCTAAATCCACCAAACATCTGCGTCATCGCCAACTCAGCCTCAGCCCAGCCATAATAGACCGAGGGATCTATCAGAGCAGGCTCACCCCGAGGCCCACTCAGCACATTACCCGACCAAAGATCGCCATGTAACAGCACCGCTGACTGTTGTGGCACCCAACGGGAAAGGGACTCGCTCAAGATCAATAACCGATCAAACAGCTCTGGCGTCATCAAACCCTGCTCTAAACACTGCTGAGCCAATGTTTGATAACGCTGTTGAGCATAAAAGCAGAACCCGTCGCCCTGCCACTGATTTGGCTGGCGGGTACCACCACAGAAGGTATCCAGGGAAAAGCCAAAGCGGGTATTTTGATGCCGATGCTGTAACGCTAACCCAATCGCTAACTGATCATCAAAATCCACCGAACGCGCAGCCGGTGAAAGATATTCCAGTAATAAGCAATTCTCCTCTTGCAGAATCACCTCTGGAACACGAAGAGCCCCAGCTTCCGACAACCGCAGGAACTGAAGCCCGGTAGCCTCTGCTGCTAACGACTCGGAGGAACCCGTTGGCATCTGCTTTAATACCAGTTCAAGCCTGGCACCTTTTGAGCTTTGCAGACTAAGTTTACAGGTATCGGCAACACAGCCTCCGCTGAGCGTTTGTATTGCGTTTAGCGTCAGGGACTGCTGTTCCAGCCATTCAACTATGGGTTGAGGTATTAAATCTGGCATACTCTGTTTTCAGCTTTCAATTAGGGACTATATATAACAATGCAAGGCACACCCAAACACCTGATCGCCTGTCACGAATGTGATCTGCTGATTGAACGGGTAGTAAACCAACCCGATCAGGATGTTGTCTGTCCTCGCTGCCATGCCCTTTTATATTACACCACCCTCAACAGTATAGAGCGGCTACTAGCTCTCTCGATAGCAGGACTTATACTGTTCATTCCGGCCAATCTGTTTCCAATTCTCAGCTTGCATGTATTTGGCCAGAGTCAGAGTGAAATCATCCTACAGAGCGCACTGTCCTTATACGAAGGAGGGCTAGAGGTCGTTGCTCTGCTTATCCTACTGTTCGCTATTGTCGTTCCCCTGATACAACTGATCGCTCTTTTCTATATCAGCTTCACTCTCCACTACCGCTGGGAAGGCAGACTATTGCGCCAGGCGATGCATAGCTATCAACACCTACGTGGCTGGGGCATGTTGGAGATATTCCTGCTCGGCGTGCTGATCTCCATTATTAAACTCAAAGATATTGCCGATCTTGAGGTTGGCCTGGGACTCTATAGTCTGGCCGCACTCATCATCGTCATTACCCTGAGTGGTATCTTTTTTAATCCGCACCAGATCTGGCATCAGATCGATTTGCACCGTAAACAGAGCCGCTTCTATGACTGATTCACCAACAGCTTTCCGCTCAGCCCGTGACAGCGGCTACCTGCTCTGCAGCGACTGCGAGAAATTGCACTATTTGAGCCAGGAAGGGCTGCATTGTGACCGCTGCGGTGCTCGCCTTCATAGCCGAATTGCCAACTCAATGAGTATCAGCTGGGCCTGCCTAATAGCCTCGATTTTGCTGTTCTTACCGGCAAACCTATTGCCGATCATGACCTTTACAACCTTTGGCCAGGGCGAACCCAGTACTATTCTTGGAGGGGTACTTCACCTGCTTGAAGAGGATATGCTGATGATTGGCCTGATTGTGTTGACCGCCAGCATCGTCGTTCCGGTATTAAAAATGATCGCCCTGACCATTTTGCTCTGTACGGTACAGTTTGGCTTACAGACCAATCTGCGCCAAAAAACGATGATGTTTCGTATCGTCGAGTGGATCGGCCGCTGGTCGATGCTGGATATTTTTGTTATTGGTATTCTGGTGGCGCTGGTACAACTGGGTAGTATTGCGCATATTGAGGGTAATCATGGCGCCACCGCTTTTGCCATCGTAGTATTATTGACCATGTTTTCTGCTATAGCTTTTGATACCCGGCTGATATGGGATAATGGAATTTCGGATTGTCCACCCGACAGTACTGATCATAAGGATGACCAATGAGTACCCCTGATTCAGACAACAGTGCCGCAACACCGATCATTAAGCGCCATAAAGGCCCTTCCGTCGTCTGGCTGCTGCCTTTTCTTGCTGCATTAATTGCCGGCTGGCTGGTCATTAAAAGTTATCAGGATGCCGGTATTATGATCGAGGTGCAGTTTGAGACTGCCGAAGGACTGGAAGCCAATGTCACTAAAGTGATGTACCGGGGGCTTCCAACCGGAATGATCAAGAGCCTAAAGCTCAATGAGGATCTGAAAAGCGTCACTGCGATGATCGAAATGGAGAAAGAGGCGGCCGAAATCCTGGTTAAGGGTTCGCGCTTCTGGCTGGTCAAGCCACAGATCTCCCTCAGCGGCGTTAAAGGCTTAGATACCCTACTATCCGGCTATTACATAGAACTTCAGCCAGGCAACGGCGAAGAGCGCTTAAGCTTTATCGCTGATAATGAACCACCACCTCCCCTCAAAGACCGAGAGGGCCTTTACCTCTCTCTCTTAGCTGACTCAGCCCAATCGATACAGCGCGGAGCAAAAGTATACTACCGCCAGATAGAGGTCGGGGAAGTGATCAATTTCGGCCTGACCGATAAAGCCAATCAGATCCGTATTGAGCTCTTTATTGAACCGACCTATAGCCATCTGATTAGTGATAGTACCCGCTTCTGGAATGCCAGTGGTATCAGCCTCAAAGCAAACCTATCGCAGGTAAACCTGCGTTTCGGATCACTAGCAGCCATTATCGCCGGCGGCATTAGCTTTTATACTCCACCGGACGATGAAAGCGGGCTGAGTCCAGACCATGAATTCAGTCTATTCCCTGACTTCGAAGCCGCTGAAGATGGCATAGTTGTTAACGTAAAGTTCCCCGCCCGTACCGACATGCATGAAGGGGTTCGGGTGATGAGCGAGGGAATACAGATTGGCCGGGTACAGAATATCGAGTTAAGCAGCGATCTGTCTACGCTCAACGCCCGCTTGCTGATCGACCCCCGCGCCCGCCCATTACTACGAAGCGGTAGCCAATTCTGGCTACCCAAGCCTAAGTTTTCTCTGACCCAGCTACAAAACATTGGAGAACTGATACGAGGCTCGGCTATTCAACTATTACCCGGACCTGGGGCTGCACAGTTTGAATTTTCAGCGCTTGATAGCGCACCTGCCCGCAGACCCGGAACCGAAGGACTCGACGTCAGCTTTGAAAGCGAACAGCTTGGCTCAATCAACTTCGGCTCACCTATTATGTATCGGCAGATACCAGTAGGTGAGGTACGTGGCTACGAATTAACCGGGGACGGTTCCAAGGTATTGATCCACGGAACCATCAAACAGGAGTACGCCGCACTGGTAAAACAGAGCAGTCGGTTCTGGGAAGAGAGTGGCATTAAACTCAAAGCAGGAGTTGATGGGGTTCAACTGGAAAGCGGCTCACTCAGTACTGTCATCAACGGCGGTATCGGTTTTTTCACACCGGATATCAGCGATCAAAAACCTATCGGAAAAACACAAAGGTTCCACTTATTCCGTAACTTCGATAATGCCAGCCAACATGGGCGACTGTTATATAAAGAAAACGCGGATAAGTTGCCTATCAGAATTAAAGCGAATTCACTGGGCTCAATCACCAGTGGCGCTCCGGTGCTTTACAAACAACTGCAAGTGGGGAGCATCAGCCATTACGCGCTGTCCGCAGAGGATAACAGTGTCATCATCCACCTGCTGATCGACAAGCCCTATCGTCATCTGGTGACGGACCAGAGCCGTTTTTGGAATGCCAGCGGTGTCGAAGCGAGCCTTAGCAGCCGCGGCATAACGATTCACACTGAGTCTTTCCAAACACTACTGCGCGGCGGAGTCGCTTTCGCTAATCTTAAGGACGAAGGCCGGGCAGCTAAAAACCGTCAACTATTTGAGCTGTACAGCAAACGCGAAAAAGCACTGCAACAGGGACCCAATGTCAGTGTCACCTTCCCTGCAGGGCCAGATATCGCTGTAGGCGCTAAGGTCCGATTTAAAGGATTGGAAATGGGTGAGGTGGAAAAGATCCACCTGCTCGACAGTCAGGGCTCTGTGGAAGCCGAGATAGCCCTGACCGGTGAGGGGCAGCTACTTGCCCGGAAAGGCAGCCGCTTCTGGATCGCAGCGCCGAGTATTAACCTTTCCGGTGTGGACTATCCAGAGGCCCTGCTTGTGGGTAACCATATAGAAGCCTTGCCCGGTAACGGCGCACCACAACTCAGTTTCAATGGCCTACCTGAAAGACCAGCCAATCGTGATCTACCCGGCCTGAATATCATTCTGGAGACTCAACAACTGGGATCACTGAAGGTCAACAGCAATCTCTATTTCCGTGGTATGCCGGTAGGATCAGTTTCAGGATATGAGCTTAGTGAAAATAATCAAAAAGTAAGATTGTTTATTAATATTAAAGCCCGCTATGGCAAGCTGGTGACCAAAGCCAGCCAGTTCTGGAATATCGGTGGCTTTGATGCGGAATTTGGCATTTTTAAAGGACTAAAAGTGGAAACAACCAATTTAGAAAGCTTTGTGCAGGGCGGTATCGCCTTCAGTACGCCCGGCGATATGGATCAGCCTGTTACTTCCGGCTACAGATTTGAGCTGCAGGAACGGGAGCCGGACTGATGCATCAACTAAGGGTACTTCGACTGTGTGGAATAAGCCTGTTTATCCTGTTGTTATCAGGTTGTGTCGCCAATACTCCTTCTGACTTCAAAATCAGCGATCTGGCTAAAAGTGACATCGATAACGTCACTGACATGCACATTAGTCAGGTTCGTAAACTCTCCCGTGAGTTGACAATCAAGCTCTACAAACGAAACCCAAGTGAGCTGGCCAAAGCCCCTCCAGGAACTACGGTAAAAAAACGTTTACAGCAGCTACTCGACACCCCCAGAACCCGAAAATTTTTAGAGTTAAACGGCGCCGAGGAAATCAAGGCTATACAGACTAGTTTTAATGAGGAATTTCAAGGTGATCGTGTGTTTGCTTTGATGGTGGGCATCAGCGGCATGCTTAATGCTGCCTATAATTACCAGGATGAATTTTTCTTACTAGATGAGATAGACCAACAGAAACTTTATAACAGCGCCCGAAATTTGGAGATCATCGCCTGGCAGTTGAATAATAGAAAGAATAGCCGGAATGAACCCTATATTCTTAGCAATAGTATTTCAGCAACCGGCATCCGCAATCTAAGTTATGAGCGAATCTTCGGCAAACTGATCAGCCTACAGGACATGATGGCACTGCTAGTCGCCGACCGAACCAACCGCACCATCACCCGTGTAGTCCAAAGCGCCGCATCAATGACCTTCCTGCCTATTTGATAGGATTTTGTAGGAGTTGCTTCCAGCAGCGATAGGTATCTCGCGGCTGGAAGCCGCTACCACTAGATGTTTTATTGTTTCATCTCTTTGATAAACTTATCCGAGGCCTGAATCGAGCGTTTCATCTCTACCACCAAACGATCTATATCCCTTTTAATACCACCAAACTCGCCTTTCAACGAGCCTATCGCACGGGCATTGAGATTGTGTTTGAGAAATAGTGTGTTGTCTTTCAACGCAGACAACACCGGCCGCATCTTAGCCTCCGTACGTTTCAAACTGGTATGCAGCGAGCGGTAGCGGGCTTGGGTATCTTTAAGCGCTTGAGCACTCTGACGGCGCAATTTTGCACTACTGTATTGATCAAGTTCTTCTTTCCATTCATCAAACAGAGCCTCTGCAACATCTTCAACCTGACGAATATGATCACTGACCGATTCTGCCGCCGCTTCGCTATCATCGTACGCAGACTGCATATCGTTATAGACCGACTCCAGTTTACCTCCTTCAAAACCCACCACTTTTCGGAATTGCTCTAAAGCAGATACAAATTCCTCCTGAGCTTCATCCTGAGCCGTACGGGTGTCTTCGACCCTATCCACCAGAATGTCTCGCTTATGGACACCCACTTTTTCCATCGCTGAATAGTATGCACTCTGACAACCACTGATCAGCGGCATGGATAGCAACATCACACAGACTAAAACAATACGTTTCATCAAAATTCCTTACATAAGAGCTTATCTACGAGTTTACACAGACTTACAGCGGTTTATTAATCCGGATCTTACCGATTTTATGGTTCTCATTCAGCTCCAGGCAGACATCTGCACGGCCCGGCATCTCTTCCAGCATATTACGGGTAAGTCGTTCATAATGCTGAATAAAGCGCCTGATCTCCCGCTCATTCATAATCCGGAGATGCTGGGTGGGTTGCTGGGTATCATAGAAATAACGCACTCTCTCTGCGAGTTTTTTCTCCTGTTGAGAGCGCCACTCGAATACTGATTCCATACTGGGTACTTTCAGCATAATCAGTACATCCATCAGCCCAAACAGTTCTTTATAACTGCCTTCTAACTGTTTATTCGCATAACTGCGCCAAACACCCAGAGGGTCCTCGCTACGCTCAAGATCGTTAACCGATTCAGCCAGCTGACTCTCATCCTGTGCCGTAGCACCGACACACCAGCCTTCCAAAACAATCACATCCGCTTCACCGGTCCATTCCTGCCAAAGCGCCGTAGGACAACGATCATCTATCGACTTATCAAAAACCGGTATCTTTACGTTACGTCCCTCTTCACCGAACTCACCTTTAAGCCCGCGAATCAATTCAATACCCAGATCAACATCGTGGGTACCGGGAACACCCCGGGTTTTCAGTAAAGAGTGAATCGAATGAGCCATCTCTTCACGCTCACTGCGGGTTTTGTATATGTCATCTATAGACAAACCCACCACTTTCAGACCAAACCCTTCCTCAAGTATCACCTCTATCAGGTTAAACAGCGTCGATTTTCCTGCCCCCTGAGCACCATTAATGCCCACCACCAGCGGACCTTGATGTTGATTCTTTTGCGCCACTAGCCAGGCACCTAAAGGTACATAAATCGACTCTAGCATCTCCACCAGTCCAATATCGACCTTAAGAGATTCAAGAGTTGAAGCGAACGCTTGTTCAACTTTACTTACTGCCTGCTCACGTTCTTCATCGCTCAGGCATAGTTGATCAGAAGGCCATCGGGTCAATGAACTCATGACACCTCATCCGGCTTGTGGGCTCGGTTATTACGTAGCCATTGCTGTATCGCTACGATCTGTTCAGCTTCCATCAGCGAAGGAGCATGAGTTATTCCCGGTATCTGATAAAGATCAAGATCGGGACGCAAGGTTTGCATCCGCTCAACTGTATCAGCGGTTAATACGTCTGACTGATCTCCCCAAATCAGCATTTGCGGACACTTCACCTGCGCCCATAAAGGCTCCAGATCTATATCCTGATGCTGTGCTTCCTGAGTACCCTCTGCCAGACGAGGGTCATAATGCAGACCAAACTCCCCTTCGCCAGTCACTCTGTGACCATACTTAACCAGATGTTGCCACTGAGTATCATTTAAATTCCGGTATGCGGTATAGGTCGAGCGCATATACTGCTCAAGTTCTGCCAATGAGCCGAAACGATGATCACCAACATAGCCGGCTATCCTTTGTAATGACTCCTTACTGATAAAGCTGCCAATATCATTCAGCACCAACGTTCGAATGGGGGAGTTTGGCAGAGCTGCCAGGCAGGTGCCTATAATGCCTCCCATAGAGGTACCGATCCAATCCACCTGATCTACATCCAGGCGAGCTAACAGAGTAGCCATATCACTCATATAGCGGGGGATGTCGTAATTAACTCCCGGAGAAAGCCAATCGCTTTCTCCCCGCCCCGGCATATCAGGGCAGATCACCCGGTAATCACGGGAAAGAGCCCGCGCCAGTTCATCAAAATCACGACTATTACGGGCCAGGCCATGCACACAGACCAGCACCCGGTCATTATCTGCACTACCCCATTCGTGATATACAACCCGATGAAATCCAAGAGGGTCGAGCGCCATCACCGATCTGGTTCGCATTGCAATCTCCTGTCATCTGAAATCATGCTTATTACGTAAGGAAGGTAGATGTAAGTCCCTAACGCTACCATCTAGTAAAGAATTGTAAAGGACGAACAATTCTACTTACGCGCTCAAAGATATGTATTATGATTTCTGAATGTACCTAATTCCGGCATACAGATGGACAAGTAATGGCTGAACAGACAGATAGATCTTTTTACCACAGCAATAAGCACTGGATGCTCCCAATACTGATAATAATGGGTGCTGTGCTGATATTTATCGCATTAAAGGCAACCAAGCCCACCGCGCCATCCCAGCCCATAAAAGAAAAAGTATGGACTGTAAAAGTTATTGAAGCAGAGTTCGCAACGTTCTCCCCCCAACTGTCACTATATGGTCGAATAGAGTCCCCTTCCAGTAGCACTCTCTCTTCGTCGATAAATGCCTATATTGAAAGCCGTCATACCTCAGAAGGCAAAAAAGTAGCCGCTGGACAACTGCTCATACAACTGGATAACCGTGATGCTTCTCTTGCACTGACCCAAAAACAAGCCGATGTTGATCGTATTGAAGCCTCCATTGAAGCCGAAAAGGTACGCTACCAGTCTAATCTTAAAGCGCTCAAGATCGAGAAGGAACTGGTTCGTCTTACGCAACGAACCCTAGAACGTTATCAGGACCTTAGCACGCGCAAATTAGCCAGCCAGAATCAGCTGGATGATGCCCGCAGAACATCACAACAGCAGGCACTTTCCCTAAACAGCCGCCAACAGTCCATCAATGATCACCCCAATCAGCTGGCACAACTGGCAGCTCAGCTTAAACAAGCGACGGCACAACGAGACAGTGCGGCACTGGATCTGGAACGGAGCCAGATAAAAGCTCCGTTTACCGGGCGAATAGCAGAGATCAAAGTGGCCGCAGGTGAGCGAGTTCGTAGTGGTGATACTCTACTAACGATCTATGATCTTAGCTCTCTGGAGGTACGTTCCCAGATTCCAAGCCGCTACCTGCCACAAATTCATCAACAACTGAATAAAGGCGAACAGATTATCGCCACCGCGATACTCGACGGCCAACCCCTGTCTCTCACCCTCGAGCGCCTTGCCGCTGCGGTCAATAGCGGCAGTGCTGGCGTTGATGCACTGTTTCGTATCAATTCCGATGACTATCGCGGCGAGCCAGGACGCGCTTTATCCCTTAATCTGACCATGCCCGAGCAGGAAAACCTTCTAGCATTGCCGCCCCAGGCCATCTTTGGAACAGAGAGAGTCTATACCCTGAATGAAAGCCGGCTACAGGCCAGTACTGTAGAAAGAGTAGGCGATATCCGTGACAGCAACGGTCAGTCAAAAGTGTTGGTGCGTAGTACTGTCATTCAACCCGGCGATCAAATTCTGGTGACTCAGCTGCCCAATGCCATCACCGGTCTTCTGGTTGAAGTTGCAGGCCGCCAACCCGTCCCTGTTGCAGCTGGGGCGGAGTAAGTTATGTCGCAAAGCCATGGGCCACTCAAGAACCTGATCACCCTGTTTACTGAACACAGAGTCGCATCTAACCTTCTGATGATGCTTATGATTCTGGCCGGAATATGGGGGTTGAAAAAACTCAACACTCAGTTTTTCCCCAGCTTTGAACTGGACATTATCACCATCGCCGTGCCCTGGAGCGGTGCGGCAGCAGAGGATGTAGAAAGCTCAATAATTCTACCTATTGAACGGGAACTGAAATCGGTTAATGGGATAGATTCCCTGTATTCAACAGCGACTCAGGGATCTGCCTCAATCCGTCTCGAGCTGGAAGAGAACAGCGATATCGCCTACATCCTTGACGAGGTAAAACAGAAAGTCGATGGCATTACCAACTTGCCAGCCGATTCTGAAAAACCAATCGTTCAACAGGTGATCCGTTACGATAATATTGCCAGAATACTAATCACCAGCACCGCCGCAACTCAACAGGAACTAAGGGTTCTGGCCCGTCAATTCGAGCGGGAACTGCTACAGAAAGGGATTCGAAAGATCGACTTTGTCGGCCTGCCCGCAGAAGAGATCGCCATTCAGATCTCATCCGGCCGATTACATGAACTGGGACTCAGCCTGAGTGACGTTGCTACGATTATCAATCAGCGCAGCGTTGATCTGCCTGCCGGTACTGCCGCACAGGGCGACGGCTCGCGACAGATTCGCAGCCTCAGCCAGCAACGGGATGTTGAGGGTTTCAGTCAACTACCGCTAATTACCAATAAGGATGGTCAGCTACTTCGCCTGGGGGATGTTGCATCTATTGACTGGCGCAACCAGGATAATCAAACCTTTCTCACCTATCGGGGTCAATCCGCTATTCAGCTACTGTTACGCCGGACTGAAAACGACGACACCCTTACAGCAGCCGGATTAATGCGTGAATGGATGGAAGAGCGTCAGCCAACGTTGCCCCCTGACATTCAGTTGATCGCATTCGATGAGCGCTATGTCGCGATTCAGGACCGTATTAATCTACTGGTAAAAAACGGGCTGGGCGGTTTGGTACTGGTCATCGCCACCCTCTTTTTATTCCTGAACGCCCGAGTTGCTTTCTGGGTTACCGTGGGCATCCCGATCTCATTTATGGCCACACTGGCGGTACTTTACGGCATTGGCGGCAGTATCAATATGATCAGCCTGTTCGGCATGATCATGGCTCTGGGTATCATTGTTGATGACGCCATCGTGGTGGGAGAGGACACACTAACCCACCTGCAGATGGGTGAACCGGGGCTTCAGGCCGCTATCGGTGGCGCGCACCGAATGCTTGCACCGGTCATGGCTTCATCCCTCACCACCATTGCTGCTTTTCTGCCTCTTCTGTTAATTGGCGGAACCATCGGTAATATTCTGATCGACATTCCCACCGTGGTTATCTGTGTCATTGCCGCATCAATTGTGGAATGCTTTTTGATTCTTCCCGGCCATCTACACCATAGTCTGCACAAAGCCACTGATCTTCACCCATCCAAAACCCGGGTTAAACTAGATACCGCTTTCAATAACTTTAAAAACGGCCGCTTTCGCCGGTGGGTTGAAAATGCCATCGAGTTTCGCTGGATAACCGTGACCATCGCCCTGGCGGCTTTCATTATTGCGATCGGCCTGGTCAGCAGTGGACGGATAAAATTTAACTTCTTCCCTGCGGTTGAGATGGAAACCCTGAACGCCAATATTCAGTTCACTTCCGGTAGCAGCCCGGATCAGGTCGATAATTTCCTCCAGCATCTGGACCAAACTCTGCGGCAGACAGAAGAAGAATTAGGTGGCAACCTGGTTAAGATGGCATTGCAGATACATCGTAAAACCAATAGTAGCCGTACCAGCCAGGGCTCCAGTCAGGGCGATGAATTTGGCGCACTTTATGTGCAGCTCACCACCATCGACAGCCGTGAAGTCACTAACAGTCAAATTATCAAAAAATGGCGCAGTAAAGTAATTCTCCCTGCGGGCATTGAAAAGTTCACCATCGACCTAAACCGTTCCGGCCCTCCGGGTAAATCGCTTGAGGTAAAATTAGTTGGCTCTGATGTAGAAAAGTTGAAGCAGGCCTCTCTCGCCGTACAGGACAGCTTGCGACAGTATAACGGTGTCAGTAATGTCGATGATGACCTGCCGTTCGGTAAGTCGCAGTTGATCTATGAGCTGACCCCTACAGGTAAGACCTCAGGCCTGACACTCAACTCTGTTGGACGTCAGTTACGGGCATCTTTTGATGGCCAGCTAGTACAGTTATTTAACCAGGGCGAAGACGAAATTGAGGTCAGAGTGGTGCTGCCAGACAGTGAACGAGACCGTTTCAGTGCATTGGAAAACTTACCCATTTTGCTACCCGATGGCAGCAGCGCGCCACTCGCAAACGTGATCAAATTCTCTGATAAACAGGGTCTAGATCGACTACAGCGGGTCGACGGACAGCTGGCCATTAAAGTCACCACAGATCTGGACGAAGCAGTCGCCAATGCCAACGAGATAATCGCCGATCTGAGTGCAGGCAAGTTGCAAGAGATCATCTCAGAGTTTGGCGTACAGGCCAGTTTTGAAGGTCGTAATAAAAACCAGCGTGAAACCCTGGCCGATATGAAAATGGGATTACTGATCGCACTGCTGCTGATTTTTATTATTCTCAGCTGGGTGTTCTCATCATACAGCTGGCCACTGGCCGTCATGCTGGCGATCCCTCTCGGACTGACAGGCGCTATTGCGGGGCATCTGCTAACAGGACAAAACCTGACGATTCTGTCTATCTTTGGTTTTTTTGGACTCTCGGGTATCGTTATTAATGACTCAATCGTACTAATCACCTTCTATCAGAAATTGCGCAATCAGGGCATGGGCGTGCATAAAGCGATAGTAGAAGCCGCCTGTCAGCGTCTACGAGCCGTTCTGCTAACATCACTCACCACTATTGCAGGCCTAACACCAATTTTGTTTGAGACCTCACTGCAGGCCCAGTTCCTGATCCCGATGGCAACCTCCCTGGTATTCGGACTGGCGTTTGGTACTCTGCTTATTTTGTTGGTCGTGCCCTCACTGCTGGTGATGCTGGAGAACGGCAAGGCGACTTTCAAGTCTGCCACCTCCCGAAAAGCAGCCCATCAGAATACTTAACACTGACTGTAACGACAGAAAAGCCCGGCTAAGCCGGGCTTTTCTACTTATATTTAACCTCAATCATCCACGCCTATGACGATCAACATAATCCGCTATGATTACCGTATCCTGAGGATTCAGGTCGATAAACTTCAGGCCAAACTCATAGTTTTCCTGCGAAAGTCTGCGCACATGAACTAACCGGCAGATTTCGCTTAACTCGCCTCCGGGCATACTGAAGCTGACTATATGCTCTAACACTCCGTTGGCATCCGCCTTATCCAGCTTCAGTATATCCTCCAGTTGATGGTTACCCAGGATGGCGATCCCACCCACACTCATACTGACAATCCGGGCACCACTATTGTCGCCAGGAATACCCACCTTCACCTCAAAATCAGTTTCAACCCTAGGATGTATTCGACTATCTGTAAGCACGCTTACCAACTCCCAACTACCAATCAGTTAATCTAAGACTATGACGTTCATTCGAAATTGTCACTTATGTGATCGGCCATTTCAGATAAACTTCAATAGATTCGCGGTTTCATTGGCCTGCGGGCTTCCATCCGGTATAATTTCCGATCTTTTGACAGCGGCTAATCACAAGGCTTTTCAATGAATTCAGATCTGCACAAGCTTCAGCCATACCCTTTTGAAAAACTGGCGAAGCTGAAAGCCGGAGTAACGCCTCCGACCGACCTTGACCATATCGCTTTTTCGATAGGTGAACCAAAGCATCCTTCTCCTGCCTTTGTGATGGATGAGCTCACCCGCAATCTGGATAAATTGGCGAATTACCCAACCACGGCCGGGACAATAGAGCTGCGCCAAACTATCGCCGACTGGGCAACCCGACGTTTCAAACTGCAGTCCGGCAGTCTGACCGGAGCCGATAATGTTTTGCCAGTTCTCGGTACCCGCGAAGCGATCTTCGCCTTTACCCAATGCGCGATAGACCGGGCTCCAGCCGACGGTGAAACACCTCTATTACTGGCGCCCAACCCGTTCTATCAGATCTATGAGGGAGCCGCTTATCTGTCCGGCGCTGAACCCCACTATCTGAGTTGTACCGCGGATAACAATTTTGTACCCGATTTTGACGCAGTACCTGACGCAGTCTGGCAGCGTTGTCAGTTGCTATTTCTCTGCTCTCCCAGCAACCCTACCGGGGCAGTGACAGATGCGGCAACACTGGCTAAGCTAATTGCACTATCGGATCAGCATGATTTTATAATCGCCTCCGATGAATGCTATTCCGAGATCTATTTCGACGAAGCGCAACCACCGGTTGGTTTGCTGGAAGTCTGTGCTCAACTGGGCCGTCATGACTATAAGAACTGCATGGTATTCCACAGCCTGTCTAAACGCTCTAATCTACCGGGCCTCAGATCTGGTTTTGTCGCCGGAGATGCCGATCTAATTAAGCCATTCGCCAGCTACCGGACGTATCATGGTAGCGCCATGTCTCTGCCAATCCAGCTAGCGAGCATTGCTGCATGGAACGATGAAGCCCATGTGCTGGAAAACCGCGATATGTATCGCGAAAAGTTTGCCGCCGTGGTTGAAATTCTGGAACCCGTCATGGATGTTAAATCCCCGGATGCAGGCTTCTATCTCTGGGCAGGAACGCCTATTGCTGATGACCTTTTCACACAAGGATTGTTTGAGCAGCAAAATATGACCGTATTACCGGGCAGTTACGTCTCTAGAGAGGATCAGGAAGGTAACCTTCCCGGTGCTGGCCGTGTACGCATGGCACTGGTTGCTACTCTGGATGAGTGTATCGAAGGCGCTTGGCGGATCCGCCGGTATGTCGAATCACTCAAGGATTAAGGAGCAGATCATGACGACGCTATACGGCATTCCCAATTGCGATACAGTGAAAAAAGCGCAGCGCTGGCTGGACGCAAATAACATCAACTTCAGCTTCCATGATTTCCGTAAAGACGGTCTGACCGAAACGCAGTTACGCGAATGGGTCTCAGCCCTGGGCTGGGAAACCCTGCTAAATAAACGCAGTACCAGCTGGCGACAGCTGGACGATGATATAAAAAACAGTATTGACGAAGCAGCGGCCGTCCGCGAAATGCTTGCGACCCCCACGCTGATTAAACGCCCGGTGTTAAGCCTCGAGGGACGTTACCAGGTGGGCTTTAAAGAGAGCGACTACAGCGCTCTATTCAAATAAATTAATTTAAATTCTGATTCTAAAATTTTATATAAAGCTCTTATATAAAATTTTTATTTCAAGTTCTATGGAGTTACAAACAATGAGTACATTTGCATTCGGTCTGGGTATCGGCACCAAGTCTTCAGACGGTGAGTTACTGGAAGTATACTTTAACACCCCTCTGCTGAACCCATCCGACGCACTGATCAAAGCCGCAGCCGACAAAGCGGGCTATAGCGGCGGTAATCAGGCGATCGAGCTGACTGCAGCTCAGCTAAACGATCTTGAAGCGGCTTTTCTGGCGATCGATGCCGAAGACCAGGCTGAGATCGTTGAGATCTGCAAAGGCACTCATCAGCCAATGATTCTGACAGTTCTGGAAACCGATGCTGACCCTGAAACTACCGCTGAAGTTTATCTCAAACTATCCCTGCTATCTCATCGTTTAGTGAAGCCACATGGCCTGAACCTGAACGGCATGTTCGGTAAACTGCCCAATGTTGCCTGGACTAACGAAGGCGCTATCTCTCTGGCTGACCTGCCTAAACGTCAGCTAGCTGCCCGCGCTCAGGGACGTATTATCGACGTTCACTCGGTTGATAAGTTTCCGAAAATGGCTAACTACGTAGTGCCCGCAGGCACACGTCTGGCGGCAACCTCGCGCATCCGTCTGGGCGCACACGTAGGTGAAGGCACTACCGTCATGCACGAAGGCTTTATCAACTTCAACGCCGGCACACTGGGTGTCAGCATGGTTGAAGGTCGTATCTCTGCTGGTGTAGTCGTTGGCAACGGTTCTGATCTTGGTGGTGGCTGCTCTACTATGGGGACGCTGTCCGGTGGTAACAACGTGGTTATCTCTGTAGGCGAAAACTGCTTGCTAGGTGCCAATGCAGGTCTGGGTTTGCCTCTGGGTGATCGCTGTACTATTGAAGCTGGGCTGTATATTACTGCCAGCTCTAAAGTGACGGTTCTGGATGATCAAAACAATGAAGTCAGCACAGTAAAAGCCGCGGAATTGGCGGGCAAGCCTGACTTACTGTTTCGCCGCAACTCACAGTCCGGTCGCGTTGAAGTAAAGACTAACAAGTCTGCGATCGAACTGAATGAAGAGCTACACGCTCACAACTAAGCGGTTGTCAGTTATTAGGGGCTGCTGATTGCAGCCCCTGTTTATGCTTCCACCCATTGCCATCCGGCTTTAAGGTAAATCCAATGTCGCCACTCTCTTCGCCACTATCCCCTACCATTGAGCTCGCCAAAGAGCTGATTTCCCGTCGATCAGTGACCCCTGAAGATGGTGGCTGCCAGGAGCTAATGATAGAACGCCTGGAAGCACTGGGATTTCATATCGAACGCCTTCAGTTTGAAGAGGTCACTAACCTCTGGGCTCGCCGGGGAACAACCGGGCCGGTATTCTGCTTTGCAGGCCATACCGATGTAGTCCCCACTGGGCCGGAAGAGAACTGGGATCACCCCCCCTTCGATCCGATTATCCAAGATGGCTTTCTCTGCGGTCGCGGCGCTGCCGATATGAAAGGTAGCATCGCAGCCTTTATGACTGCGCTGGAACGATTTATTGAGCACCATCCTGATCATGACGGCTCTATCGCCCTGCTCATTACCAGCGACGAGGAAGGCCCTTTCGTTAATGGCACCACCCGGGTCATAGACCACCTGGAAGCCCGTAACGAAAAGATCAACTGGTGCATCGTGGGCGAACCGTCCAGTACTGAAAAAGTCGGCGATGTAATCAAAAATGGGCGTCGAGGCTCAATCAGTGGTGATCTGATCATCCGGGGCGTGCAGGGCCATGTGGCCTATCCGCATCTGGTTGAAAATCCGATCCATCTGGCAGCGCCTGCGCTGAACGATCTAGCCTCTGAACTCTGGGATGAAGGTAATGAGTTTTTCCCTCCAACCAGCTTACAGATCTCCAACATTCACGCTGGAACCGGGGCAACCAATGTTGTTCCTGGACATATCGACGTACAGTTTAACCTGCGATTTTCTACTGAGGTAACCGCTGATCAGATCAAAGCGCGAACCTATGAAATTCTTAATCGCTACGGCCTGAATTTCGATATTAACTGGACCCTCAGCGGCAACCCCTTTATTACTGATCGGAGCGATCTGGTCGAGGCTTGCGTTGATTCAATTAAAGCGATTACCGGCTTAGACACAGAGCTTTCTACCTCTGGGGGCACTTCAGATGGACGTTTTATCGCGCCAACGGGTGCACAAGTTATTGAACTGGGGCCGATTAATGCCACTATTCATAAAGTGAACGAGCGAGTCAAAGCGGATGACCTCAATACTTTGTCATCACTGTATGAGAACATCATGGCTCGCCTGCTGGTGCGGTAACTAATCATGACCTTCCAACTAAATTGCCCCGTTTGTCTAGAGCCCCTGCAAGGGGACAAGAAACACCTGGAGTGCCCTAACCGGCACAGTTACGACGCAGCCAAGCAAGGCTACTGGAATCTGCTATTAGCAAACCAGAAGCGCTCTAAAGATCCCGGCGACAATGCAGAGATGGTACAGGCAAGGCGCAAGTTCCTTGCACTGGGTCATTATCAACCTCTGGCAGATACGATTGCTGAACGGCTGGCAGATTTAGCGGCTCAACAAGATACACCCCGTATACTCGACATGGGTTGTGGCGAAGGTTATTACACTCATCGCATGCAGCAGCGACTTGAAATAACCGGCAACGACTATCAATTAGCCGGACTGGATATTTCAAAGCATGCCGTCAAAGCTGCCTGTAACCAAACTAAAGCGCTTACCTGGATGGTTGCTTCTGGCGCGCGGATGCCCGTTGCTGACGCTTCTCTGGATCTGTTAACCGTCCTCTTTAGCCGGCTAATGCCGGAAGAGTTCAGCCGAATCCTGAAACCGGGCGCAGAACTGCTAATAGCTTATCCCGGCGAGGATCATCTGATAGAACTACGAGATCTCATTTATGATGAGGTACGCCACTCCGGCTTTAAGCCTGAGTCAGTACTGGGAGAGCAGTTCGAATTAGTTTCCACGGAACCGGTGAAATACTCCTTCACATTACCCGATGAAATTCAGATCAGTCAGCTATTAGCGATGACCCCCCATGGTTGGCGTATCAACCAGGCAGCACGTGATCGCTTAGCTAAGCTAAACAGTTTAGAGCTAACGCTGGACGTGTCATTAGCTCGCTTTAAACGACGCTGAACGATGACAAAGCCCCGCTTAAGAGACAATCTGCGCTTACGCCTGATTCGTCGCGCAGATAAGGTCAAACAGAACCTGATTATTCTGTTGATTGGTTTGGGCATCTTTCTGCTGGGCTTTGTTATCCTTATCCTCGCTCAATTCCTGCTACTGGACAGCCTGCAGCGGGACCTGATAGCACTGATCGGCCTGATTTTAGCAATTTGCGGGGTAATCATCGCCGCATTCGGCTATATTAGCCTTAGCATCCTGCGAATTTTTCGTTTTCTATTAACCGACACCAAACGACCTGATCAGAGCCATGACTGAAGAGCAGCGCCACCCCGATATTGAGATCTATGTTAAAGACCGTTCTCTGGAGCGGATCACCGAATGGCTTGAAACTCACTGTCAGCCCCTTAAACGGGACTTTGCACAGGGGCAGATACATCACTTCATCGGCCTGATGAACGATCAGGAAATTCCGGTCATGGTCCACGAGAAAGTTTCTGGCAAAGCCTGGACCAGCGTCTGGTTTAATTCAGATCAAACCCCATGGATTAAAGACCTGGACTGTGCAATACAAGCCTCGAAGGAACTGGACACACAGATTCGCTGTATCGCCAGCGGTTGGAGTACCGGAGATGACCCCGATGAGTGGTGGAAGATAGAGCAGGGAGAAAGTGAAAAAATTCAGTGGCGGACCTAATCCTACCCAACAAACAGGTTAGCCGTTAAGCCTGAGCGCTGAACTGCTGACCCGAACGATCAATTTCATCCAGCATCAATCGCCCTGCAGAAGCTAATCCAATTCTGGCAAAATGATCTTCAGTGGTCGAAATATTTGTCGGTGTATCGGTCTTAAACGCAATATGGCTTAGCAAATAAGCAAAGTCACCCTGATGCACATCATGAACTGCCGTATTCAATCGTTCCACCACGGCACCGTCGTAGAGGCTATCCGGATCAGGATATTCAAGCGACTGAGCTTCCGGCAGACTAAAGCCACTAGATGAAGTTTGCTTCTTCTGCGCCAGATCCTCAGCGGTATTGATCAGACTTAACAGCATAGAAAACTGCGCACCTCGCCCCTCGTTAACCGCATGGGCCAACGACGACGTATAGGTTTCTATCCGCTGTTCAATCCGTTCAATTTGCATTATCGATCTTTCTACCGGTTTTAAGTAAGGACTACTTCTACTTCGGCCAGCAGGTCAATTTATTGAGTAATTTCTGGTATTTAAAAGATATTTATCGACCAACCATGGCCTGATCCGTTTCTATACCTAACAGCTGTAAAAAAGCCTGTACCAACTTGCTGGAGCGAGTTTCCGGACGCACGACTACCGACAACTGACGAGATAGCTCAAGCGAGGTCTCCAGCTCAACCAACTCCCCCCGCCTTAACTCTTCAACAACCGCTAACTGGGACAGACAGCCGATACCAAGGCCGGCCTTTACCGATTGCTTAATCGCTTCCTGGCGATTGAGGGCCATCACCGTATTAACGTTCACACCAGCCTGCTGAATCGCCCTATCAAAGACCGCTCGCGTACCTGAGCCCTGCTCTCGCAGAATCCAGCGCTGTTGAGCCATCTGTTCGATACCCAGCACACCCCGCTGTGCCAGTGGATGACTGTGATGACAAAAAATCTGCAGCGAGTCATCACGCCAGGGAATAATCTGTAATTGATGATGAGAAGCAGGCCCTTCTATCAGGCCAACATGCGCCTGTTGCTTCTCCAAACGCTCGATAACCTGACCGGTATTATTGATCTGCAGATCCGGCTCCACATCAGGATAGCGTGCTAAAAAGTCGGCCATGATCGCAGGAAACAGATAGCTGGCAATAGTCACACTGGCGGCAACCCGAAACGCTCCGCTAACGCCACTACTGTAGGGCGCACTCAGGCTCTCTACATTACTCAGAATATCACGCACACGAGGCAGCACATCCTGACCCAGATCGGTAATGACCAGATCACGACCACTGCGGCTGAACAATCGGTACCCGAGCGACGACTCCAACTCCTTTAGCGCCTGACTGGCAGCCGATTGACTTAGAGCCTGCTCATCGGCAGCCGCAGTCAGCCTGCCCAGACGGGCGGTAGCCTCGAAGATCTTCAGTTGTTTCAGGGACAGACTCATTATTCGGTTTTTCTTATATTAGATGTTAAAAACATCCATTTTACTTAACTATATAAAAAATGGAAGATAACCCTGTTCCCGATAACTCATATCAATCTGATTGACCAGCACAGAACAAGGCCGCGACTATGTCCAGACTCATGCTACTGCCAATTATTGCCGTACTCGCGATCGGACTATCCAGCCTAGAAGCCATTGCACAGTTCGGTCTGAGCGCACTACCCCTGGCAATTCTCATAGGCATGATCTGGGGACACTTCGACCACCGCCCCCTCAGCAATAGCGATACCCGGATTACGCTATTCTGCCAACAAAGATTACTCCGCAGTGGTATCGTTCTGTTCGGCTTTAGCCTCAGCATGGAGCAGATTTTCGCTGTGGGCTGGCAAGCTCTACTGCTGGATGCGCTAATGATCTGTACTATCTTCAGCCTTGGTACATGGATTGGCGTACGTGTGTTTAAATTACACAGAGATGTCGCCATTCTGACCTCTGTGGGCAGTGCTATTTGCGGCGCTGCAGCAGTACTAGCCACCGAATCAGTACTTAAACCAAAACAGCAACATGTCTCCGTCGCCATCGCCACAGTGGTACTGTTTGGCACTTTGGCCATGTTCAGTTACCCGCTAATCTATCAATTTTCAGGAATGAGCGAGCAGGCCTTCGGTATCTATATCGGCAGCACTGTACATGAAGTGGCACAAGCCGTTGCCGCCGGTGAAGCGATCAGCGGAGAAACACTGCAAACCGCCGTGGTAGTAAAGCTGATTCGGGTGATGATGCTAGCGCCTTTCATTCTGCTACTAAGCTCGCACCTTAGCAGAACTGCCAACGATACATCAGGCCGAAACATCATCATCCCCTGGTTCGTGCTGGGCTTTATCGCTGCGACAGGCATCAATAGCCTGGTGGCACTACCTGAGCCTCTGCTCAACCTGCTAAAACTGGCAAGCCAGTTCTGTCTGGCACTGGCGATGGCCGCTCTGGGTCTACAAACCCGCTGGCACACCATCAAACAAGCGGGGCCTAAACCACTAATACTCGCTCTGATACTATTCCTGATGCTGATATTTGGGGGATACTTTCTCAACCTGTTACTGATCACCACTTAATTACTCAGAGCCCAGCTGATCAGCTGGCTTAGGCTATCAAAACCACGCCCTCTGCGCAGAGCAACTAGGGTTTAGTCGTCTTAATCTTGATACTTGGCACCCAATAATTAAGAAAATTAACGCGGCTGATTAAATGAATACGCTAAAATAGTAGCTTTACACTCCCCTTCCCCTCCAGAAAGCCATTTCCACACACGAGTTCCCGAGCCCTCTGATACGAATTAAAGTAGAATCAGCGTATGTCGGTTCAACTACCTTTTTTTAATATTTTCTGAGAGCTAATAACCTAAGATGGGACGATATCGACCTCCGGGCCAACCTAAATCACCCTATATCACTGCTCCTGGGGCAAAGCGCCTGGATGATGAATTGAGATATCTGTGGAAGGTGAAACGTCCGGCTATCACTCAATCGGTTAAAGAAGCGGCAGCACAGGGTGATCGCTCCGAGAATGCTGAATATATCTACGGTAAGAAACAGCTGCGAGAGATCGACGGAAGGGTTCGCTACCTATCCAAACGACTGGACATACTAACCGTTGTCGACCGACTACCAGAAGACCGCAACACGATTTTCTTTGGTGCCTGGGTGACAGTGCTGGATGAACACGACAAAGAAGCCTGTTACCGTATTGTTGGCCCAGATGAGATCGGCGACATCCCTGGATATATCAGTATGGATTCCCCTATGGCGCGCCAATTACTGAAAAAGCATCCCGGTGATGAGTTTTATATCCAGCGCCCCGACGGCAACGAAACCTGGTACGAGATTATCGGTATAGAGTATCGGGAAGAAGACAGCCAGCCCAAGAATTAACGAGCAACGGCAATTATTTTCACAAACTCCAGGCACAAAAAAACCGCTTAATCTCTAATCAAGAGTAACGGCTTATGCAAAGCAGTAGTAGGCCGTACTGGATTACTGTGCACCAGGCGCTTGCCCTTCGGGCCGTCGTCGCAGGCTCCGACGTTTGTCGCCAAAAAACAGGCTCGAATCAAACCAGCTGGTTCTCATCCTATCTCTGCCACAAATTTCAGACACAAAAAAACCGCCTAATCTCTAATCAAGAGTAGCGGCTTATGCAAAGAAGTAGTAGGCCGTACTGAATTACTGCGCGCCAGGCGCTTGCCCTTCGGGCCGTCGTCGCAGACTCGAATCAAACTCACTCTCGATAAGAGCTTAGCTCTCATCCTATCCGTACCACAAATTTCAGGCACAAAAAAACCGCAATAAAGCGGCTTATGCAAAGAAGTGGTGGGCCGTACTGGATTCGAACCAGTGACCAATTGGTTAAAAGCCAACTGCTCTACCAACTGAGCTAACGGCCCACGCCGAACTTCTTTTTCCCCTGTCCACGACCTCCTAAAAGGAAGTGGTGGGCCGTACTGGATTCGAACCAGTGACCAATTGGTTAAAAGCCAACTGCTCTACCAACTGAGCTAACGGCCCTTCTGGCTCCTCGAGCTGGACTCGAACCAGCGACCAATAGATTAACAGTCTACTGCTCTACCAACTGAGCTATCGAGGAACACTATTCTCACTTATGGCGGAGGGGCAGGGATTCGAACCCTGGGAGGGCTATTAACCCTCGCTGGTTTTCAAGACCAGTGCTTTCGACCACTCAGCCACCCCTCCAGTGAGGTGGCGTATATTAAAGGATTCCGTGTTTGTGTCAATAGCTTAGAAAGGGAAAATTTAAAAAACTACCGCTTTTTCTCAGATAGTAATCACTGAGTATATACCCTGCCATCTATCCGGCTGTCAGTTCATTCCCAAACTGTACTTCTGACCATAGGTTTCACTCCTGCGATACTCCCCTGGGGTCATCCCGGTCCACTTTTTAAATGATCGAAAAAAAGCCGACGGCTCATCGAAGCCCATCAGGGCAGCCACGTCATTAATCGATAGCTGAGGTGAGTCCATATAGTTAACTGCCGCCTTCTTACGACAATCATCTTTAATCTTCTGATAAGAGCTATTTTCATCCGCCAAACGCCGGCGCAGAGTAGAAACAGACATGTTAAGTTTAAAAGCCACCTCTTCGGCGCCAGGCAGTTCCCGGCTAAAGTCCTTACCCAGCATCACTTTAACCTGGGAACGCAGACTCTGATCGTTATCCACCATAACGATTAACTGATAAGGCGCAGTCTGTAGAAAGGCTCGCAAGCTTTCATCATTTTGAATAATGGGATAGTCGAGAAAACGAGCCGGGAACACAATCGCATTATCATGCTGATCAAATTTAACTTCTGACTGGAACAGTGTCTCATAATGATAACTGTCTTCTTGCCTGGGAAAGGTGAAATAAGCGGCCTTCAAATCCAATCGAGAACCGATTAGCCAACTAATAAAATGATGCCACATCGACAAACCTGTTCGAACAATAGCCGGCGCCTCATTCTGCAACATCTCCCGTACCTCCTTCCCCGGTACAGAACTGATGGGAGCAAAAGAGAGCTTTGCATAGCGCCCCTTACGGACCAGGTAGGGTTTTACCTTGGTGCCGCGGCAGATCTCATAAAAAGCACTGCAACGATAGATCGCCCGTTCCAGCGTTGGGCAGTGGATTATAGAATGACACATCATTCTAAAAGTACCGTTTGGCACCCGTCCTCCTGACACCATACCGAAGGACTCATCCTGAGCTGTCCACATTATTCGCTGATATAGCTGACCGAATTTGATAGCAGAAAACTCTGTTCGCTGCTCAATTTCGGTAGGATCGATGCCGACTTCTGCTAACAACTCCTCCAGATTATACCCCTGTTTCTCAACCTGTGAGAGAAGGTATCTGACATAGCCAGTCGGCACTGTGATGGTTTTTTCCATCGTTTACACTCTGCTTCGTTATTGTTTTTGTATTTAGAATACAGTTATAAGCTATTCTTTTAACTTATATCATTAAAAAGCAAAAAAACAGCCAAGACATTTTTTGTCAGTAAAAATGACAGCTATTGTTATTGTGAATATAGCTACGGATAAAGGATTATCTATCCTACCTTATATTCAATTCACGAGTGTTCTCCTGCTCTGATGATTGGCCAGATAAGTACAGATCAGAAGACAAGTGACTCCGGCCCAACCGGATTAGCTGAACGACAAAAATAACAAATGACTGAGAAGGTGAACGAAATGGCACACAGATCGATAAGGACGTCAGCACCCTGGCGCCCCACCCCGATACGTAACAGACTCTCGCAGAGCATATCCCTCGCAATTTTCACAGCGACCCTTGCAGGCCCGGCTGCCGCAGTCGAATTTAACCTCGGAGAGATCGAAGGCCGTTTTGATTCTCAGATATCCATCGGCTCGAGCTGGCGAATGAGTGACACTAATAGCGATCTGGTATCCAAAGCCAATGGGGGAACCGGAGCTGACTTAGGTAGTTTCGATGATGGTACTCAAAACTACTCAAAGGGTGATGCCTTCTCTACAGTAATTAAGGGTGTTCATGATCTTGAGCTAAGCAAAGACAATATCGGCGCTTTTATTCGCGGTAAATATTGGTACGACTACGCTCTGAGCGAAGGCAGCGTAAATCATGGTCATATCCCCAACGGCTACGCCTCCAACTCCTCCCTTGATGATAGCGGCTTTAATGACTATGCCAAATTCTCCGGTGCAGAGATTCTCGATGCCTATATCTATGGCGAATTTGAACTGAACGATCAACCTCTTGACCTACGACTGGGCCGTCAGGTTGTGAACTGGGGTGAAAGCACCTTTATTCAGGGCGGCATTAACGTCATCAACCCATTCGATGTAAACGCCTTCCGTCGGGCAGGTGCAGAAGTAAAAGAAGGATTGTTGCCGGTTAATATGGCCTTTGCCTCCCTCGGTGTAACCGATAACCTGAGTGTTGAAGCCTTCTATCAGCTGGAATGGGAAAAAACCGTTGTCGATGGTTGCGGTACATATTTCTCAGCCGCAGATATTAGCTCCGAAGGCTGTAATGGTATTCGCATCTTCGCCGATGGCCACCCAGTATTAGGTGTAGACGATCAGAATTACTACGGTGGAACAGCTGCTGCAATTGGCGCTGTTGTCGATCGTAATGCTGATGGGATTCGTGAGCCTAGCGACGACGGTCAATACGGCTTAGCTTTTCGCTATTTCGCTGAAGAACTGAACAGTACTGAATTCGGTTTTTATCTCACTAAATACCATAGCCGGCTCCCACTCATCAGCGGCGTAGCCCAGCTTGGGGCCCTTCCTGCAGGAGCCACCTTCTCGTCGGAATACTTTATTGAATATCCGGAAGATATTTATATGGCCGGAATTAGCTGGAACAGCAACATAGGCGAACTAGCCTGGTCCGGTGAAGTCAGCCATAAAAGAGACGTCCCCCTACAATTAAATGGATCAATGCTAGTAGCTTCCATGCTAACTGGCGGAACAGCTCCAGGTAATCCTGCAAACTCCCGAGTTTCGGCTGCATTTGGTGACTTTTTAGGTGGTGGTGATGGTTACGTTCAAGGTTATGACCAATTCGATGTAACTCAGGTACAAACCAGCCTTGTGAAGTTTGTTGACCAGGTGATGGGCGCTAGTCGAATGACGCTGATCGGCGAACTGGGCTGGACCCATGTACACGATCTCGATGACAGCGATTCAGCAGTCAAATACGGGCGGAATAGTTTGTTCGGCTATACCGCTGGAGACAATGACGGTTTTGTCACCCAAAACTCTCTTGGTTATGTCGTTAGAGCCAACCTGACATACTCAGATGTGTTTGCTGGCGTTAATCTTAAGCCAGAAGTCAGCTTTAAACATGGCATTGAGGGCTATGGGCCTGAACCAGGAGCATCATTTGGTGAAGGCGAAAAAGCCGCAACTATCAGTCTGACCGCTGATTACCTGAATCAATACCGCGTACAACTAGGCTATACGGATTTCTTTGGTGGCGACTATAACGCTATTGATGACCGAGATTTCCTTTCTCTCAGCGCATCGGCCTCATTTTAATAGTTAAGGATTACAGGAGAATATTATGACGTTTAAATCGACTGCACTGATCCTTAGCTCCGCTATGGGTTTAAGTTTTAGCTTGCAACTGATGGCAGCTGTTTCCGAAACAGAAGCCGCTAAGTTAGGTAACAGCCTGACGCCAATGGGCGCAGAGATGGCAGGAAATGCAGCAGGCACTATTCCAGCCTGGGATGGAGGGCTCCCCCCAGGAGGCGAACGCTTTAAAGACCCTTACGCCGATGAACAGCCACTACTGACCATCACGGCTGAAAACGCATCAAAGCACAAACAGCATCTGACAGAGGGACAGCTGGCACTACTTGCTAAGTACCCGGATACATTCAAAATGAATGTCTATCCAACGCATCGCAGTGCTTCATTGCCCCAGGCTCAGTATGACTATGCACGTAGTAATGCAGTGCAATCAGAACTGGTCGACAACGGCAACGGGCTGAGCAGCAATACACAGGAAGGCGTTCCTTTCCCAATTCCTCAGAGCGGCCTGGAAGTCATCTGGAACCATATGACCCGCTATCGGGGTGGCGCCCTAGAGCGGACATTTGTGCAGGTACCTGTGCACGCTAATGGTAACTTTGTTCCGGTGAAAATTACCGAAAAAATGTCATGGCCCAACTACCTGAAAGAGGGCAGCACCGCGAAGGACGACAACATTCTGTTCTATTTTGTTCAGCAGATAAAAGCACCGGCGCGTTTAACCGGCAATGTGCTGCTGGTACATGAAGCCCAGAATCAGATAGCTAAACCCCGTGAAGCATGGGTCTATAATGCTGGCCAACGTCGTGTACGTCGTGCGCCACAGATCGCTTATGATGCTCCAGGAACAGCATCTGACGGGCAGCGTACTTCCGATAATCTGGATATGTTTAATGGAGCTCCCGATCGTTACGACTGGAACTTGGTCGGTAAAGAGGAGATCTACATCCCTTACAACAGCTACAAACTGGCTGACCGTAATCTAAAATATACGGATATTCTAACCAAGGGGCATCTCAACCCTGAATACAGCCGATACGAGCTACACCGAGTATGGAAAGTGGAGGCCACGCTGAAAGAGGGCGCACGCCACGTTTACGCTAAACGCGTATTCTACATAGATGAAGATACCTGGCAGGCAGCGGTTGTGGATCACTTTGATGGCCGCGATCAACTCTGGCGCGTCGGTGAGGCGCACCAGATGCAGTATCAGGATGCCCAGGTACCCTGGCTGACAGCGGAGGCGCTATATGACTTGCAATCCAACCGTTATCTGGTGGGTAGTCTGACCAATGAAGAGGGAGATGGATTTGATTTCAACGCTCGCTTCAAACACAGCGATTTCACTCCACAGGCGATCCGCCGCATGGGTAAACGTTAAATCTAGGCCTATAACTGCTGTCTATGATTACTAGGCAAAAACAAAAAAGGAGCCAATGGCTCCTTTTTTACTACTTTACTTATAAGTTGTTAGGCTTAGGAAGAGGTTAACAAGCCTCCTCTCTATTAATCTGTCATATTACAGATTGGCCTGCGCTTGCAGCATCGGAGCAGTCCTCGCTCCCTGTTGCCAGGCAGCTAATGCCTCTTCACAACCACTGCATACTCCCGCATTCAACTCCCGGTCAACGATGATCCAGGTACATTTTCCATAATCAGTATCGCAACTGTGATGATCATTACAGCCACAGCCGATACAATAGGCTGTCGCCAACTGACTTTTCCTCATAGGACTCTCCCGCCTTTTATTTTTTTTATCTCTACTGCAGTTCATTAATGATAGGAGAAGTCGGCCACTCATGCTGTTCAACTAAGTGGCTAATTTAGATGAAAAAATAACCGTTAACCGAGAGAAAAGTTGCATAGGTTTAATCTTGAACCTAGAAACACTGACTTGAATCAATCTTTATTTTGCAGTGCAATATATTCTGCCTTTATTCTGGAGTACCTTTTGAGCAACATGCATGGAACAGAGATAGCCTGTTATTTTGACGAGTACGGCCCAATCTATGTTTATGATGATGGTCCTTTCCGCTATATGAGTTTTGGTTCTGGCGGCGAACAAAGCCGGATCGAACTTAGTCGTCCGGAATACCCTGTATATCAATATCTACAAGCGATGCTACTAGGCCTACTCTACCAACCTAATCCTCATCAGGTATTAATGCTTGGCCTGGGTGGAGGTTCACTGATTCAGGCATTACTCAATTACTCTGATAACCTGACTATCAGTGTTGCCGAACTCCGCCCTCAGGTATTGGCGGCCGCAGCTAAACATTTTCAGCTTCCGGTATCCGACCGCCTTACCATTACGATTAGCGACGCTCTGGAGTACCTGCAGCAAACAATAGAACCTCAGGACATGATCTTCACAGACCTGTTTACCGACGCAGGGATGCTGCACCAGCAACTGCAAGATGAATATTTGCACCATTGTTACCATCTGCTGAATGATCAGGGGGTGCTGGTATTGAATCTCTGGGATGAGGGTGACGGTTTCCACCCATTAGCCAACCAGCAGCTCACCCAAATTTTCGGTGACAACTGGCTCTGCTGTACCGTGGATAGTGGTAACTTGATCGCTTTTGCATTTAAAGATGGTAAACCTGAATCGAACCCCAGAGCACTGCTGAACGGAGCAAAAAAACTGGAAAAAAAATTAGGCTTTCCGGCCCGTGCATTGCTAAACCGACTCAAAGAGATATAGGCGGTTAATCGCCTGAAAAGAAATCATCTGTAAAGGGTTAATTTCCCAACGTAATACTGGGATAATCAGCCCAATATACTATTTGTAATTTCCTATGAGATTCCGACATGCCTCTGTTAGATAGTTTTACTGTTGATCACACCCGTATGAATGCCCCGGCAGTGCGTGTTGCCAAGACGATGACTACCCCTGGCGGCGATGCCATTACCGTCTTTGACCTGCGCTTTTGTCTGCCAAATGAAGAGATCTTGACTGAAAAGGGCATCCATACCCTTGAACACCTCTTCGCGGGCTTTATGCGCGATCATCTGAATGGCAATGGTGTTGAGATTATCGACATCTCTCCAATGGGATGCCGTACCGGTTTTTACATGAGCCTGATCGGCACACCAGTAGAGCAGCAAGTCGCAGATGCCTGGCTGGCAGCGATGGACGATGTTCAGCAGGTTGAGAAGCAGAGCGAAATTCCTGAACTGAACGAATATCAGTGCGGAACCTACAGCATGCACTCTCTGGGAGAAGCTAAGCTGATCGCTAAAAACATCCGTGAGCGAGGCATCAGCATTAACAGCAATAACGAGCTGCAGCTTGACCCTGAGTTTTTGAAAGACCATTCATAAACAACCGCGCAATACACTGATCCTAAAACGGAGCCAGTCTCCGTTTTTTCTATTTTTTATGAGGCACAGACTCCCATGACAATGATCGGCCGGTTCAACACTCTGGAAGTGGTCAAAGAAGTTAAATTCGGCATCTATCTCGACGGCGAAGAGCTGGGAGAAATTCTGCTACCACAGCGCTATGTCCCGGAAAATACCGCCATTGGAGACAGTCTCAATGTATTTATCTACCGTGACTCCGATGATTTTCTGATCGCCACTACAGAGACCCCTAAAGCCCAGGTCGGTGACTTCGCCTGCCTCAAAGTACTGGATCTTAATCGCATCGGTGCATTCTTCGACTGGGGCCTGCCCAAAGACCTTTTGGTACCTTTCAGCGAGCAGAAGAAAACCGTTGAGAAAGATCAGGAGCAGATTGTTTATGTTTACCTTGATCAGGAAACGGATCGGATTGCGGGCACAACTAAACTAAATAAGTTTCTAGATAACTACCCTCATAGTTATGAGAAAGGCCAGCAGGTCGACCTTATCATCGAAGACCACACCCACATCGGCTACAAAGCGATCATTAACGGGCAGCACTGGGGAGTTATCTACGATGATGACGTCTTTAAACCGGTACGTTATGGCCAGCGGATGAAAGGCTTCATTAAGCTGGTTCGCCCCGATGGCAAGATAAACCTATGCCTGCAGCAACTAGGCTATGGCAAAACTGATGACCTGGGTAAGCGTATCATGCACCTCTTAGAGGAGCACGACGGGTATATCGCTGCCAACGATAAAACCTCTCCGGAAATGATCAAACGCCTGTTCAGCTGTAGTAAAAAAGCATTTAAGCTGTCTATCGGAAGACTCTATAAAGAGCGAAAGATTGCTATTGAAGAAAGCGGTATACGGCTGATCAGTAAGTAATACCTACCGGATCAAGCGGCTTAGGCCGCTTAGTCTACACAGGAAAGCCCTGATAATCGCCTCAGCAAGAACCGTCGATGAAGCAAACTCTCTGAAGTACTGCCTGGAACTGGAACAAACACTTCAACAGCAGAAAGCCCGGATAACCGAGCTGACTACCCCCTAACAACCGCCTATAACAAGCTGGCAGAGCAGTTTCTTCATCGCCACGGAGCCGATGCTGAGCTTTTCCATCAACTCGCCCATCATCTGTTTGAAGACTATAAGTGCAGCTACCGCAACGTCGTTTAAGATCAACTTATCGCAGAACAACTCTCTGATGAGCGATGGTATAACCGTATTTAGCGTTGACTGTGCCAATCCCTTGATCGATTTTTCAGGCAGAATGCTGATCAGCAGCACTGGAGCTAAAGCCCAGCTTAACAGAGATCTGAGTGTCGCCGGAGGCTCCGCAAGTGGCGGCCAGACACGCCGATCAAGACGCAACCCCAGAAAACCAAAGGCGTAACCGTTAAAGCGCTGTACCGAAGTAAAAGCAAAGAAAAAACGTCTATCTGCAATAAAGAGATATCAAAAAGTCAGTTTGAAAGAGCTGGGTTTTGAGTAACACATTTCCATCGGCCTTCACTTAAGAGGTATATAGCCTTCCCCTTGTGCTTGCTATAGTCTGGCACTGAATTTACCAACTGGGGGCCCTGCCTTGGAAACCAACAAGTATTTTTATCGTAACGTTATTTTCACTCGTAAGGGCGGCAGGATCGCATTGGTTAATATCCATAATCCTACACACACAACAGACATTGAAGACTGGCTGGGTATCGTCGTGTCACTGGCCGATGGTCAACATACCCTGCAACAGCTTATTGATTATATGACGGTCCAATACCCGGCATCGGTACCTACCGAATTAGTCAAAACTATTGAATCGGTTATCGATAGGCTAATAGAAGGCAAGATGATCCAGCTGACCGATGAATCGGTCGAGCTACCTTACTATCTGTCTGATCCGATTGAGAAACTGGATCTAGAGAAAGCGCGTGAGGCAATGCACGAAGATGGCTATACCCAGCACTAACGGCGTATAACACTGCATAACTATTAGCTGCAGATGGATATCTGACCACTCGCACCAAAGACCTGGCTAACGTTAAACACCAGCGGTGTGCTTGATGACGGCCTGAGCCTGATCGTGAAAAGTGCCGAAATTATTATCGAAGAGGTCGGCATTGAATTTCATGACGATGAAGAAGCGTTACAGATCTGTCGCGATGTCGGTGCCGACGTTCAGGGCCAGCTGGTAAAGTTCCCGCGCGGCATTTCAGCAGGCACCCGCATAATGCATTGCCGATACCGATAGTCAGGTCATAGCGGCTCGTCAGGCTTTTGAAGGCAGCCACAATCTTTTGTTGGCCATCCACCAGCACCGCATCTGTAAATGTGCCACCTGTATCTATTCCCAGTCGAAATACCATACCTTACCTCTTAAATTCCGGACCGCTGTCTGCAGGTCAACGCTTAATAAAAAACTCTCCGGAAAGGACCAAACGCCTGTTCAGCTGTAGTAAAAAAGCATTTAAGCTGTCTATTGGAAGACGCTATAAAGAACGAAAAATTGCTATTGAAGAAAGCGGCATACGACTGCTCAGTAAGTAATACCTCCCGGATCAAGCGGCTTAGGCCACTTAGCCTATACAGGAAAACCCTGATAGAATAACACCTCCCTCTGTTTGGAACTGATGTTATGCCGGAAGCCCTGATAATCGCCTCAGCAAAAACCGTCGATGAAACAGGCTCTCTGAAGCACTGCCTGGAACTGGAACAAACGCTTCAACAACAGAAAGCCCGGATAACCGAGCTGACTATCGATCCTCTAAGCACCCCCTGGCACAGCGAATTACAGCCGAATCATTACCGCAGTGGCTGCGGCCCACTCGAAGCATTGTCCCATGCCCGGCATTTAATCAAGAGGGGTGAAGCTGACGCGGTCGTCATCAGTGGCAAGGACATGCTACGGACCGGTTACCAGCGCCAGGAGCGACTGGATCTGATGGCGATCTATGGTGATGACTACCCTCTGACAACCGCCTATAACGAGCTGGCAGAGCAGTTTCTTCATCGCCACGGAGCCGACGCTGAACTTTTCCAGCAACTCGCCCATCATCTGTTTGAAAACTATAAGTGCAGCTACCGCAACGTCGTTTCAGATCAACTCATCGCAGAACAACTCCCTGATGAGCGCTGGTATAACCATATAACGCCGCTATTTCGTGGCGTTGACTGTGCCAACCCCCTGATCGATTTTGCAGGCAGAATACTGATCAGCAGCTCTGCTATCGCTCAACAGCTGACGATTCCTGCAGACACCTGTCTTGAGATATCAGGTGTAGGGCTCGGTTTTTTACCCGGCGATGGTAAGCAGCATGTTGAAGACATTGTCAGCTACGATCACCTCAAGCTGGCCTATCAAGCAGCCTGTCATCAGGCCGAAACCGATTTCGCCGAACAGTTCAGACAGGGCAAAGCCTTATTAGAAACTTACACCTGCTATCCTGTTGTCCCTATCGCATTCCTGTTAGCGAGTGGCCTGGTCGATCTGTTAGAACAGGTTCCAGCATTTCTGGAGCAGCACCTGATTACCATTACCGGAGGGATGAATCTGGCCAAGGGCCCCTGGAATAATCCTGCTTTGAACAGTCTGATCGAAATGCACCAGCAGATGATTGCCAGCCCCGGCCATCACATAGGAGCAGTACATGGAAATGGCGGCCTGGGCTATAAACAGGGTGTCGCTATCCTAAAAAAATGGGCCTGACCAGACGAGAGTAGGTTACCCACAAAATCTGTGCATAACCTCTGGGGAAAACCCTGCATAACTTTATTAACACAGCGACAGAGCCCGCCATTACTGGGAACGAAGAAGCTGAGTATAATCTACCCAGCGCTCTCCCCCCAGGCTAACTTACTCCTCTTATCCACCGCATTATCAGTTCTCTGCTCTATTTAACGAGCTATTCCCTAATCTGTTCATGTTCAGTTTCTGCACAGGCATAGAAAAGGCAGTCGCTTTGCGCAATCGCCGGATTAGTCGTCACCATAAAGAGCTTCAATTGTTGCGCTGAATAGAATCTGTCGAATTTGCTGAGAAAATAATGAGGCAGAACATTCTCACCCGCTGCATTCAGCACCTGAAAAACCGACATCCCTCGCGGACCTAACCACCCCAACCGGGTAAGCGCCGGTATCACCCCAAAATTAAATTTCTCTACATCAAGACAAACTGTCAGATCAGCACCGGGGATAGGTTGATCTGCATAGGCTATCCGGCAATCCGGTTGCAGTTCCAGACGCACCGCATGGCGATAAAGATCCAACAACAGCCCTGAGGTTAAACTTAAAACATCATCATTGAACAGATAGGCTTGTAAGCCATCTACTGCCGTCTGATCCGCTTCGGGTTGCTGAGCGCCACCGCATTCTATAGTCACTATCGGCAATTGATCTCCGCTAAGCTCCATCAACGATCCCAAACGAAATTCAGTCACAATAATCCGCCGGGTAAACAGACTCACCAGAGCTTCATGGACGGAGCTTTCATAAGTGACAACACCGAAAGCCGGACTCATCCCTGAGGTATTGTGGATATCCAACACCGCTTCCGGGCGGTACTGTTCTAGCAGCTCAATAAAATGACTGGCCACATGCCCCAGGGAGTCGCCGAAAGGGGGCCGAAAGCAACGATTCATATCACGCTGCCCGGGTATCTGCCGGTAGTGAAACAGCGTCTCATGCAACGCAGTGTGAACCGACGCAATCAAGCAGATCAACTTCACCGCAGGACGTTCTCCACTGCGCAGCCATCCCAATACGGCCCGAACACCGGACGGCTCATTACCATGTAATAACGTTGCGATAGCACGGCAACGACTATTATCCCGACCATCTACAACAATCAGAGTGGGTCCACCTAATTGCCGTAGAAATGCCCCTACATTTTCTGGCAGGGTTTCCGGTTTAGGGTTATGGAGAAAGTGAATAGGCCGTGACTTGCGCGTCATCAGATATCTTCCCACTGAGCGACTGGACGGTTATTGCCAGAATGCTGAATATAATGTTCCAGCATTGACCTTAGCGCCCGCCGCTTTACTAACGAATGGGACAAACGGTTAAACTGCCGTAGCTGCCAACAGGCACCGTTGGTTTTTGCCTGTAAACGCTGACGAATAATACCCAGATAGTAATCAACTTCACGGGGAGCAATGCCCGCCCTCAGCAAGCCTTTACGAGCCGTCGGCAATAATTCCGCGACAATATCGATAACAGGCGTACGTGATAGTTGTTCCCGGGGGCCATTAGGCCACATCAGCTGTGCCTTCATCCCCTTCTCTGCCGCCTGATAGAAATTATACTCCAGCGTCTGAAACGGTAATGCCGGTATGATTTCTTCAATCCTGGGCCGCAGGCCTTCCGCTAAGCCGATAATCAATGCAGCGTTTGCCATCATATCGCAGGGGCTGGGGCCAGCTGGCAGAGCCCGAATCTCAATTCTCAGATGGCCGCCATCCGCAGGGTCATACACCGGACGATTCCAGGGCCATACCGTGCCCTGATGCAAAGATAGTTCAAATAAGGATGGCGCAATTTTGCCCGTAACGTCCGTCACCGGTTTATCTGCTGCCTTCTGCCTGAATTGGGTTGATTCACAAATAGGCAAAATTGGCTTATGCAGATAAACCGCCTCTGCAAACAGTTCATGTACCCCGTGGCGAACCCAGCCATTACCAAAACTCACCCGATCAGGCTCACCGGTTTTAACCGGATTATGATCACGCCCATCGATAGCGTGCTTAAACAGGGGAATGCGGGTTTCATGCCAGAGCCTGTTACCCAGTAATAATGGCGAATTGGCAGAGATTGCCAGCACCAGAGGGGTAACCAGTTGAATCGAATTATAGCTATCCGCAAACTGCTCAGGGGGGACACGATAGTGCATCTGCAAAGAGGTATTTGCTCCCTCCAGGGTCACATCTGAAGCCCGTAAAGAGATAGGATCAGCACCATTTATTTTAATCGTTAACCTTTCCCCTCGTATCTCTGACAAAGCCCGGGTTAATACGTGATAACGGGACAGATCCGTCATCGCATGGAGGCCAAAATCACTGCGTTTCAGGGTTGGTAGAATACCGATAGGCAGCACCCTGCCAGAGAACTGTTGAGCGTGCTCATTAAGCTTACTTAGTACAGTGCAGATCTCAGACTCAATTTTAGAAAACGGGGTGCCCCCCATATCCACAGGTGTCAGATTGTATTCAAGATTGTAACGATTCAATTCAAGGGTTAACTGTGGATCCCCCACTGCCTTCTGCAACTCACTATTCACCGCGAGTGGGCGGCCTAGCCTGTCAATAATATACAGTTCAAGCTCAGCCCCCAGAGTTGATTCCCCCCGGCCAAAATCTGGCTGCTGTAATAACTGTTTAAGCGCATCCAAATTATTGAACAGCTTGCCGGTAAAGCGCTCATAATCGCGCTGGGTAAATTCAGACTTCTTTATCTCAAGCCCCATAATCTGATCCGTAGCTGAGATCATCAATACCTTCAGTTAAGACGCGACTGCAGAATTGTTCAATATTATTCTGACTAAGGCCTGACCTGGATAAGTTTTTTTATCCCCGGTTCCTGTGGATAGCCTATGGGAAAACTACTGTATAGCCGCTTATAAGTCCGCTCAGAGCAGATAACGCATCGATCTGAAAAAGCGGTTTAATTTATGAGCAACCTAAAGAACAAATAGTTATTAACAACCCAACTCATAATCAGAGGCAGATTACGCTCACCTCACTATCATTCTCCCGCGCGCCAGAATTTAATGAGCCAACGTCTGCGCCGTTTTAAGTAATTCTGAGACCCGTTTTTAGCATATCCAATCCTAACGGAAGCCTCCGATCAGACTCTGAAAACCTCCCAAAACTTTTCAGTAGGTTCCTTTTTATTGACTGGATGCAATCACTCGGTATTTTTTACTTATCTTAAGTCTGTTTTTCGCTACTATAGGGCGAACTTTTTGACAGGCTAACCAGCAATGCAACAGGATCTGACCCCGGCAACTCAACACCTGATCTTTATCGGTGGGGGGCATGCACACGCCATCGCTCTATTGATGATGGCGATGAAGAAACCTGCAGGTGTCCGTATCACGCTGATATCCAATCTGGTTCAGACACCATACTCCGGTATGCTGCCGGGACTAATTGCCGGGCATTATAATTTTGATCAGATTCACATCGACCTTGGCCGTTTCTGCCGCTATGCCGGAATCGACTTTATTGAAGATTCGGTCGTCGGTATCAACCCCACAAACCGTACCGTTCAATGCCTGAATCACCCTGACTTCAGTTACGATCTCCTCAGCATCGATATCGGTTCCACACCTGACCTTTCCACTATTGCCGGTGCGACTGAATTCACGACCCCTGTAAAACCGGTCAGACAATTACTCAGTTACTGGGATGAACTGCAAAATAAAGTGATGCAGGGAGACGATAGTCAAGAGTTCCATATCGGTACTGTTGGCGGTGGCGCCAGTGCCGTCGAAGTGCTGCTGGCGATGCAATACAAGCTACACAAAATGTTAAATAAGCAGCAGCGCAGCACTGATCACCTGCATTTTCATATTATCAGCGGCCCACAACAGATTCTGCCGAGCCATAACCCACGGGTTCAGAAGCGTTACCGGAAAGTACTCCAGGAGCGCAGCATCAAACTGCATAGCAGTTTCCGTGTTGCTCAGGTAAAACAGGGGCGGGTCATTAGCGAAACAGGACAGACTGTCGAATTGGATGAAATCATCTGGGCTACCGCAGCCCAGGGAGCGGGCTGGCCAGCAAAAGCGGGATTGGAATGTTCAGACAATGGCTGCATCCAGGTCAATGATTATCTTCAATCGCTCTCCCATCCTGAAATTTTTGCCACCGGTGATATCGCCGATATGGTTAATTACCCTCGACCGAAAGCAGGCGTTTTTGCTGTGCGCCAGGGCCCTCCACTGGCCCACAACCTATTGGCAGCTTTAGCCGGCGGTTCATTCGTTCGCCACAAACCACAAAAGCAGTTTCTCAGTCTGGTCAGCACCGGAGACCGCTTTGCGGTAGCGTCTAAAGGCCCCTTTAGTCTTGCTGGTGACTGGGTCTGGCGTTGGAAAGACAGTATTGATCAAAAATTCATGCGCCGCTTTAGCGACCTGACCGAATTACCTGATCAGATTCCCGGAGCTAAACTTAAAATTGAGAACCCCGACATGCGCTGCGGAGGCTGCGGGGCGAAAGTCGGACACAGCATCCTTAACCGAGTGTTAAAACAATTGCCGCCGCCACCTAATGAAATTGAGATCGGTCTAGACCGGCCGGATGATGCTGCAGTCATTAACGTCCCTGAAGGGAAATTGCTGGTACAGTCCGTTGACAGTTTTCGTCAACTGGTCAACGATGACTTTCTTTTTGGCCAGATCGCCGCTAACCATGCCCTGGGAGATATCTTTGCCATGGGTGCTCAACCCCACAGCGCACAGGCTATCGTCAGTCTACCCCACGCCAGCGATGAAATAATTGAGCAACGTCTGCGCCACCTACTGTTAGGCGCCAGTAAGGTGCTTTCAGACTGCAACATAGGCCTGGTCGGCGGGCACACGTCTGAAGGTACCGAGCTAACGTTAGGCTTTACCATCAACGGCCTGGCAGACCGAAAACAACTACTGACCAAGCAAGGACTACAACCAGGCGATAAATTAATTATCACTAAGCCTCTGGGTACCGGCACCCTGTTTGCCAGCGATATGCGCAGTCAGGCACAGGGAAGTTGGATCAGCCAGGCCCTGAAACATATGTTGCAATCAAACTACCGTGCCAGTCAGATTCTGACAACTGCCAACACCCACGCCTGCACCGATGTCACCGGTTTTGGACTCGTAGGGCATCTGCACGAAATGTTAGATGGCTCAGGGCTGAGCGCACGTTTAAGGCTGGAAAAGCTTCCCGTTCTGGACGGGGCAATGGCCTGCCTGCGAGCGGGAATATTTAGTTCGCTACACCCTCAAAACCGAAAATTTGAAAGCTCTGTACTGAATATCCACGAATACGACAATGAAACCATTACCGAAGTGCTCTTCGACCCACAGACAGCCGGAGGTCTTTTAGCCGCCGTCAGCGCAGATCAGGCAGAACAAGTCGTTGAGGAATTACAGGCCGCTGGATACGCTCAGGCCTGCATAATCGGCAGTATCAGACAAGAAGCGGTAGATCAGGTAATTCTCGCCTGATTCAGAAATAATCGCTAATAGAATCGAGTTTAAGCGCAGTAATATATCGCTGAATCACTTCCCGGCCATCAGTAAAGGACAGACCAATCTGCTTTTCAGCCGTAGAAACAGACATTACTCTGACCTTAACCTCTGAGGGACTTTCATCAAACGGAAGCTGAAGCTTAAGTACGCAATCCTGGTTTTCATTTTTAACCGGAACCATTGATAGCAACGCTTCTTCTTCGGTAATTTTAAGTAACCCTCCTCCGGTGCTAAAGTTAATCAGTATACTCTCGACTGTCAGATCCCCAGCGACAAGTTGCGCAGGAATAGCACAGGGGTAGCGGGGTTCTTTACGCAACAACCGAGACTGAATCTGTTTAGGATAAGTAGTCATCAAGAGCTTTCCACCCATCAGAAACAGGTCGATCACCCGGCTTTCAAAAGCAAAAACACGGCCGTTAGAGATCAACCGCATCACTAACTTGCGACTTCTCTTAAAATTATCCCTATAGGTTAACTCATCAGTCCCCATGCCTCCCTTTTTCAATTGGGACACTGCCGGCAAGCGGGTGATGATAACCTGACCATCAATACCAAAAAAACGCGACACATATTTCAGCTCGCCAGTGGCGTCACTCACCTGAATAACACTGCCTTGCTCAATTTTCGGAAGCTCATTTAGTACTACCGTTTCGGTATCTGCTGGCATTAATTCACTCTCTCCATGTAATAGCTAGTTATAGAAATACTACAGCCTCTTTAAAGGGTCAAAGTAAGTATCACCATTTTGGTATTTTCAGCTTTATTTCATGACCCAGATGTATCTTTTACCTATCGAAACTTTTTCTAAATTCTTTCTTAAGTTTACCGAGGGTACAATTATGAAGATGAAGATAGCCATAGCACTGGCTCTACTGACAGGTGTGAGCGTGGTCACCGTCATTGCCAGCCCTACTACTAACCCTGATCAGGTTCTTCGATCTGACTTGCAACAGCAGGGTTTAAAGGTCGCCACCTTTGCCGGAGGTTGTTTCTGGTGTACAGAATCTGGATTTGAAAAACTTCCCGGGGTAAAAGAAGCGATCTCTGGTTATGCCGGTGGACAGGAAAAAAATCCTACCTATGGCCAAGTCTCTTCAGGCTCCACCGGACATACTGAAGCGGTTCAAGTTTACTATGATCCTCAAGTTATCACCTACGACGGTTTACTGCAGTCGCTCTGGAGACAGATGGATCCAACTGACGGCAAAGGTTCTTTTGTCGACAGGGGTACACAATACCGCCCAGCGGTGTTTTTTCATAATGACCAACAACGTATGTTAGCTGAAGAATCTATGGCCGCACTCGCTGCCTCAGGACGTTACAGCAAGCCACTCGCGACCGAACTCACTCAATTAACCGTTTTCTACCCGGCCGAGGATTATCATCAGGACTATTACAAACGTAATTCCATCAGGTATAAGTACTACCGTTTTAACTCAGGCCGCGATCAGTATCTGGAAAAAACCTGGGGCGATCAGTTGCACCCCGACTTTACACAGTTTGGCCGCGGCCAAAAAATAGATTCTGATAAAACTGATATAAGCATCAATGAGCGGTTAAAATCGTTCAAAAAGCCTACTGACCAAGAATTACGTAACAGCCTGACCGACTTGCAATATGAGGTCACTCAGCAAGATAGCACTGAACGTGCCTATCAAAATAAATTCTGGAACGAGAAGCGAGAAGGCATCTACGTTGATATTGTCAGCGGTGAGGCGCTATTTTCATCAAAGGATAAATTTAAGTCCGGTACCGGCTGGCCAAGTTTTTCCCGACCTATATCCCCAGCTTCAATTTCAGAGCATAGTGATACAAAGTTCTTTATGAGCCGGACCGAAGTACGCAGCCAATATGCCGACTCTCATTTGGGACACCTGTTCAATGATGGTCCAAAACCTACAGGACTGCGTTACTGTATCAACTCAGCATCGCTTCGTTTTATCCCCCGGGAAGAGATGGCGGATGCCGGATATGCAGAGCTACTAAGCTTGCTTAGCGAGTAACGGCGGCTGACTTATAAAGGTTTTTAAGACACAGGACTGAGCGATTCTTTGAAAATAGGATAAACTGTTGGCTACAGGTATTACTTGAAGATATATCAGGAGCCGCAGTTTGTCCGTATTTCAACCTCTGACATTATTTCTGGCACTACCTCTGATTCTGACCTGTGCCGCGCCAGCGGCCTTCAGCATGCAATTGGAGGACCCACGATCCGCTGCGGTTTATATTCTCAAGCAGCGCCCTTTGATCAATGCTTGCCTGATTCAAGCCCAAAAAAGTACTGAACTAAATCAGATCTGGAGCAGCTCCCCATGCCAGCAACTACTGGACCGGGATCAGCAGTTCAAAGCAGCATGGCAACAGATACTGCCTGAGGGCAAAATAAACGGTCTGGCTAAAGTACCTTATTCTCTGCGTAAGCCGACAGTCGAAACCTACTCTGAGTATAAACAACTGGCTGAAATAATCGCCCAGCTAAGCCGTTGAACCTTGATTATCCAACAGTTTTTAGTCTCGCCATACATCCCTAATGTCTAACCGGAAAACTATTCTCATGGCTATAATACCAATGACTTATTTCAGGCCGGAAAAAAAACTAAATTTCAAGTCTTACCTTTGCCGTTTCGACCTCTATAATATGCCCTCTTTTTTCAGTGACACCGAGTAAACCCTTGATCATTTTTACCATTACCAACACAGTTTCAAATCAAGTCTATGTGGGCTCAACCCGTAATGATATAGACCACCATTGGGAAACCTTGCTGATCGCCGCAGAATCCGGTGTAGAAGCCGAGCTCTACGAAGACATCCGTAGCTCGGGGGCTAACTGCTTTACTTTTACCGAATGGGGATTCGCTGATAATCTGAGCGAAGCGCGGGAACTCACTGCCGATGCAATGGAAACCTTTGACGGCAAAAGCCTGCAAGGCCTGATTACTAAACCCAAGCCCAGTAAAGCCCACCGTCAAAGTGCCGGCGAGCGGAAGGCAGCTTTAGCCCTGCTTGAAGAAGCTGAACAAAAAGCGCAATTACAAGGCGATAAGAAAAGCTCAACTACCCCGGTTTCAAATCCGAGTGAAACCGATCTGAAACTGCTTGCTCAAAAGCGGGACGCAGAGCTGGAAGCAAGAATTGCCAGGGAGCGAAAGGAAACGCTGGAGATGGCTAAAGTGCTTGCCAAAATGGACTCCCGTAAGCGTAGCAAAACCGTTAAGGCAAAGACTAAAACGGTGAAGCCAACCAGCACCTCTGCAACACCTAAATTAGCTGTAGGCAAAGTTGCTTCTGCTAAACAGGAAAAACTGATCAAGGAAAAGATTGAGCAGGAACGTGAGTCCCGCGAAGCCGAAAAAATTGTGCGTCAAAAAGCTGAAGCTCGAGAGATGGCGGATGTCATGTCACGCATCGATGCCAGAGCTCAGGGCATGCGTAAAACCAAGCCTACAGCAAAGCCTAAGTCTGCAATGGGCCGCACAGGTAGTCTGTCGCTGAAAAAACCTACAGCCTCCTTAAAGGAAACCCGGCTAGAGCTCGACAGAGATATAAAACTGAGTTCAGACATTTCTCTAATGAAGCAGGAACAAAAGGGCAGCACTGCAGGATTAGCAGTAACTGAAAAAGTTTCATCCGGTGTGCGTTTCAAGGAACACGCAGGGTTAGACAAGGAACAAAAGATAGCCCATAGCATTGCTCTTTATCGCAAAATAGCTATACCTGCCAAGGGCCAACCCAGTCAGGGGAAGCAGGAGCTGATAAGCTCTCTGCAGGATCGACTGGCACAACGCAAAAACTAGCAGGTTTTCTCACCGACTTTCCCATCCAGAATATAGGGTGACGAAAAACGCTCAATAAGGTCGGGGAGAAAGAGCTTAAAGCCGATCTCGAATTGGGGGTAGTGCAGCGCAAGCTCCTCCCCCACTCCGCCAAAGTTATTGCTGAAACGTATTCTTCCAGCAACACGCTCCAACGCATAAGCAACACCGTCCAGTGTTTCATAAGCCCTGAACCAATCCCCTTCAACCATTTTCTGGGTAACCTGTTGCATCCGTTCCGGCATGACTGACTGACCCGCCAGCAGATCCCGGTACAGATCATCGATCACCTGTTTTTTAGGTTGTTCGCTGAATAGCTGCCAGTGCTTTATCAGAAAATGGTCAAACAGAACATCCAGTGCGATACCCGCAAAGCGTCGCCTTTGCGCTGTAAAACTACGCTTCATCTGTAAAACCTGCGAATGCTGATCCGTAAACTGATCGACACGTCGGTGGTTTATTAGTCCCTGCAGCACTTCAGCAGAAAGGCTCTGTTGATCAACGCCACGGGCAAAGTCACCCAACAGGTTGCCTACACGGGATTCAACCGTCTGTTCGGCCAGTACTAAATGCGCAAAGAAATTCAAATAAAAAACCCCGAATACAAAAGCGATAATACGCAGTATCCGGGGTTTTTACTTAAGCGGCAATCCGGGTAGTTACTTACCCGGATGAATCAGGCTCAGTTTAGTCGTTCGAAAACAGTAGCAATACCCTGTCCCATGCCGATGCACATAGTCGCAAGACCTAATGTGCCGTTGTTCTGTTCCATCACATTCAGCAACGTGGTGGAGATCCGGGTACCGGAGCAACCTAACGGATGACCCAGTGCGATAGCACCACCGTTAAGGTTAACCTTCTCCTCCATCTGATCTATCAGTTTGAGGTTTTTCAGTACCGCAAGACCCTGAGCAGCAAAGGCCTCGTTGAGTTCGACATAATCGATATCCTCAATACGTAGCCCGGCACGCTTCAATGCTTTCTGAGTCGCAGGAACAGGCCCATAACCCATGATAGAAGGATCACAGCCTGCCACCGCCATCGAGCGAATCTTTGCTCTTGGCTTGAGCCCCAGCGCCTGAGCTTTGGCCGCCGACATCATCAGCATCGCCGATGCACCATCAGAAAAGGCTGAGGAAGTTCCTGCTGTTACCGTACCCACTTTCGGTACAAAGACTGGCTTCAGCGATGCAAGGGCCTCCACGGTTGTCTCAGGACGAATCACCTCATCCTGTTCCAGCAGAATTTTAAAGCCATTCACATCATGGCCTTCAACAGCAACGATCTCATTATCAAAGCGGCCTTCGCGACGGGCTTCATCTGCCAAGCGGTGAGAACGGGCACCAAAGGCGTCCTGCTCTTCCCGGCTAACCATATTCATCTTACCGAGCATCTCAGCGGTAAGACCCATCATCATCGCGGCCTTCGCTACCTGCTTACTCATCTCCGGATTGATATCAACACCATGCATAATATCCAGGTGCCCCATATGCTCGACACCACCGACCATAAACAGGTCACCGTTACCGCTCATAATCGCCTGAGCCGCTGTATGCAGTGCCGCCATAGACGAGCCACACAAACGGTTAAGTGTCTGAGCAGCCACGCTGTGGGGCAGCCCTGCCAGGACAGCTGCATTACGGCCAATATTAAACCCCTGCTCTTTGGTCTGATTCACACAACCCCAGATAACATCTTCGATCTCAGCAGGGTTAACATTCGGATTACGTTCCAATAATCCATTCATTACTCGGGCAGACAGCGCTTCAGCCCGGACATTACGGAAGGAACCGCCTTTGGACTTACCCATGGGGGTACGTACTGCATCGACGATGACAACATCATTTGGATTCAAACTCATCTTCGATCCCTCCTCAGTTAAAGTACTTAGTGGCGTTGGCGGCCATCTGTTGCATCTTTTCAGTTGGCTGGTACAGCGGCCCCAACTCTTCATACTTCGCAGCCATCTCACAGAACGCTGCCAGGCCCATCTCATCTAGATAGTGGAATACACCACCTCTGAACGGAGGGAAGCCGATACCGTAAATCATCGCCATATCCGCCTCTGCCGGTGAAGCAACAATACCCTCCTCCAGACAGCGAACTGTTTCGATGCACAGAGGGATCATCATCCGCTCAATGATTGTCTGATCGGTAAACTCTTGAGAAGCACCCACACAGCTTGCCAATAAAGAATCCACTTCATCATCCGCCAGCTTGGCCAGCTTACCTCTACGATCCAGCTCGTAGCGAAAGAAGCCTTTACTATTTTTCTGGCCAAAGCGATCCAGTGAGTACATCCGATCAATCACCGACTCCCCTTCATGGGACATCCGCTCAGGGAAGCCTGCAGCCATCACCTGATCCGCATGATGCGCGGTATCGATACCTACAACATCCAACAGATATGCAGGGCCCATTGGCCAGCCAAATCTTTCCATCACTTTATCTACGTTGCGGAAATCTGCTCCATCCTGCAATAAACCACTGAAGCCACCAAAGTAGGGAAACAGTACCCGATTGACTAAAAATCCAGGACAGTCATTAACCACGATCGGGGTTTTTCCCATGGCGGTCGCGAAAGACACTGTACGAGCAATGGTTTCATCCGAGGTCTTTTCTCCACGAATAACTTCCACCAGCGGCATTTTATGAACCGGATTAAAGAAATGCATTCCGCAGAAGTTTTCCGGCCGTTTCAGAGACTTCGCCAGTGCGTTAATTGAGATAGTAGAAGTATTTGATGCCAGCACAGCATCATCAGCAATATGGGTCTCAGCTTCAGCCAGCACCATCTGCTTCACTTTCTGGTTCTCGACAACCGCTTCAACGACTAGGTCAACATTGCCAAAATCACCGTAACTCAGGGTTGGTCGAATCCGGTTAATCGTTGCTGCCATCTTAGCCGCATCAGTGCGGCCACGCTTCAGCTGACCCGCTAACAGTTTATTAGCCTCATCCAGACCTAGTTGAATGGCGGCTTCATTGATATCTTTCATCAGGATAGGCACACCTTTCGATGCGGACTGGTAAGCCACTCCTCCACCCATAATACCGGCACCCAGTACGGCGGCCTGATTGACTTTCGCACCCTTAGCCGCATGGCCTTTGCTGACTTTCTTAACGTACTGATCTTTCATAAACAGTCCGACCAGCGCTTTCACTACCGGGCCGGAGGCCAGTTTAGCGACCCCTTTAACTTCTGCAACGATTGCCTGGTCACGACTCATGCCACAGGATTTCTGAATAGTTTTAACTGCTTGTAAAGGCGCCGGATAATGAGGCCCTGCTTTTGCACCGATCATCCCTTTGGCGGTTTCAAACGCCATCATCTGTTCAATCTGATTAAGCTTTACCGGGCTCTGTTTCTCTGTCCGACGCGACAAATAATCGAATTTACCCTCTGCACACTGGCGCAGCAGGTCTAATCCCGCCTCACGCACCCGCTCCTGCGCCACTACGGCATCTACCGCACCATCCTTCAACGCTGCCGCTGCGCGCTTCTCAACACCGGTACAGATCCACTCATGAGCATTATCAATACCAATCAGGCGTGGCAGACGGACAATACCTCCCCAACCTGGATTAATACCTAACTTAACTTCCGGCAAGCCCACTTTGGCCTTTTCACCCATCACCCGATAGTCAGCGGCCAGACAAAGCTCAAAACCGCCACCCAGAGCGAGGCCATTAATCGCAACCACGGTAGGGCAAGGAAGATCTTCCACTGCGCTAAAGATGGCATGATTTTCCAGCAGCTTTTCAATCAGCTCCGCTTCACCCTGGCCAAACAGCGAGCTAAACTCGGTAATATCAGCGCCAACAATAAAGCTCTCTTTGGCACTACTAAACAGCACCCCTTTAATATCTTCAACAGCACTCAGCTGTGTAACAGCATCTTTCAGTTCACTCAGGGTAAGCTGATTAAACTTATTCACCGGTTCAGTCTTAAGATCAAATATCAGCTCATATAAGCCGCTATCAATCTTCTGAACTTGAATAGCCTTACCTTCAAATTGCATGGTGCACTCCATACTTAGGATAATTATTGTTAACCCTCTTCCGTGCGGCGGACTGCTTCTAGAAAAAATGCAGATAGAGATACGCACAGTTCAGACTTTCTAATACTAGTCGCAGGTTATTTTCCAGCAATAACAAAAAATACCTTATTCAGTAACAAAAAAGGCCACATTACCAATAAGCCCTTCAGAATCATCGAGTTAAACAGGCATAAAAAATAACATTTAAGCGCATTTAAAATGCCATAGACGTTTTAACTATGATTTAAAGCCCAGCTAGCAGCCACTGCGTATCCGATTTAGCTAAATAACTCTACAATGCTTTGAAAGACCGCCAATAATTCAGTAAGCCCTGTATGCACTCAACTATTTTTGACAGCCCTTTTTTCAAACCCCCACTGCGCTGGCTCTCCCGTAAGTTTTTTAAACTGAAAGGCTGGCAGCTGGACTTTTCAGCTATTGAAGGTGTAGATAAAGGGGTACTGATTGGCGCACCTCATACCAGTAATTGGGACCTTCCCTATGCGCTGATGCTAGGCTTCAGTCAGGACATGCCTATTTACTGGATGGGTAAGGTTCAGATTTTTAAATTCCCTTTCCGGCAGCTGATGATGTGGATGGGAGGCATCCCGATCGATCGATCAAAATCACTTAATGTGGTTGCCCAGGCGGCATCTCAGTTTAACGATGCAGAGCATCTTTATCTGGTTATTGCACCTGAAGGAACTCGTTCTCAGGTTGATGAGTGGAAGACCGGTTTTTACCATATCGCCCATCAGGCCGATGTTCCAATATTGACGGCCTATATAGATTGGAAAACTCGCCGGGCGGGTATCTACCGCAGTTTTATTACCTGCGGTGATGCCGAAAAGGATATAGCTGAAATCAAATCCCTTTATGGCGACCTACTACTGCGCCACAAAGGTAATAAGTATTAAGCAGCCATAAAATGGTTTCCGGGGATTTAAAAACGCGAAAAGTCCGGTTCCCGCTTTTGCATAAACGCCTGTAGAGCTTCCATCGCTTCTGCTGATTTCAGGCGGGCAGCAAACTGCTCCACTTCCGCTAATAGAACTTCCTGTAATTGGGACTGAGTAATATTGCGTATCATCGCTTTACTCTGCCGCACTGCATCGGGGGCCAAGGCGGCCAGCTTGCCCGCTTCCAATATCGACAGGTCCTGCAAACTATTGTGCATCACCACACGGTTTATTATCCCCAGGTCGCTGGCGGTAGCAGCACTAAAGGACTCTCCCATCACTAACAGCTCAAATGCCCTTCGGTGCCCTACCAACTGCGGCAAGATCAGACTCGCTCCGCCTTCCGGCACCAATCCCAGACGGGCAAAAGGTAGCTGAAAACTGGCTTGATCACTGGCAATAACCAGATCACAATGGAGCAACATAGTGACCCCAATCCCGACGGCTACACCTGGCACAACCGCCACAATGGGCTTAGCCAGTGATGAGATAGTTTGCAGAAACTGCAACGGAGCCTGTACTGCATTAGGGGAATTAATAGCGCCAATAAAATCACCAATATCATTACCCGAACAGAAGCTGTCACCGGTAGACCCCAGCAAAATAACTCTAACCTCCGGATTAGCGTCAGCATCCTTTAATGCCTGGGTTAAGCCTTCATACATCGCCATCGTCAGGGCATTTTTCTTATCCGGACGATTCAGTAAAATCTGACAAATCCGATCCCGGGTTGTGACATTTAGATGCTCGCTCACAATTTACTCCTATGTTATTTAATTATCAGGGTAGCTCAGGGCGATAATATTCAGGCAGCAGGTCCTGTATCACTTCGCTGTTCTGCGCCCAGCTATGACAACTGTTAACCATCAACGAGGCCCCCAGCTTCATCACTTCAAGATCACTGTTTGGCCAAACCGCCTGAATCGCAGTAGTCGCGATTACGGGCAGCAACTCATTCAAGTGGGTACATCCACGAAACCCACCGGTTAGCGCTTTACATTCCCGGTGCCAACCTGGGCCTATGCGGGTTCCTTCAAGCTGGCCAAATGACTCAGTAATTCTAGCGCAGGTAGGAAAAGGGGAAGCCTCAATAAAAGCCTCCACTCTGTGAATCAGCAACCGCTGATCCAAGGTGATCCGCAGCCCCAGATCATGAAAAGCCTCGCCAGCGGGGACTTCCCCCCCTCGGGGTAGCGGCACAGTCTCTGCTTTTATGTCGGTCATTCGCGCTTCGACATCCCACAAACCGTCGTCACGAAGGTATGCACAACATTCGACTGAACGCTGGTGTTGTAACTTTCGCGGTGCAGGTTTAGACAGGGAACTGAACTCTGTCATAACGGTTTACCCAGCCAACAGAGGCTCAAACTGACTTCTCACTACGGAGCATGCGACGAAGCACTTTCCCCACATTGGATTTAGGTAATTCATCGGTAAACTCAACAATTTTTGGCACTTTATAGGGCGTTAGACGCTCCTTACACCAAGCACGAATCTCTTGGGTACTGACCTCCCCCTTAGCCACAATAAAGAGTTTCACTACCTCGCCGCTGTGGGGATCAGGCTCACCAATTGCAGCACATTCGACTACTTCAGGGTGCAGGGTAACAATATCTTCAATTTCATTAGGGTAGACGTTAAAACCGGATACATTGATCATATCTTTGGCCCGGTCAACGATGCGCAGATAACCATCTATTTCCTGTACAGCGATATCCCCGGTAATAAAATAACCATCATCAGTAAAACAGCTGGCGGTGGCTTTTTCTCTCTGCCAGTAACCCAACATCACTTGCGGGCCTTTAACGCAAAGTTCACCATGCTCACCTACTGGCAATGCTTGGCCATCAGCACCAATAATCTTCACATCGGTTTCTGCAACAGGAGGCCCGATCGTACCTACCCTTATATTTTTCGGTGGGTTCATCGCGACGGCGGGTGAGGTTTCAGTCAGGCCATAAGCCTCCAGAACCTGACATCCGGTCAGTTTTTCCCAGGCGGTAGCCGCATCCAAAGTAAGGGCCATGCCTCCGGACAGCGTAACTTTTAGGTGGCTGAAATCGATTGCTGAACTGTCTTTATGATTACAGATCGCCACAAACAGGGTGTTCAATCCAATAAAAGCTGAGATCGAGTGCTGACGCAGCTCTTTGATAAATCCCGGAATATCCCTGGGATTAGCAATCAGAATATTGTTGCCCCCTAACTCCAACACCGCCATCGTAATAGTGAAAGCGTAAATATGGTATAGCGGCAACGGCGCAACCACCTTCTCCGCCCAGAACTCGTCAGCGCCGGAAATGAGTTTAACCCCCTGCAGAAAGTTCGACAGTAGGTTGGCATGGGTCAGCATTGCTCCCTTAGACACGCCGGTAGTACCACCGGTGTATTGAAGCACCGCGATATCAGCCGGTTTGGCTTTTATGAGCGTTGGCAGCTGACCTCTTTTCTGATTTATAACATCCCGTAGTTCGACCGCTTCGGGTAGGTTATAAGCTGGCTCCATTTTTTTCAGATACTTAACTACAGAATTGATTAGTATCCGTTTAAGGGGGGGATGTAGATCGGCAATCTGCGTGGTGAAAACATACTTAATACCGGTATTGGCAATTATCTTATCGACGTTGTGGGCAACCCCTTTGTAAACCACTAACGCCTTGGCACCGGAGTCATTAAATTGATTTTCCAGTTCTCTGGGGGTATAGAGTGGGTTGGTATTCACCACGATCAGTCCGGCTTTCAACGCACCAAACAGGGCAACCGGGTACTGATTCAAATTAGGCAGCTGAATAGCGATACGGTCGCCGGGTAGCAGATCCGTTTCCTGCTGAAGATATACAGCAAAAGCATCGGAAAGCTGATCAAGTTCTCCGTAGCTCATCTCGTTGCCAAAGCTAGTAAACGCCGGACGATCTGAATAGTCACTGACCATCCGCTTAAATGCATCGACCAGGTTTGTATAACCTCGGGGATTCAGGCTTTCTGGAATCGACCCGGCGCGTTCTTTTTGATCCATTTTCAGACCCTGTCAGCTATTATTGTTGTTATTAGTTCTTACATTTTTCTATGTAGAGCTCTACACCTAACCTGATCTCTTCAGCATAAGAGATCAGGCAAAAAAGTCTAATTAAATCAGAAACAAACATGATTTAATGCCGTTTTTGGCATCAACCAACAGGAAAGAGCGCTTCCAACCGGGTAGCCAGCATAATATCGCCTTCAGCGCGTATCCTGCCGCTCATAAAGGCTTGCATACCGTTAGTTTCACCACTTAAAACTTCACCGAAAGTCTGGTTATCCATCAACAAGACAACGCTGGGTTCGTCATGCTCTCCCTTTTCCAGAGCGCAGTTCCCTGCGGATATCGCTGCAAAATAAGTGTCACCTTCATCCAGCTTATACTGAAATACCGCATCTAAACCGTTAGCGGCTGAGCTACTAAAGCGTCCAACCATCTCCTCAAACATAGCCTGAGTATCTGACATCGTTGTCTCCATATTCTTTATTGCCGACGTCGATTCGGGGGAAATCAATCGTCGAAGTCTGTAATTTAAATTTAGCAGGCCGGAAACTGTAGCCCGACCTGCTGCGGTTCGAAGTAACTTCATAGTCTATTATTCAATGCTTATTCTTATCGCTGATTAGAAAGAGAACTCTGCTTCATCCATTTCTAGCAAATTATCTGCGCCAGAATCGATGGTTGCTTCCAGTGTCAGCGTACGGGGCAGGATGCGTTCAAAGTAGAATCGGGCGGTCTTTATTTTAGCGGCATAGAAAGCCCCATCACCCTCGCCCTCAGCCAGTTTTTCCTGCGCGGTTACAGCCATCCGAGCCCAAAGATATGCCATAGTGATATAGCCCGAATACATCAGATAATCCACCGATGCCGCGCCTACCTCTTCACGATTTTGCATCGCTTTCATACCGACACGCATGGTCAGATCAGCCCATTCCTGGTTTAAGCGAGCCAAAGGATTGATAAACCCTTGCATCGACTTATTCTCAGCCTGTGATTCACAGAATTTATGTATCACCTTAGTAAAGGATTTCAGAGACTCGCCTTGAGTCATCAGTACTTTTCGCCCTAGCAGATCGAGCGCCTGAATACCGGTTGTGCCTTCGTATAGCATGGAGATACGACTATCACGAACATTCTGTTCCATACCCCACTCACTGATATAACCATGGCCGCCAAAGATCTGTAGCCCCTGGTTAGCAGATTCAAAACCGGTTTCAGTCAGAAAGGCTTTAGCTATCGGAGTCAGGAAGGCTAATTGTGTTTCTGCTTCCTGACGCTCACTCTCATCGGAGGTCAAACCCGCCTTGTCCACTAACTGAGCACAGTAATAGATCAGTGCCCTGCCTCCCTCAGCAAAAGCTTTCTGGGTTAGCAACATACGCCGAACATCTGGATGCACAATAATAGGGTCCGCTGCCTTATCCGGACATGCAGGGCCATTTAAGGCGCGCATCTGCAAACGATCCCGGGCATAGGCCAGGGAATTCTGATACCCCCACTCGGTGTGTGCCAGTCCCTGCAAAGCGGTGCCAATACGCGCAGTATTCATAAAGGTGAACATACAGTTCAGACCCCTGTTCTGCTCGCCGATAAGGTAGCCGGTAGCCCCATCAAAGTTCATCACACAGGTAGCATTACCATGGATACCCATTTTATGTTCCAGGGCACCACAACTGAGGCTGTTCCGCTCACCAATATTGCCGCTATCCTCCGGGAGGAACTTAGGCACAATAAACAGAGAAATTCCTTTGGTACCTGCTGGAGCATCCGGTAGCCTGGCTAATACAATATGAACAATATTCTCAGCCATATCGTGCTCACCCGCGGAGATAAAGATCTTAGTGCCACTAACCTTATAGCTACCATCAACCTGAGGTTCTGCCTTAGTTCTCAACATCCCCAGATCGGTGCCACAGTGAGATTCTGTCAGACACATAGTGCCAGTCCACTCACCACTGATAAGTTTGGTCAGGTAGGTCTGCTTCTGATCATCGGTTCCATGGGCCTCAATGGTATTCATCGCCCCGTGACTCAGCCCCGGATACATACTCCATGACCAGTTGGCAGTACCTACCAGCTCGTTCAATATGATGCCGACCGATTCAGGTAACCCCTGGCCACCCCACTTAGGATCATGTGCCAGCGATGGCCAACCGCCCTCTACAAACTGTTGATAAGCTTCCTTAAATCCTTTTGGTGTTGTTACTTCGCCTTCATTCAGCTGACAACCTTCACGGTCACCTACTGAATTCAAAGGCGCCAGCACCCGCTCTGAAAATTTCGCACCCTCTTCCAGAATAGCGCTCAACATATCCGGAGTCGCTTCCTCACAGCCTGGCAGGCTCTTATAGTGCTGCTCACTCTCCAGCATCTCATCCAGTACAAACTGAATATCCCTCAGGGGCGCTTTATAATCTGGCATGCTTACACCTCGGTTGACCTGTAACGCTATCTGTATATGTAATACAGATATCTATTGTTATTAATATGATAGATCTAGGATCTATTAAGCGTCCGACTTAACCAATAACAAAAGCTTTCAACTTTACTGACACAAAAATCCAAAGCATACTAAAATTAAAACTTACCCATTAAAATCAATAAGATATAAAACAGCACGAAGTTTAGTTTTATTAACAAAAAAGCCCGCAAATGCGGGCTTTAATTGTAGACATAACCTTCCTTACTGCTTAAGGATAGGCACCAATCCTTCAGAGAACCCCGCGCGTAGAACTAAAATATCGCAGTCTAGCCGCGGCAAGATCCGCTCAGCGGTATTACCGAGTAACGCCCCTTTCAATCCGCCATGAGCCCGGGTCCCAATCACCACCAACCTGGCTTCAAGCTCGTCAGCTGCCTTAGGAATCCAGTGTTCTGCAGGCCCTTCTCCCACCGCTAAAGCCTCGGCACCCAACTTCAACTGAGACAACAGCAACTCCATTGCCCCCCGGGCCTGCTTCTCTATCAAAGCTGTAGACTGCGACTGAGGATCTGCACCCATCATTGGCGAGGGACAAGCGACCGCCCCGGCCAAACTAGAATCGGTCACCTGTGCTATCTGGGCCGCCACTTTCAGCAGATCATCGTTAAGTTGTTGCTGATGCTGATCTGTCGTCAGGGGATTCACCGCCGCCATTACAACGCCCTCATGCCAGAGATGATCATGCTTAACCATCAATACCGGACAGGGAAGATCTCGTAGAATCTGTCCATCCAATGAGGTCATAAAACCACTTTTACGAGGGTCACAGCTTTTTATCAGCAAACCAAAGCGCTGCTTAACCCAAAGCCTTTCAAGTAATTTCAGTAACTTAGACTTAGGCGTACAACGAAATGATGCTGTAATCCCCTCCGATTCCAGCTGAGTAGCCAGCTGACTGGCTTTCTCTGCATCATCACCTACCCAAACAATTTCAATCGAGCAGTTCAGACGGCTAGCAATTAATCGGCTGCGCTGCAGCGCCAGACAGGCTTGATCCTGTTGATCCATAACCAGCAATAGCTGTTTATTAAACAACATCATTTACCTCCAGGTCAGAGCTTATTGGCTGTTTAGACCCGGAAGCCGGGCCACAATTAAGAAGACATGCCAGAGCAGGAAGCAAAATCAGGGCACCCAACATATTCCACAGGAACATAAAGGTAAGCAAGATCCCCATATCAGCCTGAAATTTAATTGGCGAAAGCACCCAGAGCACTACTCCAATCGCCAAGGTCAGACCGGTAAAAGCAACCGATTTTCCAGTGGTTTCAAGGGTATTTAAATAGGCCTCTTTGAGGGGAAGCCCCTGCACCAGGTAGGTATTCATTTTAGAGTAGATATAGATACCGTAATCCACTCCGATACCGACCCCCAGAGCGATAACCGGAAGGGTGGCTACTTTCACACCGATTCCCATACTCGCCATCAGTGCCTGACAGAGTATCGAAGTCAGTGCCAGCGGCGCGATAATACAGACCAGAGTTTTCAAAGAACGGAAAGTCAATAAGCAGAGTAACCCCACAACCCCATATACCCATGCCAGCATTTGGTATTGAGCGGTTCCGATCACCTCATTAGTTGCCGCTTCAAATCCTGAATTACCGGCGGCCATTTCAAAGTTAATCTCTTCCGAATCGTTCGCTGCTGCAAACTGTTCAACCGCCGCAGTCAACCGCTCCAGCGTTGCCGCTTTGTGGTCATCCAGAAAGATTATCACCGGCAATAATGAGCAGGAGGGATTCATCAGTCCAGCAGGCACGTATGACAGCGACGCATTAATAACCAGCTGATTACGACTGACCGTACGCCACTTCAAACTACCTTCATTTAGCCCAGCGGTTACTCGTTTAGAAACATCGACTAACGATACACTCGACTGAACCCCCTCAATATTGGTCAGGTAATACTGAAACCGATCCACCAGCGCCAATGAAGCAAAACTGGAACACTGCTCTGCCTCTGTGGTAACCATCACCACGAAGATATCACTTGAAGTAGAGTAGTTCTCTGTGATGAAGCGATTATCGGTGTTATAGCGGGAGTCCTGCCGCAGCTCTGGAGCGCCCGTGTCCAGATCACCTATCTGCAGATTTTGCCCCTGATACAACCCACCCATTAACAGCAACAAAGCGACTGCAACCGCAAACAAAGCTCCCTTAGGCTGTGAAAACCAGGTCAACTTTCGCCAAAAGCTATTATGATTTTGCTCTGCCCGACGCGCCCGCTGAGTGGCATGATCACCAATCCCCACCAGCGACATAATCACTGGCAACAAAAACAGGTTCGTCAAAATAATCACAGCGACACCCAGAGAGGCGGCAATCGCCAAATCCTGAATCACTTGAATTTCAATAACGATAAGGGTGATAAAACCGAGACCATCCGACAAAAGCGCCGTTAATCCCGGAATATATAGCGCCCGAAAGGCCCGCCGGGCGGCAAGCCAGCTGTCAGCACCCCGGGCGCTTTCCTGCGCAATAGTATTAACAATCTGCACACCATGACTTACCGCGATTGCAAACACCAGAAATGGCACCAGCATAGAATACGGGTCCAACCCATAACCCAATAGTTTCAATAGCCCCAGCTGCCAGATAACCGCAATCACTGAACAACCCAGCGGTACCAAAGTACCCGTAATACTTCTCGAATAGAGATAGAGGAGAACCAGGGTAATTACCATCGCAATGCCGAAGAACACTGCAACCTGAGCTGCGCCTTCGATCAGGTCGCCGACAACTTTGGCAAAACCGGTGATATGAATACTGATGCTGTCTGAGGTGTATTTGTCCCGGATGAGGCTTTCAAGCTGCTGGGAAAGCTCCTGATAATTAAGTTTTTCACCGGTATCCGGGTGCTTATCAAACAGCGGCACCTGGACAATTGCCGAACGGAAATCATTCGCCACCAGGCGGCCTACCTGCCCAGAGCGCAATACATTAACCCGCACTTGCTCAAGCGTTTCTGAAGAACCATCGTATTCAGCCGGGATCACCGGGCCGCCAACAAACCCCTCTTCCGTTACTTCTGTCCAGCGTACATTAGGAGTCCAGATGGACTTCAATGCTGAACGATCTACACCGGGAATGAAGAACAGTTCATCGGTAATTTGTTGCAATGTTTGCTGAAACTCTGCGGTGAATATATCGCCTTCATTTACCGCTACGGCAACCCGAATACTGTTGCCCAAACCCGCAAGGTCATCACGGTTTTTTAAATAGTTCTCAACATAGGGATGAGAAGTGGGAATCATTTTAACGAAGCTGGCATCCGGGCGAATCTGCGTCGCCTGCCAGGCAAGAAAGAGCGTTATAAAGGAGAAAACCACCAGTACCAGAATGCGTCGATGAAACAGAAAACGTTCAGCAAATTCTTCGGAGGCTTTAATCGGCGCCAATAAGAGTTGAGATAGCTTATTCATTATCAGCCTCCAGGGTCCGCACTCCGCCTTCTCCCACTAGAACATACTTCCCCGGCAAGCCTGCTCCAGCACTGATGGACCGCCTACTGCCAGAATCTACCCGGGAGAACCGCTTTCCGTCTCGACTCTGAACCACTAAACCACCGTGTCCTAGCAAAACAAGCCTATCTTTACTCGCAACAGCACCAACCAGAGAGGCGCTAAAGCCTGTATCAATCGCTTGCCACTCCAAACCATCCACTGAACGATAAAGGTGCCCTCGCAACCCCATCAGATACAAGTTATCTTGATATTCGGTAATCGCGAATAAAGAGCCATCATAGGGAGAATCCAGACGCTCCCAATGCTCTCCCTGATCCACAGAGCGAAACAGTAGCCCTGCTTCGCCAATAATATACAGGTAGCCACGATGATCGGCGGTCATAGCGTTCAGATGAAAACTATCCGGATTATCAAGGCGATCTCCCCAATACTGCCAGCTTTCACCTGCGTCATCGGTTTTCAACAGCAGACCATAGCCGCCTAAAGCAAACCCCCGTTGATCATCTGCAAACCAAATATCCAACAGGGGTACAGAAGGCCCTTCTTCCAGAGCTGCAGCAGCATCGTCAGCCTGCCACTGTGCGGTGTCGAATTGCTCAGCAAGCTTTTCATTATCAGGCTCAGCATGCACCTGAGCTTCCAGTTCAGACACCCAGGCCTGTAATCTGGATAAACGCAGATGATTAATCTGATCACCATCCAACAATTTACGCCAGCTGACGCCACTATCTTCGGTTTTAGCCAAAAGCCCATCATGGCCCACCAGCCAACCATGTTGCTCATCGGTAAAAAAAATACTGGTTAGCATCACACTAAATGGAGTTTTAAGTTGTTGCCAGGTCAGCCCCTCGTCACCGGAACGAATAACTGTTCCCTGATCTCCAACGGCAATCAGCTGATCTCCAGCAATTGCAACATCCAGCAGCAATGTCTGATCAGCCCTAAAGGTTGTTAAAGCAGGAACACTCAGCCGGTCCGCAACTGAGACCATAGAAAAACTGGCTCCAAAAAGAGCTACAGCTAACAATAAACAGCGTATTACCGGTCGATTCTGAAGCATACTATTCCCAGTTATTATCATTATTCAGGAATTACGTTTCTTTCTGAATAACTAGCATGTCAGCCAGCCAGGTCGAAAGAAAGGTCAAAAAGGGTGTAAATCATTAACAAAAACGGTCAATGGCTCAATAGCAAATACTAGCAAGATTATTGACATTTTCTGCCAGCATCAGGAAACAAGCTTCCCAGATCAATACAATCACAGAAATTTTTCCTATCAAGATTGCTTTTCATCGACTGCCGGATGTAGAGTTAGCGACTGCAACGGAGGTCTAATACATCTGTAAACAAACTCGAGTCGGATTGAAGTCCGACCCATTATAAAAAATGTATAAGGCAACCCCATTTGAGGGTCCCTCTGTAAAGAATAATAAATGGAGATTAGCTCGATGAATCAATTCCGTAAAACATTGCTTGGCCTGAGTACTGCTGTTTGCATTATGGGCATGACTGCAGCAGCACAGGCTGACACGCTTAAAATTGGCCTGGCTGGCCCTGCAACAGGTCCTGTTGCACAGTATGGCGACATGCAAAAGATCGGCGTAATGGCCGCGATCGAAGATATCAATAAAGCCGGTGGTGTTAACGGCATGATGTTGGAAGGCGTTATCTATGACGACGCTTGCGATCCTAAGCAGGCTGTTGCCGTAGCAAACAAAATCGTTAACGACGGTATTTTCCACGTAGTTGGTCACCTGTGCTCCTCTTCGACTGAGCCAGCTTCTGACATTTACGAAGAGGAAGGCGTACTAATGATTACAGCTGCCTCCACTTCGCCTTCGATCACGGAAAAAGGCCATCAGATGCTGTTCCGTACCATCGGACTGGATAGTCTGCAGGGCAGTATGGCTGCACAATACATCCTGGGTAGCGCTAAACCTGCACGCATCGCCGTTATTCATGACAAACAGCAGTACGGTGAAGGTTTGGCAACAGCAGTACGCGATCAACTGGCTGAGGGTGGCCTGAAAGCGACTATGTTTGAAGGTGTTACCCCTGGTGACAAAGACTTTTCTGCACTTATCGCTAAGTTAAAGAAAGAGAACGTTGATTTTGTTTACTACGGTGGTTATCACCCTGAACTAGGTCTGATTCTACGTCAGTCTGCTGAAAAAGGTTTCGGCGCTCAATTCATGGGGCCTGAAGGTATCGTAAACGCGGACCTGGCTAAAATTGCTGGCGACGCATCTGAAGGTGTTCTGGCGACTGCGCCTAAGAGCTTCGATCAGAATGCTGTTAACCAAGCGCGTGTAGAAGCGATCAAGGCCAAGGGCGAAGACCCAACCGGTCCTTTCGTATTCACCGCTTACGCGGCAGTGGAAGTAATGACTAACGCTATGACTGCGACTAAGTCGACTGATACTGAAAAGCTGGCAGCGTACATCCGTGCTAACGAAGCAGACACTGCAATCGGTAAGATAAAGTACGACGAAAAGGGCGACCTGACTGAGTCTACCTTCTTGGTTTACCGTTTGCATAAAGATGGCTCTAAGTCTCCTGCACAGTAATCCTCAATAATAACAATTGATTAGCACTGCCCGACTCATGAGTCGGGCAAATCTAATCCCGATACCCTAGCGCCGTGATCCGGTGCCGGGGTTTCGTTTTATATGGTCCCTGCAAATGTCAGAATTCTCACTCTATCTGTTGCAACAGCTCATTAACGGGCTGACCATCGGCTCAACCTATGCGCTGATTGCCATCGGCTACACGATGGTTTACGGCATCATCGGTATGATTAACTTCGCCCACGGCGAGATCTATATGATCGGCTCCTACATAACATTTATTGTTATCGCTGGTCTGATGAGCATGGGCATCGTAAGTCTGCCCATTATCCTGATCATTGCACTGGTTGTCGCAATGTTCATGGCCAGCACCTACGGCTGGGCAGTCGAACGGGTCGCGTACCGCCCTCTACGAGGCACCAACCGACTGATCCCCCTGATCTCTGCTATCGGTATGTCGATTTTCCTGCAAAACGCGGTTGGCATATCCCAGGGTTTCCGCGATGTTGCTCTACCACCGATGGTTTCTGGCGGCTGGGCTTTCGGTAATCCAGCCGACTTTGAAGTAACGGTCTCTTATATGCAGGTCATTATCTTCGCAGTTACCTTCGTCACTATGACGTTATTAACCCTATTTATTTCTAAATCCCGCATGGGCCGAGCATGCCGCGCCTGCGCTGAAGATTTGGGCATGACTAACCTGCTGGGTATTAACACCAACAAAGTTATCGCCCTGACCTTTATCATCGGCGCTGCTCTAGCCGCTATCGCGGGCCTTCTGCTGGGCTTGTATTACGGTGTAGTTAATCCGTTTGTTGGCTTCATCGCAGGTTTGAAAGCATTTACTGCTGCTGTACTCGGCGGTATCGGCTCGATTCCTGGCGCAGTATTAGGTGGACTGATACTAGGTGTAACTGAAGCGATGACGGCGGCATTCTTTCCGTCTGAGTATAAAGATGTCGTCGCTTTTGGTCTGTTGATTACTATTCTACTATTCCGCCCTAGTGGACTTCTTGGCAAGCCGGAGATAGAAAAAGTATGACAACTAACAAGTTTTACAACGCTATCTTCGCCGCCGGTATCACCTTAATTCTGGCCTGCCTGATGATCGGGGTTAAGCTGGATACTTCCGGCACCCAATTGGCAGTAAAAGGAGCCACAACAGCGCAATGGACATGGATTGGCGGCGGTATAGCCATCGTCTTCCTGTCACAGCTGTTCACCAATCAGATTGATGCACTGTTCCGCATGATCCCAAAACCTTCAATCAGCACTATGCTGCCTGAAGAGAAAAAAATGGCGACCTTAAAGCCATGGCTGATCGCAGGCGCCATTGTAATCATGGTTATCTGGCCGTTCATGGTGTCCCGGGGTTCGGTTGACCTGGCGACACTGACCCTGATCTATATCATGCTAGGCCTTGGTCTGAACATTGTAGTCGGTCTTGCCGGCTTGCTGGATCTAGGCTTTGTAGCATTCTACGCAGTGGGAGCCTACACCTACGCCCTGCTATCACAATATTTTGGGTTGTCATTCTGGGTTTGCCTGCCGATCTCCGCAGGAATGGCCGCACTGTTCGGTTTCATCCTGGGCTTCCCGGTGTTACGACTACGCGGTGATTACCTGGCAATTGTGACGCTAGGTTTCGGTGAGATTATCCGTATCCTGCTAAATAACTGGACAGAAGTAACCGGAGGCCCAAGCGGTATTTCCGGAATCGCCAAGCCAACGCTGTTCGGTCTGGAATTTACCCGAAAAGCCAAAGGTGGTGAGGACGCAATGACCTTCCACGACTACTTCAATCTGGATTACTCAAGCTCTTATAAGGTTATTTTCCTCTATCTGATCGCTATCTTGCTGGTTTGCATCGTAATTTACGTAATAAACCGCTTGATGCGCATGCCTATAGGACGGGCCTGGGAAGCACTACGAGAAGATGAAATCGCCTGTCGCTCTCTGGGCCTGAATCGTACAGCTATCAAGCTGTCGGCATTTACACTGGGCGCTTCAACGGCTGGCTTTGCCGGTGCATTCTTCTCCGCGCGCCAGGGCTTTATCAGCCCCGAGTCATTCATCTTTATTGAGTCAGCAATCATTTTGGCCATTGTAGTGTTGGGCGGCATGGGCTCGCAGATGGGTATTATTCTGGCAGCTATTGTCATGACTATCCTGCCTGAACTGGCACGTGAATTCTCTGAGTACCGCATGCTGTTATTCGGACTGTTAATGGTACTGATGATGCGCTGGCGGCCTGACGGGCTGATACCGACGAAACGGCCACAGTTGGAGTTGAAACAATGAGTCAGTTACTGCTAGATGTAAACGGTCTCACCATGCGCTTCGGCGGTCTGGTAGCAGTAGACGGCGTAAACCTGAAGGTTAAAAACCGTCAGATCGTTTCTGTTATCGGCCCTAACGGTGCCGGTAAAACCACCGTATTTAACTGTCTGTCCGGATTTTACATCCCGACCGAAGGCAGTGTAATGCTCAAAAATGAGCAGATTGCCGGTCTGAAAGATTACCAGATATCCCGTAAAGGACTGGTACGTACTTTCCAGCACGTACGACTGTTTCAGAAGATGACGGTCATCGAGAATATGCTGGTCGCCCAGCACCGTCACCTCAACACAAATCTTATTTCCGGCCTGTTCAAAACCCCGAATTATCGCCGCCTGGAAAAAGATGCAATGAACCACGCCATACATTGGCTGGAAGAAGTTGATCTGCTGGAATTTGCTAACCGTGAAGCCGGTAATCTTTCATACGGCCAGCAACGCCGCCTGGAGATCGCACGCTGCATGGTAACCCAACCAGAACTACTGATGCTGGATGAACCTGCTGCAGGTCTTAACCCTAATGAGACTAAGGAACTTGATGAGCTGATTATCAAGCTACGTGATGAGCACGAAATCTCTGTGCTGCTGATCGAGCATGATATGAGTCTGGTAATGGGTATTTCTGATCACATCTATGTTATCTCCCAGGGCGCGCCTCTAGCCCAAGGTAATGCAGATGAAATCAAGAACAACCCAGACGTTATCAAAGCCTATCTCGGGGAGGAATAAGATGCTGCAGATTAATAATGTAAACACCCATTACGGCCCTATCCAGGCTTTGCACGACGTTTCAGTTAATATCGACGAGGGTGAGATCGTCACCCTTATCGGTGCTAACGGTGCTGGCAAGACGACCCTGATGATGACGATCTGCGGCGACCCGCAAGCATCATCCGGCACGGTAATCTTCAATGGTGAAGAAATAAACAATCTGAATACACCCGACATCATGCGTAAAGGCCTGGCCATTGTGCCGGAAGGACGTCGTGTATTCAGTGGTATGACCGTTGAAGAGAATCTGTTTATGGGGTCTTACTTCCGCAGTAAGGAAGAAGCCCAGAAAACAGTAAAGCACGTGCTAGAGCTATTTCCTCGGCTGGAAGAGCGCTACAAGCAACGCGCCGGAACGATGTCGGGTGGTGAACAACAGATGCTGGCCATCGGCCGGGCGATGATGAGCAAACCCCGGCTACTACTGCTGGACGAGCCATCTCTGGGCCTGGCACCGATCATTATTCAGCAGATTTTTGACATTATCCAAAAACTGCGCGATGAGGGTGTAACTATCTTCCTGGTAGAGCAAAACGCTAACCAGGCGTTGCGTATCGCCGATCGGGGCTATGTACTGGAAAACGGTCGCGTCATTAAGACCGACACCGGCGCCAACCTACTGACGGACGAATCCGTTAGACAAGCATATTTAGGGGGGTAAATACTGTCTCCGTATAAAGACAAAAAGCCAGTCGAGAGACTGGCTTTCTTATTTTCTGGTAAATATTTCACCTAATACTCCATCCAACTACTGATACACATCAACCCTTTCAGCTATTCCCTCTTATATAACAGTGACTTATATCAATGTTTTTAATCAACTTATATTGTGTTAATATCAGTCGCATATATAAGACATAAAAAGCGCCATCTATGCTATTTATTGTCTATTTTTAAAGACAAATAACTGTTTAAAGATCTGCTGTCCATAAAAGATATCCAGAATACAGTCGAGAGGTAATTCAAATGTCATGTATCTGCCCTCAGTGCAAGGCTCTACTGGAACATCAAAGCATCAGCCTGCATAGAGGCCTGAGCGAAGTAAAACATGTGCATAACAACACGCTGTATATATGCAAAGACTGCAGCTCACACATCGGCCTTATCAGTGTCCCCCACCGCTGGGAACTGCTTGATATAGAAGATAATCAGCAACGCGTCGCCTGACGCTTTAGCCTGTTTCCCATATGTCTGCTGCAGGCAATACAACAGCCTGAGCTGAGCACTGCCATCCTGAAGTAAATTCTGGCACACTGGGCTGAATCTATCCGCAGCGCAGAATCCAAATGAGCCAGCTAGAAACTCTCATTAATACCAGCGACGAAAACCTCCTTACTCTGCTCTCCAGTCTTTGCCAGGGCGCTATAGCCATTGATCAAGAATGTCGAATTGTCTGGCTAAGCCAACAATACCGAGAGTTGATGGAACTGCCTGACAATACTGAATTCATAGGCCAGCTTGTAAACGACATTCTGCCAACCACTCAACTTCCCAGAATCCTCAAGACAGGCCAACCCAGCTTTCTCGACCTTATGCAGATCAATAACCGTTGGTGCGCAGTTACCCGCTTACCGCTTAAAAACCCCGACGGCTCGGTGTTCGGCGCTATCGGCTTTGTCTTCTATGACGATCTGGAAAACCTCCAACCGCTGTTTGATAAGTTTGCTCGACTGAAGAAACAGCTGGTTTCAGAGAACTTGCTGCGAACCAGCAAATATGAACTGGACGACCTTATTGGTAACTCTCCTGCACTGCTTAAAATTAAGCGTCAGGCACTGAGATCCGCACAGCTCGATACAACTATTCTATTATTGGGCGAGACCGGCACAGGCAAAGAATTACTTGCCCAGGGCATCCACAATGCTTCACCCCGAAGCGACGCTCCTTTTGTCGGCATCAATATGGCTGCCCTACCCGAATCTTTGGTGGAAGCCGAGCTATTTGGAACAGCCGCAGGCGCTTATACCGGCGCGAGTAAAAACGGCCGACTGGGTAAAATTCAGCTAGCGGCAGGCGGCACCTTGTTCCTCGATGAGATCGCTGATATCTCAGCGGCTATTCAGGCAAAACTATTACGGGTTATCCAGGAACGGGAAGTTGAAGCACTTGGCTCAAATCGGCTGGAAAAAGTTGATGTCCGGATTATCGCAGCCACTTCCCAAGACCTTAAACAGCTGGTCGATAAAGGGCTATTTAGAGCCGATCTCTACTACCGACTGAATGTATTACCCCTTCAACTTCCAGCCCTGCGAGAAAGAGCAACGGACATACCCGCTCTCAGCAGCTACCTGATGAAAAAAATCGCCCATGAATCAGGCCTGCCGGCACTTAACCTTAGCCAGGACGCCCTGTCCTGGCTGCAACACTATCACTGGCCCGGTAATGTTCGTGAACTTCATAACCGGCTCGAGCGAGCCTGTGTTATGGCTGAACAAGAGCTTATCTCAGCAGAAGACCTAGGCGCCGATGACCTGAATACCGGCCCTCCCGTTAATGTCTTTTCAGATTTTAATCAGATTAAGCATCACGCTGAGGCAGAAGCCCTTCAACAGGCACTTACGCAGTGCCAGCACAATAAAACTAAAGCGGCCAGACTGTTGGGTATTTCACGAGCAACTTTGTACAACCGGATTAAACGTCTAAATATGTAAATCGAATTAGACATATAAAAACATTATGTCTATAAATTTAGACACTGTGTATTTTTATATCTGCCTATTAACAACATAACCTTATGATTTAATAACACTTATTAGTATTGGCTCAGTGATTGCTAAACAATACATATATTAAAAAAATAAAAATCACAGGACTACTCCATGTCTAAGCTACTGAGTGCAGAGCAGGTCGCCCAACTTATCCCCGATAACGCCACTATCGCTACCGGCGGTTTTATCGGTATCGGCTTTGCCGAAGCGATAGCCAAAGCGATCGAACAACGTTTTTTATCCAGCCAACAACCCAAACAGCTCGCCTTGGTTTACGCTGCCGGCCAGGGAGACGCCAAAACTCGAGGTTTGAACCATTTTGCCCATGAAGGCATGGTACGAAAAGTAATCGGGGGACACTGGGGATTAGCACCAGGGCTGGGAAAACTAGCCACCGACAATCTAATAGAAGCTTACAACTTACCTCAGGGCGTCATCTGCCATCTATTCAGGGATATCGCCGCAGGTAAGCCTGGTACCCTAACCAAAGTCGGCCTGCATACCTTTGTCGACCCTCGTCAGGGTGGAGGCAAAATAAACAGCCGAACGCTCACCGATCAGGTAGAACTCCTGACATTACAGGGCGAAGAGTATCTATTTTACAAAGCCTTTCCCATCGATATAGCTTTGCTCCGGGGCACTACCGCTGATGCAGATGGAAATATCTCTATGGAGCGCGAGGCACTTCCCCTTGATGTGTTAGCTATAGCCCAGGCTACCCACAACAGTGGTGGAAAAGTCATTGTTCAGGTAGAACGCACCACCGACAAGCATCAACTGACACCTGACCGGGTAAAAATCCCCGGAATTTTGGTAGACCACGTTGTCATTGCCGAACCACAAGACCATCCTCAAACCTTTGCTGAACAATTCAACCCCGCCTATTGTGGCGACGTTATTGCCCCATTAGAACAGCAACCAGAAGCCCTTTCAGCCCGTAAAATCATTGGCCGTAGAGCTTTGATGGAGCTGCGAAAAGGATCAGTAGTTAACCTGGGTATCGGCATGCCTGAAATGGTTTCTGCTGTGGCCGCCGAGGAAAAGATACTCAATGACTTTACCCTGACCGTAGAGCCTGGAGGTATTGGCGGACAACCTGCCAGCGGCCTGAGTTTTGGCGCAGTCAGTAATGCCGCCGCCATCATAGACCAACCTGCTCAGTTTGATTTTTACGATGGCGGCGGGCTGGACCAAGCCTTCCTCGGGTTAGCCGAAACTTGCCCCGAAGGCCATGTTAACGTCAGTCGTTTTGGCAGCAAACTTGCAGGGGCCGGTGGTTTTATTAATATTACCCAGAACACTCAGGAGCTGTATTTTCTCGGCACCTTTACCTCCGGATCGCAACAGATTGAGATAAACAACGGCGAACTGAACGTAGTCAGAAACGGATCCGTTAAGAAGTTTCTTAAGCAGGTACAGCAGATCACATTCAACGGCCAATACGCGGTAAAACAGGGCCAGAAGGTCACCTTTATCACTGAACGTGCTGTCTTCACCCTCACAGCTAAAGGACTCAAGCTGATAGAAGTGGCACCCGGCATCGATCTGCAAAAAGATATTCTCGATCAGATGGATTTCACACCATTGATCGACGACAACCTGACACCAATGGATCCTAGACTTTTTAAAGAGGGCCCGATGAACCTGCTACATAGCGGCAGTCATCCCGCCGGGCATATGCGTAAAGTCTGGGCACAACTCATTCATAGCCTGAATGAACAAAGAGATAGCCTGGAAGGTTGTATCGCTAGCTGAACCATAGCTTTTACCCCGTCGATGGTTAATACTTGAGTTTTCACCTATGAAGCCAAGGGATATTCTATGAAGATGCTGACACTGGTAAGGCACGCCAAATCCAGCTGGAATAACCCTGAACTGTCTGATTTTGATCGACCCCTGAACAAAAGAGGCAAGAGAGACCTCCCCCTAATGGCTGCCAGGCTGGCCAACATGAATATTCAGCCAGACCTCATACTCAGTAGTGGTGCTCGCAGAGCAATCACTACAGCCGAGCAAATTGCCCTGGAGCAAGACTACTCAATCGACAAGATTATTGAGATACCCGAGCTCTATCATGCTCGATCTGAAACCCTTATTAATCTACTACAGGGCCAGTCAGATCATTATCGTAGCTTGTTAGTCGTTGGACACAGCCCAACGCTTGAAATGGCCAGCTTTTATCTGACACAGGAGCTTATTCCAAAGTTTCCCACCAGCGGCGTCATTCAGCTTGCCCTAAGCGTCACCAACTGGGAAGAGATCTCGGAATCCTGCGGTACGCTGGAACGACTGGATTACCCCAAGTTACATAATTGATGACCAGCCTGGTGAAGTAACATATAAAGCAAAAGTGATACACTAGCACCATTATCTGTTACCCATCGGAATATCCGCTGTGAGCCTCTATCTCGACACGTTACTATTCACTAGCAATATAGTCGCACCTATCTTTTTCATCTCTCTGCTTGGCTACCTGTTGATGCGATTGCAGGTTATCGATCAGAATTTCGTCGCTACAGCCTCCAAATTGGTTTTCACCATTACATTGCCTGCTTTGGTTTTCATGAGCATCTCCAGAATGGATTTCCAGGCAGTATTTAACCCAACTTTACTCACCTACTTTGTGATCAGTACTCTGCTCAGTTTCTCGCTGCTCTGGCAGATTAGTAAACGTTTTATTCACAAGCCTGAAGATCTCGGCGTGTTTATTCAGGGAGCCTTTCGTGGCAACTATGGGATTATCGGGTTGGCTGTTAGTTTTAATATGTTTGGCGACAGTGGGCTTGCTCAAGCTTCACTTTTGCTGGCTTGTGTTATCCCCCTGTACAACACCCTGTCAGTCCTCGCGCTTTCGCTACCAATGCAGAAGCAGAACGGACTAAACCTCACTCAACCTCTGATTGAGATCGCCCGAAATCCGCTAATCATAGCGGTATTACTGGCGCTCCCCTTTTCCTATTTCGATTGGGGCTTACCTACAGCTATTGATAAAATCGGCAACTATTTCGCTAATCTGACACTACCTCTTGCTTTGCTTGCCGTAGGAGCATCCCTGAACCTGAGAAGCTTGAGAGACACCTCTGGAGAGTCCAGCTGGGCCACTCTTATTAAACTGATCCTTATGCCCCTGATATTGACCAGTGGCGCCTGGATAAGCGGCATAAGAGGCCAGGAGCTGGGCATCCTGTTCATCCTGTTCGGTTGCCCTACTGCAGCGGCCAGCTTTATTATGGCAAAAGCGATGAAAGGTAATGCACAACTGGCTGCCAATATTATTCTGACCACTACCATCGGCTCTATCGTCACACTGAGTAGCGGAATCTACCTGCTACGACTCTGGAATTTGGCTTAGGGAAGAGTAAGATAAGCAGTATCTTATATACAAGGTAGCGCTATGTTACTTGAATTTTTTGACCATCTTTTGAGCCTGTTTCTCGACACCGCAGTTTGGCTGCTATTCGGTCTTGTTCTGGCAGCTGTGCTGAAAGGCTGGATTCCAACCACACTGGTGGAGAAATGGCTTAGCGGTACCGGCACTGGTTCGGTTATCCGGGCAGCACTCATCGGCGCACCGCTACCCCTCTGCTCTTGCGGAGTACTTCCCACAGCAATAGCCCTGCGACGTTCAGGCGCATCAAAACCCGCAACAGTATCTTTCCTGGTTGCCACACCGGAAACCGGGGTTGATTCAATCTCGGTAACCTATGCCCTACTGGGGCCTGTTATGGCTATCATCCGACCCATATCGGCCATTATCAGCGCGGTGGTCAGCGGTATTATGATTTTACTGTTCGACAGCAACGAAAATAACAGAGATTTTTCTACAAAAGCGGTAGCTGACAAAAAAGAGACTAGCTGCTGCAGCGAGAAGAAGGAAAATGAAAAGGTTAGTAGCTGTTGTAGTGAAACTGAAGAACCCGTTACTAGCTGCTGTAGCAAAACTGAAGCAACAGAATCCAACTGCTACGCTGAACAGAGCGAGACACCGAAGCCATCTGGTATTTTAGCCGGACTACAGTTTGCCATCGTAGATATCCTCGATGACATTTCCAAATGGCTCAGCATCGGCTTGATACTCGCCGCTGTGGTTGCCACATTGGTTGAGCCTGCCAGCCTGAGTCAGTGGGGCAGCGGCCTGACCGCTATGCTACTCATGCTAGTTGTTGGCCTACCGCTCTATATCTGCGCAACAGCCTCCACACCCCTGGCTGCCGCACTACTGGCCGCCGGCATGTCTCCAGGCGCAATTCTGGTCTTTCTGCTGGTAGGTCCCGCCACTAACATCGCCTCCATAGGCATTCTCAGCCGTGAGCTTGGTATCCGCGCCGTCGTTATCTACCTTCTTGGCATTAGTGTCTGCGCGGTTTTACTGGGATTGGCGACTGATGCCATTCTAAGCGATCAAATGATATCAGTCGGCACTGCGATGGCTCATCACGATTCTGGTGGCTTTATGATCATTAAATGGGTTGCAGCGATTATCCTGTTTGTCCTGGCAGTAAAGCCTCTACGCCAGTTTATCTGGAAAGATACAACGACTGCCTGCGCATGAGCTTCTTTGATAAGCGCAATCTGAAAAAACTACAACTAGCGATCATTGAAGCGGATCTAATCACACTAAAAAAGCAGTTTAGTAAGCTGGACGCCAAGTTAATAAACGAACATCTATTCGATTTCGATAGTCAAAACCTCAACGCCGCCGAACTCGCTATCAGATCCGGCCAGCCCAAATCACTACAACACTTACTTCAAGCCGGCTGCGGCTTAAGCGCCAGTCAGACCGAGCCTTTGTTATATCAGGCGCTGCAACATCCATTAAAAAGTTTACAGCTAATGACGATATTACTTCAGGCTGGCGCACCTTTAACCTATCCCGACATGACCCCTGATCACACGCTCTTTGCCTGCTTCCAGTTTTGCTCTGATACCAGTCTGATGCTTCACCTCAGCAGACTGAATGAAAATGGAGCCGACCTCAACCACTGCGATAAGCAAGGCAATAGTTCGCTGATACTGGCAATGCAGATGGAAAACAGAGCGTTGGTGCAGATGCTGATAAATAGTGGCGCAGCGTTATCAGAAAAGCTGGAGACGGAGGGATGCAGTAAAGAGATCATCGACTACGCCAAGCGGCTCGCCGATGATCTGGCAATCAGACAGATGATGTTAAGCTAACAACTTATTTCTTAACTGCAGCAACCACAGAGACTTCGACCAGCAACTCTGGACGCGCCATCCGCGCTTCAACACAAGCTCTTGCCGGTGCATGTCCTGCGGGCACCCAGTTGTCCCAAACTTCATTCATACCCGCAAAATCTTTCATATCACGGATATACAGCGTCGCAGAAAGGATATGCTCACGATCACTACCCGCTTGTTCTAAAAACGCATCCACTTTTTCCAGCATGGTAGCGGTTTGTTCTTTAATCCCAGCGGACGCATCTTTTGCCACCTGACCACAGAGGTAAACGGTATCGTTATGGATCACGATCCGACTCATCCGCTGGCCAATCTCCAGTCGTTCAATTGTCATCTGTATTCACCCTTAATCCTAAAAAAACACTAGTGTAAAAATCAATAATTGTAGTAGATCAGCCATTAGACACCAGCCTAATGCTCCTGAATTGAGAAGCATTAGCGGCATAAAGAGATGTTGTCAGGGTAATAGCAGAAAATATCGCTATCTCAGAGCGTCTTCTCATATGAGAAGCAAAGGAGTGACTCAGAGTCGGGGAATCTCTATGGCAGGGCAGCGATCCATCACCACCTGAAGCCCGGCCGCCTGAGCCTTTTCAGCAGCAGGTTCATTAATAACCCCCAGCTGCATCCATATCGACTTCGCATTCACGGCAATCGCTTCGTCAACCACATCTCCCGCTTCTGCAGAGCTACGGAAAATATCCACCATATCAATAGGTTCTTTTATATCGGCCAGAGAGGAAACCACCACCCGTCCATGAATCTGCTCACCCACTTTAAAGGGGTTTACCGGAATCACGTTATAGCCTTTAGCTAACAGGAAATGCATCACCTGATTACTGGCACGGTGAGACTTAGGGCTGGCACCTACCATCGCTATCGTTTTACTTTTTTCTAGAATCTGACGAATGACTTCCATTGAATCTGGCTCCTTTTAATTATTTTTATTCCCACAGCAAGGACACTCAGGGTCTCGCCGTAGTTTTAGGGTTCGCCAATCCATATGACGCCCATCCAGAAGTAACAATTTTCCGACCAGAGGATGACCAACATCCGCCAGTACTTTTAATGCTTCCATCGCCTGCACTGAACCGATAATACCGACCAGTGGCGCAATCACTCCACTTTCAGAGCAGGTTAAATTTTCATCATCACCTTCACGATACAAACAGCGATAACAGGGGGCATCTTCACGTCGCGGATCAAAGACCGCTACCTGGCCATCAAAGCGAATAGCAGCACCTGAAACTAACGGTGTCTTATACTTCACACAAGCGTCATTAATCGCAAAACGGGTAGTAAAGTTGTCACTACAATCGACGACGAGATCAACTTCAGCAACCTGTTTTGCCAACGCCACGCCATTCAAGCGGTTATTAATGGCCACCACATCCGTATCTGGATTCAGCTCTATAAGCGCCGTTTTCGCTGAATCCACCTTAGACTGACCGATAGTTGAGGTACGGTGTACAATCTGCCGCTGCAGATTAGTCAGCTCGACCTTATCATCATCCACCAGCACCAACCGGCCCACTCCAGCCGCCGCAAGATACATCGCTACAGGGCTGCCAAGACCACCTAATCCAATCACTAGAACCGACGCCTTTAACCAGGCCTCCTGCCCTGCAATATCAACCTCAGGCAACATAATCTGACGGCTATAACGCAGCAGCTGCTCATCATTCAACATTCTGTTTATTCTCTTCTTTCCAAATCGCCCAGGTTATACGGTCATTGCCGCCATAATCCTGAGCTGAATCTATGTCGCTGTAACTCAATTCAGCCAGCAACTGCTGTACCGCCGCGGTCTGATCATAACCGTGTTCAAATAACAGTTTGCCACCTTCCATCAGAAAACGCCTGGCTTGCGTGGCGATCTGGCGTATATCCGCCAGGCCTTTATCCGCCGCCACCAGAGCACTCACCGGCTCAAATCGCAGATCTCCCCGTTCCAGATGAGGATCCAGAGGATCAATATAGGGCGGATTACTAACGATCATCTCAAACAGCCCGCCCACCGGTTCAAACCAACTGCCCTGTAGCACTTCCACATTATCCAACCCGAGCCGCTGACGATTTTGCTCGGCCAATGCTGCCGCCTCTGCAACCCGGTCAACAGCAACCAGTTGCCAGGCCGGGCATTCTGAAGCCAGCGCCAGTGCGATAGCACCGGTACCTGTTCCCAGGTCTAATACTCTGGCTACAGAATGGGGAATTAGTTCAAGGGCTTTTTCAACCAGACATTCGGTATCTGGACGGGGAATAAGCGTGGTGGGATTAACATCCAGATCTAAGGTCCAAAAACCACGACTACCGGTCAGGTGAGCAATAGGCTCGCCCTGCTGACGACGCTGAATAAAAGACTTAAACTTATGCTGTTGAGCCGCTGTCAGCAGATAGTCACGATGAAGAAACAGGAAAGTACGATTTTTCTCAAGGATATGGCAGAGTAGCAGCTCAACATCCAGTTCAGGACTGTCACTGCTCCCCGTTAGTTGGCCCGCAACTGCCAACGCATCAGATATGTTCATTTGCAGAGCGATCAACTGTCCTCAGACAGAGCACCCAACTGCTCAGCCTGGTATTCGTTAACTAATGGATCGACCACAGACCCTAACGCACCTTCCATCACCTCCTGAAGCTTATACAGCGTAAGATTGATGCGATGATCTGTAATACGTCCCTGAGGATAGTTATATGTCCTGATACGCTCTGAACGGTCACCACTGCCCACCAGGGATTTACGGGTACTGGCCTGAGTCGCCGCATGGCGTTCCTGCTCCGCAGCCTGAAGACGGGACGCTAGCAGAGACATCGCTTTTGCGCGGTTCTTGTGTTGCGAACGCTCTTCCTGACACTCAACCACCACACCGGTAGGGATATGAGTAAGACGGATAGCGGAGTCAGTTTTGTTAACGTGCTGACCACCGGCGCCGGAGGCTCTGAATGTATCAACCCGCAGGTCGGCCTTATTGATCTCAATATCGCTGACCTCATCCATCTCAGGCATCACTGCCACGGTACAGGCTGAGGTATGAACACGTCCCTGAGATTCAGTTTCAGGCACCCGCTGCACCCGATGGGCACCAGACTCAAATTTCAATCGGGAATAAACATCCTTGCCTACTATGCGCGAGATGACCTCTTTATAACCACCGTGATCACCTTCGTTGGCACTGATAATCTCCAGCTTCCAACCCTGATTTTCAGCATAACGGCTATACATCCGCAGCAGGTCGCCAGAGAAAATTGCCGCCTCATCACCACCGGTACCCGCACGCACTTCCACAAAGACGTTGCGGGAATCATTAGGGTCCTTCGGCAGTAACAGAACTTGCAGTTCCTGCGCCAGAGTTTCAATACTCTCCTTCGCCCCGGTAAATTCCTCTTTCGCCATCTCCCGCATATCAGGGTCTGAATCTTCCAGCATCAACTTGGCTTCTTCCAGATCATTTTGAGCTGTCAGATAAGATTGAAAGCACTTAACGACCGGCTCTAATTCAGAGTATTCCATTGAGTAAGCACGAAACTTATTCTGATCATTGATTACCGTCGCATCGCCCAGCAATGCTGCCAGCTCTTCATATCGATCGGCCAGAATTTCCAGTTTCAGAGCTATAGATTCTTTCATCGCTAATCAGTCTTCTTTTACATTATGAGACAGCTGGTGCAGATCCTGCGCCATCTCGAGATAGTCGTCACGCCCCTCAGCACTGGCTTTTCTCAGCTGTACTGTGGGGCTGTGGAGAAATTTATTGGTCAGGCCGCGAGCCAGATTATTTAACACCTCATCCGCTGACTTACCGTTACTCAGCTGACGCAACGCTTTTTCAAGCTCAGCATCACGCAGCTGTTCTGTTTGCTGACGCAGCGCCATCACAGTTTCTACCGCACCCAGCGCCCGAAGCTGACGCATAAAATCAACGGCACCAACTTCCACCAGCGTTTCAGCTTCCATAGCAGCGGTTTCACGACTGCGAACGTTTTCCTCGATAACCTCTTTCAGGTCATCGACGGTATAAAGATATACGTCATCCAGATCGGAGACTTCCGGCTCAATATCCCGGGGAACGGCGATATCCACCATAAAGACAGGCCGGTGTTTACGCTTTTTCAAGGCAGACTCTACCGCACCCTTGCCTAGAATCGGCAGTTGACTGGCGGTAGATGAGATAACAATATCAGCATCTTCCAACGCTTCAGGAATATCACCCAGCATTATTGCCCGGGCATTAAACTCATCGGCCAGCGCTTCTGCACGCACCAGCGTCCGGTTCGCTACCGTCATCTGCTGCACCCCGGCTTCAGATAGATGCCGCGCCACAAGCTCAATGGTTTCACCCGCGCCGATCAGTAATGCTTTACTTTGACTTAAATCGGAAAAAATATGCTGCGCCAGACTAACAGAGGCGTAAGCAACAGAAACCGGGTTTTCTCCGATAGCAGTGTCAGTGCGTACTTTCTTCGCCACTGCAAAGGTCTGCTGGAACAACCGTGCCAATTCAGCCCCGACAACGCCTGCATCCTGAGAGACCGCATAACAGGACTTCAGCTGCCCCAGAATCTGAGGTTCACCTAACACCAATGAATCAAGCCCGCTGGCGACCCGCATCATATGCTGGGCTGCATCCTGATTCCAATGTGCATAACTACAGCCTTGCAGCTCATCAGGGTCGAGACGATGGTAACTACCCAGCCACTCCAGCAATGCCCGGGTACCTTCCAACTCAGTCGAGCAATAAAGCTCAGTACGGTTACAGGTAGAAAGAATCGCCACCTCTTTCAGGTGAGCAAGTTCGCAGGCTTGTGCCAACGCCTCGGCCATCTGCTCCGGCGCGAAAGCAACTTTCTCCCGAACGGATACCGAAGCGGTCTTGTGATTAATACCTAACGCGAGCAAAGCCATATAGGAAAACGACACCCAGATTTAAAATAGCGCGTAATAATACACTTTATTAAGGGAAAGGTTAAAAAACCAAGGCCGGATCAGATCAATTTTTTACTATTTACACCCAGATATGACAACAGCCCCGAGATTCATCTATAGTGGAGCTTCCATCTATTTGCGACAGATAAGATCAGCTCAATGAAAGCACCTAATCTCGTAACGACTATCGCGACAACACTTTTAGCCACTTTGTTAAGCATCAGCGGATGTACCAGCCAACTTAACAAAGCAGCCACTACAGCAGCTGAAGCACAGCTGCCAAAAGTAGAATATGTGCCTGGCGAACTTAACCGGGAAACCCTCTATGACCTGGTTGTAGCGGAAATAGCTGGCCAACGAAAAGCCTTTGACCTATCTCTGGAAAATTACCTCCACCAGGCTCAACTAACAGGTGATCCGGCAATCGCCAAACGGGCGACCTATATCGCTCAATATTTACACCAACCTGACCAGACGTTGCTGGCCAGCACACTTTGGCAACAGGCTGAGCCTGAAAATCCGGAGCCCTACCAGATAGCCGCCAGCCTTCTGCTACGCAAAGGCGAATTCGCTACCGCATTGCCTCTACTTAGAAAGGCTCTCAGCCATTCTAACCCGCAAACTCTGATGGTCATCAGCGCCCAGACAAAGCAATTCAGCTCCGAAGAGGCTGAGGCCTATATTCACCTGCTGGAGGAGTTCGCTGCCGATGAAACAGATGCAACCTTACTTACAACGTTAGGCCTGCTGTACAAACAGCAAGGAAATAACGAACTAGCATTAAAGCGCTTTGATGCCGCCATCCAGGCAGAACCTGAGCACCTTGAAGCGATCATTCAAAAAGCAGAACTTCTACGAACTCAGAACAAGTTCAGACAAGCTATCGTGATTCTTGAATCACAAATGGAAAAAAACAAACCTGATCAGCAGCTCTATACGCTATACGTTCAACTACTGTTCCAGTCAAAGCAGATAAAAAAAGGCAGCGAACAGGCACAACTGCTGGTCGACAGCTTTTCGAATGAGCCACAACTAAGCTTTTATGTTGCTCTACTCCTATTGGAAAACGAGCAGACCGAGCAAAGCCGCAAGATAATGAAAGACCTGCTTATTCGCTATCCGGACAACACCACCCCTCACTACTATCTGGGCTTGGTTGAACAACAGGAAGGCAATACTGAACTGGCACTCGATCACTTTCTTAAAGTACGGGACAATAACAATTTGTTGCCGGCTTACCGACGAATAGCAACCTTGCTGGACCACCCCAGTGACCGCCTTCGCCTACAAGAAATAATTCAGCAGGCCCGCAACAGCATTCCTGAAATAAGCATTCAGCTTTATGTTATGGAAGCCGAGTGGTTGAATCTAAACGATTATAAAGGCACAGCTCTCAGTGTTCTCGACGAAGCCTTGCAGCAACACCAGGATGACGTTAGCCTGCTGTACACGAGGGCAATGATACTTGAGCCTCAGGATATTCAACTGATAGAACGCGATCTTCGCCGAGTCCTTGAACTGGAACCAGATAACAGCATGGCGCTCAACGCACTGGGCTACACCCTATCACTCTATACCGATCGCTTTGATGAAGCATTTGAGCTGATAACAGCAGCATTCAAACTCAAACCGAATGACCCTGCTATTCTCGACAGCATGGGATGGATTTTACTGAAACAAGGTAAAGCAGCAGAAGCGGTCAACTTTCTTCAACAAGCTTACGACCAGTTTCCCGATCCAGAAGTAAGCGCTCACCTTATCCAGGCTTACCAGGCATCAGGGCAATTACAGAGAGCTCAAAAACTTTTACATCAAGAACTTCTCAAACACCCTGGTAATGATTTTCTGATGGATGCGGCGACATCCATCGATAAGCCATAGGAATAAACCTTGAAGATTCGTGCACTTATTTTATCTATGGCATTACTGCTGGCGGGCTGCTCCGGTCTGACACAAAAACAGGATGCTGCAGTCCCGGCGCACTCATGGGATGAACTGCGACAAGCGTTACTCACCGCAGACAGTTGGCAGCTCAAAGGGAAGATTGGCATACGCACTCCCAGCGAAAACCAAAGCGCCAGCCTCTATTGGCTACAACAACAACAGCACTATCAGATCGAGCTCACAGGCCCACTGGGGCAAGGCGGCGCCCGAATCGACGGTAATGGCGAAGGAATTACGATTAATATAGCCGGTGAAGACCCCCTCTGGGCAGCATCGCCTGAGTTACTGATGGAACAAACTCTTGGCTGGCAATTCCCGGTTCACCAGCTGCTGTACTGGGTCCGTGGCATTCCAGCACCCGGACAGCCATTCGAACTAAGTTTGAACCAACAAAGGCCGCAGAAAATAATCCAGAACAACTGGGAAATCAATTACTTACGATTCAGTAACCAACAGGGCTATTCCCTACCGGAAAAGCTCACTATCAGCCAGAATGACCTGCGCCTGACTATCATTGCAAAAGAGTGGCAGATCCAACTCTGAAATTGACGCTTTTCAGCGGCATTCGTTTGACTTTAACGGTTCGTTCCGGGAAAATGTGCGCCTCTTTTACCGGGCAATGACCGGAATTAAGAGTTACTGGGGTATAGCCAAGCGGTAAGGCAACGGGTTTTGATCTCGTCATGCGGAGGTTCAAATCCTCCTACCCCAGCCATCTTAAAACCCTGCTTTCATAGCATCAGGCTAAAGAGAATGGCCGGGCAGCAGTACCTGACCCTTTTTATGAGGTTTAAGTAAAGTGCGAGCCCCGTCAAAATTATGAAAGAATCTCAATTAAACGACTGTAGATCCGAGAAGGTAGACATTGTGCCTAAAATGATGGTCTTCACTGGCAATGCAAATCGCCAGCTGGCTGAAAAAGTAGTAGAACGCCTAGATATTCCAATGGGCGAAGCCACCGTAACAAAATTCAGCGATGGCGAGATCAGCGTTGAGATTCATGAGAACGCACGAGGTAAGGATGTCTTTATCATCCAGCCGACTTGCGCTCCCACTAATGACAACCTGATGGAACTGATTGTGATGGCTGACGCTCTGCGTCGAGGCTCTGCCAGCCGAATCACTGCTGTAATCCCTTATTACGGCTACGCCCGTCAGGATCGTCGTCCGCGTTCTGCTAGGGTTGCGATCAGCGCCAAAGTAGTCGCTGACATGCTGGCAGGTGTAGGTATCGACCGGGTATTGACCGTCGATCTACACGCTGATCAGATCCAGGGATTCTTCGATATCCCTGTAGATAACGTATACGGCTCTCCGGTTCTGCTGGATGAGATTGCCCGTCAGAGCTATGACAACCCTATTGTTGTCTCTCCTGATGTTGGTGGTGTAGTTCGCGCCAGAGCTGTTGCAAAACAACTGGGTTGCGATCTGGCTATCATCGACAAGCGTCGTGAAAAAGCCAATGAAGCTCAGGTAATGAACCTGATCGGTGATGTACAAGGTCGTACCTGTATTCTGGTAGACGACATGTGTGACACCGCCGGCACGCTATGTAAAGCAGCGGGAGCCCTGAAGGCTAACGGCGCCGAGAAAGTTGTTGCTTACGCTACCCACGCAGTGCTGTCAGGCGCAGCGATCAGCAACATTACCGGCTCAGAACTAGACGAACTGGTTGTAACAGATACTATCCCGCTCAGCGAAGCTGCTGCGAGTTGCCGTCAGATCCGCCAGCTAACGCTGGCACCGATGCTGGCAGAAGCGGTACGCCGCGTCTGCAACGAAGAATCTATCAGCGCAATGTTCCGCTAAGCCTTTGGGCATAGCTGACAGCTGATATAGATCCCACATAGGGATAATGCGCCCACAAGGGCTTACTCAACAACTGCAAAGACCTGGTCGCAAGGTGTTTGCAGTTTTGTTTTTACTATAGGTATTAAAATGAGCAACTTTGTATTGAATGCACTACCACGTACAGACGAAGGGAAAGGTGCGAGCCGCCGCCTTCGTCACTCTGGATATGTTCCAGCTGTAGTTTACGGTGGAGACAAGCGTAAGAAGCCTGTATCTATCTCTCTGGAAAACCGCGTACTGGTTAAGCAGACTGAAGATTCTTCTTTCTACTCCTCTATTCTGACTCTGGAATTAGAAGGTAAGGAAGAGCAAGTAATCATCAAAGATCTGCAGCGCCACCCATCTAAAAGCAACATCATGCACATCGATTTCCTGCGTATCACTAAATCTGCGCCTATCGAAATCGTCGTACCGCTGAACTTTGTTAACTTTGACAAGTCTCCAGCTGGCAAAGCATCAGGTAAATTTACTATCCAGCAGAACACCACTAAGGTTCGCTGCCTGGCTGATAAACTACCAGAAGCTCTTGAAGTAGATATGTCTGCTATCGATATGGACACGGTTATTCACCTGTCTGACGTAACTCTGCCAGCAGGCGTAGAGATCGTACAGCTGCGTCGCGGTGCTGACCGTGATCAGAGTATCGCACAGGCTTACACTCCACGCGGCAGTGTAGCTGCAGAGTAATTCTGCTAACAGAAGACAGGTTCCGGCATGCAAGACCAGATACAGCTGATCGTTGGCTTGGGTAATCCCGGCCAGAAGTACGACCAGACCCGTCATAATGCCGGAGCCGACTTTGTCGGGCAGCTTGCTGCCCGACACCTTACCCCACTCAAGCCTGAATCAAAGTTTCACGGCCTGTATGGAAAAATCAGCCTGAACGGCTCTCCTGTTCACCTGCTGATCCCTACTACCTTCATGAATCTCAGTGGCCAGGCTGTTGCCTCACTGGCTAACTTTTACAAGATTCCTGCTGAATCCATCCTTGTCGCCCACGATGAACTGGACTTACCCCCCGGTGTTGCCCGCTTTAAATTAGGTGGCGGACACGGCGGCCATAACGGTTTACGCGACATGATCAGCAAAATGGGCAACAACAAGAATTTCTATCGCTTGCGCATTGGCATCGGACATCCGGGCAGCGCAAGCCAAGTCAGTGGTTTCGTCCTTAAAAAAGCCCCAGTTTCCGAATTCAAAATGACTGAAGCGGCCTGTGACGAAGCGATGCAAGTGCTAGAACAAGCCACCAGTGGCGACTGGCACAAAGCGATGACGACCTTACACACTTTTAAAGCTGAATAACTGACGACAGGATAACTGGCATGGGTTTCAAATGCGGCATCGTTGGCTTGCCAAACGTAGGTAAATCTACCCTTTTCAACGCCCTGACCAAAGCAGGTATCGGTGCTGAAAACTTCCCATTTTGTACAATTGAACCCAATGCGGGCGTTGTACCAATGCCTGATCCCCGTCTTGACGCGCTGGCTGCAATTGTTAAGCCTAAGCGGGTACTGGCCACCACGATGGAATTCGTGGACATTGCAGGTCTGGTTGCCGGAGCTTCTAAAGGCGAAGGCCTGGGCAACAAGTTTCTCGCCAATATTCGCGAAACCGATGCCATCGCGCACGTAGTACGCTGTTTCGAAGATGAGAATGTTATCCATGTGGCGAATAAGATCGACCCCATGGATGATATTGAAATCATCAACACTGAACTGGCGCTGGCTGACCTTGAATCAGTTGAAAAACAGCTAAATAAAGTGGCTCGTATCGCTAATAGCGGTGACAAAGCCGCCATTAAGTCCAAGGCAATTCTGGAAAAAGTGCTGGCGCAATTGGAACAGGGCAATCCGGTTCGCTCTCTGGAACTCGATGATGATGAACTGGCTGAAATATCACAGTTTCACCTATTAACCATCAAACCTACCATGTATATCGCGAACGTTTCCGAAGACGGTTTCGAAAACAACCCCCATCTGGACAAAGTAAAAACACTCGCCGCGAAAGAAGGCGCCGAGATTGTTGCCATCTGTAATATGATGGAAGCTGAGATTTCAGAACTGGAAGATGATGAAAAAATGGAATTCCTTCAGGAGATGGGCATGGAAGAGCCCGGCCTTGATCGGGTAATCCGTGCTGGCTATAACCTGCTGGGACTTCACACCTACTTTACTGCCGGTGTTCAGGAAGTTCGCGCCTGGACTGTCAAAGAAGGTGCTACCGCACCAGAGGGCGCCGGAGTTATCCACACCGACTTCCAAAAGGGCTTTATCCGCGCAGAAGTAACCAGCTACAACGACTTCATCCAGTTCAAAGGAGAATCCGGCGCGAAAGAAGCTGGAAAATGGCGACTCGAAGGAAAAGACTACGTTCTGAAAGATGGTGATGTTGTCCACTTCCGCTTTAACGTTTAAGAAATAGATCGCCGTTAATCCTGATCTGCTAACCATCAGATCTGTACAAAAAACAGCCATTCGGGAATGATTCCGGATGGCTTTTTTTTTAGCCACCGAATAGCCATGGAAATGGTCTGTTTTTTCCCTCTAATCGGTTGACATGGTTAGCAAAAAAGAGAATAATTCGCGGCCTTGATAAGTGCTAAGGCAATATAGCTCAGCTGGTTAGAGCATCGCATTCATAATGCGAGGGTCGCAGGTTCGAGTCCCGCTATTGCCACCATTTCATTTATCAAGACTGTTGGGGTATAGCCAAGCGGTAAGGCAACGGGTTTTGATCTCGTCACGCGGAGGTTCGAATCCTCCTACCCCAGCCATCTTTTAAAGCGATTGAAGATTCAGAGGCTTAATCTCCTCATGATCTACCCAAAGGCTTTAAAGATAGGTTGGTAACAACCAGATTTTGTATATCAGTTCTTTATTCACTGCTATATAGAATGGCAATATAGCTCAGCTGGTTAGAGCATCGCATTCATAATGCGAGGGTCGCAGGTTCGAGTCCCGCTATTGCCACCATTTTTAAGATAGACATTGTTGGGGTATAGCCAAGCGGTAAGGCAACGGGTTTTGATCTCGTCACGCGGAGGTTCGAATCCTCCTACCCCAGCCATCTTTCCAAGATTCACCCTCTTAGTATTAATTTACTCTGCATTACACCCAACTTGTTCAGTTAATAAGTGAGACGTTGCTCGTTGCTCGTT
>NZ_JADGEW010000032.1:4001-43314 GCF_016744155.1 Amphritea sp. | reverse complement strand
GACCGGGCTTATCCGGGGCGATCACTGTAAGTACGAGAGATGTCATTATTGCCTGCTCCTGTATAGAATATCCGTGCTGGTATCACTGTCCCCGTTGATACCAGCTCTATTGCCGCTTTCGCAGCCTAATTTGGATTATACACACAGATGAACGAGATTCTCACGGCATTATGGCCGATTTTTGCGCTGCTTTGTGTCGGACATGCGATTCGACGAATGGGGTTTCCCGGAGACGGGTTCTGGGAGCCCGCAGAAAAATTGATCTATTTTCTGTTATTTCCAGTGCTACTTATCTACAAATTGAGCCTCGCTGATGTCGGCGCCGTGCCGATTGGCGAAGTCGCGTTGGCGGTGGTTCTGCTATTGACGGCAGGTACCAGCCTGCTGGTTATTGTGCAATGGGTAAAGCCGATGGCGAATAGCAGTTTTACCTCGGTTTATCAGGGAGGGATGCGTTTTAATACCTATGTTGGTCTGGCGGCGAGCGCTGCGTTGTTTGGTGATGAGGGATTAGCCGTTGCTGCGGTGGTTATGGCTGTTATGGTGCCTCTGCTGAACCTGCTTTGTGTGTTGATCTTTAGTTTCTATACCCGTAAAGAAGCAGGGTTGTTAAGTGTATTGTTGGCTTTAGTCAAAAACCCGCTGATTATCGCCTGTGTGGTGGGGATCTCTCTGAATATTTCGGGAGTGGGTCTTCCCTGGGCGCTGGCGTCAGTTGCCGGGCTGTTGAGTGGTATTGCATTGCCTCTGGGTTTGCTGGCGGTGGGTGCGGGATTAAATCTTACAGCGTTGCGCAAAACGAGTAGTTCTGTGATCTATAGCAGTGCTGTAAAACTGCTGCTGTTTCCTTGCCTGATGCTGGTGATTTGCGGCTTGTTTGTTGAGTCAGTGTTAGTCGCACAAGTGTTGTTAATGTTTAGTGCGCTGCCCACGGCATCTACTGCCTATGTGCTGGCGCGGCAATTAGGCGGTGATGCTCAACTCATGGCTGCAATTATTACGGGTCAAATTCTTATCTCAATGGCGACGATGCCGCTTGTTTTAACGTTATTTCCTGCTTTTTTGTAATTATTTTACAGTTTATGGAACTTTTAACCGAAAAACAGGGTCTTTTGTTAAGGTTTTAACGTATTTGTCGATAAAGTGCTTATAAGTAGTGGAAAGTACTTGCAAATTTTTTGCGTTATGGAAAACTGGGCGCCGTTTTTGTCAACCTAACTAACCGTAGTATTTGAGCAGAGAAAATGAAAAAAGGGCCGGATCTTGTTGTTGTTCTGATCGCCGTGTTTGTACTGGGCACTGTATTTACCGGTGTAAGTAATGCAGATATCGAGTTTGTATCCCTCGTTGGACAGGTTTTTAAGGGATAGATCTCTAATCGATAGGGTTTAGTTACCGAATAGCGCGGTAGAAACGCGTTTCGGTTGCAATACCTTCGAGTGGAATATCCCAACTCTCTGTTTTTAACCGGTCTACTTTCTGTAGGTCATGTGCCAATCCAATCAGGCTGGTTCCACCACTCTTGCGCCACCCCTGCTTAAATGCAAAAGTCCGGTCATAGTAGCCTCCCCCCATTCCTAGTCGTCCACCTTCTTCATCAAAAGCAACCAACGGTAGCAGAACCAGGTCAAGAGCCCAGGCCGGACGACGAGGAGCTTTGATTAATGAGGGCTCTTTAATACCATAAATATTGTTAATCAGAACGGTATCTTTGTTGTACGGAATAAACCAGAGACGGTTATGACGGACAGGGTGAAGCACCGGGAGATAACACTGTTTGCCCAATTTTCGACAGTAATCGATGACCTCTTCAGGACTGATTTCGCCGTCACTGGGTAGGTACAGAGCAATATTCTGGCTGCGTCGGAACTGAGTGAGCCGCCTTAGGGTCGAGAGTAAGCCTTTTGCGTGCTGTCGCTGCTGCGCCGGTTTAATTGATCGGCGGGCTTTACGCATCTGTCGGCGAAGACTTTTTTTAAAATCAATGGCTTGGGTCATAGGAGGGATATATAAGAAAAGATAAAAGACTCCCCAAAGTTACGGCGCTGGTATCGGCCCTGAACCCGAAGGTTCAAGGTGGTAGCCTCCGGAAAAAATTAGGCTTTCCGTCTGGCGGACATGCACATCATTTAACCTGGAAACTTCCAAAAGTGTGATTATCGGCTCAAGGGACTAACCAGACTACCAATAACCTCAGGGAGCTGTTGCCATTATACTGGTCAAAAATCGAAAGTCAGCCTTGAATTTAAACTTAACTGTGCTAATTGAGAAATAGGGCGTTTTAATTAAACCATTGAAAATAAATGGTTATTATTTTTGATGAAAAATTTTCACACCGGGACGAAGTTGTCCGCATTTATTTGGAGTGACGGGGCGAACAAACCCTGTTAGCTGGTGACTGTTTTTGAGTTGGGTAGAGCTGCTTCGATCAGTTGGCTCAGTTGGCCCAGACGATTGCTGATAGCCTGTTGTTCCGATGTCTGATTGTTATGCAGCTCATAAGCGATATTCAGCGCGGCCATCACGGCAACTTTTTCTGTGCCTATTATCCGACCGCTGGCTTTGATCTCTTGCATTTTCTTGTCGAGATAAGCGGCTGCTTTGAGTAATTCGGGTTCTGCTTCAGCGGGGCAGGCGACCATATACTCTTTACCCATCAGAGACACTGAGATATTGCGGGGGGAGTTGCTCATGCCTGTTGCTCCAGTGTTTTAAGGCGGCTGATCATCGCTTCAATTTTCTGATCTGTTTTACCCGTAACCTGCAGGCGATGGTTACGTTCTTCACGTAGCTCGGCAATTTGCTGATGCAGATCCTGATTTGACTGCTCAAGTTGCTGGCAGTGCAGGATTAGCTCATTGATCTGTTGTTCCAGTGTTTCTAAAGCGTGCTCAGACATAGCATTCAGGCCTAGTTATCAGAGTCAGTATAATAAGCGGAAAATGGCTGGTAATCGAGCGCTGTTTCGTGGTGCCGCTCTGGTTGAAGTGCTAGGATATGAATCCATAAAAGTTAAGCCTATATAGAGTAGCTCCGTCATGTCTGAAACCCAGTCTCCAGAAGACTTTATTCCTGAGTATTATGAGATCTGCGATATGTTGATTGCAGAAGATAGTATGACCAGCAGTGCTGCAGAGTTACATGGCTTGCTGTGCGGTTATCTGTCTGCAGGCGCCCGGTTCGGTCATGAAGCCTGGTTGAAACTGGCAGCCGAACTAACCGATATCACTGATTATCGCCATGAGTCTTCAAAGCTTGCACTGACCGATCTTTACGATGGGGCTCTGGCTCAGCTAGAACAGGTAGATTTTGGTTTTCAGCTGATGTTACCCGATGATGACCTGGCCCTTTCAGAGCGTGCCGAAGCGATGGGTAGTTGGTGTCAGGGTTTCCTGACCGGATTTGGTTTACAAGGCGGACATACCAATGAATCCTTGACCGATGACTTGAAAGAAGCGTTGGGTGATATGGAACAGATCGCTCAAATTGAGCTGGCGCCTGAGGCTGGCGAGGATAGTGAGTCTGATTTGATGGAGCTTCAGGAGTATATTCGGGTGTCTTCGATGATGATTTTCACTGAGTTTAATCCACAGCCGCAGCAAGATGCTGCGCCGGATGAGACTTTACACTGAGCAGGGAGTAACTGCGGATATGCGAATCAGTCAGTCTAGTTTTGCCGCCCGTCGCCAGCAGCTGATGGACCAGATGAGCCCCGGAAGTGTGGCCGTTATTCCTTCTGCGAAAGAGGTGGCCCGAAACCGGGATGTGGAATATCCGTTTCGTCAGGATAGCGATTTCTATTATCTCACCGGTTTTAATGAGCCGGATGCACTGTTAATACTGATTCCTGGCCGTAATGAAGGGCAAGTGGTGATGTTTTGCCGGGCTCGTGACCCGGAGATGGAAATCTGGAACGGCTATCGTGCCGGGCCTGAAGGTGTCTGTAATCAGTACGGCGTGGATCAGGCTTACGGCTGCGCTGAAATTGATGAGCGAGTGCCCCAGCTATTGCAGGGCTCTGAGCGTCTCTATTATTCGATTGGTACAGATGAAACCCTGGACGGTCAGGTACGTGACTGGCTTAACAGCATCCGTAAGCAAGCCCGTATGGGGGCCGTCGCACCAGGCGAGATTGTGATGCTCGACCATCTGCTGCACGAGATGCGTTTATTTAAGGCGGATGATGAAGTCGAGATGATGCGCGAAGCGGGTCGAATCTCCGCAGAGGCCCACGTTCGGGCGATGCAGCAGTGTAAACCAGGCTTGACTGAGTACCAGTTAGAAGCGGAAATCACCCATCATTTTGCTGTGAATGGTTGTCGTCAGCCGGCCTATTCTTCCATTGTGGGTGGCGGTGATAACGCTTGCGTTTTGCACTACACCGAGAACTGGGATGTGCTGAAAGATGGCGACCTGGTGCTGATCGATGCGGGTTGTGAGCTTGAGTATTATGCCGGTGATATTACCCGGACTTTTCCGGTATCAGGAAAATTCAGTACGGAACAGAAGGCGATTTATGAGCTAGTGTTACAGGTTCAGCAGGCCTGTATCGATGCCATTCGTCCAGGTGTTCCCTGGATAAGAATTCATAACATATCGGTCCAGGTCTTAACCCAGGGGCTGGTGGATCTGGGACTGCTGAAAGGTGACATTGAAGGGCTGATCGACACCGGCGCTTACAAAGCATTCTATATGCATCGTATCGGTCACTGGCTAGGTATGGATGTGCATGATGTGGGTGATTATAAGGTCGATGGTGACTGGCGACCTCTGCAAGCGGGGATGGTCATGACCGTGGAACCGGGGATCTATATCTCGCCGCAGAATGAACTGGTTGAAGAGAAGTGGCGTGGCATAGGTGTTCGTATTGAGGATGATATGCTGGTCACAGAAGAGGGTTGTGAAAACTTCAGCGCAGGTGTTCCGAAAACTGTGGCTGAGATTGAAGCCCTGATGGCGCGCTGAGCTGTTATAAATATGAAATCGCTGATTCTATGAAAGCTACTATAAAACCCCATTACGACATCCTGATCATTGGTGGCGGTATGGTAGGTGCCAGTCTGGCGGCTGCGCTGATTCCTGCCGGCAAACGGTTGGGCTTATCCATCGCTGTGATTGAAGCTTTTCCTATGCCCGACAAGGGTAGTCTGGAATACCAGCCCAGTTACGATGCCCGGGCGACTGCCCTGGCTTACGGTAGCCGACTGATCTACGAGCAGATAGGGATCTGGGATCAGCTGCGCGAGCACTTGTGTCCTATTACCGATATTCATGTGTCAGACAAAGGGCGGTTTGGCGCTGCCCGACTAAATGCGGCAGATGAGCAGGTAGCAGCGTTGGGCTATGTGGTCGAGAATCATTGGCTGGGGCAGGTACTGTTGAGTCGTTTGGCCCAGGATGATGCCAGTTTCATAGACTTTATCTGCCCGGCAGAGGTCAGTGGTGTGTGTTATCAGCAGGAACGGATGGCCGTCTCGCTGACCGCTCAGGGTGATGAGCATCAGTTGACGGCTGAGTTGGTGGTGATGGCCGATGGTGGTCGATCAGATCTGCGCGAGCAGCTGGGTATCGGCTATCAGCAGCAGAACTATCAACAGCACGCGGTGGTGACTAATATTAGTCCTGAAGCCAGCCACAACAATGTCGCCTATGAACGTTTCACCGATACCGGTCCGATGGCGTTATTGCCCTTAGAAGCGCTGGCTGTTGGTGACGATGAAAGGCAGGCGGGCGTTAGTCATCGTATGGGGTTGGTCTGGACGGTGCCTGATGAACAGATTGATGAGATTATGCAGCTCTCGGATGAGCAGTTTATCGCCCGTATACATGAGCGTTTTGGTTATCGTGCAGGTCAGTTTGTTAAGGTCGGAGAGCGGTTTAATTACCCCTTGAAGCTTAGTGTTGCCGATGAACAGGTCCGAAGGGGGCTGGTGGTGTTGGGCAATGCTGCCCATGCGTTGCACCCGATTGCCGGACAAGGTTACAACCTCGCACTACGGGGTGTAGTTGCACTGGCTGCCGAATTGATTCAGGCGCGGGAAGCCGGTGTTAATCTGGGTGATATCGATCACCTTGCGCGGTTTGCCGAGCAGGTTCGTAATGACCAACAGAAGACGATCGGCTTTAGTGATAAAACCATGAGACTGTTTTCTAATAGCAATCCATTGCTGGCGCTGGGGCGCAGTGCCGGATTACAGTTGCTGGATGTCTGTCCATTAGCTAAAACCGTTTTTGCCCGCAGCGCGATGGGGCTGGATCAGCCTACGCCGGATCTGCGCTAATGTTCGTTCTGCTCTTATGTCTGCATAGAGGAATCAAATGAGTCAACAGATCGAGACAGACCTGGTAATAGTCGGAGCCGGTATGGTCGGGCTGACGCTGGCTGCACTGCTGGCGGAGAGTGGTCTGAAAATCAGAATACTCGAAAGTAGAGATATCGACCCGCAGCAAGCTTTGGCCTGGGAACTTTCCCAGCGTACAACGGGTTATGACTCCCGGGTGAGTGCCCTAACGGTGGCGTCGCAACAGGTGCTGACGGTTGCTGGTGTCTGGGATCAGATCCAACAGATGCGCCTGATGCCCTATCGGGCGATGGATGTTTGGGATGGTGAAGGTACCGGTCAGATTCGTTTTGACTGCACCGAACTACACGAGCCCTGTCTGGGCCATATTGTTGAAAATCGGGTGACTCAGTCTGCTTTGTCTCAACAGGTCGCGGGCCAGGAAAATGTTGAATTTAGTACGGGCGTAGAGATTACTGAACTCTCAGAGGCGGATGCTGATAGCCAGCGCCTGCTGACGCTGAGCAATGGTGAACAGCTCCAGGTACGCTGTGTCGTTGCCGCCGATGGTGCGCTGTCGAATACCCGTCGTTTAGCGGGTATCGGTATGTGGGAGTGGGATTATGGTCACCATGCCATAGTGACAACAATAACCACTGAACAATCTAATAAAGCCACCTGTTGGCAGCGCTTTACCGATGATGGGCCGCTGGCGTTTCTGCCGTTGCCCGAAGACAATCTGAGCTCTATTGTCTGGTCAACCTCACCGGATCACGCTAAGGCGTTGATGGGTCTGGATGATGCCACTTTCTGTCAGGCCGTTGAGCAGGCGTTTGAGTCTCGTTTAGGCAAGGTGCTGCATACAGATCAGCGCTTTGTCTTTCCACTGCGTCAGCGACATGCCAGGCAATATGTAAAGCCGGGTTTTGCCGCGATTGGTGATGCCGCTCATACCATTCACCCATTAGCTGGGCAGGGCGTTAATCTGGGGTTGATGGATGCGGCGGCCTTAGCTGAAGTGCTATTGGATGGTCTTGATAAAGGGGTGCAGTGGAACGCCGAGTTTCATCTGCGCCGTTTTCAGCGGGCGCGCCAGAGTGAAAATCTACAGATGGCAGCGACCATGGAAGGCTTTAAACAGTTATTTAATTCCACAGAACCATTGGCAAGATTGCTGCGTAATAGTGGTATGAGTCTGATGAATAGTTTGTCGCCGGTTAAAAATCATCTGGTTCAACAGGCGATGGGGTTGAGTGGGAATGTGCCACGATTGGCGCGTCGACCGATCAGAGATTAGCCTGAACCATCGATCAGCCCTTTAGACGGGGCTTCATGGGGCTAGAACTAATGTCGCAGGGGAAAAGCTGGGCAAAATTTGCACTGACCGGTGAATCTATATACATTATCTGCCCTTTTCAGTTGAAGCCTAAAGGCACAGTACTGAGAATAATAATTAACAGTGCCAGTACAGAGTGATCGAAGATTGCTCAGGATAAAAGAGTTGCAGAGTATGGGACAGAAAACCGCACTATACGAAAAGCACCAGCAGATGAATGCCAAGCTGGTTGGTTTTGGCGGCTGGGAAATGCCTATTAATTACGGATCACAGGTCGAAGAGCATCACAAAGTACGTACCGATGCCGGTATGTTTGATGTATCTCATATGACGGTGGTCGATGTAGCCGGAGCTGACAGTAAAGAGTACCTGCGGTACCTGTTGGCGAATGATGTTGTCCAGTTGCAGCAGCAGGGCAAAGCGCTCTATAGCGGGATGCTGAATGAGACCGGTGGGGTTGTTGATGACCTGATCGTATACCTGATGACCGATCCCGATGTGGCGGGTGAGTGGTTTCGCGTCGTAGTTAACTGTGCGACCCGTGAGAAAGATCTTCGCTGGATGGCCGATCATACGGCACAGTTTGACGATGTTGCTCTGACCGAGCGCCCTGAGCTGTCTATGGTGGCGATTCAAGGGCCGAATGCACTGGTAAAAGTCGAGTCGATACTGAGTGAATCCCGGGTCAAGCTAATTGAAGGTTTGAAACCCTTTCAGGGGGTTGAGTCTGAAGGCTGGTTTTTTGCCAGAACAGGCTATACTGGCGAAGACGGACTTGAGGTGATGGTGCCGGAAGAGTATGTTGCCGACTTCTGGCAGGCACTTTTTGATGCGGATGTAGCTCCATGTGGTCTGGGTGCACGGGATACGTTGCGTCTGGAGGCTGGCATGAACCTATACGGCTTAGATATGGACGAGAAAGTCTCGCCACTGGCTGCTAATATGGGATGGACTGTCGCATGGGAACCAGCAGAGCGTGACTTTATTGGCCGTAGCGCGCTGGAAAAGCAGCGCGCAGCTGGCGTGCAAGAGAAGATGGTCGGTCTTGTGCTGGAAAACCGAGGTGTACTGCGCAGTCACCAGAAAGTTGTTATAAATGGCGAGGAAGGGGGTGAAATCACCAGTGGTACTTTCTCTCCAACATTGGGCTGTTCCATAGCGATGGCCCGTGTATCAGCTGATGTTGCTGATACATGTCATGTAGATATGCGTGGCAAACTGGTAGAAGTAAAAGTGGTTAAACCGTCATTCGTACGTAATGGCGAGAAAGTGTTTTCATAAACTCTCACTGTAGGAAAGAGAATAATGAGCGATATCCCAAGTGATCTGAAGTATGTTGCCAGCCATGAATGGATCCGTGATGAAGGTGATGGCGTGGTTGCTATTGGTGTTACCGATCATGCCCAGGATCTTCTGGGTGATGTAGTGTTTGTTGAGCTTCCAGATGTGGGTGCCGACTTCGCTGTAGGTGATGATATTGGTGTGGTTGAATCTGTAAAAGCGGCTTCTGACATATACGCACCACTCAGCGGCCAGATCGTTGCAGTCAACGAAGAGCTGGAAGACTCCCCTGAGTTGGTAAACAGTGATCCATATGGTGATGGCTGGTTTATTAAGATTCGTCTGTCAGAGGCCTCTGAAACGGCAGGCCTGTTGGATGCTGATGGCTATGCTGAGTTGTGCGAAGCCGAAAGCTGATAACGACGTCTTGGCCACTAAGCCCTGCCACTGGCGGGGCTTTCTGTTTTCTGGACTCTGGCTATACTGTGCTAAGTCCGATTAAAAAAAATGTAACCTTGAAGGTAACTTTCTTTGCAACAATTACGTTTGAATCCCGGTGCTGATAAGCGTCTTCGTGGTGGTCATGTTTGGATCTACAGCAACGAAGTCAATATTAAGCTGACCCCGCTGAAGCAGTTTACGCCCGGTGAGCAGGTAGTGGTTGAGAGCTCCAGTGGTAAGCCGGTAGGGCTGGCCTATGTGAACCCTAATACATTGATCTGTGGGCGTCTTTTCAGTCGCGACGTAAAGATTCCGTTGGATCGCTCCCTGATTGTCCATCGACTGAATATCGCCCTGTCTCTGCGTGAAGCTTGTTTTGATAAGCCTTGCTACCGGTTGATTTTTGGTGACAGCGATGGTCTGTCCGGGCTAGTGATCGATCGGTTCTTTGATATCTTTGTGGTACAGATCTCTACCGCAGGGATGGAGTTGTTCAAAGAGGATATCGTTGCGGCGCTGGAGAAAGTATTTAAGCCACAAGGCATCTTATTCCGCAATGATGGCAAAATGCGTCAGACCGAAGGGCTGGAAAGCTACTCTGAAGTCGCCTTTGGTGAAGTGCCTGAACTGGTACCGTTCGAAGAGAACGGCGTGCCGTTCCTTGCGCCGGTACATACGGGACAGAAAACCGGTTGGTTCTATGATCATCGGGACAACCGGGCCCGGATGCAGCAACATGTGAAGGGTAAGCGGGTGCTGGACCTGTTTAGCTATATCGGTGGCTGGGGTGTGCAGGCGCTGGCGGCGGGAGCTGAGCATGTAACCTGTCTTGATGCCTCCGAGTTTGCTTTGAATGTGGCGGATCAGAATGCCGCCCTGAATGGTGGCGCAGAGCGCTTTACAACGATCAAGGGCGATGCGTTTGAAGGCTGTAAAATGCTCTTGGAAGAGAATGAAAAGTTCGATGTGGTGATTCTTGATCCGCCCGGCTTTATTCAACGGCGTAAGGATATCCGTAATGGTGAACAAGCCTATAAGCGGATTAATCAACTGGCGATGCGGTTGGTGGCAAAGAACGGCATATTGATCTCTGCGTCCTGCTCGATGCATCTGCAGCGGGAGCGGCTGGTGGATATTATCCGTTCAGAAAGTCGCACGGTCGAACGTCAGGCGCAGATCTTTGATCAGGGTCATCAGGGTGCAGATCACCCGATCCATCCGGCGATTGTGGAAACCGATTATCTTAAGTCATACTTTGTTCGGCTGTTGCCAACCGCGTAAGCAGATATGATAAGGGGGAATAATGGACTGTAAATTGCTCGGTGGTAGTGATCTGAATGTCAGTCGTCTCTGTCTGGGAACGATGACCTTTGGGCAGCAGAATAGTGAAGCTGAAGCTCATGAACAACTGGATTATGCGGTGGCTCAAGGGATCAACTTCATTGATACGGCGGAGATGTATCCCGTTCCCCCAATGGCTGAAACTCAGGGGCGTACGGAGCAGTATATCGGTAGTTGGTTAAAGGCCCGGGGTAACCGGGATCAGCTGATTATTGCCACTAAAGTGGCCGGTCCCGCAGAGATGGCTCAACATATCCGCCCGGACGTGCGTCTTAATAAGGCTAATATCAGAGCAGCGATCACCACTAGTCTGCAGCGTTTACAGACAGATTATATCGACCTCTATCAACTGCATTGGCCTGAACGGGCAACTAACTTTTTTGGTCAGCTGAATTATCAACATCAGCCGGAGACGGACGGAACGCCTATTCTGGAAACGCTTGAAGCGCTCAAAGAGTTGGTTGATGAAGGGTTAATTCGCTACGTGGGTCTCTCTAATGAGGTGCCCTGGGGAGTGATGAAGTTTCTCAGTTATGCTGAGGCGTTGGGGCTGCCCCGGGTGGTTTCAGTACAGAATCCTTATAACTTGCTAAACCGTAAGGATGAGGTGGGGCTGACTGAGGTGCTATTGCGTGAAGAGGTCGATCTTCTGGCCTACTCGCCGTTGGCGTTCGGTACGTTGAGCGGTAAATATCTGGATGGCAGTGCGGGGCCGCAGGCACGGATTAATCAGTTTCCCCGGTTCTCGCGCTACTTGACCGAGGCTGGCCTGCAAGCGACCGCTGCGTATGTACAGCTGGCGCGGGATCACGGTCTTGACCCGGCTCAGATGGCGTTGGCGTTTGTTAACGGTCGTCCATTTGTCGGGAGTAATATTATTGGTGCGACCACAATGGAGCAGCTGAAGAGTAATATTGGCTCGACCAATCTCAAACTCTCAGACGAGGTGCTGGCAGAGATAGAAGTGATTGGTACTCGTTTCTCTAATCCCTGCCCATAGACGTAGAGCGGCTATAAAAAATGCGCCTAGGGCGCATTTTTTGTCTTTGTGATCTCTTTAGTGCTCGCTGTCAGGCCACGCGGCACTGTTTTAGTTGCTGATTGAGTGCCGCCATGACTTGCCCACGCTTAACCAAGCCGACCAGAATACCGTTTTCAACCACTGGATAGATCTTTGGTTTATTGGTCGCCATTATCTGGGCCAGCTCCAGTACGGTATTGGACGGTTTCACCGTTAATGGATCCCGTTGCATCATATCCTTCACTAAAACGTGGCTATCGCAATGGTAGCTATCGCCAAGTAGGTAAGGGATACAGTCGTGTTCAGAAAGAAAGCCTGTGAGTCGTTTGTTATTATCCACTACAGGAAGGCCGAGCATATTACTGGTCATCAGGTGATCTACTGCCTGAGGCAGAGACATCTCTTCAGTGAGTGGAGTAAGGTTCCCAGACATGATGTCTTTAATCAGTATCATCGTCTTCGCCTCCTGTTTGTTATTAAAAGTGCTTACTCACAGTCTTGCAGTAAAATAGTGATTTCACCAATTAGAACTGACTATTTTGTTAATAGTCAGAGGTTAATGGGCACAAAAAAACGCCCCATTGATCAGTGTGGGGCGTTGTTGGGTGTGCTGGTTATCGGCTTTAGCGAAGGCTGATTACCGGCCAGCCATTCTCTACAGCAGCCTGTTTTAAGAGTTCATCCGGGTCGACGGCTACTGGGTTGGTGACCCGGTCCAGAAGTGGTTTGTCGTTGATAGAATCACTGTAAAAATAGCTATTCTCTAAAGAATGCTGAGTCTCTGTAAGCCAGCTATTGAGTCGTTCTACTTTTCCCGCCTGGAAACAGGGGGTGCCAGCAACTTTGCCAGTGTAGCGGCCATCAATCAGTTCAGGTTCTGTCGCGAGAGTGTCGTCAACGCCTAATAGCTCGGCTATTGGGCCGGTAACGAAGCGATTGGTAGCGGTGATGATAAGTAGATAATCGCCCTGGTCCCGGTGCTTCTGAAGTAGTGTGATCGCTTTTTTTAGCATCATGGGAGCGACTTTTATCTCCATGAATTCCCGGTGAAGCGCTGTTAGTGCTTGCGGCTCGTTATCAGCCAGTGGCTTCAGTGCAAACTCAAGAAACTCATGGATATCTAGGGTGCCTGCTTTGTACTGCTGGTAAAAATAATCGTTTGATTGACGATAAAACTCGCTGTCTACGACCCCTTTCTCGCAAAGAAATTCGCCCCATGCGTGATCACTGTCGCCATTCAGCAGGGTGTTATCCAGATCGAAAATTGCCAGGCTCAATTTAACATCTCCAAGGGTATAAAAAGAGCGCTTAGGATAGAGGCTCACCGCAGAGGAGGCAATTGTTTCTCCGTGCTATTTGCTGAAGTACCTGAAATTATGGAACAATAGCGAAAAGATTTTCTAAGGACTTCACCGTGATAGATTCAGACGGGTTCAGGCCGAATGTCGGTATCATTCTGGCTAACTCGATGGGTCAGGTGCTGTGGGCAAGACGTATTGGCCAGAATGCATGGCAGTTCCCTCAAGGGGGCATCAATGCGTCAGAGTCGCCGGAAGAGGCGATGTATCGGGAACTTAAAGAAGAGATTGGCCTCACACCTGAAGATGTTGAGGTTATCGCTGTAACCCGAGGCTGGTTGCGGTACCGACTGCCCAAACGAATGATTAGGCACCATTCCCATCCTGTATGTGTAGGACAGAAACAAAAGTGGTATCTGCTGCGAATGTTAAGTGACGACAGTGCAGTAGAGATTGATTCAACAGATTCCCCTGAGTTTGATGGCTGGCGTTGGGTAAGCTATTGGTATCCTTTGGGGCAAGTGGTTGCGTTTAAACGGGATGTTTATCGTAAGGCGATGCGTGAGCTGTCGCCTAAGCTGACACGGCTGGTCCTGGGTGGCTGGTACATAAAGGAGTAAGCACTGCATGTTGGAAACGCTGCGTAAGATTGTGCAGGAGGTTAACGCCGCACCGGACCTGGAGTCGGTGCTGGATGTTATTGTCCGACGAGTGCAGCGTGCCATTCGCACAGATGTATGTTCTATCTACATGCTTGATCAGGCCCGTGAGCGTTATGTGTTGATGGCGACACAGGGGTTGAATCAAAAATCGGTAGGCCAGGTATCACTCTCGCTGGGTGAAGGTATTGTCGGGATGGTGGCAAAGCGTGCTGAGCCGATCAACCTTGAAAATGCCTCTATTCACAGCGCATTTGCTTATCTAAAAGGTACCGGTGAGAAAAAGTTTCATGCTTTTCTTGGGGTGCCGATCATTCACCACCGAACCCTGTTAGGTGTTTTGGTGGTGCAGCAGAAATTGATTCGTAAGTTTGATGAGTCTGAAGAGGCTTTTATGGTGACCATGTCGGCGCAGTTAGCCGGGGTGATTGCCCATGCTGAAGCAACGGGCTCGATTAATCGTATCTCTGAGCACAATAAGACCGAATCAGACCGCAAGTTCGAAGGGGTCTCAGGTTGTATCGGTGTCGCTATAGGGCCTGCGGTGGTGATGACTCCACTGGCGGATCTGGATGGCGTGCCCGATCGTCAGATTGATGATATCAAAGCAGAAGTTGCTAAATTTAAGAAAGCCCTGTCTCAGGTTCGTCGGGATATTAAAAAGGTCGGGCGTAGTCTGGCTAAGCGGTTGCGTAGTGAAGAGCGCGAGCTGTTCGATGTGTACATTCGTATGCTCGATGATAACGCCTTGGCAGGCGAGGTGATCGCTCAAATTAAGCAGGGTAGCTGGGCTCAGGGCGCCTTAAAAAAAGTCATTGGCGAGCATGTTCATCAGTTCTCATTGATGGATGACCCCTATTTGCGTGAGCGGGCAAGCGATATTCGAGACCTGGGGAGGCGGATGCTGACCTGTTTGCAGGAGTCTGGCCCGGCGCTGTCTGAAATAGTGTTTCCTGAAAATACCATTCTGGTTGCTGACGAATTGACGCCTGCCATGCTGGGTGAAGTGCCCACGGAGAAATTGATAGGTTTACTGTCAGTGAACGGCTCGGGTAACTCCCATGCTGCTATTTTAGCCCGTTCTATGGGTATTCCGACCGTAATGGGGGTCGTTGACCTGCCATATACCCGCATAGAGGGATTAAAAGTAATCCTCGATGGTTACTCCGGTCGGGTTTTTGTTAACCCTTCAGACGATCTGTCCCGGTGCTATCAGGATATTATCCGCGAAGAGAATGAAGTCAACGCTGGGCTTGAGGGGCTGAAAGATCTACCTGCGGAAACTACCGATGGCTATCGCATGCCACTCTGGGTTAATACGGGTTTGGTCACTGATGTTGCCCGTTCACTGGAGCGGGGGGCGGAAGGGATCGGTCTCTACCGTACCGAAATTCCTTTTATGATTCGGGATTTTTTCCCCAGTGAGCAGGATCAGACAGATACTTACCGGCAACAGTTAGAAGCTTTTGCGCCTCGTCCGGTAACGATGCGGACCCTGGATATTGGTGGTGATAAGCCGTTGCCATACTTTCCGATTGTAGAAGACAATCCCTTTCTCGGCTGGCGGGGTATTCGGGTAACACTGGATCATCCGGAGATCTTTATCGTACAGATTCGTGCCATGTTGAGGGCTGCTGAAGGGTTAGATAATCTGCGCATAATGCTGCCGATGGTAACCAATGTGCAGGAAGTGGATGATTCTAAAAAATTGATCGCTCAGGCGGTGGAAGAGCTGCGGGAAGAGGGCTATGCCATCAATCAGCCGCTTATCGGTGTGATGATTGAAGTACCTGCTGCGGTCTATCAGGTGCGTCGTTTTGCGCGTCGGGTTGACTTCATCTCTGTGGGTTCTAACGACCTGACTCAGTATTTGCTGGCGGTTGACCGAAATAATCCACGGGTTGCGGGTCTCTATGTGTCATACCATCCGGCAGTTCTGAAAGCGCTGCAGTTTATCGCGCTGGAAGCCCATAAAGAGAATGTGTCGGTGAGTATTTGCGGTGAGATGGCGTCCGATCCCGGAGGGGCTATTCTCTTGATGGCGATGGGTTATGATGTTCTCTCAATGAACGCGACCAATCTGCCGAAAGTGAAATTTGCCCTTCGCGGTATCAGTTTTGAGCAGGCAAGAGAGCTGCTCAGCGAGATTATTGTTATGGATAATGTGGATAAGATCCATATGAAGCTACGTCAGACGCTGATGGATTTAGGTCTGGGTCAGCTTACGCGTCCGACTATTCCTGATTGATTATCTGTTTCAGCATGAGCCGGATGCTGTTGCGTTCGGTTGTGCCCTTTTTATCGTAGTTCTGCTCGACTATCTCTGCTTCCCCGTTGTGTTTAATCAACAGCGCTGTGGTTGCTCGGGTGCCGTAATTCTCCGAGCGAATAAAACTGGCTGAGATCATGCGCTCAAAATCGGGGGTGACGCCGGTATCCGGCAGCAAAGAGTCAGGAAAAGTGTCGGTGTTGGCCATCAATTGAATCAGCTTATCACTGCTCAGCTCGCCGCTATCGATACAGCTTTTTAGTGCGGCTTTGCGGGCTTCAAGTTTGGGCCAGGGTGTGTCGAATACGGCGTTGCTAATGCCATGTATTCCCGCCGGAATCGGTTGTAGAGGTTCGCTGCGATTCGAAAGATAGCAGAGCTGATTGCCATCATCGATCAGCTGGTTGAAACCATCAAACGCATCGAGTGATGTCGAGCGGATAAAAGCTTCACAGCTTTGCTCGCTGAGCAGAAACTCTAATGGAAGGTTACCTCTGGAGCGTTCGCCCTGTTTTTGTCGACGGCCATCTCTGTGATTGGTCAATGCTGAGAAACGACCCTGACTAGTCAGCCCCAGCCAGGTGCCTCCCTGTTCCAGATCTTTGCCTGCCACTAGGTTGCTTTGTTCTGGCCAAAACTGCATCGGCCGTGTTGGCCGGGCATAGAACTCGTCCCGGTTTGCTGTCAGAATCAGCTTGTAGTCTGGATGGTAGTTATAGGCGAATAGAATCAGGCACACAGTGGTCTCTCAGCTGGTATCATATCGGCTTTATTTAAAACCAAAAACTTTAATATATCTATTCTAGGATGCGCGGATTGCGCAGTTTTCTAGTAAAAAAGGATGACAGGTCAGATGTGGGTTCATGAGATTGATCCGATAGCGGTGGCGCTTGGACCACTGAAAATTCACTGGTATGGGCTGATGTATCTGGTTGGTTTTGCCTCCGCCTGGTATCTGGGGGGGAAGCGGGCCCGTCGTCCGGGTTCTGGCTGGACCGAAGATCAGGTGTCGGATCTGATTTTCTTGGGTGCTGTCGGTGTGGTGTTGGGTGGCCGGTTTGGGTATGTGCTGTTTTATAACTTTGGTCAGTTCCTTGATGACCCGCTATGGCTGTTTGCTGTCTGGGAAGGAGGGATGTCTTTTCATGGAGGGTTGTTAGGTGTGATAGCTGCGATCGGCTACTTCTCCCATAAGTATAAGAAAAGTTATTTTGATATCGGTGATTTTGTTGCGCCACTGATTCCAATCGGGCTTGGTGCGGGACGGGTAGGTAATTTTATCGGTGGAGAGCTTTGGGGGCGTCCTACGGATCAGAGTTGGGGGGTTATCTTTCCCCGTGCTGGCGATATGCTGGCGCGCCATCCTTCGCAGCTCTACGAATTTGCTCTTGAAGGTGTAGTGCTGTTTACGGTTCTCTGGTTCTATTCATCGAAACCCAGGCCTAAAATGGCAGTGTCAGCATTGTTTCTGATTCTTTATGGCCTCTTTCGTTCGAGTGTTGAGTTCTTCCGTCAGCCGGATGTCCAGCTGGGTTTTGTTGCGTTGGACTGGATGACCATGGGGCAGCTATTGTCGTTGCCGATGATTGTGCTGGGAGCTGTGCTGCTGGTGGTGGCCTATCGGAACAATACAGCAGAAACACGGGGTTAAGTTGGCGTAGGCTAGTCAGTGGTTTCGCATAGATACAGATATAGAATCTGCTGTGATAAGGGGGGCGTGAAGAGGCGCTAACATCTGTCGAAATGCTAGCCCCGGCGGAGCAATGCTAGCTTCAGTAACGCTGCAACCGACATGGCGTCAGTGATCTCTCCGTTAATGGCCATCTCAATGGCTTCGGTTGTTTTGATTTTTATCAGTTCGATATCTTCGGTGTCTTCCAGTTGCTGTTTACCCTGGCTGAGGCCGGTTGCCAGAAAAATAAAGGCGATCTCATCGGTGACCGAGTTGGAGGTTCTTAACTCCATAAAGGGTTGCCAATGCTCTGCGGTTAAACCGGTTTCTTCTAGCAGTTCCCGTTTGGCCGCTTCAAGTGGCGGTTCATCTAATGGGCCGCCGCCCTCAGGTATTTCTATAGTGGTTTCATTATTGGGGTAACGGCTCTGTCGGACCAGCCAGGTATTGTCATCATCGTCGAGCGCAATTATGCCGATAGCGTGTGACTTAAAGTGAACTACGCCATAAATCCCTTCGGTTCCATTGGGGCGGATTACCTCTTCATGTTGAACCTGTATCCAGGGGTTTTCGTAGACGGTCTCCTGGCTTTTTTGTTGCCATCCACCAACTTTAATTTTCGACATTATGGTTTCTGTTTTATCTAAGAGAAGGAATCGGGCCAATTGAAAGGCCCGTCCTGGGTGCTAAGCTATACCGAGAAAGGGTACTGAATTGCGTCGTGGTATTGATAATCTTCTACTTCAAAGTCATCAGTGCTGACCCAGGTTTCCAGATCTTCCAGTGTCTTAATATCCGGATTGATCTTCAAGGTGGGTAACCCTAATGGTTCACGTTTAAGCTGAACGTCACGCATCAACTCAACCTGGTCTTCATAGATGTGTGCATTGACGATCTTATGATATGCCTTGCCAGGCTTCTTGCCGGTGATCTGGGCGATGATCGCTAACAGGAAATATACCTGAACCATATTAAAGGTGAGGCCCAGTGGAACATCACAGCTGCGCTGCGTGCTATTCAGGTAGAGAGTATCGCCGAGCAGAGAAAAGTGGTGACTGTACATGCAGGGACGCAGGCAGCCCATATGAAATGCCCCCGGATGATAAAAAGTGTAGATTTCCCCACGGTCATCGATGCCGTTGCTCAGGTCGTCGACAATTTTACGCAACAGATCGATGCTGCCACCATCTGGCTTAGGAAAGTTTCTGCCCACTTTTCCGTAGATAAAGCCACAATCGTCGTCGCCTTTGCGGTACGGATTGGCTAGCCAGGCTTCATTGTCATTGGCATTGGCGTCCCAGGTGCGGGTGCCGATCTTTCTGAAGTCTTCAGCGTTATTGTAGCCGCGCAGATAACCCAGCATTTCAGCGATGGCTGATTTATAGAAGCTCTTACGGGTTGTCACCAATGGGAACTCCCCAGCGGCGACGTCGTAGGTAAGGTCGGCATTAATTACGGTCAGGCAGCGCTTTCCGGTGCGTTCATTTTCCACCCAGACGCCTTCATTAATTAGCCTTTGGCACAGATCGAGGTATTGTCTCATTGGTTTGTTATTAACCCTGTGGTTAAATTCAGCTAGCAATGTTACCAAACAGCAGTGCGCTGGTACCAGTATTAAGGAGATTATATGAACCTGGCGATCATTGTTGCTCAGGCTGAAAATAGGGTAATCGGAATCAATAACAACCTGCCCTGGCATCTGCCGGAAGACCTGCGTTATTTCAAGCAGGTGACTATGGGTAAGCCGATTATCATGGGGCGTAAGACGTTTGAATCGATCGGTCGGCCATTGCCTGGTCGCACCAATATTGTGGTGACTCGGGACACTGGTTATCAACCCGAGAATGTAAAGGTAGTGCATAGTCTGGAAGCAGCCCGTGAGCTGGCTGAGAGTGTCTGTCTTGTGAATGGCTGTGATGAGGCGATGATTATTGGTGGCTCACAGATCTATGAGCAGGCGCTGGTGCTGGCAGATCGACTCTATCTGACTCAGGTGCATGCTGAAGTTGAAGGTGATGCCTGGTTTCCGGCGTTTAATCCCGGTGACTGGGCTGAGATCGGCCGGGAAGATTTTGCTGCTGACGGGCCTAATCCCTACAACTATAGCTTTATCGTACTGAAACGGATCTCCTGAAGGTGAAGTTATGATTGAGCCGGTGTTGTCTATTCTTGCTGACGGAAAGTTTCACTCGGGGCAGGCGCTTGGGAAGGCCCTGGGTGTTAGCCGCAGTGCGATCTGGAAACAGATAAAGCTTATCGAAGAGTCGGGTATAGAGGTGTATAGCGTCAAAGGGCGTGGTTATCGTATACCCGGTGGGCTGGATCTGTTGGATAGGCTGCTCATTGACGAAGCGCTGGACCCTGCGGTTCGCGACGAGCTGAAACATATCGCTTTGAATTTGGTGATTCCTTCAACTAATGCGATGGCAATGGAAGCGGTTTACCGTGATGGCCATGGCTCTCTCTATCTTGCAGAACAGCAGACTGCAGGCCGTGGGCGGCGGGGGCGGAGCTGGGCTAGTCCATTTGCCAGTAACCTCTACTTCTCTCTGACCTGGCAGTTTAATAATGGTGCCGCGGCGTTGGAAGGTTTGAGTCTGGCGGTGGGTATCGCTCTGATTCGGGGGTTGAAACAGCTGGGCGTTGATGATGTTCAGGTAAAGTGGCCCAATGATCTTTTATGGCGGGGCAAAAAGCTGGCGGGTGTGTTGCTTGAGATGAGCGGCGATGCGGCTGGCGAGTGCTTTGTTGTTATTGGAGTGGGGATCAATGTGCGGATGCCTGAAGCAGCGGCAGAGGATATTGAGCAGCCCTGGACCGATCTGCAGCAAGTGCTGGGTATTGCTCCTTCGCGTAACAAGTTGTTAGCGGAACTAATGAATCAGCTAGTGCCAATGCTGGAACAGTTTTCCAGTGAAGGCTTCGCTCCGTTTAAAGAGGAATGGCAGGGGGCGAATGCGCACCTGGATCAGCAGGTTAATCTGCATGTGGGTAATCGCAGGGAACAGGGCGTCTGTCGTGGTGTTGATCAGGCCGGGGCGCTGTTATTAGAGACGGATGGTGAGCTACAGGCTTTTCATGGCGGTGAAGTGAGTGTGCGTCTGGCATGAGAATACTAGACCTGGATGCGGGAAATACCTTTGTTAAGTGGCGACTTGCAGGGACGGCTCTACGTGGCCGAATTTCACATAATGACTTACATAAGGTTGATTGGCCTGAGGCTATTGATCGTGTAAGGGTTGCATCGGTTGCGGGTGAGCAGGTAAGTGAGGCTTTGCAGGCCTTTGTTCAGCAGCGGTGGCAGTTGGAGGCTGAGTTCGCCAGAACTTCTGCAATAGCGTCGGGTGTGACAAATAGCTACACAGACCCTTCTCGCATGGGCGTGGATCGCTGGCTGGCGATGTTGAGTGCCTGGGATCGAACGAAGGCTGCGTGCTGGGTGGTTGATTGTGGTAGTGCGATTACAGTAGAGCAGCTCGATGGTAATGGGCGACACCTGGGGGGGTATATCATCCCGGGGATTCAGCTGATTAGTCATAATTTGCTATCAAATACCGCAGAGATAATCGTTGATCACTCGATTAAGGGGTTTAACTCAACACCGGGAGTCAATACATCAGAAGCGGTTCAGCACGGTATCAACTTGTTACTGGAAGCGCTTGCGGAAAAGGTAATGCGTGAATCGAAGGGGCAGCCTGTTTATGTTACCGGCGGTGACGGGGCGTTATTCTGTTCGTTGGCGGATGGTGCTATATGGTGCCCGGATCTGGTGATGGATGGCTTGCCTTTGGCGATCGGAGGCTAAGATGCGCTGGATCTTTATCTTACTGTTGCTTGTGAATGCGCTCTATTTTGGTTGGCAGATGCGCGAGTCGACACCGGGGGCTGTAGAGGTGTTGCCAGCCAATATCACCCATATCCGTTTGCTAGATGAAGTTGAGCGGACTCTACTCCTTCCGCGTTCAGCAAAAACACAGCAGTCCTCTGTGGTTAATGCGCCTGCAGCAGCGTCATCGGTTGATCAAAATGCCATAGGGGGAAATGCACCGAAAGAGATTGCAACTGAGTCGCTTGAATCCTGGTGCCAAGTGCTGAGTGGTTTTACTGACGTAGCCGTTGCTCATGAGCTGCTAGAGCGATTGAAGCGGCTGGGAGTTACTTCTTTTGTGCTGCCGGTTGAGGTGGAGAGAGTGTTAGCGTACGAACTGGCACTAGACCGGCCAGAGTCGGCAGCAGGCCAGCAGGCAATGATGGATAACCTTGCCGCGCTGGAATTGTCTGTTGAAGAGGCTCGGGTTAACAGCAAAACAGTCTATATTATCGGTCGCTATGGTAGTCACAGGGCGATGAATCAGGCCTATGATGCGCTGATCGGACTGTTTGAGCCGGTTCTATATCAGGTGGTAAGTCAGGATAGTCAGTTTGAGCTCTGGGTAGAGTCGGATGCTTCAGTAAAAAACAACAATAAAATCAATGATCTAGATGGATTTTTAAGTTCAGAAATAAAAATTGAAAAAAAACTATGTAAAGGGGTTGCAAGCGTGGGGGCGCGTGATTAATATATGCGCCACTTCGCGACTGATGCCGGTATAGCTCAGTTGGTAGAGCAACTGACTTGTAATCAGTAGGTCCCGAGTTCGACTCTTGGTGCCGGCACCATTTTTTAGTGGCGAAGTATTGGTAGGGTGGGGTTCCCGAGTGGCCAAAGGGATCAGACTGTAAATCTGACGCGCGAGCTTCGGTGGTTCGAATCCACCCCCCACCACCAATTACTGTTATGCGGGTATGGTACAATGGTAGAACCTCAGCCTTCCAAGCTGATGATGCGGGTTCGATTCCCGCTACCCGCTCCAGTTTGATGTGCTCATGTGGCTCAGGGGTAGAGCACACCCTTGGTAAGGGTGAGGTCGGCGGTTCAAATCCGCCCATGAGCTCCATTTATGTATTACGAGGGTAGATATAGCGATATGTCTGCCCTTTGTTGTATGTGGCAACGTGGTTAACCACACTTACTTTTTTTGCAAGGTAAATGGCAATGGCTAAAGAACAATTTGAACGTAATAAACCGCACGTTAACGTTGGTACAATCGGCCACGTTGACCACGGTAAAACAACTCTGACAGCAGCACTGACACGTGTTTGTGCTGAAGTTTTCGGTGGTACTGCGGTAGCATTCGATGGTATCGACAACGCACCAGAAGAGCGTGAGCGTGGTATCACAATCGCAACTTCTCACGTTGAGTATGATTCTGTTGAGCGTCACTACGCACACGTAGACTGCCCAGGACACGCCGATTATGTTAAGAACATGATCACCGGTGCTGCTCAGATGGATGGTGCTATTCTGGTATGTGGCGCGACTGATGGCCCTATGCCACAGACTCGTGAGCACATCCTACTGTCTCGTCAGGTTGGTGTACCGTACATCGTTGTATTCCTGAACAAAGCTGACCTGCTGGCTGAAGATTGCGGCGGCGTTGACTCTGAAGAATACGAAGAGATGCTGGAACTGGTTGAAATGGAGCTGCGTGAGCTGCTTGATCAATACGAATTCCCAGGTGACGACACTCCAATCATCGCTGGTTCTGCCCTGATGGCATTGAACGGCCAGGATGAGAACGAGCTAGGTACAACTGCTGTTAAGAAGCTGGTAGAAGCACTGGATTCTTATATTCCTCAGCCTGAGCGTGCAATCGATCAGCCATTCCTGATGCCTATCGAGGACGTATTCTCTATCTCCGGTCGTGGTACCGTAGTAACGGGTCGTATCGAGCGTGGTATCGTTAGAACTGGCGAAGAGATCGAAATCGTTGGTGTTAAAGATACAACGACGACTACCTGTACTGGTGTTGAGATGTTCCGTAAGCTGCTTGACGAAGGTCGTGCAGGCGAGAACGTTGGTGCGCTGCTACGTGGTACTAAGCGTGATGACGTTGAGCGTGGTCAGGTACTGGCTAAGCCAGGTTCTATCACTCCTCATACGCGTTTTGAAGGTGAAGTATACGTACTGTCCAAAGATGAGGGTGGTCGTCACACTCCATTCTTCAAGGGCTACCGTCCACAGTTCTACTTCCGTACAACTGATATCACCGGTGCTTGTGAGCTTCCAGAAGGCGTTGAGATGGTAATGCCAGGCGATAACATCAAGATGGATGTTACCCTGATCAACCCAATCGCGATGGAAGAAGGTCTGCGCTTTGCGATCCGTGAAGGCGGACGTACAGTTGGTGCAGGCGTTGTGTCTAAAATCATCGAGTAATCGTTGATTTATAGCAACTTAATTGTTGCTACCTGATGGGGACGTGTGTAATATATGCGTCCCTAGTTAGCACTAGGCCAGTGGCTCAATTGGCAGAGCAGCGGTCTCCAAAACCGCAGGTTGGGGGTTCGAGTCCCTCCTGGCCTGCCAACTCTAATCGGAGTTGGCATCTAACAAAGTTATACCAAATTATCGATAACCGAGGCCCATCGTGAATTCTAAAGTGTCTTCCGAAGGATCAAAGCTAGACGGCCTGAAATGGGTTGTAGTGGTGGCGCTAGTTGCTGCTGGAGTAGTGGGTAATTCTGTTTATTCAGAAGAGTCTCTGTTGTATCGGGTAATTGCGCTGCTGGTTATTGCTGGTGTCGCTGGCTTTATTGCCCTGCAGACAGCAAAAGGGGCGGCTTTTTTTACCCTGTTTAAAGAAGCGAAGGCTGAGATACGTAAGGTTGTTTGGCCAACGCGACAGGAAACAACGCAGACTACATTGATTGTTACAGTGGTAGTGCTGATTGTTGGTTTACTTTTATGGGGTCTTGACTCGCTTTTGAGTTGGGGTGTCTCCGGCGTAATCGGATAAGAGGAAAGAGGCATGGCTATGCGATGGTATGTTGTACATGCGTACTCCGGTTACGAGAAGCGTGTGATGAATACTCTACAGGAACGAGTTGAGCTGCGTAATATGCAGGACGACTTTGGTGATATCTTAGTTCCTACTGAAGAAGTTGTAGAGATTCGCGAAGGTAAGAAGCGTAAGTCTGAGCGTAAGTTCTATCCTGGCTATGTTTTGGTCCAGATGGAAATGAATGACGAGACTTGGCACTTGGTTAAAGATACGCCACGTGTCATGGGTTTCATTGGTGGTACTGCTAATAAACCTGCGCCTATTACTCAGAAAGAAGCAGAAGCTATTCTGCAACGAGTCGAAAGTGGCGTTGATCAGCCGCGTCCTAAGACTCTGTTCGAGCCAGGCGAAATGGTTCGGGTTGTAGATGGTCCGTTTGCTGACTTCAACGGTGTCGTTGAAGAAGTTAATTACGAGAAGAACAGGCTGCATGTTGCAGTGTTGATCTTTGGGCGTTCGACTCCGGTCGAATTGGAATTTGGTCAGGTCGAAAAGGCCTGATAACTGATATACCGGAACTGACCTCGGCTCTTAATTGAGAGCTGGGGTTTTTCCGTCTTTGAAACTGGGGAGCCGAAAGGCGCTACTACCCATTAGGAGTAACACATGGCTAAGAAGATCGAAGCTTATATTAAGCTACAGGTTGCTGCCGGTCAGGCGAATCCAAGTCCACCAGTTGGTCCAGCATTGGGTCAGCATGGTGTAAACATCATGGAATTCTGTAAGGCGTTCAACGCTGCTACACAGAGCCTGGAAGCTGGCATGCCAACTCCAGTTGTGATCACTGTTTATGCAGATCGCAGCTTCACTTTCATTACTAAGACGCCTCCGGCTTCTATTCTGCTGAAGAAGGCTGCTGGTCTGAAGAGTGGTTCTGGCCGTCCGAATACTGAGAAGGTAGGTACTGTTACCCGCGCTCAGTTGGAAGATATCGCTACTACTAAAATGGCTGACCTGACTGCTGCTGATATGGATGCTGCTGTACGCACCATCGCTGGTAGCGCACGTAGCATGGGTATTATTGCTGAGGGAGTTGAGTAATGGCTAAGTTGTCTAAGCGCCAAAAGGCGATTGCTGAAAAAGTTGAAATTGGCAAGCAGTACACCATCGAAGAAGCCGTTGCGCTGCTGAACGAGATCTCCACTGTAGATTTCAAAGAGTCTATGGATGTTGCGGTTAACCTGGGTATTGACCCGCGTAAATCTGATCAGAACGTTCGTGGTTCAAGTGTGCTGCCAAGTGGTACTGGTAAAGATGTTCGTGTAGCTGTTTTTGCTCAGGGCGAGAACGCTGAGAAAGCAAAAGCTGCTGGCGCAGATGTTGTTGGTTTCGAAGATCTGGCTGAACAAATCAAGGGCGGCGATCTGAACTTTGACGTTGTTATCGCGACTCCTGATGCGATGCGCGTTGTTGGCCAGTTAGGACAGGTTCTGGGTCCTCGTGGTCTGATGCCAAACCCTAAGGTTGGTACTGTTACACCTGACGTTGTTACTGCGGTAAACAATGCTAAGGCCGGTCAAGTGCGTTTCCGTACTGACAAGAACGGTATTATCCATGCAGGCATTGGTAAAGTTGGCTTCGAAGCTGACGCTATCAAGGCAAACCTGGAAGCGCTGGTTGGCGAGCTGAAGAAGCTTAAGCCTGCTTCTGCTAAAGGCGTGTTCATGAAGAAAGTTACCCTGACCACCACTATGGGGCCAGGCCTGGTAATCGATCAAAGCTCTTTAACTGCTTAATCGATTGTCAGAAAAATTGAGGGTCTCTGCAGCATGCTGTAGAGGTCGTCAAAGACCGCAGGCGAGAATGGCGAAGCCGGACTCTTAATTAATCAGCCTGCGCAGACGGTGTGATCCCCTTAACAGGATCAATTTAACCACCGTACTCGGCGCTTCAGTGATAGATGCTGAAGTCATTGGTAAACAGTCGAAAAGACTAAACCCAGGAGTAAATTGTGGCATTAGGACTCGAAGATAAAAAAGCGATTGTTGCTGAAGTCCAGGAAGCTGCTAAGAGCGCTCTCTCTGCTGTAGTTGCAGATTCTCGCGGCGTTGCCGTTGAGGACATGACTACCCTGCGTAAGCAGGCACGTGAAGCTGGCGTATGGCTTAAAGTCGTACGTAACACGCTTGCACGCCGCGCAGTAGAAGGCTCTGATTACGAATGTATTACTGAATCATTCGTAGGTCCAACTCTGATTGCATTTTCTACCGACCACCCAGGTGCCGGTGCGCGAATTCTTAAAGATTTCGCAAAGGGAAATGACAAGCTAGAGCTGAAGACCGCTGCTTTCGAAGGAAAGGTTGTTGACGTTGCAATGCTGGCATCTCTGCCAACTTACGACGAAGCAATCGGCAAGCTGATGTGCTGCATGAAAGAAGCAGCTGCAGGCAAGCTGGTTCGCACTATTGCGGCCATTCGCGATCAGAAAGAAGAACAAGAAGCAGCTTAATTTTTTTAGCGGCTTAAGAAACGAGTTAAGAGCCTCAGGCTCATATATTTAGGAATTAAATCATGTCCGTATCTAAAGAAGATATCTTGAATGCAATTGCTGAAATGTCTGTAGTAGACGTTGTAGCGCTTGTTGAAGCAATGGAAGAGAAGTTTGGCGTTTCTGCTGCAGCTGTTGCTGTTGCTGGCGGTGCTGGTGATGCTGGTGCAGCTGCTGAAGAGCAGACTGAATTCGACGTTATCCTGGCTTCTATTGGCGATAAGAAAGTTAACGTAATCAAAGCTGTACGTGCAGCAACTGGTCTTGGCTTGAAAGAAGCTAAAGGCATGGTTGATGGCGCTCCTACTGCTGTTAAAGAAGGCGTTAGCAAAGATGAAGCAGCAGAGCTTAAAGCTGCTCTGGAAGAAGCTGGCGCAACTGTTGAAGTTAAGTAAACAGCGTTATGCTTTGTATCAGACTATTTAAGTAGCTGATACATATACGGCTGGTGGCAAAATGCCACCGGCCTTTTTCCGTTATTTAGTATCAGTAAATAATAACGGTTCACAAATCGAGAAATTCCTTCGGTTTGGTTGAATTTTTCAGGTGCAGATGCTGGGGAACTTAGATGGCTTACTCATATACTGAAAAGAAACGCATCCGTAAAGACTTCGGAAAGCTGCCGGAAGCGATGGATGTTCCATATCTGTTGGCAATCCAGTTGGATTCATATTTGAAATTCCTGCAACAGGATGCTGACTCTGCAGAGCGCAAAGATGTCGGACTGCATGCGGCTTTCAGTTCCGTATTTCCGATTGTTTCCTATTCCGGAAACGCTGCATTGGAATATGTAGGTTACCGTCTGGGCGAGCCTGTTTTTGACGTTAAAGAATGTCAGATGCGCGGTATTACATATGCTGCTCCGCTACGCGTAAAAGTACGCCTAGTAATCTATGATCGTGATTCGTCTAATAAGGCGATCAAAGATATTAAAGAACAAGAAGTTTACATGGGCGAAATGCCGCTGATGACCGACAACGGTACTTTCGTTGTTAACGGTACTGAGCGAGTAATCGTATCTCAGCTGCATCGTTCGCCAGGTGTATTCTTCGACCATGATAAGGGCAAGACTCACTCTTCGGGTAAGTTGTTGTATTCTGCCCGTGTCATTCCTTACCGTGGTTCATGGTTGGACTTCGAGTTTGATCCTAAAGATAGCCTGTTTGTTCGTATCGACCGTCGTCGTAAGCTGCCAGCAACTATTCTGCTGCGCGCGCTGGGCTATACCACTGAAGAGATCCTCGATACCTTCTTTGATAACACTTCGTGGAATCTGACCGCTGATAAAGTGCTGATGACACTGGTGCCATCACGACTACGTGGTGAAACTGCAACTTTCGATATTAAAGATGGTAGTGGTAACGTTGTTGTTGAATCTGGCCGTCGTATTACGCCTCGCCATATTCGTCAGCTTGAGAAAGAGAAACTACAGCAGCTGGATGTTCCTGTTGAGTATCTGCTGACTAATGTGATCGCGAAAGATATCGTCGATCCGACTACCGGTGAAATACTTTGTGAAGGCAACAGTGAGATCACTGAAGAGTTGCTGGAGCAGATGCGTACTGCTGGCGTTACTGAGCTGGAAACGCTGTACACCAATGAACTGGACTGTGGTCCATTCATCTCAGATACGCTGCGTAATGACACTACTCGTAGTCGCTTGGAAGCATTGGTAGAGATCTACCGCATGATGCGTCCTGGTGAGCCGCCAACCAAAGAGTCAGCGGAAAACCTGTTTGAGAATCTGTTCTTCAGTGAAGAGCGTTATGATCTGTCAGCTGTTGGTCGGATGAAGTTCAATCGTCGTCTGGCTCGTGCTGAAGAGACTGGCTCAGGTATTCTGGATAAAGACGACATTCTGGCGGTCATGAAAACCCTGATCGATATACGTAACGGTAAAGGTGTTGTCGATGATATCGATCACCTGGGTAACCGACGTATTCGTTCTGTTGGTGAGATGGCTGAGAACCAGTTCCGTGTTGGTCTGGTACGTGTAGAGCGTGCTGTTCGCGAACGTCTGAGTATGGCTGAATCTGATAACCTGATGCCTCAGGATCTAATCAATGCTAAGCCGGTTGCTGCTGCGGTTAAGGAGTTCTTCGGATCTTCCCAGCTGTCTCAGTTTATGGATCAGAACAACCCGCTGTCAGAAGTTACCCACAAGCGTCGTGTATCTGCGCTTGGGCCAGGTGGTCTGACTCGTGAGCGTGCTGGTTTTGAGGTTCGTGACGTACACCCGACTCACTATGGTCGTGTATGTCCTATCGAGACGCCTGAAGGACCAAACATCGGTTTGATCAACTCTCTGGCAACTTATGCCCGCACTAACGACTACGGCTTTTTGGAAAGTCCGTACCGTAAAGTAGCTGATGGCGTAGTGACTGATGAGATTGAATACCTGTCAGCGATCGAAGAGGGTCGTCATGTTATCGCCCAGGCTTCTGCCGGAATGGATGATAACAACACCCTTACCGATGGCTTGGTAGCGGTTCGTCACCAGAATGAATTTACCGTAATGCCGCCGGAAAAAGTTACCTACATGGATGTATCTCCACGTCAGGTAGTATCCGTTGCTGCTGCACTGATTCCATTCCTGGAGCACGATGATGCTAACCGGGCATTGATGGGATCAAACATGCAGCGTCAGGCTGTTCCAACATTGCGTGCTGATAAGCCGCTGGTTGGTACCGGTATGGAGCGTTATGTTGCTCGTGACTCCGGGGTTTGTGTTACTGCAACCCGTGGTGGTGTTATCGAAGCTGTTGATGCGGCGCGTATCGTTGTTCGTGTTAATGATGAAGAGACTCAAGCGGGTGAAGCGGGTGTAGATATCTACAACCTGACTAAGTACACCCGTTCTAACCAGAACACTTGTATTAACCAGCGCTCTATCGTTCGCCAAGGCGAGCAGGTTCAGCGCGGTGATATTATGGCTGACGGCCCGTCCGTTGACTTAGGTGAGCTGGCGCTGGGGCAGAATATGCGCATCGCATTCATGCCTTGGAATGGTTACAACTTTGAGGATTCCATCCTGATCTCTGAGCGTGTTGTTCAGGAAGATCGTTTTACCACTATCCATATTCAGGAACTAACCTGTGTGGCGCGTGATACTAAGCTGGGTTCAGAAGAGATTACCTCGGATATTCCAAACGTTGGTGAATCTGCACTGGGCAAGCTGGATGAAGCCGGTATTGTTCACATCGGTGCTGAAGTAGGCCCGGGTGATATTCTGGTTGGTAAGGTTACACCTAAAGGTGAAACTCAGCTGACGCCAGAAGAGAAGCTACTACGAGCTATCTTCGGTGAGAAAGCGTCCGATGTTAAGGATACTTCTCTACGTGTTAAGACCGGTACCATCGGCAAGGTTATCGACGTACAGGTGTTCACCCGTGATGGTGTGCCTAAGGATGAGCGAGCAGTTTCGATTGAAGAATCTGAACTGAAGCGCATTCGCAAGGATTTGAACGAAGAGCTACGGATTGTTGATCAGGCTACGTTTGAACGTCTTGGTCGTGCGCTTTGTGGTCTGAAAGCTGAAGGTGGTGCAAACTTCAAGAAGGGTGAAGAGATTACTTCTGAAGCTCTGGCTGAGTTGCAGCGATCTGAGTGGTTTAAGATCCGTGTTTCTGATGAAGCAGTTCAGGAGATGCTGGAGAAAGCTCAAGAGCAGCTGGAAGAGCGCCGCGTTGAGCTGGATGCTAAGTTTGAAGATAAGAAGAACAAGCTGCAGACCGGTGATGACCTCGCGCCTGGCGTACTGAAAATTGTTAAGGTTTACGTGGCTACTAAGCGTCGCGTACAGCCAGGTGACAAGATGGCAGGACGTCACGGTAACAAGGGTGTTATTTCGGTTATCATGCCGGTTGAAGATATGCCGTACGATGAGAACGGTGAGCCGGTTGATATCGTACTGAACCCACTGGGTGTACCGTCGCGGATGAACGTAGGTCAGGTGCTGGAAACCCACATGGGTATGGCAGCTAAAGGCCTGGGCGTGAAGATCAATAAGATGCTTCAGGTTGAGCGTGATCGTCTGGAGACAGTTAAAGAGCTGCGTGAGTTCCTGGATCGTGTTTATAACAGCGAGCTGGGTGGTTACAAGTCTGGTCGTCACGAAGACATTAGTACTTTCTCTGATGATGAAGTGCTAGAGCTGGCGAAAAACCTGAAAGGTGGTGTTCCACTGGCAACGGCTGTATTTGACGGTGCGAAAGAAGCAGAAGTTAAAGAGCTGCTACGCATGGCGGACCTAAGTGACACCGGTCAGTTCACGCTGTTTGATGGTCGAAGCGGTGATCAGTTCACTCGTCCTGTAACCGTTGGTTACATGTACATGCTGAAGTTGAACCACTTGGTTGACGACAAGATGCACGCACGTTCTACCGGTTCTTACAGTCTGGTTACTCAGCAGCCGCTGGGTGGTAAGGCGCAGTTCGGTGGACAGCGATTCGGTGAGATGGAGGTATGGGCACTTGAAGCATATGGTGCTGCCTACACCCTGCAGGAGATGCTGACTGTTAAGTCCGATGACGTGAATGGCCGTACCAAGATGTATAAAAACATCGTGGATGGCGATCACAGAATGGAGCCGGGCATGCCAGAATCGTTCAACGTGTTGGTGAAAGAGATTCGTTCGTTGGGTATCGACATCGAGCTTGAATCCGACTAACCCTTTAACAGATAGTTTACTGCGCAGCTGATTTAACCGCTGTGCAGTCAACTCCCCCGAGGAGCTGAATGAAATGAAAGATTTACTTAATCTGTTGAAATCCCAGGGACAGAACGACGAGTTTGACTCGATCCGTATCGGTCTGGCATCACCTGAGATGATTCGATCTTGGTCTTTTGGTGAAGTTAAAAAACCAGAAACCATCAACTACCGTACCTTTAAGCCGGAACGTGATGGTTTGTTCTGCGCTAAGATCTTCGGTCCTGTAAAGGATTACGAGTGTCTTTGTGGTAAGTACAAGCGTCTGAAGCACCGTGGCGTTATCTGTGAGAAGTGTGGCGTTGAAGTTGCACTGGCTAAAGTTCGTCGTGAGCGCATGGGTCACATCGAACTGGCATCTCCAGTTGCCCATATCTGGTTCCTGAAGTCACTGCCATCCCGTATCGGTCTGATGCTGGATATGACTCTGCGTGATATTGAGCGGGTCCTGTACTTCGAATCTTTTGTTGTTATCGATCCTGGTATGACTACGCTTGAGCGCGGTCAGCTGATGAACGATGAGCAGTATTTTGAAGCGCTTGAAGAGTTTGGTGATGACTTCGATGCCCGTATGGGTGCTGAAGCTGTTCAAGAACTGCTGAAGTCAATCGATCTTGTAGAAGAGATCGAAGTGATGCGCGAAGAGCTGCCTGCGACTAATTCTGAAACTAAGATCAAGAAGCTGTCTAAGCGTCTGAAGTTGCTGGAAGGTTTCCATACTTCAGGCAATAAGCCAGAGTGGATGATTCTACAAGTTCTGCCGGTTCTGCCGCCAGATCTGCGTCCTCTGGTACCGCTGGATGGCGGTCGTTTCGCGACTTCGGATCTAAACGATCTGTACCGTCGTGTAATCAACCGTAATAACCGACTGAAGCGACTGCTGGACCTGAGTGCACCGGATATCATCGTACGTAACGAAAAGCGTATGTTGCAAGAATCTGTCGATGCGCTGCTGGATAACGGTCGTCGTGGTCGTGCTATCACTGGCTCTAACAAGCGGCCTCTGAAATCCTTGGCAGATATGATCAAGGGTAAGCAGGGTCGTTTCCGTCAGAACCTGTTGGGTAAGCGAGTAGACTACTCTGGTCGTTCTGTAATCGTGGTTGGTCCATACCTGCGTCTGCATCAGTGTGGTCTGCCTAAGAAGATGGCACTTGAGCTATTCAAGCCATTTATCTTCTCTAAGCTTGAGTTGCGTGGTCACGCGACGACGATCAAAGCTGCTAAGAAGATGGTTGAGCGCGAAGAAGCACTGGTTTGGGATATTCTGGATGAAGTTATCCGTGAGCATCCGATCATGCTTAACCGGGCGCCAACACTTCACCGTCTCGGTATCCAGGCATTTGAGCCGGTACTGATTGAAGGTAAAGCGATTCAGCTGCACCCACTAGTGTGTGCTGCCTATAACGCCGACTTTGACGGTGACCAGATGGCGGTACACGTACCGCTGACAATTGAAGCGCAGCTGGAAGCTCGCGCGCTGATGATGTCAACCAACAACGTACTGTCGCCAGCGAACGGCGAGCCAATCATCGTACCTTCGCAGGACGTAGTATTGGGTCTGTACTGGATGACTCGTTCACGCATCAACGCTCTAGGTGAAGGCACTGTCTTTGCTGATATTAAGGAAGTTCAGCGCGCCTACGGTGCCAAGCAGGTTGATCTGCAGGCTATTGTTAAGGTTCGTATTAACGAAACTATCCGTGATATCGAGGGCAACGAAGAGAATCGCATTACCATTCAGGAAACAACTGTTGGTCGTGCCATGCTGTTTGATATCGTGCCTACTGGTTTGCCGTTTGAGTTGGTAAACCTGTCGATGACAAAGAAAGCGATCTCCCGTCTGATTAACACGGCATATCGTATTGTCGGCCTGAAAGATACGGTTATCTTTGCTGACCAAGTCATGTACATGGGCTTCCGTCAGGCAACTGTTTCTGGCTCCTCTATCGGTGTAAACGATTTCGTTATTCCTGATGAGAAAGTTGAGATCATCACTGCAGCTGATACTGAAGTGAAAGAGATCGAGATGCAGTTTGCAGACGGTCTGGTTACTCAGGGCGAGAAATACAACAAGGTTATCGACATCTGGTCCCGTGCCAATGAAATCCTGGCTAAGAAGATGATGGATAACCTGAAGCGCGAGGAAGTTCTGGATCGCGATGGTAATACCGTCGTTCAGGATTCCTTCAACTCAGTTTATATGATGGCTGACTCCGGTGCCCGAGGTAGTGCGGCACAGATTCGTCAGTTGGCGGGTATGCGTGGTCTGATGGCTAAGCCAGATGGCTCGATCATCGAAACGCCTATCACCGCGAACTTCCGTGAAGGTCTGAACGTACTTCAGTACTTCATCTCTACTCACGGTGCTCGTAAAGGTCTTGCAGATACCGCTTTGAAGACTGCGAACTCAGGTTACCTGACTCGTCGTCTGGTTGATGTTGCGCAAGATCTGGTCATCACAGAAGAAGATTGTGGTACCGAAGCGGGTATGATCATGCAGCCGTTGATCGAGGGTGGCGACGTAGTTGTCGGTCTGGGTTATCGTGTTCTGGGTCGTACTGTTGCTAAAGACGTAATGGATCCAACCGGTAAAGAAGTGCTGCTTGAAGCGGGCACTCTGATGGATGAGACTTGGGTTAAACGTCTTGACGATGAAGAGCGTTACTCCTCTATCGACGAGATTGTGGTTCGCAGTGCGATTACCTGCGAAACTACTTTCGGTCTTTGTGCCAGTTGTTATGGTCGTGACCTGGGTCGTGGACATCGGGTTAACCCGGGTGAAGCGGTCGGCGTTATCGCAGCACAGTCAATCGGTGAGCCAGGTACACAGCTTACCATGCGTACCTTCCACATCGGTGGAGCGGCATCGCGGGCAGCAGCTGTTGACAGCGTTCAGGTTAAAAACTCCGGTACGATTCGGATGCACAATCTGAAAGCAGTAGAAAAAGCTGATGGCTCTTTGGTTACAACATCTCGCTCCGGTGAGTTAGGTGTAACCGATGAACACGGTCGTGAGCGTGAGCGTTATAAGCTGCCTTACGGTTCTGTGATCAAGGTTAAAGATGCTTCAAATGTTGATGCCGGCGCTATCGTTGCTAACTGGGATCCGCATACACACCCAATCATCTCTGAGGTTGCGGGTAAGATTGAGTTTGTTGGTATTGACGACGGTGTTACCGTTAAGCAACAGACTGATGAATTGACCGGTTTGTCGACTATCGAGATTCTGGATGCGGCTGTACGTCCTGCCGCGGGCAAGGATATTCGTCCTCTAATCCGTTTGGTTGACGCTACTACAGGTGATGACCTGTTCCACCCAGGAACAGATCAGCCTGCACAGTACCTGCTGCCTGCTAAGGCGATTTTGAACCTAAGTAATGGTGCTGAGGTAGGTGTTGGTGATGTACTGGCTCGTATCCCTCAGGAAGGCTCTGTAAACAAGGATATTACCGGTGGTCTGCCACGGGTTGCTGACTTGTTTGAAGCGCGTAAGCCGAAAGAGTCGTCTATTCTGGCTGAGATCTCCGGTACGATTACCTTCGGTAAAGAAACCAAGGGTAAGAAGCGTCTGGTTATCTCTCCTCAGAATGCTGATCCAATTGAGATCATGATTCCTAAGTGGCGTAACCTGAACGTATTTGAAGGCGAGACGGTTGAGAAGGGTGAGGTTATCTCTGATGGCCCGTCTAACTCGCACGATATTCTGCGCATCAAAGGTGTTGCTGAGCTGGCGAAATATATCACCACTGAAATTCAGGACGTATATCGCCTCCAGGGTGTTGGCATTAACGATAAGCACATCGAAGTTATTTGTCGTCAGATGCTGCGTAAAGTTGATATCACCAACGGTGGAGATAGTACGTTCATCAATGGTGAGCAGGCTGAATACCACAAGGTAATTGAAGAGAATAAGCGCCTGGAAGCTGAAGGTAAGATGCTGGCTAAGTACGATCGTGTACTGCTGGGTATCACCAAGGCATCTCTGGCGACTGAATCCTTCATCTCTGCGGCTTCCTTCCAGGAAACTACCCGCGTACTGACCGAAGGTGCAGTATGTGGTAAGAAGGATTACCTGCGGGGTCTGAAAGAAAACGTTGTTGTGGGACGTCTGATTCCGGCTGGTACCGGTTTGGCATACCACAAAGAACGTAAGCGTAAGGCTCAGAAAGTTGATGATAACGTATCTGTAAGTGCAGAAGACGTTCAATTGGCGCTGACCGAAGCGTTGAATCAAGCGGCGAGTGACGCCTGATTCAGAATAAATCTGGTCGAATATTGACCTGATGGGCCGAGATTGAGTACAATCTCGGCCCTTTCGTGACAGGAGTGAAAAAAATCCTGTTTTTTTGGTGCTTAAATAAAGCGTGGAGTTTGCTTAATGGCAACTATTAACCAGTTGGTACGACAGCCGCGCAAGCGCAAAGTGACCAAGAGTGACGTACCTGCACTGCAGGCTTGTCCTCAACGTCGTGGCGTTTGTACCCGCGTCTATACTACAACCCCTAAGAAACCGAACTCAGCATTACGTAAAGTATGTCGTGTTCGTCTTACTAACGGATTTGAGGTTACTTCCTACATCGGTGGTGAAGGTCATAACCTACAGGAGCACTCTGTTGTTCTTATCCGTGGTGGTCGTGTAAAAGACTTGCCGGGTGTTCGTTACCACACAGTACGTGGCGCACTGGATACCAGTGGCGTTAACGACCGTAAGCAAGGTCGTTCTAAGTACGGTACCAAGCGTCCTAAGTCTTAATAGTTTACGGGACAGCGACAGAAGTCAGGCAACGGTTGTGCAAACAACCGGCTATACAACTAGAGCTAGACCGCAAGCAATAAGAGTAAGGTCAGGTATCAATTCCTGAAATAACCTGAAGACCTAGATTAAGGGGCTTATCATGCCAAGAAGAAGAGTTGCGGCAAAACGTGAAATCCTGCCGGATCCTAAGTTCGGTAACATTACACTGGCAAAATTTACTAACCACTTGATGATCAGTGGTAAGAAATCTGTTGCTGAGAAGATCGTTTACGGCGCGCTAGACACAATTGCTCAGCGTACTGACGAAGATCCAATTGAAGCATTCAACAAAGCTTTAGAAGCTATCCAGCCTATGGTTGAGGTTAAATCTCGCCGTGTAGGTGGTGCTACTTACCAGGTGCCTGTAGAAGTGCGTCCATCACGTCGTGTAGCACTGGCTATGCGTTGGTTGGTTGACTCTGCTCGTAAGCGTGGTGAAAAATCCATGGCTCTGCGTCTGGCCGGTGAAATCGGTGATGCAGTTGAAGGTCGTGGTGCAGCTGTGAAGAAGCGTGAAGACGTTCATCGCATGGCTGAAGCGAACAAAGCATTCGCTCACTACCGCTTCTAAGCTTTTTTATGAAGTTCCGAGGATTGAGTTTTGGCTCGTAAAACACCGATTAACAGATACCGAAATATCGGTATCGTTGCCCATGTTGATGCGGGTAAAACCACTACGACTGAACGCGTTTTGTTCTACACCGGTATGTCTCATAAAATCGGTGAAGTACATGATGGCGCAGCGACCATGGATTGGATGGAGCAGGAACAGGAGCGTGGTATCACTATCACCTCCGCTGCGACCACCTGTTTCTGGAGTGGTATGAGCCAGCAGTTTGATCAGCACCGGATCAACATTATCGATACACCGGGGCACGTTGACTTCACGATTGAAGTTGAACGTTCTCTGCGGGTACTTGATGGTGCTGTTGTGGTGTTGTGTGCGTCTTCAGGTGTTCAGCCTCAAACTGAGACCGTGTGGCGTCAGGCAAACAAGTATGAAGTGCCACGCATGGTGTTCGTCAATAAGATGGACCGTGCTGGCGCAGACTTTTTCATGGTCGCTGACCAGTTAAAGGAGCGTCTGGGTGCTCATGCTGTGCCGATCAATTTTCCGATCGGTGCAGAGGAAGAGTTTAAAGGTGTTGTCGATCTGGTCCGTATGAAAGCCATTATGTGGAATGAGTCGGATCAGGGGATGACTTACGAGCTGGAAGAGATCCCAGCTGAGCTGCAGGGGCAAGCTGAAGATCTGCGTGAGCAGATGATAGAGGCGGCTGCTGAAGCTTCTGACGAGTTGATGGATAAGTACCTTGAAGAGGGTGATCTGTCCAATGAAGATATCAAGGCTGGCTTGCGTCGCCGTACCCTTGATAATGACCTGGTTCTGATGCAGGCAGGTTCTGCATTTAAGAATAAAGGTGTTCAGGCGGTTTTGGATGCCGTTATTGAGTATATGCCGTCGCCGATTGAAGTTAAGGCGATTGAGGGTGTGCTCGATGATGATGAAACCGTTGCAACGCGTGAAGCCGATGATAGTGCCCCTTTTGCAGCTCTGGCGTTTAAAATTGCAACTGACCCATTCGTAGGTACTCTGACATTTGTTCGGGTGTACTCCGGTGTTCTGGCTTCCGGTGACAGTATTATTAACTCTGTCAAAGGTAAGAAAGATCGCGTTGGGCGGATGGTGCAGATGCACGCAAATAACCGGGAAGAGATTAAAGAGGTTCGCGCAGGCGATATCGCAGCTCTGATCGGTGTGAAAGACGTTACTACTGGAGAGACGCTGTGCAGTCCTAATGATCGAATCATTTTGGAGCGCATGGAGTTTCCTGAGCCGGTAATTTCGGTAGCGGTTGAGCCTAGATCACAGGCAGACCAGGAAAAGATGGGTCTTGCACTAGGTAAACTAGCGCAGGAAGATCCTTCTTTCCGGGTTGAGACCGATCCTGAAACCGGCCAGACAATCATCTCAGGTATGGGCGAATTACACCTGGATATTCTGGTGGATCGTATGAGGCGTGAATTTAGCGTGTCAGCGAACATCGGTAAGCCGCAGGTGGCCTATCGTGAGAAAATCCGCAAGTCTGTCGTGGCAAACCATAAGTTTATCCGTCAGTCCGGTGGTCGTGGCCAGTATGGTCATGTCGTCATTGAGTTTAGTCCTTCCGATGAGGAGGGGCTGGAGTTCATCAATGAGATCGTGGGTGGTTCTATTCCTAAGGAATTTATCCCTGCGATTGAAAAGGGTGTCGCGGAGCAGATGAAGAACGGTGTAATTGCCGGTTATCCGCTTATCGGCCTGAAGGCGCGTCTGTATGATGGCTCCTTCCATGATGTTGACTCTAACGAGATGGCGTTTAAAATTGCTGCATCTCAGGCGCTTAAGAAGTATGCGCAGGAAGCAAATCCCTGTTTGCTTGAGCCAGTGATGAAGGTAGAAGTTGTTACGCCCGAAAACTACATGGGTGACGTTATGGGAGACCTTAGTCGTCGTCGTGGTTTGGTGCAGGGTATGACAGATAGTAGCTCTGGTAAAATAATTGACGCCCAGGTACCGCTGGGTGAGATGTTTGGCTATGCTACAGATCTGCGTTCTGCTACTCAAGGTCGTGCAACCTACTCTATGGAATTCCTTGATTATGGTGAGGCGTCGAAGAACGTCGCTGAAGCAGTAATCAATGCAAGATAATTTGCCCAATATATTAATGAGGTATTAATCGTGGCTAAAGAACAGTTTGAACGTAATAAACCGCACGTTAACGTTGGTACAATCGGCCACGTTGACCACGGTAAAACAACTCTGACAGCAGCACTGACACGTGTTTGTGCTGAA
>NZ_JADGEW010000032.1:0-3901 GCF_016744155.1 Amphritea sp. | reverse complement strand
CATCAAGATGGATGTTACCCTGATCAACCCAATCGCGATGGAAGAAGGTCTGCGCTTTGCGATCCGTGAAGGCGGACGTACAGTTGGTGCAGGCGTTGTATCTAAAATCATCGAGTAATACTCGCTGATGTTTAAAAAGGCTCCTTCGGGAGCCTTTTTTGTTTTTAGCGTTTATTATTTTGATATGGCTGGAGTTTGGTGTCTTTCAAGCTTAAGTGCGGCCATATCAAAAGTCGCATTGTTAAGTCAGGCGCAAAGGAGCTTTGCTGGACTTAACTCGCTCGCATTTGCGTCCGCAAATGAAGTAGCTTTTTGGTGTCCCATGCCTCTGTTTTTTTCTAAAGAAAGAGTTTCTCTTTGCTTGTTTGTTAATCAAGCCCTGAGTGTTATTAATTCCTCAGAAATCGGGCTGTATAATTCCTAACCGATACGGGCTTGACTTGGGGGTATAGGGTAAGTAGAATGCGCTACCCCGTTAAATGGGGTTAGGTGGCGAAAGCCGTATTTTAAATTCTAGGAATTGTGATCAAATGCAAAACCAGAAAATCAGAATCCGTCTAAAGGCTTTTGATCATCGCCTGATTGACTCTTCCGCTCAGGAGATCGTTGAGACTGCTAAGCGGACAGGTGCTCAGGTGCATGGTCCGATCCCACTTCCTACCCGCAAAGAACGTTTTACAGTTCTGGTCTCTCCTCACGTGAATAAAGATGCACGTGATCAGTATGAGATCCGTACTCATAAACGTGTTCTAGACATCGTTGAACCAACAGAAAAAACTGTTGATGCATTGATGAAGCTAGATCTTGCTGCGGGTGTTGAAGTGCAAATTAGCCTCGGCTAATTTAGACGACTGCGCAGATTAGATAATCTGCGTGTGGAATGCCTTTTAGGCAGCCATAGCGGGTTTTAGCCCCGTACACAACTGGCAATGTGAGGTTTATAAAATGTCTGTATCCTTAATTGGACGTAAAGCAGGTATGACTCGTGTCTTCACAGAAGACGGCGCGTCAGTGCCAGTCACAGTCATCGAGGTGGAACCGAATCGGGTAACACAGGTTAAGACCGAAGAAACAGATGGTTATTCTGCTGTGCAGGTAACTGTAGGTTCTCGTCGTGCTAACCGCGTTACTAAGGCCGCTGCAGGTCACTTTGCGAAAGCAGAGACTGAAGCAGGTCGTGGTTTGTGGGAGTTCCGTCTGTCGGGTGACGAAGAAGTAAATGTAGGTGATCAACTGACTGTTGAGCGCTTTGAAGCAGGTCAGAAAATTGATGTAACCGGTCAATCCAAAGGTAAAGGTTTCCAAGGCGGTATTAAGCGCTGGAACTTCTCCATGCAGGATGCGACTCACGGTAACTCACTTTCTCATCGTGCTCCTGGTTCTATTGGTCAGTGTCAGACTCCAGGTCGAGTGTGGAAAGGCAAGAAGATGGCAGGACATATGGGAGCTGAGCGTGTAACGATTCAGTCTCTTGAAGTTGTTCGCATCGATGTCGAGCGCAATCTGCTGTTAGTTAAAGGCGCTGTGCCTGGTGCTACCGGCGGCGACGTAATCGTAAAATCAGCTGTTAAAGCTGGTTCCTGAGGGGGTTTGAAATGAATCTGAATCTTGCAGGAGCTGGTGGAAACGTAGAAGTTTCCGATCTGGCATTTGGTAAAGAATTCAACGAAGCACTAGTTCATCAGGTTGTTACGGCATACCTGGCTGGTGGTCGTCAGGGCACCAAGGCCCAAAAGAACCGCGCTGCAGTTAGCGGCGGTGGTGCTAAGCCTTGGCGTCAAAAGGGTACTGGCCGTGCACGTGCTGGTACTATTCGTAGTCCTCTGTGGCGTACTGGTGGCGTAACATTCGCTGCTCAGCCACGTGACCATGCTCAAAAAGTTAACAAGAAAATGTATCGCGCTGCGATGCGTTGCATCTTGTCTGAGCTGGTACGTCAGGAGCGTCTGGTAGTTGTTGAAAACTTCCAGGTAGACGCGCCTAAGACTAAGCAGTTTATCGCTAAGCTGAACGAGCTTGAGCTGGCAAACGCACTAGTTGTGACAGAAGACCTTGAGCAGAACCTGTATTTGGCTGCACGCAACGTACCGCATGTTGATGTACGTGATGCTGCTGGTATCGATCCTGTTAGTCTTGTTGGCTTTGATAAGGTTGTAGTGACCGTTGCTGCTCTCAAGAAAATTGAGGAGGCGTTGTCATGAACGAAGGACGCATCTATCAAGTGCTGCTAGGGCCGCACATCTCTGAGAAAGCAACTATCGTTGCTGAAGGTTCTCAGCAGGTAGTATTCCGCGTTGCAACTGACGCAACTAAGCCTGAGATCAAAAAGGCTGTTGAGCAGTTGTTTAGCGTTAAAGTAACTGGCGTGAACGTCGTCAACGTTAAGGGCAAAACCAAGCGCACTCAGCGCGGTATGGGTAAGCGCTCTGACGTACGTAAGGCATATGTTTGCCTTGCAGACGGTCACGACATCGACTTCATTGATGGCGAATAAGAGGGGTTACAAGAATGGCTATAATCAAATCTAAACCGACCTCCGCTGGACGCCGTCACGTAGTTAAGGTTACTACACCTGATCTACACAAGGGCAAGCCTTTTGCTGCTCTGGTCGAGAAGAAAAGCAAGACCGGTGGTCGTAACACTTATGGTCGCATTACGACTCGTCACATTGGTGGCGGTCATAAGCAACATTACCGTGTTATCGATTTCCGTCGCAACAAGCTGGATATCCCTGCTACCGTTGAGCGTCTGGAGTATGATCCAAACCGCTCAGCACACATCGCATTGTTGATGTATGCAGACGGTGAGCGTCGCTATATTATCGCCCCTAAAGGTGTTAGTGCTGGTGATTCTCTGATATCTGGTCAGCATGCTGAAATTAAACCAGGTAACTGCTTACCACTGCGTAACATTCCTGTTGGTAGCGTCGTCCACTGTATCGAAATGAAGCCAGGCAAGGGTGCGCAAATTGCACGTTCTGCAGGTACTTCTGCTCAGCTGGTTGCACGTGAAGGTGCTCACGCAACATTGCGTCTTCGTTCCGGCGAAATGCGTAAAGTGTTGATTGATTGCTGCGCAACACTGGGTGAAGTAGGTAACTCCGAGCATTCCCTGCGTCGTTTGGGCAAGGCTGGTGCTACTCGCTGGCGTGGTGTTCGTCCTACTGTTCGTGGTGTAGCGATGAACCCGGTCGATCACCCACACGGTGGTGGTGAGGGTCGTACATCTGGTGGTCGTCATCCTGTGACACCATGGGGCGTTCCGACTAAAGGTAAGAAAACTCGTAAGAATAAGCGTACTGATAAGATGATCGTACGCCGTCGTCAAGCGAAATAATCAGAGGATACAGCTGTGCCACGTTCACTGAAGAAAGGTCCTTTTATCGACCTTCACCTGTTGAAAAAGGTAGAAGCTGCAGTTGAGATCAAAGATCGTCGTCCGATCAAGACTTGGTCTCGTCGTTCTACAGTTTTTCCAAACTTTGTAGGACTAACGATTGCAGTTCATAATGGCCGTCAGCACGTTCCGGTGTTTATCACCGAAGATATGGTTGGTCATAAATTAGGCGAATTTGCTGCTACCCGTACGTATAAGGGTCATGCTGCAGATAAGAAAGCTAAACGCTAATTAGGGGTTAAGAAAATGGAAGTAGCCGCAAAGCACAAAGGCGCCCATATCTCGGCTCAGAAAGCGCGTTTGGTTGCCGATCAAATCCGCGGAATGGCGGTGGGTGAAGCCCTGAATATTTTGGCTTTCAGCCCTCAAAAAGGTGCGGTTCTTGTTAAGAAGGTACTCGAGTCTGCTATTGCTAACGCAGAGCATAACGAAGGTGCTGATATTGATGAGCTGCGTGTTTCTGAAGTCTTCGTTGATGAAGGCATGACTATGAAGCGCATTAGAC
>NZ_JADGEW010000031.1 GCF_016744155.1 Amphritea sp. | reverse complement strand
GGAATCGTTGAATTCGCCCAGGCACTGACCCAGCGCGGTGTTGAGATTCTTTCCACCGGCGGCACATACAAACTGTTAAAAGATAACGATGTACCGGCGATTGAAGTCTCCGATTACACCGGCTTCCCTGAAATGATGGATGGCCGGGTCAAAACCCTGCATCCAAAAATTCACGGTGGAATTCTTGGCCGTCGCGGAACCGATGATACGATCATGAACGAGCATGGCATTACGCCAATCGACATGGTGGTAGTAAATCTGTATCCATTCGAGCAAACCATCGCCCGTCCTGATTGCGATCTGCCTATGGCGATTGAAAATATCGATATCGGCGGCCCAACGATGGTTCGCTCTGCTGCTAAAAACCATAAAGATGTCGCCATCGTTGTTACAGCTAACAACTACGAACGCATTATCGCTGAATTAGATGAGAATAAAGGTCTTACCCATCCGACCCGTTTTGACCTTGCTGTTCAGGCGTTTGAGCACACCGCTGCCTATGACGGCATGATCGCCAACTATCTTGGCGCAATCACCGATGGTTCAGAAGAGGAACCTGCGGATTTCCCTCGTACTTTTAACACTCAGTTTGTTAAAGCACAGGAGATGCGTTATGGCGAAAACCCGCATCAAAAAGCAGCTTTCTACGTTGAAGCAAACCCTGCTGAAGCCAGTGTATCTACTGCCCGTCAACTCCAGGGAAAAGCGCTTTCGTTTAATAATGTTGCCGACACCGATGCAGCACTTGAATGTGTTAAGCCGTTCAAAGAGCCCGCTTGTGTCATCGTTAAGCACGCTAATCCATGCGGCGTAGCCATCGGTGCAGACATTCTGGAAGCGTATAACAAAGCATTCCAAACCGACCCTACTTCAGCCTTTGGCGGCATTATCGCTTTCAACCGTGAACTGGATGCAGCCACTGCTACAGCGATCGTTGCACGTCAGTTTGTTGAAGTCATTATTGCACCAAGTGTCACCCAGGAAGCATCGGATATCGTTGCTGCCAAGCCCAATGTTCGTCTACTGGCATGCGGCGAGTGGTCAACCGATCGTACCGCTCGATTCGATTACAAGCGGGTTAACGGCGGTCTGCTGGTTCAGGATCAGGACCTTGGCATGGTTGATGTCAGCGAACTAAAAGTTGTGACGACTATCCAGCCTACTGAACAGGAGATCCGTGATCTATTGTTTTGCTGGGAAGTTGCTAAGTTTGTTAAATCTAACGCTATTGTCTATGCCAAAAATGGCCAGACTATCGGTGTTGGTGCGGGTCAGATGAGTCGCGTATATAGCGCCAAGATTGCCGGTATCAAAGCCGCCGATGAAGGCCTCGAAGTTGAAGGCTCGGTGATGGCATCAGACGCATTCTTTCCGTTCCGTGATGGCATCGACTCCGCTGCGGCTGCAGGCATCAAAGCGATTATCCAACCGGGTGGTTCAATGCGTGATCAAGAAGTAATTGATGCGGCTAACGAACACGGTATGGCGATGGTATTCACCGGTATGCGTCACTTCCGCCACTAAACGCGGTACACACTGAATGAGCCAGTTAACCTGGCTCTTCTTTTGTCGGACGAAGTCAGGATAAAGGTAGAGATATGAACGTATTAGTAATTGGCTCCGGCGGTCGTGAACACGCATTAGCGTGGCAGGCTGCTCAGGACAGCAAAATCGCTAAAGTATTTGTCGCTCCGGGAAATGCCGGTACTGCGATCGAGCCGAAAGTAGAAAATATTGCCATCGATGTAATGGATCAGGATTCACTGGTCGCTTTTGCCAAAGATAACGATGTGGCTCTGACCATCGTTGGCCCCGAGGCCCCTTTGGTCGAAGGTATTGTTGATCGCTTTCAGAGTGAAGGCCTGCGCTGTTTCGGCCCCTCTAAAGGTGCCGCGCAACTAGAAGGTTCTAAAGCTTTTACTAAAGACTTTCTGGAACGCCAGCAGATTCCAACTGCCGATTACCAAAATTTCACCGAAGTTGAGCCGGCTCTGGCATATCTACAAAAAGTGGGTGCGCCAATTGTAGTAAAAGCAGATGGTCTTGCTGCAGGTAAAGGCGTTATCGTTGCGATGACACTGGAAGAAGCAGAAGAAGCCGTAAAAGACATGCTGGCTGGCAATGCCTTTGGCGAAGCTGGACACCGAGTCGTCATCGAAGAGTTCCTCGATGGCGAAGAAGCTAGCTTTATCGTCATGGTTGACGGCACCAATGTACTTCCTATGGCCACCAGCCAGGACCACAAGCGCATGGGCAACGGCGATACAGGGCTTAATACTGGCGGTATGGGTGCGTATTCTCCCGCCCCGGTGGTTACACCTGAAATCGATCAGCGCATTATGCAAGAGGTTATCCTGCCAACCGTTAAAGGTATGGCTGAGGAAGGTAATACCTATGTTGGATTCCTCTATGCCGGCCTGATGATAATGGCTGACAATACGCCTAAGGTTATTGAATATAACTGCCGCTTCGGTGATCCTGAAACACAGCCTATTATGCTGCGTCTGAAATCAAATATCGCTGAGCTTTGTAATGCAGCGTTGGATGGAAAACTGGATCAGACCACAGCTGACTGGGATTCCCGTTGCGCGGTTGGTGTCGTTCTTGCTGCCGGTGGTTACCCTGGCGACTATGACAAAGGGGATTCTATTAGTCTGCCAACCGAGGTTGCTGAAGGCACCAAAGTATTTCACGCAGGGACAGCTCAGAAAGATGGTCAGATCGTTACCAACGGCGGCCGGGTTCTTTGCGCTACCGCAATGGGAAATACCGTTACAGAAGCTCAACAGCGAGCCTACGACCTGGTTAAGCAGATCGACTGGAATGGCGTTTACTACCGCGATGATATTGCCTACCGGGCGATCGCTCGCGAACAGCAGTAATTAATCTGCCTACCCTTAAAAACAGCCACTTCCGAGTGGCTGTTTTTTTATATGAGGGTTTACCCCGTAAATACTTACGCAATACACGTTTCAAGTTATAATCGCCTCTGACTACAAACTTCAAAGCCTGAATACTCTTGAATGGACACGCCTTCGATGACTAACAACGGTAAAAACTACATGCGTACTGCCATAACCCGTAAACTGACGTTAGCTTTAGCTATCGGTCTGCTTACCGGATCTATGACTGTTAGTGCTGCTGGTCAGCCTGAGATTTTCTGTCAAAGCGCCGGTTCCAAAAATGATTATGACTGCACCAAGAAACCTGATTTTCAGGCAAACCAGGCGGACATTGATTCCAGGCTTAACGCATTGAATAACTGGTTAGAAGATGAAGAACGGGCTTTAAGTACACCATTAGTTTCAGCTGAAAACCCAGACTCGGAAAAACTGAGAAAAAAAATAGAATTTAATTCTCAGCTGTTAGCGACTGAGCTGAAACTGTCGAAAAAATTGCAGAGAAAAGGTGATCTGAAAGGCGCTTTCGATAAGGTAAATAGCTACCTGGCTAGCAATCCAAAAGATCCAAATGGGTGGCTACTGTACGGAATCTCACTGATTAACCAGAACAAACTAGATGAGGCAGCCGATGTATTCAGCCGACTGGTTCAACTCTATCCAGAATCACCTGAACCCTATAACAATCTCGCGGTGGTTCACGCTCGAAAAGGGGAAAATGATAAAGCGGTCGAAGTGCTGTTACAAGCATTTGAAACCCACCCCAGCTACGCCCAAGTGCAGACAAATCTGAAAGCAGTTTACGCAACCCTTGCCACGCAGGCTTACAATCGAGCTCTAAATCTGGATTCAACCACTCAAAGCCGCCGGGCTAATCTGGGCATTCTCGATCAGGTTTATAATCCCGCTCCAACACAAATTATCATAGCGTCTTCGGAACAAACCCCGGCGAAGCCGCCTTCTGTCGTGAGCTCTGAAGCAGCAATAAAAACCTTAGAGAAGCAACCGTCTGAACTTATTATCGAAGAGCGACAGGTATCAGAAGGCAGAGTACCTGCTTTCCAGGTAGTAACAACAGAAGCCAACACGACAATTGAAGCACCAAAGATTGAAACTGCTCCAGTTGCAGCACCTAAGATTGAAACCGCTCCAACGACAGCACCAGCAGTTGTTGCTTCAGCAGACACCCCAGAGCAAAGCGAAGTACAGACAACTTCTGCAACTGAGATTGGCGACACCCCCCTTTTATCTGACAAAGTCCGAAGCGAGCTCCAGCAATTGATCACTAACTGGGCGAGCTCCTGGTCTGCTCAAAATGTGGAAGCCTATCTGGATTTCTATACCGGCGAATACTCTCCCGACCCTCAAGTAACCCACAAACAATGGGAATGGGGTCGCCATAAACGTATAAGCAAGCCCGCTTTCATCAAGATAGAAGTTTCTGATATCTCCCTTGCAGAAGCCGGTAATGGCAGAGTACGCTCTGTCTTCAGTCAGACATATCAGTCTGATACCTATCAGGATAAGGTCTACAAAACGCTGATCCTGGCCCTGGAAAACGGCCAATGGAAAATCACGACTGAATCGACGCTTTAATACCGGCTGACAAGATATAAAAAAACCTCCAAAAGGAGGTTTTTTATATTTTTCTATCTATCACTTATGGCTTTCCTTTCTGCGGAAGCCCCTCATAGGCGATCCGCCAGTTACCCTCTTCATTCACCCAGTATTGCCGTTTAATATCGCTGCCACTGTAATTATCACTCTGATAGTTCTGAATGAAGGTGGCAATAAACATATCCTGGTTATCCGGGTGTTGATAAATACTCAAATTTTCTACATCAACATCAATAAACGACTTACTGCTATTAACGCGACGCTTATGGGTCGCAAACTTCTCAAAGCCCATGTCCCCATTTTTAAACTGCTTAGAATAATGACTCAGATAGTTATCGGTATTTTTACTTTCCCAATCACTGCGCCAATTATCAACAACTTGAGAAAACGCCGTTTTTTTCTGCTTCCAGCTATCCAGTTCGAGCCACTCAAACGAGGTTCCGATCAAAACAGGTGTCGCATTCAGATCGATGATGCCATCCAGCTCGGTAAAATGGTTATTGCTCAAAGACAAACAACCTTCACTCGCCTGAGGGGCTCGGCTAAAGGTATCTTTTGGTGAGCCGTGAACCCAGATTCCACTTCCAGTGTGACCCAATCGCTGATCCCAGGCATTAGGGTAGTTTATAGGCAGTGCCCCGGTACCGTAACGAGGTGGCAACTGATCATCAGTCAAGCGGCCGGTAGTAAAATAGACACCTAGAGGGGTTCTCAGGTCGCCACGCTTAGTCTTTTCAACACCACCCCGACCATAAGAGACGTAATAGTCCTTAATCAGTTTCGGTACACCGGCACTGTTTTCAAACAGGTATAAGCGGGACAGATTTGTATCCACAACAATCACATGCTTCTGCTCTGCAGACATCTGTATCAAACTACCAGGGATGGTATTCGGCTGTGGTGTATAGCGATCGACACTCATGCGAGCACGAGCTTCAGAAATAAGCCCCTGCAAGGTTTTTTTATCGCTTTGGCCATTGTTTCCAACAGCACTCAAAGTGCCGCCCTGAGCCGACATAAGATCCGCATAGATCAGTTGAGCCAACCTGAAATCTGGCTGCTCATCGATCAAAGTGCGTAGCTTAGACATTGCCCCATTCATCTGGTTCTGTTGTAGATCACCCAGGCTTGCCAGTAACAGAGTCTCCTGATCCAGACTCAGTTCGGTATCATCAGCCTGAACATTTAACGCTGTCACTGCACATACAGAAACCAGCAGCGCTCTTATCAACGGCTTTTTAAAGAATAAAAAAGGAGGAGTTTTCATAACTCGGATCGGTAACCTTTAACTACAACAGATTCAGTATGTTCGCCAAATTATACCTATACACTAAGGTTTTGCAGCTCTAATCTGCATTCGGCAACTCATTCTAACCAGATAATGGCCAAGTCACATTAGACTTTATGTTTTTTCCCCGACAAAAGCCTCTATATCAATCACGTTCATCGCTATTAACAACAAAACCTGCCTTTTTAGGCTGGGGCTAGCAAGAATCTGGCTTTATTCAAGGGCAATTTTTTTCACATTTATTTTTAGTGCATACCCCGTTCGGATAGACGTTTTTATCACTGGCCTTACACCCCTTGCAGTTACTGATGATAACGCACTGCAACACAATATATAGGTTACAGAATCGGCCATAATTTTATTTTCAGCCCTCAGAGACCAGCTGAACTTTCTTCAAAGCTGTGCTATCCAAAAGACAGGCTCAAGTAAAAAACTGATCCAAAAGGTCAGCCAAGATAGTAAGACATAGTTATCAGGTAGTTCCAAAGTTTGAAACGCGTACGGAGGATCCCGTCATGTTTAGACAGATGGAAAGCGCCGGTTTGCAGGATCTCCACTTTTGGCAAGATCCCTACTCCGGTTTGCAGGCGATTATCGCCATCCACGACACATTCCGCGGCCCAGCCATTGGCGGTTGCCGTTTTATCAACTATCCGGATACCGCAGCAGCGATCAACGATGCGATCCGTTTGGCAAAAGGAATGAGCTACAAAGCTGCTCTCGCCGGCTTACCCCATGGCGGCGGAAAATCCGTCATTATAAAACCTTCTGGATTGCATAACCGAGATCTATTGATGCAGAGCTTTGGCCGTTTTATTGAAAGCCTGGGTGGACGCTATATCACCGCTATGGATAGCGGCACTCAGATCAGCGACATGGATAACATCGCGCTTTCCACCCGCTACGTAACCTGCACTCAGGATATGGGCGACCCTTCACCTTCAACTGCCCGAGGGGTATTTGCGGGTATCCGAGCCAGCCTTCAATTTCGATTTGGCAGCAGCGAACTGGATAATATTCATATTGCCTTACAGGGACTAGGGCATGTCGGCTGGGCACTGGCAAAACTGCTACATACTGCAGGCGCCCGTCTCAGCGTCACCGACATTGACCCGGAAAAAACCGAACGGGCCAAAGCAGAGCTGGGTGCAGTCGTTGTTTCCCCTAATGAAATCTATGATGTCGATGCCGACATATTTTGCCCTTGCGGACTGGGCGCCATTATCAGCCCCGATACGATTAGTCGCCTTCAGTGCAGCATCGTCGCCGGTTCTGCCAACAATCAATTAGCTGATGACGCCATGGGGGAAGCACTCTATCAACGCGGAATTCTTTATGCACCCGATTATCTAATCAACTCTGGGGGACTGATATTCGTCGCCCTGCAACACGCTCAACACCCTGAGCAGGCGATTCAGCAGAAAGTATCAACGATCTATGATGCCCTGCTTGAGCTATATAAGCATGCCGAAGCAGATCAGCAATCCACCAGCCATATCGCCGATATTCGGGCTGAAGCCATTCTCAGCCAAGCCAGCCTGGAACCTCACCAGGTCGCCTAAGGAGTTCAGTTATGGAAACCGTATTTACCGCCGGAGTCACCTATAACAGCTACCTGTCAGAAACAGGAGAGCCATTACAGTCGTTGCCCAACTGGACAGAACAACCCGATACACTGGTACGTTACTACCGCAATATGGTACTGGCCCGCCAGCTAGACAATAAAATAATCGCCTTGCAACGTACTGGCCAGATAGGCACCTACGCATCACAACTCGGCGCTGAAGCGATTGATATAGTGCTTGGTGAGCTGATGCATAGCGATGATGTGCTGGTGCCCTACTATCGCAACCACGCCTTACAGATGCTCAGAGGCATGTCTATGGCAGATATGCTCAGTTACTGGGGAGGCGATGAACGCGGCAATGCTTCTGTAGCAGCAGGAGAAGATTTCCCTGTCGCCGTGCCTATTGCAACCCAGGCACTGCATGCAACAGGCGTTGCCACAGCATTTAAAATTCGCAATGAGAAACGCGCCGCTGTCACTATCTGTGGCGATGGCGGCACCTCCAAGGGCGATTTTATGGAAGCACTGAATGTAGCCGGCACCTGGCAGCTACCGGTTGTGTTTGTCATCAACAATAACCAGTGGGCGATCTCCGTTCCCCGAAGCTTGCAGTGTGGTGCCCCAACCCTTGCCCAGAAGGCGATCGGCGCGGGTATTCGTGGCGAGCAGGTCGATGGCAACGATGTTATCGCTCTGCATGAATCGATCAGCGAAGCACTTAAGCAGGCCCGGGAAGGGAAAGGAGCGACACTGATTGAAGCAATCAGCTATCGACTCTCAGATCATACAACTGCGGATGATGCGACTCGCTATCGCAGTAATGAAGAGTTGAAAGCGGCCTGGGAGCGAGAACCGATAAAACGACTGCAAACCTTCCTCCACAGCAAGGGATGGTGGGATGAGACACAGGAAACCGCTTGGCATAACGAAGTCGGTCAGATTATTCAGCTAGGGCTTAATGAATATCTCCAACGGCCACCCCAACCGGCATCAGACCTGATCGATTACCTCTACGCGACATTACCTGATGCACTAAAAGAGCAGCGGGAACGCCTGATCCGCAATGCTCAGCCGGGAGGAAATCATCATGAGTAATTCAATAACGATGGTTGAAGCAGTCAACCTTGCCCTGCACTCAGAGATGCAGCGGGACCCATCGGTTGTCATTCTGGGTGAAGATGTGGGTGTTAATGGCGGTGTTTTCCGGGCTACCGTGGGCCTGCGTGATGAGTTTGGCATCAAGCGGGTCTTAGACACACCTTTAGCAGAAACGATGATTGCGGGGCTCTCTGTTGGTATGGCTTCTCAGGGGCTAAAACCGGTGGCAGAGATACAGTTTATGGGCTTTATTCTTCCTGCAATGGAACATATTATCGCCCATGCAGCCCGATTACGTCACCGTACCCGCGGCCGATTAAACTGCCCAATGGTGCTACGTGTACCCTTCGGCGGAGGCATCCATGCGCCGGAGCACCATTCAGAAAGTACTGAAGCCCTGTTCGCTCATATTCCCGGCCTGCGAGTTGTTATTCCCTCCTCTCCCGCGCGGGCTTACGGCCTGTTATTAGCGGCCATTCGCAACCCTGATCCGGTCCTCTTTATGGAGCCCAAAAGGATCTATCGACTTAATGCCCAGCCAGTGGAAGACAGTGGTAAAGCACTGCCGCTGGATACCTGCTACACCCTGAGAGAGGGCGCTGACATTACGCTGATTAGCTGGGGAGCGATGATCAAGGAAACACTAGAGGCCGCCGACAAGCTGGCTGAACAGGCGATCAGTTGCGAGGTGATTGATCTAGTCACCCTTAACCCAATAGACCACAAAACCATCCTGGCGTCAGTAGCCAAAACCGGCCACTGCGTCATCATTCATGAAGCACCAAAAAGCTGTGCCGTCGGGGCCGAAATATCTGCCACTATCGCCGAGCGTGGATTACTCAACCTGCAGGCACCGGTCAACAGAGTGACCGGTTATGACACCGTTATGCCCTACTACCGAATGGAAAACCACTATATGCCCAATACCGCTGACATTATCGATGCGGTAACAAGTACTTTGGAGTTCTCATGAAATATTTCAAGCTACCTGATCTCGGCGAAGGCCTGCCCGAAGCTGAAATTGTTGAATGGATGATCAACGAAGGAGACGCAGTAACAACCGATCAAATCCTCGCTACCGTCGAGACCGCTAAAGCGATTATCGAGATACCCTCCCCCCAAGACGGTGTTATCGCCCACCTCTTCGGACAAGCCGGAGATACTATCCACACCGGAGAACCCCTGCTTGAGTTTGCCGGGGAAGAAGATGACAGCGGAACGGTTGTCGGCGAATTAAAAAAAACATCTGAAGCCACTACTGAAGACCATTTCTTTATCGGCGCCGCGCCCAGTACCCAGGCACACAGTCAGAAAATGACGCCAGCAGTGCGCTCGCTAGCCAATCGCCTTAATGTTGATACCGACAACCTCCAGGGCAGCGGAGGGAATGGCCAGCTAACCCCCGAGGATATTGAACGGCGAGCACGAACCGACCGTACCCATGGCAAGGCTGAACCATTACGAGGGGTACGCAAACAGATGGCACGAAATATGGCACGCGCCCATGCCGAAGTAGTACCTGTCACCCTCAATGAAGATGTTGATATTCACGATTGGGAAGCCAACGAAGATGTCACCATTCGCCTTATCCACGCTATTTCTGCCGGCTGCAAAGCCGAACCGGCGCTGAATACCTGGTTCGATGGGCAGCAGTTGGCGCGAAGAGTGCTATCTCAAATTAATCTGGGTGTCGCCGTTGATACAGAACAGGGGCTATTTGTCCCGGTGGTACGCGATATAGGCAACCGCAGCCTGAGCGACATTCGGGATGGCCTGAATCAACTCCGACAAGATGTTATCAACCGCACCATCCCACCCTCTGAGTTACAGGGCGGCACAATCACCCTGAGTAATTTTGGCACCATTGCCGGCCGATACGCCAGCCCAATCGTAGTGCCACCGACGGTGGCCATTCTGGGTGCGGGAGTGATCCGGGAGCAAGTGGTTCCCGTAGCAGGAGAGATAGCGATTCGAAGGATTTTACCTCTGTCTCTCAGCTTCGATCATCGTGCGACCACTGGCGGCGAAGCTGCACGGTTCATGCGTGCCGTAATAGACGATTTAGCCAGAGAATCAATCAGTTAATCATAATTAAGATCACCAAAGCGAGGATAAAAAAATTCTTAGATTTTCTACAAGCTAGTTAACCATGAACTAAACTTAAAATAGGAATAAAGAGAGAGTAGATGTTATGAGCCCTTAATTAGTTACGGGCACCGAATACAGGAAGCCCGATAGAGTCAGATATTGCAGGAAGGTGGCATATGAGTATTTTTGAAAAGTATAAGGCGCGTTACGACTCCAAGCAGGAAGAGGAATATAGCTTGCAGGAGTATCTGGAAATTTGTAAAAACGATCCCATGGCTTACGCCAGTTCAGCAGAGCGGCTGTTGGCCGCGATTGGTGAACCCGAGATGATCGACACTTCCCGCGACTCTCAACTCAGTAGAATTTTCTCCAACAAAATGATCCGCCGCTACCCTGCTTTCTTCGAATTCTACGGCATGGAAAATGCTATCGAGCAGATAGTTGATTACTTCAAACACGCGGCGCAGGGTCTGGAAGAACGTAAACAGATTCTCTATCTGCTGGGCCCCGTTGGCGGTGGTAAATCATCACTCGCAGAACGACTTAAAGCGTTAATGGAACACATCCCTTTTTATGCCATCAAGGGATCTCCCATTCATGAGTCACCACTGGGACTCTTCAATCCCATTGAGGACGGCACCATTCTCAACGAAGAATACAACATCCCCCTGCGTTATATTAAAGGGCTGATGTCTCCCTGGGCGGTTAAACGACTGCATGAATTTGGTGGCGATATCACCCGGTTTAAAGTGGTAAAACTCTACCCCTCTATTCTCAATCAGATAGCGGTGGCTAAAACGGAACCTGGTGACGAAAACAATCAGGACATATCCAGCCTGGTGGGTAAGGTCGATATCCGAATGTTGGAGGAATTTCCACAACACGATCCCGATGCCTATAGTTTCTCCGGTGCGCTATGCCACGCAAACCAAGGGATGATGGAATTCGTCGAGATGTTCAAGGCACCTATTAAGGTGTTGCACCCTCTACTGACTGCCACTCAGGAAGGCAACTACAACAGTACCGAAGGGATGGCAGCGATCCCCTTTGACGGAATCATCATGGCCCACTCCAACGAATCGGAGTGGCAAACATTTAAGAACAACAAAACCAACGAAGCTTTCATCGACCGGGTCTATATCGTCAAAGTACCTTATTGCATGCGGGTATCTGAAGAGGTCAAAATCTACGAAAAATTGTTGGAAAACAGTTCTCTGAATCAATCGCCCTGCGCACCCGACACACTGAGCATGCTAGCTCAGTTCACAGTGCTCTCACGCTTAAAAGACCCTGAAAACTCTAACATCTATTCAAAAATGCGGATCTACGACGGTGAGAACCTGAAAGATACTGATCCTAAAGCCAAGTCTATGCAGGAATATAAAGACAGCGCAGGTGTCGATGAGGGCATGGAAGGCATCTCAACCCGTTTTGCCTTTAAGATCCTATCTAAAGTATTCAACTTCGACTCAACCGAGATAGCCGCCAACCCAGTACACCTGATGTATGTGCTGGAGCAGCAGATAGAGCAGCAACAGTTCCCACAGGAAACCCACGAGAAGTTGATCGGTTATCTGAAGGAATTTATCTCGCCTAAATATATCGAGTATCTGGGTAAAGAGATTCAAACCGCGTATCTGGAATCCTATTCAGAGTACGGCCAAAACATCTTTGACCGCTATGTCACCTACGCTGATTTTTGGATTCAGGATCAGGAATATCGCGACCCGGATACCGGCGACATCCTCAACCGACAATCAATCAGTGAAGAACTGGAAAAGATAGAGAAGCCAGCCGGCATCAGTAACCCTAAAGACTTCCGTCATGAGATCGTTAACTTTGTGCTACGCGCCAGAGCTGACAATGATGGCAAAAACCCGGCCTGGAACAGCTATGAGAAGATGCGCACAGTGATTGAGAAAAAGATGTTCTCCAACACAGAGGACCTTCTTCCCGTTATCTCCTTCAACCCGAAAGCATCTGCTGAGGACCAGAACAAACACAGCGAGTTTGTGAAACGGATGACCGAACGCGGTTATACCGAGAAGCAGGTTCGATTGCTGTCTGAATGGTACATCAGAGTGCGCAAATCCCAGTAAGGGGTTTGCCAATGTCGGGCCGGAGCAGGAGAGCGCTGTATGAGCTACATCATCGACCGCCGCCTCAACGCAAAGAAAAAGAGCACCGTTAATCGGCAGCGTTTTCTGAGACGTTATAAGAAACATATCAAACGTGCTGTTGAAGAGGCGGTAAACACCCGTAGCATCCGTGATATTGATAAGGGTGGAGAAGTCAGCATCCCCAATAAGGATATTTCTGAACCAGTCTTTCACCACGGGAACGGCGGTATTCGCGAACGGGTCTTCCCCGGTAACAAAGACTTCGTCGTCGGTGATGAGATAAAACGCCCTGAAGGAGGCGGCGGAGGTGGTTCGGGGGAAGGACAAGCCAGTAACCAGGGCGAAGGTGAAGACGAATTTACTTTCCAGATTAATCAGGAAGAGTTTCTCGACTTTATGTTCGAGAATCTTGAGCTGCCAAACATGATCAAAAAGCAGCTAAAGGATGCCACCAGCTTTGAAGTTCGCCGGGCTGGCTTTACCAGTGTGGGTTCACCGGACAAACTTAATGTTGTCAGGTCTCTTAGAGCGGCCAATGCTCGTCGTATCGCTCTGTCAGGCAAAGAGCGACGCAAGATTCGTGAACTAAAGAAAGAGATCAAGACGCTGGAAGGCCTGCTGCCGAATCATGACGCAGTAATACAGATCGCAGCACTCAACGAGGAGATAAAAGCACTTAATAAACGGATCAAACGGATGCCGTTTATTGATGAGTTTGATCTTAAATATAACAATCTGGTACGTACTCCGGTTCCCAGTTCTAAAGCGGTAATGTTCTGTGTCATGGATGTTTCCGGCTCTATGACCCAATCGATCAAAGATATAGCCAAACGTTTCTTTATCCTGCTCTATCTGTTTCTCACCCGTAGCTATAAAAAAATTGAGGTGGTCTTTGTTCGCCATCACACCCACGCTAAAGAGGTCGATGAAGAGGAGTTTTTCTACTCCCGGGAAACCGGCGGCACCATTGTATCCAGTGCGCTAAACCTTAGTGCTGATATTATCCGCGACCGTTACCCCCCAGGAGACTGGAACGTCTATGTCGCTCAGGCATCAGACGGAGATAACTGGGATGGCGATTCCCACCATTGCCGCGAAATGCTTGAACAACGAATACTGCCGCTGGTGCAATACTTCGCCTATGTAGAGATAACTACCGGGCCACATCAAAACCTGTGGCTAGAGTATGAGCAGATCCGGGAAAAATTTGGTGAAACCTTTGCGATGCAAACAATCATTGAGCCATCCGATATCTATCCGGTATTCAGAAAGCTGTTCGAGAAAAAGGAGTGACTCTATGAAGAAGCGAGAGCCTATTTCCACCGGGTCAGAATGGACCTTCGAACTAATCCAGAAATACGATGAAGAGATCGCCCGCGTTGCTGAGCATTATGGGCTGGACACCTACCCCAATCAGATCGAAGTCATCACCTCCGAGCAGATGATGGATGCCTATTCTTCCGTAGGCATGCCACTGAATTACAACCACTGGTCTTTCGGCAAACAATTTGTTTCCACCGAGCAGCAATACAAGCGCGGACAGATGGGGCTGGCTTATGAAATCGTCATCAACTCAGACCCTTGTATCTCTTACCTGATGGAAGAGAACACCATGACCATGCAAGCATTGGTGATCGCCCACGCCTGCTATGGTCACAACTCATTTTTCAAGGGCAACTACCTGTTTCGCACCTGGACCGATGCCTCGGCCATTATCGATTACCTGCTGTTTGCCAAGAACTATATTGCTAAATGTGAAGAGCGCCACGGCGTTGATGCTGTCGAGCAGGTTCTGGATTCCTGCCATGCGCTGATGAATTATGGCGTGAACCGCTACCTGCGGCCTCAACCTATAACCCCTGAGGAAGAAAAAAATCGCTTGGAAGAACGGGAAGAATATATTCAACGGCACCTCAATCAGCTGTGGAATACCATTCCCAAAAAAGAGGAGATAAAAGAATCAAAAAGTATTCAGTTCCCCAAAGATCCGGAAGAAAATCTACTCTATTTTATTGAGAAAAATGCCCCCTTACTGGAATCCTGGCAAAGAGAGCTGGTACGGATAGTGCGAAAAATTGCTCAATACTACTATCCGCAACGTCAGACTCAGGTAATGAATGAGGGCTGGGCCTGCTTCTGGCACTACACCCTGCTAAACCACCTTCATGATGAAGGTCTGGTGACTGATGGTTTCATCATGGAGTTTCTTCACTCTCACACCAGTGTTGTGTTTCAGCCCCCTTTCGACGTGCCCTACTTCAACGGCATCAATCCCTACGCATTGGGTTACGGCATGATGCAAGACATTCGACGTATCTGTGAGCACCCCACCGAAGAAGATCACAAGTGGTTCCCCGATATCGCGGGCAGCGACTGGAATGAGACGTTGCACCATGCGATGCGCAACTACAAAGATGAAAGCTTTATCCTACAGTACCTGTCACCCCGCATGATCCGCGAGCTGAAGCTCTTTACTATTACCGATAACTCTACCCTCAGTACGATGCAGATAAGTGCTATACACAATGACGAGGGCTATCAAAAAGTCCGGGAAGACCTTGCCGCCAGTTATAACATCGGTAACCGGGAACCCAACATCCAGGTCTATAACGTCAATGTTCGGGGAGATCGTTCACTAACGCTTAGACATTACATGCATAATCTGCAGCCCCTGGGTGAAGATACCAATGAGGTGCTTAAACATGTCCACCGTCTATGGGGCTTTGAAGTGCATCTGGAATCAGTATCACCGAAGGGAGAGGTTATTGATGATCTCCACTGCCCACCCAAACCTGCTGTAGAAGAGGTGGCCTGATATCACTTTATTAGCCTAAAAAAACCGCCGTATGGCGGTTTTTTTTAAACTGGAGTTTTCAATTTATCCTGATAAGGAGGCCAGCCCATTGGCTTACCACCCAGAAGATGCAGGTGGATATGATAAACCGTCTGACCACCATGGCTGTTACAGTTGAATACGGTACGATACCCATCGGCGGCAAACCCCTGCTGCTCAGCAATCTTAGCCGCCACCATAGTCATATGACCCACTACCTCACAGTCCTCTGGCTCAATGTCATTCAATGTAGAGATATGCTTGCGCGGAATGATCAATGCATGGGTCGGCGCCTGTGGACTAATATCATTAAAAGCGATGACTTTATCGTCTTCATAGATAATATCCGCTGGAATTTCATTATTCAGAATCTTACAAAACAGACAATCCATAGCACTCATCCTTCTCTGATAAAACAGTTAACAAGATTACATCATCCCGACGGGACAGAGTTCAAGTAAAATATTTTTCGTGGCTCGTGGCTCGTGGCTCGTGGCTCGTGGCTCGTGGCTCGTGGCTCGTGGCTCGTGGCTCGTGGCTCACGAATTATCAGCCCCCGTACAAGCAACACAACAACCTCCTTACAAAGCTTTAATCTATCTGGTATTTCTACACTCAATAAAGAAGGCTTTTACCGAGCAACGAGCAAGTCACGTTCTTTGTGACGATCGAGCTACGAGTCACGCCTATTACGCACCTGCGTTATACAAAATAACCTTCACATACAACAATAAATCACCATTATGATGAGTCAAGTTGTTGCACTGCGTCATAAGAAGTTCATACTCTTGGCATAGAGTAAATACAAACGCTGATAGAGCGAAATGTATCGGTTGTAACGCGGTGATCCTGCGCTATTAACTACCGACCATCCGGAGTAGTAAGATGATCCTTTCAGAAAAACCCCCTATCCATAATCAACTCGAATTCTTTATTGAAGAAGCGGTTAAAGCGCGTCCGGTACGAACTGCCGTCGTGCATCCGGTTGAGCATAACGGCTTAATGGGCGCCGTAGAGGCTGCTGAACGCGGCCTGATAGTCCCTATTTTAATAGGTCCAGAGGCAAAAATACGTGCCACTGCCGATAAGTATCAGCTTAATATCGATGGCTATGAACTGATCGATGTCGAACACAGTCATGCCTCAGCAGAGATGTCAGTCCGCCTGATACGTGAAGCACGGGCCGAAACCCTGATGAAGGGTGATCTGGGTACTTCCGAACTCCTGAGTGCTGTTATCCACAAAACACTGGGTATTCGTACCGAACGTCGCCAGAGCCATATCTTTGTACTGGACGTTCCGAATTACCATAAACCCCTGATGATCACCGATGCCGCGATCAACGTCTCACCTGATATTATGGTAAAGCGGGATATTCTGCAGAACGCCATCGACTTCTGTCACGCGCTGGGCATCAACGAGCCAAAAGTCGCTATTCTGGCGGCCGTTGAGAAAGTAAAACCCTCGATGCAAAGCACCATTGACGCTGCAGCCCTATGTAAAATGTCAGATCGGGGACAGATCACCGGCGCCATTCTGGATGGCCCACTGGCCTTCGATAATGCCATCTCTCTACAGGCCGCTATCGATAAACATATCACTTCGCCGGTCTCCGGCGATGCTGATATCCTCTTAGCCCCCGATTTGGAATCCGCTAATATGCTGGCAAAGCAGCTGATCTATCTTGCCAACGCTAAGTCTGCGGGTATCGCACTGGGCGCCCGGGCACCTATAATTCTGAATAGCCGTTCTGATGGCACGCTGGCACGCCTGGCATCCTGTGCTCTGGCCTCACATATGGTTCTACACCCACAGGAAGCGAAATAATATGAGCCTGATTCTGACCGTAAATGGCGGCTCCTCCAGTCTGAAATGTGCACTCTTTTCACGTAACACTGGCAATGCCGAGTGCCTGTACCAATTTAAGCTGGCCAATATTCTTAATGCGCCAGTGATGAAGGTAATTTCTAACCAGGGCGAGACTCTGGATCAATATCAATTAGATATGGCCGAGATCGCAACCGAAAATCGCCATCAGGCCTGTCTTGACCGGGTTATTCAGTGGGTACATAAACAGCTGCCAGATAGCCGCATCAGCGCCTTTGGTCACCGAGTTGTACACGGTGGTGAAGCATTCACTGACCCGGTATTGATAACAGATCAGATTATGCAGCAGCTGGAAGAGTTTATCCCTCTGGCTCCCTTGCATCAGCCCTATAATCTGAAACTGATTCAGGCATGCCAGCAACTGGAACCGGAACTACCCCAAATCGCTTGCTTCGATACGATGTTCCATGTCGGCCAGCCAAATGTGGAACGCCATTACGCCATTCCCCGTAAGTACACTGAAGCGGGCATTCATAAGTACGGTTTCCACGGCTTATCTTACGAGTTTATCCAGCGTTCGCTAGAGAGCATCGGTCGCGGTGCTGAAAGTGCTAAAACCATCGTCTGTCACCTAGGTGCTGGCGCAAGTATGTGTGCTGTCAAAGAAGGCAGATCCATCGCTTCAACGATGGGCTTTACCGCGGTAGATGGTCTACCAATGGGCAGCCGTACCGGCAATATTGACCCCGGTGTTTTACTCTACCTACAGCGCCACTATCATATGGATGCCGATCAGCTGGAAAGCTTCCTCTATAAAGAGAGTGGCTGGCTGGGCGTTTCAGGTATCAGCGCCGATATGCTGGAACTAGAACAATCAGATAAGCCGGAAGCCGAAGAAGCGATCGCCATGTTTGCCTACCGCGCAGCACTTGAGATCGGCCGCCTTAGCGCCGCTCTGCAAGGCTTGGAACAACTGGTATTTACCGGTGGCGTGGGTGAAAACGATAACAAACTGCGCAAGCGCATCTGCGATCAGCTGGAATGGTTAGGCATCAAATTAAACAAAAGCGCCAACAAAGAGGGGGAGGCTATTATCAGCAAAGCTTCCAGCCCTGTTGTTGTGCGGGTGATACCGACTAATGAAGAGGCTATGATCGCGTTGCATGCCGAAGAGGTTTTAGCCGAAGGATAAAACGCCTTCGAGTAGCTAGACGTTGCTTCGCAACTTGCTCGTGGCTAGACGGAAAACTTCGTTTTCCTTGCTAGAAAAAGCAAAAGAAAAGAGAGCTATTGGCTCTCTTTTTTATGGGTGGGGGAGTAACCTAATCCAGAACAAGTAGAACCACGAAGAGATAATTTAAATGTACTCTGACCCTATTTACTCCTATTTACTCCTATTTACTCGCTACAGAAGGAACCGTTTTTTCTAGCAAGCCACGTAGTGGCGTTCGAGCAAGTGGCGAAACCACGTCTAGCAAGGGAAGCTTACTTCCCGTCTAGCGAGTATCGCGAAGCGATACGGTCTGATAAATAGCGTCTAATGCCCCTTTAGCGTCTATAGTTTTATTCGATAGTAGAAATCGACGAAAATAGGCTCATGTATGAGGTAGTTATGTCTTCAAAGGATAAGATTGGCAGTGTTGTTAAGGGCGCTGATAGTTACACCAGTCAACAGGGTTCTATCTACTCTCCGGGCATCAGTGCGGAAACCGTGGGATCAGAAGCCGTCTTTCTGGGCGTTGTCACTATACCTGAAGGCGCGCGTACTAAGGCGCATCTACATCAACATCATGAATCGGCTTTTTATCTTTTGAGCGGTGAAAATGTTGAACTCTGTACGGGGCCGCAACTTGAGAACAGAGCCTTGGCGCAGACCGGCGATTATCTATTTATTCCCGCTAATGTTGCCCATGTGGCGGTAAACAGAGGTGCTACGCCTGCGGTGTTTGTCGGCGTGCGCAATGAACCAACCGCTCAGGAAAGTGTAGTGATGCTACCCGAGCTGGATGAACTAGTGCCGTAATGGCAACGCCTATCTAGCCCCTTCTAATGACGCTCTTTAACCAGCCGTCGGTAGAGCGAGTCTTTGAGCTCTGAACGCTCATGCTTTAACTGATGCATAGTCAGATCATCGATGGGGGAGTTGTTCAGTTCCAACACCCGGATCTGTTTATCGATCGATTGGTAATATTTATTATCTAACGCAAACTTCTGATCGGCTTCAGAAAGCCGGACAATAGCATCCTGAAGATCAGGAAAGTCATGCACTAAAGAGTGGTCTTCGCCCAACATTACAATACCCTCCTGCCAGCTCGGTAAAGGAACTGGCTCCATTAACATTTAGTCAATTTAACGGAATATTGCCAATAAACTGGGCTATTACTCGATATTCTAATTATTTAGTACCAATGGGAACGATACCTATGTCGCGATTGATCGACACGATCAACCAAAGGCGTTTTTCCGACACATGCCGAAAGTACGTCAGAGTACAGTTTTCTCTAACGAGTGGAGGGAAGCGATACGATCCCTGGGTTAAGGCCGTTCTATATGATGGTGACATAGGTGGTTTATCGCCGCGGGACGCGGCTCCTACAGAGGGCCCGCTTTTTCTAGCAAGCCACGCAGTGGCGTTCGAGCAAGTGGCGCAGCCACGTCTAGCTACTACGAATTTAAAGGGTCAGAGCCCTTTTTAGCTGTTATTGTTATACCCGTATTGAAGAGTCCAAAAGGATAAAGCCCGTGTCATACCCCCCCTGCCCAAACTGTAACTCAGCGTTTGTCTACGAAGATCAGAATAATCTGGTTTGTCCCGAATGTGCGCACGAATGGAATCCGTCGGAAACGGCGCAGGAAGAAGAGATCTTTGCCGTAAAAGATGCGAACGGAACCCTGCTTGAAGCGGGCGATAAGGTCACACTGATTAAAGACCTTAAAGTTAAAGGCAGTTCGCAAGTTCTTAAAGTCGGCATAAAAGCCAGTATAAGAAGAATAGTAGAAGGCAAGGATCACGAGCTTGACTGCAAGCTGGCGGGTGCTGGTGAAATGATGGTTACGGCTAAGTTTGTAAAGAAAGCTTAGCGCGAATTCAATTCCCGAGTTACATCAATCATCATCTTGCATAGGTATTGAATACTTACCTGAATCAAGGCCAGATAGCCGCTCAGCAATACAGGATTGTTCCAGACTTGATAAGACGAGTGATTCATTATCAGGGCAGAATCTGTGCTCATCTTTATAGCCATCAAACTTTATCTTTCCGAGAATGCGCCCGCTACCACTAATGCAATCAAGTTCTTGTTGAATTGGCCAGAACAGCACCATCAGAACCTCCTTTTTAACCTATTTTTCAGTCGTTTATCGCCGCGGGACGCAGCTCCTACAGAAGGGCAGATTTTTCTAGCAAGCGACGCAGTCGCGTCTAGCAAGGGGAGATTGCTCCCCATCTAACTACTAGCGACGGCTTTTAAGCTTTCCTCTGCCGAACGGCTTCAAACAGGCAAACCCCGGTGGCTACTGATACGTTCAGTGAGGAAACCTCGCCCGCCATATCAATCTTTACCAGAAAGTCGCAGTTTTCACGGGTGAGACGGCGCATGCCCTGGCCTTCGGCGCCCATCACCAGCGCCATCGGCCCTTTCAGGTCGGCGTTATAAACCAGAGTTTCGGCTTCGCCAGCGGTTCCGGTAATCCAGACTCCCTTCTGCTGTAGGTCTTTCAGGGTACGCGCCAGATTGGTGACCAGTACGTAGGGCACAACTTCCGCGGCGCCACAGGCAACTTTACTCGCAACCGCATTCAGCGGTGCAGACTTGTCTTTTGGTGCAATCACCGCATGGACGCCCGCGGCATCAGCGGTACGCAGACAAGCACCCAGGTTGTGAGGGTCGGTTACGCCATCTAAAACCAATAGAAAAGCGGGCTCTTCAAGCTTTTCTAACATCGCATCGAGGAACTGTTCGTTCTTCGTTTGAATCGGCTCACAGGCAACAACGACGCCCTGGTGCACGCCCTCTTCCGCCATATCGTCCAGCTCTTTACGACTCACCCATTCCACTTGAATCTGTTTGGCTTTCGCCAGGTCCAGCAGTTTTTGCATCCGCGCGTCGGCACGGCCTTTCAACGCCCACATCCCTTTGACACGCTTACTATCTCGCTCCAGCGTGGTGGTCGCGGCATGTATTCCAAAAATATACTCAGGGCGCATCGTTTATCTCATTCTGTTCATTATTTGTACTGACCGGATTAAACCAGCCTGAACTATTCTGTTGTACCAGATCCACCAGCAGGCGAATCATACCCTTATCGGCATTCAATGCTGGAATATACTGGTACTGCTCGCCACCCGCTTCCATAAAAATATCGCGGTTTTCTACCGAGAGCTCTTCCAATGTTTCCAGACAATCGGCAGAGAACGCAGGAGAGATGATATCGACTTGTTTCACGCCGCTCTCAGGCAGTTTCTCTAGGGTTTTATCGGTATAGGGCTGTAGCCAGGCCTTAGGCCCGAAACGGGACTGAAAAGTGGTTTGCCACTGATCTGGAGCCAGCCCCAGTTCATGTGCTAGCAGTTCTGAGGTGCGGTGACAGTGATCAGGATAGGGGTCACCCCGTTCAGCATACTCTTGGGGTATACCGTGGTAAGAAAGAATTAACTTATCTCCCTGCCCCTGCTCAACGCGATAATCACGTACTGAATCCGCCAGCGCTCGGATATAGAGCGGGTGGTCATGGTAATCATGCAGCACCCGAATATCCGGTGGATTACGATTCTGTAACTGAAACCGGGCGATCTGATCATAGATCGGCGCAGTGGTGGTGTCGGAGTATTGCGGATATAGCGGTAATACTAAAATTTTCTGATAGCCCGCCTGTTTTAGCTCGGCTAACCGCGGCGTGAGACCCGGATTACCGTAAGTCATCGCCGAGAAAACCTGAATATCCTGCCCCGGCATCTGCTGCTGAAGCGCCAATTGCAGCGCGGCAACCTGCTGATTGAGTATCAACCGTAGTGGAGAGTCTTGATCCCAGATAGATGCGTAGAGCTTTGCCACTTTACGAGGTCGAAAGGTCAGAATAATACCGTTAAGCACCGTCAGCCAAACCAGACGCATGATGCCATCGCCTTCAACGACCCGACGATCTGAAAGAAATTCTTTCAGGTAACGGCGAACCGCTCCCGGGGTGGGTTGATCTGGCGACCCTAAATTAACAAGCAGTACCGCTGTTTTAGGCTGAGACATCCGTTTAATTCCGTTTGAAAGCAAAGCGCTATTATCCCGGAATTACAGGCAATAAAAAACCGCTGTTTTGACTCATACATCAAAGCAGCGGTTTTTTAACAATCAGTACAAAGCGTTACTTTTCCAGTGAGCTAAACACCGCATCACGGATATCTTCAACACCGCCAACACCTGGAATGTAGTTGTATTTGGGTGCACTAGCAGGTGACTCTTCAGCCCAACCTTTATAGTAGGTGATCAATGGCGCTGTCTGCTCATGGTATATATCCAGACGCTGACGCACGGTTTCTTCTGCGTCATCTGCACGCTGAATCAGATCTTCACCGGTTACATCGTCTTTACCTTCAGTCGCAGGTGGGTTGAAGGTAACATGATAAGTCCGGCCTGAACCCGGATGTACACGGCGACCCGCCATCCGTTTGATGATCTCTTCGTCTGCTACATCGATCTCAACAACCGCATCAATAGCAACGCCTGCGTCTTTCATCGCATCGGCCTGAGGAATGGTACGCGGGAAACCATCAAACAGCGCACCATTAGCACAATCTGCTTCAGTAATACGGTCTTTTACCAGACCGATGATAATCTCATCAGAAATCAAACCACCCGCATCCATCACTTTCTTCGCTTCGATACCCAGAGGTGTACCCGCTTTAACGGCTGCACGCAGCATGTCACCTGTTGAGATCTGTGGAATACTGTATTTATCGCAGAGATATTGAGCCTGAGTACCTTTGCCGGCGCCCGGTGCACCCAAAAGAATAATTCGCATGTAAGGATTGCTCCATTTTCTAATTATATAATTTTAAAACTGTCTGGCCGACCGCCATCTAAGGCTATCGACTGAAATTATTGCGAGCCGTAATCTTCGAACATTACAGCTATTCGCCTGCTACTCACAATTGGACATTCGATCTACTACCAATATCTAAGCCAGGGCCAATTGCAGGAGGCAAATTTCTCTGAATCGGTATAAAAAACCCTCGATTCATTCAAAACGAACGATCGAGAGTAGTCAAAACTGCCTGATGTATCAACCCCTAAGTGATTCCGCCGCCTTATGCAGAGATACGCAGGCACTCTGAAAAGCCCGCAATCAACCTGTGTTGCGCATACCCGCAGAGATCCCCGCCATGGTAATCATCAGGGCCTGTTCCAAGCGTTCATCTGGATGATTTCGGTCCCGATAGAGCAGCTCAGCCTGCAGAAAATGTAACGGATCGATATAAGGGTTACGGACATCGATCGATTGCCGGATAATCGGATTCTCTTCTAACAGTTCATCCTGTTGTTTAATCTTCTTTACCAGTTCAACCGTATTCGCTAAGCGGCAACGCAAATCAGCACCCAGCACTTTCAGTTCATCTGAAACCAGACGTTTCTCATAGTACGAAGCAATATTACCATCCGATTTAGCCACGACCATCTCGAGCATATCGATATAGGAACGGAAAAACGGCCAATCACGTCGCATCGTTTGAACCAGCTCGAACTGTCCCTTATCAAGAATATCCTGAAGCGCAACATCGCTCCCTAGCCAGGCCGGTAACATCAGGCGAATCTGCGTCCAGGCAAATATCCATGGGATCGCCCGCAAACTTTCGACACCACCATCCGCTTTACGCTTAGCAGGACGACTCCCAAGCGGCAACTTTGCCAACTCCTGTTCCGGCGTCGCAGAACGGAAATAAGGCACGAACTGAGGGTCAAAACGCACTACATCACGATAAGCGGTTAAGCCACTGGCTGACAAATCATCCATCAGCTGTCGCCATTCAGGTCTGGGGCCCGGTGCCGGCGCCAAAGTAGCCTCAAGCGTCGCTGAGGTATAAAGCTCTAAATTGCGTACCGCAATTTCCGGAATACCAAACTTAAAGCGGATCATCTCACCCTGCTCTGTCACCCTCAGGCTACCAGCGACCGACCCAGGGGGCTGAGCCAAAATAGCCGTATGACTTGGACCGCCACCCCGGCCAACAGTACCACCACGACCATGGAATAAAGTCAGATGGACACCGTTATCAACGCAGACCTTCGTTAGCGCTTCCTGGGCACGATATTGTCCCCAGGCGGCGGCCAGCTGGCCTGCATCCTTGGATGAGTCAGAGTAACCAATCATCACTTCCTGATGGCCTTCGGTATAAGCCTTATACCAGGGAATACCTAATAGCTGTCGAATACAGTCTTCTGCACCGTCCAGATCATCGAGGGTCTCAAATAGAGGCGCCACACGGATGTTATGGCGGATACCACTCTCTTTTAACAGCAGAATAACCGCCAAAACATCAGAAGGCTGACTGGCCATCGAGATAACATAGGAACCTAAAGAGCTAGGTTCCTCTTCTGCAACAACCCGGCAGGTCTCCAGCACTTCTTGAACATTCTCAGAGGGCTGCCAATCCCGTGGTAGCAGCGGACGCTTCTCCTGTAACTCTTTCAACAGAAACATCTGCTTATTAGTTTCACTCCACTCGCTGTAACAACCTATGCCATAAAAGCCTGTCAGCTCATCGAGCACTTCAGCGTGTCGATCTGCGTTCTGTCGGATATCCAGATTGACCAACGTCATGCCAAAGCAGGCAACCCGACGAATAGTATCGGTTAACAGACCCTCTGCAATGACTTCCATACCGCAGTCTCGCAGAGATTTTTCAATCAACATCAGAGGCTCAAGCAACTGCTGGGGTAAAATATAAACCCCCTCTTTATCCACAGGACGCCCATCCAGTCGCTCGGTGGTCCAATGCTTGGTGACGCGCAGATGATTGCGCACCTCACGCAGCAAAGCCCTATAGGGCTCTGGATGATCACCTACCAAGGCCCGTACTTCAGGGCTACAACGGTTCATTGATAGCTCACTGCGCAGCAGATCGATATCCTTCAGGTACAGATCAGCAGCAACCCAGCGCGACAGCAATAATACCTTTTCAGTGGTCACTGAGGTCACATTGGGGTTGCCGTCACGATCACCTCCCATCCAGGAAGCAAAACGGACCGGAGAGCGAGTCAGCGGCAGGTGCTCACCAGTCGCATCAAACAGTTGCTGATCAATTTGTCGCAAGAAGACGGGTACCGCTTCCCAGAGAGAATTTTCGATAACAGCAAAACCCCATTTTGCTTCATCCACTGGGGTTGGCCGCTGCTTACGAATCGTATCGGTATGCCAGGCTTGGCTGATCAGCTCATGCAGCCGATGACGCAGATCCTCACCCCGATCAATCCTCTGGAGACAGTCGGTTATGGAATCAAATTTCTGAATGAGTGTGCGACGGTTTACTTCGGTTGGATGGGCCGTTAGTACCAGCTCGACATCCATTTCGCTAACCGTTTTAGCGATCTGCTGTTTGGAGACCCCTTGCTGCTGTAAGCGCCCTACCAGACCGCAGAATGAGTCGCTGGTGCAGACATCCAATACTCCGGAACGGCGTCGAACCCGATGGTGTTCCTCAGCAACATTAGACAGATTAAGAAACTGGGTAAAAGCTCTGGCAACCGGTAGTAGCTCGTCATCTTCAAGCTCGCTAAGGGTTTTCAGCAGTTCATCATCCGCCCCTTTGACTGAGGAACGGCCCGCTTTAGACAAGGCCCGAATGGCTTCAATCTTATCGAGGAACTGCTGCCCTTTGTGAGCCGCAATAGTTTGCCCCAGACATTCACCGAGCATCCGGACATCATCGCGCAGGTCTTCATGAAGAGTTGTCATACCACGTCCCCTGTCAGATATTAAATACTTATAATTCAGACTATTGATACTACAGTTTTCGTGCGAAGCACAAATACTATCTTAGTATCAGAAGGAAAGTATGAGAGGGAGGGCCAGGCTTAAAACAGGCCCCTCATTTAAGAAAGCGGCCTGTTTAGACTTAGTGGCTGGTTAAATTTCTGAGCTTTTTAAAAGCGCTATCCGCCTGATGTTCATCTTGATAGCGGTTTTCAACTTCGGATTGAGATGCGCCGTTCAGTATCAGCGCTATGCGGTAGTTGCTGTCTTTTTCGCCCGATGCATCCTGGCGGATCTCACCGTGCTTTAACTGATCAAAACCAACACGCAGGTAGCCGGTGGGAATTAAAACCGCTATCTGTTGTTGCGTCGTACTGACTAACAGGCCGGGATTACCTTTAAGATCATCTGACACGACAAAACCTGCGCCTTCCAGAGCCTTGCGCTGCCCATCAATACGCTGATAATTCCAGTAACCCAGGCCAGCCATTACCACTACCGCCAGGATCACCCATTGTAATGTTCCCATTAGTCGCCTCCGTTTAATCGCTCTAATTATAACCCTTTGCGCTTTGCTTCATTCCACCAGCCATCTAACTCTTCAAGACTGAAGGTCTGCCAGTCTTTACCGGAACCTTTTACCTGGTCTTCGATATGCGCAAAACGATTAGTGAATTTCTGATTGGTATAGCGCAGCGCTGACTCTGGATTGATGCCCATGTGACGAGCCAGATTAACCTGAGCAAACATCAGATCGCCCAGTTCGTGCTCCATCTCAAGCTTATCCCCTGCTGCGATAGCCTCACGCAACTCAGCAATTTCCTCTTCAATCTTATCCAGAACCGGGCCAACATCACCCCAGTCAAACCCCACTCGCGCGGCGCGTTTCTGCAACTTTTCTGCCCGATTCAACGCAGGAAGCGCCATTGGAATATCGTCCAACACTCGCGATTCCTGTTGCGGTTTATCACCCCGCTCCTGTTCTTTAATCGCCTCCCAGGTAGCTTTAACATCCTTCTCATCAATGGATTCCGAGCCACGACGACTCTCCAGCGTCCCTTCGGGAAAAACGTGGGGGTGGCGGCGAAGCAGTTTTCTGACCAGGGTATCGACTATCTCGTCAAAACCAAAACGCTGCTCTTCCTGCCCCAGACGTGCATAAAAAACAACCTGAAATAGCAGATCGCCTAATTCACTCGGCAGATGCTCCCAGTCTTCCCGCTCAATGGTATCAGCCACTTCATAAGCTTCTTCCAACGTATGCGGTACGATACTGGCAAAACTCTGTTTCAGGTCCCAGGGGCAGCCATCGGTGGGATCTCGCAAGCGCACCATCAGATTGAGCAGGTCGTCCAGAGTATATTGAGCGTCCATCAGGAACCACTTCGCTGACGATGTACGTCGGTAACGTTTGGTATCTGATTGATCTTATCCATAATTTTACCTAGCAGCTCCAATCGACTGATCTCAATAGTCAGTGTCAACTGGGCAACATTACTCTTTTTATCCGACTGGGTATTAGCTGCAACCAGATTGACGCTCTCGTTTGACAGCACCATCATCAGGTCACGGAGCAAGCCAGCACGGTCAAAGGCTTCAACAAAGAGATCAACAGGATACGTTGATTCACTGTCTTCACCCCAGTTTACTTCAACAATTCTTTCACTTTCTTGCTGGCGCAACTGGAAAGCATTAGTACAGTCTTCCCGGTGAATCGATACGCCCCTGCCCTTAGTTATATAACCAATGATAGGGTCCCCCGGAACGGGCTTACAGCAGGGTGCGATAGAGGTAAGCAGGTTACCAACGCCACGGATTTTAATACCGTCATATACTGTTTGAGGTTTAAGACTGCTACCCGGCAATTCAAGATCTAACTGCTCGTCGTAATGAACTGTCTCAACCTGCTGCTGTGCAACATTGATAATCTGCGACAAACGAATATCACCAGCGCCCAGCGCGGCATACATATCTTCTGAGGATTTGTGATTAACAGACTCAGCCATCTGCGCAAAATTAAGTTCGGCATTATCAAGTGCCAGACGACGAAATTCGCGGTCGATAATTTTCTTACCTGCCGCCGCATTTTTGTCTTTATCCTGCAGCTTAAACCAATGCTGCACCTTAGCCCGGGAACGGGCACTGGTGATATAACCCAGGTTAGGGTTAAGCCAGTCACGTCGGGGATGTTCAGTGTTGGCGGTAAGAATCTCGACCTGGTCACCGGTCTGCAACTGACGGGTCAATGGCATTATCCGCCCGTTTACTTTAGCTCCACGACAGCGATGTCCAACTTCCGTGTGTACCCGATAGGCAAAATCCACCGGTGTAGAACCCACCGGCATATCGACAACATGGCCTTCCGGGGTAAATACATAAACCCGGTCATGGGTAATATCTGCACCAATAACATCAGAAAATTCTTCAGTGTCACTTAGATCTTCAGTCCACTCCAGGACCTGACGCAACCAAGCGATCTTATCTTCGTAACTTGAGCTCTGGGACTGAGTATCGGTACCTTTATAAAGCCAGTGAGCACAGACGCCAAGCTCAGCCTCCTCATGCATCGAAAAGGTTCTGATCTGAATCTCTAATACTTTACCGGAGGGGCCAAATACAGCAGTGTGCAGTGACCGGTAACCGTTCGGTTTTGGCGAAGCGATGTAATCATCAAACTCATGAGGAATATTACGCCACAGGCCATGGACTATACCTAAAACCGTATAGCAGTCCCTGATTTCCGGCACCAGAATCCGTACCGCACGAATATCATAGACCTGATTAAAGTCGATATTCTTGTTCTGCATTTTGCGCCAGATACTGTAAATATGCTTAGCCCGGCCCATCACCTCGCCGTCGATACTGACCTTGTCCAGCTCAGTATTAAGAAGACTCACAGAGTCTTTAATAAATTGCTGCCGATCGAGGCGCTTCTCGTCCAACAGTTTAGCAATCTGCTTATAATCGTTGGGCTTTAGATAGCGAAAGGAAAGATCTTCCAGTTCCCATTTAATATGACCGATACCCAGACGGTGAGCCAACGGGGCATAAACATCAAAGACCTCTCTGGCAACGAGGAAACGTTTTTTGCGGGAGCCCTCTTTTACCCCACGGATAGCACAGGTACGCTCAGCAATTTTAATCAGCACAACCCGCACGTCGTCGATCATCGACACCAACATCTTACGTACGTTGTCTAGGGGATTACCACTCTGGCCCAGTACATTTTCGCGACGGGGATTTTGACGACTGCCGATTGCAGCCATCTGAAGTACACCTTCGATAAGAGAGGTTATCGTCTGACCAAAACGACGGCGGATATCTTCCAGCGTCGCGCGTTTCTCACGTACGCTGCGATAAAGGATTGCAGCAACCAGTGCATCCTGATCTTGATTCAACTCAATCAATATCTGGGCCATCTCCAGCCCGGTGAGGTAGCTGTCAGTATTTTCCCAGGAATCTTCTGAGGGCTCAGCCTCTTCCTTAAGTTGCTTGGCATAAAGGCATGCCTGACGAATCGTGTCTATATTCTTAACTTCAACCTGTTCCTGCAGCCGTTCAAGCCACAATTCCAGATCGACACTGCCATCAGCATGTATTGGATGATCTTCGCGTACTTTTACCACGGCTTCGCGCCACTCCCGATTAACCTGATGTCCATTTCAACTACGCCATGGATCTTTTATGTAATTACAGCTTTAAAATAGAAGCAGAAAGTAGGTAGCTTTCTTCACTTCACAGCACATATAGCGGCACATTCTATTATCTCAGACCGTCAATAGCGAGTAAGTTCATTATGGTTAGCAACCAAATCAGGTTAATCCAAACTCGGGAAAAGGAGCATTTTAACCATAAAAAAAGGAGCCTAGGCTCCTTCAGTTAAATCAATAAGGCGATACAACTCTAACTAAAGACTCCGGTCGACAGGTAGCGGTCGCCCCGGTCACAGATAATGCAGACTATAATGGAGTTTTCTACCTCCTGCGCCAAACGTAAAGCTCCAGCAACGGCCCCACCAGATGAAACCCCACAGAAGATACCCTCCTGTTGAGCTAAAGCACGCATGGTATTTTCAGCCTCTTCCTGAGTTATATCCAGTACCGAATCAACCCGGGATGCTTCGAAGATTTTAGGTAAGTACTCTTCAGGCCAGCGACGAATACCCGGGATAGAGGCTCCTTCAGCAGGCTGAAGACCCACAATCTGAACATCAGGATTCTGCTCTTTCAGGTACCGGGAGGTACCCATGATAGTTCCCGTTGTCCCCATAGCACTGACAAAGTGAGTTATTCTGCCATCTGTCTGTTGCCACAGTTCTGGACCGGTACCGCGATAATGTGCTTCTGGATTATCCATGTTGGCAAACTGGTCGAGTACAATGCCCTTACCATCCGCCTGCATCTGCAGCGCCAGATCACGGGCTCCCTCCATGCCCTCTTCTTTAGTCACAGGAATCAGTTCTGCGCCATAAGCGGTCATTGAAGTTTTGCGCTCTTCACTGCTGTTATCCGGCATAATCAGCTTCATATTGTAGCCTTTAATTGCCGCCGCCATCGCTAGCGCGATACCGGTATTTCCAGAAGTAGCTTCTATCAGGGTGTCTCCAGGCTTTATCAACCCTCGCTGCTCAGCCAACTGAATCATGCTCATCGCTGGACGATCTTTTACCGAGCCCGCCGGATTATTGCCTTCTAGTTTACAAAGCACCGTATTGCCCCGCCCCACAGACAACCGCTGCAGGCGCACCAATGGTGTATTACCCACATAATCTTCGATGGTTGGAAACTGCACGCTCATAACTTATTACCAGTGATCGTCCTGAATATATAAAAATATAACCAGAAGAAATTAAAAATGTATTTGATATAACTTAAATATAGATCGCGATCATACCGAGCCTACCGATAAAGCTCAATACAGAATAATTCATGCTCTAATGAATACACTCGCCAGAGGCACACTCCGACTACGGAAGGACCAGTACCGGTCGTTGCGACTGTTTAACAACTTTATGAACGAGATCATCTCCGAGAACTGTTGAGCTGCGTTTACCAACCCCGCCCAGAACAATCAGGTCAGCACTTAATCGATCAGCCTCTTCAAGAATTGCCACCGGAGCAATTCCTTCCAGCAAGAGCGCATGGGTTTCAATACCCTGATGCCGCAATTGCTGAGCCTGCTTATTAAGCGCTGATGACTCTTCGGCAAACTCCTGCCCCATCTCCTTCTTATCCCGATAACTGATATCTTCGTTCGGCAAAACCACATGCAACAGATAAACAGTGCTGGTAAAAACCTGAGCTAGATCGATAAGCTTTTCATTGAGCGGTGAAAAATTGGTAGCAACCATAATAGTGTTCATCGCACCACCTCCTAGAACTCTCTGATGTCTGCTTTCAGTTTAGTCTATAAAAATAGTCGAACACGACTTTCAGGAATAACGCTTAATCAGAGCTGTTCTGCCACAACAAATGCGATAACTTGATCCTGCTCATCGCTATAGGAAAGGTGGAAGGTAGCGATCCCCAGATCCTCCGCTCGCTGTCGCGCATTGCCAGTAAGAGTCATTATCGGTCGGCCCAGTTCATTATGACCAACTTCAAAATGCTGCCAACTAATACCTCGTCCAATACCGGTACCCAACGCTTTCACAGCCGCTTCCTTTGCTGCAAAACGTTTGGCCAGAAACCGGGGTTGTTGATTAGATTGCTGATATTGCGACAATTCGGTGGGGGTCAGAATCCGCTCTGACAGACGTGGCGTACGCGCCAATGCCATCTCTATACGCCGGATATCAAGTAGATCTGTCCCCACACCAAAAATCATCGGCGTACCGCATCCCTTAGCGGCTGTATCCGCCCCTGGGTTTCCATCATCAATCGGCGCATCTCAGCAATCGCCTTTTTAAGACCGACAAACACTGCCCGGGCGATAATACCGTGACCGATATTCAGTTCACTTATCTCAGGAATTTCAGCAATCTGCTCTACGTTTTGGTAGTTCAGACCGTGGCCTGCATTAACAATTAACCCTTTACTAAACGCATAGGTCGCGGCTGATCTAATTCGTTCCAACTCGGTCTTCTGCTCTGCCGCCGTTTCTGCATCAGCATAAGCACCGGTGTGTAATTCAATCACAGGCGCTCCACAACTAAGAGTTGCATCAATCTGGGCATTATCCGGATCAATAAACAGTGAGGCTTCCACCCCTGCAGCAGCTAACCTGTCACAGGCCGCCTTTACTTTCGTAAGCTGGCCCACCACGTCCAAGCCTCCCTCAGTAGTCAGCTCTTCACGCTTTTCCGGTACCAGACAGGCGTGGGCAGGTTTAACTTTCTCAGCGATGCTTAGCATCTCATCGGTCACCGCCATCTCAAAATTCATCCGCGTTTGCAAAGTTTCTGCAAGCAGGTAGATATCACGATCCTGAATATGGCGACGATCTTCCCGCAGGTGAACGGTAATACCATCAGCTCCGGCTTCTTCGGCTAAGGCAGCTGCCTGAACCGGATCAGGGTAACGAGTCCCCCGAGCCTGACGCAAGGTCGCAATATGATCGATATTCACACCCAGCAGTAATCGACTTGGCTCTACCACAGTTAACCTCTTCTCAAACAAAAATATAATAAAACAGAGCTTACTAGAATCGCACTCTGAGCAACAGTCTGGCTATACCTTATGAGGGTTATAGCCCTGTAGCAATTCTCGGCTGCGCAGCGGCCGATTCCCCAGCTGTTGCTCTAAGGCCAGTCGCATTAGCCTTTTCGCAGCCCGACGGATCTCAGGGCGCTGATATTGCTCGCCTACAATGCCCACTAACTGCTCACCGGTGAAGCAGAAAGGTCTGATCTTCTCACTTAACAGAGTGACAGGAATAAAACCCTGAGTAGGGTCATATCGATAGACAACTTCTGGCTGACAGCCTTGCACATCAAACTGAAAGCCCAGCTGCTGTAACAGATGCTGCTCAAAGGTGCGCAGCGCCAATTCAACATCCCTAGTCTCTCTCAACTCATTCAATACATACTGATAATATACGAAGAGTTGGGGATGAGAATCCGAAGGCTGTAACAGGCGTTCCAGAAGTTCATTAACATAAAGCCCACAGATCAGTGAGTCGCCTGTAAGGAACAGTGGCGCTGCAACAGCTTCAGCCTGAGTCAGTGTTTTCAGTTCATGGCGCCCCCGCCAACTGATCTGCAAGGGCGTAAAGGGCTGCATCATAGCTCGCATGCGGGAACGGGGACTGCGCGCGCCTTTTACGACGGCACTGATTTTACCCTGCTCTAGGGTAAACAGATCGACCAGCAGACTAGTTTCTCTGTAAGGTCGGGTATGCAGGACATAAGCAGCCTGAGCGTCTACCTGATAACTCATCGGCTGCCATCACTCAATCTATATCGTTGTAACCCAGGCTTCGCAGCGCCCGCTCGTCATCAGACCAGTTACTGCGCACCTTAACCCAAAGGTTAAGCATCACTTTGGAATCAAACATTTTTTCCATATCAAGACGGGCATCACGGCCAATACCTTTGATTTTATCGCCTTTATCACCGATAACGATACGCTTCTGCCCTTCACGTTCAACCAGAATCAGCGCACTGATAATAAGAATACCCCGTTCGTTGCGCTTGAACTCTTCAATCTCGACAGTGGTACCATAAGGAACTTCATCCCCAAGGTTACGCATCAACTTCTCTCTCACCAACTCAGCTGCAAGAAAGCGAGAACTACGATCTGTAATCTGATCATCCGGGTAGAAATGCACACTCTTTGGCAATTGCTCATTGATCACCGATTCAAGGCGATCAACACTAGTGCCATTTTTCGCTGAGATAGGAATAATTTCCAGAAATTCCATTTTCTTAGAAAGTTCTTCCAGATGAGGCAGCAGTGACTCTTTATCATCCAGTTGATCAATCTTATTAATCACCAGAATAACAGGACACTTAATCCCACCAAATTTTTCAAAAACGATTTCGTCTTCTTCAGTCCAGGCGGTACGATCAATAACAAACACCACCACATCAACATCACGAAGTGCTGAACTGGCCGCCTTGTTCATATAGCGGTTAATCGCTTTGTCCTGATCTTTATGCAGCCCGGGGGTATCGACATATACAGCCTGAACATCCCCCTCGGTTTTAATTCCAACGATCTGATGACGGGTCGTCTGCGGTTTACGCGAGGTAATACTCAACTTCTGGCCCAGAATATTATTCATCAGGGTAGACTTACCCACATTCGGACGGCCAACGATTGCGACAAAACCGCAATGCTGATCTTCACTGGGCTGATCCAGTAGATAACTCAGATCGCGACTCATACTTTACTACCTACTTTCATAAGTTTAAGTGCAGCTCCAGCAGCATTCTGCTCCGCCTGACGACGACTACTGCCTTTGCCTACTGTGGGTTCATCTAAAAGACTCACCTGACAACTAATTTCAAACGTCTGTTTGTGCGCTTCGCCGGTGACTGAAAGCAAGTCATACTCGGGCAGCGGTGCCCGCCGAGATTGCAGAAATTCCTGCAGTCGGGTTTTTGAATCTTTCTGGTTATCTTCAAGAGAAGTCTGCTCAAGGCGAGACTGGTACCATTTGAGGATATAAGGACGGCAACATTCCATATCGCTATCAAGATAGATAGCACCAATAATAGCTTCAACGGTATCGGCCAAAATCGAATCGCGGCGAAAGCCACCACTTTTCAATTCGCCGGAGCCCAATCGAAGGTAGTCTCCCAGCTTCATCTCTCGGGCGAGTTCAGCCAGGGTTTCACCTTTGACCAATAGAGCCCGCAGTCGACTAAGCTGCCCTTCTTTCGCTTCAGGAAAACGAAGATACAGCGCTTCGGCGATGACAAAGTTGAGAATCGAATCACCCAGAAACTCCAGGCGTTCATTATTACGTTTTCCGTGACTACGGTGGGTGAGAGCCAGCTCTATCATGCTCTCATCATTAAACTTATAACCCAGCTTTTTTGCCAGGTCTGTGGCAGGTTTTATAATCAACGGATAATCACTTCATATTGCTCATTAAACTTCACAACAGCATCTACATTGTAAAACATCGGCACGATAATATCGTATTTCAGCGTCAGGGTTTTAATACCCTCTTTCACATCAATGGTTATTGAATCCTGTGACGGCAGCTTTACTTGATTGATTCGCAGACGTTTATTTATTTTTGTGCGGGTATCTCTTGGAGAATCGGTCTTAGTTTCTGGCTGTTCAACTAACTCCTCCATCATAGAGGTGACAAGGCTATGATCCCAGTAAGGAGGCATCAGCTTCATACCGACAGCAAGAAAAACACCTGCGACAATCAAAATTATCATCAGCGAAAAAAACGACATCCCCCGCTGTGTTTTATACATCGACATAACGTACCCCTTTTCCCCTGTTAATGGATAGTTCTTACATCACTGAAATCAGGCAGTGTGAAAAACTCTGGCCAATGCATCCAGACAGCAAATGCTTTACCTACCAGTAGATCATCCGGCACATAACCCCAGAAGCGACTGTCATTACTATTATCACGATTATCGCCCATAACAAAGTAGTGACCTTCAGGGACTACCCATTCTGCGGCAATTCGCGGCGGTGTCACATCACGATAAAGCTGATGACTAACATCACCCAACTGTTCTTCTGTTAGCAACAGTCGTGGTTTCTGTGGCGGCAACTGGGCCAGCAATGTTTGAACCTGCGGCTTACCATTAATAAAGATAGTCTTATTCTGGTAGCCTATCCGGTCACCCGGTAAACCAACGACACGTTTAATGTAGTTGATCCTCGGATCATCCGGAAATTTAAATACAGCTACATCGCCTCGCTGCGGATCATTCATTGGCACAACCTTAGTACCAAGTACCGGCAGGCGGAAGCCGTAATGCCACTTATTCACCAAAATGAAATCACCAACTTCTAGCGTTGGCCTCATAGAGCCCGATGGGATCTGAAAAGGTTCTACAACAAAAGAGCGAAGAATAAGCACTACCAGTAAGACAGGGAATAGAGAACGACACAGATCTATCAGGCCATTTTCCTTGTTCAATTGTTCTAATGCATTTTCCGGCAGAGCGCCATTCACTTGCTCCTCTGCCGCGGCAATCCTGAGCTTACGTGCCCCGGCCAGTATAACCCGGTCATAAACCCAACCCAGAGCGGCAATAAAGGTCAGTACAACGAGTACCAGAGCGAAATCAAAATCCATGTTAACGAGTCCTAATTATCTATTTTCAGTACAGCCAGGAATGCATCCTGCGGAATATCAACGCTACCCACCTGCTTCATCCGCTTCTTGCCCTCTTTCTGCTTCTGCAACAGTTTCTTCTTACGACTCACATCACCGCCATAACACTTGGCAGTCACGTTTTTACGCAGAGCTTTTACCGAGGTACGGGCGATAATTTTACCACCAAGAGCAGCCTGAATAGCCACATCAAACATCTGACGTGGAATCAACTCTTTCATCTTTTCACACAACTGACGACCACGATGCTGCGCATTGTCACGGTGAAGAATTAACGCCAACGCATCCACTTTTTCACTATTAATCAAGATATCAAGACGCACAAGCTGTGCAACTTCAAAGCGGACAAAATTATATTCCAGAGAAGCGTAACCCCGGCTAACCGACTTAAGTCGATCAAAGAAGTCCAATACAACCTCAGCCATCGGCAGTTCATAGGAAACCTGCACCTGATTGCCGACGAAGTTCATATCTTTCTGAACACCCCTTTTTTCTACACAGAGCCCGATAACCTGCCCAAGATATTCCTGAGGTACCAGAATATTCGCTTCAACAATCGGTTCACGCATCTCTTTGATCGATGTTGGATCAGGCATTTTTGACGGGCTATCAATATGAACTACATCGCCATTATTGAGTTCAAGTTCATAGACAACAGTTGGGGCTGAAGTGATCAGATCAAGGTCATATTCCCGCTCCAAACGCTCCTGAATAATCTCCATGTGTAGCATGCCGAGAAAACCACAACGGAAACCAAACCCCAGGGCATCTGATGATTCAGGTTCAAAGAACAGCGAAGCATCATTCAGAGTAAGTTTATTCAACGCTTCACGGAAATCTTCATAATCATCGGAGCTGGTAGGGAAAAGACCGGCATAGACTTGCGGCTGAATCTTTTGAAAACCCGGCAACCGCTCAACGTCCGGCGTTTTAGCATGGGTGATAGTGTCACCTACTGGCGCTCCATGGATATCCTTAATCCCCGCAACCACATATCCTACTTCACCAGCTTTTAGCACGCCGGTTTCCTTTCGCTTGGGTGTGAAGATACCCACGCCATCGACCGGATGTAACTGACCGGTGGACATCATCTTAATCTTGTCTTTTTTGCGCAGAGTTCCATGTTTCACACGGACCAGAGAAACGACGCCAAGATAGTTATCAAACCATGAGTCGATAATCAGCGCTTGAAGAGGGCCATCAACATCGCCTTCCGGCGCGGGGATATCTTGTACTAGCTGCTCTAAAACATCGTTGATCCCCAGGCCGCTTTTAGCACTACATTGCACAGCATGACTAGCTTCAATGCCGATAACCTCTTCAATCTCTTTACGCACTCGCTCCGGGTCAGCCTGAGGTAAGTCCATCTTATTGAGGACGGGCAATACTTCTAGCCCCTGCTCCAAAGCAGTATAACAATTCGCTACTGACTGAGCTTCTACGCCTTGGGCAGCATCAACGACCAACAATGCGCCTTCACAAGCCGCCAGCGAACGGGATACTTCATAACTGAAGTCTACATGCCCCGGTGTGTCGATAAAGTTCAGTTGATAAGTTTCACCATCTTCAGCGGTGTAATTAAGCGTTACACTCTGCGCTTTGATGGTGATTCCACGCTCCCGCTCCAGATCCATTGAATCAAGAACCTGTTGCTCCATTTCACGCTCAGCCAGGCCACCACAGGTCTGGATAAAACGATCCGCCAGCGTGGATTTACCATGATCTATATGGGCAATAATCGAAAAATTACGGATGTGGTCGAGCTTAGTCACTACGGAATCACCAGCTAATAAATTTAAGCATGCAACCCCAATATGAGGGAGCAAATCTGAAGCGGGCAAGTGTACCGTATTTCATCAGTTACGACCATCAAAGAGAATGCCATCGGATAATAAACAGAGGGGCATATAGCCCCTCTTATGATCAGAAGAATTGAAACCTGGTCATTTAAGTTTGAGCGGCACAAACATCGGACTTCCCCGACGAACGATACGCATTGGTACGGCTTTCTTGTCCGGAAGCTCTGCAACCACTCCGGCAAAGGTCTCAACTGAGTCAACTTCCTCGCCATTCAACATGGTTATAACATCACCCACCATCAAACCTGATTCAGCCCCAGCACCCTCTTCAACCCTACGTACTACAACACCGTCAGTAACACTTAAACGCTCGCGTAACTGATCATCCAATGCACTAATCTGGATATTCAAGCGATTAGCTGATGACTGTTTACTTTTACTATTAGCTGCTTTCAACTCTTCACCGGGAGCCGGTAAAAGGCCAATAGTAACCGTGATAAATTGCTTCTTGCCACTCCGTACAACACCCACTTTAGCGTCTGTCTCAGGGGGAATCCGGCCAACCTGATGCGGCAGATCACCTGAACGATCAATCGGCTGACCGTTAAAGCTATAGATAATATCGCCTTCACGTAGTCCAGCCGCTTCGGCAGGGCTATCTGGTAGCACTTTAGCTACCAAGGCACCTTCTGGCTTATCCAAACCGAAAGATTCAGCCAGATCACGACTTACTTCCTGAATAATGACACCCAACCAGCCACGACTTACTGAACCTTTCTCCTTGAGTTGCTCAACCACTTCCATAGCAACGCTCATCGGAATAGAGAACGACAAGCCCATAAAGCCACCCGAGCGCGTGTAGATCTGGGAATTAATACCGATCACTTCCCCACTCAGGTTAAACAAAGGGCCTCCGGAGTTACCCGGATTGATCGCCACGTCGGTCTGAATAAAAGGAACATAAGTTTCATTCGCCAGACTGCGGTCTGTTGCACTGATAATCCCGGCGGTTACCGAATGGTCAAAACCAAAAGGAGAGCCTATAGCAAGTACCCACTCACCCACCTCAGCTTTATCTGAATCGCCAATTTTGACCACTGGAAGGTCGGTGGCATCGATTTTCAGCAAGGCGACATCAGAACGCTTATCAGAACCAACCACTTCAGCTTCAAGCTCCCGACGATCACTCAATCTAACAATAACTTTGTCAGCTTCAGCAACCACATGGTGGTTAGTCAGGATATAGCCATCCTCAGATATAATGAAACCTGAGCCCAAAGACTGTGGCGCTTTTCGCCGGGGAGCATTTCCTCCTGGCCCCTGAGGAAAGCGGAAGAAGTGTTTAAAGATTTCAGGAATTTCCTGTCCCTCAGGCAACTGAAATTCCGGCACTGCCTGAGCCTGGGTTTGCACCTGCTGAACTGTACTAATATTCACTACCGCAGGGGACGTCTGTTTAACCAGGTCCCTGAATTCAGGCAATGCCGCTTGGGCGCTACTTATACACAAACAGAAAAGAACCAGACTAAAAGTCGCTCTGACCAGTTTCATATCTTTTATCCTGTATTCAGCTATTTAAATATAAATCAGATTTTACGAAGCAGTACCGGTCGGTAGCTGCAGTTCCGGCTTATGCGACCGGAGATATAATGGGTTAACAGAAAACCACCCGCTAACCCAACTAACGCACTCAATATAACCGTTGGCTCGGTAAAGCCAGACAGCTGTACTGACACAGCCACAATAAACATCACAATCAGAGGTAACAGATAAACCAGAAACGATGCCGTCAAAAAAGATCGTTCACCGACACCTAAAGTGACCTGATCATTTACAAGCGCTGCGATATGGTGCGGATTATCGACCTGAATCTCCATCCGTTTTCCATCACCTATTTTAGCTATCAAGCTTTGCCCACAACCTTTTTGCGCAGTACAACTTGAACAGGCGCTCTGCTTTATCGTTTCAACCCAGACAAAATCTGACTCAACCCGAACAACACGCCCATTTTCTTCAATCATAAATTATTGAATTCTTTTAACAGAGTTTGCTACCCGATCAGCAACCATAAGCGGCACATCGCCTACAACAGTAACAAAAAACTGATCCATTTTTTTACCCACAGCAACCAGATCACCCATCTGGGTAGCACCTTCCGGTACTGAGGCATTGCCTGTTCGCTCAATACTCAAAGTAAAGGAGTGTTCACCGTTACTAAACACCGTCAACTCAGCCCCAGGAGCAAGCGCATTCTTAATCGGTGTAAAACCCTCAGGTAACCAACCAGGATTAGAGCTGACTAAAACACCATCACTTAGAATATTATGCTGCTTGATATAGCTATTAAGACCTGAATTCAATCGAATAATATTTTCGTTATTATCAGCTTGTTGTGTAATACGCGGTGCGCCAAACTGCGCCTGCATAAAATCGCGGGGAACAGTAAAACCAGGCTGAGAAAGCGTTTTTTCAGGGGCCGGAGCCTGTGCAAGATCAGGAGTCACGGTGACAGGCTGACCTACACCAAAGTTCTGCCCACCCAAGATCACAACTGCTGTGACCGATGCCGCTACAGCCATACTGGCAAGAGGTTTCCAAAAGCTAATACTTGATGATTTTTCTTTAACCACCACATCCTCAGAAGAAGCAATAGTAAGCACAGGTTCGTCTTCAAGCGCCGCCATAACGGAAGCACTAATATCACCTCCAGCAAGTTGCTCCTGTTTTAGCACTGAACTAGCAACATGATAACGTTGCCACTGCCCTGACAGCTCATTGTTATCAGCACTCTGTTTCAGAAGACTACGTAACTCAAAGTCACCAACTTCATTATCCATCAATGCAGAAAGAGCTTCTCTGGGTTGTTCGCTCATTAGCCAACTCCTAACGGATTAAGTATTTATATTGAGCCACCGGACAATTACCCGCTCAGCTCTTTATTCTATGAGTTGAATTCGACAATCTAGTTCAACATCAAATTCAGTTATCTAACCTAACAAAGGAGCAATCTCTTTATCGATCGCTTCCCGTGCCCTGAAAATACGCGAACGCACTGTGCCTACAGGACAATCCATAATCTGTGCAATATCTTCATAACTCAGCCCCTCAAACTCACGTAGAGAGATTGCTGCTCGTAGATCTTCAGGTAGCTTATCCATCGCATTTCTCACGACCTTGGCCAGCTCATCCCGATATAAACTATTTTCAGGGGTTTCAATATCTTTCAATCCCCTATCACCTTCTAAGTGATGCGCATCATCTACATCAATATCCATATCAGGTGGTCTGCGGCTTTTGGCGACCAGATGGTTCTTCGCTGTATTGATAGCAATTCGGTACAACCATGTATAAAAAGCACTGTCACCACGAAAATTGGGTAGCGCACGATACGCTTTTATAAAAGCTTCCTGAGAAACATCCATCGCCTCATGGTGGTCATAAACATAACGACCAATCAGCCCAATAATCTTGTGCTGGTATTTTTTTACCAACAGATCAAAAGCAGTTTTATCACCTTCCTGAACACGTTTTACCAGCTTCTGGTCTATCGATGCTTGGCTTTCGTCGGACATTCTATTCCTTAATATGTATGAACAACCCCTAACTTACATGACTGAAAAACAGTCTCAAGGAAGTATGAATGCCACCCCTTGCTCTATGCAACCCCGTTTCAATACAGGTATTAAGTTATAACCTATGAGCCCTTTACTTTAAGTAAGTTCCCTTACAACAAAAAAAAATAACTATTTGACCATACAGACTGGCTCATGGCGCCAGTTCAGGCAATAATTGCCGCCTAGGTTGTAGTTAATAGAGAGTCCGCTAATGAGCAAAAAGTTTGAATATGATGTACTAATCATTGGCAGTGGCGCGTCCGGCCTTGGCCTTGCTTTGCAGCTACCTGAGACCTACAAAATTGCCGTGCTCAGCAAAGCCAGCCTAACAAGCGGCTCGACCTATCAAGCACAGGGCGGTGTAGCTGCGGTCATTGACGGCACAGATAGCACCAAAGCACACATACAAGACACTATCAGCGCAGGCGCAAATTTGAGTCGAATGGACGCTGTTGCCTTTACCATAGAGCATGGTAAAGAGAGCATCGACTGGCTAATTCAGCAGGGAGTACCTTTTACACGGGAAGGCGATGAATACCATCTAACCAAAGAGGGTGGACACAGTCATCGCCGCATTATTCATTCAGCCGATGCTACCGGCCAGGCAATTCAGCAAACATTAATAGAACAAGCTCGCACGCGAACCAATATCGACCTTTTTGAAGATCATCTTGCTGTAGACCTTATTACTCGACATAAACTAAACCTACCAAACAATAGCTGTATCGGCGCCTACGTATTGGATAACCGCAGCGGCCATGTAGATGTATTCAAAGCGGGTTCGACTGTCTTAGCGACAGGAGGAGTCAGTAAAGCCTATCTCTATACCAGCAATCCAGACGGCGCTTCCGGAGACGGCATCGCAATGGCCTGGCGTGCTGGGTGTAGGGTCGGTAATTTGGAATTCAATCAGTTTCACCCCACCTGCCTGTATCATCCCCAGGCAAAGTCTTTCCTCATCTCTGAAGCTGTACGCGGAGAAGGCGGAAAACTACTGCTGCCAGACGGCAGCCGATTTATGGATAAATTTGATAAGCGTGGTGAACTGGCTCCCCGTGACATAGTGGCCAGAGCGATAGACCATGAGATGAAACGACTGGGTCACGACTGCCTGTTTCTGGATATATCCCATAAACCAGAAGAATTTGTCAAACAACACTTTCCAACAATCTATGAACGCTGCTTGGAATACGGTATTGATATCACGAAAGAGCCTATCCCCGTAGTCCCAGCTGCTCATTACACCTGCGGCGGCATCATGACCAACAAGCATGGCATGACCGATGTTGAAAGCCTGTACGCTATCGGCGAAACAGCATTTACCGGTCTCCACGGTGCCAACCGGCTGGCCAGCAACTCATTGCTCGAATGCATCGTCTATGCCTCATCTGCTGCTCGGCATATGGCGGCACACAACCGGCCTCTAGGGGAACTACCGGAAATCCCCTTCTGGGATGAGAGCCAGGTCACAGATTCTGATGAAGACGTCATCATCGCCCACAACTGGGATGAGCTTCGTCGCTTCATGTGGGATTACGTCGGGATAGTAAGAACCGATAAGCGACTACAGCGAGCCAAACACAGAGTAGACCTTTTACAGCAGGAAATTAGTGAGTACTACAGCAACTATAAAGTTAGCAGTGACCTTTTGGAACTGAGGAATCTAGCCGTAGTTGCCGACCTGATTATTCGTTCAGCTATGTTGCGAAAAGAGAGCCGGGGACTGCATTACACACTTGATTATCCCGACAGCAACATTGAAGCCAGAGACACCATACTCACACCGGTTAACTATGAGTGGCGCTAACCGGTGGTGGCGCAAAACGAGATAAAACACGAAGCTTACGGAAATCATCCTCAACCACACTATCCCGCCAGATAAGCACAGCGACAGAGCGGTCTTCAGTACATAATTTCAGTTTAAGCCCAATTAGAAAGGGAAAAGCAAATTTCTGTTCAATACGATCAACATGAACCCAGCTACCTTTATTAAGGCAGACTACAATCCCTTTTCGCTCAACGAGCCAGCGTAAACCGGTGACCGAATAAGGGTTATTTAACCAGATAAAACGGGACCAACAGAAACAACTATAGCCAAGACAGGCCAGGGAAAGCAGTAATTTATATATTAATACTAAGTCCGCTGCCCAAACCGAGAACAGCGAAAACAAGGTAAGTAATACTATGCATGCTCTGCCATAGACAGAGGCGTTAATCTCAACTTGCAGTGGGCTGAACACGATCCAGTATGATCCGAACGATACGCTTCATCTCAGGGTCTTCAGGCTCCTCTCTCTCCATCAACCAGACAAACAGATCAACGTCCTCGCAGGCAAGCAACTTAACAAACCGATCCTGATCTTCCGAATCAAGCCCTGAAAAAGCCTCTTCAACGAACGGCACAAACAATACATCCAGCTCCAGCATGCCTCTTCGGCTCTGCCAGCGTAAACGACGAACATCTTCTTCGGTATACATTATCTACCTGCTTATAATTTAGATTCAGTTATCGCGACAATCACTGCACGCCTGAAACAAGGTAGGCAATATATAAATTATTTCGCCTGCTAGCAAGCCAAACAATAAGCCGATCAAGTTAATGGTGACGAGGGTCACGTAATATCGTTGCTCGTTGCTCGTTGCTCGTTGCTCGTTGCTCGTTGCTCGTTGCTCGTTGCTCGTTGCTCGTTGCTCGTTGCTCGTTGCTCGTTGCTCGTTGCT
>NZ_JADGEW010000030.1 GCF_016744155.1 Amphritea sp. | reverse complement strand
GTCTGTGAAGGTAACCTTTAAAGGTTCTATGAAGCCTCACATGGACTTCCGTGACATCGTACACGCGACTCAAGCACAAATGCTGAAGAAGTTCGGTGGCGAAAACGTATTCCAGGGTCGTGTAATCGAAGTACAAATTGGTACTCTGCTTGCTGACCAGGCTTTCACCTTTACTGACTGGACTGCAGAAATGAAAGCGAAAGCTTCCATCTGTATTTCTACTGACGACACGCTGATCCAGTCTCTGGAACTGGCTAAGTCCCGTATCCAGATCATGATCAACAAAGGTATGGAAAACGAAGCGGGTATGCTGCAAGGTCTGATCGATCTGGCTGACAAGCGTATTGCTGAAGTGACATCCGGCGAAGCACCTGCTCTGGCTCCGGACGACAACGCTAACTACTATGCTGAGCTTGTAGTTGATCTGGACGTAATCGATGAACCAATGATTGCTGACCCAGACGTAAACAACGAAGATGTCTCTAAGCGTTACACCCACGATGTTATCCGTCCTGCTTCATACTATGATGGCCGTAAGGTAGATCTGGGCTTCGTTGGTTCTTGTATGGTTCACAAAGGCGATATGCAGATCATCGCTGCGATGCTGCGTAACCTGGAGAAGAAAGGTCCTATTACCTTTAAAGCGCCACTGGTTGTTGCGCCACCGACTTACAACATCGTTGACGAACTGAAAGCAGAAGGCGACTGGGAATTGCTGGAGAAATTCGCCGGCTTCGAATTCTCTGACGAGAATCCAAAAGAAGCAGCGCGTACCAAGTACGAAAATATTATGTACCTGGAGCGCCCTGGATGTAACCTGTGTATGGGTAACCAGGAAAAAGCAGAAGCGGGTGACACCGTGCTGGCTACTTCTACCCGTCTGTTCCAGGGCCGTGTTGTAGAAGATACTGCAGAGAAGAAAGGTGAGTCTCTGCTGGGCTCTACTCCAATGGTTGTACTGTCTTGTGTCCTGGGTCGCTTCCCGACTCTGGAAGAGTACAAAGAAGCGGTTGAGGGTATTAACCTGACTACTTTCGCTCCACCGAGTGAAGACTTGAGTGTTGCGCCTACAGCTATCCCAGCTGCACGTATCTAATTACTGATAACGTGACTAACAAAAAGCCCTGATTATTCAGGGCTTTTTTTGTTTACGGGTTAGCTTGTTTATTCTGAACAAAGCTATTTAAATCATCCTAAGCCGTTCTTTCGCCGAACCTACCGCAGCATCAACACTACTCCAGTCGTGGCCCTGTGCCTGATACGGGTTGTGTACCAGCCATTACTATTACCAGCACAGCAATATGCTGGCAGATTGCTTTAACACTGTAGGTATCTGCAGGAAGTGATGTCAGAGCTACTTTAAGCCCCGTCTTTCCCAGTATTCAGATAGATCAGGATTCTTCTTGCGCGCCTGTGGAGAGGCCTTCATTTGGACTAATCGATCATGTTGCCCATAGCGTTAAATCTCTTCTTTGACCAGACTTATTGTTCTGGCATCAGCCAGTGACGCTGCTTGCCCTGTTGTGAGACTCTAAGCAACAGATCAGTGATCCAAAAACATTTGTCCAGCAGGGATTGCTGAACAGGCATAAAAAAATTCGATGTTGCTATCAACATCGAATTTTCTATCAAGCCCTCTATCGCTCAAATGCTTAAGTGAACACTATTGCACCAACAGGCGGTTTTTATCAGGCTATTTAACGGCTATGCAGTAGCGATAACGTTTGAAGCTGCATCCTGATAAGTCTTGATCTGATCGAAATTCAGGTAGCGGTAAACATCTTCAGCCATGCTGTCGATCTTTAACGCGTACTCCATATACTCAGCAACTGTAGGTATTTTGCCGGTCAGAGCTGCTACAGCAGCCAGTTCAGCAGAAGACAGGTAAACGTTAGCGCCAGTACCTAAACGGTTAGGGAAGTTACGGGTAGAAGTAGAAACAACGGTAGTGTTGTCGCCTACACGTGCCTGGTTACCCATACATAGAGAACAGCCTGGCATCTCCATACGCGCGCCTGCTTTTCCGAAGATGTTGTAGTAACCCTCTTCAGTCAGCTGTGCTGCGTCCATCTTAGTCGGTGGAGCGATCCACAGACGGGTTGGCGTAGTAGTGCCGGCGGCTTCAAGTAGCTTGCCTGCAGCGCGGAAGTGGCCAATGTTGGTCATACAAGAACCGATGAATACTTCATCGATCTGTGTGCCTGCAACGTCAGTCAGCAGCTTAACGTCATCCGGATCGTTAGGGCAGGCCAGGATTGGCTCCTTGACATCATCCAGATCGATTTCGATAACGGCGGCATAATCTGCATCAGCATCGCCTTCCATTAGCTCAGGGTTAGCCATCCATTCCTGCATACCAACGATACGACGCTCGATAGTACGTGGGTCACCATAACCTTCCGCGATCATCCACTTAAGCATGGTGATGTTTGAGCTTAGGTATTCTTTAATTGGTGCTTCGTTCAGTTTGATTGAACAGGCAGCAGCTGAACGTTCAGCAGCCGAATCAGACAGTTCAAATGCTTGCTCGACTTTCAGGTCAGGCAGGCCCTCGATTTCAAGGATTCGACCGGAGAAGATATTCGTTTTACCAGCTTTAGCAACGGTCAACAGACCCTGCTTGATAGCGTAGTAAGGAATAGCGTTAACCAGGTCGCGAAGAGTAATACCGGGCTGAAGCTTATCGCCTTTGAAGCGAACCAGAACAGACTCAGGCATATCCAGAGGCATAACGCCGGTAGCTGCTGCGAAAGCAACCAGGCCAGAACCTGCAGGGAAAGAGATCCCGATTGGGAAACGGGTGTGAGAGTCACCACCGGTACCAACAGTATCTGGTAGCAGCATGCGGTTCAGCCAAGAGTGGATTACACCGTCACCAGGGCGCAGAGATACACCGCCACGGTTCATGATGAAATCTGGCAGAGTATGATGAGTGTTTACATCAATAGGCTTTGGATAAGCAGCAGTGTGGCAGAAAGACTGCATCGTCAGGTCAGCAGAGAAGCCAAGGCAAGCCAGGTCTTTCAGTTCGTCACGGGTCATAGGACCAGTAGTATCCTGAGAGCCAACAGTCGTCATCTTAGGTTCGCAGTATGTACCAGGGCGAACACCTTCGATACCACAAGCTTTACCAATCATCTTTTGAGCAAGAGAGTAGCCTTTGCCAGTGTCAGTAGGTTGATCGGGCTTACGGAACAGCTCAGTAGGGCTTAAACCCAGCGCTTCACGTGCACGGTCAGTCAGGCCTCGGCCGATGATCAGAGGGATGCGGCCGCCGGCGCGTACTTCGTCATACAGCACTGGCGTTTTCAGGCTGAATTCGCTCAGTACTTCGCCAGTTTCAGCGTTTTTAGCAACACCTTCATATGGGTAAACGTCTATAACGTCACCCATGTTCATTTTCTCAACATCCATTTCGATAGGCAGGGCGCCTGCATCTTCCATGGTGTTAAAGAAAATAGGTGCAATCTTATTACCGAAGCAATATCCGCCAGCACGCTTGTTTGGCACGTTCGGGATATCATCACCGAAGAACCACAGAACCGAGTTAGTTGCTGATTTACGTGAAGAGCCGGTACCTACAACATCACCTACGTACGCAACAGGGTATCCTTTAGCTTTAACCTCTTCGATTAGCTTCAGCGGGCCTACAGAGCCCTGCGTCTCAGGAACAATTCCATCACGAGCCATCTTCAGCATCGCATTAGCGTGCAGTGGGATGTCTGGACGGGTGAAAGCATCCGGAGCGGGAGACAGGTCATCAGTATTTGTTTCACCGGTTACTTTGAATACAGTAACGGTGATCTTCTCAGCAATTTCAGGCTTAGCAGTAAACCACTCGGCATTAGCCCATGATTCAAGAACTTGTTTAGCGTGGAGGTTACCTGCGTCAGATTTCTCTTTAACGTCATGGAATGCATCAAACATCAATAGCGTGTGAGACAGTGCTTTAGCTGCGGTAGGTGCCAGAGCATCGACATCCAGAGCTGCAATCAGTGGCTGGATATTGTAACCGCCGAGCATAGTGCCCAATAATTCTACCGCTCTTACATTATCAATCAGTGGGGATGAGGCTTCGCCTTTAGCAATAGCGGCAAGGAAACCAGCTTTTACATAAGCAGCTTGGTCAACACCAGCAGGAACACGATTTTCCAGCAGGTCCAGGATAAATGCTTCTTCGCCAGCCGGCGGATTTTTCAATAGTTCAACTAGAGAGGCTGTCTGATCAGCATCCAATGGTTTAGCTGGCACGCCTTCTTGGGCGCGTCTTTCTGCATGTTCACGGTAAGCTACAAGCACAATACACCCCTCATTGGTTATCTATGTCCGGCGAGATACAGATGAACTACAGCCCGACTATCAATCAGTATAGGCATTCCGATCTTGAAATGGCAGGTGAGCTTTAGCCTAAATGGCCTCAAAAGTTAATATTTTCAGACCCTTTACCTGCTAATGCTAGCCTGCCTAGGCTAGGTGATAATTCTACTTTTTCTATGGGTTTTCATACGTTTGTATAATTTCGCCTATATGATGCAGATCAACGTTATACCTCGATTGAGGTGCAACCGATAACAATATGGGTATGATGCGATTTCATTACTTAAAATGTGTAGTGTTTCATTTCTCAAACACACGTTTATATATTATCTTTTGTTGCTAGCTATGTTATTCCGGTTATTGACGTATTCGACGGATGAGAGAAAAACTTAAGTAGTAGAGGTCGGGCTTGTGAATTCACCTATTTGGGCAGCTGTTTCTGGCTGGGAACTGAATGCAGAACTTGAGGGGCTAAACGCCCTCAATATTGAGACTCTTTTTACCGCACTTGAAGGTAAGGGGCTGATCTATGATGGGCCTCACAAGTCCGTACTGCTTCATCACTTCAATCGCTTGGTTGCGTCTACATCTAATAACCTCCGCAGCCACGTTCAGCGGGTGTACCTTTCTGTTCTTTGTCATGATGGTGTCGAGCTCACGGGAGCGTTGATGGATCTGTTTCTGACTCTAGACGGGCGAGGCCTTGCGTTAAGGCAGCGTTTGCTTGATCAGGGTGCTCCGCTACTTAACCCTGATGACTTGGAATTGTTCAAAGCTGTTTTGGATGATGGTGACAACTCCAGGCTGCTATCGCTGAATTCTCAGAAATCTGTTCTGTGCAATGGCTGTTTTTCGCTGCATTGATCAATTAGTAAAACTGACTTAAACAGGGCGGGAATAGTCGTGGGAGTATCTCATATCAAACTAAGCAAACGTGCAGCAAGCAAAGTTATCAAGCTGGGTGTCGTTGGCTTTGAGCTGCAATCCAAATCAGCGATTGATCTGTTCTTTATGCAGCATCAGGAGGCATACCGTATGGTACCGACTGAACAGGCTGAAGTCTTGATCATCGATATGGAGCACCCTGCGGTTAAACCCGTTATTGAACAATACAAAGCCAGTCGTCCGATCATTGCTGTTACTGCGACCGAAAACTCGTTTGATGGTTTTGAAACATTAAGTAAGCCTTTGGAAGGCAAGCGGCTTATTAAAGCGATTAAGCAGGCTGTTGAAAAATTTGTACCGGCTAAAAAAGATATGAACAGCTCTCCCAGCCTAAGTAATGAAGGGGAGAAAGCGTTTCAAGAATATCAAAAGCGTGTTGCAGCGGGTCGTCAGGCAATGTCTGATTACAGCTCTTTAACGACTGATCGGGATGAGCTTTCTCAGCAGGTACGCCAGCGTTTTCAGCTGAATGACACAAATTCAGCTCCCTCAGAATCCCCAGTGGTGCCACCTGAAGCTGTTGTTAAAAAAACAGGTGCTCAGAAACCTGTCGTAGCGCCGTCTAAATTAGAGGCTATTAAGGTAGCGACGCCAGCACCGCAGAAAACACCCGAAAAGAAGCCCCAGGACGTCAGAGCTAAGCTATCCTATCAAATGGTATATGAGTGCTGTGGTAATGCCCCTGATGTGAATATGCATGAGCCAGATCAGCGTCGCCGAGTATTTTTCAAAGATGATTCAACCTTGCTGGCTATCCTTCAGGAAGTGATTGCTGAGGGCGAGGCTCAGAAAGTGCCCGTTGAGATTACCGGTTTACCCGGCACTCTTGCGTATCTGCCAGAGCAGAAGAACTTTTTATTCGATTTTAGTGAAGAGCTGTTAGTGCCTCTGGCGCTGACACGTTTTGGTTATCAGGAGTTAACGCTGAAGGTGCGTCCTGATCTGGATGCTGATCGTCCTAGTGTAGCGGGCTCAACGGTGACAGTTGTCGATAGTGACGAGCTAATGTGGAAGCTCGCGCTCTGGACTTCAAAAGGTCGCTTGAACCGTAGTATTGACCCTGAAAAACCTCTGCGGCTGTCAAAGAAACTTGATTTTAATCAATTGCTTGCTATTCCTCATGCGACGACTATAGGTAGTTTATGGGGGCGGCATAGTTTGTCTGCTCTGGAAGTGGTCAAGGTACTGAAAATTCATCAGCGTTACGTTTTTTCTTTTATGACTGCGGCCAATGCTGTGGGCGCATTTAAATAAGTTGTGGTGTAGTTAGAGTCCTAAATGTTGATTCGTAGATATTTTGTGAATCATGGGGGCGTAAGATAATTTATGAAGGTATACGGAGAATAGTAGGTGGGAGATTTTAATCAGGACTCCATTCGTTATATCGCTATAACTCCTAGCGGTGCTTTTTTTGCAACACTGAATTCGACCCCGGATGACGCGCGGGCGATGTTGCTGCAATTGCTATCGACCGATTTTGAACTGTTGTACTCCCTTGAGCTTGTTTCTGAACTGGCGGATCTGGATGAAGTGCAGGCAATGGGGTTATTTCAGCAGTTATTAGACAGGGGCTTTGTCTGTCTTACAGAGACGCTGCCTGAAATTAAGCGAGGGCCCTTAGAAGACACTCTGCCTGATCTGTTAATGCAGTTGTCTGATAGTGGTAAAGCATTGCTCGCAGACGATCAGGGCTTCTGTCTTTCTTCTACAGGCTACCCATCAGAGCAGGCCGAAACGTTGGCAGCACTGGCAGCAGATCTGATATCACTGCAAGAGCGTCATCAGAAAGTTATAACTAACGACCTTGAGCTGGCTGGCGACTCCTGGGGCATTATGAATGCTGCAGGGCAGAGTCAGGTGGGCTTCTGGGTTGTTCATATTGGTCATCAGCGTTTTAGTCTGGTGATCTCGGATATGCCAAGACTTAATCAGCAGGCATTTGCTGAATTACTGAGTTGTTTGGCACGTCGTTATCTCGATTATTAATTTTTTGATTCTAAATAGCTCCCATAAAGGGAGACATTACCGAAGGAGTGTTCTATGCGTTCTGAGATGCTTACCTCAATTTTGAGTGATCTCAACGGTACATCAGCTGATATCGAAGCCTCTGCAGTTATCTCTACAGATGGTCTTATGATTGCGGCGTTGTTGCCATCTAGTATGGATGAAGACCGTGTTGGTGCGATGAGTGCTGCCATGCTTTCTCTAGGTGAGCGTACAGCTAAAGAGCTGGCTCGCGGAGAACTTGAGCAGGTACTGGTTAAAGGTGATGAGGGATATATCCTGATGACCCATGCAAACCAGGATTCAGTGCTGACTGTTGTTGCAAAGCCAAATGCGCGTCTGGGTTTGATTTTCCTGGATGTTAAGCGTGCGGCAGAGGCGATCGGTAAGATCCTTTAATCGTTAACGTAGGTTGCTGATTATTGTTAAAGCAGTCATTGACTGAGCAATAAGTGGTTTCCGAACGAAGAAGGCTTGAAGTATGTCTGAGCAAGACACAGGTGAAGTTCGTAACGTCGAAATAAAGTATTTTGATGGTACTGCGCGTACGGCGGCTATTACAGACAGGGAAGTTCCATACCCTGATGGCAAGTTGATCGTGTCACGTACTGATCCGCAGGGGATTATAACCCATGCGAATCAGGCATTTATCGACATGTCCGGATACAGTGAAGAAGAATTGATCGGTATTAACCATTATATTCTACGCCACCCTGATATGCCGGCAATAGCTTTTAAGGGGCTCTGGGATACGATCGATCAGGGCACAAAGTGGAATGGTTACGTTAAAAATTTACGAAAAGATGGCGCCTATTACTGGGTAAAGGCCACGGTTATTCCAAATATTCGTAATGGAAAACTGGTGGGCTATACCTCAGTCCGACGCAAGCCCTCACGAAGTAAGATCGAAGAGAGTGAAGCACTGTATAAAACTTTGTTGGCTGAGGAGTGACTGCCATGACTTTCAATTTGACGGTCAGCCCTGATTTTGCGCCTGACCATATCTCTGGATGGTATTTTTTTAATACCTGGCTTCAGCGTCAACTGGAAACAGGTATTCATCTGGAGCTGTATGATAGTTTTGAAGCGCAGCGTAATGATATTCGCGCTGATAAATTCGATCTTATCTATGCTAACCCATACGATGCGTCTATGTTGGTCCGTGAACTTGGCTTTCAAGCGATAGCGCGGCCTGCCAGTAAATCAGACGAGACGGTGATTGCGGTTAACGCTGAGTCCGGTTTTCAAACGGTTGAGGATCTTAAAGCAGGTGCACGGATAGCAACAACAGATGATCCTGATGTTCATACTATGGGTATGATCATGCTGGAATCTGCTGATCTGGATAAAAGTAATACAGAGATAAAAGAGCATAGCAGTTATATTGTTGTAGCGAAGAATTTGCTCAATGGTGGCGCGGATGCTGGTTTCTTTCTAAAAGAAGCCTACGATGAGATGTCTGATCTGATTCGCTCTAAAATGCGGGTGTTGGTTAGTAGCCAGATTAGTGTTGTGCATCACTCTTTGCTGGTCGGGCCACGAATGGCCGAGTATATTCCCGCTATTCAGCAGGCTATGCTGACTATGCAGGATAACGAAAAAGGTAAGAGTGTGCTGGAGAGTATGGACGTCAGCCACTGGGAGCCGATGGACTCGGAGCAAACCGAGTTTATGATCGATTTGATTGATACTCTTATCGATTGAGAATACGCCCCGAAAGGGGCGTTTTTTTTGTCTGAATTTTTAAAGTTCAATCCCCTGTTATTTCCTCTTAATAGTACGAGAGCCTTCTCTGCTAGCATCAGTTTCTCGCTCTTTTATAGACGCTATTTCTTATAAGCTTTTCTGCCTAGTCTTAGGGGTCCTAAGAGGCATGTCCTCAAGTATCTGTTTGTTTGTACTATAGATATATATAAAAATTAGTTAACAGATGGTCTAGTTATCTTGTACTGTTGCCACCTGAATAAGCCCAGATAAGTCAGGTTAATGCTCTAATCAGAGCATTAACCTCACTTTTTTGAGGTTCCAAAATGAAAACAATTGTAATCGTAGGAGGTGGTGCTGGTGGTCTTGAGCTGGCGACACGGTTGGGTCATAAGCTAGGTAAAAAGAAGCGAGCTCAAATTATTCTGATTGATCGTAATCGTCAGCATATATGGAAGCCATTACTCCATGAAATCGCAACGGGCTCGCTGGATATAAACAGCGATGGCGTAATCTATCGTGCTCACGCAGCGGTTCACCATTATCAGTTTCAATTAGGTGCAATGATTGGGTTAGATAACGCTAGTAAGGTTATACGTTTACAGTCACTGCATGATGATGATGGTAAAGAGGTGCTGCCAGAAAGGGAGATTGCTTACGATACTCTGGTCATGGCAGTAGGAAGTGTGAGTAATGATTTTGGCACTCCAGGCGTTGCTGAGCACAGCTACTTCCTTGACTCTCATCACCAGGCAGAGCGTTTTCACATGGCTTTGCTAAATCAGTTTTTGCGCATCAACCAAAAGTCTACCGAAGCAGAGCTGCGTTTAGCTATCGTTGGCGGTGGTGCTACCGGTGTTGAGTTGGCCGCTGAGCTTAATCATGTTGCGGATCTGTTGAAGGTCTACGGTATGCCGGATATGTCGGCTAAAAGGCTTAAAATCGATCTGATTGAAGCGGGCCCCAGGATTTTGCCCGCTTTACCTCAGCGGATTGCAGCAGCTGCTAAGAAAGAGCTGAATATCCTGGGTATTACCATTCATGAAAATGTACGGGTAACCAGCGCCGACGAAAGTAGTTTTATTACACTGGATGGTGATCCAATCAAGGCTGACCTTAAGGTTTGGGCGGCAGGGGTTAAAGCGCCAGATTTTATAGAAGCGATTGGTTTGTTTGAGACGAACAGAAACGGGCAGATAGTCGTAAAGCCAAGTTTGTTAAGTACGGTTGATGATTCTATCTTTGTGATTGGTGATTGTTGTGCATGCGAACAGCCGGATGGTAGCTGGGTACCGCCTCGGGCACAGTCGGCGCATCAGATGGCGAGCCTGGTATATAAGAATATCCTTATGACAGAGCAGGGTAAGCCGTTACAGGAGTACTTGTATAAAGATCATGGCTCACTGGTGAATTTAAGCCGCTACAGCACGGTGGGGAGTCTGATGGGAAATCTGACCAAAGGATCGATGTTTATTGAGGGGCGAATGGCCCGATTGGTTTATGTCTCTTTGTACCGTATGCACCAGATAGCCATTCACGGCTGGGTGAAAGCGTCAGCTGTGTATTTTGCACAAAAAATCGGCAGCAGCGTTAAGCCTAAGATGAAACTCCACTAGTTTCGCCAGTAAAGCGTCTTTTATTGGACGTAAAAAAACCGGGCTATTGCCCGGTTTTTTAATATTCTTTATACCTTGTTTTGGGTATTAAGAATTAAGTGAAGCTAAAGCGTTATTCAAGGTTTCACTTGGACGCATAACTTTCTTCACTCGATCGCGTGTAGCGTGGTAGTAACCACCTAACTCTGCAGGTGTACCCTGTACAGCGCTTAACTCAGCAACAATCTTAGCTTCGTTGTCAGTAAGCGTTTTTGCCAGTGGAGCGAAGATAGCTGCCAGTTCAGGGTTTTCGGTCTGACCTGCAACTTCCTGTGCCCAGTACATGCCAAGATAGAAGTGGCTACCCCGGTTATCCAGTTCACCAGTTTTACGAGACGGAGACTGGTTGTTTTCAAGCAGAGTGCCGGTCGCTTTATCAAGGCATTTAGCCAGGACTGAAGCGCGACCGTTATCTTCTTTGATACCCATCTCTTCTAGAGATACCGCTAGTGCCAGGAATTCACCCAGAGAGTCCCAGCGAAGGTGGTTCTCTTCTTCCACCTGCTGAACATGCTTAGGTGCAGAACCGCCAGCACCAGTCTCGTACATACCGCCGCCCTTAAGCATAGGTACAACAGATAGCATCTTAGCAGAGGTACCCAGCTCAAGAATTGGGAACAGGTCAGTCAGGTAGTCACGTAGTACGTTACCGGTTACGGAGATAGTATCGTTGCCACGGATCAGGCGATCCATAGTGAAACGGATTGCCTGGCTGTAGGACTTAATAGAGATGTCCAGACCGTCAGTATCGTGATCTTTCAGATACTCTTTAACTTTCTTGGATAGCTCAAGATCGTGAGCACGCTCTTGATCCAGCCAGAAAATAGCAGGGGTGTCAGACTGACGTGCACGAGTCACGGCCAGCTTAACCCAGTCACGGACAGGCTCATCTTTGGTTTGGCATGCGCGCCAGATATCACCTTTCTCAACATCGTGCTGAGTCAGTATAGTGCCGTCAGCAGCAACAACGCGCATTACGCCGTCTTCAGTCTCAAACGTTTTGTCGTGAGAACCGTATTCTTCAGCTTTCTTAGCCATCAGGCCAACGTTTGGTACGGTACCAATGGTAGTCGGATCAAATGCACCGTTGGTTTTACAGAAATTAATCATGTCCTGATAGATACGTGCGTAGGTTCTTTCTGGCATTACCGCTTTAGTATCTTTAGGTCGGCCATCCGGGCCCCACATCTTACCGCCGTTACGGATCATTGCTGGCATAGATGCGTCAACGATTACGTCGGAAGGTACGTGAAGGTTAGTGATGCCTTTAACGGAATCAACCATCGCCATTTCAGGGCGGTGCTCGTGGCAGGCGTGAATCGCTTCTTCGATCTCTTCGCGCTTAGAGCGAGGCAGATTAGCGATTTTGTCGTAAACACTGCCGATACCGTTATTCGGGTTAACTTCCAACTCTTCAAACAGATCTGCGTATTTTTCAAATAACTCTTTGTAGAAAACAGTAACCGCGTGGCCGAATACGATCGGGTGGGATACCTTCATCATGGTCGCTTTAACGTGCAGAGACCACATGACGCCAGTTTCCTGTGCATCGTTTAGGGATTCTTCAAAAAAATCACGTAGTGCTTTGCAGCTCATACGCATGCTGTCTAGAATTTCGGCTTTTTCAAGGCTCAATTCTTTCTTAACAGTAACGTCGCCATTAGGTGCTACGAATTCGATACGTACATCGCCAGCTTCTTCCATTGTGAAAGATTGCTCGCTAGAGAAAAAGTCGCCATCGCGCATGTAATCGGCATGGGTACGGGATGCTTTGCTCCACTTACCCATAGAGTGGGGGAATTTACGAGCGAAGGCTTTTACTGCACCTGGTGCGCGGCGATCAGAGTTACCTTCACGCAGTACAGGGTTTACAGCAGAACCCAGAATTTTGGAGTAGCGGGCCTGGATCGCTTGCTCTGCATCAGACTTAGGTGCTTCAGGGTAAGTAGGGATATCGTAACCCTGAGATTGTAGCTCTTCGATACAAGCTCTCAGCTGGGGAATAGAAGCAGAGATATTTGGTAGTTTAACAATGTTGGCATGTGGGTCCTGGGTCAGTTTACCCAGAAAGCTCAGGCCATCTTCAACTTTTTGATCGTCGGTAAGATTGTCGGGGAAAGTTGACAGTACACGGCCTGCCAGAGATATGTCGCTGATCTTAACGTCGATGCCTGCTGCGCCGGTAAATGTTCTAACTATCGGTAGAAAAGAACATGTAGCCAGTGATGGAGCTTCGTCGGTAAGGGTCCAGTAAATAGTTTGATTAGTTGTAGTCATTTCATCCCCTTTGTATTTTTGGCTGATAAGCCAGAGGCTTAACAGAGCAGCTTGTGGCTGTCTGTCACATCTTTGCGTAAGCCTTTCTAATTTTTTATTCCGCGGTGCATTATACGTTATAAATTTACCAATACTGAAGTATTAAGACGGACTCAGATGTGAACTATCGACTAAAAGATAGTGTGCTGTAGTATTATTACCGCACTGCAGCATAGAAAGTTAGTGATTCTGTGTTGCCAGATAATAAAAAAGAGACCCGAAGGTCTCTTTTTTCAAGGCTTTACTCAACTTAGCGAGTTGGCAAAACATCTTTTAATCTGGCATGCATATCGAGTAAGGTTTTCTCAGTAGTATCCCAGTCAATGCAAGCGTCGGTGATAGAAACACCATACTGGAGATCGGCAGGGTCAGCAGTCATCTTCTGATTGCCCCAACCCAGGTTAGATTCAACCATAAGACCAATAATAGATTTATTACCATCCATAATCTGATGAGTGACATTTTCCATTACCAGTGGCTGCAATGCCGGGTCTTTATTGGAATTTGCATGGCTGCAATCGATCATCAGGTTGTTCTTTAAGCCGGCTTTATCAAGCGCCTGCTCACACAGAGCAACATTCACAGAATCATAGTTAGGCTTACCGTTACCGCCGCGCAGTACTACATGGCCGTATTCATTGCCTTTAGTACGCACGATGGAACATTGGCCTTCTTCGTTAATACCGAGAAAATTGTGCGGATGGGAAACAGATTCCAAAGCGTTGATCGCAACGGTAAGGCCACCATCAGTGCCATTTTTGAAGCCAACAGCTCCAGAAAGACCGCTGGACATCTCGCGGTGTGTCTGTGACTCAGTCGTACGTGCACCAATAGCCGACCAGGATATAAGGTCTTGCAGATACTGAGGTGAGATTGGGTCTAGTGCTTCTGTCGCTAGCGGCAATCCGGCTTCTGAAAGTTGTATCAGTAGTTCACGGCCTATATGTAAACCCTCTTCGATCTCAAAAGAGTCATTCATATGCGGGTCGTTGATCAGGCCTTTCCAGCCAACGGTGGTACGGGGCTTCTCAAAATAGACGCGCATTACCAGATAGAGAGTGTCCTGTACTTGCTCAGCAAGCTGTTTAAGCTTGTGGCCATATTCGATTGCGGCTTTGGTGTCATGGATAGAGCAGGGGCCCACCACCACAAACAAGCGCTTATCTTCACCCTTTATAATATCCTTTATTACCTGGCGGCCTTCCATAACAGTAGCCGTTGCAGATTCAGACAGGGGAAGCTTAGTTTTTAGCTGGTCAGGTGTGACCAGAACCGTATTACTCTCAATATTGAGGTTTTCGACTCGGTTATCAGACATCTCAATTTCCTAAAGTGCACAGCCTTTACTCTGTACACCCGTTAGCGCGTTCGTAAAGGAGGTACTTTGTAACATATTCAGAGGAAAGGTTTAAGTGCTGAGCAAACTGATCAGATGATACAATCGTCTTAAAGCTATTGATCTTTTATATTCTTTAAGGTTATTAAGATATATAGATAAGTTTGTTTGATCGTTTTTTGCATCGTTTATCGAACTCCTCCGATAGATTGCTGTCCATAAAGCTGTCCGATATTGCTTATAATTTAAGGGGTTACCGTGCCTGTAGTTTTACATCGTCTAACAGTTTCTATGATAGCAGTGCTGGTGTTAGCACTGCTGCAGTTCAGCTTGCCCGCGAGGGCGGGGCTGTTTGATAACGCCAACCCTTTTTCTTCTCAGGATGGGCCTCTTCAGGTTGAGCAGGCATTTGTCTTTGATTCTGAGCAGAATGGCGGCAGTGTCAAACTGATCTGGACGATTCCGGATGACTATTATCTTTATCGTGACAAAATTGAGCTAAGTTACGGGCCAGAAATTAATGAATTAAGTCGTGATTATTCTCAGGCTACTCAGAAACAAGACCCTCTGTTTGGTCAGGTCTGGGTTTTCCATAATCAGGCCGTAGTGAATGTCGACCTCACAAGTACCACTGGCCAACCAGTCGACTCCGTGGTCACTATTAATTACCAGGGCTGCTGGGACGGAGGAATATGCTACCCGCCGGTAACCAAGACCATCAATCTGAGTCAGGTACCGCTACAAACTCAGTCCGTTAGCGCCACAAGCACACCCCAAAATGATTCTAGGGTGATTCCTGCGCAGGCTAGTCAGCTCGCTTCAACCCAACTCAGTGAACAAGATCGATTTGCTGCGCTTATTTCGGGTAGTAGTTTGTTGCTGACACTTGGCGCTTTCTTTGTCGCTGGCCTCGCGTTAGCGCTAACACCCTGTGTGTTCCCGATGATTCCGATTCTCTCCAGTATTATTGCGGGACACGGGCATAAAACCACAGCGGCACACGGTTTCATGTTGTCGCTGGTTTACGTATTAGCGGTATCGCTGACCTATACCGTTGCGGGTGTCATTGCTGGATTGTTCGGTGAAAACTTACAAGCAGCGTTTCAGAATGCTTGGATTATTAGCGTCTTCAGCTTGATTTTTGTTCTGCTTTCGCTATCGATGTTCGGCTTCTATGAGCTGCAGCTGCCCTCAGGTTTACAGAGCCGTTTAAATAACCTCAGCAGTAGCCAGAAAGGCGGCACTGTGATGGGTGTCGCGATAATGGGTTTCTTGTCAGCATTGATTGTAGGGCCCTGCATGGCCGCTCCTCTGGCGGGTGCGCTTATCTACATCGGTCAGAGTGGTGACCCATTATTGGGTGGCGCAGCGCTGTTTAGTCTGAGTATCGGTATGGGAGTGCCGCTGTTGGTGATTGGCGCATCTGCGGGTAAGTTATTACCTAAAGCCGGTGCCTGGATGGAAAGTGTTAAAGCGGGCTTCGGTGTCATGCTGTTGTTGTTGGCTGTGTGGATGCTGGATAGGGTTATTGCCGATAATATCGCGTTACTACTTTACGCCGTGATACTGCTGGTGGCGGCTGTGCATATGAAGGCGCTGGACAGGTTAAAAGATAAAGCCGTCGGCTGGAGTTATTTCTGGAAGGGGATAGGCGTCGTATTACTGCTCTATGGAGGCATTCTGTTTATTGGTGGTTTGACGGGTGGGAAAAGCCTGTTACAGCCGTTGAAAGGCTTTGCTGGGGGCGGTCAGGTTCAGGCCTCTTCAGAAATGAGTTTTGCCAGAGTTACCAGTAAGCAACAACTCGATCTATTGCTTGACGAAGCGAAGTCAAAACAACAACCCGTGATGCTGGATTTCTACGCCGATTGGTGTATTTCCTGCGTTGAGCTGGATTATGTCACTTTTGCCGATAGCGCAGTGCAGGCTGGGCTAAGTGGATTCTCACGAATTAAGGTAGATGTGACAGCTAATGATGAGGCGGCAAAAGAGTTAAATCGCCTTTACAGTGTCATCGGCCCACCCGCGCTGATCTTTTACGATCGGGCGGGTGAATTACAACCCAACATGACTTTGATCGGGGTAATAGACCCACAAGTATTTGTAAACCATATCGCTGTACTGAATTGATAGGGAGTGCTGTACTGAGTTAATACAAGTACAGCAAAGCAGGTTTATAGCGCCTCCCTAAAAATAATAAAAAGTCTATGGAGGACTCTATGAAAAAGATCTTACTTGCTGCGACAGCAATCTGTTTAACCTGCGGACCGGTATTGGCTGCTGATCCTGATACTGGGAAAGAGCTATACGATGAAGTGCAGATTGAGCGCACCTATCAGGGGGAGCATCGCACTGATATTGACTGCGAAACTTGCCATGACACTGACTTTTTTTCTCGAAGCGATCGAAAAGCAACAACCTACGCTAAGCTTGAAGCGATGGTTGAAGGCTGTAATACCAACCTAGATGTTGGTTGGTTTCCGGAGGACGTAGCCGATGTGGCGGCCTATATGAATAGGGAGTTTTATCAGCTGCCCGCGCCGGAATAAACTCAGGATTCATTCAATAAAAAAGGCTGATGCGTTAAGCATCAGCCTTTTTTGTGTCAACCAGTTGTTATTGACTCGATAGCTTATTGCTCACTATCGGAAAGGCTTTCTCTAGCCGTTAACAACTAGCGGCTGCCTTTAAGAAAATGTCATCTCTGGTACTTCGTCAGGAACAACCAGCTTGCCTTCAGTCTTAGAAATGATCTCTTCAACTGAAACGCCTGGAGCGCGTTCTTTCAGGTGAAAAGCACCATCTTTTATTTCCATATAGGCAAGGTCAGTTAGTACCTTTTTGATGCAGCCAGAACCGGTTAGGGGCAGGGAGCATTCTTTCAGCAGTTTGGATTCGCCGTGCTTTGATGCATGGGTCATGGTGACGATGATGTTGTCAGCACCGGCTACCAGGTCCATCGCGCCGCCCATCCCTTTGATCAGTTTGCCGGGAATCATCCAGGAAGCGATGTTGCCGTTAACATCAACTTCAAATGCGCCTAGCACTGTTAGGTCTACATGGCCGCCACGAATCATCGCAAACGACTCAGCAGATGAGAATATAGATGCGCCAGTCGCTGCAGTAACGGTTTGCTTACCCGCGTTGATCATATCTGCATCGATCTCATCTTCAGTAGGGAAAGGGCCCATTCCTAGCAAGCCGTTTTCTGATTGCAGCATTACTTCTATTCCGTCCGGAATATAGTTAGCCACCAACGTTGGGATACCAATACCCAGGTTAACGTAAAAACCGTCTTGTAGTTCGCGGGCAATACGCTGTGCTATCTGTTCACGTGAGAGTGCCATTGTCTTTCCTCTTCTTCCTGATAGCGCAAACTTAGCTGCTATCCGAAATTAAATATGTTTACCGGAGTGTCGTATCAGCCCTGACGCACAGTGCGCTGCTCAATACGCTTTTCGAAAGTGCCTTTAATTACACGATTGACGTAGATGCCAGGCGTGTGAATTTCGGCTGGGTTCAATTCACCAGGCTCGACAATTTCTTCAACTTCTACCACAGTGATCTTGCCAGCTGTCGCTGCCATCGGGTTGAAGTTTTGAGCGGTATCACGGTAAACCACATTGCCGTAAGTATCAGCTTTCCAGCCTTTTACAATGGCAAAATCTCCGGTAATGGACTCTTCCATAATGTATTTACGGTCATTGAATTCGCGAACTTCTTTACCATCACCGACGGGAGTGCCGTAACCAGTGGCAGTATAAAATGCTGGAATACCTGCACCACCAGCACGCATTTTCTCAGCCAGGGTGCCCTGAGGTGTTAGTTCAACCTCTAGCTCACCTGCTAACAACTGTTTTTCAAACAGCGCGTTTTCACCGACATAGGAAGAGATCATCTTTTTGACCTGACGATCTTCGAGAAGGATGCCCAGACCAAAGCCATCGACACCGCAGTTATTAGAGACAACGGTAAGGTCCTTGGTTTTCATTGTCTTGATCTGTGCGATCAAGTTTTCTGGGATACCACAAAGGCCAAAACCCCCGGCGATGACTGTCATGCCATCTTCAAGGCCCTCCATCGCTTCTTCATAGCTGTTTACAACTTTATTGAAACCTGACATCGGTGTAACTCCGCATTTTTGGTTTTTGTTATCTTAGATCCGCACTTTTTAGGCACTTTGAAAAATGGTATCCGGCTGGGACTATTCCGTTCCCGGAACACCGGATACCTGTTTCGCGAATAGGTTAAGTTTCTTATAGGTTGTATTATTTAGCAAATTTAATGATTTAAACTATTTATAAATTTTGTTTATATATAGGTTGGATATGATTAGTTGGATAACGCGAAATGGCCAATATTACCCTGAAGCAGTTGCGAGCTTTTGTCGCGGTTGCCCGAACACAGAGTTTTACTGAAGCTTGTGCTCAGGTACATCTGTCTCAGCCAGCGCTGAGTATTACCATTAAAAATCTTGAAGAAGAGGCGGGTGGCGCGTTATTCAGCCGAACTACCCGGGCGATTGCACTAACTCCTGAGGGTGAAGAGTTCTATCCGGTCGCACAAAAAATTATTCATGATTATGATGCAGCACTGGATGATCTGACGCAGCGTTTTGCGCTTAATCGTGGGCGCGTAGTACTCGCGGCGATGCCGTCATTCGCCAGTAGTTTACTGCCTAGTATTATCAGTGATTATCGCTCGCTTTATCCAAATGTCAGCGTAACAGTGAATGATGTTATCGCTGAGGACGTCGTAGATATGGTACGAAATGGTCAGGTTGAAGTGGGTATAACCTTCGATCCAGGCCGGTTTGATGATCTGAGTTTTACACCTTTATTTGATGATCGATTTGTTGCGGTTGTCTATCCTGATCATCCATTGGCTCTGCAAGAAACGGTTGCCTGGCAGGCGTTGTTAGATAATGACTTCATCGCACTGCAGCGACCCTCCAGTATTCGCTTATTGATCGAAGCTAAGTTGCGTCAATTGGGGTTGCAGGTATCACCTGAATTTGAAACGCATCAACTGGCGACTATCGGCCGAATGGTGGCTACCGGGTTGGGGGTGAGTGCCGTCCCTTCACTCTGTATTCAGCAGATGCGGGAGTTAGGCGCTATATGCCGTGAGCTTGATACGCCGGTTATGTCTCGCCCGGTAGGAATTCTAACCCGCAAACGTTATCCGCTCTCAAAAGCAGCGGTAAGTCTGGTTGATATTATTCAAGGGGCAGCCGCTGATCTGTCTGAGCGGATAAAACTTTAGCGTTTCAGTGAATGCTACAGATACAAAAAAGCCACCCTGTTAAAAGGTGGCTTAGTTGGTGGGCCAGTATTAAATTAGTGCTGCAATATCAGCGCGCGTAGTTGATATTGAATTCTTTAAATTGAGGAGTGCCTGATGTCTGCATCCACTCATACCCAACCATTTCTTTGGTTACAATATGAATTCCACAATGGCGCATTCGTTCAAGCGCCATCGCCTTATCAGCGGGGTTACGTGAAGAGACAGCATCGGATACAACAAATACTTCCCGTGCCTGCTGTTTAATTTGAATGGCTGTCTGCAAAACACAGACATGGGCTTCCATTCCTACAATGATTACCTGATTAGGGCGAAGGCTATTGATCTTCTCGTTACAGCCCGGGTCAGACATACAGGAGAAGTGAAGCTTTTCCATATAGCCGTCTTCAGGTAATACATCCCGCAGTTCCTTAACGGTCCGGCCTAAACCTTTCGGGTATTGCTCCGATGTTAAGACGGGTACTTTGGCGAGTTTCGCTACCTCTACTAACCAGCGTGCGTTGGCGACCACAGCTTCGGCTTCATGTATCGCTGGGGCCAGTTTTTCTTGTATATCAACAACCAGCAAACAAGATGAGTTTGGATAGATCAACATAAATATTCTCCAGCGAAAAGATACAAAATAGAGTAGTGAATAGTCGTACTGCAGGCGTTACTTTCACATGAATATTCATAAAGATAAACCCTTATTAAAACTTTGACCTTGGTTAAAACTCAAAGTTGGTTTTTGCTTATAGCGGGTTTAACAAGTAGTAAGAAGCTTAGCAAAGAGAGGGCCCCCATTAACGCAATCGTCACTGCCATGGTGGTCGGTGTGCCACTATGGTAATGCCCAACCAACATGCCCGTAGTGGCGGCAATCACTGACTGGGTGAAACCAAGCAGAGAAGAGGCTGTGCCGGTGATTTTAGGGAAAGGTATGAGCGCGCCTGCCATTGCCTGGGGCATTATCATACCGACACCTACCATATAGACGACCTGAGTTAACGCCGTTAGCCAGAGGTTGTGAAAGTTAAACAGGGCGGGTACGAGCATAGTGATTCCCGAGATAACGGCAAATAAGGCACCTCGCTTGATAACGCCATTAATACCCACGCGGGAGCCGATGCGCTGGGCAATGATAGTACCGGTTAAGAAGCCGCAGGAGGCGATAGCGTAGAAGATACCACTGTGTTCAGCCGGAAACCCAAAGTAGTCGATGATGACAAAAGGTGCACCTGAGAGAAAGGCGAATAAGCCGGAAAAAATGAAGCTACAGCTTAGCGTATAACCCATGAAGACAGGCTGCCTCAAGAGAGAGCCAAAGTTTTTCAGGATGGTCCAGGGGTTGAGTGAGTTACGGTTTTCAGCAGCCAGGGATTCGGGCACTTTAAACACAATCAGTATGAAGGCTAAAACGCCATAGATGGTGAGGAAGATAAAAGTTGAGGTCCATTCGAACCAGAGAATCATCCAGCCACCAATAATGGGGGCTACCACCGGCGCAAGCGCCATAATACTGCCCATCATTGAGAGAGCTTTCGCAGCATTAACGGGGCCATGAATATCACGCACCATTGTTCGGGCCAATACCTGTCCACCGCAAGCGCCAAGGGCTTGAAGGAAACGAAACACTATCAGTTCATCAATGGTGGTTGACTGAACGCAACCGATAGAACTAAAAATGAACAGTACCAGCCCGCCTAGCATGATGGGTTTGCGGCCAAAACGATCCGCCAAAGGGCCGTAGACTAATTGAGCGAAGGCAAAACCATAAAGATAGACTGAAAGCGTCACCTGTACTCGATCGATCGTCGTATCAAATACCCCGGTCAACCCTGGCAGGCTTGGCAGATACATGTCCGTCGACAGTGGCCCCAATGCAACGGCTGCTGCGAGAATGATAATGACTGAAATCGATTGAGGCTTAAACATCTTCTTCCTACAAACGGCCTTTCAGGTTATGAAGGCAGTTATTTTGACAAGACCAATTTAATTAGCATGTTAATTAAATTATAAGAAAATAGGAAGGCTTGAGTGCTGTTTCTGGCTTATCATCGAGCCAGAATACGTCTGGAGCGATGTGTGAAAATATGCGAGAGTTAGATCGTTATTCGTCTTAGCCAAATTAGACTACAAGTAAATGAGATACATGAATCATGTTAAAACCAATGCGAGGGGAGTGTCAGTGCGGTCAGGTGAAGTATGAACTGACAGCACCGGGATTCGTTGCCTATACCTGTCATTGCCGTGCCTGCCAAAAACTTTCGTCGAGTGCATTTAATATCTGTATGCAGGTACCGGCTGAAGCCCTGACTATCTCTCAGGGGAGCGCCGGTAGCAGAATTAGGGTTGCAGATTCGGGTAATGAACTGACAAGCTGGTTTTGTATAACCTGTGGCTCAGCATTGTTTGCACAGAATTCTGCTCGTCCCCGCATTAGAACTCTTTATGTAGGTACTCTCGATAATCCAGAGGCTGTTCAGGTAAGTGCGCATATCTGGATTAAGCGAAAGCTACCCTGGGTTATTCTGCCGCAAGAACATCGTATCTTTGACGGTGCAGGTGACTGGACCGAAGATTATGCAAGCGATATGAGTCGATATAAGCCTGAAGCGTCGCCTCGCGGTTGCTAGAATGAGCTTCGTAGGTTGGGGTGAGGTACGAACCCCAGCGTGATCAATCAAGTGTTTATCTGAACGATTAGAGCAGTTCGTAGGTTGGGATGAGGCACGAATCCCAACGCGATCTATTGAACAATCTTGAGTTTCCATATGAGCGATTAACAGCGTATTTAACTGCCCAAGTAGCTTTATTCCCTGACAGACCTTTAATGCTAAGTCTCTTTGAAATCCAATATTCAAAAGAAAGCTATGAGCAAGTCCCTTGTACATAGCTTTCTTAGCTACTTGTTGAGTAGTGCTTCATTCCGGTAGAATCTGGCGCACATAATTTGATAGCGCTTTTTGCTAAATAACTAAAAACACAGGAGTCGCTTGTGGAACTCGCATGTCTTGACCTGGAAGGTGTACTGATCCCTGAGATCTGGATCGCTTTCGCTGAAGAAACCGGAATTGAAGAGCTTAAAGCGACCACCCGTGATATTCCTGACTATGATGTGCTGATGAAGCAGCGTCTGCGTATTCTGGATGAGCATGGACTGACACTGCCGCAAATTCAGGCGACAATTGACCGTTTGTCACCGCTGGAAGGTGCCGTCGAATTTATCGATTGGTTGCGTGAACGTTTCCAGGTCGTGATCCTGTCAGATACCTTCTATGAGTTTGCCGCACCTTTAATGAAGCAGCTGGGTTATCCGACTCTTCTGTGTCATAAACTAGAAGTGGACGAGAGTGGTCGTATTACTGACTACACACTGCGTCAGAAAGACCCAAAGCGCCAGTCTGTTCGTGCCTTTCAACTGTTGAACTACCGTGTGATTGCCGCGGGTGATTCTTACAATGACACCACCATGCTGACTCAGGCTGAATCGGGTGTACTGTTCCATTCACCACAAAATGTTATCGATGAATTCCCGCAGTTCCCAGCGGTACAGTCCTTTGAAGATCTGAAGAAAGAGTTCATCAAGGCGAGTAACCGCGAACTCACTCTTTAAGAGTGGTTGCCTGTTGTTAGAACGTCGCTGCGCGACTCGCTAGATAAGAATTAAGAGCGCTCATGCGCTCTTTTTTTGTCTCTCGGGTGTGCCAATATTTTTAAGGCTGAGGTCTGCCTGAAATCTTTCCTGCATAATGGGGAGGACTATGAATAAATAGGTTAAATTATATTCATTCGAGTTACTCAGAATTTAACGTCACAAGAGCCTTCGTTGGACTATTGTTAACTGGTCGATAAACACTTAATTCTCTAGAGCTATAAACAGATATCATGACGCGAAAAACATTAAGCTTGAAGGTGAAAAAGAATAAAAATGCGGTACCCGTAGATGCAGTGGACCAGTTTGATGGTGACCCACTCAAGCGTTTTGCAAATGGCGTAGTTATCCATCCTACACCCGGTATTCGCCTAGAGGCAGGTTCTAAGGAACTCTCCATGCGAGCGATGGATTTGATCACGCCCATTGGAATGGGACAGCGAGGTTTGATTGTTGCTCCTCCAGGTTCTGGTAAATCCACTATGTTGAAACATATATGCCAGGCCGTGGGAGAAGCTTACCCCGAGATAAAGCTATACGCATTGCTCATCGATGAGCGCCCTGAAGAAGTGACTGATTTTAAGCGCAACGTAAAGGCAGAAGTTCACGCTTCATCCTCCGATGAAAGTTATGCCCAGCATGTTCGTGTGGCTAATGAGCTTCTTAACACCGCCCGTAAGCAAGTTGGGGAAGGTCATGATGTCATGATTGTCATAGACTCACTCACGAGGCTCTCACGGGTTCATAATGCAGAGCGTAAGAGTAGCGGCCGTACAATGTCAGGTGGGGTTGACGCTCGAGCCCTGGAAATACCACGTAAACTGTTTGGCGCTGCGAGAAAAATTGAGAATGGTGGCTCGCTAACGATTTTGGCGACCATACTGGTTGATACCGGAAGCCGGATGGATCAGGTGATATTTGAGGAGTTCAAGGGTACCGGTAATATGGAAATCGTATTATCGCGCGAGGTGGCGAACCACCGGGTTTTCCCCGCGTTGGATATTTCAAAAAGTAGCACGCGCCGTGAGGAACTTCTTCTCAATTCTAAAGAGATTCAAAGCGTAAGAGTTTTGCGTAGAAGTCTTACCAATCTTAAACCGTTGGAAGGTGCCCGCAAGCTTGTTGAGTTATTAGAAAAGTACCCAACGAATGCCGAGCTGTTGAAGGACTTTTCACCAACATAAATGATGGTAGAACTCTTAACTTACATAACAAAGTGCTAAGCGTTTTTTTGAGGTGTAAGAGTGCAGAAAATTTTGGTATTTGGAAACTCCGGCGCTGGTAAATCGACTCTCGCGAAAGAGTTGTGCGTTAAGCGTGGGTTAGCTCACCTGGATTTAGATCTGCTTGCATGGCTGCCTACAACGCCTCCTTCAAGAAAACCGTTAGTGGATTCTCAGAAAGAGATTTCTAAATTTATGGAATCTAACGAAGCTTGGGTCATTGAAGGCTGCTATTCAGATCTGCTTGAGATGGCGTTGCCAGAGTCTGATGAAGTTATATTTATGAATCTGCCGATTGATGCCTGCATAGCAAATGCCAAGAGCAGGCCATGGGAGCCCCATAAATATGCCACTAAGAAAGAACAAGATGCGAATTTAGCCATGCTGCTGGACTGGATAGCTCGGTACCCTGAAAGGACAGATACTTTTTCTCTGGCCGCCCACCGTGATCTGTATAACAGATACGCTGGCAAAAAGAGTATGTTTACCAACAATGAAAGAAGCGCGTAACAAATCAAAAAATTTCTCTCGTCGACCTTGCGCTGGCAGCCTCGCTACAGTTTTTAGTTTTTCGAAACCTAGAGGTTAATTAGACCTGCTAATCGGTTTTTGTAGTTGTTAGTATCTCGTTTTTGAGCCAATCACGTAGCCCTTTGAATCGGTTTGTTTCGGCAAAACTGGCTGAGCAGACGAGCCAGTAACCTGACTTCATACGGACCGGTGCGCCCAACGTTTTGAGATACCCTGCCTCAATATCGCCTTCGACAAGTAGTGTTCGACCCAGACCAATACCCATGCCACCAATAACTGCCTGCAACATCAGATCTGCACGATCAAAATGGTACTGCGGCTTAAAGTCTTTATTTACTGATTCAATCTCTTCGTAGTAATAATCCCAACTAAAATCGGTCTTATCGGTTTCGCCGCGACGATCAGCAAGGAATGTGGTTTCTGGGTTGGTTAAAAGGGTCTCATCATTGGTTCGGCCATCAAGATAGGCAGGGCTCACAACAGGTTGAATCCAGCTATGGGAGAGGCGTGTAGCATGCAGCCCTGGATACGGACCCTGACCAAACCGGATAGCTGCGTCGGCTTCATTGGCGTGGAAGTTGACTGTTTCCTCGTTCACATCCACTGATATGTTCAAACCCTTGGCTTGCGCATTCGGCAATACTGGGATTAACCATTTCATCGCCAGTGATGAGGGCAAAGACAGATGTATCAGGTTTGTCGACTGGCTGCGTTCTAGTTTATCGAGTGCGATATCCCATCTGGACATAGTATCTGAAGCGGCATGACACAGAATCTCTCCAACTTCAGTCAATCGCAGCTGCCGGGTGGTGCGATCAAAGAGCTTGTGGCCCAGTGCGTCTTCCAATGATTTGGTTCTATGGCTAATAGCCGACTGGTTTACCTTTAGCCGTTCGGCAGCTCGAGTAAAGCTCATCTCTTCACCAATAGCGGCCAGCATAGGGGAGGCGTTAATCAGCTTGGCAATCGTTTCGTTGCTATCCATATTAATGAGCTAAGCTCATGTTCATATGAGTTCCTATGTCATGTTAGTTGCTTTAAGTTTGTTAATACGAACTATATCAATAATTAACTCTGAGAATAGCATGAACAAAACTCATATAACTACGAAAACTATTTCGGCTCATATTGTCAATGGCTTTGTCACCGGCGGCATTGGCGGCAATCCTGCAGGCGTCGTATTGGATGCCGATGAACTGAACGAAAACGAAATGCTCAGGATAGCGGCGAACATCGGTCTTTCAGAAACCGCGTTTGTTTCTTCGTCAGAAACGGAGGGGGTTAAACTCGACTTCTTCACCCCCAACCGTCGGATCGCCCATTGCGGTCATGCTACTGTTGCAACGTTCTCTTACCTAGCAGAACTTGGGCGTGTGTGTGAAGGGGATACATCCAAAGAAACCGTCGATGGTCCACGCAAGATTTCGATCAAGAAAGGCGCTGCCTATATGGAGCAGTTGGCACCTAAGTATCGGCTACCGAGAGATTGGGAAAAAGATGATGTAACAAAGGCTGACCTGCTGGAGTCTCTCGGGCTAACTGAAAGCGAGCTGGATGGTAGTCCTATCTTGGTGAACACCGGAAATAGTTTTATCGTCGTTGGGGTGAAGGAGGGGGCAACGCTAAGCGACTTAAAACCCAACTTCGATCTAATCTCGGGTATCAGTGAAAAATTAGATTTGATCGGTTACTACGTATTCACAACTGATCGCAATGCAACCAACAAAGACGCAATAACTCGGATGTTTGCACCACGCTATGCCATAGAAGAGGAGTCGGCTACCGGGATGGCAGCAGGGCCGCTGGCCTGTGTGCTCCGTGATTTCCTGGACATAAAAAAAGAGACTTTTCAAATCGAACAGGGTCAGTTTATGGAACCCGCATCTCCAAGCCTGATCAGGGTAGAGCTTGCTGTTGAAAATGGTGAGATTCAAAACCTTATGGCTGGTGGTAATGGAAAGGTGTCAAAAAGCCTCAGTATCGATTATTAAAACCTGCTGCTAGTGGCAAATGTTGCCTCCTCAGGTGCATGAAAGTCTGTGCAATGCGCTAGAAAGAATTAGAGCGCTCAGGCGCTCTTTTTTATCGCTTTCGGGGTTCTTGCGGGAATGGCTGAGGCTGTTCTGAAGGCTTGTCGGTCTCTTGAAAAGAGAAAGAGCTAACGGAATAAACGACAAAGACCGAGCACAAAGCAGATCAAATATATTTGGTTCATTAAGCGTTTTTATAACCGGCGGAAAAAGCGTAAGCTAACTCCGGTTGCTCTTAGCTGCTATCGGTGAAAACAAGCCTTTCCTTTAGCCATCACTAGCAATAAATTCTTCAGCATGAATTTGAGATTATTATGCTGGGTATCGACTGTAAAAAATGAGTTAAAGGGGCGGCGTCTGTTGTCAGATTTTGATGCGAATTTACACGAACTTACTTACCAAAATGTATGGGCTGGCTTTAAGCAGTTAGTGCCTATTTCTCTTTTTGTGGCGGTGTTCGGATTAGCCTTTGGGTTGGCGGCTACTCAGGTAGGTCTGGATGATTCTTCAATCATCGGCATGAGTGCGCTTGTCTTTGCCGGTGCTTCACAGTTTTCAGCTTTGGAACTCTGGGGGACTCAAGTTGCCATAATCCCGCTGGCAATTACTATATTTGCTATCAATGCCCGACATCTTCTTATGGGGGCGACGCTGTACCCTTGGTTGCGCCATCTTCCTCCCGTAAAACGCTATGGCGTTATGTTGTTTGTCACAGACCCTAACTGGGCTATGTCTATGCAAGCCTTTAGCCGCGGCGAGCCGGCTATGGGGCTTTTATTCGGCGGTGGTATTTCGCTCTGGATTTTTTGGGTATTAGGCACCTGGCTGGGTTTATTTTTTGGTAGTGCCATTAATGACCCCGTAAGTCTGGGGCTGGATATGGTGATGGGCTGCTTTCTGTTGGCGATGGTGTTTGGAGGGCAAAAGAACCTGCGTGTACTCATTATCTGGATAGTGGCTGCATTCTCATCGCTTATGGCTTACTGGTATCTACCGGCCAATAGTCATGTTGTGGTTGGAGCTCTGGCGGGGGGAATACTCGGTGCCATATGGATGGAAAAACAACAATGACTATAGAGACGACAGGCTTTGGTGCCCTTATCATCATTTTAGTGATGGCGGCGGTGACTCTGGTAACACGCTGGGGTGGGGTCTATGTGATGTCGTTCGTCCCCATTAGCTATCGAATACGACAGTTCATCAGTGCGATGTCGGGCTCAGTATTGGTGGCGCTGTTAACACCTTTAGCGATTAACGGAGACAACGGCGCCCGGTTGGCTTTATTGACCACGGCAATCAGCATGTTGCTCCTGAAGAAACCACTGCCATCGATCGCTTTAGGAATACTCGCAGCGGCGCTGTATCGGCAGATATGATTATCAAATTAGAGCGCTCCCGGAATAGAATTTAAGTCCAGCTTGCTCCTTATTGTCTTTGTATTGCCATTTCAAAAGCCGAACATTGTTAGGTTCTGATCATACGAACCGGACTAATTCAGATTTTCGATTGATCTGTAGTTTTTTAAACGCTCGTTTTTTGTAGGTGGTGATGGTTGATTCCGACAATCCAAGCTCATTACCAATCGATTTTGCGGTATGGCCCTTAAGAATCATATTACAGATCTGAGCTTCCCGTTCTGAAAGGCCGGAGGCGAGTAGGGATTTAATCACACCACGTTGTTTTCGCTCATCACGGAAATGCTTTAGCAGCAATGACCCTATCAGTGAGGATATCAGCTTCAGTGAGTCCAGCTGACCTTCGGCAAAGCCATCCTCCTTCTTGCTATAGAAGTTCACATAAAAGATATGTTGGCTTTCCCGGTCCAGCACGACTAATGAGAATTTGGTGTCGAAATTTGGGACGTTAAAAAAACGTCTTCGATAAACGTGAGGAAGCTCTCTTTTTTCCAGCAGGCGGTACGGTGATACGTCAGTTTGAGAGAGTACGGACTCCTTCAGCTCTTTCAGCATCGGGTCATCCAGATAGGCTCCATCCAGGTAAAGTGATGCCAGTTCGAGTCCCTGATCAGGACGATCCACATTATGGGCCAGACGGCAGGTGGCGTAATCGCCATTTGGTGAGAACTCAAACACCATATATTGATCGATCTGGGCGAGGGTTTTCATCATTTGAAAGAACCGAGGATAAAACTCACCGCTGCCGAGCCGGTCTATACAGCCCGCAATCAACTCAGGTATATCCTGCCAAATATCTCGTGAGCCTTGCATCTACACCTTCACCTCTAATTCCACTATAACGCCAAGAATAGCTCTATAACTGAATTATCTCCTGCAGGGGCTTAATCGTGACGTCCTCGGTCAACACTACAGCTGAGGGAGTCATTAATCGACGTTGACCCGCTGACCAGTTTTGCTGGTCATTAACGTCAGCTATGCCAGAGTATTCTTCGTGGCATAAATGGACGCCATCTATGTTGAAGTAAGAATCGCCATTAGCAGTGAAATTACATATAAAAAGCATACGTAAAACTTGGCATAACAGTTTGTACATCTGTGTTTTAACAATGTCGAAAAGCTGGTGGCGCCTCCTAAAATTACTCTTTTAAGAGGCGCTTTAGTATTTAAATTTTGCCTTATGAAATCATAAAGGCATCAAAAAAGTCACTCAATTCATCATAGGCATTGAGGGGTAATATATTGGCAATATGTTGATCGGGTCGCACCACAATCATACAGCCGCTAGAGCGATCTATGCCGCGTTGCTCAAATATATCGTTACCTTCTTCAGCATGAAAAACCTTTTCGTAATCTCTCAGTCCGTACTTTCCTTTGGCTGGCCATAGGTAATCAGGCATCTCCTCCATTAATAGATCTTGTTGCTGAAATACAGCATAGCAATCAATCACAGAATCTATATCGGTAGCATCAGGTGTATATTTTCGTACGGGTGAAGACTCAGCGTTGGCTAAGAACTGTATCAGCTTGTATGACTCAGAAGAGGCATCTACCGGGTTTTGTTTATTGCCAAAGATGAAAATGCGCCAGCGACCATCAGCTTTATTCAGATGCCCTAAGTGCTGTCTTCTACCATCTGCAACCCGGATAGCCTCGGCTGAATGAAATCGTTGGCCAATCTTAAATCCACTAGCCAATTTCTGATTCTCTGCACCCGTACAGATGTATGAAGGGTTGTACTCGATAGAGGTACCAGCAATAAAACCATTCTGCCGGGCTATGAATTTTTCAATATCGGCCGTATTTGTTTCAGTCTGGGCTGCACCATTACTGGACGTAGGACGAGTTGCCATCAATTTTGACATCTCTTTATCTGCGTTAATTAGCTGATACGCAACTTTTCGACGCTCTGACGCATAAGTCTGCAGCAGTTTTGGCTGAGATTTACCCAATAAAACAGCAGCCAGCTTCCAACCCAGATTGAAGGTGTCTGGCAGTGAAGTATTCAAACCCCAGCCGCCTTTAGGGCTGTGTGTATGACAGGCATCGCCAGCAACAAATGCGCGGGGAATAAGACCTTCTGTATTATCAGCAGGCGTGTCATCAAACCTGTCTGCTACGCGTTGTCCAACCTCATAGATTGACCACCACGCCACTTCTTTAACTTCGAATTTATATGGGTTCATGATGAGTTGAGCCTTGGCAATAACATCGTCGACGGTAAGATCGAGACTTGACGCTCTTTCATCTTTACCCAGGTTGTCGAGCTCTACATATAGCCTTACCAAGTAGCCACCTTCACGGGGGACGATCATCACCGCACCGTTTTCTTTTGACTGAATAAAGCTCTTAACTCTAATGTCGGGGAAGTCTGTAACACATAATACATCCATGACGCCCCAGGCCTTATTCGCTGAATCTCCCTCTAAAACTATCGATAGGCCCTTGCGAACAGCGCTTCTTGCTCCATCGGTTCCTACAACATATCGCGCTCGAACCGTTTCGACTTTGGATGATGAGGAATCGTTACGCTCAAAGGATGCCGTAATAGGGTGTGCGTCTAGATCCTGGGTAAGGCTGGCATCAACCTCTAACTCAAGCAATCGACGACTGTAATGGGGAACAAGGTGTGTGACTGACTCCTCCATGCCATCTAGCAATAACTCGTGTAATCGTGCCTGATTAACTACCACATGCGGAAACTCAGAGAGGCCAATTCTTGCATCGGGAACTTTGTGAGTACGCTTTATGTTATTGGGCTGCTCGTTGTCAGGCTCCCAGAATGCATTCTGATTCAGCGGATAAGCTTCTTTAACAAGCATTTCGCTGTTGTTAAATGCTTCCATAATCTCCATTGTGCGACAAGATATTCCATCCGCCTGGCCAAACAACAGAGGGCCGTCTTTTAAATCAACAATACAGGTTTTAATGCCGGCGAATTCTGATAACTGCCTTGCCATCGCTAAGCCTGCAGGGCCACAGCCGATAATTAACACATCTACTTCTTTTGGAAGATCTGCAATAGGTGGCTGAACGTATGGTTCTCGAGCTTCATCTGGAATCTGGTAGTTGCCGGGTTTAAAACCATTGAGATGATACTGCATCACATAATCCTCTTAGCTTACTTAGCTGGCCATTATTATTTTTGTATATCGTTTTTTTACATTCATCATTTACTGATGATGCAAAGTCTACGTGGATAAGTGCAGAGAGCCTGTCATCTAAAAATGGGGACTCTGGAATCACTACTGGCTTGTAGGTTTGGAGTTGGCTTTATACGTCTGGTGATTGTTCTAAATAGCCTGCATGAACATGGCTATCGAAGCAGCTGAGGAGTTTACTCTTGTAGAGGGGTGGTGGAGTTGTATCAATTACATAATAGAAACTGGCAATTTTATTTTGGTGCGAAGCTGAAACTAAAAACAGATGCTTTCTCCGTCTGCTTTGGTCGGGTAAGCAGCCTAATTGTTTTGGGCAGAACAAGAACAAACCTTTGATTGGTTTTGCGCCAGAAGCCGTCTTCGTATGAAAACTTCAATATCATTAAATAGCCTGTTCTGACTCACGAATAAAGCACAGAAACTCGTCAAAGGGTAAAGGCTTACTGAACAAAAAACCCTGAAAGAACGTACAGCCTTCTTGTGAAAGAATAGCTGCCTGTTGCTCCTCTTCAATGCCTTCGGCTACCATTTTCAGCCCAAGGCTTTTAGACATCGCAATGATTGCAGTGACCAAGGCCCGGCTTTGTTTATTTGAGGTTAAATCGTTAACAAAAGCTCTATCGATCTTTAGCGTTGATATAGGGTACTTATGTAAATAACTTAACGATGAATAGCCCGTGCCAAAGTCATCGATAGAAATTCCCACTCCCATGCGTCTGAGTTCCTCTAATTGTTCTAATATACATTTGTCATCGTTCAACATAAGACTTTCAGTAATCTCAAGAACAAGCCTGTTCGGGCTGAGACCGAAGCGTTCTAATGCTTTACCTACTAATAAAGGAATATTGTTTTTCTTAAATTGATAACTTGAAACATTGATAGAGACAAAGAAATCTTCAGGGCAGGTGGGCAGTATGGAGGAGATCTGACGACAGGCTTCGTTCAAGACCCATTCGCCAATGGTTAAAATTAAACCGGTGTCTTCCGCCAGTGGAATGAATTCTGCGGGGCTTACAATCCCCATATCAGGGCTTTTCCAGCGAATAAGCGCTTCACTGCCGACGATGTTTTTTGTAGTAGAATCGACTATAGGTTGGTAATAAAGAACAAACTCATTCTGATTTACGGCTCTGCGTAAGGAGTTTTCAAGTAGGCGTCGTTTTTCTGCATCTTTGTGCATTTCACCAGAATAATATTGAAAAGAGTTACGCCCATTTTCCTTAGCCTTATACATTGCGCTATCAGCGTTTCTCAGGAGATCATCGATGGTAATTCCATCATCTGGATAGACCGTTACCCCAATGCTGGCTGACAGATAAACTTCGTTACCTTCAATTTTATATAGCTTAGACAGGTTGTTAAGAATATTCCGGATGGAGTCTTCTACATGATGAATATCGGGCACGTCAGGAAAGATAACAGCAAATTCGTCACCTCCTAACCTGGCTGTAGTATCTGATTTTCGAACATGGCTGTAGAGCCTGGAGGAGACCTCTTGTAATAGCTTGTCACCGAACGTATGGCCAAGGCTATCGTTTACCTGTTTGAAGCGATCGAGGTCAATGAAGAGGAGGGCAACTCGGCTATTTTTTCTATCGGCGCGGTCGATTGCTCTTGAAAAACGATCGGCCAATAAATGGCGGTTAGCCAGACCAGTGAGAGCATCATAATTCGCTTGATACTCTATCTTCTCTTCGTATTCTTTCCTTTTTGTAATATCACTGAAGAGTGAGACATAGCCGCCTATGTCCCCTTGATCATTCTGTATTGCAGAAACAGTTAACCATTCAGGATAAATCTCTCCATTTTTTCTTCTATTCCATATCTCGCCTTCCCATTCGCCGCATCGCTGAAGGGTTTTAAGCATTTCGATATAGAAATATGCATCATGGCGTCCTGATTTGAGAACAGAAGGTGTTTCCCCCAGGACTTCATCTATTGTGTAGCCGGTAATGGTTGTAAATGCTTTATTGACTTTGATGATGTGATTATCGATATCAGTAACCATCACGGCCTCAGTTGCCGTTTCAAGAACGGTAGCCGCAAGCTTTAATTCTATCTCTTTCTTCTTCCGCCCTGAAATATTACGATCTACACCTCGGTAACCTTTGAATATGCCTTGAGAGTCAAAAATCGGAACACCACTGGTTTCTATGTATACGAGTGTCCCGTCTTTATGAATATTAATATTCTCAAGGCCAGAAAAGGTCTCTCTTTGCTCCCAGATTGATGTGAAAGAAAGCCTGACTTTTTCTGCTTCTTCCTTGGGCATAAAATCGAACGGCTTTTTTCCAACGAGTTCTGCAGCGGTATATCCTAGGAGTCCATCTGGGGAAGAACTAGAAAAACTGTATTCTACGTTTTCATTTACCTCCCAAATGAAGTCAGAAGAACAATCTACAAGATCACGGTATTGCTTCTCTTGATCGATTAACCGCTCCATGATGTTAAGGCGATCATATTCTGCGGCTACACGCCCGACTACCAAATCGAAATACGTCTGAATAAAGCCTTCATTGAGTATCGGCTTACTATGTAAAGCCACAATCAAGCCGAAAGGAGCTCCTGTAAGGGAAAAGAGGGGTGCTCCAACGTAACCTTCTATCCTTAGGTCTTTAAGCAAGGTATCTGTAGGAAAGGAGCGCTGAATACCCTCCTGATAAAAACATGCACTCTGGCCAATTACCCCATCGCATGGGGTTCCTGACAGCTCATAAGTAATGTTTTCAGATAAGCTGCCATGGGCATATACCGCTTTTGTTTGGATGGCAGATTTGTTGGCTGTAAGTTCTCCGATAAAAACCATATCAATCTTTAAGGCGTTGCTGAGATACTCAACCAAGGCCTCAAAGTACTCCTGACCAATCTTGGAAGAAGTCGCTTCCGAAAGATTCGCAATACCAAGGGAAATGTCTGAAAGCTTCATGACTCCGCCTGATTACAACTGATTAGCCTGTAGAGTAGCAAAGCCTGATGCCAATAATCATTAGAACCTAATGGATTAAATGACCACTTTGGTGAAGATATATATTGGTTCTACCATCCGATCACACCCTTTGAGGTTAATGATAAGTTGCAACATAGCCAATGGCGGGTGCTAAGTGATTATCGGGCTACGAACAAGCAATAAATGCGGCGTGCGTATTTTCTATCCTTTGCTCTAACCTCATTTCTTACTCGTTTTGGACCGTAGTTGTCGCATCCATTATATTCCGTGTGGCAACAAGCGGGCAGTGCGCCTTACCTAACTAATGACTGAAGCAGCTATTTGGTTATTTACAGATCCCTGATTTTACTTTATGTTTCTACCCTATTTTGCCGTGTTATCGTCTGAAATAAACCAGAGGCCTCGATGCAATTTCTTCGAAGAGGTTGTAGGGCAGCTGGTTACCGAAACAGGATGATAGGTGTAGGCAATATGAAAGAGGCAATGAAGTTTTGCTAACGTGCTGATAAATATTGCTTTTTTTACTGGAACTATGTGTGAAGAGAATGCTTGAGAAACTAAAAAAATTGAGTGGATTCAGATATAAGCAGGACCGTTGGCCTGTCTTTATCGTTCTCGCCCTGACCGTTATTGATTTTGTTTTGTATTTTACAGTCAGCAATATAGCCATTCTGAGCGGCTATTATCTGTTGATGCTAATTCCCAAGGGAATTATCTGTGCCTGGAATCACCACCACCAACACCTTTTCACATTTAGACAAACTTTTCTCAATCGTGGTTTAGAGTTCGTTTACGCCTTGCACACAGGGGTTACTACACACCTTTGGCGCCTGCACCATGTATTGGGCCACCATTTGAACTTTCTCGATCAAGAGCAGGATGAGAGTCGCTGGAAGCGCAAAGACGGAACCCGAATGGGTGTGATCGAGTACACGCTCATTGTCGCCCTGACAGCTTACACACGGGGCTATAGCGTCGGTAAAAAGTACCCTAAGCAGTTATCTCCCTTTCTTATTTATACGGCGCTAACATTCATCGTCGTTGCAATACTTGTTTGGTATAAACCAGTCGCTGGTTTAATGCTATTTGTCTTGCCGATGATCACCAGCCTCCTGTTCACCGCTTATGTGACATACGAGCATCATTCAGGTCTTGATACAGAAAATGAATTTGAAGCGTCCTACAACAATCTTGACCCGCTTTTCAATCGTCTGACCGGTAACCTGGGCTACCATACTGCACACCACCATAAACAAGGTGTTCATTGGTCTAAATTGCCTGCACTCCATGCGGAAATTGAAGATAAAATCCCTGCGGCCCTTTACCAAAAATCAATATTCACTCGAATGTTTTTGGGTGGCTGATATAAAGGCAGTTGCTAGATGCTAAATGTGGCTTCGCCACTGGCTAGAAAATGATGAAGAGCGCTTAGGCGCTCTTTTTTTTCGTCTAAAGATCAGGGCTTCATAGGTCGGGCAGTGGTAATTTACAAGCGATTGCTAGTGCATGGGTGATGGTTGTTTTCTGATAGTTCGCGACTATTCTTATTTAAAACTCTTGTTTTAATACAATCAAATGCAGCTAAGCGCCAAGTGAGTTTTCTTTAAACTCGACTGTTGTAACGCCTTGGAAACGTTATCCGGCCTGACTATATGCCCGATTAACATTAAAACAACATGCGTAAAAATTATGTGTTTTTGATGAGGGGGAGGCTCTTGTGATGAGCGCTTATCAAAGAGCTTTGTTCGATGAGCTTTGTCGCTAGTTGAACTGATTGCCTAAGTTTACCAACGACGATAGAAGGGAGTCAGATATGTCTACGCTGAACACACTACTAGGGTTTGCCAAACGAATACCTGGCGTTGCTAACCTTGCCAATCGAGTCGCTTCTAATAAGTTGGCGTCAGCCACAACACCCAGGCCCCATAGTTATAGCTTGTGGTCGCCCCTCGATAAAGTTGATTCATCCCCCAGTAACTATCTGACCTGGCACACGGTCACGGATAAAAACTACTTCGATCGGCATCTTGCCCCAGCAGATGATCGCTTCATGAAAGCCTTACCCTCAAATGAAGGGACGACTGAATTCCCTTTCGGTGAAGTGACGGCGTTATTCGAGCGAAAACATGGGATGAAGAAAGACAGGTCATCAGTCTTTTTTATGTTTGTTGCTCAGTGGTTCACCGACGGTTTTTTCCGTTCCAGTCATCTCGACTTTAGACAGACAACTTCAAACCACAATATCGACCTTGCCCAGATATATGGGTCTAACGAAGCCGTTGCACTGATGCTTCGTTCAGGTGAGGGCGGCAAGCTGCGTAGCCAGATGAAAGAGGGGGAAGAATACCCGGACACGCTTGGTGAGCTTGATGGCGATGGTGTCTGGCAGGTTAAAGATCGTTACAAAAACCTACCTTACATAGCCGATAAAGAGTGGATGGAGTCTATTTTCGGTGGGTTAAGTGATTCACAGAAAGCGAAGTTATTTGCGACAGGTTTAGAAAGAGGTAACTCAATCGTTGGGCATATGGTGATGAGTACCTTGTTTCTGAGGGAGCACAACGGTATCTGTGATCAGCTGGCCAGCAGAAACCCCAGCTGGGATGATGATCGGTTATTCCACACCGCTCGCATAATCAATACCGTTATCCTGATGAAACTTATCATCGAAGATTATGTAAATCACATTGCTGGACTCGATGTCTTGGTGATGGACACTTCATTCGTTGAGAAGCAGCAGTGGTACCGTACTCCCTGGATAGCCGCTGAATTCAATCTACTCTACCGATGGCATGGGCTGGTACCTGATGCGTTAAAGATAGCGGGTAGAGACGAGAGTCTGGTTAAAAACTTTGATCTGCTAACCAATGAAGGTCTGAGCAATCTGTTAGAAGCATCAACACTGCAGGTGGCCGGCAAAATTTCACTGGATAATGTCCCCGGGTTTTTAATGCCGGCAGAGCAAGCGATGATCAACAAAGGGCGAGATTGGCGATTAGGGTCTTTTAATGACTATCGCGTCAAATTTGGTCTGTCTCGGCTAGAGTCGTTCGATCAACTGACGGATGATGCTAACCTCAATAGAAGCCTCAAAGCGCTCTACAGCGATATCGATAATCTGGAACTCACGGTAGGGCTGTTCGCAGAAGACGGCAGCAGCACGCTGACAGGCGAGCTACAGACCGCAATGGTTGCCTACGATGCGCTGACTCAGATATACACGAATCCTTTACTGGCTAAGGAGAACTTCTGTGACAAACACTTCACCGCTTACGGTATGGAGCGAATCGAGGCGACAAAATCGTTTCAGGATCTGTCCGACCGTAATACCAAGCGACGGGTGAAAGTTAGCGTTGAGAGGCAGAAGTAAAACCGTGGCTCGTTGTTCGAACGTCACAAAAAACGTGACTTGCTCGTCGCTCGAAAAAGCCATCAAAAACCAACTTTAACACCTAAAAATATCACCACCGAGAACACGGAGAAGGACCGTTAACTAGCCTCTATCCGCTTTTCTCTGTGCTCTCTGTGTCCTCGGTGGTAAAAGCTCTGAAGTAGCGGCTTGATGATCTGTTATCCTATGCGCTTCCCTCAAATAACAGCCAATTTATGATGATCCGATCTTTTTTACCCCCCTGGTGGGCAAAAAGTCCACATGTGCAGACGATTTTACCTGTGTTTGCAAAGGTAGAGTCCCCAGCGCTATCCCGCCAACGCCTGGAATTAAGCGATGGTGATTTTATCGATCTTGATTGGTTGGGTGACCCCCAGAACGCCAGCAGCATTATCGTTATTTTGCATGGCCTGGAAGGGAGCTCTGATTCCCATTATGTACGCCGCTTATTGCGAGATTGTCATCGGTTAGGTTTATGCGCTGTTGTGCATCATCATCGTGGTTGTTCTGGCGAACCGAACCGTTTGGCTCGCAGTTATCATAGTGGAGATACTCAAGATATTAGAGGCTCCTTAGCGTATCTCCAACAGCATTACCCCCAAGCAAAGCTGTGCGCTGTTGGTTATAGCCTAGGGGGGAATGTATTGGCTAAGTATCTAGGAGAGTTGCAGGGTGATAGCGCCATAGGCCGCGCCGTTGTTGTCTCGGCTCCTCTGCAATTATCATCCTGTGCCAAACGACTAGAAAAAGGTTTTTCGACCCTTTACCAATGGCATCTGATTAAGCAGCTTCGAGAGAAACTCACCGAAAAATTTAATCATCGAACCATTGTTGATCAAGCATCAGTCACGCAGAAGCAAGTCAGTACACTGAAAACATTTTATCAATTTGATCACCGGGTGACGGCACCATTACATGGTTTCGAGGGTGTTGATGATTACTATGCGAAAGCTAGCGGGCTACCTTATCTGACGCAAATTAAACGGCCAACGTTAGTGATACACGCCGCTGATGACCCGTTCATGAATGCAGATGTCATCCCTTCAACTAACCAGTGCTCCGCAGATGTGACTTATGAGCTGCATCAACATGGTGGTCATGTCGGCTTTATTGATGGGGGCTCTCCATTCAAACCACGCTACTATCTAGAGCAACGCATACTCCATTTTCTGACGATAAATAAAGCCGTTGCTACTGATGAAGCAGTCGCTAGTGGTTAGACGTAGCTTCGCCACTTGCTAGAACGTCGCTACGCGACTCGCTAGGAAAAGATTAAAAGCGGCAAACTGTAAATAAAGGCAGGACTCAATGAAAGAGATCACACGAATTAATCATATTGGACTTCGGGTTAGAGATTTAGATATCTCTAGAAAATTCTACGAGCAGTTAGGATTTAAATTCATTGCAGGCCCGGTTGGTCCAGAGCCCGCGGCTATCGTAGAGCATCCATCAGGCATCAATATTAATTTCATTCTCAACGCATCTGATGACGCACCTGAGGATAATATTCTAATGAAACAGGATATAAAATATCCTGGCTACACGCATATCGCGTTGGAGATAACTGACGCAGAGGTCGTGTCTAAGAAAATTGAAGATCTGGGAATAACAATCACTGAACGGGTAGAGATTAATGGTGCAAAATTCTTCTTTATCAGAGACCCGGACGATAACGTCATAGAACTTCATCAGGCCTCAAATAAGAGCAGTAGCTAGTGGTTAGACGTGGCTTCGCCACTTGCTAGAACGTCGCAATGCGACTGCTAGGGAAGGACTAAAAGCCGTAGCGCGTTGTTCGATCGTCACATTCACATGGGATATTAAGTCAGAATGATCAAGGACAACTTTCTCAATAACATATTCCAAGGAAAGGTAAAGCAAAGCTTTGGCCTAGAGACAGGGATGGAGAAATCGCCTGTTGAAGGTGATATTTACCTGTCTATTGAAGGCCTAGAAGGTGACGCCTGTGCGGATAAAAATCACCATGGTGGCTTAGAGCGTGCCCTTCATCAGTATCCATCTGAACACTACAAATATTGGTGCAAGCGATATGGGGCAGGGGTTCAATGGCATGCGCCGGGAATGGGAGAGAATCTTAGCTCTACGGGTATGACAGAGCAGAACGTTTGCATCGGCGATCGTTTTAGCTGGGGCGATGCCGTCATTGAGATAAGCCAGCCTCGCTCACCCTGCTATAAACTCAATACACGTTGGGGCATAGAAGACTTTTCACTTCATATGCAGGAGATCAGTCGATGCGGGTGGTTATATCGAGTGATCGAGCCCGGAATAGTGAATGTTGATAAGCCTCTTCAACTGATAGAGCGCGTTCCTGACGCGCTAACGGTTCGTGAAGTATGTGATATGTACTTTGGAAACCCACTCGATCAAGAGGGTTTGTGTAGACTGAAACAGCAAGCTAGATTGTCTGATAGTTGGATGCAAAAAGTTGTACAGCGTATGGAAACAGGTGAAGTTGAAAATTGGAATTTTCGATTATTAGGTCATGCTTAAACGTTGAGCATTAGTTGAGTGTGAAGATTTGGAGCAGTAGCTAGTTTTGGAGCAGTCGCTAGTGGTTAGACGTGGCTTCGCCACTTGCTAGAACGTCGCTACGCGACTTGATGCTCTGTAATCTCATGGGTCAGTTAAAGGGGGCAGACCCCTTTAGTTCCATCATAGTTGGTGGTGTTAGAACATAGTGCTTGATTTTTCGGCTAATAAATCCAAATAACCCTTATCCAGGCCTTTTCTTGAAAGGTAGTTAGTACCGCCCTTATGGATGACTATAAAGCCCTTCTCAGTGGTCTTTAATTCATCAATATCGTTCCAGAGGATACTTTGCTGGTGGTGGGTGCTGTCGCTATAGATACCTTGATCATCAATCCGAATATTGACCCGGCTACCGGCCCTGCTACTGAGCATTTGACGGGTTACCCACCAACCACGTTTATAGCGAATAGATAGCAGTTCAACAGCGCCGAGGGTGAGTAGAAACCATGCAATATAGGCTGCAGACTCTACGGCAAAAAATACACTGGCAAGAATGACCAGTAAAATCACCTGACGGTATGTTTTGAGGCTGATAGTAGTATTGGCAGATTCGTCAAAGCACTCAGTGAAGTATTCACGATTGAGGATATAGTAGCTGCTCTGATCGGTACTGGTGCTGCTGTTAGGGTGAGCGGTGTCTGTCATGCTTGGCCTGGCGATGGTGAGGGGCAATGTTGTAGGAACGCTAGTGTAGCAAATCTGGCTAATGAAGCTTAATCAGTTAAAGGGCTCTGATCCCTTTAGTCTTTAAAAAAACCGTGCTCGTTGTTCGAACGTCACAAAAAGCGTCACTTGCTCGTCGCTCGGGTATCGCTACGCGACTTGTGGGGCAAGATTTGAACAGTGGCTTGAAGCTCTATTATCTCATGAGTTTCTATGTAATTATTAGGCAATCAAGGAAAAGAACACACCAGCTCAGGGAGTCAGAGTGAGAATGAATCTTCTTAATGCCCATTTCAAAGATTGTCAGCCGATAGACGATACGTTGTCGAGCATTTCCACGCTAAGAATAAAATCAATTACTCTGACCCCATTGATTCTCGGATATTAAACCTGATCCGAATGTTCCATTACCTCAACCAATAAGAGGCATTATATCTTTGCCTTACAATCGAGACGAATGGGCCTAACAAGTTACTTAAACGGAACTAAAGCAGTGGGTTACGTTTCGCTTCGCTCCACATTATAACCCACAATTTTAGTCCGCTTAGCAAGGCGTTAGGCTCTTAAGCGAATACTTGAAATACCTCTAAGGAAAGTTGCAGTGACAAATGAAGAAAGCAATGAAAATGAAAAAATTAAAGGCTTAATGTCAAGTGGCGCAGAAATAGCTGGAGGTGCACTCGGAGGTGCATTAGGTTTTTTAGCTGGAGGGCCTATTGGTGCAGCTGCGGGTGGCGCAGGTGGAGCTGCAGTTGCCGTTGCATTAAAACATATTGGAACTGAAGTAAGTGATAGGGTTTTGGCACCAAGAGAAAAAGTAAGAGCTGGTGGTGTTTTAGCAATTGCAGCATCAAATATTGATAAGAGAATCAATGCTGGTGAAAAAACCAGAGAAGACAATTTTTTCACAACCACACCAAATAGTAATCGCTCCAAAGGCGAAGAAATAGTAGAAAGTGTAATTCTCAAGGCACAGAAAGAACCCGAAGAGAGAAAAATCCCATTCATGGGTAATCTCCTGTCTAATATCTCTTTTGATAAAACAATAAGTGTAGAACTAGGTCATCAAATTATAAAAACTGCAGAGCAGCTTACCTACAGACAGCTATGTATTTTGAAGCTTTCAGCAGTTAGAAGTCAGTTAAATATAAGACAGCAGGATTACAGGGGACAAGACTCATTTCCGAAAGAGCTTTATCAAGTTCTTTATGAATTTCTTGATCTTTACAGCCGAGGGCTAATAAATTTTGGTGGGGATGTCGCTTTTGGTCCAACAGATGTAAAGCCCGGAGCTACAACAATCCAAGGAATGGGGGCAGATGTTTTTAACTTGATGGGGCTGATTGACATACCTGATCAAGATGTTTTAACTATTGCCAAAACGGTGTCTTAGAAATCAGAGCCTAACAAGAAATTCCAGCAGATGCCTACGGCGCAGCTGAATTAGGCGTTAACTGTCAGGAGCATAACGTGCAGGAAGCAAAGAGATTCGTCATAGCTTACAAAGATGAACTAGATAATGGTCTAAGCGGGTACACACTCATTATCACCACAAAACCCGCAGGCGAAGTTATGGGGGCTCGCTCCTCTGCACAAATTCTAGTAAACGAGCCTATCTCCCCTGAAAAGGAATCTGAGATACGGGTCACTATGAAAATGCTAAACCTAAAAACCAATAAATGGTTTACCGAAAAAGATACTCCTCATTCAGCAAAGTATGTAAAAGCAAAATTAGGTTTTTCATTTTTTGGTAAGTTATTTAACCGCAACAGTTAACAAGGTGCTCAAGCAAGGACGCGCTAACGCGTGCCCTTTATTGAGGCGTTATATACCTGATGCGGTTATGCACTAAGATTTAGAATGAGGATATTCAATGGATTTACCACCTTGGAAAGAACTGGCTCCTATATTTGCTGTTCTTTCACCAATTTTTGTACTCCTATTATCAGGGATTTGGCTTAATAAATCGTTAGAGAAGTTAAAAAGCCGCTTACAACTAAATCATGCAATAATTCAAAAAAGAGCAGATATCTATACTGAAATTCAAGAAGATCTAAACAACATATACTCTTACATTAAGCGAGTAGGTAATTGGAAAGCTTTAACACCAATGGATGTTCTTGAATACAAGAGAAAAGTAGATCAGAAAATTCATTCGACTAAACCCTATTGGTCGAAAGACATGCTGAAAAACTACGATGATTTTATGGAGGCTTGTTTTGTCACAAATCGCGGACACAATATAGATGCAGGGATAGTTGCAGAAGTAGATAAATACAAAAGACTTGGCTCATGGAATGATGACTTTGAAATTCATTACGATGGTGTTTTTAATGAGGCAACACTAGATCAAGCAAACGATAATCTTATGTCAGCACTGTCAAAAGATTTTGGTGTGGAATAACTATGATAAATGGTACGGCTAAGTTTAATATTGTTTGGGGTGACATAACTAAAGCTACAGTTGATGTAATCGTTAACGCTGCTAAAACTAGCCTGTCTGGTGGAAGTGGTGTTGATGGAGCAATCCATAAGTCTGCTGGCGAAACAGTTTTACAAGAATGTTTAGCGCTTGATGTTGTTGACGGTGTTCGATGTCCTACAGGCGAAGCTCGAATAACGAAAGCAGGAAACTTAAACTGTAAATATATAATTCACACTGTTGGTCCAATATTTAGTCAGCATGAAAATCCGGAGCAGTTTCTAAGACTAGCCTATGTGAACAGTATTGAGTTAGCTTTAAAGAATAGGTGTAAATCGATAGCCTTTCCAGCAATTTCATGTGGTAAATACGGTTACCCATATGATGAGGCAATAGATATCGCGTTTTCCAGTTTGGAGCCTTACTTGGGGTTGGAAATTAGCATATATTTTTATGTCTTCGAACATAGCCTGTACCAGAAGTACCTTGAAAAATTAGAAGTTTTGTAAAAAGGCATATAACAAGTCGCTACACACAGAAATTTTACTCGCTGCGCTCCCAAAATTCCGGTGAGCGAGGCGTTAGCAATCAAGGAATACACCGTACATGAGAACGAAGAGTTTATTTCACTTTACTAGCGATTTAGAAACATTATTTCTGATAATGGAAAACGGATTTTGGCCAAGATTCTGTTATGAAGATATAAGTTGGTGCAGCGATGAGAAGTTCTTTTTAAATGCAATGGTTTGCTTTTGCGATATACCTCTACGTAAGTTAGAAAGCCATACTGAATTCTATGGCCGATATGGGATAGGAATGAAAAGAGAGTGGGGAATACAAGAATCAATGGGGTCAGAGTCATTGATTTTGTAGTTTGAGGTGTTACTTCGCTTCTGTCTTGTTGGGATTCGTTCCTCCCCCCAACCTACGGACTAACGATTTTGAGTATGAGAAAGAAGCCGAAGTGAGGTTTTCCTCATAACAATCAGATCAAGATCGCCCCTACGGGGCTGGAACACAGCAAGCTGCGCCCCCTTATGTATGGCGTTAGGTCTATAAAAGGTAAATCATGAAAGTATGGAATCAAGATAAATATCAGGAGGCATGGAATTTTGCCTCTAATATACACAATGGTCAGAAATTACCAGGCAGTGATATACCTTATATAAACCACCTTGGGCTGGTTGCGATGGAAGCAACTACAGCTGTTGCTCATACAAGTATTAAGAATCCCAATCTTCTTGTTTTATGTGCATTGTTACATGACACAATTGAAGATACTTCGGCTAACTATGACGACATTAAATGCAAATTTGGTAGTGATGTTGCGAAGGGTGTCCTGGCACTAACAAAAAATACAGAGCTTTCATCAAAATCAGAGCAGATGAAAGACAGCATTAATCGAATAAAGAATCAGCCTAAGGAAGTGTGGATGGTTAAATTATGTGACCGAATTA
>NZ_JADGEW010000006.1 GCF_016744155.1 Amphritea sp. | reverse complement strand
CATAAACATACTTAGGCCCAGGCTAGTTATCAGAAAAAATAAACAGCAACTTATTTTTTATATAGAAATAAATTTCAATCTAGATTTTTTATTACCAAAAATCACCATCCTAGACAGTTAATTTAAAACACCATGGAATTCAATTCTATGTTGACAAACCCACCAAATTTCTAAATTGACTTTCGTTATTTTATAAACAACTTACGCAGGGCGAGACTCTGCAAACAAGACGTTATAGTCAGTCATCATATTAGTACCTTCGTTAAATGCGTTTCATCGGTACTGAAAAATTAACGTCTCAACGAAAGCCAAATTCCGTGTTCTTCTGTTAGTCCACTGCTTCTTTTTAACATCCAAACGCACCTCCTCTAAGATTTCGGAAGTACTTAGCCACAACAAGATACCGCCCGAGATTGAACAAGTTGTAGACGGCAGCGTTAACACTGACAAAATTCTGAGCCTGCCGGAATGACTTGAACCGCCGCATTCCCCGCTCTCTCACCCGGGTCTGATGTGACAGCTCTGCTCTGTTGTTGGCATATTGAGACGTGTCGAGAATCGTCTCAGGGAGAGATTCTCGATGAGCGAAACTATAACTTCGCAATTTATCCGTTACTCTCTTCCTAGGCTCACCAAATTAACTTTGCAGTAGCCGCCTAACGAACCGCTTAGAAGCCTTGCCGTCCCGACATTCCCGTAGATTCCCTAGCTCTTCTCTGAAGCTATCCGCTCAAGCAACTTCTTCTGTATCAATCTCCGCTTGAGTTAGCGCGTTATAACGCGCTCCAACCACGGTATCCTGATTTATTATTTTATCTAACCGAGCGATAACATCTGCGCTTAGAAAGACATCCTTCGCGCTAAAATTTTCCTTAAGATGATTTAGATTTGTCGTACCCGGGATAGCGATAACATGTTCCCCCTGCGCCAGTACCCAGGCCAGAGCCAGCTGAGCAAGTGTGCAATTTTCCTGTTCAGCAACTTCCTCTATGGAATCCAGCAGCAGCAAATTTCTAGCATAATTATCCACTTCAAATCGCGGCATATCACGGCGAAGATCTTTTTCAGTCAGTGCATATATATCGCGGAGTTTACCGGTAAGGTAAGCACGTGCCAGTGGGCTGAAAGCAACAAAAGCGGCACCCAACTCACGACACGTATCCAAAACTGCAATTTCCGGATTACGGGTCCACAGCGAATATTCAGTTTGTACGGCAGATATAGGGTGAACAGCATGAGCTTTACGTAAAGTATCTGCAGAGACTTCTGATAAACCGACACCTCGCACCTTTCCTTCGGTCACCAGATCAGACAACGCGCCTACGCTCTCTTCAATCGGCACGTTCCGATCCCATCTGTGCAGATAATAAAGATCAATTACATCGGTTTGCAGCCGTCCCAAACTATCCTCGCAGGTCTTACGAATAACATCCGGACGACCATTAATCTCTCGTACGCCGGCATCATTTTTAAACATGCCGCACTTGCTTGCTAATACAAACTCATTACGGCGTTGTTTAAGAACCTTACCTAACAGAACTTCGTTATTACCAAAACCATATAATGCCGCGGTATCCAACATGTTGTAGCCCATATCTAATGCGCTCAGCAGCAGCTGCTCTGCCTCCTTTTCAGAAGGAGGGGTGCCATAGGCATGGGACAGATTCATACAACCCAAACCTATCGACGCACATTCAAACGCCCCCAACTTTCGATTAGACATATCTACCGCTCCTCCACAAATTATTCTGCTGCAATCAGGCATTGTTCCAATCGATCCAGCGTTTCCATCGCCGGGTAACACTGAGCCAGGCTCGAATTTGGCTCACGACCATCAATAATCGCGGCAAAAAATTCTCGATCCTGCAGCTCAATACCATTAAAGGAAACAGCTACATCAGATAAGTCGACTGGGTTACCTTTACCGTCTTCCAGATCATCATAACGAGCAACATAGGTACCCTTATCGCAGATATAACGAAAGAAGGTGCCAAACGGGCCATCATTATTAAATGATAATGACAGAGTACAAAGTGCTCCATTAGGTACTTTCATACCTATACTCATATCCAACGCGATACCTAATTCCGGATGAATCGGGCCCTGTATTGCTTGAACCTGCAAAGCAGTTTCACCGGTCTGATACTGAAACAGGTCTACGGTATGACATGCGTGATGCCATAACAGGTGATCAGTCCAGGAACGGGCTTCACCTTTCGCATTTGTATTTGTACGACGGAAAAAATAGGTCTGAACATCCATCTGCAGCACTTTTAGCTCGCCTGCCTGAACCTTGTCATGAATCCACTGATGACTAGGGTTAAAGCGGCGAGTATGTCCGGCCATAGCAACTAGCCCGGTCTCTTTCTGAAGAGCTACCATTTTCTTAGCATCTTCAATACTATCGGCCATCGGTATTTCGGTCTGTACATGCTTACCAGCCTTCAGACACTGAATAACCTGTTCAGCATGCACCTGAGTCGGTGTCGCCAAAATAACGCAGTCCACATCATCACGGGCCAGACTCTCAGCCAGATCAGTCGTGTAATGAGGAATATTATGCTCAGCGGCAAATGCCTTAATTTTTTCCAAATTAGAGCCGCCAACCACTGAAACGACTTCAGCGTCTTCAATGGCACTGATCGCTTCCAGGTGTTTCATACCAAAAGCACCGGCTGCACCTGCAATACATACTCTCATCATTACTGCTCACTCCGCTTAACTTGCAACTGATCTGCCATGACAGATCGATCTGTTAACTAAAAATTATCACTGAGATCCCGAAGAGGATAATTAAATAACCGACATCTCCATTCATTTTTTGCATAGACATTAAAAACTACTGATCACCCAAGTCACTTAAACGGTCTGAAATACGCAAACCTTCTATAAATGAAAGCTGCGTATTAGTTGGCCTCCAGCTTTTTCTAACCGTAACCCCAATTGGTCTATACGCCTGAACAACATCATAAGGAACAGGCTTAATAACCCCCGAAGACAATTCATGCTGAATCTGATGTTCTGATATTATTGTCAACCGGTCACTACCCATTAGCAGCGATCTAATCAATATTTGAGAACCACTCTCTACCAGCCGACTAGGCACTTCCATGTTTGCTTCAGAAAACAATGATTCAAATATTATTCGGGTTGGCGTACCTTTATGAGGTACCACCCAGGGGTACTGCTGCAGAGTATTCAGATCAATCTTGCCACCAGCTGTCGTCATAAGAGGATGATCAGGTCGGGCAACAATCGCGACAGGTGAGGAGAACAGCTCTTCTTGCAACACATCATCAGCAGGAGCAGGAAAGCGCAAAGCCCCTAACAATATATCAATATCACCGTGGCGCAGATGGTAGAGTAGATCATCATACGGGCCATCATTTACTTTCAAACGAAAGTCTGGATATTTCTCGGAGAAGCTAATAATCGTCTTTGGCAATAATGAAGTTCGAGCCAATGGCATACTGCCTATCACTAACTGCCCTACTTCCCGGTTATGCAGAGCATCTACTTCATCCCTACCTTGAACGATTTCGGAGAATGCCAGTTTGCAGGACTTCGACAACGCCTGCGCCGCTTTAGTTGAGCTGATACCGGTACTGGTTTTCTCAAATAGAACCACTGCGAGCAAGCCTTCAAGCTCCCTCGCAGCCCGATGAAGAGAGGACTGTGAAATACCCAAGTTACGGCCAGCAATGCTAAAGTTATGCGCCTCTGTCACCGCGATCAGCGCACGTAATTGAGTGGTCGTCAGCTGTTGCAGCAGATGCGACGGCTGCGCTTTGCTACCACCCAGACGTACCGCCCCTTTAAGCCCTGCCAAAATCATATCCATGGCTCGACGCACTCTCAATGCAAACAGCTCACCGGACTCGACGACAAACATTCCATCACTTCGGCGCTGAAATAACACTGTTCCCAATGATACTTCCAGCTTTGCTATCGCTTGGGTAATCGCAGGTTGCGAAAGAAAGACCTTTTCCGAGGCCTTACTAATACTCTTACACTGAACAACTTCCAGAAACACTCTGAGGTGCCTGATATTAGGGATTTCAAATGACATAAAACACTCCTCAACAAAACACTAAAAAACATAACCTATCTCAAAAACTAATACCAATACTTTAAAAACTGAATAGCTATTACCCCCGAATCAACAGGATACTGTGGTGTATAAAGCGGCCAGCTCATCGGCCAGAAGATAGGCAACAGACAAAAGAGAGAGTATCAAATGATTATCGACTGTCATGGACACTACACCACAACGCCACCAGGTGTTGGTGAATACAGGGACCAGCAGAAAGTTGAAATAGCTAAAGACCCTCGCCACAAAGGCTCCAAAGGTAACGTAGTAGTCAGCGATGATGAGATCATTGAAAGTATTGAGCAGAATCAGCTACGCCTGCAGCAGGAACGTGGTACCGATCTGACCATTTTCTCTCCCCGCGCCAGTTGGATGGGCCACCATATCGGTAATGAATACACCAGTCAGTACTGGACCGAGCATCAGAACGATCTGATTAAACGGGTATGCGATCTGTTTCCAAAGAATTTTGCCCCTGTCGCACAACTACCCCAATCACCCGGCGTTGATCCTGCGAAATCAGTTGCTGAGCTGGTGCGCACCGTAGAAGAGATGGGATTCATTGGCTGCAACCTAAATCCCGACCCTTCAGGCGGCCATTGGCAGGACGCTTCGCTGGGCGACAAGTTGTTCTACCCACTATATGAAAAGATGTGCGAGCTGGATGTTCCGGCCATGATACATGTAAGCGCTTCGTGTAATGACTGTTTCCACACCACCGGTTCTCATTATCTTGGGGCAGATACCACCGGCTTCCAACAACTGATTATGTCCGATGTTTTTAAAGACTTCCCTGACCTGAAGATCATTATCCCCCACGGCGGTGGTGCTGTACCCTATCACTGGGGACGCTTCCGCGGTCTGATGCAGGATCAAGGCTATGAACCACTTGAGACCTCTGCGCTGAAGAACATCTATTTCGATACCTGTGTTTATCATCAAAAAGGTATCGATCTGCTGCTGGATATCGTGCCAACTGAAAACATCTTGTTTGCATCAGAGATGATAGGGGCCGTTCGTGGTATTGATCCGGAAACCGGTCACTACTTCGATGACACTAAGCGTTATATTGATAACAACACGCTACTGTCAGCTGAACAGAAACAGATGATATTCGAAGGCAATGCCCGCCGAGTATTTAGCCGACTTAAAATCGTCGAATAATCAGGAGAGTCCCGATGCAAGAGAATATAGTAGTTCAGCATATTGAACGGGCAGATGCCGACGTTATCGCTGCGTTGGGTAAGTGCGGTGTTGCAACAATACATGAAGCTCAGGGCCGTCGTGGCCTGCTAGCGGACCACCTGCGCCCAATTCAACAGGACGTAACCATTGCCGGTTCTGCGATTACTATTTCCGGGGCTGCCGGTGACAACTGGATGATGCACGTTGCCATCGAGCAGTGTAAGCCTGGGGACATCATGGTGTTTGCGCCAACCTCCCCATCTAACTTCGGTTTCTTCGGCGACCTGCTGGCTACGTCAGCCCTTTCTCGTGGTGTTATAGGGCTTATTATTGATGCCGGCGTTCGGGATACCCGTGACCTACGACAAATGAACTTTCCCGTATGGGCGAAGCATGTGTTCTCCCAGGGCACCATCAAAGAAACTCTGGGTTCAGTTAATATTCCAATGGCTTGCGCCGATGAAATTGTTAACCCAGGGGATATCATCATCGCAGACGATGATGGTGTTGTCGTAGTACGCCGCGAAGAAGCGGAAGCAGTACTGGCTGAAGCACTGGCCCGCGAAACCCGCGAAGAAGATAAGCGGGTGCGTATGGCTAACGGAGAGCTGGGACTGGATATCTACAACATGCGCCCCCGTCTGAAAGAAAAAGGCCTGAAGTATGTTTGATTCAGCACGGTGCATGTGGATGCGGGGAGGCACCTCAAAAGGTGCTTACTTCCTCGCCGAAGACCTACCGACTGATATCGCTGAACGCGATAGTTTCCTGCTCCGCATAATGGGTTCACCAGATCCACGTCAGATCGATGGTATTGGTGGTGCAGATCCTCTTACCTCAAAGGTTGCTATTGTTAAACGTTCTGAACGCCCGGGCGTTCATGTCGACTATTTGTTTCTGCAGGTATTTGTAGATCAGGCGAACGTCACGGACGCACAGAATTGCGGCAACATTCTCGCGGGTGTCGGCCCTTTTGCAATCGAACGCGGGCTCGTTGAACCCAGCGGAGATGAAACATCTGTTGTCATCTTTATGGAGAACACCGGTCAGATCGCCATCGAACAGGTATCCACTCCGAATGGCAACGTCCGTTATCAGGGCGAGGCCCATATTGATGGTGTACCTGGAACAGCCAGTGCTATTCCAGTGACCTTTCAGGATACCGCCGGATCAAGTTGCGGCGCCTTACTACCCACCGGAAATCAAGTCGATATCATCGATAACATACCAGTAACCTGTATCGACAACGGCATGCCTGTCGTCGTTATGACCGCTGAAGACTTAGGAATATCCGGGACTGAAACACGGGAACAACTGGAACAAAATGTAGCGTTGAAATTACGCCTTGAATCGATCCGCCTGCAAGCAGGCCCGATGATGAATCTCGGTGATGTTACCCATAAGTCAGTGCCGAAAATGACCATGGTCAGCCGCGCAACTCAGGGTGGTTCAATTTCAACCCGAACCTTCATACCACACCGCTGCCACGCCTCTATCGGTGTATTGGGTGCAGTCAGCGTTGCTACTGCCTGTATCCTGCCAGGCTCACCCGCTCACGCACTGGCAGATATCCCACCCGGTGCAACTAAGACAATGCCGATTGAACACCCCATAGGTGAGATGACCGTTATTCTTAAAATGAATAAACAGGGCGATGCTGAAAGCGCTGCAATACTGCGTACAGCACGTAAATTGTTTGATGGCGAAGTTTTTGCTAACTGAGCCTTTGCCAACTAAAGAATAGGAACGAAAATGGACGCTAATTACCTTCCATTCCATGACAACCCAAGTAAACCAGAATTTAAAGTACCAACAGGTGCTGTCGATGCTCACTGTCACGTCTTTGGCCCAGCGGATAAATTTCCTTACCATCCAAAACGTAAATACACCCCTTGCGACGCATCTAAAGATCAACTCTTCTCCCTGCGTGACCATCTCGGGTTCGAGCGCAATGTCATCGTTCAGGCGTCTTGTCACGGAACCGATAATGCCGCCCTGCTGGACGCACTTAACACAGCAGGAGAACTTGCCCGTGGCGTAGCGGTTGTTGATCCTGCCATCAGCATGGAAGAACTCAAAGAGATGCACCATGCAGGCGTACGGGCCGTACGTTTTAACTTCGTGAAACGCCTGGTGGACTCGACGCCAAAAGAGGCTTTCCTCAGCGTAGCAGAAAAGATTAAACAGCTGGACTGGCATATCGTGGTCTACTTCGAAGCACCGGATCTAGAAGAGCTTATCCCTTTTCTTAAGCAGCTAGACACCACGATCGTTGTTGATCACATGGGTCGTCCGGATGTTGCCAACGGCGTTGAACACCAAGACTTCCAGCGTTTCATCAATCTTATGGCTGAAAACCCGAACGTATGGACCAAAGTCAGCTGTCCTGAGCGATTAACCCTTCAAGCGCCTGACTACAGTGATGTTGTTCCTTTTGCCCGCACCCTGGTTGAGACATTCCCTGAACGCGTACTCTGGGGAACTGACTGGCCGCATCCCAATATGAAGTCGCATGTGCCGGACGATGGCAATTTAGTTGACGTGATTCCGCTGATCGCTCCGACTGAAGAACTGCAACGAAAGCTATTAATCGACAATCCAATGCGCTTGTATTGGAACAAATAAACTAGGTCCCACACTTAGCAGATATAGACTGTTTTAGTGTCAAAAGCCCCGATGCAAAACAACGGGGCTTTTTCATTTATTGAACATTTCAGTAATTGCCATATCCAGGCCCTAATTTATGACTAAAATAACCTGACAATAAAATATTAAATACTGCTTCCGGAACCTCTATGGCCAAGCCCTCACCCACCCTGTTTACCGTCACAAAAAACACCAGCATCAGTACAAATATGCGTCGAATATGTATGACTGGAGAAGCGATGAAGCAATACCCCAAAAATACTGTTGGCGGTTAAGTAAAGCTGATACTACCCCATCAGAACCTTACCAAACCTCAACTACGCACGTATACCATCAGCGCTATTAACTACGCCACCAACAGCATGCAGATTGATTTCGTAGACATCCAAACGGTGGGCCTGCTAAACCTATAGCCCTTGCAGCTGACTGGTTTTTAATTACCGGCGACATGACCGCAATACCAGCTATAAATAACAACTTGAAAGGACTTCCTGAAAAGGCCCGAGGCTATCTGGTCATTGAAATCATTTCAGAACAAGACCAAAGCCTGCTTAATCACAGCGAGGTTCCAGACGGACTGGAAATCATCTGGTTGATCAATGCCCTGCCTGACACTACAAAAACCTTCAGCAAGGCCATTATTCAGCTACCATGGCTGAACGGGGAGCCCACTATCTGGGTGGCAGCAGAACTTGAAGAAGTTCTCAGAGTCCGCCATCACTTTACGACAATGCCCCGGATAAAAAAGGTAATATGTATATCAGTAGTTACTGGCAATACGGAATGAGTGAAGAACAACATAAAATTGAAAAGCAAAAGCAAAAGCAAAAGCAAAAGCAACTTTAGCCATAAGATGCTTGCAAGAAACCTGTTTATCGTTATCTCATCAACACTCTGGCTATCGGTCTGCAACAGGCAATTTCCTGAGTACAAAGTCAGAGCGTACGGTTCTAATTACATCATTAGAAAAACCATTACCACCCCGTCAGTGAAACGATCCACATCAGACAGGACCCCTGGTTCACGTTTGAGTAGGTAAGATTATAACTCCTGACTCACAGCATCTAACTGCTGTGCTAAGCTCATTTCTTTATTAAGAAGCAGATAGCTTACCTGACGCTTAGATAACGCCGAAAGAGCTTCCAGACTAGGCTTCCAGCCTTGCTCTTTAAACTTTACCACCACCTTTACATCATACCTATCTACCATAGCCAAAAGCTCACTGGGATAATGCAATTTACCTCCATTCATCTCATTAAGATGACTCCAAGGTTCTTCATCTATAAATGCGACTACATTAATCAGACCTTTGTCTATCAGCATTGAAGATAATTGGTAGCTATTAAACCCCACATCGATAAAAACCAGCCTTACTGGCACCACTGCTGACTCAGAAAGGCGGCACCAGAACTTCGCTAACCTGTTAAAAATCTTATCTATGCGCGGAAACATCATATCTGAATACAGCCTTCCTGATCTGTTAACTCAATGAACCTAGTCCGAAAGATAACGCGCATAATCCGCAAACGAAGCAACTCCGCGATTAAAACACAATCAACTACTAAGCCAAACTCAACAAGCCCCTGCTAGCAGAGGCAAAACCAGAAGTATTTCTAGTACAAGTTTCTAAACCACCCTAAATTAAGCTCTTTTCAGGTCAGTCTTCTTCACCCGTCAACAACAAGACACCCGCACCTGTATTAGAAATAGGCGCATGATAGTGTTTATGCTGGCAATTAACTTTGCCGCCCAAGGCTCCGCGCATAACCAACCACATAATAGTTTCAATACCTTCGGTACCGGCTTTCTCAATAATTTCAGCATTACTCTGCTTATAAAACCAAGAAGGATCATTGATTATGCTTTCCATAGTGGCCAAGTCGTAGTCAACATCGATAATACCGGCTCGTTCACCCTGCAACTGATGTGACATACCACCGGTACCAGCAATCACTACATTTAAATTTTCAGGGTAAGATTCAATCGCAGTCTTTAGCGCTTGACCCAATTTATAGCAACGCTCAGCACTAGGTAACGGGTGCTGCACTGTATTAACAACCAAAGGAACAGTTTTAATCGGCCATATTTCATGGTCGCCAAACAGTACCCGCATGGGGTTAACAAAGCCGTGATCTACCAGCATTTCTTGGCAGGTACACATATCGAACTCTTGGTTGATCAAAGACTCAGCCAAATGCCAGGAAAACTCCGCATCACCGGCAAAGGGTGAGGTTGGCTTTAAACCCCAGCCCTCATCGGCATTTTGATATTCGTCGGCACAACCTATGGCAAAGGTAGGCACTTTATCCAAGAAGAAATTTAAACCATGATCATTATAGACAATGATGATGACATCGGGCTTTTTATCCGCCAGCCAATCTTTGACAGGCTGATAGCCATCGAAGAATCGTTTCCAATAGTGCTCTTGGGTCAGGCCATCAGAAATAGCATTACCCACAGCAGGGATGTGTGAGGTGGTTACGCCACCGATAATTTTAGCCATTCCAATAACCTCCTTCACGCTCTAAGCGTTGCTCTAGATTTTCGCGTTTTTTTAACAGCTTTGCTTTAAATTCATCACCCGAAATCCCCTGGAATGCGGCACCAGCATCTTGCACCGATACACCTCGAGGAATACAAAACTTAGCCATATAGTAAATATTGGTACCAGCGCGCAAAATATTTAGAAATTGCTGTTCAACTACCAATTTTTTCTGTTTTTCGTTGAGGCCAAATTTATCGCAATAGGCAGCCGGGGCGGCATTAAACTCATCGCGGCACTCGACATTATTAAAAGAATAGAACAGCTTGTTTAAGGCGTAGGAGCTATGCGCTCTCTCACCGTCGAACACATAAGTGCCCGGGATATCATCGTAATCATGCTTTTTCCAAACCATGCTGATTGCCCTTTATATTGTTTAAGTTCTCGTATAAGCGTTTAAGTAATTTCTTATCTAAGCTTAACGAATAATTTCTTCACATATTGTTTATGTATTTTTCTACAATATAGACGCATAATTAAGAGATAAAACAACATATCTATTGTACTTTTCGAATACTGAATAGCAGGAGCGAATTTTCTAATGGCTCAATGTCCTAACATACCAACGGTTCAGATTTATGGTGAAAAAGATCAACAAGTCACCCCTGATCTATTGCACTGCGAGCCATTAATAACTCGTAGCCGGGCACACCAATTTAGTATAAGGCCACACCGGCATCACGGGTTGAGTCAGATATTCTATTTAAAAAACGGCAGTGGCGAAGCCAATCTGGACGGTGATCCAACGACAATAAAAGGCCCATGCCTCATTGTTATTTCAGAAATGTGTGTACACGACTTTCTCTGGTCTGACGATGTTTCAGGCTATGTTTTATCCATCGCAAACCCTCTACTAGATAACGTGGGAGCGGTAATTCAAAAAGAGCGTCCGGTAATAAAATCGACTCTGATAATGACCGTACGCAGAGAGCAGAAGCAACTGGAGTCGATCCTTGAACTAATCCAGTTTGAATATAACCAATCGGTTATCAGTAGTCGCTCTGAGGCGCTTGGTGCGCTAGTACAAATTCTATGCATCTGGTTAGAACGTAACGCTGTTCAGCGTCACTTTGCCGGTAACTCTCAAGACAAAAAGAGCGAATATCTTAACCGCTTTAGCGACCTGATAAACCGTGATTTTATTCAGCATAGAAAAGTGGAAAGCTACGCTAAAGAACTGGGTATAACAGCCCCCTATCTCAATAACCTATGTCAACAACTGATACAACGCAGCGCCCTGCATATGGTTCACAACCGGCTGTTACTAGAAGCAAAGAGACACCTAATCTATACGGTGTTGAGTATAAACGAGATCGCTTACGAACTGGGGTTTAATGATCCTGCGTATTTTAATCGTTTTTTTAAGCGGCTCTCTGGCTTAACCCCCAAGCAGTTTCGTGTGAAAACGATCAACAGCAGTGACCTCGCTTAAATGATTGCCCTCGTCGATGGAGGCTGTAGGGCCCTTTATGGAGAAAAATCTCAGATCCAATATAAAGAGTAAGGTGATTGGACTAGCTCATTAACTTCTCACACTTGAATTATCGTTTCTATTACACGAAAATTTTGTATCCATTACGCACTAACTAGAGATAAGCAACTCCTAGAATCATATCGCTGAAACGCTCCGACTAGTTCTCCAGTAAGCCCTCTCTTTTCAACTCAATCATTGTGCCACTACACCGTTCAATTATATCTGAGCGTGGAGAGCTAGATAGTTTCTTCAGCGGAATTTTTACAAGCCCTCTGTCTCTGATACTCTTTTGCTCTATCATTCTTATATTCTTTAGCCAAACACCCATCTGGCAGAAAAAGATTAAACCCAGCATATTCTCCAAGAACACCTAACTTCTTTATGCTCACAGCTGATAAGAGGAATCTCTTCCTTAGAGTCCTCTTATCAGATATAAAACTATGCCAAGCACCCATACTTTAGATCATATGTAGGAGACTCAAAACAACACTCACACTGAAAAAAGACAATATAGTCGCTACCAGTAAAGCACCTGAACAAAAAGTTTGATAACCATATTGCCCGCCAATAATCGGATAGATACTGAGCATCGGGGATGCCGCAAACAAAACTGCTGCTTGTTTCATTTCAGTGGCCATGCCCGGAAAGACAAACACAACCATAAGCCCAACGATAAGCGGATGAAGCAGTAACTTAAAGCCTGACACAATCGCAATATCTGCAAGACTTGAACGGATAGATACACCGACAAGCGATCCCCCAATAATAATCAGCGCGACTGGCGCAGACCCTGCACCCAGGAGCACAAGTCCCTGTTCAGCAAACTCAGGTAATGCCAAACCTGATAATGAAAATACCACACCACAGATGACCGATTGAATAATAGGATTCAACATCACCTTCTTTCCGATCGAAGACACCATCCCCAGTGATATTTTTTTATGCTCGCCCTCTTTTGCTGAAGCAAACTCTATAAAAGCAAGCGCCACCGGAAAAAGAATAATATTTTCAACCAAAATAACCATAGCAAACGCTTGGGCTGGTGGTGATTGGAAGAATTGAAGCATCACAGGCAAACCGATAAAGGCACTATTGGGTAAAGCACTGCCCAACCCCTTTATGCCTGCAAAAATCGAAGTACTTTGCAATACAAACCTGTTCGCTAAAATTCCGAGTACAAGCACACCTAAACAACCAGCGGAATAAGACAGTATGTACTGCATATCTACCAGTTCTGAAATTGGCATTTCCGATATCTTAGAGAAAATCAATGCAGGCAAAGCCATAAAAAGAACAAATTTACTCATTCCAGACAAAGCACTCTTAGGAATCAGAGTAGAGCGTACTGCAATAAATCCGAACAAAATAATAAGAAAAATAGGTGCTGTAATATTGATAATTGCGATCATGAAGAACCCATAGGACTAGAAAAAGAGTTGATTATGGGGCCATGTTAATGATATTTAGCCGGATACAGCTAATAAGTTAATCGATCAATGTATTAGTTTTTTAGATTACAGATAAATTCTTAACAAGAGTATAACTTAAGTCTAAAGCATTGAATTTAAAAGGACTTCACTACTTATTGAATTTCGCCCTGAACGACCTCAGCAACCTCAGCAGCTCCCCCCAACAAAAAAACATATCATCCTACTCAATTTTATTGATATTATTTATTCCATTAGATACTACATAAGTAATATAAACGAACTTAAATCAACAGATGCTATCAACAAGAAATAGTATTAAGCATTATCTAACCTACAATAAATGCACCAGCAACACTTAAATGTTTGCAGAACGGAGACTCTCAGCAATGAAATTAGGACTTATTGGCCTGTCCATTCAAAAATCTAGCTCCCCTAGCATGCACAAAATGCTGGGCGAACTTTATGACCTCCCTATTTCGTATGATCTGAATGAACCTGTGGAGAATACCTCTGAAGCATTCAATACAACGCTAAGGAAAATCCGCTCTCAAGGATATAAGGGATCTAATGTCACATACCCTTTTAAACAAACAGCTTTGGATCAGTGTGACTCAATTAACACCGCAGTAAAACTCGTAGGGGCCACAAATACACTGCAGATATGTGATGCTGAAATTAAAGGCTTCAACACAGACTATTCTGGATTTATTCGTGGATATCGAAACCGACTGGGAAATACACCCGCAGGACAAGTATTGCTGATTGGCGCAGGGGGAGTTGGCCGGGCAGTTTCATTTGCACTGTCCGAGCTGGGCGCTACCAACGTTGTAATATATGACCTTTATCCAGAAAGTGCATCATCACTCGCGGATTCCATGAATGCTTCAGGTTTTAGCGCTTCAACGGTAACCCTTGATGAGCTAGAGACTGCTGCACAAGATTGTAATGGGCTTGTAAACTGCACCCCTATCGGGCATTACAAAACCCCCGGCTTACCTATCTCTGCTTCTGCCATTGGATCTCAAGAGTGGGCGTTCGACGCAGTATACACACCCGTGGATACTGAATTCCTTCTACAATGCAGAGCTGCTGGCATAAAAATAATCTCAGGTTTCGATCTTTTTTTCTACCAGGCTCTGAATGCTTTTGAGATTTTCACCGGCATAAAGCCTGACGCCGAAAAAGTCATGGCTGAATACACTAAACGCTATGACATCATAAGCTCTCTCATCTAACAAATCCGGAATAGTAATTATGAAGTCATCCATCGCTACTGTATCCATTTCGGGAACGTTACCTGAAAAGTTACACGCGGCAGCTGCAGCAGGGTTTCAGGGAATTGAGATATTTGAAAACGACCTTATTCAATTTGAAGGAAGTGCAACAGATATTCGCGATATGGCCAAAGATCTGAATCTAGAGATCGTCGCGCTTCAACCCTTTAGGGATTTTGAAGCAATGCCTGAACCATTTCGCAGCCAAAATTTTTATCGCGCTCGTAAAAAGTTCGAGCTAATGCACCAACTCGGAACTAAAAAATTACTGATCTGCAGCTCGGTTTCTCCTCACCTTATCAACGATCCAAACAGGGCCTCTGCTGATCTATACGAACTGGCCGACATTGCCAAGCAGGAAGGTTTCAACATCGGTTATGAAGCCCTTGCTTGGGGTCGATATACTGCTGATTACGGTGATGCATGGAATATTGTCAAACATGCTGATCACCCAAACTTGGGAATAGTACTTGATAGTTTTCACATGTTTGCCAGGGGCAATACATTGGATATCCTCAGAAAGGAAATACCATTAGATAAAATTGCTCTGGTTCAGGTCGCCGATGCTCCGGCACTACAGATGGAAGTTCTCCATTACAGCCGCCACTATCGATGTTTCCCTGGCCAGGGTGATTTGCCAGTCAAAGAGTTTGTTCAGTGTCTCAGAGATAAAGGCTATAACGATTACCTTTCCCATGAAATATTTAATGACGAATTCCGCTCTTCCCCTGCCGCGGAGAAAGCGATCGACGGTATCCGTTCCTTAATATGGCTCGATGAGAAAACATCAAAACAAGCCACAAAAGAGGTCGATGAAGGTATCACTGATGTCGAATTTATAGAATTCGCGTTACCTAAAAACTCAGATAAGAATCTACTAGAATTACTGAACGCTATGGGCTTTTCAGAAACTCATATCCACCGTTCAAAGAATGTCACTCTGATGCGGCAAGGAAATATTAACCTGGTAATGAACAGAGAGCCTTCCAGTCAAGCACATGAACATTTTGAAACCCATGGCACCTCAGTCTGCGCGTTAGCCATGAAAACAAATAACCTAAAGCGCACATTCGAACGAGCTAAGCATTACCACTGCCAATGCTTTATGAATCAGGCAGGCCCGGGTGAACTCAACATTCCTGCAATAAAGGCGATTGGTGACAGTCTAATTTATCTACTCGACGATCAATCTAAAGTCAGCTTTTTCGACGTGGATTTCAAGCCATTAATGGATCAACCTTATACAGGAATCGGGCTAAGCAACATCGACCATATAGGACAGACTGTCGCACATACTGATTTTTTATCTGCTGCATTTTTCTACAAATCATTACTAGAATTCGATATCACTCCCAATCAAGATCTAGCAGATGTGAATGGACTGGTAGTCAGCCGACTCGCGGTCAGTAACAATATGAAAGTACGTATTCCCTTGAATATGACATCAACTTCTAGCGCATCTTCACGTCGCTTCCTTGATAAGACCAAGGGATCCGGAGTTCAACAAATAGCTTTCTCCTGTGAAGACATATTTTCTACGGCTGCGGCCATCGGTAACAAGTTTCTGTTACCTATTCCGGATAATTATTATCTCGACCTCGATGCCCGCTTTGCTATAGATCCAGACCAGCTTATTCTAATGCAGCAAAGCAACATTATGTACGATAGAAATTCAGATGGAGAATTCTTTCACTGCTATACGAGAGAGAGCAATGGCGTTTTCTTCGAAATTTTACAACGCGTAGGTCATTACCAGCAGTATGGTGAGCCTAACGCTCACATAAGACTTGCAGCACAATCAAGGCTGCACCAGAAAACACTGCTGAAGTAATAAAAGAAGGCCTTATTTAAATGCTGTTTTATTTTTTCCAGTTATCAAAATGCCCTCTATAGAGCTACATTTAAAACAGCACAAACACATGAACAATAGCACTTAGCCGATTAAATCCTACATAATTGATTATATAGTATGAATGATGTATATTAATTACAATCATTAAGCAAAATCAGATCTCCTGTACTAACCTGAACCAGATGAGATACCTCACCAGGATGCACAATGACTAACAACTCCGTTACAACACCGAAAGGCCTTGAATTTGTAGAGATTGCCACTGCGGATCCCGCTACTCTTGAGCAACTTTTACAACAACTTAATTTCAGATTGGTAGGGGTACATCGAAGTAAAGCTGTCAAACTTTACCGACAGGGGGAGTTGAATTTGATTGTAAATGCAGAATCAGAGTGCAAGCTGTTTCTGAATAATCAGGTATCGGGTAGTCAGATAAAAGCATTCGCGGTAAAAGTAGATGATGCAAAGCTAGCACATGAAGAATTACTACATAAAGGAGCCTGGAGCTGTAGCTCTTCTCCTGGAGCAATGGAACTGAACATACCCGGCATAGAGATTATAGGTGGATCAGTACTATATCTAATTAATAATAATGAGAATTTTAGTATTTATGATATTGATTTCACGCCGATCCCCCCCCAGGATCAACCATCACCCGTATTCAACAAGATAGAAGCTCTATCTCTATCTATTGCTCCACAACATTACAAGCAGTGGCAGGACTTATTTACACAATTATTGCATTTCAATATTCAGGGCGACCAACTGATCAGCCCTGATCAGTCCTTCAGACTGTTACTAAAATCAATGAAAGATGACAACATTACCAACGAAGGGATCTCTGCAATTCGTCTCAGTGTACAAAGTGACAATAAAAGTGCATTAGAACCGTTTCTATCTGATGCGACAGAAGATGGGGAGAGCTTTAGGACATTGCAAAACTTTCCTGAAAGTATCGGTTTTACTATAGAGGTAGAACGTCATGATTGAGAACCGAATAATTCTTAATGTTGGAGTTCTTCCTTACAATTTGGAAAAAAAATTAAAGCTTGCCGCACAACTGAAATTCGATGTCATAGAAATTGGCAATATCGACCTAACCTCTCCAGATCAAAATCTGCAAACTAATGCCAAAACCCTGCAAAGAAGCGCACTGAAAATTGCCGCATTTCACGAGCTTAAAGATTTCCTGGGTCACCCCTCCAATTTAATGAATTATAAAATGAACTTGGCTAAGTCTAACCTGCGGTTAATGGAGGATGTTGGAGCCAACCTACTTATCGTCAGCCCTGCAACGGAAAATTATAGCAAGCCAGACTTACAACGTATGGTTGATGAACTCAGAGCACTCGCCATTCTAGGAACTGTCCGCGGAGTACGAATCGGCTTTAAACCTCTCCCATGGTCTCAGAGTATTAATAACTACCGGGATGCGATAGAACTGATTACACAAGCCTGTAATGCGAACTTGTGCTTAGTAATTGATAATGTCGCTCTGCGCCACTGTAGTGATGAGGGTCTAGCAGAACTTATTAAAGATATACCGATGGATATGGTCGGGCTCGTTCAACTCTCGGCCATCGATAGCCCGAAACCAGAAAAAGAACACATCATTCCTGCACGAATGTTAGCTACATCCGCAAGTCACGAGCCCGTTATTCCCAAACTAATTGACCTTATGGAACAACAAGGCTACCGAGGCAGATATTCACTCTATGCAGAATCATCCTCATATCACCACTGTTCTGAAGAGATTATTTGCACAGAGATAACCAACTGTCTTAGATACGTTAAGGGACTGATCAATCAAACAGCGTCTCAATAACCTGAGCATTTGATCTTTCAATGTGGTTAAAGAGAAGGTTACTAGCTTCATCTATTTCACGTCTGAATGCTGCATCCATGATCAGTTGATGATCATCCACGCTCTCCTCCTTACTTTTATGCCCCTTATTGATCAAGGACAACCGGCGAAATCGCTCAGACTGATCGAAAAGCGTAGAGATAAAACGTAGTTGCCATACGGATGGGCAGGCACTGATGAGCGCCATATGAAAACGACGATTTTCCTTAATAAGCGACCCTACCTTGTCTCCACCCATATCATTTTCGAATGCCTGCTTCCTGATAGTCATCTCGCGATGACGGGCACCGGCAATCTCCGCTTCCCAATCAAGGCTCCCATGCTCAATAGACTGACGAAAAGCATCAACTTCCAACATAAGCCGTAACCGCGAAACCTCTTTAAACTCCTCAAGAGAGACAGGGGCAGCCCAATAACCACGCTGCCCTTTTCGAGCCACTAACCCTTCTGCAGAAAGACGAGATAGAGCTTCCCTTACAGGTGCAGCACTGGTTTCATACTTACCAGTCAGTAGACTAATCGATAGTTTGCTGGAGGGCTCAATACTCCCATCCAATATATCTCCACGTAACCGAAGGTAAGCTACACTACTATCAGTTTCCTTCATAAGAGCTCCAGATTTATATCTTAGTTAATGAAGCAAGCTTACCGGATTTCAAAGGAAGAGCAATATCTGATAATTCAATGACCTGAACTAAAAACTAATATGTAATAAAATAAAACATATGTAATAATACAGATACTACAAAAAGGAAATTGTAGTACATAAAAAGAATATGAACATTAAAAATGGGTGTTGTTATGAATAAACGTCTCATCTGTGCACTTGCTGCACTCTCTATTATTGCCGCTCCGGCATTCGCAGAGTTCCCTAAAAAAGATATTCAAGGTGTTATCCAATGGGGTGCTGGCGGCTCAACTGATACAGTTATGCGATCAGTTACTCCCCATGCTGAAAAAGAACTTGGTGTAGATATCGTAATGACTAACCGCACTGGCGGCGTTGGCGCAATCGCAACAAAATTCGTTTACGCTAAGAAGGCTGATGGTTACACCTTACTAATGGGTGCTGAAAACCCTCAGATGTACAAGACACTGGGGCTTGCTAACTTAGATTACGGGGACTTTACTCCAATCAATATCCTCGCCCGCGGCATCCCAATTTTCGTTGCTAACAATGACGCTCCTTTCAATAACATGAAAGAGTTTACTGAGTATGCTAAAGCCAATCCTGGGATGGTAAAAGTTGGCTCTACTGGCCCAGGCGGATTGACCTCGATTGTACTTGCGATGCTCGACTCTCAGGTAAAACTAGATCTCACTAATATCCCATATAACGGCGATGGTCCTGCCCTAACAGCGTTGCAATCAGGCGCTCTTGATGTAATGCCGGCTGTACTTGGCGCAGCGATTGAGCATGTAAAAGCCGGTCGTATGAAAGTGATTGGGTTAGTTGATGTTAAAACAAACGACCTGTTGCCTGGCGTCTCACCAATCACAGAGGACTTTCCAGGTTTTTCAAGCTTCCTTCCATGGGGCCCATTCTTTGGTGTTTTCGTGAAAAATGACACTCCAAAGGCAGCAGTAGATAAACTGGTAGCGGCTTACCACACCGCGGCACAAAACCCAGACTTTATCGATCTGATGAATAAGCGCGGATTTTCAATCATGAACGTGGCTGGTCCGGAAGCTGAGAAATTTCTTAACACCTACCGTTCAGTATCTTCATGGATAGTACATGACGCTGGCTTTTCAAAAAAATCTCCTGAGGAGTTTGGCATCCCTCGTCCATAATTTCGCTAAGTTTTAATAGATACTGAAAGCGCTGATAATCTTTCATTATCAGCGCTTTTTTCCTTAATGGACAACAATAAGGATAGATATCCAATGACTGCTATTCATGCCAAAAAACCTGGAGAAACCTTGTTTGGTTTCCTAGTACTGACTTTTAGCCTCTTTCTCTTTTGGCAATCTTATGAGATTTCGGGGTTCACTGCTCTAAGTTCACCTGGTGCTTTCCCTCTAGCAGCCAGCGGCATCATGGTTTTTGCCTCATGTATTAACCTGCTAAAAGATATCCGACGTCCGGCTGAAGTCGGAGGCTTTGAAGTTTTCTGGAGTAAAGTCCTTCCCCCTATTGTCTCCATCATGATTGCTATCATTTTTACCTTTGGTATCATATTAGATACCCTTGGTTTTATCATTTCAGCCCTTCTCTTTTTAATTATCAGCATTCAGTTTCTGCATCAAAAAGGTTTAGTTCGCTCAGTCTTACTTTCTCTTCTATCCCTGATAGTTATTTATATCGTATTTCGACTCGTATTCAGCGTAATTCTGCCTGAAGGAATTATTCCTGAGCGTGAGATCATGGCCTGGATCGGGTCTTTGCTTAATTAATACAGGTTGCCATTATGGAAGCTTTGAACTATTTCGCCACATCCTGGACATCTCTGGATTTGCTTGCTCTGACTGCATTGGGTACTTTTTTAGGCGTTTATATCGGTGCAATTCCGGGCCTTTCGGTAACGATGGCCGTATCTATACTTATCTCATTTACATTCTCTTGGGATGTAAACAACGCACTTTGCCTTATGGTTGGCATCTTTATGGGCGGAGTGTATGGCGGTTCACGTACTGCAATACTGTTAAATATTCCCGGAGCACCATCAGCAATAGCCACAGCACTTGATGGCTATCCTATGGCGCTTAAAGGGGAAGCCGGGGAAGCGATCGGCTTATCAACCGTTATGTCTGTCATCGGTGGATTTGTCGGAATTATCGTTCTCGCGCTAGCTGCTCCCGTTGTAAGCGAATTTGCTTTGAAATTCCAGCCCCGCGACTATTTGATGCTGGGAATCTTAGGAATTATGCTAGTAGGTTCATTGTCAGGTAACAATCTGACTAAAGGGGTTTTTGCCGGTGCCTTTGGTATGCTTATCGGTACAGTAGGACTTGATCCGTTGACAGCAGAAGAACGCTTTACTTTTGGCGTTGTCGAGTTATGGAATGGTATAAACCCCATTGCTGTTATGATTGGTCTTTTCGGTGTATCTGAAGCACTCACTCAGCTTCACTATATGAATAAAGCTGCTATTAAGCAGAAAATTGACCGCATCATTCCACGCTGGGCTGATGTCAAAAAATACCTCCCACTAAGCTTACAAACTTCAAGCATAGGCGTGATTGTCGGTGCACTCCCTGGCACCGGTGGCGATATAGCTGCACTATTAGCCTACGATCATGCAAAAAGAGTAACTAAAAATCCAGAAGTTCCTTTCGGCCAAGGCGCTAAAGAAGGTCTAATAGCGCCTGAAGCAGCTAACAATGCTGCTGTTGGGGGGGCATATATTCCAATGCTAACACTAGGTATTCCTGGTGATGCTGTAACTGCGGTGTTCCTAGGCGCACTATTTATTCACGGACTAAATCCAGGCCCCCTTCTACTAACTGAAAATCCGCAAATGTTCTGGTTTACCGTCGGTAACCTAGCGCTGGCAAACATATTTGTACTTATCTTCGGACTAACCGGAATTAAGTTATTCTCTAAAATTGTTGAGTGCCCGAAGGGAATTCTAATTCCACTAATTTTGCTGCTCTCTGTGGTCGGTGCCTATGCCATCAACAACTCAATCGCAGATATATGGTGGATGCTTGGATTTGGCGTAATCGGATACTTTATGAAACAATACGATTACCAAGTCGGACCAGTAATCCTCGGTGTAATTCTAAGCCGACTGATGGATGAAAACTGGCGCCGTTCAATTATATCCGAACGAGAAAGTCTGCCAGATTTCTTTATTAATCTACTTAGCAGCCCCCTATCCCTGGTTCTATTTATATCAATCTTACTGATATTTATCTCTCAGACCCCTATTTGGGCTCGAGCAAAAGCAATGGTATTTAAATAAGCGGTATCAAGCTCGAGCAATAACAGTTGGCTCCTCCTTTACGGCTTACTTTGTAAGCCGTTTTTTTTGGTTAAAAAAAATCCGGCAGAGCCGGATTTTTCATTCTAAAACTAAATTAATCAAGCGGAATAATCAAAACGGGACAAGTTGCGTGAAATAATACCTGGTGTGCTGTAGATCCTAATACTACCTGACTCAGCTTGCTGTGAGTCCGAGTTCCCATCACTATCATATCCACACTCTTATCTTTCGACACCTGAAGTATTGTTTCCGCAGTCATTCCCGTTTGAACGCAAACCTCAGGTTCAAATGGTAACTTCATATCACCAGTCAACTCGTCATCACAAAATCTATTTATACGCGAAAAAATATCATCCTGAACACGTCGATAACCTTTGTCTCTAATTTCCGCTATCTCATCATCATTAAAACAGTGACTTGCTGCCCTCTCTGCCATAGGGCTTAGCGGCTCTATCACGTTAAGAAAAATAAGCTTTGCATTATGAGCTACTGCATGGGATACAGCGACACGAAAGGCGTTTCGCCCATCGTGCCCCAGTAAGTCAGATGCATACAAGATTGAATCTATAGTTTTTAAAGGCATCGTATTATTATTCCTATTTTCAAGTGACCGTCAAACAACCGATCAGCGCAATTCAAGTTATAAACAGACTAGCAGTAAAGGATATAATACGGCCAATTGATCTTTATGCTCTATCTATTCAATTTTGCAATACGTAATCAATTAAAATCAATCTACTTTAGAAGTAGATACATAAATCAAAGATAACATTGCTACAGGAAATCTGAAGAATCCAAAAAAATCGTAAATAAAGGAGGCGTAGATTTGCAATGAGAAATACTAACCAATAGAAATAGACTACCCCTCTTTCTATTCCACATAATTCAGGCCTTACGCGCACCATCGCACGCATAAAGCCTGAATAACTTCAACTAAGCGAGAACAATAGACTCAACTTCACCTATTTCTTCAGCTTAGTAATCAACCCATTAATCCCTAATACGTAACCATAAGCCCCCATACCAATAACAATACCTGTGGCTGCCGGAGAGATATAAGAATGATGTCTGAATGCTTCACGGGCATGTACGTTACTGATGTGCACCTCGATCACAGGCACCTCCGTACCTTTAATTGCATCATGCAGAGCTATCGAGGTATGGGTATACGCACCTGGATTAAATACAATACCTAAAAGCTTACCCTCTAACATCAGCTCCCTGGCCTCATGAATCGCATCCACTAGCATACCTTCATGATTGGACTGCCTAAAGTCGACTTTACAACCATGGGCTTTAGCCGCCTCGCGACACATAATTTCAACATCCGCCAATGTTTCATAGCCATATTGTTCAGGTTCACGGGTGCCCAACAGGTTAAGATTTGGACCATTAAGAATCATCAAAGTAGACATAAAGTTTTACTCATATCAGGTGCAACAACCATTTATTGTAATTAATACTTACTTAAACAAAAGATCCGGCTCAGGCAATAAAAGCTTCAGCACGGTATCCTGAATTATCCTACACAGCTCAGTCCAGCCCGTTTCACTAAAGAGCTCTTCACCAAACGCTGAGGAAAATGTAACCCGATTAGACACATTAAAAAACACATTGCACTTATCTGCCAGTGAAGTCGTTCAGCCGACAATTCGCTCCGAAAAATATTCTTATCAACTCCTGCGAAATAGACCTCTTTAACCCGCGAAATAGCCGGTGCATTAATCTTCGAAAAACGTTACTTGTCACCTAAGCACATGCCTCGATGAATATTTACTATTATCACTAGCCGAATAAAAGAAAAATAATTTTTATGATAGTTGAAAGTGAAACTTATTAATTTTTTCTTCGCCTCTTGTGGGTTAGTGAGGACCTGATCTAGTGCTAGCTCGCCTTGCTGCGTGTCAACGTGGGTTTTCTCTATTACTTTACGATACAAACCCTCATTACCACCAAAATAGTAATAGATCATCCGTTTAAATGTCTTCGTTTTGTCAGCTATTATATTTATTCGAGCACCAGCAAAGCCTTTCTCTGAAAACTAAAGCAAGGCTGCCTCGAGTATATTTTTCTTAACCGCCTAATGTTTCGTTTTCAGATCTTATATCTTCTTTATTATCAATCATACAATTCAACAGTTGATTTTTCTTATAACAATTTAAATACTCTACCTCTTAAAAAGAGGAAGTAAATACTTTTAACCGTTTGGTACATTAAATTAGGGAGCTATGATTAAGCCCCCCATTAGGGCCTCTCTGATCAAGTCCTCCAGATCTGGCACAATAGCGCTTCATTTCTTTAGAGAGATCGACCATGGAGATAGATAGGGAAGGCTCGGCGATTTAAGGCCCTATACTACCTGAAACACCGTATGAAATAGAGACCTATTCGGGACATCCTTAGGCCAATAAGTGTCTACGAAAAGCTGGTCAGTCCAATAGTCGGAAAATCCCTAATGAAGTCTGATCAGTTCAAAGTAATGCCACTAACGTATGACATGTAAACTTTTTTCTATTCATTAAAAAGAGGGCCAAAGCCCTCAAGCTAGAGCAAGTTGGTAAACCTATACCATGCGTTATGATTTAGCCCTATTAACAATATGTGTTCGAGTATACTCCTTCAATCCATCCAGACCGAACTCAACCCCAAAACCGGACATCTTACATCCGCCAAACGGACAATTAGGCAGCACCTCTGCATGATTGTTGATCCAGGTTGTCCCCGCTTCAATACGATGAACAAGCGAACTGGCGTAATCAGTATCCGCAGACCAGACAGAACTCCCCAACCCATTGCTGTTTTTATTGGCTTCAGCTATCGCTTCATGGGGGTCAGAAAACTTGATGATCGGCAGCACCGGACCAAACTGTTCCTCGTCAACCAAACGCACACCATCGGACAGACCAGAAATCAATGTGGGAGGATAGAAAAAGCCACTCCCTGCCGGACGATCACCACCACAGAGCACCTGCCCTCCCTGACGAATAGCATCAGTAACCAGATCTTCGACGATCGCCAGTTGAGCGGCATTCTGAACCGGACCAAAGGTGACCTCAGGGTCAAAACCATCACCTACCTTTGAGGCGCTTGCTATCTCACACAGTTTTTCGCACATCGCATCGTAGATGGATTCATGCACGTAAAGTCGTTTAATCGCCGCGCAGGTTTGTCCCATATTAAGAAACGCCGCCTGAAAAATTCTCGGTGCCAGCAACTCGACATCCTCATGAGCGAGAACAAAGGCCGGATCGTTACCACCCAGCTCCAGCGTTAACCGCTTTAGGTTCACCGCTGCATTTTCCATTATTTTCTGACCGGTAGCGGTTGAACCGGTAAACACTATTTTACTGATATCTGCGTGTCGGCTGAGGGCATCACCCACCACAGCGTCACCGACAACCGAATTTATCACGCCCGGCGGAATAACCCGGTTGATTAATTCGACTAGAAACAGAGTACTCAGCGGGGTATAGTTGGACGGTTTAATCACCACCGTATTACCTGTTTTAATCGCAGGGATAATGTGCCAGATCGCGATCATCACCGGCCAATTCCAGGGAGTTATCGAAGCGATAACTCCCAGTGGTCGATGGTGCTGTTCAACGACGCGCGCTGCTGAGTCCTCTATCACTTTCGGCGGTAAAGACAGAGAGACCGTATAGTTAACCCAGCTAATCGATGCATCCACTTCGAGCATAGCCAGGCCAAGCGGTTTACCCTGTTCTTTGGTAATGAGCTCAGCCAACTCAGCTTTGTTTTCAGCGATGACCCCTGCAATTTTTTTCAGGGTATTATTGCGTTCGTCTTCTGAGGTGTTTTTCCAGTACGAAAAAACATTCAGCGCACTCCTGACCGCTGCGTCAACCTGCTCTAAAGAGGATTCGTGTATCTCAGTTATGGGTAACTCTGTAGCAGGGTTTACCACATTAATGACTTTATCAGCGCCACTAACGAGTTTGCCATCGATACATTGTTGATAAGTGTTCATCATTTTAGAACCTCGTATGTTGTTGCTGTTGATATGCTTAAGCCACGGGTTGCCAGCTGTTCTGCTTCAGCAGCCAATGCATGCCCAATGTCGGAGCCAAGAGCACTCTCAAGCGCCTCAGAGGTTTCAAAATTGGCGATGCACATAAGAAACTCATCCTCATCAGAATCAAGCAGATAATAAGTTGCTGAAACCAGTTCCTTAAGTTGCTGCATTTTAGGCAGATGGCTCTCCTGATATGCCGTCATAAAATCGTCGACTGAATCAGGCTTTTTATATTTAACAATCAGACTATTCATGGACCACCCCACTAAAAATTCACGGAATAAGTTATTGAAACATTATCCTGTGAGTGACTATTCACCATAGGCTCTGGAGTGTTTAATACCTGATCATTGTGCGTTTTTTCAGTCACTGCATAGGTGTAGGAAAAGTCGATATTAGAATCTTCCGATAGCTGATAACCAAAACCGGCTGATATATGCCGGGTTGGATTAACCGGCAAAGTGGAAAACATAAAATCACCATCAATCCCTGACGTTGCGTAACGATACCCAGCCCGCAGTGTCAGTTTATTAACCTTATAACTGGTACCAATACCAAACACCGACTGATCTTTATAATTTTGCGGAAAATTAAGATCGAGATTGCCTGCAGCACTGGAAAAACTGGTTTTAATATCCTTTAGCACATCCGCCCAATATACCCGGGACAGATCAACGGCTAACAACCAGTCAGGCGTTATGTTGTGGCTAACACCGATTGTTAATACTCCCGGCATCTGGAAGTCTTTAACCGTAATCTCCCCAGAGATAACCGGATTCGGTCCCGCAATAACCGCGGTCAGATCGGCATCTCCCGAAAGATCACCCAGTTCCGATGGAAAGTTGTAGGAGAAGCCAACAGTCGTGCTCTCCTGTGGCTGCCAGATAGCGCCAACTCTGGCTCCAACTCCCCAGGCACTGGCACCGCTATCGATAAAGTTATTCTTAGTGAAACTGATATGCGCTGCGGTAGGGCTCATCCCTAGCAGCGGCCCGACCAGAGAACCGCTGACATTTCCTCCGGCAGCCAGCCCCCCTATTTGTGCCGTAGTAAGCAACAGATTCAGATTCATCCCTGCCCACATAGCATCAACAGAACCACCTACACTGAAGTTATCGGAAAACTGATAACTGACCGCAAAAGGGATGTTCATAACCAGCAAACGACTACTGTTATCCAGCCCGGTTGGGTCGCCATTAACATCATCAGATAAAAAACTATCGGTGCCGTATTCGGTTCCCAACCCCCCCAAAGCATAGGCACCCACGCCTAGGGTTAACTTATCTTGCTGAAAGATAACCCCGAACTCTGGTGCATAATAGGGCCCTCTGTTTGATGAATGATCTGAGGTTACCGCCCGACTGCCATCGACTTTACTCTGGTTAGAAATATCAGCCGTAATAATGTCCAGTCCACCAGAGAAAGTGTACCCCTCAGGCGCCAGGGACAAAGTCGCAGGATTGACCATCATTCCAGCCGGACCAGTATAATGAGCCACAGCAGTGCCGCCCATCGACCGGGAGACAGGACCATAACCTGACAACCTCAGCACATCGGTAGCAACAGCACTATTCGCAAGAACTAACGTCGTTAAAGCAGTTAACAGCCTGTGTATTATTATTTTTTTCATGACTACACCTAAACTTTAGTTATTATTATTTTTCGCTGACGACCAGGTTTTTACCGATAATAAACAGTGCAAACACAGCCAGAACACCAAACAGATATGCCGGTGCCAGCGCTATGAAGCTAAAGACATCACCAGGACCAAATCCGTTGTCACCGAAGGTCAGACCACGATTGTCGGAGAAATTGGAGAACAGATAGAAAACGACGTTTGACCAGCCATCCAAGATAACAATCCAGCCCAGAATTCTTATCTTCTTTTCAGAAAATGAGAGATAAGGCAGTGATAACGCACAGACGAAAACCATCAGACCGTTAAGCGCCGGACCAACGTGCGCCCGGGCCCATCCTTCAGGCGTTCCGGGAATATTGAATTCCAATATATAGCCGGGAATGATTTCGAAACCACCGACAAGGCTGATCCATAAACCAATACCAAACAGCAGCGTAGACAAAATCATCAATACGCCATGTCCCATCATCTGCTTAACAAAAGTATTCATAATATATCTCCTTAATTTAATGGGCGTGGATCAAAATGGTAGTTACTTGAAAAGAACAGAAGTGGCGAGATAGCACTATTATCAACACCGCAGGCTTTTACTTCGCCAAAGACAAGTGTGTGGTCTTCATATTGATCAACCTTGACGACTTCACACTCAAACCAGGACAAACAGTCCTGTAGCGTGGGTATTTTTTCCCGGACGATGAAGTGTTTTTCGTAGGCTGAGTCTTTCTCTTTACGTGAATAATTATTGGAAACATCCTTCTGATTTTTAGACAGAATGCTGACACCAAATTGCCTAGTTTTTAAAACCTGATCCAGCATCACCCCCTCTTTAAGGGAGATCATTAAGGTTGGCGGAGTCAGACATATAGATGTCAAACTATTGATCGTCATGCCATACACCTGAGCATCATCAAGTGTATTGCTAACTATCGCGACGCCTGTCGCAAACATCGATACGGAGCTTCTGAATTCAAGAGAGAGATCTGGATGTACATTTAAATCAGTCATGACAGGTACCTCGTGCCTGATCACTCACAGAGCAATCAGGCATTTAAGAAATGGAATCTTTAGGGAAGTTCTACCTACACATTAAGCGTAAGTAGCACACCAGTGCATGATGCGATCAGGGCTGGAAAAATAATCCATCTGACGCTCGGGATAGTTGAAGTTGTCCGTAAATTCATCGGCCATCGCCCGGTTCTGACTCATCGTGCCAATGAACTGCATAAACTCCTGTGGTAACGAAGCCAGACTCGACAGCTTGTAATTGGTCCAGCGCGTTGCACACTGAACACGATCATGACGACGATTTTCCACATGCTCAAAGAAACGCTGATCGAAAACCGGATTTTTGACAATCTCTTCACCGATGATCCAGGAAGAATAGGTGGCCATATTCGCACCCTGCCCCAGCACCGGATCGACAGTGGCCTGAATATCGCCCAGACCGATAATCTGTTTACCATTTTTCAGGGTCGCGACACCCTCTCTGAGAACCGGTGTAACAGCCCCCTGAAGAAGATCCTTTGATCCGTTAACCAGATCAAACGCATCCCGGTCGATACGCTCATAAACTGATGTATGATGTTTTTCCAGTCGATCAAGCATCAGATCCAGGAATGCACGGGGGTCTTCGTCGTAATTGATGTTGGCCAGTATTTCAAGATCACCACCTATATGGTTTTCAAACACCAGCGCAGTGCACATACCGTCAAAAGAGAGTGTGGGAATTTCAATCAACTCGCCATTCATAGGCGAGAAAGACATCGTCACAGCACGGGTCTCATCTTCAGTAATCCCCTTAAACAAACCCACGCACAAAGCGCGTTGCGGTTTATCAAAGGGGGATAGCTCGTCAACAGTTTCAAACAGGTTCTTCATCTCATATTTGCCTACGCAAACGGAGACCAGATCATAGTTTTCAGACAGTGATTCAAGGTCGTCGGTGCTAACAGTGCCATACTCAATCTGGCCGCCCATACTGACAAAGTCTTTCATCAGCGTTGGCAGATACACCCGGTAATCCACAGCCCGGCTCGGCTTCTTAAGATCACCATAGAAACGCAGAGGTTGTGGACCGCCAACGTAATAGTAGTGTCCAAAGTAACAACTTTCAGGCCAGTGATTAATCCCCAGCATCTCCTCGCGTTCAATCGTCTGAGAGTGGTGTGCCACCGTATTCAGAAGTTTACAGTCGGCATACTCGTCAGGTCGCCGATCAGTAAACAAAGTAACGTCAACATTATGTTTTCTCAGATAGATACCAAGATGCAGTCCCGCAGCACCTGCACCAACGATAGCAATACGTTTTGACATGTTTATCACCTTTTTGTTTTTATTAATTGATAATCACATTAGCTACGCGTACTTTTAGAGACAATAAACATTAGTTTATTTATGCGGCAAAACACCTAAAAATAAACTAATGTTTATAAAAATACTCGAATGAGCCTTATCAAAAATGAATAACGAAGAAAAAAAAGAAATAGAAGGCTACGCACGCATCGTATTAGATAATATGTTTCATTTTGCTGGATTATTGGACTTAGAGGGGCGAATTAAATTCATTAACAAGCCTGCCTTAGAAGCTGTCGGTATGGAACTTGATAATCTAATGGGGATTAACTTCTGGGAATCCAACTGGTTCCAAACCAGCAAAGAAAATGTAAATCTGCAAAAAATCTATATAAAATCGGCACTTGAAGGAAATTTCATCCGGGCAGATATTGAAGTATATGGAAAGAATAACGGCAAAGATAAAATAATCACCGATTATAGTTTGACGCCTATATTCAATAAAGATAAAGAAGTTATATTTTTATTGGCAGAAGGCCGCGACATAACAGACAAAAAGAACCTTGAAAAAGAGCTGGAAGAAAAAAACAAAAATCTTGAGTCACTTATTAAAAAAAACAAAATGCTTTCAGAACAACAAAGAGACTTTTTCTCAAACATCAGTCATGAATTCAAAACACCCTTATCATTAATTATTGGCAATATTGATCTGTATATATCATCAAACTTTAACCATGAAATTCCATCAGAAATATCCTCTATAAGACAGAATGCACTTTCTGTATTGTCGCTTGTGGAAGAGATGCTTGAGCTGTCGAAAATTGATGATGGACGGATAACCACAAACTTTAATGAAACAGATATCTCAGAGATAATTCAGAAAGTTATCTCGGGATTCTACAGTCTTGCATGCCATAGAAAAATCAGCATAACAACTAGTTTTAAAGACACTATTATCGCCAGCGTCGATAAAAATAAACTGATAACCATCGTTACAAATCTGTTAAGTAATTCATTCAAAATGATCCCTGATGGAGGAAGCATAAATTTTGAAACGAAGATAACAGAACATAGCCAGTTCACGATTAAGATTAGCGATGACGGTCCAGGCATTCCCGATAGCTATAAAGAAAAGATATTCGATAGATTCCAGACAGGCAGCAGTAGCTTCAAGACATATCATTCAAGCACAGGGCTAGGCTTAGCTATCGTAAAAGAGTATTGCGACATCCATGGCGGAGATATAGAACTGCATGACAGAAAGCCATATGGCACCGTATTTACAATAACCCTGCCTTTCAGAGAGGTTAACACGCTATCCTCCGGTATAAACATGGGTGAAGCCGAAAAGTATTCTCCGCCGCCTTCTCCCTTCAAAAGTGACATACTCGCTGGTACACCAGTAAAAGCAGCTACCCCATACCGAGTCGACAGCGAATATATTCTGATCGTTGACGATAACGTCGAGGTCGCGGACCTGATTGCACGATCAATCAACAAACATTACAACATTTCTATCTGTTACAACGGACAGGAAGCCTGGGAAATCATCAATCAGGAACAACCCCTGCTTATTCTTACAGACCTTATGATGCCGGTTGAAGATGGTTTATCCCTGATCAATAGAATTAAATCGGATAGCCATCTTAAAGAGATACCAATCATCGTATTGTCAGCTAAAAAAGATGAAGAAGCGCGAATGAACCTCCTCTCGGGATACGTCGATGACTATATAACAAAACCATTTTTCATCCCTGAACTTATCTCCCGAGTCAGAAACACGGTAGAGCTGTATAAGTCGAAGAAGATTATTCAAAAAGAGCTTTCCAGCCACAACAGCGATCTCTCCGTATTGATAAAACAACTAATCGATGCCAGAAATGAATTACAGGTGGCAAATAACACGCAAAAGAACATGCAATACAGGATGAATGCTATTTATAAAAGCTCATCGATTGGCATTGCGGTGATTGATCAATCTTATAATTTCGTAGATATAAACCCCTTTCTATGCGATTTACTTGGATACAGTTATGGAGAGCTCATTAGAAAAAATATTTTTGATGTGACTTACGATAAAGATAGAGAGATCACTAAAAACCGTCTGGAAGGCCTCACTGACGACACTATCAATAACTATAATCATGAGAAACGCTTCGTCAGTAAGGACGGTAAAATAATATGGACGACCGCCAGTGCTTTCGCAATTCCTTCAAATGAAAATGAGTCATCATTGCTCATCGGCATCATACAAGATATTTCAGATAAAGTGGCGATGCAGCAATCCCTTGAAGAATCAAGGCGAGATATGGAGCACTTTTCCAGAGTCAGCACCGTCAGTGAGTTTGCAAGCTCAATTGTCCACGAGCTTAATCAGCCACTATCTGCGATAGTGATTAATAGTAAGGCATGCGAAAACTGGCTTATCAGATCGGATATCGATAGCCCGGAGGTTATTCACTCACTCGATCTGATCAAATATGATGCGATCCGATCATCTGACATCATTGTTTCCATTAGGAATTATATAAAAAAATCTAAGCCCGAATATAGTTATTGCTCGCTTAGCGAGATTTTGGGCGATGTGATAAAGATAATTACACCCGAACTGAGGCTTCATGGCATAAGTTTCATCCTCCCACATATTTCTGAGAAGTTAAAAACCTATATTGACACCACAGCAATAAAGCAGGTATTTATTAATATCGTATTAAATGCTATTCAGGCATTACAAAGCCAAACATCAGACTCAAAACAGATATCAATAAGCATTAACAACATAAACAATAAGATTGAGATTTCCATTATCGACAATGGTCCTGGGGTTTCACCTGATAAGCTAAAGAATCTGTTTCAGCCCTTCAGTTCAACCAAAAAGAGCGGTCTTGGTTTAGGCCTTTCGATATGCCGAGGAATATTGGAAGAACATAGTAGTACCTTAAGCTACAGTGAAAACAGCCCCAAGGGAGCAATTTTCACATTTCATTTAAATTCAGAATAGATCCCTATGCTTATGAATAATGATAATAATTGCAGAATCTATTTGGTTGATGATGACCTTTCAATCGTGAACAGTATTTCCAATCTGCTAAGTTCTCACGGGATGAACATCATCGCCTTCAACAGTAGTAAAGAGTTTCTTGAGCATGAAAAAGATGAGCATGTAACCGCACACTGCTTGCTGCTGGATATCAGAATGCCTGAAATAACAGGACTCCAGTTACATGATATTCTCCTGGAAAAGTCAAACCCTATACCGGTCATCTTCATAACAGGTCATGGTGATATTCGTATGGCAGTCAATGCCATCCAGAGGGGTGCTTTCGAATTTATAACCAAGCCATTTCAAACTGACGAACTTATCGATGTTATCGATCGGGCACTCAAGCAGGATACAAAACGCAGGCAGAAAGAAGCAAAATTGGAAAAATTTATTAAAGGCTTCCAGACCCTGACTAAAAGAGAGAAATCACTCTTAGAATTAATACTGGACGGTAAGCTCAACAAGCAGATCGCTTATGATTTATCCATCTCTGAAGACACGGTAAAGGTGCACAGACACAACCTAATGAAAAAACTGGAAGAGAAATCCTGGAGTAAAATAGCCGTCGCCTACGAAGTTTTAAAACGGAGAAAATGGCCATATAAGTGACTTTTAAAGTACGGAACTCAGTCATTCTATTGCAGAAACTGGGCGTCGATTAAACTAACAGCATGTATCACTGCTTAAAACGCTATAGCAGTAATAGCAAGCATCATCAAGAAGCAAACAATCGCATAAATTCAATTTATTGAAGAGCACATTCCCATCAAGGCGTCCTGGGCGTTCTGCAACAAGCCACTCCGTTTTACTATGCCTGAATGCTTTCCTTTTGCTGACACCGACAGACTAAGGAAAGTGCGAATAAGTCCTTATTTCAAACCTATCCGATTAAATCTTTATCTGCAACGCATAAGCCGCAGTCTAAGCATAGTATCATCATGTTTTAGTGCTTTTTAGCCGCTAAACCCGTCTGAAAGACGGATTTTTCCCTAGGTTTTTATCAATTGACTCATTTTTACAATGTTCGATAAAGCAAATAGCACCGCCAGCTTATTGTCATTTTTCTCAAGCCCCTTGTAACGAGCTTTCTTAAAGCCAAACTGACATTTTATAATCCGAAAAGGATGTTCAACAAAGGCCCGCACACTGGCTTTTAGATACTCTAATTTTATGGGCTTTTTGTTCTTTCGAGGATGTTCTTTCAACTGTTTAACTTTGCTGGGTTGTTCAGCAATAAACCAATCAAGCTCCTTATCCGCCAGCTCTTCACGTTTCTCAGCGCCTCGGTATCCTGAATCAGCAAATACATATTTTTCTTCTCCATGAAGAACCTGATGCGCTTCGTTAAGATCGTGCTGATTGGCTGAAGTGGTCGTAAAGCTATGTGTCAGCCCCGAGTTTACATCTATCCCGATATAAGCTTTCAGTCCAAAGTACCACTGATTACCTTTCTTAGTTTGATGCATTTCTGGATCTCGTGTGCCCAATTTATTCTTAATCGAACAGGGCGCATCGATGATTGTCGCATCAATTTCGCTACCTTCTTTGAGCAATATACCCGCTTCTTCCAGCCAGCCATTTACGGCTTCAAATATCTGACGCCCTAGCTCATAGCGTTCTAATAAATGGCGAAAGTTCATAATGGTTGTATGGTCTGGAATGGCGTGATCTAAGGAGAGCTGGGAAAAGCGACGCATTGGCGTCGTTTCATAAAGAGCATCTTCAGCCGCTAAATCACTGAGGCTGTACCATTGTTGAAGACAATGAATACGGAGCATTGAGCTTAAAGGATAAGGTGGGCGACCATTGCCCCGCTTCGGATAATAAGGCTCGATAAGCACCTCAAGGATTGTCCAGGGAACTAAGACTTCCATTCGGGCAAGGAATTTCTCTTTACGTGTTTGATGGTTGCTTTTTCTCTTCTCGAAGTCCGAAAATCCCAGCTGAAGTTCCATATCTATGCCTCATCGATAATCATGCTTCAATTCTTTCACAGCAGGGACTTATTCGCATCTTCCCTAGCGTATTTGGGCCGAATTTAATGCACTGCAAGCGTATGGACTCATAGCTGACATCAATATCAAACTCGGCAAGAAAATTTTCAATGTCTCGATGACTGAGGTTGAGCCGGTAGTAAAACTATACTGCGTATTGGATAATTTCAACTGGGCATCGGTGACGTTTGTATTGGCAAGTTAGTTTGTTCAGAAGAGCGTTGTTACCCATTACACGTTAACTTATCAGTACCCCCATATCTAAAAGATGGGACTTAATCGTAGGCTCCCTAGTTAAGAGCCGTAATCTACTTTAACGAAGTTTACGGTATGTCTTATCTTCAACAAAACCGATCTTTTCTATCTTTCTATACAACGTTGACCTAGCAATTCCAAGATACTTCGCCGCCTGGGAAAGATTACCATCGAACCTTTCGATCGCTTCAAGAATCATCTCATCACAGCTGACTTTGATCGTACTGGATTTGAAATTTTCTATCTGCTCATCGCTATCAGAGCGATAAAGGCAAACAATATCAGGTAGATCACTCGGTTCGATCAGCCGACCAGGTTCCGCCAGAGTATCGGCATAGATCAGCGCATTTCGTAACTCACGAACATTACCTGGCCATGAATAACGGTTGATGCAGTGTAATGCCTCATCACTTAACTGACGTTGGCCATCTGATTGATCCGCTAATATCAGTTTGCTCACCCCCCTGATATCAGCTCGCTCTCTCAGGGGCGGAATAGTAATTTCAAAACCACTGATCCGATAGAACAGATCCCTCCGAAATTCACTATTTTCTATGGCATCTGAAATGTTTTTGTGGGTAGCACAGATCAGCTGAAACTGTACCGATTCAGATTTTGCTGATCCCAGACGCACGACCTCGCGGGTTTCAAGTACACGTAACAATCGTGTTTGCAACGCAACAGGCATGTCGCCAATCTCATCAAGTAACAGTGTTCCACCATTCGCTTGCTGTATTTTACCAGCACGCCCTTCCCGGCTTGCACCGGTAAACGAGCCAGCTTCATAACCAAAAAGCTCACTCTCGATAAGTGATTCAGGAATAGAAGCACAATTGAGAGTAACTAGCTGTCCTTTTCTAGCAGGGCTGAACTGATGCAGGTATCGGGCAACCACCTCTTTTCCTACACCAGACTCCCCAAGAATCAATACCGGTAAGCGGCCAATCGCTTTCAGTCCGTTATCTATCGCTGCATGAATTCGCTGATCACCAAAATACGGTTTAGCTGCAGAGGAATCTTTTTTTTCAACTCCTGTTTTTTTAAACCCGTGGTTTTTATCTTCAAGGCTATTCTCTTCAAAACCTTTCTGGTCAAAACTAAACTCAGACGAATTCAGCTCACCACTCTGAAACAGTCGTCCCTGTTCACTGCGGGGCACATTAAGTACTCTTCCATGCAGGGAGATGCCACCCGTCAGATTCAGATTGAAAGTCTGTCTTTTTAATAAACCCTGATCGAACAAAACAGAGAATGTTTCATCAAACAGCCCCTCAAAATGTATGCTATGACGTTTCATATCGAGCTTAAAAAAGCGTTCCGCAACGATATTTGCACCGATCACTGTCTGCTCGTACGAAAACGCCAGCACAATATTATTGGCACCAAACTGCCCCGTTCCTGACAGAAGTTCAATAACGATAGCATTGGGTATCGACATAATCAGTTCGTTTTGGATATTTCTGGCGCAGGCTTCTAGAAGATAAAAAGCAGCCACGTCCCGGTTGGGGGCTTCATTGGTAATATTCACTGTGGCACAAACAGAACCTAAAGAGTCAAACACAGGGACTGCTGCACAATTAAAACTTTTGTGAAACTCTTTATAATGTTCCGGACCAAACACGCTTACGAGGGTTTCAGATATGAGTGCACAAGACATCGCAGAGGTACCGATCAGCTCTTCAGACAGGACTGCCCCCTGCCTGAAAGCATCTATAATTTTAGGCTCAGCAATATTTTTGAAACGACGGACATCCAGCACCTGGCAATAGTTATCGGTTAGCAAAACTGACCAGCCAGCCCTGCTCAGAGAGCCGTAGAGTGTATCAAGGTGTTTACGTGATGAGTCAAGCAGAGGTTTCTGAAAGTGGTAGATATCTTTAAACTGATCCGGAGCTAAAAAAGCATAATCTACATGACCCAACATCTGCAGGCTATTCGAATAGCATCGCTGCCAGGAATCAAATATAGATATATCGAGCAAACGCGCCACATCATGGTTTCCGCGCTCAAAGTCTCTACGAACCACAGACATATTAGGAACCATATACCCTCCTCTGATTCTTATTATGGGTACCGAACTATCTGTACTATGCTGTGCTGGGTGAAAAAAATCATCCGGTTAAAAACTTATCTTAACCAAATAGATCACAGAACACCTATACAATGAGCAGACAGAAGTATCATCTCAGAGCACATCTAATATCGCTATACAGTTTCTGCAAATATTATGCAGTTTCTGCAAACTACAACGTTCTGTAGACGTACTTCACGAAAAAAAGAGCGGGGAGGGGGTAGCTCTTTGATTAAATAAAATCAAAGAAGTTACTCTATGCGGATGGAAAAATAGTACAAAAAAAACCCCACCGAAGTGAGGTAAAAGCCAGCAAATTACTCTTTGAGATAATTATCAGAACGGATATATAAGTGCTTCATCCCGTGTGCTGATCCACTTTCTTTCAGAGAACTCCTCCAGGTTGGCAGGCCCTCCGAAACGACCACTATTACCTGATGACTTCATCCCCCCAAACGGCACCTGATACTCATTATTAACCGTCTGATCGTTGATATGTACCATACCCGCATCAATACGATTCGCGATTCGTTTAGCCCGGGAGATATCAGCCCCCTGTATTGAAGCGGCAAGCCCATACTGAGTATTATTGGCCAGTGCTACCGCCTCATCATCTGATGAGAAAGTCAGAACCGGGGCGACCGGACCAAAAATTTCTTCCTTATAAACCGGCATATTCGTTGTGACCTGTGTCAGTACAGTAGGATAGATAAAAGAACCCTTCCGTTTGCCACCACATACAACTTTAGCCCCCATCACAACAGACTCATCAATCAGACGCATAATCCGATCGGCCTGACGTTCATTGATAACAGGCCCCAGATGAACCGGTTCTTTATTTGGATTACCAACCGTAAGTTTGTTTGCCCGGACACAAAGCGCTTCAACATAGGCAGCGGCGACAGATTCATGCACGATATGCCGGCCAGCCTGCATGCAGATCTGCCCCTGATGCAGAAAACTTCCCCAAGCAGCACAAGAGGATGCCCCCTCCAAATTAGCATCGTCCAGTACAATAAATGCGTTGTTACCGCCTAACTCCAGCGCCACTTTCTTGAACATTCCCCCGCACACCTGCCCTATTTGTTGCCCGGCTACGGTGGATCCAGTAAAGGCGATCATATCTACTTGAGGATGTTCAACCAGTCGCTGGCCGATAGCTACACCTCCCAGCGCCAGGGTACAAACACCTTCAGGAAGCCCTGCTTGCTTGAGCAGTTCGACAATGATGTACCCACCTACGACAGAGCTATTGATATCCGGTTTAATAATGACACTGTTACCCATTGCCAATGCGGGTAAAACGGCCCGCAGACTCAGGAGCAATGGGAAATTCCAAGGGGATATCACCCCGACAAGCCCGACTGGAACACGAATACAATGATTTTCACGTCCAGGAATGTTTGAAGGATATATATCACCATAGGAGGTCAAAGGCAGCCCCGCGGACATATAGGCCTGATCGATACATGCCTGCAGTTCCCATTGTGCTTTGCCTTCAATAGAGCCACATTCACGGGTGTTCCAGGTATTAATCAGCATGGCATTTTCTTCTAATAAAGCCGCAAACCGACGAATCACTTTCGCTCTAGAATCAAAGTCCATCTCTGCCCAGGCTGGTTGAGCGCCTTTGGTTACCTCAATCAAGGCATCAAGTTCAGTTATCGTTGCTGATGCAATCGCGCCAAGACTGTTACCGGTAGCGGGTTCTATAACATTGATCAGCTCACCGGAAAATAAGTCATCCGGTAAAAAGGCGAAGCTATCATTATAGATTTCTGAAAAATTCATGTTCATCTCCACTCTCAGCTAAAGTTAGCTTTAATAATCTCATCAGCGATATAGTGCGAAAGCGCATACACTGTTTCCGATGGGTTATAACCAATGGAGGTTGGCAGGAGACTGGCATCTGAAATGTAGAGTTTTTTCACATCGTGAGTTTCACCGTAAGGATTGACCACCGAATTCTTTGGATCCCCCCCCATTCTGCAAGTACCCTGTGGGTGGAATGATGTGTAACGGTAGCGGGCAGGTTCATTTTTAAGGCTATCAATCACACTATCGATCTCCTCCACGCTATTAATGACGGTACGATCTGAAGTCGGCAGGTAGAGATATTTTGCACCAGCAGCGAAAAGAATCTTCGCATTGAACTTAAGCCCCTCTTTCATCGATTCAAAATCATGGTCATCAACTTCATAGATAATCTCTTTGACGCCATCTGTATATCTGACTTCGCCCACATTTTTATCGTGAATCAGGGTTATCAGACGGATGCTATTACGATATTTTTCCATATACGCAACATAGTTTTCACCAGTCCCAGGCTCTGCCTGAAAGCTGGCCTCAACAGGTTCCTGCAAAGCATTTAGCAGGATATAGCCGCCCTCTTCAGGCAGCGTGTGGGTATCAACATAAAGTGAGTGTGTCGCCCCGTGGAAATCATCAACTTCCTCTTCAAACATAGCGGTCACAGACAGACTGGGGTGACAGGCAAAGTTTTTACCTACCTGTCCGCTGGAGTTAGCAATACCTGAACGCTGAAGAACAATGGGGCTTTGCACCGGCCCTGCCGCAAGCACAACAATCGGGGCGTTCACGGTCACCTGACTTTTCACCACTTTAGTTTTCGGATCGACCACTTCGGCTTCAACCCCGGACGCCTGGCCATTGCTAGTCATAATCCGGGTAACCCGGGTATCAGCATAGATCTCGGCACCGTGGTTGCAGGCCCATGGCAGATAGGTCACCAGCATCGACTGTTTACGGTCTGTTTTACAGCCAGCAAAACAGAAGCCTGTCATCGCGCAGTCACGAATATTACGTTTCGCAATACCGGGCTCAATATCCAGTTTAGTCAAACCTTTAAGAATCAGATCAGCGCCAATACTCGTCTCATGTTTCACATTTGGTTCAATACTCAGATTCTTTTCAATCTTATCGAAGTAAACTGACATCCGTTCTGATGTCAGGTTGCCTAAACCATGTTCATCCCGCCACAAGTTAAGAAAGTAATCCGGTGTTCTGAAACACAGAGCAGCATTAACAACCGTTGAACCTCCGACACAGGCGCCCTGCAGCACGGTCACATCGCCATGCGTATTAGACTGTCCACCTTCATCCTGATACATTGTTCCCATGGCTATCGCCAGCATCTCTTTAAACTCAGATGACGGAACATAGGGGCCTGCTTCGAGAACAACGACCTTCTTACCCTGTTTAGCCAATTCATAGGCGCTGATAGCACCACCCGCACCAGACCCGATGACAACCACGTCAGCATCAATCGTTAGTTTAGGACGCTGAATATCCTGCGCCGTTTTAATATTCAATTTATTATTGTGTATAGACATAAGTCATTACCTGTCATCTTTATATCGTAGGCTCGGGTGTATTGCCGAGAGAGGAAAGATTCCACTTATCTGAAACCGGACCATCATAGCCAAGCGGCCCCCAAGTACTTGGAATAGCCCAGTAAGCAAGCACAGTTAGTTTCTTAATCCCCATGGACAGAGCCCTTTCAGGTGGCTCGGCCGAAGCACTCCACTGATCTACGAAGCGGGTTGCATCTGCATCACTCAGGTTCACAAAACGATCACCAAACGACTTAACAGATCCCTCGTTAAAGTAGCTAATCCCCCCTCGGAGCCCCTGGCGAATATTAGGGGCCATACCGGCTAAAAGAGCGCCTTCAATGGTTGACAGCACCGGCAGAGAGGCCGAATCAACCAGAGAACTGCTCTCAGTGGGAAGCGCAATTTTCAGCATTTTAGCAAACACCGCCTGCTCAAGATCATCCATGCGCGATTCATCAGTCAGCACACCAGCAATTGCATTAACTACGGGTAAAGCGCTGATTGATGCGGCAACCATGGCAACATTTTTAATAAAACGTCTTCGGCTAATCATAAGATCTTTCATAGAATTACACCTGCTCAGAATACTTTGACGAAACGGAGGTTAAGACGATCTTCCTCAAAGAAACCATTTTCAACTTCCAGGCTGCGACCATATTCAACCATCACTTGCAGATCCGGCTCGACAAAATGGCTGACAGTGGCGTTCCAGCTACTGTTGTTAAGCTCATCGTCTTGATCAACACCATTCAGATTCGTTTCACCGCCAAAGTCATGATAGTAACTCAGAGTCGCTTTAGTCGCCGGGCCAAAGCCCCGCGACAGGTGAGCCTGAATGCCGTACTGATCCTGCTGCTCTTTTCGTGCTCCGCCAAAATCATCGTTCTCACCAAAGAACGTATACTCTGCGATCAGGTCAAGAGATATCGTTTCACTGAGCGGGGTGACATAGCCCGCCTGAGTAATCATTTTCCAGCGATTTTCACCAAGATTAACCGGGCCTTTAGCACCGTCATAATCACCCAGAGGCAGAGATGCGAGCGCGGTTAAGCCGAAAGCCCGCTTTGTCTCGGCATTGTTGTACACCCAGATAGTCCCCCCGACGATCGGGTCACCCACACCGGAACTACTGGTTGTTCCTCCGGTAGTCTCCAGAGAAACTTTACCAAAAGGTATAATAATCTGTGGATCAAGAACATAGCCACCCGCCTCAATATAATGTACCCAACGAAGCAGGCCGATATCCGTCTTCAACTCTTTGATACCAGCAAGATCTGAGATTTCCTTTCCCGAAGAGTAAAAATCCTGATGTGTAGTGTGTTGAATATACAAAATCCCCAGATCAAACCCAGCAGGCAAAGGACTATAATCACCAGGGTCGGTAGCAACTTGTGCAGCTGGGGCAATTGACGGAACCAGTGAAACACCTGTAACAAGTGCCGTAGCAGCGAGAACTGATAAACGTTTCTTACACATTGTAATACCATATTATTTTTTGTGGTTGGTATGAATTAAATAGCAAATACTGCGCCAAAAATAAAAAACGCATAACTTTCAATACGTAGTAACAAATAATTCCTAATACAGTCAGTTCATTCGTCCCATATCGGGACAGATTAAAACCTACAACCGTCCCGTATTGGGACAGTTTGAAACCAAGAACTAACTGGCGTTTTTATGAACTAGGTACGTTGTATCAGAGGTAACTCAATACAAAATAAGACGCCTATTGACTTACCCGAAGAAGAAAAAGAGAGTCAAGCACGACATCTGCGGTTACCTGACATTCTCCCGCGGCGTTAAGATTTCCTTTAGGGAGTCTCTGATCAAGCTCTCCTAATCTAGCAAAATAGCGCTTCACTTCTTTATCTAGATTTGGATTAACCCCGCTTTAGTGAACACTAATCTTGATAGCAACAGGCAACAGGCAACAGGCAACAGGCAACAAAGCATCTACGAAAAGCTGGTCGATGCTAAGATCTTTAGTCACTAAACCGAGCAGTTAACCGAAGCGATTAACAACCCAGTCAATAAAAACTCGTAGTGACGGTTTCATATGAGAATGGTGACTATAAAGTACTGAAAGGCTAAGCGGTGATGGTCGAATATTCGGAAGAATTTCAACCAGAGAGCCTTCGTCCAGTTGTTGGTGAATATGGTACTCAGGTATCTGGATAATCCCCATCCCCGCTGCACATGCGGCAACATAAGAGTCACCATTACTGACTGAAATCGTTACTGGCAGATGCACTTTCTGTAACTCACCGCGAATACTGAATTCTAACGGCTCCACCTCACCGGAAGATGACGATCGGTATTCGATGCATTGGTGCCCTTCAAGGTCATCTACCCCCTCAGGGTTACCGTATTGATCCAGATAGAGTCGACTTACACAGGTTACCTGCGGCAGCGAACGTAGAGATCTGGACACAAGAGAGGTATCCAACAGTTTACCAATACGTATTGCACAATCGACGGATTCCTCAACAAGGTTAATCACCCGATCACCAGCACTCAGCACCAACTCAACATCGGGATAAGTCTCACAAAACCCAGTTAGCCGGGGTATCACTTCCATTCGAGAAAAGGTATTAGGCAGGTCTACTCTCAATTGCCCACGGGGCATAGCTGCAACTTGTGACAAGATATCTTCTGTTTCACTGACCTCTGAAAGAATATTCTGACAGCGATGATAATAGAACCGGCCATCGGCTGTAGGGTTTACGCTACGGGTGGTGCGGTGCAGCAGTCTGACCCCGAGGCTTTTTTCCAACTGCTTTAGCATCGATGTTGCTGAAGCTCTGGAGATCTTCATCTCCTTAGCTGCCTGGGTAAAACTGCCGCTATCGACAATACGGGTAAAAACCTGCATAGCAAAAAGTCTGTCCACAACCCACCCATTATTTAGTATTCATAAACAGTCTATCTTCAAAAACGTTAATTATCTCAATATAGCAACGATATATAATAGATATCCTAAACAATAATGAATTGAATCGGGATAGCTAGTCTCATGCACAAAGACCTCTCATTATCAGCGATCACTGCAGGCTTACTGGCTGTACTTATCTCTTACTCAGGCCCACTGGTGATTTTTTATCAGGCGGCACAGAGCGCAAATGTCAGCAATGATATGATGGCATCCTGGGTCTGGGCCATCTCCATCGGCGCAGCACTCTCTGGTATATTCCTAAGTATCTGGTTCAAAGCCCCCATTATTACTGCCTGGTCAGCCCCCGGCACAGCACTGCTAATCACACTATTTCCTGAGCTCTCTTTGAATGAAGCCGTGGGGGCCTACATCACTGCGGCGGCTATTCTCATATTCATCGGTTTTTCTGGTTACTTCGACCGCATCATGAGCGCCATCCCCAAGGGGATTGCACATGCAATGCTGGCCGGAATTCTTTTTCAATTCGGGATTAAAGCGTTTCTGGCAATTCAGTTTATGCCTGAGCTCAGTATCCTGATGATAAGCAGCTATCTAATTTTCAGACGTTTGCTGCCAAAATACTGCCTTCTTCTACTGCTTATATCCGGCCTTTTAGGTGCTATTATCTTGGGAGAAACCAACCTGCAATCTGTTCAGTTAAGCTTTACAACACCGATATTTATATCTCCAGAGTTCAGTTTCAGCGCCACCCTCAGCCTTGCCGTGCCACTGGTAATTGTCAGCCTAAGTGGCCAGTTCCTGCCCGGTTTTGCTATCCTGAAAGCCTCCGGATTCAATACTCCTGCCCGACCTATTTTCCTCTGTACCGGCGCCATATCTCTGATAACAGCACTCTTCGGGGGCATTACTACCGTGATTGCAGCCATTACTGCGGCACTCTGTACCGGAAAAGATGCCCACCCTGATCCATCCAAACGATATATTGCTGGTATATCTAACGGTGCGTTCTATCTTATCGGTGCCACTTTTTCAGGCACCATCATTGCGCTGTTAGCTGCGTTGCCAGAGCATTTTGTTGCGGTATTAGCTGGGCTGGCATTGCTTGGTGCAATCTCCAGTAATCTTCTTGGTGCAGCACAGGAAACTTCTCACTTCGAAGCCTCTCTGATAACCTTCGTAGTAACGGCGTCAGGGATGAGTTATCTCGGAATAGGGGCCGCTTTCTGGGGCGTTATCATCGGCCTGATAAGCTACTTCGTTCTATACCAGAAACCAGATATGAAGCAATGGTTTAAGTTCTGATAGCCTCAATCAGCTGATTCTGGATTGCCGATACTTTCTCACCGAATCGATACTGAGTATTAAAAGAGCAAGCCAGATTAAGCCAAAAGTGGCCATCTTTTCAGGCTGTATTGGTTCGTCATATACCAGAACGGCCAGAAGAAACATGCAACTGGGAGATATGTACTGAAAAAAGCCCAGAGACGAAAGACTTATTCGATTCGCCGCAGTCGCAAAACAGATGAGAGGAATCATTGTCACTGGACCTGCCGCCAGCAATAGAGAGTTAGTCCAAAGATTATTATCCAAGAGATTACTGGACGGGGTAGTGCTCCACAGTAGGTATCCGATAGCCACAGGCAACATCAGACCTGTCTCCATCGCCATACCGCTGAAGCTATCAACGCCAAGTTTTTTACGAACCAAACCATAGATCGCAAAGCTGCTGGCAAGCAGCAATGCGATCCAGGGAAGACGGCCAAACTGAACGACCTCCAATATAACGGCAAAGATGCAAAGAGCGGTAGCAACGGCCCTCACCCGATCCAAACGTTCACGAAAGAACAACATGCCCAGCAGGATATTGATCAGTGGATTAATGTAATAACCTAAGCTCGCATCGAGTATATGGTTACTGTTGACGGACCAGATATACAACCCCCAATTAAAACCAATCAGCGTGGTTGAAAGCAGCAACGCCCAACGGGTCGCCTTTGACCTTAACGCTATCATCAGCGCTTCACGTTTATTTAATAGCAGGATAATTATGATGGTCAGCAGGAAGGACCAGATAATGCGATGTGACAATATTTCAGTTGCAGGAATACTTTGTAACTGTTTAAAATAAACCGGTAACACGCCCCAAATAAAGTAAGCAGTTACCGCAAAAAAAGCCCCGTTAGTCGTCGGTTTATTCAAGAAATACTCACTTATAAATCAATCGATTCGGGAGCTATTTTTAATTTAGCTTTACAAAGCGTAGTGATACGTCAGGTTCAGTGATACACAAAGGGATCAAACCCTATGGGTTGGGAAGGAAGCCTCTCGTTAAACAACTTGACCGCTTTTTCTAGACCGTCTGACAATATCAATAGAAGATAATTTAGAAATTAAGTACGGATATAAATACCGTACTCTTTACTATCAACCCTGGTCACCGCCTCCCACAGGCAAAATAGTTCCGGTGATGTAAGAAGCCTGATCAGACGCTAGAAAAAGAATCGCGTTAGCCTGTTCGCTGGGTTCGCTGTAACGGCCTAAAACGGTTGAATCAATGGTCTGATCAACAATCTGCTGGTACCACACTTTTTCGTCATCGGTCATCGGCTGGCTATTTCTTGGGATTTTTCGCTCGCCAACATTTGTTCCTCCTGGCGCCACAGCGTTTACACGGATGCCGCGTTCACCATTTTCCCAAGCAAGACAAGCCGTCAGGGCATTCACGCCACCTTTGGCAGCAGCATAAGGGACACGATTGAGCCCTTTAGTCGCTATTGACGAAACATTAACGATCGAGCCAGCGCTTGCCTTCTGCATAAAGGGCAACACAGCATGACAACACCAAAGCGTTGGAAACAGTGACCGTCGGATCTCAGTTTCCACCTGTTCCTCTTCATAATGTTCATATGGCTTAGCCCAGATAGTACCGCCCACATTATTTATCAATGTATCGATACGACCAAACTTAGCCGCTGCAGCATCCATTACTTTGCAACAATCCGCATACAGCTCAAGATTAGCTAAAACTACCAGCGGTTCTAAAAAGCCTTGTTTAACAATCTCACTGGCGACCTCTTCCACCAGTGGTGAAAAATCGACGAGTACAAGTTGACCCCCTTCATCGGCGACTCTTAACGCTACTTCCTTTCCAATTCCCTGCGCAGCACCGGTGACAACAACAACCTTTTCATCAAAACGACGAGTAGACATATGCATGACCTCAGGAAAATTTTTCGTAGTGAAAGCTAGCTGGGATGATCCCTTTATCTGTGAAGTAATGGTTAACCGCATCAACCATCGGCGGAGGACCACAGAGATAGATATCTACATCCCCATCGTTTAGGTGCACGGCGTCGATGTAGTGTGTGACATACCCTTTAGTGGGATGTGTACTTTCTTCACTAGCAACACAGGTTGCATAGCTGAACAATGGCAGTGCATTAGCTAAGCGGTCCAGGCGATCGATCTCAACCAGATCAATATCATTGGTAACGCCATAAATAAGATGCACCGGATGTTTGAGACCTTCACACTCAAGCTTTTCTAGCATCGCCGTAAATGGTGCAAGACCGGTACCTCCAGCCAAGAATAGAACAGGGCGATTCATATCACGCAGATAGAAGCTCCCAAATGGACCGGTAATCTCCAAAGGTTCGCCGACCTGAGCAATATCACGTATATAGCTGCTCATTTTGCCATCGGGAATAACCCTGATCAGAAAGGAGACTTCATTCTCTGCACTCACTAATGAACTGAAAGAGTACGCACGGGTTTCATCGCTACCCGGTACTTTTATATTTACGTACTGACCCGGCAAAAAATGCAGTTTGGCCAGCTTTTTATCTTTAACCGAAAAGCCGATAGCGGTATCAGAGTGGCGGTTAAGAGATGACAATTCTACAGCGTAGGTCTCGTTACCCGTCTTACATAACTTAGAAGACACCGGTATTGAAACAACACAATCCGAGGTTGGCACCATGCGACAGGTGAGTACCTGTCCCTGTTGCTCCTCTTCCGGAGACAGTGCATCTTCAATGAAATCTTCCAGAGTATATTTACCGGATTCAGCGTGGCACTTACATGTGCCACAAGCTCCATCCCGGCAGTCCAAAGGAATATTTACACGCTGACGATACGCCGCATCAGCAATCAGTTCACCCTCGTTGCACTCAATAAAACGAGTCACACCGTCTTCAAAGTTTAATGCTATTTTATAAGACATAATCGATCCCAGTCCCCGAAATTCTGGGGACCTTATTGTTATTATTAAAGATGATAGATATCGACCACATGATGGATATAGTCATTTTTCAGTACGACTTTTTTCGCTTTGATCTTCGGACGATCACTAGATGTATCCAGGGTATAAAAGCTGGTACCGAAGTAAGTGTAGACATGCTCATAACGATATGCGTAATTAACCCAATTGAATCGAATTTTACACTGTTCATCAGAGGCTTCGATAATTTCAATGTTATTCAAGTTGTGAGAGGTCCGCGGTTGAGGCAGGCTGGAAGCACTGGATTTATCTGTATTTATCCTGAATACTCGATCTTCCAGACCACTGCGTGACGCATAATACATAAGTGAAATCTCTGTCTGTGGATCGTCAGTCAGCTCACCTGTGTCATCCCAGGCTGGCACCCAGTAGCTTGCATCCTCTGCATACATCTCCAGCCAGCTATCCCAATCCTTATCATCGAGATACCGTGTCTCTTCAAACAAAAACTGATTTACGCGCTCAATTGAAATAGCCATGATTATTTCTCCTCCTGTTCAGCAGCCTTTTTCATCACATCAACCCAGTAGCGATGCTGAACGGTATATAAACCCTCATCTTCGGTTTTAGCACCACTCATAATTGGATTCATACCGAGTTTTTTCGCCTCTTCATCAGGCCCCTTAATCCAGTGCTCTGAACCACGACACATATCATTCCATTCAAGATTTGACGCCATAAAGCCTTTCTGGCATGAGCGAAACTCTTCCAGATCATCCGGGGTTGCCATACCACTGGCATTGAAGAAATCTTCATACTGACGAATACGTTGAGCACGTGCTTCGGCACCTTCACCCTTAGGGGCGATGCAGTAGATGGTAACTTCAGTTGTATTAACATCGATAGGACGGAACTGACGAATCTGAGAACTGAATTGATCCATCAAAAACACATTCGGATAGAGGCATAGATTACGCAGATTGCCGATCATCCAGTCAGCTCTCGCTTCTCCGCTACTCGCGACAAGCTCTTCTCGGCGCTGATAGATTGGACGATCTTTAGGGTTTGGCCATTCCATCCATAAACAGATATGACCATGATCAAAGGCGTAAAAACCACCTTTCTGCTTCGCCCAAGTGCTAGCATCCATCGCTTTGGTTTTGTCTGTTTCTTTATCCCGACGACCCGTTGTTGCAACATAGTTCCAGTGAACTGCACTCACGTGGTAACCATCAGCTCCGTTCTCAGCCTGAAGTTTCCAGTTGCCGTCATATACGTAAGTAGAACTTCCGCGCAGCACTTCCAGACCTTCCGGTGACTGATCAACAATCATGTCGATAATATTGGCCGCTTCCCCAAGATGCTCTTCCAACGGCAATACATCATCACTCAGGCTGCCAAATAGAAAGCCCTTATAATTAGCAAAACGCGGCACCTGTTTCAGATTATGCGAGCCTTCGCAGTTGAATGAATCCGGATAACCAGCATCATCAGGATCTTTAACTTTCAGCAGCTTTCCATCATTGTTGAAAACCCAACCATGGAATGGGCAGGTATGGGCAGCGCGGTTGCCTTTTTTAGTTCGACACAACATTGCACCACGGTGACTACAGGCATTGATAAATGCTTGAAGCTCGTTGTCTTTGTTGCGGGTAATGAAGATCGGCTGACGCCCCATGGTATAGGTGAAGAAATCATTCTTATTCGGAATCTGGCTCTCATGGGCAAGATAGATCCAATTACCCTCAAAGATATGTTTCATTTCATGTTCGAATAGCTCTGGATCAGTAAACATATCCCGTCTGCAACGATAGATACCCTTTTCGTGATCCTCTTCCATCATCGAATCAACTTTATTAAATAGTTCCTGGTTCATGGGGCACACCTCTATTGTTTTATTAAAAGATAACCAACATAGAGCTTACCCAATATCCGGTTTATGCCGACCTATATCCTTTTTATGCATGTTGATTCAGAAACTGGCTATTAAACCCCTATAAACAAAAAAGGCCTCCAATTGGAGGCCAACACATCGAGCAAAGATGTAGTGAAAATGGTACTCAGAACATCACGTAATATATCCTAAGTAAAGAGTACTGATGCTGAACCGATGCCACCAATAGACACTCTCATAAAATCTCCAGCCTGAACTGGTTCCAGCGGCACTAACGAGCCAGACAGAATCACTTCTCCCGCTTTAAGAGGGATACCAAATTCACCCAGCTTATTCGCCAACCAGACAACACAGTTAACCGGACTACCTAAGGCTGCAGCACCTGCGCCGGTGGAGATGATCTCACCGTTTTTTTCAACCACCATGCCGCAGGTGCTCAGATCTACCTTACGTGGATCTACCGCTTGGTCTCCCAGAACAAATAGGCCGCAGGAGGCATTGTCTGCCACTGTGTCTTCGATTTTAATCTGCCAGTTATCAATTCTGGAATCCACCACTTCAAAACAAGGCATCACACAATCGGTAGCAGCCAATACATCTGCAGCAGTGATCCCAGGGCCCAACAGGTCTTTTTTCAGAATAAAAGCGATCTCACCTTCTGCTTTCGGCTGTATCAATCTCTCGGAGATCGGTACCTCCTGACCCTGACTGAACACCATACCGTCGGTCAGATAACCAAAGTCTGGCTGATTAACTTTAAGCATATTCTGCACCGCTTTAGACGTCAGGCCGATCTTTTTACCGATGATTCGCTCACCGGCATCAATTCGACGTTGCAACAGCTGCAGTGATATATGATAGGAATCTTCAATACTAATGTCGTCAAAGCGTGACGTCAGCGGCGGTACCTGTTGCCGCTGACACAGCGCCTGGTAGAGTTCATCACCCAATAGTTTTATCTGTTCTTTTTTCATCACTTTTCTCTATTCAGTCAGGCCTTATAACTTAATGCAGACATTTTTAAGTTCCGTATAAAACTCCAGTCCGTGCACTCCACCTTCTCGGCCTATACCCGACTCTTTAGCACCACCAAAAGCGGTTCGCAGATCGCGCAGGAACCAGCTATTTACCCAGGCGATACCTACCTCCATCGCTTCGGCAACACGGGAAGCCCGGGCAGAGTTCTCAGTCCAGATAGCCGCAGCCAGACCGTACTTAGTATCGTTAGCCAGCTCAATTACTTCGTCCTCGCTATCAAACGGACGGATGTGACAACAGGGGCCAAAGATCTCTTCCTTCACTACCCGAGCATCATCTGACAAACCGGTCCAGATAGTAGGTTCAACCCAGGCACCCGCATTCAACGCTGCACCCATCTCCGGGACTCCGCCACCGGTCACTACTCTGGCACCCTCCTCTACTGCCAGACGGTAGTATGAGAGGACTTTCTCTTTATGCTCCTGACTCACCAGTGGACCAAAATCCACACTGGGGTCTTCAGGCTCTCCTAACTTCAGCTTTTCAACTTCCGTTTTCAGGCGCTCAACAAAAGCTTCAAATATTGGTCGTTCAACATAAACACGTTCGGTTCCCAAACAGACCTGACCACAGTTCACAAACGCGGAACGCATAGTACCTTCGATCGCTTTCTCTATATCACAATCAGCAAAAACGATACTCGGGTTTTTACCACCACATTCCAGGGAGATATTTCGCAGACCAACAGAGGCTGCCCGCATAATCACTTCGCCCGTACTAGTCTCACCGGTAAAAGTAATGGCGTTTACATCCGGATGAGCGGTCAGGAAAGCCCCGGCAGAATCTGCACCAAAGCCGTGAACCACGTTATACACACCTTCTGGCACACCACATTCATTCATCACTTCACCCAGCAGAGTCGCAGTGGCAGGTGTCTCTTCAGAAGGTTTAACTACTACGGTATTACCACAGGCCAGTGCAGGACCGACTTTCCAGGTCATTAGCAACAATGGCAGGTTCCAGGGGCTGATCACAGCGATTACCCCTTTCGGTGTACGATGACCATAATTAAATGCCCCACGACCATCGGGGGTATCCAGTTTAAATGCTTCGGTCGGGTGATTCGCTAACGTTTCTGAAAACGCTTTAAAGTTTGCAGCTCCACGGGGAATATCGATATGAGAGGCTATTTTGTGTGGCTTACCGGTATCTTTACACTCTGCATCCAAAAACTCATCAAATCGCTCATTTATACGATTGGCTACTTTATCCAGCAGCACAATACGCTGCACCTGAGTCATCTTGCCCCAGGGACCTTTCATTGCGGCTTTAGCTGCGGCAACCGCTGCCGCCACTTCAGGCTCACCGGCTTCATGCACCATACCCAGCAGACTATTATCTACCGGATTTCGGTTCTCAAACCGGTTACCACTCTCGGTTGCAACAAATTTGCCGTTAATAAAATTCTTAAATTCTTTCATTCTAAAGCCTCAAGGGAGATAACAATTACCACATGAGAGTACCGCCCGATGCGTACATCAGGCAGCATTCCTAATCAGGTCAGAACACTCAGAAAACGCTCGTTAAGCACCCGATCATGGTAGAAAATCGCTTTGCCCAGGTCTTCTGCTTTCCAGGTCACCGGTGGGTGGTCCGGATAGTGATAATCACCACCACAGAACACTTCATTGCGGTTACCGGATGGATCGAAGAAGTAGATCGTCTGTCCATGGGTCAGACCATGACGAGTCGGTCCGATATCGATAGAGGTGTCCGTCATCGAGATAAGATCCCCCGCCCGCAATACCTGCTCCCAGCTATCAAGGAAAAATGAGGCATGGTGGAATTTACCCGGTTCCGGACAGTCGATGAAAGCGACATCATGGGCTTTCATACTGGCGGTGAGAAACGCTGCTATGCGGTTGCCTTCCGGATCAACAACCTGTTCTGCCAGATCAAAGCCAAGTACATCCCGGAACAGCTGATAGGTTGCTTCCACATTGGGGCCATACAGCAAACAGTGATCAAAACGGGTGGCTTTCATCCCCTTCAACCCCCGCGGCCAAGCTTCAGGGTTAACATTAGAAAGCCCCCATTTACCGGTCTGTTCCTTTTCAGCATAAAGCTCAAAGCTGTGGCCGGTAGGCGCGACAAAACGAATACGTCGCCCACATCCCTTAAGTTCTCCAGATGAGATCTGTTCAACATCACAACCATAAGCTGTCAAATCACTTTCTAGTTGAGACAAAACCTCATTATTCAGCACTTTAAAGCCCATAAAGTCCATGCCCGGCTCGTCGGCTTTGCGCAGTACAACTGAAAACTTATCAACTTCAGTCCAGCCTTTCAGATATACCCGCCCCTGCGTATCACGGTCCATCTCAATCAGACCTAGCAAATCGCGATAGTGCTCTAGAGCTTCCTCCAGATCCAACACCCGAATCTGTACATGACCGGGACGCATTACACCTTTTTTCATTTTGGTAATCCTCTATTGTTATTTTTAATTAGACTTTACCTACCGCTTAACAAGCTCGATACACATATCACTGAGCGGATAAACCCGGCAAGCCAGCACATAACCATCTGCTGCCTGAGCATCGCAGATATGCGCTTTACTCATACACTTACTGCTATAGTCACCTTCGACAACTCTTACTTTACATACACCGCAACCACCACCACGGCAGCCAACGGGTATCAGATTACTCAGACATTTTTCAGAGCCTACCAGCACGCTATCACCGGTGGAGATCTGAAAGCTCTGCCGCGTCGGGCTGCTCTCTACAGTAATGGTGAACATCAACTTAATCCTGAGTCATAGCCTTAACGTCCGCGAGACTTTGCTGACTGCCCGCCGATCCCCCAGTTCTGTGATGGCATATCATTCAGCAGTACCCGCACTGATTCCCGGGGCGCGCTAATAGCGCGATGCACGGCTTCTGTGATCTCATGAATCAGCAGTTCTTTCTGTTCATCCGTACGACCTTCCATCAAGTTAACTTGAATAATTGGCATCGCTTTTTCCTCATTCGTATCATTTATACAAAGCGGCCGCTGATGGTGCCCAAATCCTGATAGCGAACACAGAAGGAATCACCCTTATTAACCTGTACCGCAGCAGTGATCGCGCCGATCATAATAAAGGAGCCTGCTGGCAGTTCTTCACCACGCTCACCCAGCATATTAGCCAGCATCGCAACCGATGCCGCAGGATGACCCAGAACGGCAGCACCAGCACCGGTCTGTACCACTTCACCGTTGATCTCCATCACCACCCCCAGAGTCTTAAGATCCAGGTCTTCCGGTTTAGCCATAGTGCCGCCGGCGATAAAGCGGGTAGAAGAGGAGTTATCAGCAATCACGGATTTCAGATCAAATTTGAAATCTTTATAGCGAGAATCGATTACCTCGACCGCTGGCATTACAAAATCGGTAGCTCGCAGAACATCTCCAATATGGATTCCAGGACCTTTTAGCGGTGCTTTAGTGACGAATGCCAGCTCCGCTTCAATCTTCGGATGGATCAGCTCATCATGCTTAATCTCACCGCCATCCGGCACTGAAAAATAGTCTGCCAGAAAACCGTAGCAAGGATGCTCTACACCCATCTGTGCCATTTTTGCCCAGGAGGTCAGCCCCATCTTCATGCCAACGATTTTATGACCACGCTCTTCTTTACGACGACGAATTTCCCACTGGATATCGAAGGCGTCTTTATAAGTCATCTCCGGAAAATCATTGGTAATTTTAGTCACTTCATACGCTTCAAGTTCAGCCGTTTCCAGATGAATTGCCAGCTCTTCGATCTGTGACTGTGTTAACTTATTACCTTGTAATTCAGCCATTAGATTAGCCCCTTTTCTTTGGCCATTGTCAGCGCCAGATCTTCTATCATATCTTCTTGCCCACCCACGGTTCCGCGGTGGCCCAGTTCTACTAAAATGTCACGTGCCTGAATGCCATACTTCGCTTCCGCCCGTTTCGCAAACAGAAGGAATGACGAGTACACACCGGCGTAGCCCAGTGTCAGCGCATCACGGTCGACACGGATCGGCTGATCCATCATCGGTACCACAAGATCTTCAGCAACATCCATAATCTTGTACAGATCAATACCGTGGTCCGCTTCCAGTCGTACCAGTGTGGCAACCAGCACTTCAAGAGGCGTATTACCCGCACCGGCACCTAAGCCCGCAACCGAACCATCAATACGGATTGCACCGGCATCAATCGCGGCCAGAGAGTTGGCAACCGCCATTCCCATATTGTGGTGACCATGGAAACCGATCTCCGTGTTGGGGTTCAGCTCTGCCCGCAACAGACCGATCTTTTCAGTCACTTCATCCGGTAGCATGTAACCGGCGGAATCTGTGCAGTAGATGCAGTTCGCTCCGTAAGATTCCATCAGCCTAGCTTGCTCGACAATCTTTTCCGGGGTGGCCATATGCGACATCATCAGGAAGCCAACGGTATCCATCTCTAGCTTTGCAGCCAAACCGATATGCTGTTCAGTGACATCCGCTTCGGTACAGTGAGCAGCAACACGAATAGTGTTCACACCCAGATCTTTCGCCATACGCAGATGATCAACCGTTCCGATCCCCGGCAGCAATAGTGCAGAGACCTTGGCATTTTTCATCTTCGGAATCACAGCACTGAGATATTCTTCATCGCTATGCGCAGGAAAACCGTAGTTAACCGAGGTGCCACCTAAGCCATCACCGTGGGTGACTTCGATCAGTGGCATTCCCGCTTCATCAAGGCCTGTTGCCACAGCAACCATCTGATCCAGAGAGATCTGGTGACGCTTCGCATGCATACCATCACGCAGGCTCATGTCGTGGAGTACTACTTTTTTACCTTTAATATTCATCTATATTTCCTCCACTGATCCGCGCGCTGGCAGAGTGATGTTGCCGTTGTTAGCTTCTTCAGCAAACATCTCAGCGGTACGCAGACCAGCCGCTGTCATGATGTCTAGGTTGCCAGAGTACTTAGGCAGGTAATCACCCAGACCTTCCACTTCCATAAACATGGAAACCCGGTTGCCATCAAACACAGGGCCGTTTACCAGACGGTAACCGGGCACATATTTTTGCACCTCTTTTACCATCGCAAGAACAGAGGCAGTAATGGCTGCCTGATCCGGCTGACCTTTAGTCAGGCAGTGAACCGTGTCACGCATCAACAGTGGTGGCTCAGCAGGGTTAATAATGATGATCGCTTTACCTTTCTCAGCGCCGCCTACTTTTTCGACTGCGCTGGCAGTGGTGCGGGTAAACTCATCGATATTCTTACGAGTACCTGGGCCCGCAGATTTAGAAGAAACGGTAGCGATAATCTCACCATACTCTACCGGTTGAACACTGGAGACAGCAGCAACCATCGGGATAGTCGCCTGACCACCGCAAGTCACCATGTTGACGTTCATCTCCAGCTCTTTCGCATGCTGCACCAGATTAACCGGCGGTACACAGAAAGGACCGATCGCCGCTGGCGTCAGGTCGATCATAATGACGCCCAGTTCATTCAGCTTGCGGCTGTTCTCCGCATGAACATAAGCCGAGGTCGCATCAAAAGCGATACGGATATCATCTTCAATGATGTGGGGTAGCAAACCATCAACGCCTTCAGCGGTGGTTTTAATACCCATCTCACGGGCCCGCGTAAGGCCATCGGATGCAGAGTCGATACCCACCATCCAGACTGGTTCAATCCACTCTGAACGTTTCATTTTCATCAGCAGATCGGTACCGATATTACCCGGGCCAATAATCACCGCTTTAAGTTTTTTATTCATATCACCCTATCCCAAATAGTCGACACTCAACATCCGCTCTCACCCTTAATAAGCTGTGATGCCAGACTAAAAAAACCTGATCATACAGATCAGAAAATAGACCATGAGCGTCACAGCAGATTCACTATCTCTGTCTGTCACTATAAAAAAAATCCGCTTAACGAATCTTTCTATCCGTTTACTGCAGTGGACTGAACGGACTGCGCTAGATGGACAAAGCTTGCAATCAACGGCTATTAGGATTGCCTGTTCGGACATAGGCTAAATCTGTCTTAATCTTCTAATAACGAGAAATTAGTGATGAACAATAAAAAGAAAGCCTTTCAATCAGTTCTACCTGCCACCGTTGCTGCATGCCTTATCTCAATGAGCAGCAGTGCCTATGCCGCCGATAATAGTGATCCAATTAAAGTCGGTGTCATGCTCCCATTCAGTGGCGTTTATGCCGGACTGGGTGAATCAACCCGCAACGGTCTAAAGCAAGCACTCAAAGAACAGGGCAATACCATCGCTGGCCGGCCAGTTGAATTTATTGAGATGGATACCGAAGCTAAACCAGCAAGAGCCCCTGAAATTACATCATCACTGGTCGATAATCAGCATGCCGACTTTGTGGTTGGCCCGGTACATTCGGGTGTTGCAATGGGTATGATCAAAAGCATCAAAGGTAAAGACTCGATCATGATCATTCCAAACGCAGGCGCTAACGCTGCGACTGGAGCATTCTGTCAGCCAAATGTATTCCGTACATCTTTCTCCTCGTGGCAAACCGCCTTCCCTATGGGTAAAGAAGCCTATGATATGGGGTATAAAAAGATTGTAACCATGAGTTGGAACTACGGCTTTGGTAAAGAGTCACTGGCTGCGTTTAACGAATCCTTTACCGCTGCCGGCGGAGAAGTGGTTAAGAAGATGCTGGTTCCTTTTCCCAAAACAGAGTTCCAGTCATATCTGACCGAAATTGCTTCCATTAAACCCGATGCGGTATTCGTCTTTTTTGCGGGAGGTGGTGCCGTCAAATTCGTTAAAGATTACGATGCGATGGGTCTGAAAGGCAAGATCCCTCTATTGGGGTCCGGTTTCCTGACAGAGGGGACCACCAAAGCGCAAGGCCCGGCATCCGAAGGGGTCATAACCACTCTGCACTACGCTGATACTCTTGATATCGAAAAAAACACAAGCTTCCGCCAGCAATACGAAGCTCTCTACGGTAAACCAGCTGATCTGTTTGCGGTACAGGGTTATGACGCTGGCCAACTAATCGCTGCAGCCGTAACTGCAACTGAGGGAAACACCTCTGACAAAGCAGCTCTGATCAAGCAGATGGAGCAACTTGAAATTGATAGCCCACGTGGTGCATTTCACTTTTCAAAAGCTCACAACCCGATTCAAACAATCTATCTTCGTAAAGTTGTGAACGGTCAAAACACTGTAATTAAAACAGCGCTCGAAAATCTGGAAGACCCTGCTCGCGGCTGCAAGCTGTAATTTTTTTATCAGGACCTCTGCGGAGGTCCTTCTCAGGATTACTTTTAAGGTAATACTATGGACACTTCTCTTTTCCTCGTACAGCTCCTCAACGGAGTACAGTACGGGCTGCTGTTATTTCTGATAGCGTCAGGACTCACACTGGTGTTTGGTGTAATGGGTATTCTTAATCTGGCTCATGGCTCCATGTACATGATTGGAGCATACCTGGCTTATTACTTCACAACGCTCACCGGTAGTTTTTTTCTGGCGTTCATTATTAGTGGCTCAATTGCCCTACTGATCGGTATCGTCATAGAGCGATTTTTGATTATTCACCTATACAAACGAGATCATCTAGACCAAGTACTTCTGACAGTGGGACTAATCTTTATATTCAACTCGATTCAAAGCTTCGTGTGGGGTAATGATCCGCTCGGTGTCGAAGTACCAGCCCTTCTCTCCGGCTCAATAAAACTCACAGATATTATTGAATATCCTATTTATCGTTTGTTTATATCGGCCCTCTGTATTGTTGTTGCTGTATCCATGTATTTGACCATCAACAAGACCAAACTAGGCATGATGATACGTGCTGGCGAATCTGATCGTGCAATGGTAGAAAATCTCGGTGTTGATATCAGCAAACTATTCACCATCGTTTTTGCGATAGGCGTATTTCTCGCTTCACTGGCTGGGATTGTCTCCGCTCCCATCGTCAGCCTGGTTCCAGGCATGGGTGAACACGTACTGATCTCATGCTTTGTTGTGGTTGTTATCGGTGGTCTTGGTTCGATAAAGGGAGCTTTTGTCGCAGCGTTAATTGTGGGGATCGTAGATACCTATTCTTCGGTTCTTCTGCCTCAGATTTCCAGTATGTCGATCTACCTGCTTATGGCACTGATCCTTCTAGTCAAGCCTCAGGGCTTGTTCAAAAACTGAGGATTTAACTATGTCAATTTTCTCAAATAAATCTGAAAAGATTTTTATATATCTGTTTTTCGTAATCGGATTGTTTATACCTCTATTCTTGGAGGGGAACACCTTTTATATAAACAAATTATCAACCATTATTATCTTGGCGATTTTCGTAATGTCGCTTGATTACCTGGTCGGACGTACGGGACTGATCACCTTAGGCCATGCTATGTTTTATGGACTAGGAGGTTATATATTCACCATTCTCGCCCCTGAATATGAAGCGGTTAACTTCTGGATTTATACTTTCTACGTCATGCTAATCAGTGGCTTTATTGCGCTTATCGTCGGTCTGATTGTCCTGCGAACCAGTGGCATCTATATGATTATGATCACCTTGGCTCTGGCGCAAATGACCTTTTATTTCTTTGCCGATTCAGTTGAGTACGGAGGCCAGGATGGTTTGTTTATTTACGTCAAACCGGAAACCAGTATTTTCGGACTGAGCTTTCTGGATCTGGAAAATGAAACACATTTTTACTACCTCTGTCTGCTGTCACTCTTTAATTGCTTCGCGTTCTTTAAAGTCATCATGAACTCATCATTTGGGCGGGTTGTTGATGCACTTAAAGAAAACCCAGATCGGGCGACTGCACTGGGTTACAACATATTCCATTTTCGCTTAATCGCCTATGTTCTGGCCTCATCTCTAGCAGCCTATGCAGGCTATCTGTTTGCCCTGCAGTTCGGCTTTGTTAACCCTGGCATGATGTCCTGGGACATATCGGCTACCGCTCTGGTGATGGCTCTTATGGGTGGCTTGGGGTCTATTTATGGCGCCATTATTGGTAGTTTCGTTTATGAAGGTTTGCACTACTACATCGAACACCTGACGGAGTATTGGATGTTCTTTATGGGCTCACTGATTATTATCCTGGTTTTAACCTTGAAAAAAGGTTTTGCCGGATTCCTAAACGACCTGAGCGGAGGTAAAGGCAATGAGTAATACAATTCTTGAAGCCGAGAACCTCTGTAAATTCTGGGGCGGTCTCAAAGCGTTAAACGAGCTGAATATCAAATTCGCTGATAAGCAATTACACAGTATTGTTGGTCCTAATGGCGCGGGTAAAAGCACCCTGCTCAACACTCTGTGTGGGGCCTACCCAGCGACCAGCGGTGTTATTCTGTATCAAGGTAAGTCGATTACCAATCTTAAGGCTTACGAGTTTTGTCGCGCTGGTATTGGTAGAAGTTTTCAAAAAACCAATATTTTCCATGATGCGACTTGCCTGGAAAACTGCTGCATCGCTGCACAACAACGAATAGGAGGTAGTTTTAACCTATTCAGAAATCGTTCTACCAACAAAAGTATCACAGAGATCGCAAACTCTGCACTTAAACAAGTAGGCTTAAACGGACGGGCAGATACCAAAGCTGCAGAAGTCAGTTATGGCGAACAGCGCCAGCTTGAAATTGCCATGGTGTTAGCCACTGATCCTAAGGTATTACTACTTGATGAACCTATGGCTGGCATGGGTCACGAAGAATCACAAATTATTATTAGCCTGTTAAAAGAGCTGAAAAAGCACTACTGCATTGTCCTTGTTGAGCACGATATGGATGCTGTTTTCGAGCTATCTGACTTGATGACTGTGATGGTTGATGGGCAGCACTTAATAACCGATACCGTTGAAAATATCCGTAACAATCCCCTTGTTCAGGATGCTTATCTCGGAAACGATGACGAGGTATTTTAACCATGAGCAATATTCTTGAGGTTCACGGTCTGCAAACACTGTATGGCGCAAGCCATATCCTCCACGGTGTATCATTTGATATAAAAGCGGGCGAAACGGTTAGCATCATGGGTCGAAATGGGATGGGGAAGTCTACCACCCTTAAATCGATCTTGGGAATCGCGCCGCCACGCAGTGGCTCGGTCATTTACAAAGGGGAAGATATAACCCGCTTACCTACCTGGAAACGGATGCGGCAGGATATCGCGTATGTTCCAGAAGGTCGCGGGATGTTCCATAATCTAACAGTGAAAGAACACCTTCTAATGGCTGCACGCAAGAACTCCAGAGGCGAAGCTAACTGGACCTATGACCAGGTACTGGAGGTATTTCCCCGACTGATAGAGCGCCTTACGAATAAGGGAACCCAACTATCTGGAGGTGAACAGCAGATGCTGGCGATAGGTCGTGCTCTATTAACCAATCCGGATTTACTTATTCTTGATGAAGCAACGGAAGGGCTAGCACCTTTAATTCGTAAAGAAATCTGGCAGGTAATCCGAAAGATTAAAGACTCCGGTGTCTCAACCATCATCGTTGATAAAAACATTAAAGTCCTTAATGAACTCTGCGAAATGCATATTCTTATCGTAAAAGGAAAAGTTGTGTTTAACGGCGACTCTGAAACACTCAATGAAAACAAAGAGTTCATTGAACAAAGTCTGGCAGTCTAATAGGATAACAGGAGGTCCACCACAAAATAGCGGCCTCCTGCTATAAGAAAATGAGCACTGTATGATCGATACTAATATTACAATACAAAAAGATCAGAAACAGGGTATCAACTCATTAGAACTGGGTTTGAAAATCCTAGAACATATCTCTGAATATGGAAAACCCATTACCTTAAAGGCGCTGGCTGAACTTGCAGAGATGTCGCCCAGCAGACTACACAAATATCTAGTCAGCCTGGTTAAATTAGGCTATATCAGCCAGAAAAGTGACTCAAAATATTCACTTTCAACCAGCAGCTTAAAAATCGGTGTTACAGCGCTGCGTCTGATCGATCCGATTCAGATAGCGTTCGAACAGGCAGAAAAGCTACACCAGGAATATGACCGAACCATAACCGTTGCGATCTGGAACGGAAACTACCCCCTGGTTATTAAATGGCTCGATTCCAGTAGATCAGTCAACGTTAACATTCGGCTTGGCTCACAACTTTCCCCCTTTACCTCAGCATCAGGGCGTATTTTTCTAGCCTTTTTACCTGAACAGAGACGAAAAGACATCCTCGATGCATTCTTCTCATCCCCACCTGCTCTTCCACGACTCAACGGTCAGCCATTAAATAAAGAGCGTTTTATATCTTTGCTTGAAGAGATCAAAAAGGAGAAAATATGTCGCTTTCAACAGGACTACCTTCCCGATATTAATGTCGTCAGCGCTCCGATTTTTGATGCTGATAATAATATAAGCTCAATCATAAACTTACTCGGTCAAACCAGCGATACTCCGGTCAAAAAGGGCAGCGTTTATGAACAGGCAATACTTAACGCCTGCCAGTCTGCAACACAAAAGTTAAGAGGCTACTCTTAAACAGATAAAATTTAGGCGCCCAAGGCGCCTAATAGGTAAAGTCAAGTCATTAATAGCAGATTTCCTAAGTTAATGGCTTCTTTTTTTAAGCGTTGCAGAAGGTAGCTCACCAAACATTTTACGGTATTCACTTGAGAAACGTCCCAGGTGCATAAAACCAAAATCTAACGCAACCTCTGTCACATTTCGACAACCACCCTCGCTATCCTGCAACATTTTATGAACATGCATCAGCTTCTGCTGTTTTATATAGTGCATCGGCGTAACTGACTTATGTCGGGCGAATATATTATAGAGTGTACGCTGGCTCACCCTACTCAGAATCGCTAAATCATCAACCGATAAATCATCTTTAATATGGTCCTTTATGTAACTATCGATTGCAGAAAAGCACTGAGGAGCCTGCTGCTCACACGGAAGCTGGATATTATTTGAAAAACAGTCTAGCAGTTTAACTGCTAGCAGACTGCTATAAGGAGCGAGCTTGGAAAAGTCTGATTGAAAAGCTTCCGCTTCCATAAAAATCAGCTCCAGTAGATGGATCAGAGATCGGTAGTCAGATGTTTTGCGAACTGCATGATCGAACTTTACACCCTCCTTCGGAAGATAGGCAACCTTATCTGAAAGCGCAGATATCATTACGCTTTTGGGGATTTTAACTATAACTTTCTCACAATCTGCAGAGTAATTCAGGTCTACCTTATCATGCGGATTAAGTAACAAAACTTCACCAGCACTAGCTCTTAGAGCTTTATCTCCCAGGCTCCAGTCGCATACTCCACGGGTCACTATCTGTAGATGGTAGATATCTTCAAGGTCAGCGGACTGAACTCTGACGTTACCACCATAAGTTAACCGTGAAAGCGCTACATCGGAAAAATCACGATGCCAAATTGATGCTTTTTGATCGCATTCACCCTTAACAGATATCCTATGAGGTCCTATATGCTTATTGACGTAATCGGAAATAGTTTGTGGGTCTTGCGCCTTGTATATAGCACTCGATTTCAGTATTTCATTAAACATCACAGACACTTCAATATTTATTATTTGTAAACTAATTTACATATAATGAATTGAATAGTCAATTTTTGATGTAATTTACCTTCGTAGCGCTCTTTGATACCTCTAATTTAAAGCTTCAACTGCAAATCAACCAACTTTTTATAGACATACTTGCACCCAACCTTTTACCCATACTTGCCATTGCAAGTATGGGGGTGTTCGGCAGGTACTGACGATGGAATCCCCCGTAGCGACGAAGGAGCGGAGAGGGGTGAGAACCCCTGCCCTTAATGGAAATGACTGTGGAAAGAGTCAAGCTGGAACGGAAAAATTACGCAGTAATTTTGAGTAGAGCTTGACGCTTGGAGCAGTTATTGGAATGACAGGCGCATCTTGAAAAGATGTTGATTGAGTGCAAAAAATTTATCGTAGTAAATCGCCCCTTTAAGTCATTCTGTCTAACTGTCATGCTTTCTTAAGCAGACATATTCTACTCTGTAAATATTTAGCCATACCTAGACTCAGCACTCCTTCCCTAGCGGTCATACATCGCATCTTCCCACGCTTCTGCCGCAGCACACTGGTTAGCCATTGCCTCAACGGAAAACCCTCGTGCTTCCAAGACACGCTTAGCTTCAGACAACCCTTCATCAGGAGGTGATACGATACGAATAACATCACCTTGAAAGCTGACAATACGATCAATGACATACACCGGCCCACGATCATTAAGCCTTTTGAAAAAATGTAATGTGACTGGCATCGTACTACTCCTTAATTTTCATTTAGGCATGAGTAAACGAGTTAATATAATGGGCAAAGCACAGCACTAATTCATCATGATTCGTCCATAGATTTGGTGCCGAAAAATGACTTTTTCATTCTTTAATTCAGCTACCCGTATTATTGCTTTACCTGCCTAAAAATCACAGTTTTCGGCTGGCTCAAAGCAAAGAAGCCAAGCCCTTCAACGGACATACGCTATTTAGAGTTATAGCATACTATTCTGGAGATCAAAGCCCATCAGGCAGCTAGTCTGCATGGCAGAGCCAGGACATAAGCGTGTTGGATTCTCTTCAATAATCATCCCTGTCATGAACATAGGTATCACCCATGGGTAACTAGGTCTCAGTTCTTGACCGTCAATGAAATTAGTGACTATATGTAAAGTCCAGCATTCCAAAACATCCGTAATGAAACCCTCACACTCACCACTCTTTCCCCTTGATTTGCTTATTTCCCCAATATGAAAAAGGCCATGGAAGAATCGCTTCTAAAGCCCAGTCACTTAGCCCCAACAAGTCGACAAAAAAGAGATGCGACAGCATGCTGTTTGGCGTACATTTTTCGACAACACCTAGACGGACACGCCCCTCCTCTTTCATGGCCTGGATGCTTTTTATTGCTAGATTAATAAGAACATCAAATGAAATGTATTCGTATCCAGAATATTTCAATATTCCCAAAGCATTTTTAATTCCAAGAACTATTTTCCCGATAGTCAGATCATTACTAATATCGTCCAAAACAGAATAAGACGGGTATATTTCTTCAAGGTGTATACCGCAGATCCCTGCGTGATATCGGGCTGAGTTCCATAGCTCTGAAATCACCAGCTCAGTGTATGTACCATGGGTTACAACACAACACTCATAGCCCTTCCATTTCAATGATTTCCAAACCTCTTTACGCTCAGCCAAGATTAGCGAGTTCAGGCCTAAATTATCATGTGTTAGCCGCACAACGCCATCTACATCGCCCCGCTCAAAAAAGTCAGCATCATATGGTGGCATCTCAATTAGCTCTCGATCTCGGAGCCTATCAAGAAGCTCCATGCCTAAAAAAGGCTTGGGGACTATCTGTATCCCAAGGAGTTTAGATAACGCTACCTCCTCGCTTTCTTCATTTTCAAATACAGTCCTTATTAGAACTTCGTCAAGCAAATCAATAACTGAAGTTTTATTTCTATTCATCATAACCTCACAAAATGGTACTTATAAGACGTGTACTTAAAGATACCATAAGATCATCGTATGGCAAGGAGGCTATACATGAAAGATGACTTAATTCTTAAAAGCATTGGCGATAGAATTCGCCAGAAAAGAAAAGAGCAGGGATTCACACAAGAAGCATTCGCATTGATCGCAGGCTTTGAAAGAGCCTACTACGGTAGGGTTGAACGAGGGATACAAAACCTTACTATTTTGAATTTATATAAGATATCAAAAGCTTTGAAATGCACACCAGACGAGCTCATTAAAAATATTCCATAGATAACACACACCTAGTCTATACTCCTTACAACTGCTCATGGATGAGCAAAATCAATCAGTTATCAAGGATGATATAGATGAACGAAGATACTCAAAATCGATGCCGCAGCATCGCAGCGCACTTTTATAAGACCCGCATTAACGGTATTCCTACCGGAAAGAGAGTCTCAGATGCACTGAAGCATTGCGCTTCAGAGTATCGGCCTGACTACTGGCGCTCTCTTAGAATAGCATTAGCTTTTGTGGCAAAGGAGGACGGATTTTACAAAGCATCAGACCATATTGCTGCAACTAAAAACCCAATCACATCCGATGCAGGTCGGCGCTCTGAAATTAAGAAAAAACAGAACCGACAAAAATCTGTAAATCGGGCTGATGAAAAGCAGCTTCTGGATTACCTGCTTGATAATAAAGAGGGAGTGACGTTTGCAGCCGTTACGCTTGTCAGTTATCTCGGCTGCCGTCCTGCTGAATTAAAGAGCCTTGTCTTTCTGGATGATCAGACAATCCTGATTCCTTCAGCTAAGCAGACAGCGAATGATGATCGAGGTCTCGATCGAATTGTGTTCATTGAAAGAAAATCCCTTTTTAATAGTCTGAAAAAAAGTCATGATATTTTCACTAAAGCGCCCTATACAGACCCAACACGCTATGTTCAGCGAAGATTAGATACACTAACCCAACGTCTTTGGCCTCAAAGAAAAGTCCGCCCTTCTCTTTATTCATGGCGCCACCAAATGGGTTCTGACCTCAAAGCCAGCGATATGAATTCAGCAGAGATTGCCGCCATCATGGGCCACAGGTCTATAGAGAGTATTAATGTATACGGTAACCGCCGAAGCGCTAGAAGCTCACGAAGCTATCTCACACCGACACGCGAAATAGTGAAGCATGTAGAAAGAATCAACAAGCATCGCCTCCAAAGTAGATCGCCCAAAAGAACAACTTTTGGGGGGCTCACTGTCGAAATACAGAAAAGGCTTGGCTTAGCCAAATATCACAACCCCAAAACACCTTAAATATGGCCAACCTTTGGTGGTATATTTCTCTTGGTTCGTCTGCTTATGAACCCACAGTTCATAGAAGCACACTCAGAAAAGCACAAATACTGTATTGCACCCCCCCCCCCATAGCTGAATTCACGTATAGCTAACTAACGAGAATAACAATTACCGATAGTTTGTTACTACCGAATTTAAAGTCTAATCTCAGCCTAAATACCTGATTACAAATCATACAATGAACTCAGAGCCTTTAGATCCTTACATCTAAAGTATCCGTATTCATCTTACGAACATGGTTATCCACAGGAATTGGGGGCAACTCTAGATGCTGTGATATCACTATGTAGGCTGTGACTGCCATTCAATCACCTGCTCCAGTAAAATATCTTTACCTTCAATATGAGGCTAGTAGATCAATATTAAAAATTTACGACGATCTAAGAAGCGCGTACAGGGTGCGAGACAGCCGAAAGGCGGCTACATAACTGAAAGTAAAGAAATTTTGGTAGAAATTAGTAACTCCCCCAAACACTGATACGATCATCACGAAAGCCCACTTTGTTTGCCACGTTTCTATATCAAGTATTTAAAGAAGAAACGGATAATCAAACCACTTCATTAATACAGAAGCATGTCGTTCAGGCAATGAAATTCCACCACGCTCATACAATGAGCACACATGAAGCCCAACATCGATGGATACATTTTGCTTCTGAAGCATGTAAAAGAACCATGCCAGTGAATATCCCGCAGCTTTATCAAAGGCAGCCAATTTCCTCAAAAGCTCTTGACCACAAGCAGATGGATTAGTATCCAATTGAACTTCGACACTTTCCCCAATCGGTAAAAAATACATCATTATAAAATGCTGATCACCATCGACAGCTTCAGTAAAATTAGCTTTCCAATGACCAAAACAGTTCGTCTTACCCTCGTTCAACTCTGACCAATACTCAAACCAACACTGTAGATAGGTTGCTTTCTGGAGACCTGCAGCATATCGCTGTTTTGAAAGGCCTTCACTACGGCAGTACTCTTCCTCCTCAGCGGTCATATTCTCTACAACATATCTCTCCAACATTAGCTCATGTTCTAGCTCACTTCCTATTTGAACTTTAGAGTGCAGCTCATACCTGCGATTTTGATACGAGCTAGAACTTAACTGCCTGTCTCTTCTTAGTTGTTGCAACGAAATATTTATTGAATCAGATAAGTCTCTTAATAAAAGACCTTCAGTATTAACATTCTTTTCTTCAGGAATGTCTTCTATAACCAACTGATAATAATCAGTTTCTTTCTCCCCCACCTTTACAGCAAAGTAATGCAAAAAAGATGTATTTATCTTTTTCCCTGAGCCATCAAACAAACCAGAAGACTCTACATGGGTATGAAAAACAGAGCTTTCAGGAAAAGCTAATGCGATAACAAGCTTTAGCTCTTCATGATTTATACAAACATTACAATGCTCAATTAAGTAGGCTAAGCTCCTTTCATCAAAGACATAAGTCATCACTGCCCCTCCTTCAAACCGGATTGGGTTTGGGCAAATAATATTCCTGATCTTCGATTAGACCTAGGCTTTATAGATGCGGCAAATCTTTCAAAATCTCCGAATCTAATTTCTGACAGCATGGCTTCAAGTTGAGGTGAATACTGAATGGCATCAATAGCCTTTTTCATTACTTCTAACCAGTACCCTTCCCCGTAGTCATCATTTACTGTCTCTCCTTCATGTCCTAAAATAGCTGTTCGCAATGACTTCCCTACACCAGCATTTCTCAACATATCTGTAACTGTGTGCCTAAAACTGTGAAATACTTTCTTATCTCGCTCAGCACCTAGCCTTTCAGTGATATAGCCTGGACGAGCTGATTCCCCATTAAACCAACGCCCAATTACTCGCCCCCAACGAGAGGATTCTTCCCAATGCATACCCTCAAATAATCGTTCATTTCTGTGATCAACTGACTGCTCCTTTCTCTTACAAACAAAATCCATAAAACCCATTTCAATTAATTTTGTATGTATAGGCAGCTTACGTTCAGAGTTCTCAGTCTTTAGTACTTGATCTGGATGCTCATCAGTAATAATAAAACGAGGAATCTCAGTTACCTTCCCTTGCCATTCCACCGGCGCAGAGCTGATATCAGAAATCATTAGCTGGCAAATTTCATTAATCCGCGCACCAGTATACAAAGCGATCAAAGGGACCCAGAAATGAGCAGGCAACAACTTTCTCTTGTTACCTGTATAACTTCCACCATAAATATAGCCGCTAAAAAGTCGAATCAGGTCTTTATCTTGAAAAACTTTCCGCTTATTTTTTTTCTGCTTACCGCCGACGACTCCCCGGAGACTTCTAGACTTCTGAGGCGCATTAAAATCAATACTAGCGGCCACATCGTGCTTGATATAGCCTGAAGAAGTAGCATGCTTGAACACGCTTTTCAGTACTTCAAAATAGCCTTTTGCTGTTTTCAGGCATATTCGCTTCAGTGATTCATCGTTTAGAAGCTCGGAAATAGGAATATTTTCACGCTTTCCCACAAATCTACGATCAGGATATTCTTGGAGTTTCTTTTTAACGTCAACGATTGATAAAGTGGATAGACTTGTGACTGGAGTGCTTTCACCAAACAATTCAGCTAATACACGTAATTGGGACATGTATTTGGTACATGTACTCGGATTGTCCCATCGCCCTTCTTTTTTCCGTTCTTGAATATAGTCATCGATCAACTCTTTTACGATCATTGGTGAGCGTTCATGCTGCGCCTTTCCATGATCTATCGAATTGTTGACTAACTGTTCAGAAGCATCGGCATTATCTTCATCGACATGAGTCGAGCCCTCTACACCCTCTAAAGTAACTTCAGATTGTGTTTCACGAGAGAAGGTATGAGATCGTTGAGGAAGTAATTGGTTAAGGTCTTCTTGAGCAAATTTTTGCTCATAAAAGTTCCGCCTAGCCAATAACATGGCAAGCGCCTCAACCTCGTCTGTCCTATTTCCGTCGAAAATAGTAAGACCACCATCAGGATGACGGTGTTGTAGTAATTTTAACATAGCTAAATCTCCATTTTTGTCTAAGGAGATGTCCCTATCTTTGCAGCTATGCAAATTTGATAAACTCGAAGGCTTATCTAAAACGCTGTGTGCTATATTTTGCACACATAAGGCAAGACCTTGCCCAACGTCTGAATAATTATCATAAAGACGCACAGAATATTTTTCAAGTAAGAAATTGATTTTATTCAGACTGTTGTAAACTTTTCGCCTTGCAGTTGCTCTATCCTTTGTATGAAGCGACAATCGAGTTTCACGCCCTAAATCGGGAATTCGTTCTCGAAGGGCTTTGGGCCAAAGCAAGCGAAGGTAATATGTGCCTGAAGATGTACGGTAAGTATGAGGAATGCGAGTGGGCATGGTGAAACCTCTCAACTGTCAGAGTTAAGTGTCACACTTGCGCATCATTGAACGTATAAATAGAAGATAACTAATTGATTTAAAATAATAAATCAGAAAGATGGCGGTGAGGGAGGGATTCGAACCCTCGATACCTTGCGGTATACACACTTTCCAGGCGTGCTCCTTCGGCCACTCGGACACCTCACCACGTATTTATTTACGATATCTTTTCAGATTTATAACTGCACGCTAGCGTGCTGGTTACCGTCGTGTAAACTCCGACATTCTCTGATGCCGATATCAGAGGCCGCGTACTTTAATGGAATTCAGGGTTGAAATCAAACATATGGAAAGCTTTTTAACGACTTTTTTAGGATTCGTTAAAAACGTTAACTTAGTACGGAATATAGAGGCTGAAAAAAGAAAACCCCGCCCGGGATAACTCCACAGGCGGGGCAAGTTTGGCTTTTAAAAGATAAGGGGTGGGACATACCCCAATGGGCTACCTTTTAGTCAGCCTGACGACGCAAGAACGCTGGAATATCCAGGAATTCCATGTCATCGGTACCAGTTTTCTGTGTTTCAACAATAGGCTCCGGCTCTACTACCGGATTATCCTTAGCGCGTACAGATTCGTTACGATTACGCATAACGGTTGGTAGTTCCAACTGGCTGTAGTCGCTCACAGCGCTGGCGGCCCGACGGGATCCTGCAGCAGCAGAAGCGGAATTACTCACCACTCGAATATCCTGCTCTACAACACCACCCAAACCGGTCGCAACAACCGTCACTTTAATTTCTTCAGTCATTTCAGGGTCGATAACCGTACCCACTACAACGGTCGCATTGTCAGAAGCGAACTCTTCGATCACCTGACCTACATCGCTGAATTCACCCAGACCCAGATCCAAGCCTGCAGTGATGTTCACCAGAATACCGCGAGCCCCCATCAGATCGACATCTTCCAGCAGTGGGCTGCGCACAGCTGCTTCTGCTGCTTCAACCGCACGATTATCACCACGGGCTGAACCGGTACCCATCATAGAGGTACCCATCTCAGACATCACAGTACGTACGTCGGCGAAGTCAACGTTGATCATACCCGGGCGAATAATCAGGTCAGAGATACCCTGTACCGCACCTTTTAATACATCGTTAGCTTCATCGAAGGCTTTCATCAGGGTGCAGTTTTTACCCAGCACCTGGAGGAGTTTCTCGTTGGGCACGATTATCAGAGAGTCTACATTCTCAGATAGTTCTTTGATCCCCTCTTCGGCGATCAGCATCCGCTTCTTGCCTTCAAACGGGAAAGGCTTAGTGACTACGGCAACAGTCAGGATGCCTAACTCTTTAGCAACTTCAGCAACAATTGGTGCTGCACCCGTACCGGTACCACCACCCATGCCTGCTGTAATGAAAACCATATCAGCACCGTTGAGCATCTCAACGATCTGATCACGATCTTCTATTGCCGCCTGACGACCAATATCTGGATTCGCGCCTGCACCCAACCCCTTAGTGATCTCGCCACCGAGTTGCAGGACGTTACGGGAATCCATATGATTCAGTGCCTGAGCATCCGTGTTCGCACAGAGAAACTCAACTCCGTCTACTTCACTGGATACCATGTGCTGCACAGCGTTACCGCCGCCACCACCAACGCCAATCACCTTGATGACCGCGTTCTGCGCTATATTATTGACTAATTCAAACATGTCCCATTCCTCCAGGTTCGTGCCCAACCCGCACCTGTTGCATTGCGTTTAATTCATCTGTTTTCTGTCACACCCTGCGAATTCAACACTCGCAGGCTCGTCAGAACTATTTATTTTTCTCTCGGGGTCTCTTTATAAAAAGAGCTTTTAAAAATTCCCCTGGAACCAGGATTTCATCCGGTTCAATACATTTGGACGCTCTACGCTGTCTTCAACCGCGACCGCTTCGCCCAGATGTTGATTATCTTGTTTAGCATATTGCAGTAAGCCAACGCCGGTTGCGTAGATAGGGCTACAGAGGATGTCTTCCATCCCCCGAACCCCTTTCGGTAGCGCCAGTCGCACCGGCATATGGAAGATCTCTTCCGCCAGCTCTACAGCCCCTTCCATCTTCGCCGTACCACCGGTTAGTACAATGCCTGCGGCGGCTAAGTCTTCAAACCCACTGCGGCGCAACTCTGCCTGAACCAGGGTAAATAACTCGTCATAACGAGGCTCAACCACTTCAGCCAGTGCTTGTCGTGACAGATCTCTGGCCGGTCGGTCACCAACACTGGGGACCTTAATGGTATCTTCCGCACTGGCCAGTTGAGCCAATGCGCAAGCATATTTAATTTTGATATCTTCAGCGTGAGGCGTCGGTGTCCGTAATGCCATGGCGATATCATTGGTTACCTGATCACCCGCAATAGGGATCACCGCTGTATGCCGAATCGCGCCACCGGTAAAGATGGCGATATCAGTGGTACCGCCACCCATATCGACCATACAAACACCCAGCTCTTTCTCATCTTCCGTCAGTACCGAGTAACTGGAAGCCAGCTGTTCAAGTACTGAGTCATCCACTGCCAAACCACAACGCCGTACGCACTTTTCAATATTCTGTACCGCGTTAACTGCGCCGGTTACCAGATGAACTTTGGCTTCGAGCCGTACACCTGACATTCCTAACGGTTCGCGAATACCTTCTTGATTGTCGATCACATATTCCTGCGGCAGTATGTGCAGGATTTTTTGATCTGCGGGAATAGCCACCGCACGGGCGGCATCAATCACCCGTTCCAGATCGTGTTCCATCACTTCACCATCGCGAACCGCGACAATACCGTGGGAGTTCATGCTGTTGATATGACTGCCAGCAACGCCAACGGTGACCGAGTGAATCTTGCAGCCGGCCATCAGCTCGGCCTCTTCCACTGCCCGTTGAATCGAATGCACGGTGGATTCAATATTGACCACCACGCCCCGCTTTAAACCGCGTGACTCATGGGAGCCAATGCCAACGATATCGATCGTGCCATCCAGGCCAACTTCGCCCACCAGACACACCACCTTAGAGGTGCCGATATCCAGTGCTACGATCATATTGCTCGTCATTGCCATATCCAGTCAGTTTCACTCTTAATATCCGCTTCATGCTAACTAAAGCGGCATTAGCAGACCTCTTCTACCCAGCTCTGCACATTACTTGGTCAATTGCGGATATTTTCATCCGATCAGCGCGCTCTTTTTGCCGCTACCGATATTATTTACAACTAAAGCAAAAAATAAACCAAAAAAATAATAAAAATGGGTATTTCTTTAAAGACAACGCTTTAGCAATTAAATAATTTATAAAAAAATGCTCTATTTAACTATATCGGCAAATATCTGCCATCTTTAGCGCTAAATACCCTTGCCGCTTCTGCCTTTGCGGCAAATATACCATTTATTTACTTACCCCTCTATTTTTATCATATATCGCAACTTTTTTGTACAAAAAATATACAAAAATCAACATTAAGTTTTGATTAATAATATACACTTCAATATTTAATCTTGACGTTTTTAAGAATTTTCAATATTTAATCTTGATGATTTTAAGAAATTTCAAAAGGCAGTTTTGATTTTTCATTAAAAATCAAAAGATCATATTGATATAAATAATTTGTAGTTTCTGATGAATAAAAAAGACAAGTAAATACAGAGAAAAAGAATTCAGCGACCGGAACGATAGCTATAGCCGGTATCAAAACTACGCCAGTTTTGTAGCTCTACAGACTGCTGCAAGTAAGTTCTGATGTTCGTCACACCATCTGCCAGATAACTGCTATCGAGGAAATTATCCAGCACCTCTTCACCCTGCGAGGACGCTGCCTGAAGGCAGAACGCAAGATAGCGAGGGAAAGGCAGAATATCATCGCGCCAGAGCGCACCCGTATAATAACGCCCAACCCTCAACTCATACTCCGCCGGGGTTATACACTTATTCAGGCGGTACTCCATATCATCATAACCGGTGCACATCCGCCCAGATGTTTTAGCCCCCCGCCGCTGCGATGAATCGCTACCTAGGCTATTACAGCGTAAAGTTTCGACCTCTACCCAGCGAAACCGATGTTCCCGCTCATAAAGCTCGACAAAATCTTCCGGTGTGCATTCGAACTGGCTACAGATAATCTCACAATGATCGTCGGGTTCGGTGGAGCAGGAAGCCAACTCCCGGCTACTCGGGTCTGCACCATGGCGACTGAGAAAAACAACACCCACTTTATTAAAGATACGACGATAACCGGGGACACGGACTAAACGAAAATTTTGCAGTGCTGGCACGGTCTGTCTGGCGGAAGCCTCAGATAATAGCGAACCGTAACCAACCACCGAGATCATCTGTCGAGGATCTCAAGTTGTTCGGCATCAGGGTCCGACTCAGAGGCACTCTGGGCCAGCGTTTTATCCAACTCTTTCTTATTCTTAACGCCTAATTTATGCAGCGAAGCCGCCTGATTGACCAGATTGCCCCGACCACTGCTGAGTCGCTTATGCGCGGTATCAAAGGCGTTCTGAGTCCGCCCAAGATGGCGACCCACATCATCAAGCGATTCGACAAAGCCGACAAATTTATCATGTAGCTCACCACCACGATGGGCGATCTCCTGAGCAAAACGATTCTGCCGCTCGTAGCGCCAGATATTATTGATCGTACGCAAAGTAACTAACAGGGTGGATGGGCTCACCAGAATAATATTGCGTTCATAAGCAGAGCTAAACAGCTCTTTATCCTGTTGTAGCGCTAACAGAAACGCCCCTTCCACCGGGATGAACATCAACACGAAATCCAGTGAACGAACCCCCTCCAGGTTTTGATAGGCTTTCTCACTCAACCCGCGGATATGGTTACGAATCGATTGCAGATGTTCCGTTAGCGCCCGGTCTTGCAATACTGTTTCATCGGTAGAGCAATACTGTTCATAGGCGGTCAGCGAGACTTTTGCATCGACGATGACATCTTTATCATCCGGCAGACGAATGATTACATCTGGCATATAGCGCTGCCCCTCTTCATTCAGAGAGACCTGGGTTTCATACTCATAACCCTTTCGCAGACCCGACTGTTCCAGCACCCGCTCGAGTATCACCTCACCCCAGTTACCCTGCGTCTTACTTTCGCCTTTCAGCGCGTTAGTCAGGTTAACCGCATCAACACTCATCTGTTGATTCAGCTCTTTCAGGTGGGTGATCTGCTCATATAGAGAGCGGCGATCTTTCGCTTCTTTATCGTAAACATCTTCAACCTTGCGCTTGAACTCACCCAGTTGATCTTTCAGAGGAGTCAACAGCGAGCCCAGCGAGTCTTTATTAGCGGCAGTAAACTTGGCGGATTTCTCTTCAAAAATTTTGTTCGCCAGGTTCTGAAACTCAGATTTCAGCTGATCCCGCGCTTCTGTCAGCAATTGTAATTTCTCTGACTGCGATTCACGTTCACTTTCCAATCGGCTTTCCAGTTCGGCAACGCGCGCCTGCCGTTGGCTTAGCAATCGCTGCAAGTTATCCAGTTGTTCCTGAAGTTCTGCCAACTGCTCATCCTGGCTTAACTTCTGGGACTCAACCTGTTGCAACCGCACCTGATCCAGCTCGAGTTCACGCACCTGAACGCTGACCTGTTGCATCTCCTGCTCAAGATACTGATGCTTATCGCTCGCTATACTCTGTTCAGCCTGAAAACGCTCAAGCTGGTCCTGTAGCTTCAGAACCTCGCTTTCCTGATGCTGGCGAGCGGTTTCGTACCGGCCTTTAAGTTTCAGCTTAACCAGCTGCATCAACATCAGCCCAAACAATAAGCCCAGCCCAGCACCGATGATTGCGCTTACAAGAGGATCATTGAGTAATTCAGTCAGCTGAGCAGAGGTCATCGGCATTCCCAACAGAGGGTGTCATATATGTTTGTTTACCAGAAATGGTACAACAGTCCGGCAGAAATGAGTGTCAGTGGCAGCATGATGAAGAGGTTCACTTTGTTACCAAACATACGCTGGGTAATACCGACAGATAGCGCAGGGAATGTAAGAAATATACTACTCAGCGGGATCCACCACTCCAGCAAACGAAACCCGTAAGCCAATGAACCAATGAGCGTCAGTGCACCTACATTGCCCGCCATAATCACCATCACCATACCATTTCTGCTCTGCAGAAAAGCGGGCTTATCTTCATCGGCCAGTTTATTCAGTTGCCCGGCACTCAGCGCCACAGACATGGAAACAAAACCGGAAAAAATAAACAGAATCAGCGGTTCCAAGGTGATACTCCAAATTACGTAGATATTAGAACGGATATTGTAAGGGATTTTTCCGCCTCAACCTATGGTATAGACGGCGATCTTGATTAAAAATATATTTCTCTTTAGTCGCGCCATATACTCAGGTTTAACCCTTAACAAGGTACCGCAGATGAAACACCTTGCTCTGCCAGTAGCGCTATTTCTGTTTCAATCGACGCCCCTGATAGCGGAACCCACCCAATATGAGGTGATCGATAATAGCTATCAGGTCTGTCTCACTGAACCCTTATATAGACAGTTACTTAACTTTTCGCTCTATGGCGTCGGCAAACCACCCACGCAAGGCTGTTTCAACGCCTCGGCTGGTGCAAAAGCGATTATCCTTCAGTGCCCGGAAAGTGATATTATCCTCTGCCAATTTCGCCTGGAGTCTGATGGTACTGATGCTATCGAGGTCTGGGCCAGTAAAGTGATGTTGAGAGAGATAGAATGACCCAGTATCTGGTTGATGAAGCCATTGAAGATTACGCCTTTATTCATACCGGCGAAGAGCCCCCCCTGCTGCAGGAACTGATCGATAAAACCAACGAAAACATGGGCTGGCCACAGAAGCTATCTGGCCGTCTGGTTGGCCGTACGTTGAAACTGCTCAGCGCGATCCACCAGCCTAAGAATGCGCTTGAAATCGGTATGTTTACCGGTTATTCCGCGCTATCCATCGCTGAAGGGATGCCAGATGATGGACGACTCATCTGCTGTGAAACCAACCCCCGTGCAATCGAGTTTGCCCAAACTTTCTATGACCGAAGCGAACATGGTCACAAGATTGAAGTGATCTTTGGCAAGGCACTGGAGACCATGGAAAAACTCGACATTGAATTAGACTTCACCTTTATCGATGCCGATAAGCGTAACTACCTGAACTACTACAACCGGGTGAAAGAGATGACCCGCCCCGGTGGATTGATCGTTCTGGATAACGTGCTCTGGTCCGGTAAAGTCGTTCAGCCAGAATCAGAAATCGATGACATCCTAGTTGAAACCAACCGCATTATTGCCCAGGACCCAGATGTAGAAAACGTCTTCCTGACCGTGCGAGATGGCCTGAACGTCGTCAGAAAGCTTAGATAACTGAGATCAGGAAACTGATATTAGGCAACTGATATTAGGAAACTAAGCTCAGAAAACCAGCGTCGCCAACCGACTTAACACAGGGTTATTTCACCATGCGCTTTATCATTCGTGCCTGCGATAACATCTTTACTATTGAGCCTATTGAACCTTGTGATAGCCAGACAACACCTGATATCGCAGCCGAAGAGTACCTCATAGAGAATGCCGATACCCTGCTAAGGCTCTACGTTGATACCGACCGAGATACCCCTCTGTTCACAACTTTACAAACCTTACGTGACGCATTTTTAGAGGATCTGGATGAAGTTGCAATCCAGGCAGAGATCTATGGTCTGATACATTGGTTACTGAGTGATAACGGCATCCGTGCAGAAGGGGCTTCGTTGGAAGAGACCGCCGACCGCCTCAGTGATATTGATATTGAGTCCGACAGCGACCAGTATACAGATATCATCTTTCACCTGAAGGATGCGGTAGACCGGCTCTACGAGATGGAACTGGACGACCTGTAACACTAGCGATTATCAAAAACAGGGAGGACTCAATGCGCAAACTGCTAATCGCGACAGTTCTCCTGCTTATCTTCATCGGCAGCTTTTATGCGGCATTACCCGCCATTGCCGAATACAGCGTCCGCCAGGTACTCACAGATCATCAGATCAGCGCCAGTTTTGATCTAAAACGACCGGATCTGAATCGCATTGAAATCAGCAAGCTTAAACTACAAAAAGAGACTGCCGCTGAGTCTTTCATACTCACCGCCGAATCCATCAGCATCAACTTTAATCCCTGGCAGTTATTCAACGCACAGCGTATCAAAACCCTGAACGTCGAAACGCTTAAATTTGATCTGACACTAGACTCAACAGTCAATAAAGAGGCGGCAGCTCAAGATAAAGACCTGTCCCAATTGCCATTCCCACCCCTGCCCTCCTATTTGCTCAGTCAGATTCCCGCTGACAATATCACCCTGTCAGATGCCACCATTAATATAGTGGCTACCGGCAAGACACCCGACAAAAGCATCACTTTTTCCGGCAGTGTCACCGCCAATCAAGAACAGTTAACGTTTAAAATTGAACGAATCGAGAATGCGCCCGAAACCCAGCTGCAACTCATCATAAACAACCAGGACAGCGGAAAGCTGACCGTTTCTGTCGATCAAGCCCCCCTGATACAGAGTGATTTTAAGCTGACCGTTGAAGACAATCAGCTTAAAGCGCATAACCAAAGCACCCTGCTCCTTGAACAACTTAAACCTCTGCTGCAACAGCCTTTGTTAACTCAGCTTGCAGAGCTTCCAGACACGACCAGCCTGCCGAACATCTCCGGCACCGTCACCATCCAGGGCAACAGTTTAATCCCGCTGAGTGGCAAGCCGTCTTCCGCCAGTCACCAATACCAGATAACCAGCAAAGCAACTGTTCAGGAACTGATAACCCAAATCAGTCGATTGAATGTGCAACAGGACAGCAGGCTAACGCTGGATAACGGCGAACTTATTCTCAGTATTCAACATCTCTCGGCCATCGCAGAAAGTCTTAACACCGGTGGTACTCAGCCGATCAGCTCAGACAAGGTTCAGATTGATCTACAGCAACCGATAGAGCTAACCAGCTCACTGGATCAACTCAATCAATCGGGCCTTAACAACATCTCATTGCCTGACACTGAATTCCTACTGCGCTTACAACCGGTCACTATCGAAGCGCAGGGGCAACCAGATACCCTAATCACAACACCGCCTGTCAGCCTTAAATTATCAGAACTAATTTTGGCCGAAAACAGCGTTAAAGCGAGGCTAATAGCCAACAATATTGAGGTACGCTCTGGCCAACTTCTATTACCACTGATCAATCTGAATAACAGCGCAACGATTACACCGGATAAGATCACTAACCGCTTCACTATTCGCTTACAGGACCCTCTGCTTAGCAGAGGTATCGAGATTTCCGGCTCCAGCAAAACCGACCCAAAAGCTAATCACAGCACCGCCTACTGGAAAACATCTGTGCCACTCACCGGTATCGAAAGGCTGGCGTTACGTTATGTTCCACAACTCCCCCCTGAACTGGTTTTCACTGACGGAACCCTGCGACACCAGGGATGGCTCGATCTGAATAGCTCCGGTATCGCCTTAAGATTTTTAAATCGAGCCGAAAACACCAGTCTCAGTTACGACCAGACCCACCTCTACGATATCAATGGCAGTTCAGAAACTGTTAAGAGCCACAGAGGTAAGCTCAGTGATACTGGACAGCTGAAGATCACCTTTATCGATGCGGGTGTGCCACTCGAAAATTTTTCCGGCAGCTATCGCTTCGAACAAAGCTCGACAGGGAAACAACAGCTGCAGCTCTATAGCAGTAATGTAGATCTGTTGGGTGGAAGGATCACCACCCTTCCGATCAGTATGGACCCGAAGGAGCCTGACTTTGACACCGCAATAGCGGTCACCGGAATCCATCTGGAGCAGCTGATGGCATTGGAACAACAAGAGGGACTTACCGGTAGCGGCACGTTGAATGGGCAGATGCCGATCAGCTTTAAACAGGGACAGCTGACCATTACGGATGGACAGATAAATAGTACACCGGAGGGTGGCTGGATAAGATTCATTCCGCCACCAGCGTTTATGGCGATGACCCAAACCACTCCAGCGCTGGGGATCGCCTTTGATGCTATGCGTAATATGAAATATCGGAGCCTGGGGATTAAGCTGGACTACCAGCCGGAAGGAACGGCTCTGCTGAAAACTCATTTTAAAGGACACAACCCGGACTGGAACAACAGCCAACCGGTTGACTTAACAATCAATATTGAGGAAAACATCCCCAAACTGTTACAAGCCCTTCAATTTACTGATAAATTGACGGAAACACTTGAGAAGCGCTACCGTTGACCCTATACCCGACAACCGGGATTTCACAACGGCATTACTAACTTGCGCTACTATTGACGGAGAACAGCATATGTATATGCCAAAAACACTACAATCGCTGACATTGTGCAGCCTGATACTGACGGTGACGGCCTGTGCGCCGACTGTTCAGGTCGCTGTTCCTAATGAACCGATTACGATCAATCTCAATGTGAAAATTGAACACGAGATACTGATTAAGGTCGATAAAGAGATTGATAGCCTGTTAGAAGAAAACAGCGAATTATTCTGAGGAGCGGTAACATGAAACAGTTAAAAACAATTCTGACCTTCGCGACCCTGTTACTCAGTCTGGTTTTCACACCTGCCTGGGCAATAAGTCTGAGTGATGCTAAAAGCCAGGGATTAGTTGGCGAACAGCTAAACGGTTATCTGGGTGAGGTGAAAAGCTCTCCCGAGATCAGTGCGCTGGTGAAATCAATCAACAGCAAACGCCGGGCAGCTTATGCCGCAAAGGCTCGTAAAGCGGGTGTCGATGTTAATATTATGGAATTGCGAATCGGTGAACGTCTGATTCAGCGAGCTCCGACAGGTCAGTATGTAAAAAGTCCGAATGGGCAGTGGAAGCAAAAGTAACTTAATAAATCAGGACAGCCATGTGAGCACCTTTGGAGTATCAGGTAAGCCCTCATATCGTTCAAACAATGCGCTGGGTTTTCTACTCTGCGTACTGAGCCTCACGGCAACAGAGCTCTATATCGAGCCCTATATAACGGAGCAGAATTGCGCCCTGTGCACCATTATCAGGTTGATACTGGTGGTTATGGCCGGTCTGTTTCTGGTCAGTTTTTTACTGAATCGAAGCATGATCTTTCAACGATCAGCAGCAGTCATACATCTGCTGCTGATCACTTCAGGTATAATCACCTCTGTGCGTAGCCTGTTCGCTGACCCGGGTGATCTGTCATCTGCCTGCAACTTAAGCAGTGCTAGCCTATTCGAACAAGGTAGTTTCAATGCCCTATGGACGACACTGGATAATGCAGCCAATTGCCCCTATCCGGCCTGGCAAATTTATCAACTGAATGTGGCCCACCTGTCACTGGTTCTGATGCTGATCATGCTCGTCGTTGTATGGAAAATACTTATTAAAAAACAGCAGAGAAACCTGTTCTTCTGATGACAAAAATTGCCGTTCTATTAGCTGCGGGGCTAACCCTCTCTCCATCATTGCTAGCCGCACCTGTGGCACTTTACGGCGATACCGATAACCCGGGCACCCTGACCTTCTATCTGGAAAACGATCTGTTCGCCGATACAGACCAGCAATACACCAACGGTATCCGTATCTCCTGGACCTCTCCGGACTTAAGCAGCTACCTGGATGACAAAAGCCTGCCCGTATGGTCCCGCCGGTATAACCGGTTTATTACCTCTCCGTTGGGGCTATTTGACGATACTCCACCGAAGCAGGATGAGATTGTACGAAACCTGGTGATCACTCTAGGGCAACAGATGTACACCCCAAAAGACAACCTCCGAACCACCATTGATCCTGACGATCGCCCCTACGCGGGTTGGCTCTACCTCGGAATGGGCTATAACCTGAAACATAAACAGCGAATGGACTCAGCGATCCTCAATATTGGTATGATTGGCCCAGCAGCGATGGCACAAGAGGCTCAGGACGCTGTTCATGACCTGCGCGGCATCGACAAGTTTGATGGCTGGGATAATCAGCTGAATAACGAGTTAGGCGTTCAGGTCGTCTATGAACGAAAATACCGGACTCCGGCGCAAAACATCAAAGGCGCATTAGAATATGACATCATCTGGCACGGCGGCGCCAGTCTGGGCAACGTTGCCACTTATGTAAATGCCGGTACCGAGATCCGATTCGGCTGGCACCTGCCGGATGATTTTGGCACCTCTTCCCTACGCCCTGGCGGAGATAATAGTGCTCCGGGTAGTAACGACCCGCGCACCCAAAGCACCACCGGTTACAGCCGTGATCAAAACTTTGGCCTACATGGGTTCATCGCTTTGGATGGTCGCTGGGTACTGCGGGATATCTTCCTCGACGGTAATACCTTCAGCAACAGCCACTCTGTGAATAAGAAAAATCTGGTAGGTGATCTCAGCGTCGGTGCCAGCATGCTGATCGAAGACTGGAAGCTATCCTACTCACGGGTCTTCCGTAGTAAAGAGTTTGATACCCAGGGCGAAACCCATAGCTTCGGCTCGTTCTCTGCTTCTTATAGCTTTTAAAAACGTCTAGTAAGTCACCACAAAGTACACCGAGGGTTCAGAGATAAAGTATTCATTTTATCTTTCCTCTGTGCTCTCCGTGCCCTCAGTGGTACCCCCCCCTAATCCAACGTTTCAGACATAAAAAAGCCGGATCAAATGATCCGGCAATACTAAAGAAAAACGTTCAAAGCAATCAGAACGACTGAGTCACTCTGATCCAAGCGCTGCGGCCCGGCTCAGCTACCTGGAAAGGATCAGGGCTCACTGAGTCATCACGGCTTTCATGCACGGTATACGCCTTATCAGCCAGGTTATCCACACCCGCCAACAGCCTTAAGCCCGTTTCAAATTCATATTGTGCATGCACGTTAACAACGCCATAACCGGGTGTTTTACGTACATCCTGACCACCGCAATTTGCACTACCACTGAGGCAAATATCTTGCTGACTCGCCACTAATTGCCACTCAACACCCACTTGCAAACGATCTTTCTGATAGTCCAGCGAGGTATTCAGTTCCACTGGAGCGATACGCGACAGCGATGTGTCGTCATCCAGGTTATTACCCACTGTCCAGGCCAGCGCGCTACCCAACTGCCAGTTATCATCTAACTGATAGCCGACATCTAACTCAGCACCATAAAGCTCAGCAGACACATTGCTATAGATATCACGGCTCTTCATACCCGCTGCAACCGTATTACGCAGGATGTAATCATCCACTCGGTTATACCAACCGGTTGCCGACCAGCTCATAGTATCTAGATTCCCTTGCAGACTAACCTCTAACTGATGATGTTTTTCTGGCTCTAGTTCAGGATTACCAATCCAGTCACCGGTCATAGTCATGCGTGCCATATAGCGCTCAGTCGCATCTGCGGTTCTTACACTGCGAGACAGATTAGTCTCTACGCTATATTGATCATTCAAACGGTGGGTCCAGCTAGCAAAGCCTCCCACATTATCTTCACTACGCTGCTCACCAGCACCAGCCGGCGTTCCGGTCATTGCCCAAATGGCCTGTGGCGTCAGACCACCAGCAACCTCATCCCGGCGAGTCGCTTCTGCAGTAACATGGTCATAACGCAGTCCGGCCCGGACAATATCATCTTTACCCAACACCTTTTCGCCTTCAGCAAACAGGCCGGTTTGATTAATCTCAACACCAGGCCATAACAGACGAGTTACAACACCTGTGCGTGTCTGCAGCTCTGCATCCCGCTCATTGTTCTGCATATCCGCACCGAAGGTCCAGTCAATATCAGCCAACCGCGCATCAAAAATCAGCCGGAACCCTTCAGTATCAGAAGTGGAAGGCGCCTGCATCTGCATCATTCCAGCCGGGCGTAGGCTGTAATTATCCATATTGTGCTTAACGTCAGACTTATACAGCTCAAGCTGCACCTGCTGCAGAGCACCCTGCTCAAATTCATGGGTCAGTTTCAGACGTGCAGTATCAGCATCCGCGTAGGGAGAGTCCATACCTGCACCGGCAAAGAGCACATCGTCCTCTTCTTGTTTTTCATAACTAGCTTCAAGCGTTGTCAGGTCTGACAGGCGATAACCGACCAATAGTGATTTAGACAGACTTTCAAACGATGAGCGGATCTCATTACCATCGCCATCTTCGTAGTTATCCCCTTCTGACTTGTGGCCTATTACTCGGATATAGCCATCGTCCGACCCGGCAGCCAGATCAGCGCCCAGCTCATAACGATCACCATTGCCGTGATAGCTGGCACTCAACTTGCCGCCGTAACTCTTTTCATCAAACTGCGGCCACTCACGCTCAAACAGTACGGTGCCGCCGGAGCCACCACCCCCATAAACAACGGTACGATTGCCTTTAATTACGGTGACACTGTCATAACTATCTACAGAGGTATACGAAGTTGGCGGGTCCATTCGGTTAGGGCAGCCCCCATGAATATAAGCACCATCCAGCAGGATATTTAGCTGTGTCTGGTTTTGCCCTCGGATAATCGGATCGATAGAGCGCCCCCCCATACGAATACCTGAAACGCCGCTCAGACTTTGCAGCAATTCACCACCATCGGTGGTTGGCGATGCCTGTACCGCGCCAGTCTCACTCTGCAGGGTATTTTCTACCTGCGGTAAGCCAGACGTTATCTCAATAACCAGGTTTTTATCATCATGGCCGGCGAACGCCGGAGCGGAAATAATGGCAGCAATCGCCAGCGACAGGGTTGTTTTAATCATACAGCGTTCCTTAGCAGTAACAGACATAAGCTTAGAGCCATTGTAATTACTCCCTCTGCTGCTGGGGTGTGACAGGATGCCGCACCGGGCGTGGCATAATGTCGCAGTCCTCTGTCACAGTGCTCTTTCGCACTCGTTATCATCCTCATTACCGCTATCACTCCCACTATCAGAAAACTTGTTTCCGATAGTGGATCATCGACTATTTTTTAATACAGCCGTCCACTAAAAAGCGGTATGATACGCGACCAAATTAGAGAGGCATTTAAGCTAGCTAAGACGCTAGACCGATAAGCCTCCAGATGCATCACGTACTACTTGCTTACTTACATACCACTTTCAATTTTGATCTTCGCAGGACACACACCATGAGCGCAGATAGCACCCTATCCCTGGCACAGCTGGAACAGACTGATGCATTTATCGGCCGTCATATCGGCCCAAACGCAACTGAACAACAGACGATGCTGACCGAACTGGGACTGGAGTCCCTTGATCAGCTAATCGAACAGACCGTACCGGGCAGTATCCAGCTGGATAAACCGATCAACCTGGGTGAAAGCCGCACCGAAGCGGATGTGCTGAACGAACTAAAGCAGATCTCATCGAAGAACGTTGTTAATCGCTCCATGATAGGTATGGGCTACACCGATACCATCGTGCCGAATGTTATCCTACGCAATGTGCTGGAAAATCCGGGCTGGTATACCGCCTACACCCCTTACCAGCCAGAGGTCGCCCAAGGCCGTCTTGAAGCCCTGCTGAACTACCAGCAGATGGTACTCGACCTCACCGGTCTCGATCTTGCCAACGCCTCCCTGCTGGATGAAGCTACCGCTGCTGCAGAAGCGATGACCCTGTGTAAGCGGATGTCTAAAGCGCGAAAAGCTAATATCTTCCTGGTGGATGAAAACCTGCACCCACAAAACATCAGCGTTATTGAAACCCGTGCTGAACCGCTGGGCTACGAGGTCATTGTCGGTGACTTGGACACCTTGATCGATCAGCATGAACCTTTCGGTGTTATCGCCCAGTACCCCGGCACATATGGTCACGTAAAAGATCTGTCTGAACTGATCGAGAAAACCCACGCTAAGAAAGCCCTCTTCTGTGCCGCTGCCGATATTATGAGTCTGGTGATGCTGAAATCACCGGGCGAGCTGGGCGCCGATGTTGTCTTCGGTTCTGCTCAGCGTTTTGGTGTTCCTATGGGCTTTGGTGGCCCACACGCGGCCTTCTTTGCCACCCGTGATGCTTATAAACGCTCGGTTCCTGGCCGTATCATCGGTGTCTCTGTCGATTCTCGTGGCAATCAGGCTCTGCGGATGGCGATGCAAACCCGTGAGCAACATATCCGCCGCGAGAAAGCGACGTCCAACATCTGTACGGCCCAGGTATTGCTGGCCAATATGGCAGGTTTCTATGCCACCTATCATGGCCCTGTAGGCCTGAAGACGATCGCGGGTCGCATCCATCGTATGGCCGATATTCTGGCTACCGGTCTGGCGAGTAAAGGTATTCAACTGGTTAATAACACCTGGTTCGATACCGTCACTCTAGCGCTGGGTGAGCAACGCGATGCAGCGTACGAAGCAGCTCTGACACTGGGTATTAATCTGCGTAAGGTCGGTGCCGATCAACTGGGTATCACCTGTGATGAGAAAACTAACCGTCAGGATGTTGCTGATCTTTGGCTTGCCATTCTGGGGGCCGATCACGACCTGGATCTGGATGCTATCGATACTGAGCTGGTAACTAACGGTTCCGGTTCTATCCCTGCTGAGCTGGTGCGTACTTCTGCAATTCTGAGCCATCCGGTGTTCAACACCCACCACAGTGAAACTGAGATGCTGCGTTATCTGAAGCATCTGGAAAATAAAGATATCTCACTAACCCATTCGATGATCGCATTGGGTTCCTGCACCATGAAGCTGAACGCCACCGCCGAAATGATTCCGGTCAGCTGGCCAGAATTTGGCGATATGCACCCATTTGCGCCGATTGATCAGGCCGCCGGTTACACCGAGATGATCAACTCTCTGGAACAGATGCTAATAGAGATTACCGGTTTCGATGCCATCTGCATGCAACCTAATTCCGGTGCTCAGGGTGAATACGCTGGTCTGCTAGCGATTCGTCACTTCCATATGGCGAACGGTGATGATCATCGAAACATCTGTCTGATTCCTAGTTCAGCCCACGGCACTAACCCTGCCTCTGCCGCACTAGCAGATATGAAAGTGGTTATCGTCGGCTGTGATGACAAAGGCAACGTCGATATGGCGGATATGCGGGCGAAAGCAGAACTGCATGCCGACAACCTCTCCTGCCTGATGATCACCTACCCGTCTACCCACGGCGTATACGAAGAGAGCATCCGCGAAATCTGCGAAATCATCCATCAGCACGGTGGTCAGGTGTATATGGATGGCGCCAACATGAACGCACAGGTAGCAATCAGTCAGCCGGGCGAAATCGGCGCTGATGTTTCTCACCTTAACCTACACAAGACCTTCTGCATCCCACACGGTGGCGGCGGTCCGGGTATGGGACCTATCGGTGTTAAAGCTCACCTGGCCCCCTTTGTGGCGAACCATCCAGTGCAGAAAATTGATGGACCTAACGCTGAAAATGGTGCGGTCTCCGCAGCCCCATGGGGTAGCGCTAGCATCTTGCCGATCACCTGGGTTTATATCGCTTTAATGGGCCAACCGGGGCTGCGTAAGGCAACTGAAGTCGCTATTCTAAGTGCTAACTATCTGGCGAAGAAACTGGGCGAACACTACCCGATTCTTTACACCGGTCGTAATGACAAGGTAGCGCACGAGTGCATCATCGACCTGCGTCCCTTAAAAGATTCCTCTGGCATCTCTGAAGAAGACGTTGCCAAGCGCCTGATGGACTATGGTTTCCATGCTCCGACGATGTCCTTCCCGGTGGCTGGAACCCTGATGATCGAACCGACCGAGTCTGAACCATTGGCAGAACTCGACCGTTTCATCGACGCGATGGCCGCTATCCGTCAGGAGATCGCGGGTGTTGAAGCAGGCACTCTGGATGCAGAAAGCAACCCACTGAAAGGTGCACCACACACACTGGAAGATCTGATCGATCCAAACTGGGATCGGTCATACTCTGCAGTACTGGGAGCCTTCCCACTGGATTCAGTCAAAGCCAATAAGTTCTGGCCAACCGTCAATCGTATCGACAACGTTTACGGCGACCGTAACCTGTTCTGTGCTTGTCCTTCGATTGAGAGTTATTCAGAAGAGTAAAATTGCTTAACCAGGGTAATTTAAGCTAGAAACCGACGGTTAAGATAAAAAAAGCCCCGCAACCAAGCGGGGCTTTTTATTTATCTCGAATAGATATCGATAACCAAACGGACAACCATTTTATTGGAATTGTCCTTCGTTGCTTACCAGCCCATATGATAATAGGCCCAGATACGTTCGATATTCATCGGTAGCCATTCTTCATAGTACTGCCAGTCCTGGTACTTTGGCAGTTTCACTTTCGCGCGTAACGCATCAGGACTATGAGTACCTGAGTCCATTGCGTCTTTCACCGCAGCCATCAGATCTTCAAGATAGACACGCTGTTCAGTCACAACTGAAGCGGGGTCAATGGCCGGTTGGTTCTGTGGCCCATGAGCAGATATTACATATTCAATATCCATTTTTTCGATCTCTTTTAAAGAGCGAATCCACTCATCAGGCGAGAAGTCAGGCATGTCTCTAAAGGCCACTCTGCGAGGGGTAACGATATCAACAACAAACAAAGCCTTCTCTTCAGGCAAACGCATGACAGCAAGGCTATCACCGTGGTTGGGGCCAAAGTACGACAACTCCAATGTGCGCCCACCTAGTTCAACTGTGTAGCTATCTTCGAAGGTGATATCGGGCATTGGAATGACGGGGCTTGGATGATCGCCCAGCTCTTTAACCAAGTTTGCATGGCCGATAAACTGCGCACCTTCTGCTTTGAAGATATTACCGCCTGAAATGTGGTCATGGTGATTGTGGCTATAGACTACATACTTAACAGGTTTGTCTGTTACCTTACGAATTTCGCTCTGCAATAGTTTGGCTGCTTTCGGGTTCAGCGGATCAGTCACAATAACGCCGTCATCGGTAACGACGAAAATATTACGGTAAACCCACCAACGAAATACATATAATCCATTGCCCAAATGTTTAACACTGTGGCCAAATTCCTGGCCACCCATCGGCTCTTGGGTCGGAAACTGCGGCGAAGCCACTGTAAATGTAGATAGTATCAGGCCAAATATTAATATGGCCTGCCGGATTGTCTTCTTCATAATGCTGCTCTCCGTTGTTGTAGTAGAAATCATTTATCCCACCACTCATTTTGAATCTGAGCGAGAGTGAAACTTTTACGGTCTTGAGCGCGTTGGTAATAACTTGCCAATAACGGGAAATCATTACCGTCGACCCAGTCGGTATAGCCCAGTAAAGAAGCTAACAAGTGAAACGAAAACATCTGAAAGCCCTATAAAATCTAAGACCTTTACTTGAATTCGAGCTTTATCCGGAGACTCCCTTACAGTAGAAATCCTCCACTAAACCTTTTGATTTAGTGGAGGAAGGGTGTCAATTTTTATACCTATTTATTGTCGTTAGCCCAAGATTAAAATTGCTTTAACCAGAGAGTACCAACAGTGTGCAAGGTATATGTTGCTACTTTCTTTTGAACTAGAGGCGTTTCATCCAATATTGCTTTAGCTTCTTTGTTTGTTTTTGCCTTAATAAAAAACATTACTTTTGCAGTGTCACCTTTACGTACAACGTCATGTGATTTTTCACTGTCAATATATACATTTTCTATAACGCCATCTTTCCATAACTCTAGTATTTTTTTAGAATGAACGGCGATCGTATTATTGAAAAGTTCGGCATCATTCGTATCTATGGACCATACAACAGCATAAGTCGTTCTTGCATCTGTACCTTCTGCAAAGGCTGTAGATATTGAAAAGAAACCAAGTAGCATAATTGAACAGATATAAGTAAGTAATTTTTTTCTCATGATGACTCTCTCAGGTTGATTATCGTTTTTGAAATAAAAGTAGATTAGTTTTTTCTTTAGCCTTCTTTGGCTTTTTTCTCCGTTGTTTTATTAAGAATTATTTATCCCACCACTCATTTTGAATCTGAGCGAGAGTGAAACTTTTACGGTCTTGGGCACGTTGGTAATAACTTGCCAATAGTGGAAAATCATTACCATCAATCCAGTCGGTATAGCCCAGCAGATCGAGCCTCGATAGCACCACTGTCCATATAACGTCAGCCAGGGAATAGATGTCGCCCAGTAGGAATGTGTTGCCGTTCATCTGTTTTTCAGCAAAAGAGAGGGACTCAACAGCGCTTTGCTCAATGTCCTTGATATGTTTTACGTCTACCCTGAACGTTTTGCTTTTCTCCGATCTGGCAGCACAAGCAAGATAGTTATTCTTAAGCTCTGGGTTCTGTTCAGCAAGTAACAACGATTTATTGATGCGGGCATCCAGAATTTTCTCAGACTTTTCCATGGAGGGATGGCGTGCATAACTGAGAATCTGAAGGTCAACCTCGTCAGCCAGATCGATGAGTTTATCCATTAGCTGGATATCACTCTTATTGGTTGGCAACAGTGAGTTACCTTCTGGCAATGCCGCGATAAACCGAATGATACTGGCTGAATTAGTGACAACTTTTGTTTCGGCGTCGTGACATTCCAGGGTGGGGATAACACCATTAGGGTTCAATTTTACATACCATGGTTCAAGCTGTTCTTGCTCTCGTACAATATCGATTACATTTGAAGACCAATCTAAGCCCTTCTCTTCTAATGCAAGGCGAACTTTCATTGAACAAACCGACAGTGGATGGTGATGCAGCGTTAATGAAGACATCGCGTTAACCTCAAATATCTAAAAAGTTGATAAAGAATAGTTCTCTAAAGTACTTAGACGCGTGGCTTTAACGGCACCATTCGGGGAAGAACATCTGCTTCGGGCGCATCCAGAAAGCGGTGCTTAAGCGCCCCGGCAACATGCATGAAGATCGCCGCCATCAATGTGTAAACTAAAATCCAATGGGCTTGCTTAGCCAGCCCTGCCATCTCTATATTTTTATCAAACAGCTGTGGCAGCTCGACCAGACCAAACAGGCTGACGGGAAAGCCTGCAAAGTTAGTCATGGCAAATCCGCTAAAGGGAATCACGAGCATTAATATATAAAGAGAAGCAGTGACGATGCGCGAGAGTGCCCGCTCCCAACCGGATAGAACCTCCGGCAACGAAGGTGAACGGTTAATACGGCTCCAGATCAAACGAAGAATGGCAAGCTGCATGAAGATGACACCAAAAGATTTATGCACCCCCATAATCTGTAAACGACTGGGATCTGCCTTATCCAACCCCGTCATATAAGTACCGACTGACACAAGTACTATCAACATCAGGGCCATTCCCCAGTGAAGCCATTTCGCTAATTTTCCATAGCTCTGCTCGTCAACCTGTACTGTATTCATAAGTCACCTCCATAAGAATTTTGTTAGCACCTAAAGCTTGGTGAAAACCATATGAGTCAAGCTTATTGTGTTCTTATAGATTGATATATAGTCTATGGGTGAACTCATTGTTCTCTGACAGGCACTAATGTGAATACTTTAACGTTGATGGAAACTTTTGCAGTTGTTGTGGAAGCAGGCAGCTTTACAGCGGCGGCAGAACGACTAGGACTATCCAAATCCTTCGTCAGTAAACAGGTATCTCTGTTAGAGCAAGACCTGGGCGCTCGCTTGCTTTACCGTACCACGCGTAAGCTAAGCCTTTCAGAGGAAGGTTCTCAGTTTTACAATCACTGCAAACTCATCATGGCAGAGGCGGAGAATGCCCGTGCCGAAATAATGGACAGCCAAAGCGCTCCACGGGGAAAGATTCGCATAACGGTTCCTCAAAGCCTCATAATCTCGGGCGTCAGTCAGCTGTTGATTCAGTTTCAACATCAATACCCCGATATTGACCTGAATGTCATTGCCAGTGGTCGGGTTGAGGATCTAGTGGAAGAAGGTATCGACATCGCTCTGCGAGTCGGTCAACTGGAAGATTCCAGTCTGTTATCCCGCCGGTTGGCAGAGTGCACTTTCCAGGTGGTAGCCTCTCCCCAATATATAGAAAAGTGGGGAGAGCCAACTCAACCGGCTGATCTGACACAACACAACTGCCTAATCTATGGTGATTCAAAATCGAATCGTGCCTGGCCTTTTCGAATGCCTAGTGGTGAATCAATCACGGTAAAAGTGAAAGGCAATCTAACCAGTAATGACGGGACATTAGTTGTCGATGGAATGTTAAATGGCCTGGGCATCGGTTTTGGCCCCAGCTTTTTGTTCAAGAAACAAGTTGATGAAGGCGCTTTACAGTTATTGCTCACCCAATATTACCAACAACCGACCACTATATCGGCACTCTACCCGCTCAGCCGTAATCTGCCCCGGCGGGTAAGGATATTGATTGATTTTTTAGCTGAGCGTTTATCTGCCTAAGACACAATGTTATACAACACATTTACTCAGGGCTGAGCCAAGAACGGACTTAAAGAGCCGATGTAGATTTCAAAACAGACTTAGGAAAAGGAACGCTGTGCCTGGTGGTTTTGATTGAGCATCATCTGGATAGCTTGTTTACGCACTGCATCTAGGTAGGCTTGGTAATCACTGAAGCCGCTTTCATGGGCGGCTAAATTGAGAGACTGATTCTCCGTCATGGCTTGCTGAATTTTCAGTTGTTTAGCCCGCTGTTGAAGTCTGCTGGTGTCTAGTAATTGCTGATTAGCCAAGTTCATGCTGCACCATCCCTTTTCAGTTAACAGAACATCAAGTGTAGAACGGAATTGAGAAGCCGCCAGACTGTTCGGGCTATATGGTGACACTTCATTGATCTCGATCAGCTTGGTATTTGTTATCTGAAGTTATACAAACAATTGGCTCATTCAGAGTTAGATCTTTTCTTGAACAAACCTATACACATTGGTTTAAAGGGATGGCTTGTGTCGTCAGCGACCCAGCAACTCCGACGGAACTGTGGATCAAAGATGATCACTACAATACCATTTGGCAACATGCTGTATAAGTCAGTGAAAGATCCTAAATACGAAAAAACTACTCTTCTTCCGAATTACTGCTTGAGTCCTCGTTTAGTTCCTCCTCAATATAGCGTCGAATATATTTCTTCCCGTTGCGGGTTATTTTATTAACCCAAAAACAAAATAGTGCGCCCACGGCTATAAAGATGATTCTGTATTCAGGGAAAAATACTGACAGTAGAATAGTCAGCACTATCGCACCCAAAATCGCCCATCTTCCTCGTTGCTGGACATTGAGTTGCAAAGCTTCAGCCTGAGCCGAACTGGTAATCTCCGCCTTAACTAATGAAGCCCGTAGAGACTCATACTCTTTCTGGCGGCGGGCCTTCGTACGCCCAAAGGGATCAAGCAGGTTCATAGGGTGTCTCTTGGATTAGATTGAATTAAAAAGATATTTCCAGGGTATCTTTCAGTGCTTTAGTCACCTGTCACTTTTGCAGTATCCGGATGGGTTTAGTTACACCCTTACCATCATATAAATAACAGAGCCTGAATCTCGAAATGTATCATACTCTGTTAAGCGCCGAGGGAATATTCAAACGATAACCCCGAGGTCCGTTACCCGACCGCTTCGCTTGGCTGAGGTCCGAAAAAACGAGTTCGTACTTTGTAGGAACTGTGCCCTCACAGCGATTCATTTAGCTTAGTGCCTGCTGATAGCCTTATCGGCGTGGGGTACCCAGAGGGCATGCTAGCACGCCTCGCTACAGTATGGTGGAAGAAACAGAAGTATAAAGATCATCTCCAAGCAACCAGGATACCTGCTGCCAACCCAAAGCAGACCTATTAGTTGAACTTCGGTTCTGTGCCATGGGGCGGCATTACGGCTCTACAAGCTGATATCTCCGAAAGCTGAAACTAACCCAAAAACAAGCATTAAGCTGAAGAGTAAAATTCGACTCATTATCACTCTAGGTGTTAACTCGTCGTTACACTCGTCGAAGTAGCGTCATGTTGCTTGAGAATATCTTCAATCTCCGGCTCGGTTTCATCCGCTATCATCACCTTGATTTGTTGGTTTTCATCATCAACAAAAATTTGTTCCTGCGGAATTCCGATTGCAATCAGATCATTTTTTGCGTTCTTAATTTGAGTAGCGGACTCATACGTTCCGGTTACGGTCTTAGTCATGGAGGTAGCCCTCTCGTATTCGGACTTAAATTACTTAGTCACAAGTTCAGAATAGTCGCTCTTCATGGAATACGTCCAGAATGCCGCCTATTTTTCTCTCTGGAGCCGCTGACCCAGTGTTGTGATAATAAGCACTGTAGTATTGGGTTTGTATGCTCCGCCCGTTAAAGCAGTAGTAGAGTATTCCCTATGCCAGTTCTGAGCCGATAGATAGCCTGATTCTCCGGTTAAAATAGATACCCGTAAAGATACCCCGCGCCGACGGCCATAGAAATAATCACCGATAGAAAAGCGACTATCATTTGACTCTTGAAGATGGACTTCAGCAAGATCACTTCAGTGAGACTAGCGCCCGCACTGCCTATAATAAGAGCCATCACAGCCCCTAAGCTCATCCCTTTGGCTGCTAAAGCAGCACTCAATGGAATGACAGCCTCAGCTCGAATATACAAAGGAATACCAATGATTGCTGCTACAGGCACCGCAAAAGAATTGTCATCACTAGCCATAGAAGATACAAACTCAGTCGGCATAAAACCATAGATTAGAGACCCTAAAGTAATTCCTCCCATCAAATACGGTAATACTTTCTTAAAATCAGACCAGGTAACAAACCAAATTGATTTCCATTTGTTTATGGGCGTATTACTGCCACCACAAGCACTAGCACAACCCGTTGTTTTGGGGTCGATGTAAGCTTCAGCCTTGATGAATCGTTCAAACCCAAGCTTTTCAAGACTATAACCGGCAATGACTGACACCCCCATAGCCATCACAAAATAGAACGCGGCAACCTTCGGACCAAAAGTTACGATAAATAAGCCGATAATAATTGGATTCAGCAGAGGGCTGGCAAATAGAAACACCATCATCGCTCCAAATCCGGCTTTTGCCCGCAGCAGCCCTTTCAAGAAAGGGATGGTTGAGCATGAGCAAAAAGGAGTGATAGCCCCTAATAAGCCTGCGACAAAATACCCCTTACCGTTCTTTCCGCCCAATATTGCCTGTACTTTAGCGGGCGGGATATATTCTTGCAGTACGCCAACCGCATAGCTAATCAATAGGAATAGCACTGTCAATTCGACAGTTAGGAAAGCAAAGATTCCGAGACTTTCTTGCGCCATTTCAAGGGTAATGCTCATTGACTTCTTTCTCTATATTTCTGGAATAGTCGAAATATAAAGGATATGAACTTTACTAACAATATATTTCTAGTAATATGGAAATATATTTTATGAGAGATCTATAGATGAACATTGATCAGGCAGCAAAAGCACTCAAAGAGTTAGGCCATCCCACTCGGCTTGCCGTCTACAGACAGCTGATTAAATCCGGGAGAAAAGGCATTGCTGTTGGTGAGGTTCAAGAGAAGCTGGAGATACCTGGGTCAACACTGTCACACCACTTAAAAAGCCTGGAATCAGCGGGGCTAATCACTCAGCGCCGGGAAGGCCGAACCCTGTTTTGTGTAGCCCAATATGAACAGCTAGACTCGGTGATCGGTTTTTTACAGGAGGAGTGCTGTGCGGATGAAGCCAATTAAATTAATCCTCAGCAACGGCCTTTGTCTGCTTTTGGTTTCAATCGATAAATAGCCTGAAGCAGCCATAAGACCCGAGAAGTGATACTCACCACAAGAAACTAGTCTTTGGCAACGCTTCAAGAAATGATTAAGCAATTATAGTGACTAACGATTTAACTAAGTTAGTTAGCTTAAAAAGTTGGTTAAATAACCTCAATATAAAAAAAGGCGAGCGCTATGCTCGCCTTTTTTGTACTTCGATATAAGCTAAAAACTTATCGGGTGGATACCCTCTCTTTCTTTTTGCTATTTAATTTCCCAGGGGGCATCAGGAGTCGTTGACTCAACCACATGATCGATAAAGGTTCTGACATTCCGGGCTAAATGCTTGTGGGAAGGATAAATAATATAGATGCTTTGTTGAGGAGCTGAGTGGTCAGCTAATACCTGAATTAACTCCCCGTTTTTTAACAAGTTCATGACCAATGGATGAGGTACCTGAGCGATTCCCATACCGTTATGGGCTGCTTCAACAACTAATTTCATATTATCTACTGCATATCGCCCTCTGACGGGAATCGAAATTTCTCCTTCATCAGTCATAAACCGCCAGTATTGATTTTTTAAGCTTCTGCCCATGATGACGCAGTCATGCTGACTCAAATCATCAAGAGAGTTCGGCCTGCCAGCTTTGTCGAGATATTCAGGACTGACACAGAATATACTCTGTTTAGGACCAATACGACGGGCAATAAGGCTGGAGTCCTTTAGCTCGCCGCTGCGAAACGCTATATCAATGCGCTCTTCGATAAGGTCCACATAACGGTCTGTTACTTCCAACTCTATCTGCACATCTGGGTACAGCCGTAGAAAGTCATTGATCCAGGGCTGCAAATAGTTCACGGCAAAATCCGTAGGCGAGGTAACCCTTAACAGACCCGTGGGCATCGATCTGGATTCACTTGCCAGCGTAGTTGCTTCTTCAATACTTGCCAGACTCTGCTGGCAATCTTCAAAGTACTGCTGACCAATGTCGGTCAGATGCAGTTTTCGCGTTGATCTTTGCAGTAGCCTCACCCCAAGTGCATCTTCAAGCTTTTGTACTTTTCGGCTCACCGTCGTTGAAGGCATATTCAGTTGCTTGCTGGCTCCGACAAAACTTCCCGCCTCTACAACTTTTACAAAGACATAAACCTCATTGAAATCAATCATTCACCAACTACTTATAAATATGGGATAGATAAAACCAACTATACCATCTAATCAAGTAGTCGAGTATCAAATACCATGGGTCCATCGCTAATGTTCAGGAGGATCAACAAATGAGCCGCTCAATAATAGAAACCAGAAACGGTCACCAGCATGGTCCAGTTACCAGTTTTATTAACCAGAAGAATGTTAAGCAACTCAACCCTTTTGTGCTCTGGGATCACTTCCAGACAGAAGGTCTGACAGGTACCACAGGGTTTGGCTTTCATGGTCATTCAGGGGTAGCCACTATTTCTTACCCCGTGATCGGCGACATCGTCCACGAAGATACTGATGGCAACAAAGGCAAGCTAGAAGCCGGTGGTGTGCAGTTGATGGCGTCTGGTGCCGGTGTTTTACATAAAGAAACCGTTTATCCCAATCGGGGTGTAACCGATGCATTCCAACTGTGGACTCTGTTACCCCAGGACGAGGTCGAGATGGGTCCAGTGTCCTATTCACTGGCGCAGAAAGAGCAGGCTCCGGTTGTTACGACACCGGTCAGCAAGACGAAGATCCTGGTCGGACAGCATTCTGGTGTGTTCAGTCCTGCCAAACACAGTGTCGATATTACCTATCTTGAGGTCGAGATTACATCCAATGGCACATGGCAACATGCTGTTGAGAAGGGCCAGACCAGCGGCTTTATTTATGTTCGCTCAGGCGAAATCTCCCTCAATAACAGTTTACTTAAAGCAAACCATCTAGGGGTGCTTAATCAATCAGACGCTGATCTTAGCCTAACAGCGGGTGACTCGGGTGCCGTCATTATGGTTGCTTTAGGGCAGCCCCTTGACCAACCCATTATCAGCTCTGGCTCATCGATGCATTCGAGTCAGGAACGCTTGAACTCAGGCTCCCATAACATTCAGCGCTTAACCGAAGCGCTTTATGCAACACCAAGCAGAGTAATTTAAGTCTGACAAAGCCTAAAAATGGCTCAGCACTTAATCAACTATCGAGGTCTATTATGAAATCACCACTATTCACACCTGAAAATTCCGCCATGTTATTGATCGATCATCAGGTAGGCACTATGGGGTGGGTCGGCTCCGCAAGTCTGGAAGAGATTAAAATGAATACGATTGCGCTGGCACTTGCTGCTGATGCGGTAGGTATGCCTTTGATCCTAACTTCCAGCATGGAAGACCAGGCACAGGGACCTCTGTTTGAGGAGTTGCAACTGGCAGTGCCAGACGCTTACGCGAATCGTGTATTGCGAGGAGGAGTTGTCGACTCAATGAAAGATGAGGGGTTTGCCAAAGCAGTAAAAGATACCAAACGTAAAAATCTTATTATCGCCGGTATTACTACAGATGTTTGCGTGGTGTATCCCGCAATCACTGCCGTATCAGAGGGCTACAATGTACAGGTTGTAGTTGATGGTTCAGGCTCACCGACTCAGACCGCCGATGAAACAGCGTTGCGCCGCATGGAAAGCAATGGCGTGACATTAACAACGACTAACCAGTTGATAGCAGAGCTTGCTCAAGACTGGAGTACAGAAAATGGCCAAAAACTGATGCAGGTATTATTTGAAGAAATTTTGTCAAAACAACACTGATTTCGATTGGGGCAATATGTAAATGTCGCCTACCGAGGTCTTCTCATTAAATTAACCAACTTAATTTCATAGCCTCTTTTGATTACAGGTAATTATAAATATGAAAGGCCGCTCATTGAGCGGCCTTTTTTATCACAGACTAACGGCCTTTTTTCAGCTTCCTTGATTCCTTTTGTACAGATCTGTAAAAACGCCCCAGCGCCCTGTCTTTTTCCCGTTTCTCTGCGAGACTGGCACTATTATGGGCCTGTTCACGCATCAATTTGAGATAGTTCGACAATCGACGCTGATCTATCTGCGACGCCTTAAGCGCTCTCTGTACCGCGCAGCCGGGCTCCGAATTATGCTGGCAGTCGTTGTAACGACATTGTTCAATCAAGGCACTAATATCAGCAAACGCCTCTTCCAGTCCTGTTTCACAATCGGTCAGCTGTAATTCCCGCATACCCGGAGTATCCAGCAACACACCACCACCGGACATCAGATGTAATGTGCGGGAAGTCGTAGTATGCCGACCTTTATCATCTGCATCCCGAGCTTCGGCGGTTTGTTGGGTCGACTCCCCCAGCAAAGCATTCACTAGCGTAGACTTGCCCACACCGGATGAACCTAACACCGCAACACTATTGCCAGACCGACACCAGGGAAGCAAAACCTTTACACTGCTGGCATCAAGCCCATTGACCACTTCAACCATAAGTAATGGATCGAGGGCCTGTACCTGCTGCAAATAACTGTCTGGATCATCACAGAGGTCAGGCTTGGTTAAAACCACCACAGCATCTGCGCCCGCCTCTTTAATTAACACCATATAGCGCTCAATCCGATTAAGGGAGAAATCCTGATTCAGTGAGGTGGTGATAAAGACGGTATCAATATTACTGGCAATCAGTTGCTCAGATACTTTACTGCCAGACGCCTTACGCGAGAAGCGAGACAGACGCTCCAGCAGACGGTAAAAGGCTCCATCCTCATGTAAAAGCACCCAGTCCCCCACCGTTAGAGCGGGCATTTTGGGCGTATGAGGCAAGCGCCGCTGGCCTTGCTCGCTATACAGTTCCAGATGTGAACGATGCTGCGCGACAACTCTGGCCGGCAGGTATTGAGTACATTCTTCTAATGAGAGTTGTTGCTGAAAAAAAGGAGACCACCCCAGTTGGGACAGTGAATAAATTGTAGTCATAGAAACCCCTGACGCTTACATAAGTAGCGTCCGATAAATAATCATCGGGGGCTAAATTGCCCCGGTTTATAAACCGGGCAGAGAAATCAGGTTATACGGATTTCAGCGAACTGCCCGGAAGGTTTTAACTACAATCATCTTTACCCTCCAGTGTGGTATTGGTCGTTTACGCAGTTAAATCTATCAGAAGCCTTACACTTGTCAAGCAGACTCCCAGTCCTTAGTAAGGCTTTTTAGGATTACGCAGTACAGTGGTTTTCAACTGAAAGCTTCTTGAATAAATGTGGGGATGCCACTGCACTTTCAGGATAATCGCCAATACGACTTTGAAATTCAGGATGTGTGAAAGCATTACGAAATGCTGCAACGCTTTCCCATATGGCATAGTTAATATAGGTAGTGCTACCACCAATACCTTTATGAAGTTGGGTTGAAATATAACCAGGTTGAGCCTTCATGAAATCCGCATCATGTGACCACGCCTTAATCAACGCATCTTCGTCTACCGCATCCACGGTAAATACGTTGACTAGGACTATCGGGCCTTCCTCGGTTTCCATCTGATCCGCAAGGGTTACCATCTTATCTAGCTCTTTAAAGTGTGGCATTTTGTTCATTCCTCTAATGGTGTTATTTCCTATTACATATGCTGAAGAGCTTTGGACGCTCTAGTTTCTTCACTGTTTATGTAGGTTGTTAATGGGTTCTGGGGAAGCTTACTTTTATGACCCTGCATTATTTTTTGGCTCTTACGACCCGAATACCATCTCTGATATTGAGAGACATTAGTACTAAGTTGATAAAGCCAGCAATAAGCTCTGCTGCCTGGACAGTGTAGAAAGTCGTATCAAAGCTGCCAGAACTTGCCAGATGCTGTAGATATATCGCACAAGGCAATAAAATCAGCAGTCCGTTTAACGCGATGAAAGGCATCCTTTTTTTCTTATTTCCAATAGGGCCGGCGTTAGCTTTTGGGGCCATCTTGATTCCAGATATGCCTGTGATCATCATCAAAGGAATAAGAATCCAGACACCATACGAAATAACTGTTTTAACTGTCAGGATCATTGCCTGATCACCCATCAATTCAGTAATCAGTGTGCTGCTAAAAAAACTCAAGATAATAAGAAAAGCAAACACACCCGCTATGCGGTGCAGATAGCTTATTGATTTTTTCATGGTTCATCTCCTGTGTGGCTAAATGTCTGATGTCATCGGACATCTCTCTTTCCAGAGCAGCCTCATCAATTTGTACTGCGCTATCAATTAGTGCAAACTATCATGCGTTCGCAATAGTTGCAAATGCAACAGATGCATTTTAGACACTCTAATATTTTGAACGTATGATGCAGGCAGCTCGATTTGGATACGGTTACTGTGGAGATGTGAGTAATGGAAGGTAAGAAAGAAGCTCGGTTACCCAGAGATCAGAGTTTTGGTTGGCTGGTTGCAGTGTTGGGAGGGCAGATGGCATCTTCTTTTGATCAAAAGTTGAAAAAGGTAGGGCTAAATCTCGGCCTTTGGCCATCCCTTTTTGCCCTGTGGGAAGAGGAAGGACTAACTCAGGTAGAGCTTGCAGCCCGTTGCAACACCGCAAATTACACAACTACTAGGGTGCTCGATTCTTTAGAAGCCTTAGGTTTGGTAGAGAGAAAAAAACACCCGACTAGTAGAAGGGCTTATCAGATTTTCTTAACAGATAAAGGCCGGGAGTTAGAGGTTGCGGCTACAGAAGTAGCTAGGGAGTGCAATGAAGAGTTTTTATCGCCTCTGTCTGAATGTGAAAGAAAAGATATTCATGTGCTTATCATGAAGTTGGTCACTGCAAGGGATGATAACTGACTATCCAAAGAGCACATGGGGAAGATTCGTATTGAGTTCACTCATGACTCCACTACATCTACGTGTTTGACTTGAAACTATCTCCACTTTAGGTCGATAGATAACCTGAAGCAGCCATCCATAAGACCCCAAAAAGGGTATTCGTCACAAAAAATAGTCTTAGACAACGCTTCAAAGAATGATTTTAGTAGTTGTAGATGACGTAAAGCATGGGCCTGCCAGCCAACTTTATTCAGCCCTAAAGATAGGCTCAGGCCTCATGTTTTAAAACAGACCCTAGAATTCTATTGAGATCTCGAAGTGAGTTACAGGTTTCGACATGGGAACAGAATGGCGCGTACTTGCGCATGATAGAGTCACCACTATCCCAATTAACCTGCCCTTCCGGGTTGAGCCAGAGTACTCGCTGGCTACGGCGGTAGATCTCTTCCCAAACAGCGACATTGCCATCTTCATTATTATTTCGGGCATCGCCCAGCATAATAACGGTGGTTCGATTATCGATATCGCCAAGCGCCATCTCTTCAAAGTCGCCCAGAGCCTGGCCATAGTGAGTGGGCTTATTACCCCAATTATGAATCACTTCTGCCAGTGCCTGGTCCATATCATGCTGTTCAAAAAGCCTGGTAACTTCGCCCATATTCGCAGAAAACACGAAAGACCTAACATTCGGCAGTACATCTTGCAGAGAGTATAAAAACAGCAGGAGAAACCTCGCCACTTTGCTTACCGAGCCGCTGACATCGCATATCACCATCACCTTAGGTCGCTCAACCCGGGTTGATTTCCACTTAGTGTGAAACAGAAAGCCATCATAGGCGGCATTAGCAGTGATAGTCCGCCGGACATCCAGTAAACCACGCTTAGTGATACGTCGCCTGCGACTGTGCATGCTCGCTAATCTTTTAGCTGCCTTACGCACCAGTTCACCCATAAGCTTATAGTTTCGGTGATCGATACTGGTCAGGCTAATTTTTTGTAAATTGCCTTCGCGTCGCTTGCTCGGCTCATTTTGATTAAAGGCCAGGTACTGCTGTTCAACGTAGTCACGGACATGCTGCTGCAACCGGATTCTTCGCTGGCGCAGCAACTGTAGTTCAGCACTGCTCTCATCACGATCGGCCATTTCAGCCAATTCCTGTTGTAGCGCTCCATCCCCCAGCGCCTGCATAAGCCGATAAGTCACCATCGGCACCTGGGTCATAAAGGTAACTTCCTGAGCACCGGACGCAGCGGCAGCACTGGCAATCATTACCTGCATCGCTGAGACATCACCGCTCATCAACTGCTGCGCCAGAGACGATTCCAGGCTAAGCATCGGTATTGGGGGTAACGCTATGTCTGTATGCTCAGCAGTTTGAGGAGTATGCCCGTAGTCAGCGTTGAATTGATTATGACTGTTGAAGAACTGATCAAAAATCTGATCAAAGATCAGTCGATGCTCCAGACATTTGGTCAGCGTCGTCCCCAGCGACTGTTTAAGCAGAGGCGCGTTATCAATGCCGACTAATTGAGCTGCATTTAAGCCGTCCAGCGTTTCCGCCGATGATATCGGCAAACCGGCTTGTCGCAGTGCGTGTATGAAATCGCCTAATACTTTTTGCATAATCAATCTCGACCCTTGGGTCGATTAATTTTCCTTTGTCGCGACTTTAAGAAGATTATGAATCTCGGGTTCAACTGCTTCGATATCGTCTTGGAATTTCAGCAACAGATTAAGCGTCGTCTTTACCCACTCATGATCCAGACTGTCGACATTGAGGAGTAAAAGCGCACGGGCCCAATCAATTGTTTCACTCACAGCAGGAGCCTTTTTCAAAGACATATCCCGAAGTTCACTAATAAACTCCACTAACTGATGCTTAAGCTTGTCATTCAGTTCAGGCACCTGAGCGGTAATAATCTTTTGCTCAATCGCTTTCGACGGAAAGGGAATATAGAGATGCAGGCAGCGTCGCTTCAATGCATCGCTGAGCTCTCGGGTGTTATTACTGGTTAAGAATACCAGTGGCTTAGACTTCGCTTTTATCGTGCCCAGCTCGGGAATAGATATTTGGTAGTCCGACAGAAGCTCCAGTAGAAACGCTTCAAATTCCTGATCGGCTTTATCTATTTCATCGATCAGCAGAACGGCGCCGTCTTCCGTTCTTAATGCTTCCAGCAGCGGACGGGGTTCAAGGAATTCATCGGAATAGAAGATGTCACCAAACTGATGCAAACGGGAAACCGATTCATCCAGGCCTTTCGCACCCCGCATGACATCACCTAGCTGGTCTTTCAATAGCTGGGTATAGAGCAACTGCTTGCCGTACTTCCACTCGTAAAGCGCCTTGGCTTCATCAAGACCTTCATAACATTGCATGCGAATTAGTGGGGCAGACAACAGATCAGAGGTCTTCTTAGCCAGTTCTGTTTTACCAACACCCGGGGGGCCTTCAACCAATATAGGTTTCTGAAGATGACACGCCAGATATACCGAGGTGGCAATAGCATCACTACAAATATAGCCCAGGGACTCAAACTGTTGTTTGATGGTATCGGGGGAGTTAATTTTGTCCTGATTTCGAATAATCACCGGAGGCCTCTATCTTTTCGTATTCACTAGATTGTAAGACTGACTCAACCAATAAGATAGGGTTAACCCTTAGTAAAATTCATGCTTTTCGGTTCAGTGACTTTTACCAACCTTCGGGCATCAGGCCTTATGGCTCAGATTACCGGGCTAAGCCACATAGGAGCGCGGGATAACTTGGTGTTTTGCGCAGACAACTCCAGCTAGCCTGCTTCAAATCCCGGCTTTAAAGGTTTCTACAAGGTGATCGATCAGCGCCCGCACCCGGGCTGAAAGATGACGACTTTGAGGATAAACCGCATAGAGCGAAATAACGCTAGCTTCCTGCTCTTCGAAGAGAATTTTCAGTTCACCGGTCTCGACATAGGGTTTAATCGCATAGTGTGGACAAAAAATTATCCCCAGGCCGGTTGCACCCATCTGAGCGATCGCTTTCGGGCTGTTCGCATGGAATGAGCCACTCACCCGTACCGATACCGGCTCACCTTCAATATTAAATGGCCAGCGACTCTGGTCCGCATTAATGCGCATCAGTAAGCAATTGTGCTGTGACAGATCTTCCGGATGCTGTGGCTCTCCCACTCTGGAGAGATAGTCAGGCGATGCGGCGACCACCATACGCATATCCATGAGCTTGCGTGCGACCAGACTGGAATCATTCAAGGGGCCAAATCGAATGGCCAGATCAAAGCCCTCCTCCACGACAGGTACATAGTGATCTGCCAGCTGTAATTGAATGGTGACATCAGGGTGCAAGGGTTGAAAATGACTTACCGCATCGACCAGATGCGTGCTACCAAAGCCTGTCGGGGCCGTTATCCTGATTGACCCGGCCAACGTGGACTGTCGGGTCTGCACGACGCCTTCCAGCTCATCAAACTGCTCTAGCAGGGGCACACAACGGGTAAAGTAAGCTTCTCCGGTTTCAGTCAGCGTGACACTTCGGGTAGTCCGGTGAAATAGCTGAGCCCCCAACTTTTCCTCAAGCTGGCGGACATACTTACTGGCCAGCTTAGTGCTTATCTCGAGCTGCTTTGCCCCGGCGGTGAAAGAGCGCTGCCGGGCTACCGCAACAAAGGTACGCATGCCAACAATGGTATCCAATTCAAAACCCCTTCACTTAAAACAGCTCTGGCAAGTAAACCAGACCCACTATCTACATTTTGTAGATAAAGATTCAATAATATCGGATATTGTCCATTAAGCGAACCCTATCTAGACTAACTCCATCATCAAACACATCGGATAGGTTACAAAATGTCTAACACAGTTAAGATTTACGCTTTCCCATTATCAGGCCACGCACACAGGGCTACTCTGTTTGCGAGTCTCGCAGGCATTCCCCATGAGGTTATCAATGTCGACCTGCCCGCCGGCGAACACAAACAAGCCGAGTTTCTTAAGCTAAATCCCGCCGGTCAGGTACCGGTCATTAAAGATGCCGATGTGGTGATATCTGATTCAAATGCGATTCTGGTCTATCTGGCGCGAAAGTTCGCCCCCGCTTACCTTCCGCAAGATTATGTACTGGAAGCTGAAGTGCAGAAGTTTCTAACCTTAGCAGCCGGTGAGATAGCTTTTGGCCCCGCTGCTGCCAGGCTGGTTACCGTTTTTAACGCGCCGATAGATCCCGACTTTGCCCAGGCAACGGCGACAAAGGTATTGAATAAGCTGGAAGCGCATCTGAACAACCGGGAGTTCTTAGTAGGCGACAACATCAGCATCGCGGATGTTGCGATTTATAGCTATGTGGCCCACGCACCCGAAGGCAATGTTTCACTGGACGCTTACCCCAATGTGCAGCGGCTACTTAAAAACATTGAAGCACAAGATGGTTTTATACCGATGCCAACAACGAACGTAGGATTGCGTGCCTAACCGCTTACGACTGGCATCCCCTGCTCTAGCCGGTCTCAGGTTCATATGTAAAGTGATGAATCTGAGCCAGGTTGGCTCTGGTCTTATGAAATGCCCAATCGCTTAACAACAGCCACTAGCAGTATCTCAGGTGACACTATGCATACTCCAGATAACCGATACGCAACACAAACACCTTTTCATACCGGTGAGAAGGTGATGCAAGCCCGTACTGGCATGAGCGAACGGATGGACAGTATCGGTGGGCAGATTATCCGCTCATATATGCCGGACCAGCATCGACAGTTTTTTTCACAACTGCCCTTTATGATCATCGGTAGTGTTGACCAACAGGGCCGGCCATGGGCGTCTGTTATCGCAGGCAAACCCGGATTTATCGCATCCCCCAGCCCGACTGCACTTGAATTTATGACTCAGGCTATAACAGGTGATCCACTACAGAACAATTTGCAGGTGGGTGCCCCATTAGGCCTGTTAGGGATAGAACTGCCTACCCGCCGCCGTAATCGGATGAACGCCCATATCAGCCACGCATCGGATAGCGGTTTCTCAATATCCGTTGATCAGTCATTTGGTAATTGCCCTCAATATATACAGACCCGCTCGGTTACCTACACTCAGCGCCAACAGCCGGTCATCAACGACAAAAACATTACTCACTTCTCAACCTTAGATGATAGCGCGCGGCGCTGGATCGCCGATGCCGATACGTTTTTTGTCTCCAGTTACGTCCCCTCAGACGACAACCCTGACACTGAAGGTGTTGATGTCTCTCATCGCGGCGGACAAGCGGGTTTTATCAAGGTGCAGGGAGACACCCTCACCATTCCGGATTTCTCGGGTAACTTCCTGTTTATGACGCTGGGCAACTTTGTCGTCAACCCCAAAGCCGGACTGTTATTTATCGACTTCCAGAGCGGTGACCTGATGATGCTGACCGGCAGCGTAACCATACTCGCAGAGGATGACCCGGAAATAAAAAATATACAGGGCGCCGAACGGGGCTGGACCTTCACACTAGAACACGGCGTGCGAATAGAAAACGCACTCCCTTTTCAATTTGAGTTCGGTGAATACTCACCCAGAAGTTTAGCGACAGGGCGTTGGTAATTTGGGCCAAGTTAGACACGTTAAAGGCCGCTATTGAGCGGCCTTTAAGTTTTTCGCAGCCTATGAAGACCAATCAGCAAAACTAATGGAGGAAAAATTCAAAAGCTCTGATTCATTTGATTGTCGAATCTTTCGATAGATGTACTCTGAAACCCATTACTCTGGTCTTAAATCAGTGCTGCGTTCTCTGCCTCGAATAACGCAAGCGCCTTCTCCACATCATAAGCTGCTTCATTCAGACTCATGGGATCCCACTCACTCCTCTCAACTTCAAAGAAGTTACCGCCGTAGACGTGAATAGCACCGGTAAATTCAGACGTAGGATTAGTCACTGAGTGAACAATATTTTTGCCTAACTTTGCGACTTCACACGCCGCTATCGATTGGGCACCTGCCGCTTCGATTTTTCCATTCTTATCGTCCTTTATACGCCGCCAAAAAATATTATCTTCTCGCCCTGAATAAACGCCAATAATTGCCCATGTGTTATGGTTGTGAGGCATTAATGTCATCTTAGGTGCCCAAACCACATTAACAATTGTCAGGCTATCCGAGACATACAGTTTCTCAATCATAGCTCGCTTTGGTTCCCCTATAGCCGCCATAACCCCTTTATAATCTTGCACAGCACCTTGCACTAACTCAGCAATCACCTCTTGCGGCTTATCCCCTTCTACAGCTGACTTACAATCAGCGATAAATCTTTCTAAAACAAAGCTCATTTTCTGAATTATCCTCAATATATAACAACAAAATATACGATATTAAAGCGTGAACACTGACACTTAATCGTTTGAAGAACTGGTAAAGAAGTTGCAACGTTTCAGCATCTATCCTTAAGCCTGTGGTCGCCATTTGATCTCCCTGGCTAGTTGACCTAATCATTGCATAGCTTTTCTTCACAGACAATTCGCTATTAAGTTAGCGCTCATATACCTCTTAGAAATCAAAATCAGAATTTAGCACGGCCCCAATTTCCCTCTGTGCAGCCGAGCATTGCAGTTTTTCAATGGGCTAAAGCGGGGAACTGCCTGAGGGTGCGAAGCGACCAAGTTTTTCCCGCGTCCATTGAAAAATGAAACGCGCAGGTAAGTCGCGAAGCGACCCAGCAGTGGTGCGGCTTTAGATTGTTAAGACCTTTAGCTGTTGAAAGGTCTTGACCCGATCGGCGAGAGCGGAAAAAGAAGATTAGAAGTACCGCGATAAAGAATGATCAACAAATGTATATCGTCATACCAAAATCGCTGCTGGTACCCAGAGGGCATGCTAAAGCAGCTCCTACAGTAACCACAACCCTCTACGCTACCCGATACTCCGTACCCAACTCACTAATCCCCAATCCACTCTTTTTAACCACTCTGAGCTGAACTGGAATTCGCTCTTTCATCGCTTCGATATGACTGATGACACCGATCATCTTGCCGGAGGCGTTGAGGTTATCCAACGCATCGAGGGCGATATCCAGTGTTTCACTATCTAATGTGCCAAAGCCTTCATCCAGGAACAGGGAGTCGATGCTGGTTTTGTGGCTGACCAGATCAGAGAGCGCCAGGGCCAGAGCCAGACTCACTAGAAAGCTCTCGCCACCGGAGAGGGTTTTGGTATCCCGTTCGATATCACCCTGCCAGGTATCCAATACACTGAGTTCTAACCCGGCATCTTGTTTACGTTTCAGCAAGTAGCGATCATGCAGACGTTCCAGCTGTTGGTTCGCCAGGTGGACCAGATTATCCAGAGTCAGGCCTTGAGCAAACTTACGGAATTTATCGCCTTTCTGTGAGCCTATCAGTGAGTGCAGGTATTGAATATCATCGTAATGCTCGGTGTACGCTTCAATCTCATCGAACAACGCCTGCTGATCTTTTCGACGGCTCTGGTCTGAGGTTAGCTCGTTACTAATCTCTCCAACCCGTCTTGCCAGCTGCTCAACAGTGTTATTCAGTTCACTGATCTGCGCTTCGATATCCACCTTGGGGGTCTTCTGATATTCCGCTGCGAGTGGATTTTCCTGTACGGCTTTCAGCGCTTGCCCTGCGTTATCCAGCAATGCTTTAGCTTGTGCGAGTTCGCTATCCAATTGCTGCTTTTTATCTTGTAACGTTTTGCGTTCTGGCTCTGACAAGAGTGCCTGCTGGAATGCCTCTTCGGTGCTGAACGGGCTTTCTGACAATGCGGTTAACCAGCTGGACTTTCGCGCCTCCAGACGGGTTTGTGACGTTTTAAGCGCTTGTTGCTGGTTGTTCAGCTCTGCGAGCTGGGCTTTATGCGCACTGGATAACTGGTGACTGCTCTCCTGCGCTGTCTTATGAGTTGCCTCGGCAGACTGCATTTGAATTTGGCTCTCTGCGCGCGCTTGGCTCACAACCCTCTCACCAAAAAGCTCACTACGCTGAGTTTTCAACAGTTGAAGTGACTGGCTCAGCAGCTCCCATTCCTCTTGTAACTGAGTCAGCTGTTTTTCAAGATCGTTTAGCTGATTCTGGCAGTGCGTCTGTTCAATACTTAAGCGACTAAAATGGCTAGAGAGCTGTTCTTTCTTACCGCTAAACGCCTCCCATTGCTGCGCATCCAGCTGTTTGGCTTTCAGCCATTCATGTAGCTGTTCTGCCTCAGGGGGGTGATAGCCTTGTTCAGTTAGCTGTGCAGTAAACGCCTCGCGCTGGGTGATGATCTGCTCTGATCGTTTGGCTTTATCTTGTTGGACTTCAAGCAGACTCCTGGAGAGGTTAGTTATCGCCTGCTCACTCAACTCAAACCTGTTTTTCAGTTGTTCTGCACTGCGCTGTGCGTTGTCCCATTGCTGCTTGGCATCGTCTCTTTGCTTATTCAGCTTTTTAAGCTGCTGAATCGCATCTGCAGATTGCTGCCGTTTTACCTGTTCCGCTGCTTCATACTGCTGCAGACTTTGACTATCACTAATTGGAAAACCGAGGTTCAAAACTCTTGTGATTTGCTGCCACTGCTGTTCCAAACCAGACTGATCAGTCTTTATCGCACTTAACCGTTGCACTAATTCCTGCAGATGACGCTCAACTGAGGTCAGTGCGGCAGCGGTATCCTGCCCCTGCCCTTTAATCTCGCTGAGTTCCTGCTCGGCTATCTCTCTGTCTTTAATGGCCTGAGACAGATCTGATACATCGCCAGTCAGCTTTGGATGATCATGGGAGCCACACAGAGGGCACTCCTCTCCGGCCTGAAGGTCGGCCCGGAACTGAGCTAACTGTTCATCCTGAGTAACGAGTTTGCTCAGAGCGCTGACCAATTGCTCCTGTTTTTTATACTGGGCTCGTAACTGATCTCGTGTCTGCTTGACTGTTACTTGTCGGGCCTGCTCGCTCTTTTCGGTTGCCTGCTTTTCCTGCCGTTCTGTATCAAGCTGCTGCCAGCGGTGACTGAGCGGCTGCAGTTTAAGCAACTGGGTGTAGTCAGTATTCAACCGCTCCCGTTGCTGTTCTAATACTTCGATATCTCCCTGCTCGCATGCTGCAACAGAAGCACCGTTTGCCTGCTGCCAGACCTGCTCTAGCTTGCCTGTATCCGCCACCGCCATTTGATACAGTTTTTCATCTGCTTCATGTGCGTCCTGTTGCTGAGTCAGCATTGCCTGCTGGCCTGCTTCTTTGTTGATCAGTTGGTTTAACCCAGCCTCTTCTGACAGAATCTGTTCAGCCTGTATTTGCCACTGACCCAGGTACTGTTTTAACGACCTGTCTGCCTTGTGCTGCAGCAGATACTGATCAATCGCTTCGAGCTCTTGAGCTTGAGTGTTGATCTGCTCGTTAAGCGAGATTAGCTGCTGTTGACTGGCATCTCTTTTCGAAACGGTCTCTTTCATCCCGTTATTTTTTTCGCTCAGCTTTTCCTGCTCGGCAGAGATTTTTTGATCCAGCGGAACCACCTGATCATTGATCAGACGCTCTTGATGTTCATGCTGCTGCTTGGTTTTTTCGAGCAATGCACGCTGCTGATCGAAGGTTGCCGCAGCGGTCTCCATTTGCGCTTTGCCCCCCTGCTCTGATGCCTGCTTTTCGCTATAGAGCTTTTCGCTATTATCACGCTGTAGCTGAGCATCCTGCAGTAACGTAAAAGGGGTTCGCAGTTGTTCCGCCGGTTCACTCTGCTGTAAGCGCAGCAGATCCGGTTGTGCCAGGGTTTGCTGTTCTTTAACTTTTTGTAAGCGCTCAGTGTTAGCGGCTACCTCTTGTAACCCGCGCTCTTGCTGTTGCCACCAGCTTAAATGGGCACTGGAAGCTGTAACTTTGGCCTTATGCTCAGTCTGTTGCTGTTGAAGCTGGGTTAACTCTTCCTGGAGTAGCTGTTTAGCCTCATCAGTGAGCAGTTGCACACCTTTGGCCTGAGAGTTCAGCTCTGCCAGCTTTTGCTTAGCCTCAGCAAAGTGCAGGTGCACCCGCTCAGAGATCTGCCCATAGATCTCGGTGCCGGTTAGCTCTTCTAACAACTCTGCTCGTTCGGCTTCTTTGGCATTCAGAAAAGCAGCAAACTCCCCCTGGGAGAGCAGCATCGATTTGGTAAAACGGGAGAAATCCAGACCGGTGATACGTTCAATCGTCTCGTTTTTTTGCTTTATCTGGGTCGCCAGCACATTGCCCGTAGCGACTTCAGCCAATTCGACATCCGCCTGTTGCAGATTACCATCGGCCTTACCTCGGGAACGACGCATGCTCCAGTGGGCACGATAGGCTTTGCCTTTCACTTCAAACTGCACTTCAGCGGAGCACTCGGCGGTGCCCCGGGTCATAATCTCATTGGTTGACGCCGAGATCTGGCCTAAGCGGGGCGTCTGATGGTATAGCGCCAGACAGATCGCATCGAGCAGGGTGGTTTTGCCCGCCCCGGTCGGCCCGGTAATCGCAAACAGGCCGTTATCCACAAAGGGCGATTGAGTGAAGTCGATCTTCCACTCGCCTTTCAGAGAGTTCAGATTTTTGAACTGCAGGCTTAATATCTTCATGCGCCCTGCTCCGGATTCTCAACTTCCGACAGTATCTGTTTAAATTGCTGCTTTATTCTGCCTAATCGCAACGTTTCTATTTCACCTTCGAAGTTCTCCAGCTCCAGTCGCTTAGCAAAGACATCATCGGGCGTTAACTCCGCCAGAGTTTCACGCGCTGTCTGGGTTAACGATTGCTTAGCGGTGTTACGTGAACGCCGCAGCTGCAATACTTCAAAGGACAAGCCAACCGACGGGCTTACTGATTGATCGACTGTCTGCTCGACGCTCAAGCCTTCGATCAGTGTCTGGATACGTTGGGGTAGATCCGCAAGATAGTCCTGAAGTTCGACCTCTATACAGAGCCAAACCGGCTTAGCCTGCGGCGCACTTTCATTGGTATTAGCGTCAAACGCTTTCAGCTGAGATTCGATGCTACTGAGGTCACCTTTGATCACGGCCATCGGCTGAAACCGTGGCACTTCAAGGGGAGAAATAGCCACCCGATCAGCCTGATCAAACTCCACTATCACCACCTGCTTTGTGGTTTTAAGTTCATCAAAGCTCAGTGGAATGGGCGAGCCGCTATAACGGATATGCTCTGATTTGGCGACAACCTGTGGCCTGTGGATATGTCCCAGAGCAATATAGTCTGCCGGGGGAAATCCATCCGCCGCAAAACCATCCAGGCTACCGATATAGATATCGCGTACGGAGTCTGACTGACTCACGCCCAAAGCCGTTAGATGGCCGGTAGCGATGATAGGAACATTCAATTGTTTCTCTTCTCTGACAGCCAGCGCTGCCTGATACAGCTGATGATAATGCTGCTTAATCGCCTCGCCCAATGCCTGACGCTTTTCAAGGCCCGATTCGCCGGCACGACTCTGTATAACATCACGGGGGCGGATAAAGGGAATCGCACAGAGAATAACACCGGTTTCACCCGTACTGTTTTTTAGCTCAATAATTTGATTATGATCCGGTGCAGATCTGGCAGTGTCGTCTGTTACTTCGGCGGTAACGGCACTCGGGACAACGTTAGCGACGACATGAGTATTAAGACAGGCCACCAGCTGTTTTGATTCATTCAAGGTCGATACTGAGTCGTGATTACCACCCAATACCACCAGCGTGCAATTCAGCTGACTGATCGCTACGATGAACTGGTTATACATCTCCCGTGCATAGCTCGGAGGCGTGCCAGTATCAAAGATATCGCCCGCGACAATGACAGCATCGATATCATGGGCAGCGACCTGCTCCAGCAACCAGGCAAGAAATGCCTGATGTTCAGCTTTGCGACTTTTGGTAAAAAAACTCTGACCCAGATGCCAGTCAGACGTATGTAGGAGTTTCATTCAGATCGTCCGTAACCATAAAAATACAGCTAGACTATCACAATGATCACTCCCACTTGATCGATTTCTCCCTTAAAATAACAACCTGATGCTAAATAATTCAGCCTCCACATATAGCGCATCTTTCATAACCTTTATGCCTCACCAATCACACTTTAGGAAACGAATTAATGCCTTTCGATATTACTGCGGTTATCAGCATCATGGGGCTATCTGCCGTAGGTGTTTTCGCCGTTTCAGGCGCATTGGATGCCGCACGTCAGAAAATGGATATTCTGGGCTTGATGTTGATCGGCACCGCAACCGGGCTGGGCGGTGGCACTCTGCGCGATGTGCTGCTAGGTAAACTACCGGTATTCTGGATCCGTGAACCTATCTGGATCATCATCTGCCTGCTCGCCTCAGCTATTACCTACTTTATTGCACCTAAACTGGCTTCGCGAACACGCGCACTAATCTGGATGGATGCGGTTGGTCTTGCCCTGTTTGCTGTCGTGGGCACAGAGATCGCGCTGAAGTTTGGCACATCGCCCCTGATTGCGGTCTGCATGGGGGTTATGACCGGTAGCTTTGGCGGTATCGCCCGAGACTTGCTCTGTGGCAGCAACCTGACACTGATGAATGAAGAGCTATATATCACCCCTATGCTGGTCGGATCGGTTACCTATCTGATACTCAATACCTTAAACCTGCCCTACAGCTATGACCTGATGGGGGGCTTTCTGGTCGCGTTTATTCTTCGAGCGCTGGCCATTCAGTTCCATATTAAATTACCGAATATGTATCGAAAGAGCTGAGCCTCGTTAAGCTTTAAACAGCGGGTCAACTGACCCGTGGTTTACCAGGATAAAAAAGGCGAACACAAGATTCACCTTTTACACCAATTTTTCTACCGACCTGTTTTCCTTACTGCCCTACCACTCATTCAACACCGCCCCAGGAAAATGCTCCCTTAGAATTCGGTTCTGAAACTGATCATTGAAACGACAATTGATAATGATGATAAACCGCTCGAATGGCTGACTGGTATCCAGGGGTTTCAGACTGCTAACACTGTGATAGATCTGATCGTCCTTAATATGCAAAATCTCTCCCGGGGCCAGATCTGCCGAGATGATCTCTTGCCGACCCTGCTTATCAAACGATAGCGAGCTGGTCGCACCGTTGACGTTTTCACGATTGATCACCAGTACACTGAGAAACTGACTGCCATCCTTATGGATACCCTGCCCCTGTAATGGGTCGGTTAATTCATCTCCCCGTACGCCATTTATCTGCATCAGAATCGGTTCACCCGGTTGAATATCCCACAGATCGGCCCAGCCTTTGATAAAACTACTCACATCATCCCGCTGAATAAACTGATCTTCCAGGGGCGCGTAATGGCGAACTTTATCGGCCATAGTATCAGCGTCATTGAAGGCTCCACCCTGCGCCATAGGACAACCGGCTAACACGCGGGGCTCACCTGACTGATCCAGATAGAACCAGGACATCCGTTTCCAGCGGGTATCTACATAGGGATCACGGGGGAGCTGATCCAGATAGGGTAGCCAGCCCTGTAAATCTATGCGGTTATCAACACTTGTTCTGCTCCAGTTATCACCACGGACTTCTTCATACACCCGGGCATCCCAATAACGCCTTTGACGTTGCTGAATTGCCTGTTGAGCTATTGGCTGTGGTGGAATTTGCAGGTGGTTTTGCTGGGCGTTGTTTGCTATAAAAGTTTCCATAAAATTGTCACTCCTTTGCGCTGGTAAATTGCTGCTTTTTTTGCAGTCCATAAAACAAGAGGCCCGACACTATCCGGACCTCTTGTCTCTATTTGTAGCAATTAAAACGATCGTTTAGAAACACTATCGTTTATTCGCTATAACCCGTCTGGATTGACACCCCGGAACAGACTGAGCCAAGCAGATTTATCTAAAGGGTTTTTCGGCAACATTTCTAACTAAGGAAAAACGATATGGATTTCATTCAAACCAAGAATTGTGAATGCCGATTACGACCAGGAACGCCCGATGATGCAGGTCTGGTTGTCGAGTACATGAGAAAACTCGGTGCTTATCAGAAGATGCTGGATAAAATAACCGCCACTGAAGCTGACATTCATCGGTTACTGACCGATAAAAAGGGTGAAGTGGTTTTTGCCGAACTTAAGGGTGAGACCGTCGGATTTATCTATTTCTACCAAACCTCTTCGGCCTTCACTGGGCAGTCAGGGCTGTATATTGATGGTTTCTTTATCGATCAACCTGTTCAGTCAAAAGGGCTTGGCAAAACAATGATCGCCTATCTGTCAAAACTGGCACTACAGCGGGGATGCCAACGACTAGAATGGGGCTGCCTGGACTGGAACGAACCCGCCATCAGTTTCTATCGGAACATGGGGGCTTATAGCGTGGATGAGATGACAATCTATCGCTTCACTCCGGAGCAACTGGCAATAAACGCAGCTGATTTTTAACCATTCAACGTCAGCTTCCATCCTTTGGTTCATCTGAACTTAGGGGTACACTGAGTCTCTCAGTTTCAAGGCCTTTTGGTACAGAGTGAGCATGGACGAAAATACCCGACAGAAACAATCTGCAGCAGTCGATAGTAAGCAATCATCAACCGTCGTTGGTGGCTGGTCTGTCGCTGTCGGACGTGCTCTGGATTCGCTGGGCTACAACGGCGCTCAACTCTTACATGCTGCCGGTGTGGATATCTCGCAAAAGCGCGATACCGATGTGCGCTTCAGTTCTGACCACACCCGTACCCTTTGGGCATTGGCATTAAACGAAACAGGCCAGGAAGATATCGGTTTACAGGTGGCCCGGTATGTCTGCCCGACTACGTTTCATGCACTGGGCTTTTCGCTATGGGCCAGTAACAGCTTGTTCGATGCCCTGCAGCGAATGGTTCGTTTTGATCTGTTACTCAATGATGGTTGTAGTCTGTCACTCAGTAAGTCAGGCCCGGATAGTTTTGCTTTCTCGATGGAGATAAAAGAGTCTGACCACCAGCCGTTGGTTGTTGCTGAGGGAATCGATTATTTTCTCGGCGCGATAGTCAAAATGTTCCGCGATATGTCTGATCAAAGCTTTTCTCCCCTCTCGGTGAAATTCTCACGCATAGCGCCGGCTAATCCTGAGTTGTGGGAAAATTATTTTCAATGCCCCGTCAGTTTTGGTGAACCCAATAACGGCCTTGAGTTAAGTGCTGCGCAACTCAATGAACATCTGCCGACGGGTAATAGTCTGCTGGCTGAACAAAATGACAAGCTGGTAGAAGACTATCTGCAACGATTACAGATGGCTGACCTGGCCGGCCAGGTACGCAATACACTGATCGATCTGATGCCGCTGGGACTAACCACTTTAGACGCGGTCGCTACTGAGTTAAATATCGTGCCCCGTACCCTGCAATATAAACTCACCCAATCTGGCACAACGATTCAAAAACTACGTGACCAGATCCGTGAAGAATTGGCCCGCAAGTACCTGCAACATTCCCGGCAGAACATTACCCAGATCGCTTACTCACTAGGGTTCTCCGACCCGGCCCATCTCAACCGGGCCTTCAAGCGCTGGACCGGAGAGACGCCCACTGCTTTCAGAACACGTTATCTATAAAAAATCATTAACCACAGAGGACACTGAGGACACTGAGGACACCGAGATAAAGCATTAACTCTTATCCAAGCCCTTCCTCTATGTTCTCCGTGGTGAAAACCTCTTACTCACATATATCACAACCTAGAATACCGAGGTAAATCATTGGCTCTTTCCTGAAGCCCTTCCTCTGTGCTCTCTGTGTCCTCTGTGGTGAAACGCTCTCTAATGTCTTAAATGGTAAAAGCTTTGCTTTAAATGGCAAAGGCACTCAGCCAACCCTCCGTATACTCGCTTCATATCGAAACGGCTTTGCTTTTGGAGCGGCACAATCGAATAACAAAAAAACAAGTAATTGAGGTGAGTTATGGGCGAAGTAGTACTGGCAGCAAAAGTGACACATGTTCCTTCTATGTTTATTTCTGAACAGGAAGGCCCTCTAAAGGGTATCCGTGATGCCGCGATCGAAGGTCTGCGTAAGATTGGTGATCTGTGCCGTGAGCGTAAAGTAGATACCATTGTTATTGCCGATACCCATTGGCTGGTAAACGCTGGATTCCATATCAACGCCAAGCCTGACATGTCCGGTGTATTCACCAGTACTGAGTTCCCTCACTTCCTGAACAATATGGAATACAGCTATACCGGCGACCCTGAACTAGGGCAACTGATCGCTGAAACGGCTACCAAAAGCGGTGTCACCACCCTTTGCCATCATGAAATTGACACCCTGGAAATACAGTACGGAACTCTGGTTCCACTGCGCTACATGGGGATCGACAAAGATATAAAAGTCGTTTCTATCGCAGGCTGGATGTACGACGCAGATCTGGAAGAGTCTAAGGTTGTGGGTGAAGCTATCCTAAATGCGGTGAAGAAGTCCGGCAAGCGGGTTGCCTTTCTGGCGAGTGGATCGCTCTCGCACAGAATCCCACCGAATAAAGTTGTCGGCGACTACTTGTTCAAAATCAGCCGTCCTCTGAATCAAGAGATCGACCTGATGGTATTGGATATGTGGAAGCAGGGTCGCACTAAAGACTTCCTTGATATCATGCCTAAATACGCTGAAGACTGTTCCGGAGAAGGCGGTATGCATGACACCGCTATGCTATTTGGCCTGCTGGGCTGGGATAAGTATGAAGGTGAAGCTGAGATCATGACCGAGTACTTCCCAAGCTCGGGCACCGGGCAATGTAATGTTGTATTCCCGCTTATGCCATCAGAAAAGCCTGATTACACTGTTCACCCGGTATAACGCTAACCTAGCTGTGAATAAAACCTGCTAGGGTCACCTGCACCAGGTTTTATTCACGCTCCCATTCACTCTAACGCACAACAACCTTACTGAGAGTCTCCCTCCAATAAGCCTGAATGCTCACTTAGCATCTGCGCTTTCCATTGCTGAAAAGCGTTATCCTCGCTAAGCCGGGGCCTTTGAATATCAACCAGCTTATCTAATACCACCCTCCCCGGTGCAGATGATAGAAACAGAACCCGATCAGCCAATTGAATAGCTTCATTCAGATCATGGGTGACGAACACAACCGTAGGCTTATGCTCTTGCCACAGCTCTAGTAACAAATCACGCAGGCGTTGTGCATTCGGCCCATCCAACGAAACAAAAGGCTCATCAAGCAATAACAACTCAGGTTGAGTCAGAAAAGCACGAGCAATGCTCACCCGGCGCTGCATACCGCCGGAAAGCTGTTTCGAATAGCTGGCAGACTTACCGCTCAGGCCAACCCGGGTCAATGTAGTCTCTATCTGCGTATCGCTGACTTTCGGCATAACCAAACGTAAGTTTTCAGCGACGGTCAGCCAGGGCATCAACCTGGGCTGCTGGAAAATATAGCCAATTTTACAGGGAGGCCTATTCTCCATAGAGCTGTCGTTGTAGAGAACCTCGCCGGGGTCACTTTTTTCCAGCCCAGCAATCATATTCAACAACGTACTTTTGCCTGCGCCTGATGGCCCTACCAGAGCAACAAATTCGCCTTTAGAGACGCTAAAGTCTAACCCATCCAGCACTCTTTCAAGACTGTTTGGGTAAACTTTGCCCTGAATGGATATATCAAGACTGACCATAGCCACCCCGAGCGATGTAACGGTCCAGTGGTCGCATAATCACCCCTTCGATCACTAAGATGATAGCAACAAAAGCCAGGGTATAAGCGAGAATGCTGGCAATATCAAAAAACTGAAAGAAGGTGCCTAACTGAAAACCGACTCCCTCACTTCGTCCCAATAGCTCGACCACCAGCACTATCTTCCAGATCAAAGACAGCCCCGAACGGGCCGATGCCATAATGAAGGGGTAAAGCTGGGGTAGATAAACTTTGAAGAAATAACGAAACCGCGAAACCTGAAACACTCTGGCGACGTCGAGCAGATCACGGTCAACCACCCTCGCCCCTTCGCGTACCATCACGACCACTGTGGGGATTTTATTAATGGCCACGGCGGCTATGGCAGACGCTTCGACGAGGCCAAACCAGACATAACAAAGGATGATGGTAACTAATGCAGGGATATTAAGCGCGATCACTAATAGAGAATCAAAAGCCGAGTTCAGGCGAGCAAAAGCCCCCATCATCACACCAATCAAGACACCCAGCAGCATTGCGATCACAAAACTGACCGTCACCCTCATCATAGTCACCAGCAGATGGTGCAACATATCACCGTCAAACAGATGTAAGTGCAAGCTGGTAAACACCTGAATCACACTGGGAAAGTTATTACTCTCCAACAGCATCGCTGCAGACTGCCAGAACAGAAAGAGCACAAGCAGTGGCAGCGCTCCAAATAGCATCCCTTTCAGCCGATGTACAAACATTAGTTCACACCTTGCCCTATCTGAATCACGCCCTCTTCCGAATCTGGAAGCCAGAACAGTGATCGGTCCAGTGTGTTCGCGCCACCCGTAAGTTTATCGCCACCCTCACGGGCCATGATGGCGTATAGTTTTTCCAGTGCATCCAACTCATCTATACCGAACTGACGTTGAACACCTGCACGGTAGCCCTCTTTAAGTGCTTCAAAAACCTGATCATCTTCAGCACGGGTCAACGAACGGATTCGTTGCCATTCCCCGTCAGATGTCAGCAGAATCTCCCGGGCGTGCCGGGAAGCTTTAAGAAAATTACTCAATAGCTGATTATTCTCTTGCCGCCAGGCTTCGGTGAAAACCCAGCCCACTAACGGTACTTGTCGATTAACGCCTAACCCAGCCATCATCTCCTGAACACTAATAATCTTTTTAAAACCTTTCGCTTTGAGCCTGGCACTGTAGTGCCAAAAATTAAGAATTAGCGGGAGTTTATCGTCATACATTAACTGGTTTAGCAGGGGGGGCGCGGCAAATACCGGTTCAACCGATTTCATAAGATCCTGATCAAGTGTTTGCTTGCTATAGGCTTGTAGCAACAACCAGCTCTTATCAACGGAACCGCCAGCGATTCCCAACCGCTGGCCATCAAGGTCTCGAATAGAGACGACCGGGCTATTCGACTGAGCATAGAGCCCACCGGCAGCGGCAGAGACCGGAGAAAAGCCAAACATTCTGTTATTGAATCGCTGGCGATTAACCCACACCCAATCACTATAGATAATATCTACAGCATGACTCTGTAGGGATATAGCACTGGCGTTCTTGCCACCGACCGGGATTACATCAAGGGAGAAATGGTATTTTTTATCCAACTCATGGCGGCGAATAACATCCATTTCCCAATTAACAGTACCAAACTGTAAGACCGCCACACGGACGGTCGGTATAGGCTCGGCCAACACAGAAGTAGCCGACGACAGTACTGCTGCTGAGATTAATTCGATAAGCATCGCTTTAGACTTCACCTGGAGTTTCAGGATAAATAAACAGTTCGAGAACATAGCTAACATAACGCCAATCACCTCATTCCCTCTCAGGCTATGAATCTGTGCGATTGAAGAAACAAGCTAATAGGTTATGGCAATATTCTACCGGAGCGTTTAATCCCTGGTCTCAGGTCGGCTATTGGCAAAAGTATGGAAAGATCCACAGCTTGAATCGACATCGATATGCAAGCAATGATCTCACGTGAGGAAACCGGTTAGCATAGTACTTAGTTACTGTTTTTCAGCCAGTGCCAACTGCTCTGCCATCTGAGTTTTCAGAACAGCAACCTGCTTTTTGAATGCATTACGCTTTTTGCGGGAGATCGTCTGCACCACGGGAATAGGTGCTGTCATCGCGTTCACCGGTCGGTTATTTACATGTAGTTCATAATGCAGGTGGGCTCCGGTCGAGCGGCCCGAGTTACCAGACGCGGCGATCTTCTGCCCACGGGAGACTTTCTGCCCTTTGCGCACGTAGGCTCGACTCAAGTGGAGATAACGGGTTTTATACTTACGGCCGTGCTTAATCTCGATATACAGCCCAGCGTAACGGTGTTTAATAACACGGGAGACAACGCCATCCCCTGCCGAAAGCACTGGCGTACCTGTGCGTACAGAAAAGTCCGTGCCATTATGGGGCCGAACTAAACCGGTGATAGGGTGTTTACGCTTAGGGTTAAAACTTGAAGAGATACGGTAGCGTTTCTGCAGCGGAATCCGTTGGAATGCTTTCTCAAGGCTCTCACCCTCGGCATCAAAATAGTTATCATCAAAGAGAAATGCCGACTGTTTCCGAATAGCTCCATCATAGACAAAGCCTTCGATAACACTGTTACCAGTATACTCACCCTCGACATACTGGCGCGATACTGACAGCTGAAACTTGTCTCCGGCGCGCAGGTGACTTCTGAAGTTCATCCGTTCTTTCAACAGACTGGTAACCTGATAAGCTTCGGCGATTCGTGCACCTGCCCTCTTCATCGATCTGGGCAGATCACCCTCTACCGTGCCGCTGATAATCTCCCGGCGAAAACCACCCTTTTCGATAAACTCTTCATACTCGAAGTCTCCTTTTTTACTGCGATCAAACAGCACTTTATAGGTCAGACCAGAGCGAAAGATAAACTGCTTTAGCTTACCCTCGTCATCAAAGTTAAACCCCAGTTGATGACCTGGCTGAATAGTATCCAGCGCCAGAATATTGAGGTCTGCTTCCATCAGTTTGTACAGCGTAGGCTGAGAGATGCGCAGATGATCAAAAATGGTACTGAGGGTATCGCCCTTTTGCACCACATAACCGATCTCAGGATCAGAGTCTTTTATCTTTTTACTGCTGCTTTCAGAAAGCTCTTCAGAGGCAGAAACATCCATCTCCTGGAGTTTGAGGTCGAGTGTACTTCTAAACTGACCCGGCGAGACCGGTACTGCAGAGCTGTTATCTGACAGCATTAACGACACAGCCAATATAAGAGAAGCACAACCCAGCACAATACGGTGCGGGGTTGGCAGATGGCTCAGCAAAGTTATGGCTGTGTTAAAAAACGACTTCAGTCGCGAAGTGATATACCCGATGTTCAAACGCTGCCACTCTACCTAAATACTACTCAACTATTTCAAAACCCCATTGGCTGATGCTGTGACCATCACCGGAGCTTAATGTTCAGTTGGATTATGCCTGAATCGGGACAGGATTTCCCCCGCCAGTTAGTGGTATTCTCACTTTCTGCTACAATGCGCCGCTCTTATCTAGTGTTTTAAGCCCAGTGTTTCGGAGAATATGCTTTGACCCAGTTTCGCCCCTGTATCGACCTGCACCAGGGTCAGGTAAAACAGATTGTTGGTGGTAGCCTGAATGATCAGGGTGCTGAAACAAACTTTGTCAGTCAGTATGACGCTGAGTACTACGCAAAGCTGTATCGCAAGCACCTCCTGACCGGTGGCCATGTGATCGCGCTGGGGCCTGGCAATAAAGAGCAGGCTCTCAAAGCACTATCGGGTTGGCCTGAAGGACTTCAGTTCGGTGGCGGTGTAAATAACACCAATGCGGCTGAGTTTATTGAGGCAGGCGCATCCCACGTCATCGTCACCTCTTACCTGTTTGATAACGGGGAGTTTAGTTGGCAGCGATTAGAACAGATCAAAGCGATTACCGGGAAAGAGCGTCTTATTCTGGATCTGAGTTGTCGCCGAACTGGAAGCGGCTGGAATATCGCCACCGACCGCTGGCAGACCATTACTGAAACCCAGGTCAGCGCGGATACACTGGCGGAACTCAGCCAGCATTGTGCAGAATTTCTAATCCATGCCGCTGATGTCGAAGGCCTGCAATCGGGCATCGATGAAGACCTGGTTACGCTGCTGGGTGAAGCCTGCCCTATCCCAGTGACTTACGCAGGCGGCGCCCGCTCACTTGAAGACCTGAAACTAGTCGATCAACTATCCAATGGCAAAGTAGATCTCACCATTGGCAGTGCCCTGGATATCTTTGGTGGCAGCGGTGTAACTCTGGAGCAGTGCATTGCGTGGAATAATCGCTAAGCTATTCACTAATGGGCGACGGCCAGCACTGCTATCAGTTCTACCCTTAGCGCTGCTATTTTTACTGAGTGGTTGCAGCGAACAGGTAGAGCTTCGCTTTCTGCCGCCTGACAGCACCATACTGGCATTTGGCGACAGCCTGACTCAGGGTGTCGGCAGCACTGGCGATGGCGATTACCCCCATCAACTGCAACAACTCAGCGGACGTAAAGTGATCAACGCCGGTATCTCAGGAGAGGTCAGCGCCGAAGGTTTACAGCGGTTGCCTGAACTACTCACCCAATACCAACCTGCCCTGCTTATTCTTTTGGAGGGCGGCAACGATATTCTCCGCAACCGGGATAAGGCCGAGCTTAAGCAGAACCTGGCGCGGATGATTGAGTTAGCCCAACGACAGAATACCGATGTTATTTTGATCGCTGTACCGGAGAAAAAGCTGTTCTCTGATAGCGCACCGCTGTATCGGGAACTAGCCGAAGAGTATCAACTGATTATCGAGCCAGAGATAATTGCCGAGCTATTACGCAACAGCCAATACAAGTCAGACCCTATTCACTTTAATAACCAGGGTTATCAACAACTGGCCATCAGGATAAATAACCTGTTGATAGACCATAACGCTTTATAAAAAATGGAATTTTTCCTATTACCAGCAGTCATAACTTATGACAAAAAGCTATTAAGGCCCGGACTTGTTGTATAAATATATGCCGTATAAATCTCTCTTTTATAAACGTACGTTGTTACAAATATCTTCAGCCATTTTCGGTGTGATTTTGAGCACCCAATGCCACTTAGTCAGCGCGCAAGACAGCCAGGATAGCCTTTCGATTACCCAACAGGCCATAACAGACTTTCGTCAACTTTCAGTAAGGATTCTATCGGCCTATAAAGTCCAGCCACACTACATTGGCTCCACAGAAAAGTGGCATCTATTCCTGAAAAAAGAGTCCCGCCAGGCGGTTGATAAAGAATTCAGCTCTATCTTCGGTTATAAAATATCGATACAGGGCACCAGCATCGAAAATGGCTGGGATCTAAACCTGGGGGTGGATATCAATCCTGATAACTGTCCTGAAGTCACCCACTATAAAGAAGATAAAACGGGATTCAGCCTGTCTGCCGACACCACCCTGGCAACTCGGTGCCTTAGGCGATAGGCGATTCACTTAAACAATAAAAAAGCCGCATAATGCGGCTTTTGATCCCCTTCAAACAAAACTAATCAATCAAACTCAGGCAACCCTGCGCCCAAGAATCCGTTGTAAGGTGCCATCTTTAGTCACAAAATGATGTTTCGCTGAAGCTGCCACATGAAGGGCTACAGCAGCTATCATGACCTTTCCACCCAGCCCGTGCATCGCATGACCGAGCTCTCCCAGCAACTCACTCTCATCACCGCTGGCAATCAGCTCAAATCCAAAAACAGCCACTGAGTGACCACCACCGATCGACATCAGAATACCGGAAATAGGCATCATCACAGTACCTGCCAACAGAATTACGTGAACCACTGTCGTGATTTTCTCCTGCCAGGCAGCAACTGGCGTCAGACGCTCAGGCAAGCGATTGCGGATGCGCCAAGCCAGTCGATACAGAGCAACAACCAACACCAACACACCCACTGATTTATGCAGACCGATCAATTCAAACTTGTCAGCCCCCCGTGGCAGGTCTTCAATATACAGACCAAAAATAAGACTACCGATCACTGCAATAGCAATAATCCAATGTAAAACCACAGTAGTTTTAGTGAGTTGTGAACGACTATCCATGATTAACTCCGTTAGAATGACTATCTGTATACTTTAAATATTAATTATTAAAAAGATAAGTAACTAAGGTGTAAAGAAAGGTAAAGTTATGATTTTTAACAACATGCCAGAAAAAGCTCTCAACAGAAGAGCAATATTGTTAAGGATACTTTAAGCTTTAATGCTTAGAATTAAGTCAAACCTTCAGTGACTTCTCAGGAAAAACACATTATGCGTAAAGTAACCATTGGAAAAGCGGGCGTCATCCTGCTCTCTTGTACTATTACAGCATCCGCTTTTGCAGGATTTGGTGATCTGCTGAAAAAGATAGAAGACGGCGGAAAACAACTCATTGAGCAGAAGCAGACCGCACCCGCTTCATCTACCGCTGGAACGAGTCTCGATTACGACACCGTGATAGCCGGACTCAAAGAAGCACTGGAGGTGGGTAGCCGCCAGGCAATTGAAAGTGTCAGCCAGAAAGGTGGCTACTTCGATAATGCACAGATCAAGATTCCCCTGCCGGATCAACTCGAGCAAGCTAGTGGTCTGCTGAAAAAATTTGGTCTGGGCTCTCAGGTTGAACAGTTCGAACTCAGCATGAACCGTGCAGCGGAACAGGCAGCACCAGAAGCAACTGAAATTCTGGTCACGGCAATCAAAGAGATGAGCATCGAAGATGCCCGTACTATTCTGAACGGCCCAGATAATGCGGCCACAGAGTATTTCCGTGAGAAAACCTCGACCCGACTGAGTGAACTGTTCCGCCCCTCTGTTGAAACATCTATGAATCAGGTAGGTGTGACTAAATATTACGGTGACCTGACTAAAAAAGCAGAAGAAGTGCCTATGGTCGGCAGCATGGCGCAGAACTATAATCTTGAAGACCATGTGACCGAAGGTGCTCTGAACGGCCTATTCACCATGTTGGCTGCAGAAGAGAAGAAGATCCGAGAAAATCCAGCGGCACGCACGACTGATCTGCTGAAACAAGTATTCAACTTTTAAGGAATCATAATGTTTAAGAAATATCTGCTGTCCCTACTGCTCAGTGTTGGTTTACTCAGCCCGGCACTTGCTGAAGATATAAACCCTGTTGTCGTTATGACCACCAGCGCCGGTGTTATCGAATTGGAGTTAATGCCCAAGCAAGCGCCACTGACAGTGGCAAACTTTCTTCGCTATGTGGAAAATGATTTTTTCCCGGGGACTATTTTTCATCGGGTAATCGACAATTTTATGATTCAGGGTGGCGGATTTTCCGTCGACATGGAGCGTAAAGATACTTTGCCACCGGTCAGTAATGAATCAACTAACGGCCTGCCAAATATGCGCGGCACTATCGCGATGGCCCGGACTAATGACCCAAACAGCGCCACCTCTCAGTTCTTTATCAACCTGAAGAACAACGACTTCCTGAATGCTAAAGGCCAACGTCCCGGCTATGCCGTATTTGGTAAAATAGTTAACGGTATGGATGTGCTAACACAGATAGGCCATGTACAGACTGGCAATCAGGGGCCATACAAAAATGTACCGGTAGAGCCGATTGTTATTCAAAGTGTCGTTTTGAAATAAAACTGCAATCCGAGGTCCGAACGCTTTACTTGTCCGAAGTCCGAAAAGGCGGAAAACAAGCTTTTGCGGACCTCGGACAAGTCACGCTTTTTGTAACGTTCGGACATCGGCTCTTATCGTTCGAACTACGATTCTTTAAGCTTTTTCTTTTCGAGCAACGAGCAAGTCACGCTCTTTGTGACGTTCGAACCACGAGCTACGGCTGTCTTTCCACCGCCACATAAGCTCCGCTGAGGGTCATCGCAACTTTATCCCCCTGTCGAACCTCTACTTCAAGATTCAATCGACCACGGCCTTTGTTATCCATATAAGAGATAAACGTATCTAGCTCAGCTTGTTCTGGGAGTACGGTAATCGCAGAAAAGTCTCCTGTCACCGGCGCCAGGTATTTGAGCTGGCTGTCACGGATCATCACATCGCAGTCTCGCCCCTGCTCTTTTAGATAAAGCGTCACCATCGCCCAGCCACAGAGTGTTGCTAAAGTTGCCAGTGAACCGCCAAAGCCGGTGCCTTTGTCATTGACGTTGGGCGCCAACGCGGCAGACAGCGTTAGCGACCGACCGTCATAGGCCGGTTCTTCGAAGCCCATGTGATTGATCAGAGGAATCTGACCTTTGAGCCAGTCTATAAACTCTTCGGCAGTTTTCTGAGAGTTACTCATGCGCTTATCTCCTTATCAGCCCCAATCGCTAACAAACTTTTCAACATCAACCTGAGGCACTTTGCGACTTCGCGCTGGCGTACCCAGATACAGATAGCCAACTATCTCTTCATGGGCCTGCAAGCCTAAACCATCCATGACGGTGGGATGGTAGGCCAGAACGCCAGTACGCCACATCGCACCTAAGTTCTGCGCATGAGCCGCCAACAGCATATTCTGAACTGCACAACCGGCAGTAATAAGCTGCTCAGTACGAGGGACCTTGGGATGATCCTGAATAACCGCGATAGCAACGATAATATGCGGAGCTCTTAACGGCATATTTCTGAATTTATTTTGTTGCTCTTCGCTCAGCGAATCATCTTCACTGGCAGCATCCAGAAACAGCTCCCCCAACTTATTTCGGGCTTCAGCCTCAACATTGAGAAACCGTAACGGTTTCAAAGCGCCGTGATCAGGCGCTCGCAGAGCGGCCCGAAAGATATTATCAAGCTGTTCCGACGATGGTGCCGGACCTTCAAGTAGCGGAATTGATACCCGCTGGTGTAAATTTTCCAGAGCGTCCATTCTACTTCCTTTATTGACGACTAAGACGCAGGTTAACAGGCCGACCGGCCTTGCTACTACGATACGGGTTGATATCCAATCCACCCCGGCGCAAATACCGGGCATACACTGTCAACTCTTCCGGATGGCAACGGTTCCAGATATCCATAAAGATAGACTCCACACACTGCTCGTGGAAATCACCATGCTCGCGGTAAGAGATCAGATACTGTAGCAAGCCTTCACGATCGATCGGCGCCCCGCGATACTCAATGGAGATGCTGGCCCAATCTGGCTGGCCGGTAACCGGGCAATTAGACTTCAGCAGATGACTGTACAGCGACTCTTCTACTGGCTCTCCGACGGCACTCAATCGTTGAGGTGCGGGACTATAGTCCGTGATCTCAATATCCAGCTCATCAAGGCACTCACCGTTAAATTTAACAATCGGCGTATCAAGATCCAACTGACTGAAGATCACTTCAACAGCACCTTCTGAGGCGGCACTGAGGTCTTCAACCATGCGCACCTGTACTTCAGATTCTGAATCGAAGCGGGTCAGGTTGAAGGAATTAAGATAGAGCTTGAATGATTTTGACTCGACAATATTGCGACTCTCTGCAGAAAACCGAAACTCTGCCAGCCTCACCACCGGTTTACCTTTGCTATTCAACCAGGACACTTCATAGGCGTTCCAAATATCATCGCCCTGAAACGGCAGTTCACTGCGGGTAACACCCTGAGCTTTCCAGTTCAGATCCCGGGCAATGGGATACAACAAGCCTGCATCATACTGATTCACATACTCAGTATCAGCACCCAGTGGAGCATGTTCCAATCCTGTTTGATTATCTTTCATGCGACCTCCGCTCTTAGCTACGAATACCCTTACCCGTGTTTAACAAGTGCATTGAGTAACTAAACAGTATGATTATAACCCCGATAATAATGCCATAAGCAAAGCCAATATCGATATCGCTGACACCCAGAATTCCGTAACGGAAGGTGTTAACCATATAGAGGATCGGGTTGATCAGAGAGACATTCTGCCAAAACTCAGGTAGCAAGGAAATAGAGTAAAATACACCACCCAGATAAGTCAGCGGTGTTAGCACAAAGGTCGGAATAATCGATATATGATCAAAGCTATTGGCGTAAACCGCATTGATAAAGCCTCCCAGTGAAAACAGGATGGCGGTCAGAAACACAATCGAAGCGATCACCCAGATATTATGAATCTGCAGTTCCGTAAAGAACATCGACAGCAACGTCACCATCAGACCGACCAATAAGCCCCGTACCGAACCACCAATCACATAGCCGGCCAAAATAATCCAATTAGGTGTGGGTGAAACCAGCAGTTCTTCAATGTGTCGCTGAAATTTAGTGCTATAAAATGAGGAAACAACATTGCCATAGGAATTGGTGATTACCGACATCATAATCAGACCGGGAACAATAAACTCCATATAGTTGAAGCCGCCCATCTGACCGATCCGAGAACCGATCAGGTTACCGAAAATGATAAAGTAAAGTGTCATGGTGATCGCCGGCGGCAACAGAGTCTGCGCCCAAATACGGGTAAAGCGGCGAATCTCTTTCACCAGAATGGTCCAGAAGGCGATAAACAGTTGTCTGTTAGTCATTTTGACTGGCCTCCCTCAACACTCTCTTCGAGTGTTTTATCAACCAGAGAGACAAACAGCTCTTCCAGACGGTTACTCTTGTTTCGCATACTAGTCACTTCAACACCTTGCTCTGATAACTGAGCAAATACTGGATTCAAACTCTGGGATTTTTCTACCTCTACCAGCAAGGTATGGTCACCCTCCATTGTCACCTGATAGTCATCAATAACCGGACACAGGCTCTGTACCGGACTGATATCCATAATGAAGGATTCCGTATTAAGCTGTTGAAGCAGGTTACGCATGCTGGTGTTCTTGACGATAACGCCCTGATCGATAATACCTATATTACGGCACAGGCTTTCCGCCTCTTCCAGATAATGAGTGGTAAGGATAATCGTGGTGCCTTCGGCATTGATCTCTTTCAAAAACTCCCACATAGAGCGTCGCAGCTCAATGTCCACACCGGCGGTTGGTTCGTCAAGAATCAGCAGGCTGGGTTCGTGCATCAACGCACGGGCAATCATCAACCGACGCTTCATGCCACCAGACAGATTGCGAGACGGTTCGTTTCGCTTTTCCCACAACCCTAGCTTGCGCAAATAAAACTCGCAGCGCTGCTTTGCCTCTCCAGCAGGGATACCATAGTAGCCCGCCTGAGTAATAAGAATATCCGCAACTTTTTCAAACATATTGAAGTTAAATTCCTGGGGAACGACTCCCAGCTTACACTTTGCTTTACTGGCGTCCTTATCCAAATCATGGCCAAACACCCTGACCTGACCTGAGGTTTTATTAACCAGTGAAGAGACAATACCTAAAGTCGTAGATTTACCGGCTCCATTAGGTCCAAGCAGCGCAAAAAAATCGCCTTCCTGAACATCAAAGGAGATTCCCTTCAAAGCTTCGAAGCCATTGTCATAGACCTTACGCAGGTCTGTAATGGAGAGCGCAGTCGTCATGCATTTTCCTATGATTTCAAATAAGAGGAGAGGTTTTAATCGAACTCTTAACATTGGGGCAAGAGGTTATGATTTCAACAGTTACTAGCGCCAAATTCTACGTTAAACTAGCGCTTTCCAGAATATTACTTCAGTCTCGGGACAATATGACAGCTTACCAATTACACCACCTTAACTTCCTGAAGATCGCCTACAACAACTTCATTAAGCAGGAGCCTTTCACACTGGAAGAGATCACCGCTGAAGAGGAGCAGTTTATTCTCGATTTTCAGCAGCTAATTCATGAGTTTGAAAATGGCGCTGAACATGTCTACGCGGATGGCGAAGTCTTTCTCGAACGAGCTTTTCGCATGTACCCACAACTGGCTCACCTTATTGCGCGTGACCTGTTGTGGTATTTCGGCGGCAACTGTTTGCATAACATGGCTGATGTAGAGTTAGAAAAATTCCAGCAACTGGATGAGTTACGCTTCGCTGCTGAAGAGAAAGAAGAAGAGTTTGATTACATCAACTCCCGGGCGAGTGTTTTCGGACAAAACTAAGAAGGGCTCCAACAAGCTCAATACAAAAGAGGCCTAACAGCCTCTTTTTTTAGTATATCTATAGCTGTCCAGTTGAGGAGAGATACTCCATAAACTGATCCGCAGGCAGCGGCTTACTGTAATAGTACCCCTGAATAATCTGGCAGTTATTATCTTTCATAAAGCTAAGCTGCTCGGGTGTTTCTACGCCTTCAGCAACGACCATCAAACCCAACGACTGGCACATTGCCAGGGTTGCTTTAATAATAGATTCATCACTCTTATCAATGCCGATATTTTTAACAAAGCTACGATCGATCTTCAGTCGATCAATAGGCAGCTTTTTCAGATAACTGAGTGAAGAGTATCCGGTACCAAAATCATCCATCGCCAAAGTAATACCGCGCTCCCGCAGATAGGTTAATTTACCCACGGTAACTTCCGGCTGACGAATAACAAAATTTTCCGTCACTTCCAGCTCAAGATTATTAGCACTCAGACCCGATTCCTCCAGAGCATCTTCCACACTACGGATAAGCCGTTCATGAGCGATCTGCTGGCCAGCAAGGTTTACTGCCACTTTCATATCCGGCACACCGTTCTGCAGCCAGGTTTGCATCTGCTGACAAGCTTCTTTCAATACCCACTCACCCAGAGGGATAATCAGATCTAACTCTTCAGCCAGAGGGATAAAACGATCCGGAGACAGCAACCCTACTGTTGGATGCTGCCAACGCACCAGCGCTTCAACACCGACAATCTTTTCTGTGACAGCGTCAATCTGGGGCTGATAATGAAGTACCAGCTCGTTATTCTGAATTCCTTTACGCAGATCCGCCCCTAAAGAGAAACGCTCAAAGCGTTGATGATCTTTCTCAACGTCGTAAATGTAATAGCAGTTTTTCCCGGAATCTTTAGCCTGAAACATCGCTACATCCGCATGTTTAATCAGTGCAGCAGCATCAGCAGCATGATCGGGAAACAGGCTAATTCCCACACTCACCGTAACGACAATCTCATACTCACCAATCCAGAAAGGTTGCTGGAATATCTGCAATATCTTACTGGCGACTACTTCAGCACCTTCCAGATCGCGGACACTGGTTAGCAGCACTGAAAACTCGTCCCCACCCTGACGGGCAAGCAAATCATTTTCACGGATACAATCATTGATACGCTTTGCCGCAACCTTGAGCAGCTTATCCCCGATCTGATGACCGAGAGAATCGTTCACCTCTTTAAAGCGGTCCAGATCAATGAACAGCACCGCAACATTACCATTCTGAGAACGACTCTTTTCAATGGCATCATTAAGACAACTCATAAAGAAAAGCCGGTTGGGACGTTCTGTTAGCGGGTCATGATTAGCCAGCCAATGCAATCGACGCTCGGCCCGTTTACGGTCACTAATATCCATGCCGATGCTCAGCATTAACGATTCATCTCCCCGAGTATGCCGCAGGCGTGCGTGCAACCAGGAGATATCGTGCCGATGCCCCAGACGATCCAAGAGCACACTATCGGTTCGAACCTCGGGTTCAAGGCCATCCATTAAGCGACTGGTATGAGCAAGAAAATCCTGCCGCTCATCTTCACGCTGCAGTGTATCCAGGAAATTAACCTTGCGCAGGGAGCCGCCATCCAAGTCCATCAGATGCAAACCAAAATGATTTACGCTACGCAGATCACCCTTTCTATTCTGAGTAATAATGACCAACGGTGCAGTTTCTAACAGGCCAAACAAAAAATCTCGCTCTTTAGTCAGCGCTAAACGACTTTTCTCAAGACTATCGGTCCTCTCAGCAACTTCATCCTCTAGATGCTCAAGCTGCTCACTCAGCTGCATTGCACTGTGAACCAAGAGATCCCGTTCATCCTGTCCGAAAAGTGTCTCCCGGTCACGGTAGCCCCCCATGGTTTGACGAAACTCGCTAAATTCACTTCGACTTAGCTGCGATAGCTCAGTCGACAGCAGAGAGAAGAAGCGAACCGGTTTCTGCAACAAGAGAGAGAGAAGTACTAAAGCAGTCAAAATACCGCCGGCACCCATCAGCAGATAACTCACCAAACTTTGCCGGATGCTCAACAGATGACCGGAGATGTCATCCAGAATAACCCAGTAAGCAGCTCCCTCATGTACGCCATTCAAAGGAGAGAAAATAATTTCATAGTGCCTATCATTATTATCCAGCACATAACTACCGCCCGCTGGATCAAAGCGCTGTTCACGGCTAAGCTTCTCAAGCAATTCCTGATTCTGCGAGCGATTAGTGAGCGAGTTGATCAGCAACCCCCAGTTGCCTAACTCGCCAGCACCTTCAGGTGCCTGCAGAGCAAGACCTATGTCCAGAGTAGTCTGCTGTTTAATATCATGAATAACATCATACAAAAAACGCCCCACCATCAGGACACCCTGCTTTGAACCGTCCAACTGAATCGGAATCGCAACATAACGAATACAGATAGTGTTACAAACAAGCTTACGCAGCGGCCGTTCGGTATCGAATACCTGCTGTATCTCCTCTTCTTTGATATGTACTTTCTCGCCCCAAAAACCAACCATCCGGGCATGACTATCGTAGAGGTATGCGGCATTGACAGAGCCGGTCAACTGAAAGGCATCAAATTTCAAACTGATTGCCTGGCTTAGGCGCGCCAACGGAATGATATAGTCTTCATGCTGACTGGTATCAATAAGAGGCAAGAGTTCTGCGGCTTCTAACAACCGCTGGTAGGACGCTTCGACTGAACCATTCAGCCGAGCAACTTCCGCCGTATTAATCTGCTTGCGTTGCAGCTTGAACTGATCATTCAGCTGCGACAGCGAAAAAAAGGCATACATCCCCTGGACTCCTACCAGCACAACGACCAGTAGGATGAAGATCTTCCACCTTAAACTCAAAAAACTTCTGTGAGTGCCATCCATAGTGCGTTATCTCACGACCACATAGTTTAAAAACGATAGGTTGCCTGTAAGGCAAAAATATTCCAGTGTTTTTTTAATTTAGAAGGATCTGGATTGTCCTGCTCTGCCGCCCATCCGGTACCTTTTACATTGTGTAACTCAGCCCGGAAAGACCAGTCCTGATTTGGCTGCCAGCCAACCCCTAGCGTAACATCCTTCGCATAAAAATTATGTGCAGGTTTAAAAGGGAATAACTGATGATTCAGAGCACCCTGAGGGTCATCTTTATCAAGCAATAGCTCATCATAACGTAGCAGCAGATCCCAGTTATAGCTCAAGCGATATTGAAGCTGAAGATAGTACGACTGCATGGTAAGTTTTGGCAGCGCAGTAAACACCCCTCCCATTTCTGTCCAGTCGATATCGTGAAGCATGTATTCGCCGGTCAGACTCCAGTTTTCTTCGTTATATTGCGCTGAGAATACTGAAACGCCAAGTTTTAAGGCTCCCTCATCAAATACGCATAGATTGTACAAACACCCGGGATTAACCCCTGGCTTGAAGTTAAGAATATACTTAGCGCTGGTAAAGCCTATTCGAAAGCGACCACTGTCTGAATTATAAATAGCCCTCGCCATATAACCTTCAGAGTCTTTAAACTTACCTGCAGCATCCATCCCCAAATACGCATATTCAACATTGGTATCTGTTTGAGGGCTGCCATACAACAAGTCAAGATCAACCCAACCACCAGGCACCGATAAAGAGCCATACAAGATAGCGCCATCAATCGAAAGCTCCAGATCCCTGGCCTGATCAAAGTAGAGCGATTGCGGTAACATTATACTGGGACGGGTAAATGACACATCCCGGGTTTCATTGTAGAAGCCAAAGGGTATTTTTAAACGCCCCACCCGAACACCAAATGCTTTATCGACAGCGTCACTGACACGATAATCCAACAATGCATAATCCAGCTGAGGCTCACCATTATCAACCCCTCCTGCCTGTCTAGACATCACCTGGGCCGCTGCCCGAAGTTTTGGGGTTAACCTGTATGCCGCATTTAAACCGATTTCATGAAAATCGAAACTGCCATTATCACTACTTTCACCATACACATTATTACTATCTGTATAGAAAAAGCCCTGCGTTACAAAGCCGTTAACCGATAATTTGTTTTCAGCGCCAAAGAGAGAAACCGGCGCACACAAAAGACTCACCCCGGAAAGGATCAGGGGTAGGAGATGCTTAAAACTCATCGACAACCCTCACTTTTTCCAGGTTCAGTTTAAAAGAATGACTGATATAGCCTATAGCCCCATCAGTCTGACTGACCATTTGATACATTCCGTCCATGGTATCTACCTGTTCAGGTTCAGAGCCAGTGCCAGTGTAAACCTGGCGGTCCCAGTTGTTTCTTAGCTGATAGGGGAATATTTTCAGGTGTTCTTTCACAAACAGATCATGCAGAGGGTGCCGGTCAGGTAACACAAATACCCGTATTGGCCGTCCATCTGGCCACCGGGTTACTCGCATTGAAAATACGGCAAGAAGAAAATTTCTATTGAGGGTCTGCTCTGTCACATCCTGCGAAACAATCACTGAATCGGCAACCGCTTCCCCAACGGGAAAACTTAGCACAACAAAGAGCAGTGATATCCTTATCAGTGAAACCATAATAAATGATTACTCATCAAACATTTAGGTCTAAGTATATATGAAGCCTAAAGGACAAAACATAATCGAGAGAAAAAATCTGTTCAATATGGGGACTAACAATAGGATGAACTAACAGAGAGATAATACAGAGGAAAAAAGTGGCGTCCCATAGGGGGTTCGAACCCCTGTTACCGCCGTGAAAGGGCGGTGTCCTAGGCCACTAGACGAATGGGACGCAATAAAACAGCCAGATATAAAATCTGGAGCGGAATATCGGGCTCGAACCGACGACCTGAACCTTGGCAAGGTTCCGCTCTACCAACTGAGCTAATTCCGCTTTACAAAAGGTGGCGTCCCATAGGGGGTTCGAACCCCTGTTACCGCCGTGAAAGGGCGGTGTCCTAGGCCACTAGACGAATGGGACACAGTCACATTTGCAACTTTCCTCGTCAGAGGAGGCGCGTATATTAATGACTAACCCTACCTTCGTCAAGAGAAAAACAACAAAAAAGTTATCGAATTGGAACAACTGAAGCACACAGAAAAACGATGTGGAAAAACACCAAAAAAGCGTAACGAACAGCGATAACAATTGGATAACAAGAGAAGCAATAAAATTAGGAATGAAACAGGAAAAATGAGGAGTGATGCGATATTTGGAGCGGAATATCGGGCTCGAACCGACGACCTGAACCTTGGCAAGGTTCCGCTCTACCAACTGAGCTAATTCCGCGTCAAAAAAAATGGCGTCCCATAGGGGGTTCGAACCCCTGTTACCGCCGTGAAAGGGCGGTGTCCTAGACCACTAGACGAATGGGACGCTGTGTGACTCTGTTTCCAGAAGACGGGGCGTATCATATTGATATGCCCTGTTTTGGTCAAGCTCTTTTCGATGATTTTATCGTATTATTTTTATCTATAGAACAACGATAAACAACTTAAGACACAACGGCTTCTTTTTCCGATCTCTCATTAACCGCAGTCGTATCGGTATCCAGCTTACCTGCAGCCTGAGCATCAACCAGCGCTTGCTCGGCATGCTCTGCCCTGCGGTCCAGACTGAAGTATGTAATACCCGCTCCAGCCCACATAGACGCCAGTGCTATCCAAGCCGTAATAGAGAACGCTGAACCACCGGTAAGGCCTGCACCAACCGCGCAACCACCTGCAAGCATTCCCCCTACCCCCATAAACACTGCACCGACAATGTAACGCACCATACTACGGCCGTCTTTAAAGCCCTGCAGCTTAAAGGTACCTGACAGAATAGCGGCTAAAAGCGACCCCAGAAAAACCCCCGGCACCAAACCGACATCAAAGTCCATCGGCGCGCCGCCCGGAGTTAAAAAATACATCAGAGTATCTGCCGAGGGGCCCGTAAAGGTCATACTCTCAACCTGCGTCGGTTCAAACGCCTGATAAGACATATGATAGGTAAACCACCAGCCACCGACCACCAAACTACCTAAACCGATAGCACCTATCCATCCCCAGGCTTTCAACTTGCTACGCACCCCTATAGCAATCGCTACAGCAGCACAAATAAGGCCGATATAAAACCCTGCATACTCACCCAAACCCAGATACGAAAGCGCTTCTAAGCCGCCATCATCATGCAACAACCAGCTCCCCGCCACTTTGTCTCTGGCCGGAGCAAACGCCCCTCTCAATGTAGCCTGAGCGGCTGTTGCGAATAAAAGTCCTGAAAAAAGCGCCCGTAGGTTTCCGGTCGCTGCCAATACCAACAGGCGCGCACCACAGCCTCGCGCCAAGACCATGCCTGAACCAAACAGCACACCCCCTATAACAGCACCTGACAGACTACCGTAGGAAGCCAGCATTCTAGAATCAGAGATATCCAGTTCACCCATCGACAACAGGGTCTGAGTACCCAGCACAGCGGCGGCAAACGTCAATAGCCAGATAGCCACTTTAGGCCCTAGCTTACCCTGGTAAAACTCTAAGACCGCTGCTCTAAGGCAAAACTGACTACGTTGAGCAAATATTCCAAACATAAACCCCAGTACCAGACCACCAAACGCCATGGTTTCTGATTCGCCCAGATAATCGATCAACCACTCAAAATCCATACTTACACCAACCGCCAGTCACGCTAGCGCGACCTTCACTGTCTAATTAATAACCAATGATGCATTATATAGATATAAGCTTATTACCGCTTGATATATATCAGCCAGCGCCCTTACCAAATAGTGTTAGTTCAACTAATTAGATATGAAAACGTCTCTGTTTATAACGGTATCGCAGTACTGAATTTGTCCCGTCGCAGAGAAATCAATGTCCGAAACTTATTCAAATTAGCATCCGTAGACAGATACTTTCGAGTAAAGGCCTCATAGCTCTCCATATCCTCAACCATGAGCATCAACAGGAAATCTACCTCTCCGGTCACCTGATAGCACTGAGTAACTTCCGCCGCCCCATCCATTTTCCGCTTGAAAGCGTCATAAATATCCAGCTGATCTCGCACCATCTCAACTTCAACAATAATATTGATATAGCGACCAACCATTCGGGGATTTATTAGCGCCACTTCCGCCATGATAACCCCCTCCTCTCTCAAGCGACGCACTCTGCGTAGACAAGCCGGTGGCGATAATCCTATCTGTTCTGCCAGGTCCTGGTTGCTGATTCGACTATCCAATTGCAGGATATTGAGAATACTCCGATCTATTCGATCCAGCTTATATGACATAAAGGCACTCAATAATGAAATTTTTAGAAACTAATAGATCATTAAATGAAATATTATTTCGTTTACAGGAAGTAATTAAAATAATAAGACATGATTCTCATTTAGACTAGCCTCAGTAATGAATATTCCAGCGGAACGCCATCATGCGGCAGTTATTTAATCAGTTTTTCTTTCACACACTCCCCAGCCTGGCCCGGGAGATCTATGAAGTATGCCTGCTGCTGTTCAAAATAATGATTCCGGTGTTGATCGTCGTGAAGGTATTGGAGGAAGTGGGCGCCATCCCTTATATCAGTTTGGCTCTGGAACCTATTATGCATCTGGTCGGCCTTCCTGAATCCATGGGACTGGTATGGACCACCACCCTGCTGACCAACATCTATGGCGGCATGCTGATTTTCTTTCAGTTAGCCCCACAGGAAAATCTAACCGTAGCGCAGGTTACTGTCCTCAGCAGCATGCTGTTAATCGCCCATAGCTTACCAATTGAGTTGCGTATAGTGCAGAAGGCCGGCGTCAGAATTATCGTCGCACTGCTAATCCGAATCCTCTCTGCACTGGCGCTCGGTATAGTTCTACACCTAAGTTATCAGTGGGGAGACTGGCTGCAACAACCCGTAGAACTAATCTGGCAGACGCCGGTGGTCGATGACAGTCTTTTAAGCTGGGGAGTAAGCCAGCTTAAAAGCTTTGCCATGATCATTCTGATCATCACTGCGCTGATGAGTCTGCTACGTTTTTTACGCTGGATACATATCGAACGACTGATGATCTGGCTGCTACAACCCCTGTTAAAATTACTGGGAATCAGCACTCAGGCAACCTCCTTAACCATCATAGGCGTGACATTAGGGCTATCCTTCGGTGGCGGACTACTCATCCGTGAGGCTCAGAGTGGTCATATCAGCGCTAAAGACTGCTTCTCCGCACTCTGCCTGTTAAGTCTTTGCCACAGCGTAATTGAAGACACCTTACTGGTTTTGACCCTTGGCGCTGACCTGTCTGGCGTTCTATGGGCACGGCTCGCTTTCAGTTTTCTATTTGTCGCCATCATGACCCGCTGGCTGAACTACACCTCCGAAGCATTCCAACAGCGCTGGCTTCTCAATTCTCTCAGCAATGCTGATAAAGATAACCTCAATGCGAACTGACACACAGGAGCAAAACCGAGGAATTCTGTTTGCACTATCTGCTTATGGGATGTGGGGATTATTTCCCATCTATTTCAAAAGCGTTGCCTCTGTCAGCCCATTTGAGGTCCTCTCCCACCGGATTATCTGGTCAGTTGTATTCCTGACTCTGTTCATCATAATTTCTGGGCGCTGGCAGGAATTGATTCACAATTTCCGTCAAAAACGTTTAATAGCAAGCCTCACTGTTTCAGCCATTTTGGTTTCCCTTAACTGGCTAGTGTTCATCTGGGCTGTCGGACAGGGTCGTATTCTCGAGACATCGCTGGGATATTTTATTAACCCACTTATCAGCCTGCTATTAGGCATGATATTTCTCGGCGAGCGACTTCGAAAAGCACAGTGGATAGCAATCCTATTGGCTGTAGCAGGCGTAGGCTATCAACTTGTTCTGGTTGGTAGCCTACCCTGGGTCGCTCTGTTTCTCGCCTGCAGCTTTGGTTTTTATGGTTTATTGCGCAAACGAATAGTCGTTGACCCGTTCTCAGGTCTACTAATTGAAACCTTGTTGCTCAGCCCTTTCGCCCTGCTCTACCTGTTCTGGCTGAACCAGCAAAACCAATTGGCATTTCTGTCTGAAAGTATTGAAATATCCTTGCTACTCGTCGCTGCGGGGATTATTACCAGCCTACCACTCATCTGCTTTGCAGTCGGAGCGCGACGCCTGACTCTGACACTCAACGGACTACTACAGTACACTGCACCCAGTATCGCCTTCATACTGGCAGTCGTTGTCTACCATGAACCTCTGGATTCAAATCGGCTCGTCACCTTTGCATTGATCTGGAGCGGCCTGATTCTGTTTACAGCTGAAGGGATATGGAGAAACAAAGCTACATCCTCTTAACTAGCACTTTTGCCCAGCTAAAAAAATACCGGCACAGGCCGGTATTTTGTTTAAAATGAAGCAACGCCTATAGCATTACCTCAAGGCGCTAACTCTTCATATGGCAGACCAACATACTGTTCGGCAATCACCCGACGGCCATTCTCAGAATTAAGATAATAATCCAGCTCTGAATCCATAAATCGCTTAAAAGTAGCGGCATCCATGTCGCCGGACTCCATCTGACCAAAGTTATGCAACATATTACTCATCCACCAGGAGAACCGCTCACCATTCCATACCCGGCGAAGTGCAATCTCTGAATACTGATTGATACACTCAGGATCATTCTCTTTATATACCCGGGTCATGATCTTATAGAGAGTTGCCACATCAGATGCCGCAAGGTTAAGCCCTTTAGCACCGGTTGGCGGTACAATATGAGCAGCATCACCGACCAAGAACAGACGACCATACTGCATCGGCTCACACACGAAAGATCGTGCGGCGTGATACTCTTCTCAATACTAGGACCGGTAATAATATTTTCAGCCACATCAGTGGGCAGGCGCAGCTTTAACTCATCCCAGAACTTATCATCTGACCAGTCTTCAACGTTATCGGTCAGCGGCACCTGAAGATAATAGCGAGAGCGGGTTTCAGAACGCATACTTGCCAGGGCAAAGCCACGCTCATGCTTACAATAGATCAACTCACTATTGCAGGGAGGAGTATCACTCAGAAGCCCTAGCCAGCCGAACGGATAAACACGCTCGTGCTCCGTACGTAACTCTTCGGGAATCGTTTGACGGGAAACCCCATGGAAGCCATCGCAACCGGCAATATAGTCACACTGAAGCTCATATTGCTCGCCAGCATGCTCAAAGGTAATAGAAGGCGTATCAGATTTAACATTATGCGGTTGTACTTCAGAGGCTTCATAATAGATTGGCAGGCCTGCTGCTTCACGGGCATCCATCAGGTCCTGAGTAATCTCTACCTGACCATAACACACCACCGTCTTGCCACCGGTCAGACCTTTCAGATCGATATGATAACGCTGACCATTCGCAGAGATCTCAAAGCCATCATGGACATCACCGGACGCATCCATACGCTCAGCTACACCCGCTTCACGCACTAAATCAACAAAGCCCTGCTCCAGAATACCGGCACGAATACGTCCAAGAACGTAGTCTCCCGTTACCCGCTCAACAATAATATTAGTAATACCCTGCTTTGCCAGCAACTGGCCTAATAGCAAACCCGACGGACCTGCACCAATAATGGCAACTTGTGTTTTTATAGTTTTCATAATCGTCTCTTTTCGTACCGCATAGAACAGCAATGCAAATCATTGACCTGCATCTATATTGCTTCGGACAAGAGAGTTAATGAATAGACGATTAGATCTATCAATTGTACTTTTTTGACAGTCAGGAGAAAGAGCGAGCGTTATTACTTTTTTGCTTCCAAACAGATTAAACCATTAAACAGTACCAAAATTAGTGGTTACTACTTAAGTAAATCAAGTTAGTTAAGTAAACGCCAGACACAAAAAAGCCCGCTAAATAGCAGGCTTTTTAAAATAATTGGTCGGGACAGCGGGATTCGAACCCACGACCCCTACTCCCCCAGAGTAGTGCGCTACCAGGCTGCGCTATGTCCCGACGATGAGAAGCTAAACACTCAAACAGTTCAGCTCTCAAACAGAGGTGGCTATATTACGCCAACACTGAACATCTGAAAAGAACTTTTTAACAGATTTACTTCACGGATTTCAGTAGCTTACGAATATCTTCAAGCTCTGTAATCGTCTGTCGCAGAAGTTGCTTATAACGGGCAGTATCATCAACCGCCTGATCACCACTCAGCCACTGGCGTGCACCGCTGATGGTATAACCCTGGTCATGCAGCAAACCCTGGATCTGACGGATAATCAGTACATCCTGGCGCTGATAATAGCGTCGACCACTACGTTTTACCGGATTAATCTGCTCAAACTCCTGCTCCCAATACCGCAGCACATGGGGCTTGAGCTCACACAAATGCGCTACTTCACCGATGGTGAAGTAGCGCTTTGTAGGAATACTGGGCAGATCATCCGAGACTAGATCAGTCTCCTTCATAAGCCTCTACACGTTCCTTCAACTTCTGACCTGGACGAAAGGTCACCACCCGGCGAGCAGAGATTGGCACCTCTTCCCCGGTTTTAGGGTTCCGTCCTGGACGTTCACGTTTGTCACGCAGATCAAAATTACCAAAACCCGAGAGCTTTACCTGCTCGTTTTCGGCAAGGCTCATACGAATCTCATCGAAGAAGGCTTCAACCATCTCCTTTGCTTCCCGCTTATTGAGCCCCAGATCTTCATACAGGCGCTCAGCCATTTCTGCTTTAGTCAAAGAGCCCATCAGAAACACCCCTGTCGATTATTCTCTTAATGTAGCACCGTACTCATTTTTCAGCGCAGACACAACAAAATCAATGACTTCGTTGATCTCTTCATCATTAAGAGTGCGCGAAGGATGCTGCCAGGTCAAGCCCAATGCGATGCTTTTTTGACCAGGTTCAACACCTTTGCCCTGATAAACATCGAACAATGTAGCCGCTTTAAGGAATTCACCACCTTTCTGCAGCGCCAGATTACGGATGTCAGCAAAGGCGACATTTTCATCAACCAGCAACGCCAGGTCACGACGACTCTCTGGGAATTTAGACAAGTTATTAAAGCGCGGCAACTCACCGTCCAGCAACACAGCTTGAACAATTTCGAACAGGAACACCGGACCGGTCAGTCCTAATGACTTAACCAGCTCAGGGTGCAGAGCCCCCATATAACCGACGGTTTTGCCGTTACGCTGAATCGCTGCAGACTGTCCCGGATGCAAAGCCACATGACGCTCAGAAACAAAACTAAACTGCTCAGCACAGCCGCCCAGCTCAAGCAGTGTCTCCACATCACTTTTAAGGTCGTAGAAATCCACAACAGCAGTATCTGCACTCCAGCCTTCCGCTTGACGAGGACCGCACACAAGACCCGCTACGACGTTTTCCTGGATCAGCTCATCGCCTTCAGGCAGGAAACGCTGACCGGTCTCAAACAGACGCACACGCGGCTGCTGACGGTTCTGATTGTATTGCAACGCTTTAACCAACCCAGGCCAGATACTGGTCCGCATGACTGCCATCTCAGCAGAGATCGGATTAGCCAGCGCCTTAGCCTCATGCTTATCATCAAACTGAGCCGCCAGACCCTTTTCAATGAAGCTGTAGGTGATCGCTTCCTGATATCCGCGCCCCACTAACTGGTTGCGGACGCTCTTCAGAGTCACTTTAGACTCATCATGAGCAATCATGTTCAACTCAGCTGTAGGTACTTTAACGGGCAGATTGTTATAACCATAGACCCGTGCAAGCTCTTCGATCAGATCAATCTCAATACTAATATCGAAACGGTAAGAAGGCACCTGAACAGTCCATTCACCCTCAGCGCCTTGCTCAACAATCATACCCAGACGAGTCAGAATCTCTTCAATCTCATCCGCAGGCATCGCAAACGCCAATACCTGATTAACTTTGCTCTGACGCAAAGTAACCGTTGAGGCTGTCGGCAGACTATCTTCAGCCACCGCTTCAGCCACAGGGCCCGCTTCACCACCAACGATATCCAGCAACAGCTGAGTAGCGCGTTCAGTAGCTCGACCCTGCAGTTGCCAGTCAACACCGCGCTCGTAACGGTGAGAGGCGTCAGTATGCAGTCCATAAGAACGTGCACGACCGGCAATAGTGATCGGGTTAAAGTAAGCACACTCCAGGAAAATATCCTTAGTGTCTTCAGTAACGCCGGTCTCAGCACCACCGAAAATTCCTGCCATCGCTACGGCTTTCTCCGCATCAGCAATAATCAGAGTCTTGTCGTTTAACTCAACTTCATTACCGTCCAGCAGCGTTAGCTTCTCAGCAGGCTTCGCTTTGCGAACAACAATACCGCCGCTTAGCTTAGCCAGGTCAAACGCATGCAACGGCTGACCTAGCTCCAACAGAACATAGTTGGTTACATCAACAACCGGATCGATTGAACGGACACCACAACGCTGCAGTTTCTGAACCATCCATTGTGGAGTTTCAGCAGACATATTCACATTACGTATCACTCGACCCTGATAGCGAGGACAACCTTCTGAATCTTCCAGCGTAATCGGGAAAGTATCGTCGATAGTCGGTGTAACCGGCTCAACGTCAACATAAGACACCGCCGCTTTGTTCAATACGCCGACTTCGCGCGCCAAACCAGCAATCGACAGACAATCACCCCGGTTAGGCGTCAGGTCAACATCGATGACAAAATCATCGAGCTGAAGAAAGTCACGCAGATCAGCACCCACTGGTGCATTAGCGGCCAGCTCCATGATACCGCCATGGTCATCGGAGATGCCCAGCTCATCATCAGCACAAAGCATACCGAAAGACTCAATCTGACGTAGCTTCGCCTTCTTAATTTTAAAATCACCACCGTCGGGAGTGCTCAACACTGCTCCGACTTTGGCAAAGGCGGTTTTCAGACCGGCACGGGCGTTTGGCGCACCGCAAACCACCTGAAACTGCTCGCTGCCATCGGATACCTGACATACTTGCAGCTTGTCAGCATTGGGATGCCGCTCGGCGGAGAGGATCTCACCTACCACCACACCGCTGAACTGACCTGCCACCGGAAGGACTTCATCAACTTCCAGTCCCGCCATCGTAATCTGATCGGCAATACCTTGTGTATCAGTCGCCGGATTTACCAGTTCACGTAACCACTTTTCACTGAATTTCATAATTCTGATTCCGAAAAATTCTTATCTATTCATCGACGTCTTATGCGTCTCAACTGCAAGCTCAGTAAACAAATACTTAGTTAAACTGGCCCAGGAAACGCATATCGTTTTCAAAGAACAGGCGCAGGTCATTAACGCCATAACGGAGCATCGCCAGACGCTCGACTCCCATACCGAAGGCAAAGCCGGTAAACTGCTCGGGATCGATACCGGAATACTCAAATACTTTCGGGTGCACGATACCGCAACCCAGAACCTCCATCCACTTACCATCGCCACGGTCGATATCAACCTCGATTGATGGTTCAGTAAACGGGAAGTAGGATGGACGGAAACGTACTTTGACATCTTCCTCAAAGAACTCACGCAGAAACTGTTCCAGCGTACCTTTAAGGTCAGCGAAACTGATATCTTTATCAACGATAAGGCCTTCAACCTGATGGAACATCGGTGAGTGCGTCTGATCATAATCACAACGGTAGACCCGACCCGGACAGATAATTCTGATCGGCGGCTCAGAGCTTTCCATTGTGCGCACCTGAACACCAGAGGTATGGGTTCGCAACAAGGTATTCGCGTTGAAGTAGAAAGTATCGTGCATCGCCCGTGCAGGGTGATGAGAAGGAATATTCAGCGCTTCAAAGTTATGATAATCGTCTTCGATCTCAGGACCTTCAGCAACGCTGTAACCGATACGCGCGAAGAATTCCTCGATCCGCTGCAACGTCTTAGTCACCGGATGTAAACCACCCAACGACTGACCGCGACCCGGCAGAGTGACATCTATAGTCTCTTCAGCCAGCTTAGCTTCCAGAGCGGCGGATTCCAGATTTGCTTTAAGTACATTAAGTACCTCCTGCAACGCCTGTTTCGCTTCATTAATTTTCGCACCCGCCTGAGGACGCTCTTCAGCGCTTAATGCGCCCAGACCTTTCAACAGCTGGGTAAGATGACCTTTCTTACCCAGATACTGAACCCGCACCTGATCAAGATCTTGTGCGCTTGTAGCCTGTTCTGCAGCTTGTTTGCCTTCCGCCAACAGGATTTGAATATTTTCCATTTACCGCTCCAAATAAAAATAGGGGAAGAGTTTGCACCCTTCCCCTATCACAACGATCAATACTTACCAGAAGGTAAGGGTGTCTTACAGTGCAGCTTTAGCTTTTTCAACGATAGCAGCAAAAACTTGCGCTTCGTGAACAGCCAGATCAGCCAGCACCTTACGATCGATCTCGATAGATGCTTTCTTCAGACCAGCAATAAAGCGGCTGTAGGACAAACCATTGATACGGGCAGCAGCATTGATACGAGCAATCCACAGCGCGCGGAACTGACGCTTACGCTGACGACGGTCGCGGTATGCATATTGACCCGCTTTGATAACTGCCTGTTTAGCTACGCGGAATACACGGCTACGAGCTCCGTAATAACCTTTAGCTTTTTTCAGGATCTTCTTGTGACGACGGTGTGCGATAACACCACGTTTTACACGTGCCATAATTCTTTATTCCTAACTTAGATTTTGTAAATAATTCGACTTAGATATAAGGCAGCATGCGTTTAACAAGTGCTTTGTCTGAAGCTGCAATTTGCATCATCGGACGTAGCTGACGCTTACGCTTAGTCGACTTCTTAGTCAGGATGTGGCTTGTGTGAGATTGCTTGTGCTTAAAGCCGCTAGCAGTCTTTTTAAAACGTTTTGCAGCACCGCTGCAAGATTTCATTTTAGGCATTACTAAATCCCCACGCATTCATTAATTATTTTTCACCTGAGCAAACAACAAAACCCGTATCTGTCTCGTGAAGAGCCAGCACGGGTTTTACGCTTAAGTCAGACTACTTTTTCTTTTTCGGAGCTATGACCATAATCAGTTGGCGGCCTTCCATTTTCGGACGCTGCTCAACGACACCCAGCTCTTCCAGATCCTTTTCGATCCGGTTTAATAGCTGCATGCCTAACTCCTGGTGTGCCATTTCACGACCGCGGTAACGAAGTGTTACCTTAGCCTTATCGCCACCTTCAAGGAAACGTATCAGGTTGCGTAGTTTTACCTGATAATCCCCTACTTCCGTATTTGGACGGAATTTTACTTCCTTAACCTGCATCTGCGTTTGCTTCTTCTTAGCAGCATTCGCTTCTTTCTTCTTCTCGTACTGATATTTACCGTAATCCATCACCTTACAAACGATAGGATCTGAATCAGAAATCTGTACCAGGTCAAGGCCAACTTCTTGTGCCGCCTCTAGGGCGTCTTTAATAGGCACGACACCTATCTGTGTTCCATCTGGACCAATCAACCGACACTCGCGGGCGCTGATATTCTCATTTATAGGCGGCTTATTCCGCTCATTACGCCCTCTTCTGTTATCTCGCTTGATAGCTGTATCTCCAATCTATTAATTATTCTTTGCGACCTTTCTGAGCAACATCCTGCTTCAGGTGATCGCAAAACGCTTCAATCGACATTGTGCCGAGATCTTCACCGGTACGGGTACGAACAGCCACCGACCCGGCTTCTACTTCCTTATCACCGACTACCAGCAGATAAGGAACTTTATGAATTGTGTGCTCGCGGATTTTAAAGCCGATTTTCTCATTTCTCAAGTCCGCAGACGCAAAGAATCCAAGTTCTGTCAGTTTTTCTTCAATTTCGCTGCAATATTCCGCCTGTTTGTCGGTAATATTCAAAATTGCCACTTGCTGAGGGGCTAACCAGGTTGGCAGCGCACCGGCAAAGTTTTCGATCAGAATACCGATAAATCGCTCAAATGAACCCAGAATTGCACGATGTAACATAACCGGTGTTTCACGATCACCGGATTCGTTAACAAATTGAGCACCTAAACGGCCAGGCATAGAGAAGTCTACCTGAATAGTACCACACTGCCATACACGACCCAGACAATCCTTCAGCGAAAACTCTACTTTTGGTCCGTAGAAAGCGCCCTCGCCTGGCAACTCATCCCAATCCAGTTTGGCTGCATCCAACGCATCGCCCAAGGCTTTCTCTGCTTTATCCCAAACTTCATCAGAACCTACCCGTTTTTCAGGACGGGTAGACAGCTTATAAATAACCTCAGAGAAACCAAAGTCTGCGTAAACTTCGTGTAGGAAATCGATAAATTTCGCTACTTCACTTTGAATAGCGTCTTCGGCACAGAAGATGTGCGCATCATCCTGAACAAATCCACGGACGCGCATAATACCGTGCAGCGCACCTGAAGGCTCATTACGGTGGCAGCAACCAAATTCTGCCAGACGTAGGGGCAGATCTCGGTATGAACGCAGTCCCTGATTGAATACCTGTACGTGACAAGGACAGTTCATCGGCTTAATAGCAAAGTCACGGTTCTCAGAGTGAGTGGTATACATCTCTTCAGAGAACTTATCCCAATGGCCAGACTTTTCCCACAGAGAACGTTCAACAACCTGCGGCGTCTTAATTTCATCGTAGTTATGCTGACGCTGCTTGATACGCATGTACTGTTCAATCGTTTGATACAGTTTCCAGCCATCTGGATGCCAGAACACCATACCCGGTGCTTCTTCCTGTAGATGGAACAGGTTTAGCTGTTTGCCCAGCTTACGATGGTCGCGCTTTTCAGCCTCTTCCAAACGGTGCAGATGCTCTTTAAGGTCTTTCTTATCACCCCAGGCAGTACCATAGATCCTCTGTAACATCTCATTGTCAGAGTTACCACGCCAGTAGGCACCCGCCAGCTTCATCAGTTTGAATACTTTAATATGTCCGGTCGATGGCGCATGTGGGCCACGGCAGAGGTCAATAAAGTCGCCCTGCGAGTAGAAGGACAGATCCTGATCTGCCGGAATCGCTTCCAACAGCTCAACTTTGTATTTCTCGCCTTTCTCATTGAACAACTTCACAGCTTCATCGCGAGTCATCAAAGAGCGGGAGATTGGATGATTGGCTTTAACCAACTTCTTCATCTCCGCTTCGATCTTCAGCAGATCTTCCGGCGTAAACGGACGTTCATAAGCAAAGTCGTAATAGAAGCCATCTTCGATGACAGGGCCGATAGTAACCTGGGCCGTCGGGAACAGCTGCTGTACTGCCATCGCCATCAGGTGAGCACAAGAGTGGCGAATCACCTCCAAACCTTCCGCATCGCGAGGGGTAACAATGGCCAGATCAGCATCTTCAGTAATGGTGTGGGAGGTATCCACCAGCTCACCATTTACTTTTCCAGCCAGGGCAACCTTAGCCAGACCAGCGCCAATATCAGCGGCAACATCAAATACAGTAACAGCGTTAGCAAACTCGCGTTTGCTGCCATCGGGAAGGGTAATAACAGGCATCGTCTTTTCCTATCTGCTCAGCGGTGACCAGTACCAGAGGCCACCTTATAAAATTCAGTCACTGCTACAAACCAAGTAGCAGTATTAAGGCGGCGCATTCTACCGGAAACCCTGCTACAAAGCTATTTCAATAAGATTCAAGTGACCTTATACAGAGATAAAAACAGCGAGTGTTTATTCATCGAGATGACGTCGTGTATAGAGGATATGTTCGGTAGCGGCTGTGCGGGCATTTTCAGCCTCTCTTGCCATAATTGCCTGATGTATAGCCCCATGCTGAGAGCGAATACCATCAGGATAACGACCGTATTTTTGCAGGGTACGGGTTAACACACCGTAAATAGCATTAAAAAAACGGGTATAGAACAGCTGACTAAAGCAGATTATCAACAAATGGTGAGATGATTCAGCGATCATCATATGAAAACGCAGATCGTCCTTCGCCTTCTCCAGCGTCGTTTCACCCTGCCCCCGTTTCTGCATCCGCTGATACTCTGCATCCAGTGCCTGTAACTGAGCATCGGTAGCGCGGGTAGCCGCATAGAATGCAGCCTCCCCTTCCAACATCGCTCGCACATCCATCACCTGGCGTTGAAAGTCTACGTTATCCCCAAGGGCAGAAACACCTTCTATCGGCATATTAAAATAGGGTTCCAGTAAGTTTTTTACCCGGGTTTTCCCTCCGTGACGAACCTCCACATATCCCTCGGCTTCCAACTGACCTATCGCTTCACGGACAGTAGAACGTGACAGCCCTTTAGACTCTGACATACGCCGCTGCGACACCAACTCAGTCCCGGGCAACAGCTCACCTGAAAAGAAACTCTCTTTCAGCTGCTGTAACAGGCTTTCGCTTAAACTTTTATCCATCGCGTGAAATCCCCGTGCCACTTGGTCAGACCAGTTAGCAGTGTAGCATTTCTTTCCCTGCCTTCATTAACTATCTTTACTAGCAACAACAGAGCAGTCTGAATCTCTGTAACGAGCCGATAACTATAAAAATGGTAACCTAAATGCCGAATACTCCTTCAGGTCCACGCGTCGGGCTTTTTGTAACCTGTCTGGCGGACATGTTTCGCCCTTCAGTCGCCTTTGCTACTGTTAAACTACTAGAGCAGGCAGGCTGTTCCGTTGAAGTGCCTGAACGTCAAACCTGCTGTGGCCAGCCCGCCTTTAACTCCGGTGATCGCAAAACCACTGCAGACATCGCCCGACAAACCATCGACGCCTTCGATGGCTATGAATACGTTGTCGGCCCATCTGGCTCCTGTATCGGCATGTTGCACTACTATCCTGAGGTATTTGATCCTGCTGACAGCTACTACCAACGCGCTCTGGATCTGAAAAGTCGCAGCTTTGAAATTACCTCGTTTCTGTTCGATGTGATTGGTGCAGACGTTCTGCAGGATCAACTGAAGCAGTTGCAGTTTAACCATAAAGTCACCTACCACGACTCCTGTTCCGGACTGCGACAGATGGGGATTAAGCAGCAACCCCGGCAGCTACTTCAGCAAGTTCAGGGTATTGAACTAGAAGAGATGGAAGAGGCCGAAACCTGCTGCGGATTTGGCGGCACTTTCTGCGTTAAGTACCCGGAGATATCAAACCGGATGGTTTCAAATAAGACCGACTATATTAGTAATACCGGAGCCCACACCCTACTTGGCGGTGACCTGGGTTGCCTGCTGAACATGGCAGGCAAACTCAAACGCGAAGGTAAACAAGTTGAAGCCCGTCACGTCGTCGAAATTCTGGCCGGCATGACCGACATTCCCGCAATCGGTGAAGCCGATTACGATCTAGCACAACAACTTTAAGGAGCGAGACCATGGAGATTAATACCCCGTTCTTTAAACAACGTGCTCACGATGCATTAAAAGATGAAAACCTACAGAAGGCGCTGGGCAATTTAAAAGCCGGCTTCCCGGAAAAGCGCGCTATCGCCGTCGAGCGGATGCCTGAATTTGAAGAGCTTCGAAATCAGGGTCGCGATCTCAAGAACCATATCCTTGAGCATCTGGACCTCTATCTGGAACAGTTTGAAAGTAAAGTCATCGAAAATGGCGGTCAGGTTCACTGGGCCCGTACTTCTGAAGATGCTAACAGGATCATTCTCGACCTCTGTAAGCAGGTCGACGCAAAAACCGTCACTAAAGGTAAGTCCATGGTGACAGAGGAGATCGGCCTGAACGATTTTCTCGAAGCAAACGGTGTTCAACCGGTCGAAACCGACCTGGGTGAATACATTCTGCAACTGAGGGGCGATCACCCGAGTCACATTATTGCCCCGGCAATACACCTGAATCTGGAAGACGTGTCTGAAACCTTCCACAAACACCATAACCGACCTAAATCAGACGACCCTGCGGTATTGATGCAGGAAGCTCGCGAAGTGTTGCGAGATAAGTTTGTCGCCGCCGATGTGGGTATCACCGGGGCAAATTTCTGTGTCGCCGAAACCGGCTCGACCATTATCGTCACCAACGAAGGTAATGGTGATCTGACCCAGACGCTGCCCAAGACCCATATTGTAGTCACCTCGATCGAAAAAGTGGTCCCAACGCTCGAAGATATGACTTTGTTCCTGCGCTTACTGGCCCGCTCAGCAACCGGACAGGAATTCACTGTTTATAACACCCTCTCCACAGGCTCTCGCCGCGAAGGCGATCAGGATGGCCCGGAAAACTTCCACGTGGTACTGGTTGATAATGGTCGCAGCGAGATGGTCGGCAGCGAATTCCAGGATATGTTGCGCTGCATTCGCTGCTCTGCCTGTATGAACCACTGCCCTGTCTACGGCGCGGTTGGCGGACACAGCTACGGCTGGGTCTACCCAGGCCCAATGGGTTCAGTACTAACACCACAGATGATCGGTATCGAAAAAGGCGGCATGCTGCCTAACGCTTCCACCTTCTGTGGCAAATGTGAATCTGTTTGCCCGGTTAAGATCCCTCTACCCAAGCTGATGCGTCACTGGCGTGAAGATGAGTTTCAAAAACACCTGCAACCCAAAGCAGCCCGCTACGGGTTGGCGGGATGGGCCTTCCTGGCTAAACGCCCTACCCTGTACAAACCTTACACCCGCATGGCCAGCTGGTTTATGAAACGCCTGGCCGGAAAGAAAGGACGTATCAAGAAACTACCACTTGCCGGCGGCTGGACCGACTGGCGGGATATGCCTGCACCACAAGGAACAACCTTTATGCAGGCCTGGAAAGAGCAACAAAAAGCCGGAGAGCAGCCATGAGCGCAGAAAATACAACAGCCATGAGCCGCGCAGCGATTCTGGGCAACATCCGTAGCGGACTTAACCGTAGCCAGGATGACAGTCAGCGCCAGCAAGCCGTGTCTAACCGACTCGCCGCCAAAGCGGATAACTTAATTCCAGCCAGGGCACAGCTACCCTTTGCAGAACAAGTTGAGCTGTTTAAAGCGATGATCCATGAAGCACTGGCCGAACTGATCGAACTCGATAGTCTCGACCAGGTTCCACAGGCTTGTGCCGACTGGCTATCCAGCCAAGGGATCAAGCAACTGATCAGCGCCAGTGACTCTGAGCTAAGCACATTAGATTGGAATCCACTGGAACAACAGCAGATACTCCGTACAGAACGCGTCGCTCAGGCTGGAGATATTGCCAGCCTTACTTCCAGTTTTGCCGGAATAGCCGAAACCGGCACTGTGATGCTTCATTCGGGCCCCCAGAGCCCAACAACCCTGAATTTCTTACCCGATAACCACTTGGTGATACTACGGCGTTCAACCATTGTCGGTGTCTATGAAGAGGCATGGAAGAAAACCAGAGAGAAATACGGTAACACTATGCCCCGTACTGTAAACATGATTACCGGTCCCTCCCGTAGCGCTGACATCGAACAGAAACTGCAAATGGGCGCTCACGGCCCTAAAAATCTGGTCATCCTGATGATCAACGACTAAGTAAGCAGTAAAAACTCATTTATAGCCCTAATCCTTAAAAAAGATGGGGCTATATACCTTTTTTATGACCCTCGTTCTGGCCATAGAGAATCCTTTCAGGAAAAATACAGCCTCTCTAACATATCCAAAAGGATGTTTTTGTGGAGCCGATGGCCCTGTATTTAAAGATATTGCTTCGATGTAACAGATCTATCGCTGTCATTAGAATCTTCCTACTAAGCCTCTGCTGTAGTTCTGTCCAGGCAATAGATCTGGGCTCTGAACCCATCTCCCCGATTCAACCAAACCTAGGATTAGACCAGGCTAAGGTCTCGCTTGGCAGAGACCTATTCCACGACCCAAGACTTTCTTCAGATAACAGTATCAGCTGCGCCAGTTGCCATGACCTTAATACCGGAGGAGCGGATAAGGGCGCTGTCTCTTTCGGTGTGAATAATGCCGCTGGCAGCGCGAATACACCGACCGTATACAATAGCAGTCTGAATTTTGTACAGTTTTGGAATGGCCGGGCACAAAACCTCAACGAGCAGGTTAATGGTCCCGTTCATAATCCCGTAGAGATGAATAGCAGCTGGCCCGAGATAATCGATCGGCTCAGCCAGGACAAGCAATTACAAGCAGAATTCACTACAACCTATAGCGATGGCATCAGTATTGAGAACATACAGGATGCAATAATCCAGTTCGAGCACTCCCTGAACACCCACAACTCTCCTTTTGATCGCTGGTTAACCGGTGACTCTACAGCACTCTCTGATGATCAGGTGCAGGGCTACCGCCTGTTTAAATCCTATGGTTGTATTAGCTGTCACCAGGGCAAGAATGTAGGAGGAAATATGTATGCCTACTTCGGCGCAGTTAAAGATATTTCAGCCTACTTCCACGACCGGGGCACCCCCCTTAGCAACACAGATTATGGTCGCTATACAGATACCAATAACCCGGTAGACAGGTATCTGTTTAAAGTGCCCAGCCTTCGACTGGCTTCTCTTACTGCCCCCTACTTCCATGATGGTTCGATTGCTGAGCTAGCCGATGCAATCAAGATAATGGGACGCTTTCAGTTAGGCCGCGAAATCCCTGATGAGCATGTCTCAGCCATCAAAGCGTTTATTGTTTCTCTGGCGGGCGAGCATCCGGAGCTGGCTAAATGACCTGGTCTAAAACCCGCCTCTACCTGACATCACTGTTTGCCCTCATGTTGCTCGCCTGGCTTTTCTATCTGGTACACGGGGAACGCACACAGCCTGACCAACGACGTTCTGAGGTCTTACTACAGCTACAGGCACTGGATAATGCCCTGGACCTGGAAGTGTCGCTCATTAGCTCGATGGGGCAGCAAAATTATGATGAGGTAGTACATCTTGTCAGCCAGCTAAATCAACAAGAGTATGATCCGGAAACCGCAAAACTGTTTCTCAATCTACCCACAGCATTAACCGCAAAACTTAAACAATATCGTACAACTTTGCACCAGCGTACCGCACTACTAGAACGACTTAAGACCAGTGCAGCTATTGTTCGCAACGGACTTAACTTTATGCCGATGCTGCTTCAGTCTGTTTCAGAAGACAATCTAGCCAGCCTGACTCAGGCCAGAAATATAGTTAATACGCTTTATCAGTACCATATATTCAGAAGCGGCCTGGATGCCAACGAGATTAAAAAAAGTCTCAACTCGCTCACTGACAATGGCAGTGGAAGTATTGAAGAGCTAAAACTTCACATCACAGCAAACCTGAATACCCAAACCCAATTAACTCAATTGATTGAAGAATATAAACAGATACCCAACAAGGCTGCATTTAATCAGCTATACAGTGCCTATCTAAGCTATCGCAGCAAAGTAGAGACGCAGACAGAATATCTAAACTCAGCTTTGATCGGTCTGACTGCTACTCTAGTGCTCCTATTGACCTTTCTCTATCTCCGATTAATACGATTTCATAGCCTGAAAGACCAGGCTCAAAAACGTCTTAAAGATGGCGTCGATAGCATAAACGAAGCGTTTGCCCTGTTCGATGGGGATAATCAACTAGTTCTGTGTAACCGCACTTTCAGCAACTACTACCCCTGGATAGCTGAGCTACTCATACCCGGGACACCTAAAGCTGACTTACAGACCGCAATCGACCAAAAATGCAGTTATCAGAAAGACAGTGATTCTGCTTCCAGGTCTTTACAGATATTAGAGAATGGAGACTGCTATCTTTGCAGTAACAGTCCAACGAATGAGGGTGGTGAAGTTTGGGTAAGGGTCGATATGACCGATGCTCGATCGCAGGAACAGGAGCTTCGAAAGCTCTCAAGAGCACTGGAACAAAACCCTGCTGCAGTCGTCATTACTGATATCAACGGTATCATCGAATACATCAACCCCAAAGCAGAAGAGATTAGCGGTTATTCACTCCAGGAAGTACTCGGAGAGCGACCTAGCATATTTAGTTCCGGCGATATCTCCCCAACCAATTATCAGGATATGTGGCTGAAAATGCTGGACGGAAAAGTCTGGCAAGGCACCTTCCTGAACCGGCGCAAAAACAGACAGCTCTACTGGGAGGCCGCTACTATTTCTGCTGTCCGAGATCCACTGGGGGAAATAACGCATTTTGTAGCCGTTAAAGAAGATATTACCGAACGACGCTCCACCGAAGAGCAGTTGCGAATGAACGCTGCTGTCTTTGAAACCACCAATGAGGGGATCATGATCACCTCGCCGGATACTCGAATCATCTCGGTCAATCCTGCGTTTACTGAAATAACTGGCTTCACCGCTGAAGAGGTTGTGGGTAAAACACCTCAGATTTTTCAGGCTAAAAGGCAGAAGGAAATCAACTACAAAGAGATGTGGAAGATCCTTGAGCAGAATCACAGCTGGTCAGGAGAGATTTGGAATCAGCGGCGTGACGGCACCACTTACCCTCAATGGCTTTCTATTGCTGCCGTCCGTAATAGTGATGGGGTACTAGAGCAATATGTCGCAGTGTTCTCAGATATGTCTCAACGTAAGGCAGATGAAGAGAAAATCCGTCAACAAGCCAATTACGATGCTCTCACAGAACTGCCTAACCGCATCATGCTTAAGCGAGAACTTCAGCAAGTATTAAGCCACTGCAAAGAACAAAAAACCGCCTGCGCACTGCTGTTTATCGATCTTGATCGCTTCAAAGCGGTTAACGATACCCTGGGGCATTCAGTGGGAGATAATATGCTCCAACAGGTCAGTCAAAGGCTGGCATCAGTTATTCGCGAAAATGATTTCCTAGCCCGTTTCGGTGGAGACGAGTTTGTCATTGTATTACAAGATATTGCAGAGCCCGAAGATGCCGCTCTTAGGGCTAAAAGAGTTATTGAAGCGTTGCGCCCCCCCTTTCAACTGGCTGGTCGTACATTATATATCGGCGCAAGCGTGGGGATATCATGCTATCCCAGTGATGCAGAAAATGGTGAAGCGATGCTTCGCCACGCAGATATGGCCATGTACCTGGCGAAAGACAGCGGGCGAAATCAACACCAATTTTTTAATACCAAAATGCGCGAACATATTAGAAACCAGACTGATTTGGAACAGTCTATGCGCCATGCAATTGTGCATGAAGAGTTTGAACTCTTCTATCAGCCGATCTACAACTGCGAAGAAAGCAAAGTCACCGCAGCAGAAGCATTGATTCGCTGGCATCACCCAGAGCGGGGGCTGATCAGTCCGGCAGAGTTTATTCCTCTTGCAGAAGAGACAGGCCTGATACAGCCTATCGGGTTATGGGTATTTCAGCAGTCTTGTGAGCAACTTAAAAAATGGAAAGATCAGGGCATTGATAACCTGTCAGTCTCTGTAAACGTTTCCAGCAGCCAGCGCCATCTTGGTTTTAATGCTCAGGTCGCAGGAGAAATTATCGCTAAAACCGGGGCAGACCCTACAAAAATAATTTTCGAAATAACTGAGAGTATGTTCCTGGAAAGCTCAAATGAAGCGATCAGCTGGCTGAATCAACTGAAAGAGATGGGGGCAAAACTGGCGATTGATGATTTTGGCACAGGCTATTCATCCCTGAGCTATCTCAAACAGTTCCCCATCGATAAGTTAAAGATTGATCGCGCCTTTATTCGCGATCTGCCAGACAATGCGGAAGATGCCTCTTTGGTCAATGCCATTGCGGCGATGTCAAAAAGCCTGGGGTTAGAGCTAATCGCAGAAGGGGTAGAAACCATTGAACAGTTTAAATACCTGGAGCAGCTAAATTGCCAGAACATACAGGGCTTCCTTCTCAGTAAGCCCATCCCGGCTGAGGAACTCCCCAGTGCCATAAGGCAGATAGAAGCAACTTCATTTTCAGAGGCCTCTACTGACTACATGATCTAGCTTAAAAACAAAAAAACCGCCAATAGGCGGTTTTGATCAAGGCTAGCGGTTAAGCCAGTATATCGATACTCTGCCCCAGCGGGGAGGCAGGATCGACGGCGGCCAGCGCAGCACTTTCCAGCAGTTGTAACGCCATTGCACCTTGCAACTCAAGACTATCTTTTGCTTTACCTGCAACAGCCAGCGCAACATCATTCTGTAACGAAGCTTGCTGATAAGCCGAAGCGGAAGCCGCTGTTATTTCCATCGTAATACTCCTACGCGATATAAATGATATCGGCAGAAAAAGAAAACCTTGAGTAATAAATCGAACAAATTACACTATTTCATCATAACGCACTAGCCTCTGACAGAGGCACCACAACGTTGCACAAGAACCCGCTTGAAAAAGCCAAGTACTCCGGGCTAGTTAGGTCGTTTTTTTTCATCCAGACTGTATGCTCAACCACCTCATCTGTTACCTCAACAATCGGTACTACAATCAAACACGAACCAGAATGAATATCTTGTTAAAGCTCACTGTCGATTACACTCGACTTCCGACATATCCAGCCAGCTATCCACTAAATACAGTTTTATTTCCGAGGTAGGCTGACGCAGTTTGCCCTATGACTGAACACGCGTAGCGCTCCGTTGTCTGTAGCATTATATACATGAGCATTATGGATACTTTTAGTGGATTTTGATCTTTTGATAATCGCTGGCTTATTTAGCTTTTTGGCCGCCGTCTTACATATTGGCGTCGTTATTGGAGGCCCCAACTGGTATCGTTTTTTCGGTGCCGGGGAGTCAATGGCACTGATGGCGGAACAGGGTTCGCTGAAACCAACGGTTATAACGCTTGGCATTGCCCTGGCTTTAACTATTTGGGGTGGCTATGCTTGGTCTGGTGCTGGTTATTTACCTAGAATGCCTTTTATAAAATTAGCTTTACCAACAATTACCGCTATCTATTTACTTCGAGGTTTAGGCGGTTTAGTGGCTCCATTTGTAACGAACCATCCTCAAGTAAAACAAAACAGCACTGCCTTTTGGATTTGGAGTTCAGCCGTTTGCTTGGTCATCGGCTTAATTCACTTAATAGGTGTGGCTACACGATGGACTACTCTATAAAACACAGAAGCAACGACTGTACCGAACCAATTTTAGCTATCACCTTTAGGGCAAGAACATGTGATAAATTTTCCCGATGAGCCGGACGTTGTTATTACCGCATAGCTAGACATTATCAGCACAAGAAGGATAGCTACTCATGAAAACACTTACTGAAGCTGCAATAATTGAATCTTGGCAGAAAAATGTTCAACCCTGGATAACAGCGATCCATAATGCTGAAATCGCCACAAGAATCCAGGTTACAAACCAGGCAATAATAGATGCCATCACAAAACCCTCACCAAAGGCTGTCCTCGATGTTGGTTGCGGCGAGGGGTGGCTAGTACGTGAATTAATCCCTAAGGGGATTGATGCCCTCGGTATTGATGTTATTCCAGAATTTATAGAAAGCGCATCTAAGCAAAAAGTAGGACGTTTCAAAGTCTTGCCCTACGAGGAAACATCGCATCACCAGCTAAAGGAAAAATTTGATGTGGTCGTTTGTAATTTTTCATTACTTGGGGAGACGTCGGTTAATATTTTATTTCAACAAATTCCTGCACTGTTAAACGACAAAGGCGTGTTTATCGTGCAAACAATCCACCCAATTATGGCTTGCGGTAATAACAAGTACGAAGATGGTTGGAGGGAAGGATCCTGGGCAGGGTTCAACGAAAACTTCACATCGCCCGCCCCTTGGTATTTCAGAACCATAAAATCATGGAAAGCACTGTTTGATGCCAACGGATTCAAACTGAGCAAGATAAATGAACCAATAAATCCAATAACTAATGAGCCGGCATCAATCCTGTTTTTCGGCGAGTTAGACAGCTAATAAAATACCGAATTAAACAGACGAGCACCCTATACTTAGAGTGAACAGGTTAAATCCCTATACTTACCCTCATCTATAACACCGCCATCACCACCGCTCCCTGAAGGCCTAAGGGGCCGCTTAACTACTTTTCAACTCGATAGCATCTCAGCAATAACATCAAAAACCTTTCTTACTCGCAGACTGGTATGCAACTCTCTGTGGCAGACCAGCCACAAGGGCAAGGTAATGGGTGGGCCGAAGGACTCAAAGGCTCTAACAAAGGATACTTCTCTGTCACCTATCGATTCGGGGAAAAGCGCAAGGCCCTGGTGACGCTTAACCAGTTCCCACTGCAGCATTTGCGATAGTGTTGATACCTTCTGATTTGTAGCAGATAGCGACCAACCATTGCCGCTATTGTTCAGCAGCTCCTGGAGTTTGTTGTTTTGTTCAAAACCGATAATCTGTATGTTTTTTAACTCATCGGCAGAATTGGCATCTACGTAGGGCGCCAGATATTGCGCTGTCCCGTAGAGCCAGATCGGCGTTTCACAGAGTTTACGTACGATCAAATCGGGTTGAGTGGGGCGAAAGCTGCGTAGGGCGATATCCGCTTCACGCTGTTTCAGGTTGGCCACTTCGTGAGATATCTGTAGGTCCAATGTGATACCGGGCAGTTCAGTGCGTATACGTTCAATCACAGCAGGTAGCATAAACACAGCTTCGAGTTCACTGGCAGCAATAGTGACAGTGCCCTCAAGAGTTTGTGACTGACCCGATGCCACCATTGAAAAGCGGCTGGCCGCGGCTCCCATCGCCTGCACATGTGCCACCAGCTCAGCCCCAGATTCAGTCAGTTTTAACCCCTGCCCCAGACGTTCAAACAGGGTGACACCTAATTCCTGCTCCAAAGCCGTCACTTGCCGCCCCAGTGTCGGTTGAGTTAAACCCAGTGCTCTGGCACCCGCCGATAGCGACCCCTCTTCTACGGTGACTAAAAACGCCCGTGCCCGATTCCAGTCAAAATTAACTGTTTGCCAGTCCATATAACACTCCACACCAATCATTTATGCCGACCATCTAACACAACAAGCCATGCAAATACGCATATCTATTAGGCAATTAACGTCAATTTAACCTGCATAAAGTACTAGGTAAACTTAATTCAATCATCTACAAAAGTAATACTGGAAAGGTAACCATGAAGTCATTGAACGATATTCGCCTGGCACAACTGGCAGGCAGCTTATACCTGCTACTCATTCCGATGGGCATATTCGGTATCATGTATGTTCCAGAATTCGTGCACGTTGCGGGTGACGCAGCCAAGACTTTTACCAACCTGACAGACTATGAGACAGTCATACGATTCAGCGTTCTGAGCGCGTTCGCCATTCAGGTCGTTCAGTTGTTCTTGGTCGCTGCACTCTATTACTTGCTGCGCCCATACGGTGCAGTCGCTGCACTATTTATGCTGTTATTCACCCTGGTATCCGTACCCATAGCCATGTTGAATGAAATCAGTAATCTCGCAGCACTGCTTATCATCAGATCTGATGGCCTGAGCGACCTGTTCTCATCGGAACAGATTCAAGCTACAGCCCTGTTTCTGTTACAGCTACATGAGCAGGGCATCATGATCGCTCATATATTCTGGGGGCTTTGGTTAATACCGATGGGATATCTGGTGTATCGCAGTGACTTTCTGCCAAAAATCATTGGCGTGTTACTGGTCATTGCGGGGGTTGGCTATTGCGTGGATACCCTCACCTTTTTCGCTTTTGCGACCGACGAATACCTTATTGCGCAATATACATTTTTAGGCGAAGTGTTGCTGCCCTTCGCATTACTATGGCAGGCATTTAAAGCCCGTCGTTTACGATAAACTTATAGCGTTAGCCTGGCCAATGGAGCAGTTATCGAGACATCAGCACAACAGCTCAGAGGTATTACCTAAACCACAGCCAAGGTAAATCAGCGTCTTTTACCCATAATATGAACGATATGCTCGGCCTTTGGTCCTAATAAGTACCCGAAGAACGGTTGCAGTATCGCCTTTTTATTTAGTTTTATGGAGGATCTATGTCTAGAAAAAATAGGCTTTCAGCGCTGGTTATGGTGCTTTTGTTTACTCTACCCCTGTCGGCCTCAATACAAGCCGAATACAGCCTTATACAAGGTGAAAAGTGGAGCGGGATTCAAATTGGCACTAGCGCACCCCGATCGCTTGATCTGATTTGTAATGATTCAAACTGTTTGCAAATTCTTAATCAATTCCAGATACCTGCTGAGCTTCAATCGCTCGGCATCAGGAAGCTGTCGCTTGAGACTTTGGCTGATATTAAAGGCGTAAGATCTGAGAAGGATCGTTTATTCCTGCCAGATAAGATGGGGCGTGCTATATACAGAGAAAACGATCGATTTTTCAAAGATAGATTCGAACGATGACAATAACCAATGGGATCAGAACAACGTTCTTTTTAATAGACTACTCAGGATCTATCTTTAAATAGAAGCCAGCAGCAGACCGGTTAGCATTAACACTGTGCCTTGAATACGGGGCAGACTCATTTTTTCTTGCAGCCAGATTGCACCGATAATCACACCCAGTGGGATACTGATCTGTCGCAGGGCCACCACATAGCTGACTTCTGTAACCAGAGTCATACTGGTCAGCACCAGCATATAGGTGCCGACGATAAAGACACCGGCCAATATGGCCATCCTCTTCTGTTGCAGCCCCCTGAGTCGCTCGCCCGGTATCATGCCAATCAGCAGAACCATCCAGCTAACCGTTGTCACAGCCTGCAGTACAACAAAACTACTGCCCGCCTGAAACGCGCTCATACCTGTATCGCGCATAATCTTCAGCGCCATACTATCAACGATGGAGTAACCTGCAGTACCCGCCGCTGCGAGCAGAACCCAGAACATCACCGGTTGCAGATAGAACCTGGGGCGCCAGTTTTTCCAGCGGCTCAGAGGCAAGGCGATCGCACCAGTCAGAATCAACAACATTCCCAGGCCTTCAACAGCGGTAACCGCAGTACTGCCGTGGAGGATCACGATTACCAGCGGTACCAGAATTACCGGTAGCGCCCGAGCCAGGGGATACACCATACTCATATCCCCGGAACGATAGGCCCGTGCTAAGCCGATAAGATAGAGCCCCTGAAACAAGCCGGAGCAACAGAGCAACCACCAGAAATCCCTTGGAAGCCCCATCAATCGAACATCATGAAAAATAAGAATCGGGCTGAACATCAACCCACCTGCCGCCATCGCCCAGATATAGAAAAGCAGCGTTTGCGCAACCCTTTTGCCGATCAGATTCCAACCCACATGAAACAATGCAGAGATTAAAATCAATATAAATGCCGTCAGTGTCACGGTTTCTCGCCAGTAGAGATACGTATCTTGATCACCTCATCTAATTGCCAGTCCACATTCTAACCTTCAAGCCCTCATCATTACCGATCAGAATATCATCAACTTTACGCAGAGAAGAGAAGTAAAAAGTCAGAAAAGACTGATCTGGGGAGCGGCGATGCCATCAAGACTGTCATCCATGAACATCAATATTCCATCGGCGATAGGCACCAACTGGCGATCAAAATAGTGCTGATAATCGATTAAAGAGGTTGTGATAGAGACCGGTTCTGGGCCATTCACAGTGATCAGGTACTCGATATAAGTCCCGGAAGAGAAAGTATCCAACTTTCTTCTTTTAGAAAGATGGTCAAATAGTTTTTGGGCCGCCTGCACATGGGGCGGACGATTCTTACTGTACTCATCTAACGGGCGGCGCAGGCGTTTACGATAAACCAGCTCTTCATCCAACTCCCCCGCTTTCATCTGAATAACGATCTGCTTAAGGTAATCGGTATAGGGTGTATCACTGAAAATTAACCGGTAAAGCTCTCGCTGCACCCTTCGTGCCAGGGGCGTCCAGTCTGAGCGTACCGTTTCAAGCCCTTTGAAAACGAGTTCTTCACTGCCATCGACAAAATGACGAATACCCGCATAACGCTTCTTAGTGCCTTTCTCAGAGTTTCGCATGGTCGGCATAAAAAAACGTCGGTAATGGGTTTCGTATTCCAGTTCCAGATGACAGGGCAAGCCGAAACGCTGTTGCACCTCTTCCTGCCACCACTGATTAAGAAAGATTTCCAGGCGACGCCCCTCTTGCTGGGTTTTATCCAAAGGGAAATCATCTCCCAGCCAGACAAACACCGAGTCGGTATCGCCATAGATCACCTGGTAACCAAACTCTTCCTCGATTTTTTCCTGGGTACGGATGAGAATCTCGTGGCCTCGCAGGGTAATTGAGCCGGCAAGACGCTGATCAAAGAAGCGACAAACATTGGAGCCGAGTACCCCATAAAAGCTATTCATGATGATCTTAATCGCCTGGGACAACGGCGCATTCTTTTCAGCTTTTGCACGATCTCTTGCCTGCCACAGCCGTTCGATAATACCGGGCAGTATCGCCTCTTTACGATTAAAAATGGCGTGATTAAAACCCGGCACCAACTCTTCCGGGGGACACTCGGTGCCGGTCCCTTCCGCCAATGCAAAAGGATCGATCATGAAAGTACGAATAATACTGGGATACAGGCTCTTAAAGTCCAGCACCAGTACCTGATTATAGAGACCGGGCCGGGATTCCATTACATAACCGCCGGGGGCGCCCATCTGCGATTCACCGGAGGCATACACAGGAGCAACATAACCTTTGCGATGCAGACGAGGCAGATACTGATTATCAAAAGCAGCCGCAGAACCGCCCACCTTATCTAATGGCAGACCGGTCAAACGACTGCGCTCTATCAGGTAATGAAGCAACTTAGCGTGTTCAAATATATCCCAGACCAGCTTGCAGTCTTCCAGATTATATTCTGCCAACTGACGGGGGTTTTCCCGGTAAACCTGCTGAATCTCTTCCCCCTTATTTAGGGTGAGTCCATCATCTTGCTGATGACCGAGCAACTTGCCTCTGTCCAGTAGTTGATTAGAGACATTCTCAAGGGAGAAGCTTTCAAATTGATAGGTTGCGCCCTTCAGGGTATCGATACCATCCAGCACCACCCGTCCGGCAATACGGCAAAACCACTTCCCATTGCCCGACTGAATAACCTGTATACGACTGCGATCACGGCCCAGATTCATGGGCACCTGGAGTCTTCGGGCCCGTTCTTCCAACACCCGAAAATCGAACCCGACGACATTCCAACCGATGAATATATCGGGATCACAGCGTTCTACTTCCCGAATAAACGCCTGCAGCAATGCTCGCTCATCGTTTACATACTCTAGCCAGGGTTCATTCGGCCCCTCGCCGACAATCAGCACTTTACTGTATCGGTCTGAATAGAGTCCAATGGAGAAAATTCGGTCTGCCCGCATCGTGGTTTCAATATCCACCGATAGCATCGTCAGCTGAGGGTCATAATCTGTCGGTAGCAGTTGTGCCGAATTTTCAGAGAAACGCACCCGGGCACTATCCTGAATGAAACGCTCCATGAGAAAACGATCAACAGGACGTATATCCTCCTCGATCATCGAGATACCATAGGTCTGCAACAGGTCTGTCAGTTTTCGATAGGTGGCGATTGAACGGCTGTAAATGCCACAGATGGAACGTTGTTCAAGATCTTTCAGAGGTAGGGGTTTTAAGCGCCAATCGGTAACAGGTTCGAGTAATGGCTCGATTCGGGGAAAATCCTCTTCGAGGACAAAGAAGACCGCTTCCTGACCAGCCACCGTAACGGGAAATGCACCCTGAGGACCTTTCAGCCAAAACTGAAAGCTAATTCCCTCAGAAGTATCAAACTGCTGACGCGTGAGAATAAAGCCGCTGGCTTCGCTATGTTCCCCAGACTTAGGCTGATTAGACCGCATTGGCTCAGCCAAAGGGGGCAACAACCTCCAGGCCAGGGAAACGCTGTATAACTTCAGCTTCAGCATCAGCGGTAAACAATAGTTTTATATTCGGCCCCGCATCCATAGTGAAATAGAGCTCGACGCCTTCTGCCCTTGCCTGCCAGATGCTTTGCATTGCAGCGACGGAGTCCGGTTGCCAATAGAGTAACGGCGGCCAGGAAGCTATCATCGTTGCATGCATAGAGAGCGCGTTTTGCTCGGCGGTTTCACCCAATAGAGTAAAATTTTGATCGGCAATCGCCCGGTGTAATCGTTCAAGGTCCGCCGCTGCCTGCAATGGCCAACTCTGATACAGGTGAGCGGTATCTACTGTCCGATTCATGCCTGAACGGGAATCTACTGCCTTCTCTCCGGTGCTCACCTTTACCAGGCCGATTCTCAAATCGCTCCAGCGACTCGTTAACGGCAGCGCAAAGCTATCCATACCATCTTCGCGAACTCCCATCTGCCATTCGACAAAGCCTTCATAGAGGGAACGACTAGCACTGCCACTACCCATACGGGCAAAAGCGGACAGCACTTGAGGCTCCAAATCCAAGCCATAGAAAGCGTTAACCGCCAGCATCAATGCCGCAAAGCCGGAAGCGGATGAGGCCAATCCGGCAGCGGTAGGAATATTATTCTCGGTTTCTACTTTAACTGGGTGAGCGGCACCACGGCGAAACAGCTCAATAAAGTTGATAACTTTGCGGGAAAACTTATCATCCGCAGCCACCAAATTGCCATTCAGCCAGACCTGATCAGTATCGCTAACCGAGATACGGGTTTTACTACCCAGATGGGCAAGAGATATCGACAAACTGCTGTTAATCGGCAGATTAAGCTCAGCATCACGCTTACCCCAATACTTACACAGGGCAATATTGCTCGGTGCAAATACGGTATCTATGCTGTCCGCCACCGGCACTACAGTAGCTGGCAGATAGCGTTCGATTACGCTTTCTTTAGTGATAGCTTTAGAGCTGTCTTTAGATATATTCAACGGTCACACCCTTCTGAGAAACAGCCACAGGTATTTGTTCATAAGATAACTGATAGTCTGATGGGTTCCCTAGAGCCAGAACACAATCACCCAGGCCTGAACCGGATATTTTGGCACCAAGGACATCTGGAGAACTTCTTAATGCATAGATTATCTCGGCCAGGTTGCGGTCATTTACGCCCAGCGCATCCATTAGTCCCTGGTAGATATTCATCAGGCGACCAAATTGCGGCCAGTCCGTGTTATCCACAGCCAATTCGGCTTGCTCGGCGGTTTGCCCCATCAAGCGGTACAGTTCAGCATAGAGTTCCGGCGACTGAGCCGAGAAGCCTTCAACCCGCTTCAATACATCCGGGGTTTTCATCTTATAACCGACGTAAAAAAGGCTAATAGTGGGTATGCCCTGCAATGCCCGTATCTGAGGGGCGGTATCGGCAGTGGCAACGGTATACCCAACCACACCTCCAAAGACCGCAGCTACCAGATCGGTACCTGACCCCCGACCATCCTGCACCTGATGGACCACCGCCAGGGTTTCATTAAACAGCGCCTGCTGATCTTCACACCTACTGCCTGTATAAGCTTGCAGCGCGGTCACAACCGCCACCGTTACCGCCGCAGAAGAACCCAACCCCACGGTATGAGAAAATTCAGAACGTATCTGCAGATCGAACCCACTCGGTAACCGTGCAGCCTGGCGCTCTATCGCGGCCAGAACAAAACTGAGCGCCGGCTCAGACTTCAACGGGTCAAGACTCGAGTGGTACTGAGCCAAAGCTGAATCGATATTAACGTTGCGATCTGTGCGAGGAGTTAGCGTGACCGCGATACGTTTGTCCACTGCACAGGCCAGCGCCCGCTGCCCAAACAAGACTGCGTGCTCCCCCATCAACATCAGACTACCAGGGGCTGTGACTTTAATCTTCAAGACGGGCTCCTTCACTGTCCTCTTCAATCGCCATGATTGAATAACCGTTTTGTTCACAAAGCTCTGCAAGGTCGATCTCTGGAGAATAGGCGATCAAAGCACCGGCCCCAACACCCTTAACAGAACCGGCTCCGCTCACTTTCGCAGCACCACCCAATTGTTCAACCGTAGCAATAAACTGCTGGACCGGTTTTGGCACTACCCCGATCTGAGTTAATAGGCGATGATTTTCCCTAAGTAGTTCACGGGGGTCATCACCTTTAACGATAGCATCCGTCAGCTGTTTGGTAATCGCACTAAAATCCTGCCAGATACTAGACTGGCCGAAACGACTACGGACAAAATCGACACAGTCGCCGGTGCCGGCTTCAGGTGTTCCACTGTGAATATAGTACCAACCTGCACCCAGCTGTAGCGACAATGGCTGAACCTGACCGTTAGTGACCTTCACAAGACCACCATAACTCACGGTCGCGGCATCGATGAGCCCGCCACGCCCATGACACAGGCGTTCACAGTAACGCACCCGTTGAAAAAGCTCAGCGGTATTGAAAGGTTTAGAAAAGAGGTTTTGACCGAGAGAGGTAACCGCGGCACCCAGCGCTGCGGAAGAACCCATACCTGATCCGAGCGGCAATTGAGAATAGATCTCCAGCTGCAATCCAGTTTCAGGAGAAGCGTCAGGCAGACACAGCCCCAAAGCATACAAAGCCAACTGCTGAGGCGCTTCAAGGATATCACCGGCCGTTAATTCACCCGCTTCAAAGAGGCTAAAACGATAATCGAGGTAGGAGACTAACTGACGCAGATCTGACCAACCGATGTGCCCTTGCCAACCCGCTTCAGGCAGATGCCAACTAAGGCCGTCGGTTTGAGTCTGTTCTGCATTGCATTTGATATAACGGTTTACCGCCAAAGCGATAGCCGGGGCCCCGTAAACTGCTGAGTGTTCACCACTGAGAATCAGCTTACCCGGGGCACACGCCTTCATGAAGAGGGTTCCTTAGCAGGAGATGTATTCACGTTTATGATGGGAGATACCCACTAGACGGAATCGCCCGGTGGTACCTTCAGCCTTAACATGCTCGCCACCATCAACCGGATCGACATCATTATAAAGCTTCAGATATTCATCATAAGAGACTTCGCTACGTGCCTCTAGCATCAACTGGTGACGGTCTTTGTGCAGGTAGTTCTCGTAACCGGCAACAACCGTGCCTGAGAAAAACTCTGCAACGCAACCGGAACCGTAACTGAAAAAACCTACCCGGTTACCGGCCAGATTTTGCTTACAGTTTTCCAGCAGTGACGCCAGGCCAATATACATCGATGCGGTGTAACTATTACCGATGATACGGTTATATAACAGGGTATCTTCTACCTGAAGATCCAGCAGCTCGGGTGTCAGATTACTCTGATTAATACGCGCCAGATGCTTATGTGCCTTTTGAGCCATACGGGTAAAAGGCAGGTGGTAGCAGAAATGTTGCATATCACTAAACGCCACCGAGCTGACTTCACGGAAGTGAGCCCAGGCATATTTCAGCGATTTCAAATAAATTTTAGTGGAGTACTTACCATCAACCAGTGCGGTAGAACGGTAGTTAGGGCGCCAAAAGTCCATCACATCTTCGGTGTGGTTGCCGACCTCGGGGTCCAGTTCAACCAGACGAGGGTTCGCTGTAATCAGCATCGCAACAGCACCACAGCCCTGAGTCGCCTCACCGGAAGTACCCAAATCATAGCGGGCAACATCTGACGCAATCACCAGCACTTTCGTTTCCGGCTGGCGAGCAACAAGAGCACAAGCCATCTGGATCGCTGCGGTGGCGCTATAACATGCCTGTTTCAGTTCAACGACGCGACAATTCGGCGTTAAACCAAGCAAACGGTGAACGTAGACACCAGCAGACTTTGACTGATCGATACCAGTCTCGGTCGCAAACATCACAGTGCTGATAGCATCTGTACCCACCCGCTCTATGAGAGGCAGGGCAGCGTTTGCAGCCATAGTCACTACATCTTCATCCGGGGCAGGCATGCCCATTTTTTCTTGGCCTATCCCCTGATAATACTTTTCAGCATCAATTTCCTGAACCGTTGCAAGGTTCTTCAGATCCAGAAAATAATTAGAGGTGTAAAAGCTGATTTCATCAATACCGACGGACATACGTACTTAAAATCCTCAACGCTCGCCCAGAATGAGAGCCCGATTCATAAATAAACTATTCACATCCGGCATGCCCAGCAAAAACATCGCTGTGGTGAATTCACGCCGGCGCTGTTCTATCACCTTAACCACAGAATCCGCAGAATCCATCGCGGGTTTGAGGAAGGGAGCGGCCATGCCGCACAGCGAGGCGCCGAGTATAACAGATTTAACCATATCAATCCCATCCCTGAGACCGCCGCTAGCGATGAAACCTGCACTATTTTGATAGGGTTGGGCCAATTTTAGCGCCTGAGGAGTGGGAATACCCCAATCCTGGAAACAAAGCCCCAGATCATCACCCCTATCCGCACCCCGATGATGCTCTATTCTACTCCAGGAGGTACCGCCGCAACCCGCCAGATCAAACCACTTGATACCGGCGGACAGACCCGCCTCGATATCCTGCGGAGAAAGCCCTGCCCCTACCTCTTTTAGTAGAACAGGCACATTCAGACCCGCTGAAACTGCGGCAATTTTTGCCTGAAGTTCAGAAAAATCGGTATCACCTTCCGGCTGTACCGCTTCCTGCAGTGGATTGAGATGCAAATATAGCCCGTCAGCCCCTAACAGCTCTACCGCCTGCTGACACTGCTCCAAAGAAAAACCATAATTAAGCTGTACCGCTCCTATGTTACCCAGCAACACAGTACTAGGCGCATAACGGCGCAGATCAAAACTTTCACGGGACGCTGGCTGGGTAAACATAACACGCTGAGAGCCCACCGCTAATGCAACTCCGGTGCGCTCAGCTGCTTCCGCCAGATTACGATTGATAGTTTTAATCAGCGTATGGTCACCACCGGTCATCGAAGAGATAAGCAGTGGAAAACTCAGCTTCTTCCCGAGAAACTCAACCGAAGTATCAATACTATCCAACGCTAGATTTGGCAGTGCTCGGTGGCTCAGCTGGATTTGATCAAAATAGCGCCCATCCCGATCTGTTAACGGATCGTTTTCAATTGCCCTGATATGTTCTATCTTTCGATCATTAGTCTGATCAGACATCAGCGTTCCATTTTAAGGTGAGATTCCATCAACTCACCCGGGTTGGTCTGAGCCGCCATCAAAGAAAGCTCTCCACAGAGTACCGTCGCAGCGCAGATAGCCGCCAAACGACGTGCATTCGCGCCCGGTTCCCGGTCATCTTTACAACCTAGCTTACGGAGATTTTCCTCAACAAAGTCGATTCCCTTACCGTTACCCACACTACCCATAATAAGGTTGGGCAATGTGCATGAGAAATACAGGTCTCCGCCACGTACTTCCGCGTGCACAATACCCTGCGAGCCTTCAATAATATTAGCGGCATCCTGCCCCGTCGCCAGGTAAAACGCCAATAACATATTAGCAAAGTGGGCATTCGCACTGCGTAAGCCACCCGCCACAATAGTACCAATCAGGTTTTTCTTAATATTAAGATCAACCACTTTTTCAGGTGTAGTCTTAAGGCGTCGCTCGCAAACATCCCGGGGGATCAAAATCTCACTCACTACATACTTACCGCGACCGAGAATACCGTTAACCGCTGTGGCCTTCTTATCGGAACAGTAATTAGCAGAAATAGATGAATAGCGAAGCTGTGGGTACTCTTCAAGAATCCAGGGAATCAACTTATCGGCGGCATTAGTCACCATATTATGCCCCGACGCATCACCGGTATTAAATTCAAGTCTCAGGTAGATCAGATTGGCGACAATCTGACTGTTCATATCGATTAATTTTGCGAAACGACTGCTTGTTGCTACAACCTCGTTAAGATCATCTTTACGGGCTTTAATCGATTCAAGCGCTTTAAGCGCCTCTAAAGCGTCATCAGCTTCCAGCAGAATAGAGCGACTCATCCGCTCATCAATAACCGTCGTTTTAATTCCCTCCTCTGCCAGCACCGAGATTCGGGCTCCCCGGCCAACAGAGGGCCAAAGAGGAGTTTCATAAGTAGCCAGTGGTACCGCTATCTTTTCGTTAAGGACATGCCCACTAATTTTAATCGGACCTACTGTCCGCATAGGAATGGGGGCTTGCTGAACTTTATGGGATTTCATAATCTCTCGACACAATAAAAAAGGGCTGCCGCGATCAATTTTGGATTGATCTGCACTGCACCCCTTTAGGAAGCTCGTATTGAGTGGGGATTTTATATAGCCGCTGCTTAATATGCAATCAAAGGCCTGTCGGGTGAGTAATTCAGCAGGCCTTACCTTTTGTACTCAATCTGCCAGTTCAGACTTGACCACCCAGAATAACCCCAGCCATACTTGCGCCTTTACTAAACCAGACAACAGCGGAAATCAGGATATGCTCTACGCAATCAGAAATGAACAGGGACAGATCACTTCTCTGTCAATGCATCAGGTTGGCAACTCTGCCGTAGCGGATATAACTGATCCTGAAGTTGTAAGCTTCCTATCCAACAGCAATGAAGCTAGCAGCCCTCAAGAGTTTTTGGAAAAATCAGATGCTGATGTCAGCCGAATCATTGAGGATCTTATCGAGCTATTAATCTCAAAAAACACCATCCTGTTTACTGACCTTCCAGAAGCCGCGCAACAGAAGCTCCTGACCCGTAAACTCGCACGTTCAGCTTACGATACCAGCCCGGAAAAACGTTCTCTTGCGAACTCTATTCTTACTGATGATGACACTATCTAATTTAAGCTAATTAGAAGAAGCATGAGACTCAAAGACCGGTTTCAGTCTCATGCTTTAACTGCGCCTTAGAGCGAATCATCTCAGCGCAACGATCGGACAGAGAGAGATAACGCTTCTGCTGTCGCACACTCAAAGAACCATAATTAATGCTATACATTGCATTATCACACTGCAGCAGTAACTCATGACATTCTGGACCGGGATGCCGAGCCTGCTCCAGAGCCGTCTGCACTAAATTCAATGTCAGACTGGGATTGTTCGGTAAAATCCCATCAGCACGCACAAAGAACCCCAGCGCTTTGCGGTACTCTTTCTTTCGATAAGCCAGCATCCCCTGAAGGTTTAGTTTCCCCCACTCAAGCGCTGCACTGTCCCGATTCACTTGCTGCTTCATCGCCTGAGCGTCTGCGGCAACAGCGGTCCCCTCCATTCCTTCAAGAAATGGCTCAACCCACTCCGCCTTCTCGGTCAGTTCCAACCCGCAAAAAAGATCAAATGCACTCCTGGCCGCAAGATTAGCCCGATCTGAAGACCCACTTTTATGGTAGACCTGAGCGACCATAAGACGGGATTTAAACTGAACAATTGGCTCTTCCGGAAAAGCCAGCACCACATCTTCAAGCGTCCTGATAGCATGTTCTTCAATCTCGCTATCAAATTTATCCCGCGCTAACAAAGCAGCAACCAGACTGAAATAGTATTCGTCTGATTGAAAACAGCTATTACGTGCATATCGGATAGCGCTATCATAGGCCTCTATCGCAACATTCCATTCCTGATTTTGCCCCGCCAAACTACCGAGCCCCCCCTGTAATTCAGACACCGTCGGCTGCAGCATAATTGCCTTGCGCAACAGTCCAATCGCTTCACCCCGTTCCCCCAACGCTTTATACGTTCTGGCCAGCCAGGTATAGGCTTCAACACAAAAATGGGACTCATCAATTACATGCTGCAAAGCGTGACGGGCGCTCAGATAATGACCCAGATGGCACAAGGACATTCCCAGACCTACCCTGGCCCAGGGCTGGTCTCTTTGAGCAACAATAGTTTCAAACAGGTGTACCGCTTCTGAGTAAAGGCCCAACTCAAGAAGAATAATTCCCCGTAACCGCTGAATATACATATGCAGCCCCGGATAACCTTGAATCAGCTTGCCACACATCTCCAGCGCCGCTTGTAGTTCACCCTGGTCCAGTTGTTCTTCCAGCGGCAACAACACTTCTCTGATCCGCATAATCTTTTCAATACGAAAACGAAGTTTAGGCTCAGCATAAGGTTTAGATATGTAGGTATCTGGGGAGCTGTCCAGTGAACCAAATAAAAGTTTAGAACGCTCCGGATCAACAACAAGTGTAAAGATAGTAGAAAACTTACGGATTCCCTCAGCCGTTGCTTCTTGAATCAGCTGTAGTCCGTTCTTGTGATCTTTTCCCAGATCATAAACAACAAAACAGAGATCAAATTGCAGCTCCCGCAGCAGAACCAGAGCCATATTAACTGAGGAGGCGACCTGAATTTTAGACACGCCCATGCTCCCCAGGATCATCTTGAGTTCAGCAAGATCTTCCAGGCGATTATCAACAATCAGTACTGACTTATCTGAGTAGCTGATTTCCATAAACTCTACATTAAGGGACGTATATCAAAGTATCATATAAATCAGACAATTATCAAAGCGCTACCCACGGGATTAAGGCACAAAAAAGCCCCGTTATGGTGACATAACGAGGCTTTCGGTTTACCGATACAGATCAAAAGACCGACTTATGATAGATCGCGGCCCTTACCTGCTTCAATACGCATACGCAGCGCATTCAGTTTAATAAAGCCAGCTGCATCTTTTTGATCGTAAGAGCCTGCATCATCCTCAAATGTAGCGATGTTTTCATCAAACAATGTGTCATCGGAACGACGTCCAACCACTGTTACATTGCCCTTGTACAGTTTCAGACGAACATCACCGTTAACATAACGCTGAGATGCATCGATCATATTCTGAAGCATTTTACGCTCTTCAGACCACCAAAAACCATTATAGATAACTTTAGCATAACGAGGCATCAACTCATCTTTAAGATGCGCAGCCTCACGATCCAATGTAATGGATTCAATGGCACGGTGTGCACGCAGCATGATAGTGCCCCCTGGGGTTTCATAACAACCACGGGACTTCATACCGACAAAACGGTTCTCAACAATATCCAGACGACCGATACCGTTCTCACCACCAACCTTATTCAGGTACTCGAGAACAGTAGCCGGGCTCATCGCTTTACCATCGATAGCAACGATATCGCCCTTCTCATAAGTCAGCTCCATATAGGTCGCTTTATCAGGAGCTTCCTCAGGAGATACAGACCAACGCCACATATCATCTTCAGCTTCAGCCCATGGATCTTCCAGAATGTCACCCTCATAAGAGATGTGCAGCAGGTTAGCGTCCATAGAGTACGGAGATTTCTTCTTCTTGTTGCTGGAGAAATCAACTGGAATATCATGCTCTTCACAGTATTTCATCAGGGTTTCACGGGAAGTCAGATCCCATTCACGCCATGGCGCAATGACTTCAACGCCAGGCTTCAGTGCGTATGCGCCCAACTCAAAGCGAATTTGATCGTTACCCTTACCGGTCGCGCCATGTGAGATAGCATCAGCGCCGGTCTCGTTAGCGATCTCAATAAGACGCTTGGCGATCAGTGGACGAGCGATTGAAGTACCCAGCAGATACTCACCTTCGTAGATGGTATTCGCACGGAACATAGGGAATACGAAGTCGCGGACAAACTCTTCACGCAAGTCTTCAATGTAGATCTCTTTAACGCCCAGCGCTTCAGCTTTAGCACGAGCAGGTTCTACTTCT
>NZ_JADGEW010000005.1 GCF_016744155.1 Amphritea sp. | reverse complement strand
AACGTCGCTTCGCGACTTGCTCGTGGCTAGGAGAGCCTTCTTTTTACGTAATATGACAACGTGCTTTGTAAGCAAAAGAGCACGCTTAGCCTTAAAACAAAAAAACCGCCTGACGGCGGTTTTATTATTTTGCTTTTTCTAGCAGTAAACGAAATTTTACGATCTAGCCGCAAGCGGCGTTCAAATTAACTGCGCAGTTGCGACTAGTGACTATTCGACAATCGAAATAAAGCCCGCTTCTTTAAAGTACTTAAGAGCTCCTGGATGAAGAGGCTCAGTTCCGGTTGCCAGAACCATCTCTTCTTTGTTCAGGTTTGCAAAGGCAGGATGCAGCTTTCGGAAAGTATCAAAATTTTCAAATACAGACTTCACTAACTGATAGACCACCTCTTCCGAGGTATCAACTGAAGAGACTAATACGCTTTCAACGCCAAAACTTTTAACGTCCTGATCGTTACCGCGATACATGCCACCCGGTATTGTCTGAATCTGGTAATAACCATTATCTTTAACCAGCTTATCAATTGCCGGACCACTAACATCTACTAAAACACTATCGCAGGAGGTTGTAGCTTCTTTAATTGCACCACTTGGATGACCAATCATATAAATCATGGCATCAATCTCATTGCCACAAAGCGCACTGGCCTGTTCTGAAGCTTTTAACTCCGTCGCAAGTCCAAAGGTTTTCTTATTCCAGCCTTTAGCTTTCATAAGCGCTTCCATAGTACCGCGCTGCCCAGAACCCTCTACACCTATATTGACACGTTTACCTTTTAAATCATCTATGGTTTTAATACCACTATCGGCTCTTGCGACAACAGTAAACGGTTCTGAGTGAATAGCGAAAACAACCCTTAGATCGCGATTCGCGCCAACCATAGAAAACTTGCTGCTACCGTTATAGGCATGATGTAACCAATCTGACTGCGCAATGCCAAAATCAAGATTCTGCTTTTCTATCAGTTTCAGGTTTGCTACTGAGCCGGCTGTACTTTCTGTCGAGCAGCGGATGCCGTGTTCATTCCTGGATTTATTGACCAAGCGACAGATTGCGCCTCCGGTAGGATAATAAACACCGGTAACACCACCGGTACCTATAGTTACTACATCCGTTATAGAGCCTGTGGCAAAAGCACCTATTGAAGTTACACCTACGCCAATCGCCATCACTAACGAGATTGCTGTGTTACGAAAAGCCATACTCCACTCCTTTGAATTTCAGAACCCGAACTAACTAAATAGTCGCAAGATTATAACAAAATATATTAGACACACTCTTTATTGCGCATACAGATACCATACTACCCATTGGATCAGCAACTTATGACAACACTTTCCTGTTCAATCTGCACAGATTATCTTTCAATAAGCGTACCAAAAACATATGACACACAATATGCACACAAATTGTGTCTATTGAGACTGAAAAGAGGCTAATCTCGATTAAACCACAGTATGTTAGCTGCTATAAATACTAGCTGCAGCCGAATATCAGTTGCCAAATCAGCTTAAGTGCATAATATTAAAGTTATTCACAGCTTTGAGGCCTCGCTATGTATCGCCTTCCTGATTTAGAAAAAAGCGAAAACATGAACAGCATCGCGGTAATGACCAGTGGCGGAGACTCCCCAGGAATGAATCCTGCGATTCGCGCTATTACCCGCTCAGCATTAAATCAGGGACTTCGAGTTTTTGGTATTAATCGTGGCTATAGCGGCCTGATCATCGGTGACATTACTGAACTTAAAAGCAATCATGTCACGAACATCATTCAGCGTGGCGGAACTATTCTTAAAAGTGATCGCTGTCTTGCCTTTAAAGACCCTATCGTTCGCAACCAGGCAGCAGAGATTCTAAAGAAACACGGTATTGACGGCTTAATCGTTATTGGCGGCGATGGTTCGCTAACCGGTGCTCACCTTCTGACTCAAGAGACAGGTATACCGGTTGTAGGCTTACCCGGCACCATAGACAACGATATATACGGCACAGATGATTCCATTGGCTTTGATACAGTCCTCAACACAGCGCTAGACGCTATCGACAGAATTAGGGATACGGCGCTATCCCATGAAAGAATTTTTTTGGTTGAAGTTATGGGACGTAATTCTGGTCATATTGCGTCTCAAGTCGGCATCGCCAGCGGTGCAGAGATGATAATTGTGCCCGAAGTTGATTTTAAACTAGAAAACCTCTGTTTTTCCCTTGCCAGTCAGCGCGCTCAAAACAAGGGCGGCAGCGGTATCATTGTTGTTGCCGAAGGCCCTGTTCCCGGCCTGACCTTTCGGCTCGCGAAACAGCTCGAAACCCAGGGTGAAAAGCCTGGTGTTTCTATTCTGGGATATATACAACGAGGTGGCCGCCCTACCGGCCATGACCGGGTATTAGCATCATGTCTTGGGGCTTCTGCCGTTACTTACCTACTGGCAGGGTTCACAGATATCATGGTCGGTGTTACTAATAGCCAGATAACCACTACACCACTGCAAGATATTGTAGAGAAGACAAAGCCCCTCAATCCAGATCTTGTGGAACTGTCTCAGTTACTGCACAAATAAAGGACAAATTTTGAGAGTTTAGAACTCACCGTTAAATTCAGCGGGCAAACTCTTAATAAAGGCCTGTATCAGCTCAGGCAGCAACTGTTCTGAGCTGATGCCAGAGAGGCTATTCGCATCACTATTCAGCGCCAGTAATGATGCGCCCTGCTCCGGACCACCCACGACAATACTGCTGAGTGCATTCCAATCACATGGGTAGAGATGCAGCCCACTGACTAAAGCAACACCTTTACGTTTACGAATCTGAGCTAAGCCCACCAACTTTCGGCCATCCTCACTGACAATCTCCCCATGGGAGAGCGAGGCGTAACACGCCCATTTCAGATCTTGCTCCTGGCTAACCACCTTCGAGCGATCAATCATCTGCTGATCAACGCCTTTACAAGGAATCCCACATGACAGCAAAGTATCGATCCAAATCCGCTCCAGCCAACTGAAAATTTCAATGATGTTTTGGCCCGCTACAGGATGATCCGTCGGTATAAAAACGGTCACACTTAGCATCCAGGGACCGGCCAATACAGCACCACCACCCGAACGACGCCGCATTATAGGAAAGCCGGCCTTCAGGGAACGCTGAGTCTGCCCCTCATCTGGCCGCTGTGAGCACCCCATAATGACGGCTGCCTGATCATATTGCCAAAATAGCACTTGCGGAGTTTCAACTCCGGTTTCAAGAATTTCACTGATACGCTGCTGTTCATCGGGCATTGAGCCGACAATCAACGGCAGAGGTTTAATTACCATTACTCACTCCTGGGTCAGAGGCAGGAAGATTAACCTATCCCTATGCCGGGGAAAACTATTATCATGCGGCAGTCGAAATCGGAATATGTGCGATGCATCCTAATTTTATCGAGATCTATCACAGAGAAATCAGTGCAAAGGGATATCAACCCGACCCTGATCAGTTAACACTGGCAACTGACCTCAACCTTATATACCAAGCACTGCAAGACAAAAGCAGTAATCCGGTGGGAAAACCTGGTATTTACATTTGGGGACCTGTCGGACGAGGCAAAACCTTTTTAATGGATTTGCTGTTTTTCCATCTACCAGATGAAACCAGCTTAAGATTACACTTTCATCGATTTATGGCTCAGATCCACCAGCAACTTCGACAGCTCCAGGGAAAAGCAGATCCGGTTGAATTGATATCGGTACAGCTTGCTGAGCAGTATAAACTAATCTGTTTTGATGAATTTTTCCTAAATGACATTGCTGACGCGATGATTCTGGGCAAACTGATTAACGGGCTTCTTAGTCGCGGGGTGATTCTTATCACCACGTCAAACCGACCACCGGAGAATCTCTGTAAAGACCCGCTATTTGAAGACAGAGTGAGACCTATCACTGCTACGATCAATCAACAGATGCAGGTATTCAATCTTACTGGCAATACTGACCACCGATTACGGACACTCACACCTGCGCCTTGTATTTTTCATGAAGAGGAGAAGCTGGCGCAGCATTATCAGTCAATAAGTAACACCGAGCCTTCCTATGATGTTGTCTCAGTCATGCAACGACCAATACCGGTTAAGGCTGTCAGCTCAGACTGTATCTGGTTCGATTTTGAACATCTTTGCATGGGTGCCCGCAGTCAACTGGATTACATAGACCTGGCCAACCGTTTCGGTCATATTTTTGTCAGCCAGGTGCCGCAGCTAGGGAGCCGTGCTCGCGAACAGATTAAAGCCCGAGGGACAGAAGATGGAAGCCAGGCAGTAAAAGCAGGAGAGCGACAAATATTACTGGGCAATATGGATGACCCGGCCAGACGATTCATCAGTTTAGTGGACGAACTATATGACCGGGGTGTAAATCTATTCCTTAGCATTGAGGTGCCATTGGAACATATTTATCATGAAGGCAGCCTGACCTTTGAATTCGCCCGTACCTTCAGCCGCCTTACAGAGATGCAATCGCTGGAATACCAGCAGCGGAAAATAGAAATTTAATGCAAGTCTGCGTCAATTACTAACTTACCCAACTCAAAACACTGGCTTATCGCTTCCTCTTCAGATTTCGCGATCACCTGGTTCTCCGGAACCTGCTCCAGATCCCCAGCATTATGGAAAATCGTATCTTTAAGATCCTTATGATAAATTTTAGGCTCAAGCATCCAGCGATTATGGCCTATATTCTTCACCATGGCGGTAATGCGGTAGTTTCCATAGCTTATCTGATTCATCAATCACCTCCCAGATCATTTGGGCATGGGATAATTATAGTTAAACCACCCGTTACTACTGGGTTTCAACAGGAAAATTTTTCATGAAGACATTATTGCGTTTTTTCTTTCAAGGATTACTGCTGTTGCTTCCTTTTGTACTGACCATCTATCTGGTCTTCCTGATTTTCACCGCGCTGGATGAAACACTGTTCTCCGCTGTCGGTTCGTTGATTGGCTATTTCATTCCGGGACTTTATCCCGGGTTGATAGAAACCCTGCTGGGCATCTTACTGACTGTCGCTATTATTATCCTCACAGGCATTGCTGGCTCACTTTATCTAACCCGTTTCATGATGAACATAATTGGCTCCCTAATGGAACGGATTCCAGTGGTAAAGTTACTCTACAATTCTCTGAAAGACCTGTTTCAGGCGTTACTGGGCGAGAAAAAAAGCTTTGATAAGCCGGTATTGGTTTATCTGAACAGAGAAAAAAGCATCAAAGTCATGGGTTTTCTTACATGCGAGGATCTGAATGGATTTGGGCTCAGCGAGGATGTATCTGTTTATCTGCCGGATTCATACAATTTTTCCGGAAACCTGATTATCGTCCCCAGAGATCAGGTAATCCCTCTGGACGTAAGCGCAGGAAAGGTCACTACCTTTATTGTCAGTGGTGGCGTATCAACCACCACCGACAGTGACAACGCTTAACCTCTGGAGTCACTGACAAAAGGGTTAGTTTGACGCTCATGGCCTAATGTAGACATCGGGCCGTGGCCCGGAATAAAAGCAACCTCATCCCCAAGGGGAAATAGTTTTTCGCGGATTGAGCTGATCAACGTTGCATGATCTCCCTGTGGAAAGTCAGTGCGGCCAATAGACCCCTGAAACAGCACATCACCCACTTGTGCCAACTGACTTTCAGGACTGTAAAACACCACATGTCCCGGTGTGTGCCCGGGACAATGAAGAATTTCAAGGGTCTCGTTGCCCACGGTCACCCTATCACCATCTTCCAACCAGCGATCCGGGGTAAACATCTCAACCTGTGGAAAACCGAACATCTGGCTTTGCTGCGACAAACCATCGATCCAAAACTTATCGCCAATGTGTGGCCCTTCAATCGGCACACCCGCTTGTTTAGCGAGTTCTGCTGTACCCCCTGCATGATCAATATGCGCATGGGTCAGGAGAATTTTTTCCAGTTCGAGCCCAAGCTCTGCAAGCTTGGCCAAGACTTTATCAACATCACCACCGGGATCTACCACCGCTGCTTTTTTACTCTGTTCGCACCACAACAAAGTGCAGTTCTGTTGGAAAGGGGTAACCGGAATAATACTGTATTTCATAGTGACGCCGTGGTAGTTGAAAACTGATCCCGCAGTATACCTATTTCTGAACTATCCTTCGATATGCCAGTATGTAACAGACTCCAGGACAGACAGTAACTACTGTCAGGAGGTTTTAAAGATGTCTGTATCTCCCACTCTACAAAATTATCTCAACCGGGGTGATATTCCCTATCGCCTGATTCGTCACCCCTATAGAGAAACCTCTCTCAGTACTGCTATCTCCGCTCATGTGCCTGCCCGCCGAATGGCCAAAGGTGTAGTTCTCAGAGATGATGAAGGCTTCATGATGGCCGTGGTCCCGTCTGATCGGCGAGTCGATCTTCAAGCGATCAACCGCCAGATGGGGCGAGTCTTTTCTCCGGCAGCTCAAAGGGACGTAAAAATTCTGTTTCGCGACTGTAACAAAGGTGCCGTCCCAGCATTAGGCCAGGCATATAACATGCAAGTGATCTGGGACGATCACCTTGCAGAAGAACCTGATTGTTACATGGAAGCAGGTGATCACGAGGATCTGCTCTGCTTTTCACAATCGACCTTTAAACAGGTCATGTCAGATAAGCCCCATGGCATGATCAGCCACTAAGGAAGTTCAAAACGAGTCCTTTCCTTAAGTAAACATCTCCTAATTACCGGGACGATTCAGGCATCCCGGTAAATTCTTATTTAATATATTTACCTCGATCCGGCAGCTATGCGATAGTGGCAGAAAATATCCATATCAATGCTGTTGGAGAATACGATGAAAAAGCTTAAGCATGAAGCTGAATTGGTAAAAGAAGCGATCCGTATTGGCGGTGTATATATGACGACCCGAGGCGCAGGAAAATTTGAAGCTACTGATAGCGCTGGGGATAAAATTAAAGCGATCTACCGTCTCCTGGTGCTGGACAAACTAATCCAGCCTCTGGCCAAGGGCGAGGATAACGAACCCAATATGAAGCATAAGCTAGCACTATGGATCAGCCGTCAACTACCAAAAGACCACCCGCTGCTGGATGAGTAATATGGCGCAGCGATCCATCTATCTAGCTGGCCCCGATGTATTTTGGCCTAACGCTGATGAACTAGGCGCCGCAAAGAAAAAACTTTGCCAGCAATACGGTTTTTCAGGACACTTCCCGCTGGATACCGAACTGGACTTGTCAGAGTTATTGCCCTTTGAGGCAGGTCTTGCCATCTTTCAAGCCAACATCAGCCTGATGGACAGCTGCGATCTGATTATTGCTAATATGACTCCCTTCCGGGGACCCAGCATGGACGTAGGCACCGCCTTTGAAATGGGCTATATAACCGCACTTAAAAAACCGGTCTGGGGTTATAGCCTGGATGGTCGTGTCTATTCTGAGAGAGTCGAAGGAACCACCAGCGATGCTGACGGGTTTAGCATTGAATCCTTTGCGATGGCTGACAATCTGATGATGGTGGGTGCTGCAGATCAGCTAGGCGGCCTGCTGACGGATACATTACCGGAAAATATGGAAAATCATTTGCATGTTTTTGAACAAGTTTTGAAACAGATAAAAAGCTAAGTCTGAATTACAAGTTGCCACAAAAAAGCCGCTAATTAAAGCGGCTTTTTGTTAGCAAGAATACCCCTAAGGTTTACACCTTATGATAGATTTCTGCACCGGTTTCTTTAAACTCTTCCGATTTTTCCTGCATCCCTTTTTCAGCAGCCGCTTCAATCGCCGCCACCTGAGCAGCATCCAGGTTACGAACCTCCTGAGAGATCTTCATCGAACAGAACTTAGGGCCACACATTGAGCAGAAATGAGCTACTTTTGCTGATTCTTTCGGCAAAGTCTCATCGTGGTAAGCCCGGGCAGTATCCGGATCAAGACCGATATTAAACTGGTCTTCCCAACGGAACTCAAAACGTGCCTTAGACATAGCGTTATCGCGAATCTGAGCTCCAGGATGTCCTTTCGCCAGATCAGCTGCGTGGGCCGCTATTTTATAGGTGATAATACCGGTTTTAACATCATCTTTATTCGGCAAGCCAAGATGTTCTTTTGGCGTTACATAACAAAGCATGGCACAGCCGTACCAACCGATCATTGCTGCTCCGATACCGGAGGTAATATGGTCATAGCCCGGTGCGATATCAGTGGTCAGTGGTCCAAGCGTATAGAACGGCGCTTCATGGCACTCGGTCAGCTGCTTATCCATATTCTCTTTGATCATGTGCATCGGCACATGCCCAGGGCCTTCAATCATCACCTGCACATCGTGCTTCCAGGCTACTTTGGTCAGCTCTCCTAAGGTTTCAAGCTCAGCAAACTGGGCTTCATCGTTAGCGTCATAGACAGAGCCTGGACGCAGACCATCACCCAGAGAGAAGGACACATCATAGGCTTTGCAGATTTCACAGATATCTTCAAAATGAGTGTACAGGAAGTTTTCTTCGTGGTGTGCAAGACACCATTTTGCCATGATAGAGCCGCCACGAGAGACGATACCGGTCATCCGCTTAGCGGTCATCGGTACATAACGCAACAATACACCGGCATGAATAGTGAAATAATCCACACCCTGCTCTGCCTGCTCGATCAACGTATCACGGAATACTTCCCAGTTCAGGTCTTCAGCGACACCATTCACTTTTTCCAACGCTTGGTAAATCGGCACAGTACCAATAGGTACCGGCGAGTTACGCATAATCCATTCACGGGTTTCATGAATATTCTTACCGGTAGAAAGGTCCATGATCGTATCGGAACCCCAACGAATCCCCCAGGTCATTTTCTCTACTTCCTCTTCAATAGAGGAAGACAACGCTGAGTTACCGATATTACCGTTAATTTTCACCAAAAAGTTACGACCAATAATCATCGGCTCTACTTCAGGGTGGTTGATATTCGCAGGGATAATTGCGCGGCCTTCAGCGACTTCCTGACGAACAAACTCTGGGGTAATCTCATCCGGTAATTTTGCACCAAAGCTATGTCCAGGGTGTTGTTCGGCAACAATATCACCTTCAGCTTTCGCCTTGGCGAGCTTCATGTTCTCGCGGATAGCGATGTATTCCATCTCCGGCGTGATGATACCCTTGCGAGCATAATGAAGCTGAGTAACGTTTTGCCCCTCTTGAGCCTTTAGGGGCTTACGGGTCAGTTCAAATCGAAGATTATCCAGACGCAGATCCTGCTCTCGCCCACGGCCATATTCAGAACTCAACCCATCAAGCTGTTGAATATCTCCTCGCTCCTTAATCCACTCAGCACGCAGAGGTGCCAAACCTTTACGTACATCGATACTCACTTCAGGGTCGGTGTAGGGCCCTGATGTATCATAAACATAGAGAGGGCCGTTCTTCTCCCCCCCCATATCAGTAGGAGTATCATCAAGAGCGATCTCACGCATAGGCACCCGCACATCCGGACGAGAACCCTCTATATAAACCTTACGAGAATTTGGAAATGGCTGCACTGAAGCTTCATCAACCTGTGCACTGTGACTTAGAACTGTATGACTATCGGCCATCTTATTACCTACTTCTTGAGTTTTTCTTATAGAGTTCCGGTTAAAAAGCCCCGGCTACCAATATTTATAAAAATGATGCACAGGGCCATGCCCCTGCCCAACTTGCAAACCATCTGCAGCCGCAATCGCTGCATCAATATATTCTTTCGCCTGTTTAACGGCTGTCAAAGTATCTAAACCCGCAGCAACTCCCGCAGCAATAGCGGAAGCAAGCGTACAGCCGGTACCATGGGTATTCTTAGTAAGCAGACGCGGGGAACTCAAACGGACCATCTGCTCACCGTCGTAGAAAAGGTCAGTTGCCTCAGCACTGTTCTCAAGATGCCCACCTTTAAGCAGAACAGCACCGGCACCCAGCTCCATTAATCGCTTCGTCATCATTTCCATCTGTGCAAGAGTTGTTGGCTCAGCACAGCCTAGTAGCACAGCGGCTTCCGGAAGGTTAGGAGTAATCAGAGAAGCCAGGGGAATCAGGCGTTTTTTCAACATATCCACAGCGCTATCAAGTAATAATGCATCGCCGCTTTTAGCCACCATAACCGGATCTACTATTAACAACGCAGGCTTATAACGACTCAGACAATCAGCCACACAAGCAACCGTTTCAGCATCACCCAGCATACCGGTCTTTACAGCATCAACTTTGAGGTCATCGAATACGGCATTAATTTGCTCACTGACCACCTTAATCGGCACAGGATGGATCGCCCGTACTTCACAGGTATTTTGCGCAGTCACGGCAGTAATAACAGAGGCACCATAAGCGCCCAATGCAGAAAAAGCTTTCAAATCGGCTTGAATGCCCGCGCCACCACCACTGTCAGAACCAGCAATAGTCAAAGCAATAGGAATATTTTTTTCAGACATCTGTTCAGGTCCAGCTATATGAGCTAAACCGAATACAGATAGAGAGGTATTACGGCTTATCTCGATTTCCTACGCCGGCACTAACCGGATCAGGTTCGCGGGTTATTGGTTTTCACCAACTCTCAGCCATAATGGGCACCCCGACAAGATCTGTATAGTTTATGTCCAAGCGCATTACTTGTCTATCCTCTGAGCTGAATATAACAATCAACACCCTTAGCAGCTGCATATTATTGCGAAGCAGAAAAATAGGAATTATTCCTATATATATCTACATGTAATTCGAACATGATGTGCTTCAGGAAGGGTAATGTTCGGGACAGAACACTGGATGGCCAAGACAAGCGGGATAGGAAGCAAGGATTGCTGGCAGGAAGCCGTGGATTAGCCCCGCAAGGAAAATGGATGCCATGTATAGAGAACACTAAAGGGGAACTTAGTGTTCTCTTTTTTTTGCCTGGAATAAATATTTGCCCATAGATCCATACTGCAAAGCAGAATAGGATTTTTTCCTATAGTTTCAATCCCCATGAAATAGGATACTGATTCTGACGGAACGACTGCCTTCACGGATGAAGGGAACAGACTACAGCTTTACCCATTAAGATGAAAAAGGATACAAGGACGTCGGCAGGAAGCCAGATAGATTTCATCAGGGACATGGATACCAGGGAAGTCTGAAGAGAGCACTCAAGGGGAACTGAGTGCTCTCTTTTTTTAGCTAACTCTTTTCACCACTTCTTCTTTGCTACATACTTTCTGCTACGTCGCCAATGGATCAGTTTAAACAGCGTTCCAAAGCTCACGGGCAAGCTCAGTCGCACTTTGCTCGCAGCCACCACGAATCCAGCGGGCCAACGTAGCCGCTACATCAGGATAAACTATCGGTTCAGGCGAAGCCTGCCCCGCCCAACGATAGAACTGCTCTGCTTCCAATCGATGAAACACCTCAGCTAAACCCAGGTACTCCAATACAGCCGCATTAGAAACTTGCTCAGGCTGACCCGCCAATGGTTTCGTAAGTAGTTTCTTACCGGCTTGAAGAACCTCGCTTGCCAAACCAAAACCACAGTTAGCAATGACGCCATCGCAACTAGCCTGAGCGCGCCTAAAACCCTCCCGGGATAATGGGCGCCAGAGGATATGCCCCTCGTCTTCGGCCGTAGAAACATCACAATAGACATGAAACTCATAGTCATTGAAAGGTATTAGCCACTGACGAATTTGCTCTCGATTCTCAAATGGAAGATACACTAGAATCATGCCTGCTTGCTGAGTAGTTGGATAAGATTGAGTCTCAATCAGGGGTGGTAATATCGGCCCGTCAAAGTGATGCCAGTGCAGGCCAATACCTTGCTGAACCGGCGTAAAAAAACGGATCATCAACATCATCATCCAGCCAATACCGGGACCTGGAATCGGATAACTAAAAGCATACTGATGCGCTATTCCAATACAAGGTTTCTTCTGCAGTTTCGCAGCCCAAGCGGTAATCGGCTCAAAGTCACTGATAATCAAATCATATTGCTCCAGGTCTATTCCTCGAACATCACGAATTACCTGAATCAGATTATTCTGAGTCAGAGTTCGCCATCGATCAATTCCTCCATTGGCAACACTAAAGGTAAGCCCTCTGCGTACCTGATAGTCACCAAAAAGCTCCATATTGAAAAACTTATCTGCTTCACGACCGCTAAAGAGAAAATCAACCTCAACGCCCTCATTCGCCAGCGCCGAAGCCATAACCCGGGCCCGAGTAATATGACCATTACCTGTTGCCTGCACACCATAAAGAATTTTCATCACTACTCTCTAGAATTAACAACGCTCTGGAATTAAGAAACTAAACTAGCTCTACTAGATTCAAACCAATAATGGCGGAACCCATTCCCAGTGCTGCACCGGCAATAATATCTGTTGGGTAGTGCACCCCGAGAAAAACCCGTGACAGTGCAATCAGCGAAGCAACACCATAAGCAACTAGCATAAGTGATGGATAGTAGTAGGTCAGCGCAGTCGCAAAGACAAACGCTGCAGCAGCATGACCGGACGGTAAACTAAACTTATCTGAAGGAGTAATTTGCGGTGTAACATCATCAAAGCGATCACAAGGTCTGTCTCGCTTTATGATTTTTTTAAGACATATATACACAGGCAGCTCTATAGCGAACAAAACCAGCCCTGTGATAAGAAAATCAGCCCCATTTTCCAACTCAAACCAAGCTATCAACAAACCGATAGCCAGATACAGGCCTCCATTACCAAGCTTTGAGATCCAACGACTAGCGGTAGACATCATTGGTAGACGACTTGTACCAAAGCATAAGTAGTATAAAGAGACATCAAATGCGACTAATCGCTGCTGCAATACATTCACTGTTTTAAGTCCAATATATGCTATTTAGCAACATTGTCCTTCAGCAACCATTACAGAACCGTTAAAGAGTATTTAAGCTTCTGTGACAAGGATGACACTTTGCTGAATCTGAGCTATTTTTTCAGCCGTGATCAGCTGCGATTTTAGAGGGCGACTGAAAAGATAACCCTGCGCTTGCTCACAATGCAGTTCTGTTAACAGACTCTGCTCCTCAGGCGTTTCTATCCCTTCAGCGATCACCTCCATGTTCAACGCATGTCCCATCTGCAGCGATGCTTTAACAATTTGAAGACTTGAATAATCCTTAGTAATACCTCGAATGAAGCCCTGATCCAATTTAAGCTTTGATACAGGCAACTCTTTCAGATACAGCAAAGATGAAAAGCCGGTACCAAAATCATCGATAGCGAAACAGACCCCCTGACAGGTCAACTTTTCCATCGTTTCCTTCGCCAGCTTTCGATCACCGAGAAACACAGATTCTGTTAATTCCAGTTCAAGCTTCGAGGGAGGAAAGCCGGCCTGCTCGAGGGTATTGAGCACTTTACTGACAAAATCAGCTTCGATAAACTGTTTTACCGACACATTGACTGCAATGCGTTTAAAGACCAATCCCTGATCCAGCCATTGACGCCCCTGCTCACAAGCTAAGCGCAACACACGGTCGCCCAGAGTTACGATCAACCCTTCTTGTTCAGCCAAAGCTATAAATTTATCTGGTCGAATATTTCCCTTATCGGGATGCTGCCAACGCGCCAGCGCTTCAAAACCTATGACCTCGCCAGTACCCAGTGAAACCTGGGGCTGGTAATCCAGGTAAAATTGTTCGGTATTCAACGCATAGGTCAACGCTTTAGCCAGCTGCTCTCTTTCCTTTAACTTGTCACTCATATCTATTGCATAAAAGAGATAGTGACCCCGATTTTTTCGCTTCGCTTCATGCAGCGCCAGGTCGGCCTGCTCAAGCAAACGTAAAGGCTCATCCAACTCCTCTGCCTGTATTGATATTCCTGCGGTAGCAGTCAATGAAAAGCTCTGATCACCATAAGCAATAGGCGAACTAATTTCTGCAATCAGAACATCTGCCAGATGACTTAATACAACATGATTATTGGCTTTTCTGAGTAACACCGTAAATTCATCACCGCCGGTACGCGCTAACACAGCATCACCACTTAAGCGGGATTCAAGCCGTTCACTCATCCGATTAAGGACATAATCGCCAATTTTCTGGCCATGAAACTCATTAATCAAACTAAAATTATCCAGCCCCAGCAATATCACACAGGTAGACCTGTCTTCTGAATAGGCCAGGCGAGTATATTCGGATAATGTCTCTATCAGGAACTGTCTGTTGTAAGCACCAGTCAGTTCATCATGATAAGCAAGGAAGCTAACCTCTTTCTGAACTTCCTTCCGATAAAGCACTTCCCGTTTCAGACTTCTGTTCCAAAAAACCACTATTAACAGTCCAGCAACCGTCAGGATAAAACCCAGCATTTTAAGAGAGTTTATATAGGTCTCTTTATCAATTCTCTGGGTGTCTTCCGGCTGAACCCAACGACTTTCTATTTCACTTCTCTGTTCAACGGTGACTGTTGCTAGTGCTTTATCTAACAGAGTTCCCAGCAACGGCTGATCATTTCGAGACCCGAAAGAGATATGATAATCAAAACCAACACTACCCACGATACTGATATTATCAATACCTTCCATAAAAGAGAAAAGGTAGCCCGCTGAGGCATAGGAGCCAACCCCATCAATCTCCCCAGCGGTCAATAGATTGAAAGCTTTTCCCAGATTTTCAACTTGAACAACCTCAATGTCGGGATAGTTATTACTGATATAACTAACCAGCGCTGTCCCTCTTGGAACGGCAAATCGTTTACCGTTGAAGTCACTCATCTCGGCTTGTTGATACTTACCTTTCTGAGTGAAAATTTTATTCGCCAGATGTGAATACACCTTAGTGAAGTTAAGATAATGTCTACGCTGTTCAGTGTTTGTCGCACCAAAGACCACGTCAATAGAGCGCTGTTTGGCAGCCTCAATCATCGCACCGTAGCTATCAAAAATTTGGTACTGAAATTCAGTATCTAAAGAGGCTTCCATCAGCTTCAGGTAATCAAGCGACAGTCCCTCGACTGTATCACCATCCAGCTTATTCGAGAGGTAGGGAGGAATAATGGCAACACCCACAATTATGGGGTCGCGCTGCGTCAGCCAATTCTGTTCATCGGAGGTAAGGTAAAACTCTGCATTTACTGAAAAAGAGAGTAAAAACAGAGTCAATAGCTGAAACAGCGTGGTGATTTTTGGAGTTAACTTAATTGGCATAGGTTCGACTTAGCATTACCTCTATTTATGCCAATATTAACCTTAGTTTTTAAGCCAGTCAGCAATAATGCCTGCCAATTTGGGAGGCGCAGTGAGAGGCATCATATGCCCCTCACCCGGTACCGTAATTAATTCAATCGGATGCTCTGCTTCAGAGACAACCCGGCGTCCATAGCCTATCGACAGAACCTCATCGCGATCACCCTGCACTATCGCCACATCAAATGGATAACGCCTCTGCATAATCCCAGCCTTACGACCAAACATACTGGAGAGCGTCTTAAACGGGTAATCCAGCACCAGCATTGGATCCTGGTTTATCAATCGACCTGCGGGATGACCAGCCAATAATTGGTCATAATCCACCAGCCATGAAAGTGGTAGACGGACAGCAGGAAAGATCATGGCGCTGCCCCAGGTCCACTGCCAGCCCAGGAAATGAAACAGGTCGGGCGGAACCTCTGTTGTCAGAAGAGTGCCACAAACCACTTTTTTAATACGTTCATCATGCTCAGCTGCCGCAACCGCCAGCAACGCTCCGATAGAAAAGCCATAGATATAGCAGGGACCGCTGTAGCGCTGTTCCAGAGCATCAATAACCTCAGACACCGCTTCCTGAACCGATTCTACCGTGTAAACACCCCGCTCACCTCCGGAATAACCGTGCCCTGGAGGGTCAATAGCAACGACATTAAAGCCTTTCTTCGACAAGTTCCAAAGTAACTCCGCATAGAGCTCGCCATAGGTGCCTATCCCAGGCAGGAAAAGCAATATCGGAGAGTCAACATGATGCTCATAGATCTCACAGTGAGTCGGAAGCTCTCCCACATGGAAAGTCTCCCGCTTAGCGAGATACATTTCGCTCCCAAGCGCGTCCTGTAGATCCTCCCGAGTTGGGCAGATTTCTCCACCTGTAGGGGTAGGTTTCAATAATGGCGCAAGAATTCCCATCAGTGTTGACACTCCGGACAGTAAACAGTAGATCGCTGGCCAAGACGAATCTCTTTCAGCGTTGATTTGCAATGATGGCATGATTCACCACCACGGCCGTACACATTCAGTTGTTGCTTAAAATATCCTGGTTGTCCATCACCACCTACAAAATCTTTCAGGGTTGTTCCACCCTGCTCTATAGCTTTCGCCAGCACAGTGCGGATCTCTTCAACCAAACGATTGAGACGCACTTTAGAAATATTTCCAGCGGCCCGCTTCGGATGAATACCTGCTTTGAATAGCGCTTCGTTCGCGTAAATATTACCCACACCAACGACGACATGACTATTCATAATAAACTGCTTTATTGACTGCTTCCGTTCAGAACAACACTGCTGCAGATAATCTGTAGTAAAGCCGTCACTCAGCGGCTCAGGCCCTAGCTTAACCAATAGCTCATGGGTTTCACCCAAAGGCTGCCATAATACAGAGCCAAAGCGCCGGGGATCTGTCAGACGTAACGCCATGCCTGAATCTAGCACTAGATCTACATGGTCATGATAACCTGGAGGCTGATCAGCAGGTACCAGATAGAGACTACCTGACATACCCAGATGAACCATTACCGCACCATTCGACAGATTGAGCAAGAGATACTTTCCCCGCCGAGTGACCGAAACAACTCGCTTTCCCGAGACCAACGTCTGTAACTGCTCGGGCACAGGCCAACGCAGCTTCGGCTGACGGACAGTTAGATCTTTAATGATCCGCCCTTCCAGATGAGGCTCTATACCCCGGCGGGTTGTTTCAACTTCGGGTAATTCAGGCATAGTAAACTAACTTTCAGGGCTATAGGTTAGGATCTGTTCAGGCACAAAAAAACCCGGACCAGCCGGGTTTTTTATATTCACCAAGACTATTACTTAATCTTAGATTCTTTATACATTACGTGCTGACGTACAACTGGATCGAATTTCTTCATTTCCAGTTTGTCAGGAGTAGTACGTTTGTTCTTAGTAGTGGTGTAGAAGTGACCAGTACCAGCAGAAGAAACCATCTTGATCTTATCGCGCATAATCGTGCTCCTTAAACTTTAATGCCGTTCTTGCGAACGTCAGTCAACACAACATCAATACCTTTCTTATCGATGATACGCATACCTTTTGAAGAAACACGCAGACGTACATATTTCTGCTCGCTTTCAACCCAGAAACGGTGCCAATGAAGGTTTGGCAAAAAGCGACGACGTGTGCGGTTCAGTGCGTGGGAAACATTGTTCCCTGTTACAGGACGTTTACCTGTAACCATGCAAACTCGAGACATGTTAAATACCTTTTAACTTAGTTCATTTAACTTCTATCGGATACTTATTGGATCTGAAACCGTTATCCCAACAATAAACAGGGCGATCTCAATATCCTCAGGCGGAGCGTCCAAATCAAAGACAATAACCCGTACCGGTGGATAGAAGAGCGCGCATTGTACAGAAAGCAAACTCTATTTGCTACATAGCCCCCTACTTTATTTAGGCACTGTACGCACAAACCCTTTCCATTTACTTTTTCGAAGGTGCGAACAAGCCCTTACCTTGGGCAATACCGCTCTATTGCCCGTAGCTCTCCAACTAGGTTTAGCTTTTCTTCATTATCAGATCAAACCCCTTTCAGCCAGAGAAACGCTTACTCCTGCTCCCACCACCATATGATCCAGCAAACGAATATCCACCAATTGCAGCGCTTCCTTTATTCGTAGGGTTATGGACTGGTCCGCCTGACTTGGTTCAGCAACGCCTGACGGATGATTGTGCGCCAAAATCATCGCTGCAGCATTATGGCTCAAAGCCAACTTTACTACCTCCCGTGGATGTACAGCGGCACTGTCGATAGTGCCTTTAAACAACTCTTCATAGCAGATAACCCTGTGCTGACTATCCAGTAGCAAGCAGGCAAACACTTCCCGACTACGATCGCTTAACTGAAGCTGCAGATACTCCCGCACAAGGTCCGGTGACGTCAGGGCAGAATCTCGCTGCAGTTGCTCAGCCTGACAGCGTCGACTGATCTCCATCACTGCCTGCAACTGAACATATTTTGCCGGCCCCAGCCCCAGCTCCTGACAAAACGCTTGCTGATCTGCCCGAATAAGTGGCCGTAAGCCACCAAACCTCAGTAGTAAGTGTCGCGCCAGATCCACCGCGCTCTGACCTTTCACCCCGGTACGTAAAAAAATAGCCAGCAGCTCTCCATCAGATAAACTTGATGCCCCCTGCAGTAAAAGCTTCTCACGGGGGCGTTCAGCCTCCGGCCAGTCAGTAATAGCCATATCCACATCCTTGTGTTGTTTTATTTGCTTCTATTAACGATTAGATCAGGTATGAATAAGCCCCATCTGCTCTCTGCCTACAATCGAATAGCCTGCTGCACAGAGAACTTATTCACGTCTTTCTTAGCGATATCATTTTAACGAACTTAGTGTAGACCAACTTCAGGAATGTAACTCAATCATAGATAGTGGTATCTTATGCCTCCCGAATTACTGCAGATATAACAGTTACCTTGTATGCAGAGACTTACTAACAGACAGATCCTTTTAGGCATCACCGGCGGCATCGCTGCCTATAAAAGTGCAGAATTGACCCGACTCCTAAAAGGCGCAGGGGCTGATGTCCAGATCGTAATGACACCCGCCGCAACAGAATTTATCACACCGCTGACAATGCAAGCCTTGTCCGGAAACCCAGTGCATCTACACTTACTGGACCCGGAAGCAGAGGCAGGCATGGGCCACATTGAACTAGCCAAATGGGCTGACATGGTGCTAATCGCTCCTGCCAGCGCCGACTTTATGGCACGAATGGACAGCGGCCAGGGCAATGATCTGCTGACGACGCTTTGTCTGGCTACCGAAGCCCCCATAGTGTTGGCTCCGGCCATGAATCAAGCGATGTGGCGTGATCAGCAAACCCAGAAAAACGCAGCCAGTTTGCAAGCTAAAGGCGTTCGTCTTTTGGGCCCCGGCGTAGGCGAGCAGGCCTGTGGTGATACTGGCCCCGGCCGAATGCTAGAACCTCTGGAAATTGCCGAGCAGACAGCCGCTCTATTTGACCGGGGATTACTCAGCGGCAAGCAGGTTTTCATCACCGCAGGTCCTACCCGCGAAGCACTAGACCCAGTTCGCTACATCAGCAACCACAGCTCTGGAAAAATGGGCTATGCGCTGGCTGAAGCTGCGGTCGATGCCGGGGCACTAGTGACCCTGATCAGTGGCCCGGTAAACCTGCCAGCACCCTCTCGCTGCAAACGCATCATGGTACAAAGTGCCGAAGAGATGCTTGAAGCCTCTTTGCAGGGTATAGACCAATGCGATATTTTCATCGCTTCAGCCGCTGTGGCAGATTATCGCCCGGTATCGGTAGCTGAGCATAAGATGAAAAAAGGCAATGAAGAGATCATGGAGCTACATCTGGTCAAAAATCCGGATATTGTCGCTACCGTCGCAGCTCAACAAAACAAGCCCTATACCGTCGGTTTTGCCGCCGAGACCCGTGATGTGGTCAGCTATGCTCAGGGAAAACTTGAGCGCAAAAATCTGGACCTAATTATCGCCAACGATGTATCCCGCAGCGATATAGGATTTAACAGTGACGATAATGCTGTCACGGTTGTCAGTCATCAAGAAGTTAAACAACTACCTCTGAGCAGTAAACGTCAACTGGCAAGTAAACTCATTGAAATCATCGCAGCGGCTGAGCAGAAAGGGGACAACTAAAAAATGCAGAAACTTCAGGTTAAATTGCTGGATCAGCGTATCGGCAATAAATTCCCGCTGCCCCACTATGCGACTGAAGGTTCAGCCGGACTAGATCTCAGGGCGTGTCTTGATCAACTTATAACGCTTGAACCGGGACAGACTGAACTATTACCCACAGGCATCGCTATCCACATTGAAGATCCGAGCCTCTGCGCCATGATCCTGCCACGTTCAGGGCTGGGGCATAAACACGGCATTGTGCTGGGCAACCTCGTTGGTCTGATCGATTCTGATTACCAGGGACAGCTGATGGTTTCTTGCTGGAATCGTAGCCAAACAGCCTTTACGGTAAACCCGGGAGAACGTATCGCTCAACTGGTTCTGGTCCCTGTGGTTCAGGCTACATTTGAAGTGGTTGAAGAGTTTAGTGATAGTGACAGAGGCGAAGGCGGTTTCGGCTCCTCCGGCCGTCACTGAGAATCATCAAATTTTCTTAAAGCATCTAATAAGGACTACCTGATCCGGTGAGCATCAATCCTGCTATCTTTCGCGCCTATGATATCCGGGGGATCTACCCTCAGGATCTTAATGACGAAACAGCTCAGCTGATCGGCCAGGCGATCGGTAGTGAAGCCCTTAGCCGTAATCAGACTTCAATCTGTGTCGGCTATGACGGCAGGCTGTCCAGTCCGGCACTGAGTCAGGCATTAATAAACGGTTTATTGAAGAGCGGCGTATCCGTTATCGATCTGGGAATGGTACCCACTCCCGCCCTCTATTTTTCTACCCACGCTTTAGAAACCGGATCAGGCGTGATGATTACCGGTAGCCATAACCCGGCCGACTACAACGGTTGCAAAATAATGCTGGGCGGACACACGTTGTCTGGTAATGAGATAACCGAGCTCTATCAGCGAATAACTTCAAAAAAACTTTCGCAAGGGGCAGGAACACTGACGCATCAGGACATTTCAACGTCATATCTCGACCGAGTCCTTAAAAACCGGCGCCTTAAACGCCAAATTAAAGTCGTGGTGGATTGCGGCAACGGTGTTCCTGGCCCCTGGATAGTCCAACTACTAGAAACCTTTGGTTGCCAGGTCACCCCCCTTTATTGCGATATTGATGGCCACTTTCCAAACCACCACCCAGATCCAGAAAAGATGGAAAACCTGTCCGATCTGATCAATCAAGTACAACAATCAGACGCTGATATTGGTCTGGCACTAGACGGCGATGGTGATCGACTAGTCGTGATAGATAATCAAGGTCAGGTTATCACCCCGGATCAATTGATCTGCCTGTTCGCACAAGATCTGCTTAAGCGCCACCCAGGCGCTGATATAGTCTACGACGTAAAGTGCTCTATCAACCTTCCACGGTTGATTAATCAATTGGGTGGCCGGGCAGATATGTGGAGCTGCGGTCACTCAATGATCAAGAATCGAATGCAGCAGACTAAAGCCCTGTTCGGTGGTGAATTCAGCGGGCACCTGTTCTTTGCCGAACAGTGGTATGGCTTTGATGATGGTTTGTATGCAGCAATTCGACTGCTTGAGCTACTGAGTAACACCGATCAGTCAGTTACTGAACTTTTCAGCCCATTTACACCGCTACCCTCCACCCCGATGATTCATATTCCGGTCAGTGACGAAAGTAAATTCCAGGTAATTGAACAGTTCAGTCAACTCAATTTCGCCCCGGCAAAGGTCTATACAATAGACGGGCTCAGGGTCGAATATCCCGACGGATGGTTTGGTATAAGACCCTCGAACACCACGCCGATGCTGACCCTTAGAATTGAAGCTCTGACCCCTGACGCCCTGATTCGCATAGGTGCGCTTCTAGAAGAAAAACTAAAACTTATAGTTCCTGACTTGCAAATTCCTGAGTTAGCGTTTACAAACTACACAACCTCCATAGATAGAGAAGATACTAATGCCACTGTCACGTAAAGCTGCGATCAATACCGCAAACGTGCTAAGCGAAGCACTGCCTTACATTCAACGTTTTTCTGGTAAAACCGTGGTCATCAAATACGGCGGCAACGCGATGATTGATGACAAGCTTAAAGACAGCTTCGCCCGCGATATTGTGATGATGAAACTGATCGGCATTAATCCGATTGTGGTTCACGGTGGCGGCCCTCAGATCGGCGAACTGCTCGATAAGCTCGCGATAGAGTCTCACTTTGTTAACGGTATGCGAGTCACTGACTCGAAGACCATGGACGTCGTCGAGATGGTACTGGGCGGCATGGTCAACAAAGACATCGTTGGCCTGATTAACCGCAACGGCGGTAAAGCGATCGGCCTGACCGGCAAAGATGGCATGCTATTAGGCGCCCGAAAGCTGATAGTAAAGCATAAGACTCCAGATATGGTGGCTCCTGAAATTATCGATATCGGCCATGTGGGCGAAGTTGACCACGTTAACACCAGCGTTCTCGACATGCTCAGCAACTCTGATTTTATACCCGTTATTGCTCCTATTGGTGTCGGCTCTGACGGTGCGTCTTACAATATTAATGCTGACCTTGTAGCCGGTAAGGTCGCCGAAGTTCTGCAGGCAGAAAAATTGATATTACTGACCAATATCAGCGGCCTGATGGACAAAGAAGGCAACGTTCTTACCGGTCTATCGACGGCTGAAGTCGATGACCTGATTGAAGACGGCACTATCTATGGCGGTATGCTACCAAAAATTGACTGCGCTCTAAGCGCTGTAAAATCTGGTGTTACCAGCGCCCATATTATCGATGGCCGGGTAGAACATTCCTGCCTACTGGAACTCTTCACCGATGAGGGTGTAGGTACTCTGATCTCCAATCACTCTCCGAAGGCATCAAACTAATGGATGTTCAGGAAAAACCCTCACGCCGGGAGCAAATTTTGCAATCCCTGGCGATGATGCTGGAAAATGATCCGGGTGCGCGGATCACCACGGCAGCGCTGGCTAAGCATGTCGGCGTATCGGAGGCGGCGCTATATCGCCACTTTCCGAGTAAGGCCCGAATGTTTGAAGGCCTAATTGCTTTTATCGAGGACACCGTGTTCAGCCGGATTACTATCATCACCGGTTCTGATGCTAATGCTATGAAACAATGTGAGCAGATCCTCACCCTGTTACTGGCGTTTGTTGAAAAGAACCCAGGCATGGGGCGAATTCTCACCGGAGACGCTCTGTCTGGAGAAACTGATCGTTTGCGACAGCGAATCAACCAGTTCTTTGAACGCGTGGAAACCCAGTTAAAACAGATCCTTCGTACCGCTGAACAGACGGAAGGGTTGCGAACTGAACTCCCTGCTGGTGCGACTGCTAATCTTATGTTGGCATGCGCAGAAGGAAGGATACGACAGTTTGTACGCAGCGAATTCAAAGCCCGCCCGACGACAAACTGGGCCGATCAGTGGAGTGTGATTGCCGCTGCAGCCAGTCGCTAAGTGATTACTGAACAACTCAGCCTTCTACTAATTTCGTTACTGGCTAATGGCCTGTCAGCCATGGCCGGTGGCGGTGCAGGTTTACTGCAACTACCTGTTCTCCTATTTCTCGGACTTAGTTTTAGTAGCGCATTGGCAACCCACAAAATCGCTAGTGTAGCGCTCGGGGTCGGCGCAACACTACGTCATCTGCGAGAGAAATCTCTGGATTTGCGTTTCTGCCTATTCATCCTTGCCTGTGGTCTTCCCGGAGTCGTCTTAGGAGGCATACTTATCCTCCGATTGCCGGAAAGCCTGACCATCTTTTGTCTCGGCATTCTCACAACAAGCCTGGGCATCTATTCAATATTTAAACCCCAATTGGGTTTATCCCAACAATCCCGCAACCGGGATCTCCGAGGCTTATGCCTGGGAGGTACCGTACTTTGTCTGATCGGAATTCTCAACGGCTCCTTAACCTCAGGCACTGGGCTCTTTGTCACCATCTGGCTGGTACGCTGGTTTGGTCTGGATTATAAGACTGCCGTCGCTTACGTTTTGATTTTGGTAGGACTTTTCTGGAACGGTTCCGGAGCCATTACCGTCGCACTACAACAACCACCTCACTGGGAGTGGTTACCAGCCCTAATAGCCGGCGCAATTATTGGTGCCTATACCGGCACCCATATTGCTCTAAAAAAAGGCAATTCAGCGATAAAGAAAATCTTTGAGACTCTGACCATTCTAGTGGGAATCAAGTTGATAGTAGATGGACTGCTGCTACTGTAAAGCTTGGTTAAGCGCTTTTTAGAAAACTAAGAATTAGTTCGATTCTAACTGAGCATTACCGTTTTGGCGGGCCAAAGCCGTCTGGCAGCGTCCTTCATTTTGATCACAGACACTCTCTAACTTACGATCTGCTTGCTGAGCTTCAACCAGCCTTCTGGCTTCTGCCTGCTGAAACAAAAAAGCACTGGGTGACACCAACTGGATTCCCAACTCGCCAATCTTAGGCAGCGCATGCTTAAGATATTCAATAGTCACAGGGTATGGATGACAGATCAGAACAGCAAAGCCCTGTTCACGCGCCAGCTTTAGCCCATAACGAAATTGCTTATCAACAAAAGCCGTTGTCTGTTCGTGATCAAGAAAAACATCCCGCATAAGCCATGGGACTCCCTGAGAATAAGCAGATTTCCAGGCCATAGTCTTGGTGGTGGTTTTACTATCGAGAAAGAACAACCCCTGCTCTGCAAGAACCTCCATCACCCAGTCCATTTTCTGACGCCTTTGCGTCAACAAACTTCCCATGTGATTATTAACCCCGGCAACATAAGGAACCGCTTCAATATTCCCACGCAACATTTTTTTTAATTGCTGATGGGTCATATCGTCGGTCAGACCTCCCGGACCTAGCTTCAGGTGCGCAGTATTCGCCATAGGAGCATGCAACATAACCTCTTTACCCTGACCATAAGCCATCTCAGCCAGCGCAACACTGTGAGGCGTATGCGGCAATACCGAATAAGCCACTGGCCCAGGCAGATTGATGGCAGCAATACCCTGCTCAAGATTATTCCCCACATCATCAACAATAATAATCAGACGGGATGACTCCGTATCAGCGGCTACCGGCTGAACGATGACAGTCAGTAAAATAGCACTCCCAAGAACTCCGGAAATAAACAGATCAAACAGCCGAAGGCAGCGTCTCACTGAACTCTCAATACGTTTCACTGAACGGCGCTTTCCATTTCAGGCTGTTCGACTGCGGCAAACGGCTTAATAATTGATAACGCCTTGAGCAGATTGAAGGCCTCATAAAGCTGAAAGTCTTTTTCTGCCAGAGAGGTTCGAAGCTGGGCATCAGTATCAACATCCTCAGGCCCGTTCTCAAGGTGACCACTAAGATCACGTTCCTTAAGGTAATTGCCAGACTCTTTGAGACTGATATTGGCGTCAGCTACATAGATATCAGGCACAATACCCTGAGCCTGAATAGAGCGACCATTCGGTGTGTAATAACGTGCAGTCGTTAATTTCAATGCCCGCTTTTTTGTAAGCGGAAGAATTGTCTGCACAGAGCCTTTACCGAAGCTATCTACACCCATAACTATAGCCCGAGCATGGTCCTGAAGCGCTCCGGCTACAATTTCAGACGCAGAAGCTGAACCTTGGTTGATCAAGACAACAAGCGGCAAACTGCTATCCACTAATGTTTTCGTGGTGGCGTTGTAGCGTAGCTCTGAATTTTCCACCCGGCCCTGAGTGTAAACAATCAAGCCCTGATCAATAAAGCTATCACTGACCTCAACCGCCGCACGTAATACCCCACCCGGATTGTTTCTCAGATCAAGAACCAGTCCTCTAAGGTCCGATTCGTCTTGAAGTCGCTCAATCGCTTTTAACAGATCCTTACCCGTATTCACCTGAAACTGGGTAATACGCAGATAACCGATGCCGTCGTCCAGCATCCGCTGTTTAACACTGGCCACACGGATCACATCCCGCACCACCATAATCTCCAACGGTTTATCTTGGCCTTCCCGGACGACTGTCAACAGCAGCTCTGAACCAGGCTTACCCCGCATCAGCTTGACCGCATCGCCAAGTTCCATCCCCTGAACCGACTGGTCCCCCAGTTTGATAATCAGATCACCCGCTTTAACGCCGGCCCGATACGCGGGAGTATCATCTATAGGAGCAATAACCCGTATAAAACCGTTTTCCATGCCCACTTCAATACCCAGCCCACCAAACTCTCCACTGGTGTGACTCTGCAAATCAGAAAAGGCATCCGCCTCAAGATAGGCAGAGTGGGGATCAAGCCCCGCTAACATACCCCGCACTGCACTTTCCAGCAGCTCGGCATCGTCAACAGGCTCAACATAGGAATTTTTAATACGCTCAAATACTTCGGTAAACAGACGGATCTCTTCCAGCGGAATACTCTTAACCTGTTCTGCCTCAGATACAGCGTCTGCTGCAAACAGCGCAGTTGCCGATCCGCTTAGCACACAAGCTAGCAACAGAGGTTTAGTAAGGCTGGAAAGCTGTTGCTTCAGCGTCATGACTCATCCTTTTATTACATCTGTTAAATATTGAAATAGCATAACCGCTACGGCTACCTTCTCGCTAGCCATTTCAGCGGATCTGTAGAATTTCCTTTATATCTCAAAGCAAAATATAAACCCGGCTTGGTACTACCGCCACTGCTGCCTACGGTCGCCAGTTGATCTCCACCGGAGACCCACTCACCCACTTCCCGTAGCAACGACTCATTATGACCATATAAGCTCATATAACCGCCACCATGATCTACTATGGTCAACAACCCGTAACCACGCAACCAATCGGAAAAGACTACTCTGCCATGATGTATCGCTTTGACCGGCTGACCCGAGCGCTGGGATAGCAGTATCCCTTCAAAACGAATGCCACTACTTTTACTACCAAACCGGCGACTTAAACTACCTTTCGCCGGCCAGGGTAAGCGTCCTTTTAACTCTCGGAAAGAACGGTCATTACCCCCCAGGGATATCTTTTCAATGGAGGAGCGAATCTGGGTCAGAAGCTGTTCCAGCCGCTGCTGATCAGCCTGCAATGATTTCAGTTGCTGACTTCCGCTACTCAGCTTTTTTTCCAATTTACTCAGTACAATCCGACGCTCTTTACGAACCAACTCAAGATCATCTGAACGAGCTTTCAACAGATCCCTGCGATCAAAGATATCCTGTTGAGCAGAACGAATATCATTCTCCGCCTGTTCAAGCTGAATCAGTCCTTCACGAAAATTCTGCAACCGTTGGCTCAGGGTTTGATTAATTCGATCGTAATATTGCAGCATCCGGGATACCTGTTCAGGATCTCGCTGATTTAATAACAGCTGCAGGCGGGGCTGGGTTCCGGTTTTGTACTGCTGGCGCAGCTGCTCTTCCAAGCGAATAGCTTCCTGTTTGAGCGACTTAAGCAAAGGAGCTTTTTTCCGCTCAAGTTTTTTTAAACGAGCTTCAGCCCCTTTCAACTGTTTATTCAGTCGCAGGATTTCCTGAGCTAACTCACCGATCGATTTATCACTGCGGCGAAGTTTCTGTTGCACCGACTTACGCTCACCTTTTAAAGCCCCCAGTGTATTAACCAGCTCAGAGATGCTTTTTTTAAGCGAAGTGATTTGTGTTTCTGTTGCCTTTTCCTGAGCGGCAAACACAGGCATACAAAGGCTCAGTAACAGCGTTGTCAGAAATACGGTTAACAATTTTTTCTGCATATATAGAAAGGCCGTTCAATGAACGGCCCGAATCCTTATCCTAATTGTATTAATGACCGACCGGTCATTTCCGCCGGTTGCTCCAGCGACATCAGACTAAGCAACGTCGGCGCCAGGTCGCAAAGCGAGCCATCTGCCAGTTTTACTTCGGCTTTACGGGGTCCGTCATACACTAGGGCGACTGGCCAGATGGTATGCGCCGTATGCGCCTGCCCGGTTTTTGGGTTGACCATCAATTCAACATTACCGTGATCTGCTGTAATCAGAGTTTCACCATCAACCGTTTCCATCGCTGCCAAGACTTCAGCAATACATTTATCGATCACCTCAACTGCTTTAACCGCCGCAGCGAAATTACCGGTATGTCCGACCATATCTGGATTGGCAAAATTACAAACAATCAGATCGTACTTACCGCTGGTAATTGCCTCAACCAGTTTTTCAGTAACTTCAGGAGCACTCATCTCTGGCTTTAGATCATAGGTTGCCACATCCGGCGACGGCACCAGAATTCTATCTTCTCCCGTATAGGGCTGTTCTTCGCCACCGTTAAAAAAGAAAGTAACGTGGGCATACTTCTCTGTTTCGGCAATCCGCAATTGAGTCTTACCCTGCTGAGCAAGAAAATCCCCTAAGCTATTAAACAACTTAACCGGAGGATAAGCACAACTTGCATCAATGTCGGATGCATACTGAGTCAGCATGACAAAATCAGAAAGTTCAGGAACTGCGCTACGGGTAAAGCCATCAAAATCACGATCAACAAAAGCCCGGGTGATCTCTCGGGCACGGTCTGGCCGGAAATTGGCGCAGATAACGGTATCGTTATCACGAATCAACCCTTTCGGCTGACCGTCTGTACCAATAATAGTAGTTGCCTGAACAAATTCATCATTTTCATCACGCTCGTAAGCGTTGGCCAGCGCATCCAGAGCAGAGGTTTCATAACAGGGCGAAAGACCTTTGGTCATAGCATCGTAAGCTAGCTGCACCCGATTCCAACGATTATCACGATCCATGGCGAAATATCTGCCAACAACCGTTGCAATAGCACCCCGGCCTAACTCATTAAATTTGGCTTCAGCCGCTTTAATTGATGACTCAGCACTGCGCGGGGGCATATCCCGACCATCCAAAATAGCGTGGAGATAAACCTGTTTAGCGCCTCGCTTAACCGCCATCTCCAGAAGTGCAAACATCTGTTCTTCGTGGCTATGTACACCACCCGGCGACAAAAGACCTGTTACATGAACAGCCCCATCAGCGGAAATCGCTTTGTCTATCGCCTCAATTAGCACGGCATTCTCAAATAAAGCGCCCTCTTCTACCGCTTTGTTGATACGGGTAAAGTTTTGGTAGACCACCCGGCCAGCACCAATATTCATATGTCCGACTTCGGAGTTACCCATCTGCCCATCTGGCAATCCTACAGCCAACCCTGATGTTGCTATTCGGCTATTAGGCGCTTCGGCCATCAGCCGATCCCATGTGGGAGTATTAGCGGTCGCCAGGGCACTGGATTCAGTCTGTTCTACACCAAGTCCATCAAGAATAATTAACGCTTTCGGGGCACGCAGGTTAGTCATAGGGATCTTTTCATTTTGAGTGATTGCAGAGACTGAACATTTTACTGAGAAAACACCCAGATGGCGAATTCCGCTCTACTAATCCCACTCACAACAACAGAATATTCAGTTTGCTCATAAGATCGTTGTGATTGACAAATTTTCATCAGGAATTCACCTCAGAGCTGTTACCAGTTTCGTTCCGGCAAGGTATACTTACCGGCTTCAAAAACTCTCACCGCGATCCACTTTAGATTAAAGGGCTCGCAACTGGCCGGATATTGATAATGGAACAAGTGCTCGAATTCATCGACAACAATTTTATGATTGTGGCAGCCTGGGCTCTGACTTTGGCAATGTTGCTGTGGACAGAACAGAACAAGGCTGGCAAATCCGTAGGCACCCATGAAGCCACCCGGTTGATCAACAAAGAGAACGCCATCGTTCTCGATATCCGTCCTAAGAAAGAGTATTCCACCGGCTATATAACTAATGCGATCCACATCCCTGCGAGCGATCTGGACAACCATCTTACAGAGCTGGAAAAGTATAAGCAGAAGCCCATTATTGTCGTCTGTAATATTGGCCAGACTGCCGGTGCCACATCCAAGAAACTGAAAACACTGGGCTTTGAAAATGTTGTCCGCCTTTCCGGCGGGATGACAGAATGGAAGGCCCAGAGCCTACCGGTTATAAAATAACGATGCCGACTATCACTCTCTACAGCAACAACTGGTGCCCTTTTTGTCGGCGCGCTAAGATGCTGCTTGACCACAAAAGCGCCGCGTATAACGAGATCAACATTGACGCAGCACCCAGCGCCCGTCAGGAAATGATTGAGCGAAGTGGGCGTACGTCAGTACCGCAAATTTTTATAGACGAACTTCATGTCGGTGGGTGCGATGATCTATTTGCCCTTGAACAACAGGACAAACTAGACCCGCTATTAGCCGACTAGACAACCCTTAAAGGATAATAAAACCATGGCTGAGAACGAACAGAACACTCAAGAACAGCAAGCTCCACAGTTTGCAATTCAGCGCGTTTACCTGAAAGACGCTTCTTTTGAAGCCCCTAATTCACCACAAATATTTACTAAACAGTGGCAGCCAGAGATCAACCTGGATATGAATACTGCCACTGCTAAACTGGATGAGACCGTTTTTGAAGTAATACTGACCCTGACAGTTACTGCAAAAAATGATGGCGACACCGCATTCTTGGTTGAACTTCAGCAAGCAGGCATCTTCACTGTTTCCGGTCTAGCCGATGCTGAACTGCATCACACCCTGGGAGCCTTCTGCCCAAGCATCCTGTTCCCTTATGCACGGGAAGCGATCGACAACCTGGTAAACAAAGGCAGTTTCCCTGCTCTGATGCTGTCACCGGTTAACTTCGATGCATTGTACGCTCAGCAAATGCAACAGCAGCAAGCTGAACAGGCAACAGCTGAAGAAGCGCCGCAGCACTAAAATCCGCGCACACATCTTTTAGAAAATCCGGTAGCAGAATTGTTATCGGATTTTTTTATGCCTTTAAAATGTGCGCGAGTAGCTAGACGCGGCTGCGCCACTTGCTCGTGGCTAGAAAAAGCAAGAAAACTCGACCACACCAAGCCCGAACAGCCTTTATGATTCTAAGCTAGAGGTTGGCGCAACACCTAACCCCTCGGTTCAGCGGAGCATTGCAGCTCAGGAGGAGATTAAGCGGGACTGACTAAATCCAGCTGCGGCTTTCATAAAAATCAGCTTGGCTTAGATTTATCGCTGAGAGCTCGTTAATCTCTTATGTATTCCCACCAAAATCCAACTGACGCCAGGCTTCATAGACCATTACGGCCACGGTATTGGAAAGATTCAAACTCCGGCTATCGGCATTCATCGGCAACCTAAGACGCTGATCCGCTGGCAGACTATCAAGGACCTCCCCCGGTAATCCACGGGTTTCCGGACCAAACAACAGCACGTCTCCTGCAGAAAAAGCCACACTCGAGTAGTTTTGGCTACCTTTTGTCGTCAACGCCCAAACCTTGCCTTGATCAAGCTCTGACAGACAACTATCCAGATCTGCGTAGCGCTTTACCTGAGCAAACTCATGGTAGTCCAATCCGGCACGTCTCAATTTTTTATCATCGAAGTCAAAGCCGAGCGGTTCAATCAAATGCAACTGAAAACCAGTATTGGCACAGAGGCGTATGATATTTCCGGTGTTAGGTGGTATTTCGGGTTGGTACAGCACAACATGAAGCATAAAAAAATCCCTGACTCTCACGAGGCAGGGATTATAGCTGAAACAGAGGCAAGATTACTCCTCTAACGTTTCCGGGACACTATCCATTCCCAGCTCTTTAATTTTTCGGGTCAATGTATTTCGGCCCCAGCCAAGCAACAAAGAGGCATCCCTGCGACGACCAGCCGTCTGCTTTAGAGCAGCTTCGATCATGATCTTTTCAAATGCTGGAACTGCGGTATCCAGTATTCCAGAGCACCCCTGCTGAAGTTGTTGTTCTGCCCAGTTTCGTAGCGCTTTCTCCCAGTTAGACGTAATTACCTGCTCTTCCCCGGTTTGCTCCAGCAACTCCGGCGGCAGATCGCTGATCAAAACTTCCCGACCGGACGCCATTACCGTCAACCAACGACAAGTATTTTCAAGCTGACGGACATTCCCCCGCCACGGCAAACTACAGATAAATTCTTCCGTATCCGGGTGTAATAATTTCGACTCAACATTCAGCTCTTCAGCTGAGGTCTGAAGGAAGTGGCGAGTCAAACGGGGGATATCTTCCCGACGCTCAGCCAGCTTAGGGATATGGATTCTAATGACATTAAGACGATGAAAAAGGTCTTCACGGAAGCGACCTTCCTGCACCAGCTTTTCCAGGTCCTGGTGAGTTGCCGCAATAATCCGCACATCTACTTTAACCGAAGTATGCCCACCGACTCGGTAAAACTCCCCCTCCGCTAACACACGTAACAAACGGGTTTGGGTATCTGCGGGCATATCACCAATTTCATCAAGAAAAAGCGTGCCACCATCAGCCTGTTCAAAACGCCCCGGGCGAGCAGCCGCCGCACCGGTAAAGGCCCCCTTTTCATGACCAAACAGTTCTGACTCAATCAAATCTTTAGGAATCGCCGCCATATTCAACGGAATAAAGGGCGATGCTGAACGAGGACTGTGCTGGTGCAACGCATTTGCAACCAGCTCTTTACCGGTACCAGAGTCACCATTTATCAATACCGTTATATTTGACTGTGACAGGCGACCTATGGCCCGAAACACCTCTTGCATCGCAGGTGCTTCGCCGATAATTTCTGTTTGAGCTTCAGGCTCTTCAGCGCGTTGCTCCTGCTGTTCACGGGCATGTTCAACAGCTCGAAGCACAAGCGCAGAAGCCTCATCAATATCAAAAGGCTTTGGCAGGTATTCAAAAGCACCGCCTTTATAAGAAGCGACAGCACTGTCCAGATCAGAGTGAGCCGTCATAATAATGATAGGTAGCTCAGGATGCTCATCAGTCACCCGCTCTAAAAGCTCGAGACCATCAATACCTGGCATGCGAATATCACTGACGACTACATCCGGAACCTCACGCTGAAGCTGCTGCAGCATACTGTCACCACTCTCGAACAGCGTGACTTTGACACCCTCTCTGGACAGTGCTTTATCCATCACCCAGCGAATAGAACGATCATCATCTACAATCCATACAGATGCAGCCTTAGTCATCATTATTGCTCCAGGGGTATTAGAAGTTGAAAACAGGTTTTACCGGGTAAACTATCGCATTCGATCAGGCCCCGGTGCTGCGCCAATACAGATTGCGCAATGGATAATCCAAGCCCAGTACCCGCCGCACGACCACTCACCATCGGATAAAATATTTTTTGCAGAATTTCTTCAGGAATTCCCGGCCCGTTATCCGTAATTTCAACACAGCAAACCAGGCGATGCATCTCTGCACCCAAGGTTAAATTTCTTACGACACGGGTACGTAACAGTATCTGTGGATCTTCAGTACCCGCTTCCTGCAATGCCTGCATACTATTGCGCATAATATTCAACATCGCTTGGATTAACTGCTCCCGATCACCCATAAATTCAGGCAGACTTGGATCATAGTCTCGCTGCATGTTGATATCACCACCACTTTCAGCACTTACAAGACTACTAACATGCTCCAGAATCGCATGAATATTCACCTCTTCCAGACGCGGCATTTTGTGAGGGCCTAATAACCTATCGACCAGATTGCGGAGTCGGTCAGCCTCTTCGATAATTACCCGGGTATATTCATGCAGAGACTCATCGGGCAACTCTCGCTCGAGTAACTGCGCAGCACCCCGCAAGCCACCCAACGGATTTTTAATCTCATGAGCCAATCCACGCACAAGAGAAATCACGGTCTCATGGTTACTAAGTAACTCTTCTTCTCTGGAGATTCTAATCAGCCGATCCCGAGGAGTCAGTTCAATCAAAACCAGGCGGCCATATTTCTGAGGCATAGGATTCACACTATAATCAATAGTGATTTCCTTCCCTGCCAAAGTCACCAGCTTAGCTTCACGCTTAGTAAAAGGATGACCCTTTTCCAACGCCCCAGCCAGAGCGTTATGATCATCATCAACCATAAACCACTCATCGAAAGGCAACTGCCGTAACCGTCGCGCACTGGCTTCCAATAACATCTCTGCTGATGGATTCATATACACCAACTCAAGCTGACCATTCACCAGAACAGTCGCTGTCGCCAGGTTATCCAGTATGTGTTTATGCAGTTCCAGTGTGTTCATTTATGACCCTAGGTCTCAAGAAAGCGGGCATCCCAGTTTTCTTTCCAGAAAAGTAACAATTAACTAGTAATAGCAAGAAGCAAACCAACTCGGGGAAAATCAACAAATAAGCATAGTTTCGAGGATCTATAGCTGTTCAATAGAAGTTTGGCCGTCTACTTAACCATAGCATGCGCACCAAATTAGTGCGCAGATTTTTGACACATAAAAAAAGCCTCCATAAAGGAGGCCTTTTTACTCGCTAATCCGAGAGATTAAACGGAGTAGTAAAGATCAAACTCAATCGGGTGAGTCGTCTGACTTACTCGCTCACACTCTTCAGTTTTCAAAGTAATATAAGCATCGATCATGTCGTTGGTGAATACACCACCGGCAGTCAGGAACTCACGATCATTATCCAGAGCAGCCAGCGCTTCTTCAAAAGAAGCAGCAACCGTTGGAATAGCCAGCGCTTCTTCAGCAGGCAGATCATAAAGATCTTTATCCGCAGCATCGCCAGGGTGGATCTTATTCTGAATACCGTCAAGACCAGCCATCATCAGTGCGGCAAAGCACAGATAAGGGTTAGCAGAAGGATCAGGGAAGCGAGTTTCGATACGGAACGCCTTAGGATTAGTCACGTATGGAATACGGATAGAAGCAGAACGGTTACGGGCAGAGTATGCCAGCATAACAGGTGCTTCAAAACCTGGAACCAGACGCTTGTATGCGTTGGTAGACGAGTTCGTCAGAGCGTTTAGCGCTTTAGCGTGCTTGATGATACCGCCAATGTAGAACAGAGCCGTTTCACTCATACCTGCATAAGCATCACCGTGGAAGATGTTTACGCCATCTTTAGACAGAGACTGATGAACATGCATACCAGAACCGTTATCACCTACTAGCGGCTTAGGCATAAAGGTCGCTGTCTTACCGTATGCATGAGCTACGTTATGTACACAGTACTTCAGAACCTGTACTTCGTCAGCTTTAGCTGTCAGCGTATTTGGCCCTACACCGATCTCACACTGGCCCGCAGTTGCAACTTCGTGGTGATGAACTTCGATAGTCAAACCCATAGCCGACATCGCATCGCACATAGCAGCACGCAGATCATGCAGAGAATCAACCGGTGGGACTGGGAAATAACCACCCTTAACCCGTGGACGGTGACCCGTATTACCACCTTCATAGCTATTGTTAGTGGACCATGAAGCTTCTTCAGAACCGATAGTGTAACCACAGCCACTGATATCAGCATGCCATTTAACTTCATCAAACACGAAGAACTCAGGTTCAGGACCGAACAAAGCGCTATCAGCGATTCCGGTAGACTTCAGATAAGCCTCTGCTCGTTTAGCAACAGAACGTGGGTCACGCTCATAACCTTGGCCGGTTGTAGGTTCTACAATGTCGCAACGAACGATAATCGTAGTATCTTCAGCAAATGGGTCCATAACAGAAGCAGAATCGTCTGGCAGCAGAATCATGTCTGACTCGTTAATACCTTTCCAGCCACCGATGGACGAACCATCAAACATCTTACCTTCATCGAAGAAATCTTCATTCACTTCAGTTACAGGGATAGTGACGTGCTGCTCTTTACCGTGAGTATCGGTAAAACGCATATCAACCCACTTAACATCATGCTCTTTAATCAGATTAAGAGTCTCTGACATTTGACTTTCTCCACTAGATTATATTGCCAGACACTTGCCTGTTATGTACTGCGGCTTTTTTACCAAGCCGACCAACAAGCAAGCCATTATTCCGTTTTTATAAGGCAAAGGGCATGCCAGCTTATCTTAACTCCCTAAGCCCGCACTACAAGTTAGCCAGACCGAACGTTATCGTTCAAACAGCCCAACCAAATTAGTGCACCAATTAGGGGAAACGCCCCAAAATAGCGCAACATATATATTGTTGCCATAACTCAATGCATGCCGCCTCAAAAAGGTGCCAACATAATACTCCATCAAAATGGACTTATCCTCTAAAACAGAGCAACAAACCAGAAAAAAAACTATTTTCATCTTTCTCTACACAAGAAAGCCACCGCTACGACTTAACTCATGTATAATGCGCGCCTTATTATATAGTCTGCACAGGTTCCCAGACGTGATTGAACAATTAAGAAACATCGCCATCATTGCCCACGTTGACCATGGTAAAACTACTCTGGTTGATAAACTTCTTGCACAGTCCGGAACCCTGGGCCGTCGTGACGAAGGCACCGAACGAATCATGGATTCGAACGACCAGGAAAAAGAACGTGGTATTACCATCCTGGCGAAGAACACCGCCATTGAGTGGAATGACTACCACATCAACATCGTAGACACTCCGGGACACGCCGACTTCGGTGGTGAAGTTGAACGAGTTCTGTCTATGGTTGACTGTGTTTGCCTGCTAGTTGATGCGGTTGACGGCCCTATGCCTCAGACGCGCTTCGTAACTCAGAAAGCATTCGATCAGGGCCTACGCCCAATCGTTGTAGTCAACAAGATTGACCGTCCTGGCGCACGTCCAGATTACGTTATTGATCAGGTTTTTGAACTGTTTGATAGCCTGGGTGCAACCGATGAGCAACTAGACTTCCCAATCATCTATGCGTCTGCCCTGAACGGTATTGCTGGCATAGAGCCTGATCAGATGGCTGACGATATGACGCCGCTGTTTGAGGCCATTATTGAGCACGTTGATCCACCAAAAGTAGATATCGAAGGTCCTTTCCAGATGCAGATTTCTGCACTGGACTATAATAGCTACGTCGGTGTAATCGGTGTTGGCCGTATCGCCCGCGGTACAGCCAAGCTAAACCAGCCAGTTAAAATCATCGATGTTAACGGCAAGGTACGTAACGGTAAGCTCCAGAAAATCATGGGCTACCTTGGCCTTGATCGGATTGACGTTGAATCCGCACGTGCAGGCGACATTGTCTGCGTTACTGGTATCGAGGTGCTTAACATCTCCGATACTCTGTGCGATCCGTCACAAGTAGAAGCACTGCCACCATTGTCTGTTGATGAACCAACCGTATCGATGACCTTCCAGGTTAACGATTCCCCGTTCGCTGGACAGGATGGTAAGTTCGTCACCAGCCGAAACATCAAAGATCGTCTGGATCGCGAACTGATCCATAACGTTGCACTGCGTGTTGAGCCAGGCGAGTCACCTGAGAAATTCCAGGTAGCGGGCCGTGGCGAACTCCACCTGTCAGTACTGATTGAATCTATGCGCCGTGAAGGCTTCGAGCTGGGAGTTTCCCGTCCTGAAGTAATTCAGAAAGAAGTTGATGGAGAGATCCACGAGCCGTTCGAAACCGTTCTAATCGACGTTGAAGAACAGCACCAGGGAAGCATCATTGAAGAGCTGGGCAAACGTAAAGCTGATATGACCAATATGGAAGTTGATGGAAAAGGACGTGTACGTCTGACCTTCCTGATGCCTTCTCGCGGTCTGATCGGTTTCCGTTCTATGTTCATGACGATGACTTCCGGTAGCGGCATCATGACTTCTGTATTCGACCACTATGGTCCAGTAAAACAGGGCGAAGTGATCAGCCGTACTAATGGCGTTCTGGTTTCCATGGTATCCGGTAAAGCACTGGCATACTCTTTGTGGAACCTACAAAGCCGAGGCCGTCTCTGCGTAGTCCCTAACATCGATGTTTATGAAGGTATGCTGCTGGGAATTCACAGCCGTAACAACGACCTTGCAGTTAACCCGATCAAAGGTAAGCAGCTGACAAACGTCCGAGCTTCAGGTACCGATGAAAACATTCAGCTGACACCGTCAATCAAGTTTACCCTTGAGCAGGCGCTGGACTTTATCGAAGACGACGAACTGGTGGAAGTAACACCAAACTCAATCCGTCTGCGTAAGAAGCTGCTGACTGAAAACGCACGTAAGCGTCAGGGACGCTCAGGTAAATAAGCGCTTGTAGCCTTACGAAACCTCGCGTGTAAATAGCCCGGACAGCGACCACTGTTCCGGGCTATACTCCCGGTGTCTGGATCGACTCTTTAGGACACCATCGATGAATACCCTTTATCCTGATATCAATCCCTATAAACAGCACCAGCTTGCTGTTGATGGAACTCATACTCTCTACATAGAAGAGAGCGGTAACGCTCAGGGAATCCCTGTTCTGTTTATCCACGGCGGCCCCGGTGGCGGCACCAACAGCTTCAATCGCTGTTTTTTTGACCCCGAAAAATACCGAATAATTCTCTTTGATCAACGTGGCTGCGGCCAATCTACTCCCCATGCCAGCTTGGCGGGCAACACCACTAAGAACCTAATTGCTGATATTGAAGTAATCCGTGAACATCTGAACATCGACCAGTGGTTACTGTTCGGTGGGTCATGGGGCTCAACCCTGAGCCTTCTTTACGCAGAAGCTTACCCTGAAAGGGTTCTTGGAATGATCCTGCGAGGTATATTCCTTTGCCGCGAGCAAGATATTCACTGGTTTTATCAGCAAGGTGCCAGCGCAATATTCCCCGACTACTGGCAGGATTACCTCACAGAGATACCTGTTGATGAACAGGGTAACATGCTCACTGCTTACTACCAGCGCCTGACCTCTGACAACGAAATTGCCAGAATGTCCGCGGCTAAAGCCTGGTCTGTATGGGAGGGACGCTGCTCTACACTCGACCCTAATCACGACGTAGTCGAGCATTTTGGCGATCCCCATGTCGCCCTTGCCATGGCTCGTATAGAGGCACACTACTTTATCAATCATGCATTTATCGAACCCGATCAGATTATCCGTAACGCTGGCAAAATAAAGAACATCCCAACGGTTATCGTCCACGGCAGGTATGACATGGTGTGCCCCATTGAGCAGGCCTTTGCTCTTTATGAGGCCCTACCTCAGGCAGAACTTCATATCGTAAGAGATGCCGGCCACAGTGCTCTGGAACGAGGAATAACCGACAATCTGATAAAAGCGACTAAACAATTTGCTTTATCAAGAGCATAAGCAAGAGGCTAGGGCAGAACATTGAAGGCTCTGATACAGCGGGTTCAATCCGCATCGGTTGATATTGAAGGACAACGCAAGGGTGAAATAGGCCCAGGCATACTGCTTCTGCTAGGGGTGGAAAAAACCGACACAGAAGTAAGCGCGGATAAATTGCTACAGAAGATTTTGAATTACCGTATTTTCGCCGACGCCGAAGGTAAGATGAATCTCAACCTGCAGCAACGTGAAGGAGGATTATTGATCGTATCTCAATTCACGCTGGTTGCTGAAACCACCAAAGGACTTCGACCCGGTTTTTCCAAAGGAGCCAGCCCGGCTCACGGCGAAGCGCTCTACGACCACTTTGTCCGACAGGCTCATATGCTCCACCCTGATATCGCTACCGGTCAGTTTGGAGCTAATATGCAGGTAAACCTGACCAACGACGGACCTGTGACCTTCATTCTCGAAAGCTAATTAGATGGATAGCTAATGGATAGTACTGCCCTAGCGCTGGCCGAACGAATATTTCTGACTGTGTTCCCGCTGTTCGCAATTGTTCTCTGCGGATACCTTTATGGACGCTATAAAAAGCCAGACATGGCACTGGCTAATCAACTGAATATGGACATCTTCGTTCCAGCGCTGATCTTCTTTGTCCTGTCCGATAAATCTTTCGACCTAGTCAGGTATCAATCTCTGGCAATGGGCGCTGCTCTGGTGATACTAGGTTCGGGACTACTACTCTGGCCCTTTTGCCGCCTTTTGAAAGTACAGGCAAAAACATTTCTGCCACCCATGATGTTCAGCAACAGCGGAAACCTGGGCCTACCCCTGATCATTCTGGCGTTTGGCGAACACGCACTACCTGCCGCAATTATGCTGTTCATCGTCGAGATGACGCTACATTTCACGTTGGGCATCTATATGATGGATCACAAAACCAACCCCTGGCGGCTACTGCGGATGCCCATCATCATCGCCACCATCGCCGGTTTAAGCTGGAGCAGTCTCAATCTGACCGTGCCTGCCTCTATAGCCTCCGCACTGGATATGCTGGGGCAGATATCGATCCCTCTGTTACTGTTCACTTTAGGTGTCAGGCTCATTACTGTCGATTTTAGCGCCTGGCGTATTGGCGTAACCGGTGCTCTACTCTGCCCTTTAGCAGGAATATTGGTCGCTTATGCCGCGCAACAGCTACTGCATCTAAGCCCTGATCAATTTGCTTATCTCATTATCTTTGGCGCATTACCACCTGCCGTACTCAACTACATAGTGGCAGAGCAATATAATCAGGAGCCAAAACAGGTTGCTTCAATTGTACTACTTGGCAACATGGGCGCTCTGTTCTTCATCCCAGCCACATTAGTCTTTGTACTCTAAAGTCAGTACTACAAAATCAGCACTATAAAAAAGGCTGCCGATGGCAGCCTTGGGTATAAAGGTTTACAACCTCAACGTTTTTTAAGTACTACTGTGAATCCTCAACAGCGATCACTTGCAGATTTTTAGTGACAGTTGAGCTACCTATCCCCTTCACCTTAGCCAGGTCATCAACTGTTTTAAATGGCCCATTGGTTTCGCGAAAATCAACAATCGCCTGAGCCTTCGCTGGCCCAATACCCTGCAGCATCTCTACCAACACATCAGTTGGCGCCGTGTTGATATTCACCATAGGCCCAGCTAAAACATTAAAAGGCAATGTCAGACAGAGGGTCAGTAAAAACGTTTTAATTAATGAATTCCATTTCATCGTTGTTTCCTTTGTTTAGCTAAAAAAAGAGCCGGTAAAAATACCAGCTCTTAATAAATAGCACAATTTTCAAAGGTGACAACTAGCGTGCCGCAAGGATCTCAGCTTCAATACTCTTTAGAGCCTCTACCGGCATCGCTGCGCGGGTAATTGGACGACCGATAACCAGATGCGTACTGCCTGCATTAATCGCTTCACCGGGTGTCATAATACGCTTCTGATCGCCGACTTCAGCATCTGCCGGACGAATTCCCGGGGTTACTAGCTGAAATTCTGGTGTAACAATTTTTCGTAATGGAGTAACTTCCTGAGCGGAACAAACAACACCGTCAAGCCCACTATTCTGAGTCAGAAGCGCAAGTCGTTTCACATGTTCTAATGGCTCAATATCTAAACCAATATCTACTAGGTCCTGACGCTCCATACTGGTCAGAACGGTGACCGCAATTAGCAATGTCTCAGACCCATTGACCTGATCTAATTCATTGCGCGCCATCTCCATCATCCGACGACCGCCTGACGCATGAACGTTAACCATCCACACACCCATTTCAGCCGCCGCCCGAACAGCCTTGGCAGTTGTATTGGGAATATCATGGAATTTCAGATCTAAAAAAACCTCAAAACCTTTCTTATGCAGCGCTTCGACTACTTTAGGCCCAGCTCGGGTAAACAGTTCTTTACCCACTTTGACACGACATTTTTCAGGATCCAGCTGATCAGCCATACTCAGGGCGGATAGCTGATCCGGATAATCAAGCGCAACGATAACCCGTTTAACATCATTCATTCAGTTATATCTCATACAGATTATGGCCCAGGCTACTCACCCTCAAGACCCTGGATCGGTTTGACTGTCCCCCAGCTCTGACAGGAGGGACATTGCCAGTGCAGCGATTTTCCAGAAAAACCACACCGCTGGCAATTATACACAGGCTTACTCAGCTGCAACTGCCCAGTAAGCCCCCTCAACACCATAAGGCTTTCATTAGCCCCTTTAGACGCATGAGCAATATACAGATCTATCAGCTGATTAAAACCTTTAATGGAGGGGCGATGCTTCAACTGATCAGTAATAAAAGCCCCGGCAGGATACGCACCATCACGCTCAAAAATACAATCGGCCACAGCCAGCATAATAGTTGTCGAAGGGGTTTTAATCAGCCATTGTTTCATCAGGCGCTCAAACTCAGGCAGCTGGTTAATCTCTCGGTAACACTGCTTCAAACGTTTAATGGTTTCTGACAGAAACACAGGATCTTGACTGACAACCCGCTTAAACTCTTTAATTGCAGCTTTCCAATCCTGCTGCTTCATCGCTATATCAGCGAGTAATAAACTGGCACGTACCGCTGATTTATCATAGGTCAAAGACATTCTGAGTTTTTCAGTCGCATGACGATAACGCTGCTGCTGAATCAACCCTTCCGCCAACTCACAACAGTAATGACTGAGTTCAACCTCAATCCCCTGTAACTCTGATTTCATCAACTGATTTGCCAAATCTAACGCCTGCTGCCACTCCTGCTCTTTTTCATAAAGCCGAATCAACAACGACATAACCTTTTGATGAATATCAGGCCCCGGACGTTGAGCTTTAATCTCTAACAACAGATTTTCAGCGCGATCAAGTAAGCCTACGGCAAAATAGTCCCGGGCCAACGCCATCTGTATACGCAGAAAATCATGCCGTGAAAGATCAGAACGCGCCAGCAAACTTTGATGAATTTGTATTGCTTGCTCCACATCACCTTTCTTTCGAAACAGCTTTGCAAGTGCAATATGTGCAGGAATAGTTGAGGAATTAATCTCTAGCGCACGGATAAAGCTTTCGATCGCTTTATCCGTATTCTCGCTTAACAGGTAATCGAGTCCCTGAAAATACTCTTGCTGAAGAGATTGCTGTGCAGGCTTCTTACCCGTTGCCTGCCAACGCCCCAGAAACCAGCCCGCAGCTATCGCAATAAACAGCGGTATAATAAACAGGTATTCAGACATCTCAGGCAGGGCGATTCAAAGAAGCTGTGCGCAGCTTATCCAGCTCTTTATCGGCAGCATTAATCTTACGACGAGCAGATTTCAGCTTAAGCTTTAATAGCATAACAAACAAACCACTCACCAAAACACCAGCAACGCCGCCAATAACAAAGCTCGCCATTAGCCATAAGGAAAGGCTCGCTTCAGGCAGAGTTACAAAAAACAGATTAATAGATACAAGCTCTGTATTCAGCGTAGCAAAGGTCCAGCCACAGAATAGAAATGCAATACAAAGAATCAGTACCAGTAGCGTTTTCAACCAACGCATTATTTACCCCTTATTAGTTGTTTCGTCTTTCAAGAACGGCCGTTATTCAGGCTATCATTTACCTGCTCACGAAGCTCTTTACCGGGCTTAAAATGCGGTACATATTTAGCATCCAGAGATACTGAATCACCGGTCTTTGGATTACGTCCTACCCTTGGTGCACGAAAGTGCAGGCTAAAACTGCCAAATCCCCTGATCTCAATCCGATCTCCCTCCGAAAGAGATTCAGTCATATGGTCCAGCATAGTTTTAACAGCTAGCTCTACATCTTTGATAGACAGCTGTTCATTCTGGTCTATCAAACGCTCGATCAGTTCAGATTTAGTCATGGTCACCCCCTGACATTATTGGCTTGGAAAATATCCACACCTCATCAGACTCAATATGTTTCATAATTCTATTTCTTATCCAGCTGAGCTTTAATCAGATCACCGATAGTCATCGGCCCTGAAGACTCAACCTGATGTTGCTTAATTACTTCCAGTGCTTGTTTTTCCTGCTGCTTCTCTAACTGCTTTATTGAAAGAGCTATATTTCGGCTGCGCCTGTCAATATTTGTAATCAGTACATCAATAACACTATCTGTACTGAAGAGTTTGTTCAAATCATCTATCCGCTCAAAAGAGACTTCCTGTGATTTAACAGTACCTTCTATCCCTTCAGCTAACTCTAAGGTCAAATATTTCGGTTCCACCTTAATAATTTTACCGCTGACGACTTTACCCTTCTCATTGGCAGAGGCAAATTCTGAGAAAGGATCGCTACCCAACTGCTTTATTCCTAGCGAAACACGCTCTCGCTCAGAGTCCACCGCCAGAATAACCGCGTCAACGGTATCACCTTTCTTATAGGCCTTCACAGCCTCTTCACCATCCATATCCCACGACAGATCAGAGATATGAACCAAACCATCAATACCGCTTTCAAGGCCAACAAAAACACCGAAGTCAGTAATCGACTTAATCATTCCGGAAACTTCGGTACCTTTAGCATAGGTCTCTGCAAAGGCATCCCATGGGTTAGCTTTACACTGTTTCATTCCCAGAGAGATACGTCGACGCTGATCATCTATAGTCAGAATCATAACCTCAATCTGATCACCAACCTGTACGACCTTGGACGGATGAACATTTTTATTTGTCCAATCCATCTCAGAAACATGTACTAAACCTTCAATGCCAGTCTGAATTTCCGCAAAACAACCATATTCAGCCAGATTACTAACCTTAGCTGAAACTTTGGTACCCACCGGGTTACTGCTCTTAAACTCATCCCAGGGGTCAGCAGTCAGTTGCTTCATACCCAGTGACACACGACCTTTCTCACGATCATAGCGCAGTACTTTCAGATCAATCTCATCGCCAACACTTAACAGCTCGCTCGGATGCTTAACCCGTTTCCAGGCGATATCAGTAATATGTAGCAAGCCGTCTACACCACCCAGGTCGATGAAAGCACCATAGTCTGTCAGGTTCTTAACCAGACCTTTAACGGCCATACCCTCGTCCAAGGTAGCCAGTAGCTTATCCCGCTCTTCATTATAGGCGGTTTCAAGTACGGCTCTACGGGATACAACGATGTTATTGCTTTTAGCATCCAACTTAACCAGCTTGAATTCTAATTCTTGATTTTCTAAATGAGAGGTATCGCGAAGCGGACGAATATCGACCAGAGAACCCGGTAAAAAAGCACTGACTGAATTTACACCGACGGTAAAGCCGCCACGTACCTTGCCAGTAATACGACCCGTAACAATTTCATCATTCTCAAGCGCATTTTCAAGCACTTGCCAGGCTTCAGCACTTTTGGCTTTATCACGGGACAGTTGCGTCTCGCCAGAGCCATCTTCGAGGGAAACCAGTGCAACCTGCACCTGATCACCGACGGCAATGCTTAATTCACCATTATCATCAAGGAACTGACTACGAGGAATAGCACCTTCAGATTTAAGTCCTGCATGGACAACAACAAAGTCGCCGTCAATGGCGACCACATCTCCGGTTATGATTGAGCCCGGCTGCATATCCAGCTCTTTTAGGCTCTCTTCAAACAGTTCCGCAAAACTATTACTCATACCGGCTAAACCTCGTATTTTTGCCGTTAACGCAAACCCTTATGTCTCGCCTGATCCAGTACAGATGCTAAAACCTGCTCGATACTTAATTCGGTAGTATCAAGGGAGATAGCGTCCGTAGCCGGCTTTAGAGGCGCTACTTCACGGTTCATGTCACGCGCATCCCGAGCCTGAATATCCACCAATATTGCCTGAAGACTAGCACTCAGTCCCTTATTTATCAACTGGTTATACCGACGATCTGCACGCTCTTCAGCGCTGGCTGTCAGATACACTTTCAACTGAGCCTGCGGAAACACCACCGTCCCCATATCACGGCCATCGGCAATCAGACCCGGTTCTGAGACAAATGCCCGTTGGCGTTCCAGCAGCGCTTCCCGCACAGGACCTAATGCAGCAACGATAGATGCGTCGGCTCCACACTCTTCCGTACGGATAATATTGGTCACTTCCTCACCTTCAAGAATGATTAAAACCTCATTCTGATTAGCAGGTGTTTCAAACTGAACATCAAGGTGTGCAGCCAGAACGACCAGCGCATCCTCATCATCAAGCGCCACTCCATGATGGCGGGCAGCCAGAGCGACCAATCGATACAGTGCGCCACTATCCAGCAAATTCCAGCCCAACTCTCTTGCCAGCAAACTACAAATTGTTCCCTTTCCTGACCCGCTAGGACCATCAACCGTAATAACTGGGAAATTTCCCATGCTATTTCTCCTCTTTGCGAACCTGGATACCTACCTGCTGAGCCAACTCAACAAAGTTAGGGAATGATGTCGATACATTCGCACACTCACGGATCTCGATAGCCCCTTTAGCTCTGAGTGAAGCGATAGTAAATGACATGGCGATCCGATGATCATCATGACTTTCAATAACACCACCACCCATTTCACTTCCCCGGATAATTGCACCATCCGGTGTACCTTCAATATCAGCACCCAGGACTTTCAGCCCATCGACCATCGCCTGAATACGATCACTCTCTTTTACCCGCAGCTCTTCAGCACCGGCTAAAACCGTTTCACCTTCTGCACAGACCGCTGCAATAAACAGTGCAGGAAACTCATCAATAGCGAGGGGAACCTGGTCTTCAGGTATCTTAATGCCTTTCAACGGCGCATAACGAATTCGGATGTCAGCCACTGGCTCACCGCCCACTTCCCGCTCATTAAGTAGCTCAAGGTTACTACCCATCGCCCGCAGAATATTGATAACACCGATTCGGGTTGGATTTATACCAACATGCTCCAGCGTAATATCTGAATCCGGACAGATAGCCGCAGCAACCATGAAGAATGTTGATGAGGAAATATCCGCAGGCACATCAATTTTAGCCGCGGTTAATGAACCACCACCGGACAGAGACACCTTATTTTTATCTACATCAACCTGATAACCGAAACCGCGCAACATCCGCTCTGTGTGATCCCGTGTCGGCGCGGGCTCAATGACCGACGTCTCGCCTTCAGCATAAAGACCGGCAAGCATGACACAAGATTTCACCTGAGCACTGGCCATCGGCATTTCATAATTGATCGCTTTAAGCTGTTGTCCGCCTTTAATTCGCACAGGAGGACAACCATTCTCACCGGTTTCAACCACTGCACCCATCAATCTCAACGGTTTAGCAACACGCTCCATCGGTCGCTTGCTCAGAGAAGCGTCGCCGCTCAACTCAGAGTCAAAAGACTGACCGGCCAACAATCCAGACATTAATCGAATTGTGGTACCGGAGTTACCTACATAGATTGGCCTGGGTGGCTTCTGCAAACCATTGATACCCACCCCGTAGATTTTCACTTCACCCTGATGAGGCCCTTCTATGACAACCCCCATATCGCGAAAAGCCTGAAGCGTTGCCAGACTATCTTCCCCTTCAAGGAAGCCGGTCACCTCAGTAACACCATCCGCCAATGATCCCAGCATAATTGAGCGATGGGAGATCGATTTATCACCAGGTGCTCTAATGCTGCCCTGTACTTTACCGCCCGGCTGGGCAAAAAATGTAGTTTCTTTAGTTGTCATATTTTGAGTGTAGGCTGAGCCTGATAATATTTTTGTAAAATGCTCGCGAGATGCTTTTGCTCGGGTAAAAATCCCAAGCATCGCACGACTGTCTTCGGACTCAATGGCTGATCGCAGCCGATTCAATCCGGTCGAAAATTCGTCAATCTTTTGTAGTATGGCCTGTTTATTTGCCAAACCAACATCATGCCACATCGTTGGATCACTGGCGGCAATTCGGGTAAAGTCCCTGAAGCCTCCCGCAGCATAACGGAAAATATCGGTACAATCCTGTTCCTGAGCCAGCGTATCAACCAGAGAAAACGCCAGCAGATGAGGTAAATGACTGGTGGCAGCCAACACTTCATCATGCCTCTCAACATCCATCCGTAATACTTGTGCACCAACCCCCTGCCACATTCTTGAAACCAGCGTAACGGCTTCCGGATCACTCTGTGGCAGTGGCGTTATAATGACCTTATGATGCTCAAAGAGTGTTTCATCTGCAGCTGCAACTCCGCTTTTTTCTAATCCAGCAATAGGATGCCCGGGAATAAAACGCTGTGGAACCGAACCAAACAGAGCTTCAGCTGCTCTTACTACGTTACCTTTTACACTGCCAACATCGGTTATGATCGTTTCGGGGCGTAGTGCAGGCTTAATGTCAGCCAGTACAAACTCCATCGCTTTTACCGGTACCGCCAAGACAATGAGATCGGCCTGCCTTACCTCATCGAGAAGATCGGAAGCGATATTATCAACCACGCCCAAACGTAAGCCTGTTTCCAGTTCATCCGCGTCCCTGTCATAACCGACGACGGTTTTACAGATCCCTCGCACTCGCAACGCCTTAGCCAGAGAGCCGCCAATCAGACCCAGACCAATAACCAATACCCGCCCCGTCAGGAAACTCACTTTTTTAACACCTTAGCGAAAGCCTCCAGACAACGACTATTCTCGTCCGGCAACCCAATTGTCACACGTAGATGATTTGGCATTCGATAGTTAGCAACCGGCCTTACAATCACCCCTTCGAGTAATAACGCATCGTAGAGTGAAGTCGCGTTCTGACCACAATCAATCGTAATAAAATTACCTACTGAAGGTATCCAGTTTAACCCCAGCTTAGCAAAGCCCTGCTCCAACTGAGCCATTCCGGCAGTATTATTACTGACGCTTCGCAACAAGTAAGCTGAATCGTCTAACACTGCCGTTGCCGCTGCCAAGGCGGGAACATTAACATTGAAGGGCTGCCTAATCCGGTTCAGCAGATCTGTAATCTGCGCATTAGCCACCGCATAGCCCATTCTAAGAGCCGCTAATCCATATGCTTTTGAAAAAGTACGGGTAACAATCAGGTTAGCAAACTCGCCAAGTAATTTTAGGCCACTTCCGTAGTCTGCTTCAGTCACATACTCGGCATATGCCTCATCGAGAACAACCACAACCGATTCAGGCACTTTCGCCATGAAAGCCCTAAGAGCCTCAGCACTGAAATAAGTACCGGTCGGGTTATTAGGGTTTGCCAGATAAATCACCCGGGTTTTGTCAGTTACCGCTGCAGCCATCGCATCCAGATCATGCCCCCAATTCAACGCAGGCGTCACGACAGCCTTTGCGCCTAAAGATTGGGCCACTAGCATATAGACAACGAAAGAGAATTCAGAGTAGATCACTTCATCACCTGGCAATACAAAGGTCCTGCCAATCAGATCAAGCACATCATTCGAGCCATTTCCCAGAGTAATTGTCTCTGGCGTAAAACCATACCGCTCTGACAACACCTGTTTCAATCGAAAGCCGCTGGCATCGGGATAGCGGCAAGCGTCATTTAGACTAGCGGCAGCTGCGTCCATTGCTTGCTGACTTGGCCCCAGAGGGTTTTCATTACTCGCCAGCTTAATACTATTGGTGATACCTAGCTCTCGCTCCAACTCTTCAACCGGCTTTCCCGGCTGATATGGATGAAGCCCCTGTATACCGGGTGTAGCCAGTGCATAAAAATCAGATGCCATTAGATTGATTCCTGGTCAGAGTACAGCTACCGGATAAGAACCCAATATTTTAAGTTCTACTGTGTCCGACTCCAACTCCTGCAATACTTTCTGTATATGCGAGTTTGCTGAATGCCCCTGAAAATCAATATAAAAAACTGAATGGGAGCTTTCTGCACTGGCAGGACGGGTTTCAATGCCGGTAAGGCTAATTTCGTGTTTATGAAAGTGCTCAAGAAGCTCGTAAAGCGCGCCAGCCTTATCCCGGACAGTAACCAGAATAGAGGTTTTGTCCTGGCCGCTTTCGCCTACATCCTGATCACCGATAATCAGATAGCGGGTGCTATTATCTGACTGATCATCAATGTTTTTTGAAACAATATTTAACTGATAAAGATCTGCAGCCAGTTCGCTGGCGATAGCTGCTGCACCCGGACCTTGCTGCAACGCCATGCGCGCTGCTTCAGAATTACTGCTGACAGGCACTCGCTCAGCAGAGAGGAAATGATTATCCAGCCAGCTTCGACACTGCGACAGCGTCTGTTGAGGCGAATATATATGAGTAATGCCGTCCAGCCCTTCGGCACCTGCACGAAGCAAGTGATGATGAATATTCAGTTTCACTTCCCCGCAGATCGTCAGCTGAAAGCGTTTAAACAGATCCAGGGTATGGCCGACCATTCCTTCAGAAGAATTTTCAATCGGCACCACACCATAATGCGCACCACCGGCTTCAACTTCGCGGAAGACTTCATCACTATTGCTAAATGGAATACAGTGAGCCGAATGACCAAAATGTTTACTGGCAGCCTGCTGAGTAAAATTCCCTTCTGGACCTAGAAAAGCAACATGCATCGGCTTTTCAAGAGCTAGGCAAACCGACATCACCTCACGGAATAACCGAGCAACTTCCTTATCCGCCAGCGGACCCTCGTTTCGCGCCATAACACGGCGCAGAACCTGAGCCTCACGTTCAGGACGATAAAACACCGCGTCCTGCGGGCCTTGATGCTTTTCCTTAACTTCCGCAACTTCCTGCGCGCAACGGGCACGGTCGTTCAACAGTTGATGAATCTGTTTATCGATTGAATCGATCTGATCGCGCAGAACCTTAAGCTCTTTTTCCTGATCACTCATTCTAACGACCTCTGCAATTTCGGCTCAGCCGTGACGTTGTGAAAAATCCTGCATAAATGCGATCAAAGCATCTACACCCGCTTCAGGTACAGCATTATAGATACTCGCCCGCATACCACCAACAGACCTATGGCCTGGGAGATTCAGCAAGCCCTTTTCTTCCGCCTCAACGAGAAACTGTTTATCCAAATCCGCGTTAGCCAGAATAAAAGGTACATTCATCCAGGAGCGAGCATTATGCGTCACAGGATTTGAGTAAAACGGATTTTCATCAATTACCGCGTAAAGCTTCTCCGCCTTACGACGATTAACTTTAGTAATCGCCTCAACGCCACCCTGAGCTTTCAACCACTTAAACACCAAACCTGCCAGATACCAACCATAGGTCGGTGGGGTGTTAACCATAGAACCCGCATCGGCGGTCATTTTGTAGTCATACAATGATGGCGTGCCTGCCAATGTATCGCCAAGCAGGTCTTCCCGAACAATAACCACCGTCAGACCAGCCGGGCCAATATTTTTTTGCGCGCCAGCATAGATCATTCCAAAACGGCTCACATCAATCGGACGTGACAATATATTAGAAGAGAGATCGGCTACCAGCGGTACATCACCGGTTTCTGGAATATAGTCAAACTCGACACCCCGAATCGTCTCATTCGGAGTGTAATGCAGGTAGGCAGCATTTGGATTGAGCTTTAACTCATCCTGTCGTGGAGCACTGGTAAAGTTATTCTCTTCTGAGGTAGCAACCACATTTACTTCACAGTAACGTGATGCTTCTTTAATCGCTTTTTTAGACCAGTCACCGGTATTGATATAGTCTGCCGTGTTTTTACCACGCAGCAGGTTCATCGGAATCATACTGAACTGGCTGCTAGCGCCACCCTGCATAAACAGAACCTTATAGTTATCAGGTATCTGCATCAGATCACGCAGATCCTGTTCTGCCTCTTCAGCCACGCCAACAAACTCGCTACTACGATGGCTCATTTCCATAATGGAAAGTCCCAGACCGTGCCAGTCAAGAAGTTCTTCCTGAGCCTGCTTTAATACATCTACCGGTAACGCAGAAGGTCCGGCGCTGAAATTATAATTACGTGTCATTTGGAATATTCTGTAAAAAATTCTGTAAAACTGTCAGAGAGAACTGTGCGACCCGGGCCGCACAGACTCTCAAACTTACGGATGATTACTCTTCGGTATCATCTTCTGATGGTTCAGACGCCTGATCCGCTGCAGACTCAGGCACTGAAGCAACGTCACCTTCTTCGCCTTCAACAACTTCACCTTCGATCAGATCATCTTCAGACTCTTCAGGCTCTTCGATCCGTGCAACACCTACCAGATTTTCATCATCGGCCACCCGAATCACTCGTACGCCCTGGGTATTACGACCCAATACCGAAATCTCTTCACCGCGGGTACGAACCAATGTGCCCTGATCACTGATCAGCATCACATCATCGCCTTCAAACATCTGCACTGCACCGATCAGCTCACCGTTACGGTCTGTACATTGCATCGCAATCACCCCCTGACCGCCGCGACCATAGGTCGGGAAATCAGTAATCGCAGTCTGCTTGCCAAAACCATTAATACTAGTGGTCAGAATTCGGCCATCTTCCTGCGGAATGATCAGCGAGATAACCTTGGCATCGTTCTGCAGTTTAATACCACGAACACCACGAGCTGTCCGGCCCATAGGCCGCACATCATCCTCAGGGAAACGGATCGATTTACCCTGACTGGAAACCAGCATAACCTCAGCGGTACCATCAGTAATCGCAGCGCCAATCAGGGTATCACCCTCATCCAGAGCTAGCGCGATAAGTCCGGTAGAGCGCGGCCGTGAGAAATTCGTCAACGGCGTCTTCTTCACCGTGCCATCAGCGGTTGCCATAAACACATAGTGTTCATCGGCATACTCATTCACAGGTAGTATGGTGGTGATACGTTCATTTTCCTGCAACGGCAGGATATTGATAATTGGCCGGCCTCTGGCTGCACGGCTCGCTTGCGGGATTTCATACACTTTCAGCCAGAACACTTTACCCATATTGGTAAAGCAGAGAATAGTGTCATGGGTGCTAGCGATCAGCAGCTTTTCAATGAAGTCTTCATCTTTAACCGCGGTAGCAGATTTACCCTTACCACCACGTCGCTGCGCCTGATACATAGTCAGAGGCTGAGTTTTCGCATAACCACCATGGGAGATAGTGACAACCATATCTTCTTCGGCGATCAAATCAGCTACGGTGAAGTCCTGCTGGGATGCGATAACGTCTGTGCGACGCTCATCGCCATACTCTTCGACAATTATTTCAAGCTCTTCGCGGATAACTTCCATCAAACGCTCAGCACTGTTCAGGATAGCCAGAAGCTCAGCAATACGCTCCAGCAACTCACGGTATTCAGCAATCAGCTTGTCGTGTTCTAGACCGGTCAGGCGGTGCAGACGCAGCTCAAGAATAGCTTGCGCCTGTGCAGGTGACAGATGATAGATCCCATCATGCATACCGTACTGAGCTTCAAGATCCTCTGGACGACAAGCATTCTCTCCCGCCCGGGATAGCATCTCAGTCACATCACCCGGCTGCCATGGAGTAGCAATCAATCGTTCTTTAGCTTCAGCGGGTGTAGGAGAGCCTTTAATCATCTCGATTACGGCATCAATGTTGGCCAGCGCGATCGCCAGACCTTCAAGTATATGGCCTCGTTCCCGAGCTTTGCGCAGTAAGTAAACCGTACGACGGGTAACCACTTCGCGGCGATGACGAACAAAGCATTCCAGAATGGTTTTCAGATCAAGGGTACGCGGCTGGCCATCGACCAGCGCAACCATATTGATACCGAACACGTTCTGCAGCTGAGTTTGAATAAAGAGGTTATTGACTACAACCTCAGATACTTCACCCTTGCGAAGCTCTATAACGATACGCATGCCATCCTTATCGGACTCATCACGCAGCTCGGTTATTCCTTCTAATTTTTTATCTTTAACCAGCTCAGCGATCTTTTCGATCAAGCGAGCTTTGTTAACCTGATAAGGGATCTCAGTAAAGATAATCGACTCTTTACCATTCTTATCATTGGTTTCTATGTGATATTTAGCACGTATATAGATCCGGCCTCGACCGGTCTGATATGCCTGAAGAATACCAGCACGACCATTGATAATGGCGCCGGTTGGAAAATCTGGCGCGGGGATATAGTGCATCAACTCATCAATGGTGAGATCGGGATTATCGATCAGAGCGATACAACCACGTACCACTTCACTCAAATTATGAGGAGGGATATTGGTCGCCATACCTACGGCGATACCAGCAGAACCATTAACCAGCAAAGTCGGAACTTTAGTTGGCAGCACTTCTGGGATGTGCTCGGTTCCATCATAGTTAGGAACGAAATCTACCGTTTCTTTATCGAGATCTGCCAACAGCTCGTGGGAGATCTTCGCCATACGGATCTCGGTATAACGCATTGCTGCAGCAGAGTCACCATCGACCGAACCGAAGTTACCCTGACCGTCGACCAGCATATAACGCATCGAGAATGGCTGAGCCATCCGCACGATAGTATCGTAAACCGCACTATCACCGTGGGGGTGATACTTACCGATTACGTCACCTACCACACGGGCAGATTTCTTATATGCTTTATTCCAGTCGTTACCCAGCTCGCTCATCGCGAATAACACCCGACGGTGTACCGGTTTAAGACCATCTCGTACGTCTGGTAACGCACGCCCTACGATCACGCTCATTGCGTAATCCAGATATGACTGCTTCAGTTCATCTTCGATGTTAACTGGCAGAATCTCTCTGGCTAAATCACCCATAATAGCTCTGGCTATCCTTGAATCTGACTGCTGAGAATTTAGTGGCCCAACTCGCCCTAAAAGCGGTGAACCTTAAGCGCCCGAGTATACCATAAAGAAGCCGTAATACTCCCGTAAAATTAAGGTGTTGCCCCCCTACATCCAAGTTCTTTTCAGAACCGCAGCAGACATCCTGTATTCGCTCCGTTAGCGATGTTAGAATGTCGCACAATTTCTACCAGACACTAGCCTTTGGCAGCATAATATGACTGATTCCCAGAACAATACCGGCGCAAACATTGACCCTCAGGAAATTGCTAAATTTGAAGAACTAGCGAGTCGGTGGTGGGACCGAGAAAGTGAATTTAAACCTCTGCATGACATCAACCCCTTAAGAGTTGATTTTATCGACCAGCTTGCATCACTAAATGGCAAGAAAATACTTGATGTTGGCTGTGGCGGCGGAATTCTGTCAGAAGCAATGGCCCATCGCGGCGCAGAAGTCACCGGCATCGACATGGGCGAAGCCCCACTTAAAGTTGCCAAGCTTCATGGCCTGGAAAGCGGGGTCAGCGTGTCTTACCGACAAATAACCGTTGAAGAACTCGCAATGGAGCAACCAGGAAGCTACGACATCGTCACCTGCATGGAGATGATGGAGCACGTACCCGACCCCTCCTCTATCGTGGACGCTTGCAGCCAACTGGTAAAACCCGGTGGCCATGTATTTTTCTCAACCCTCAATCGAAACCCCAAAAGCTACATGATGGCAATTGTCGGCGCTGAGTACCTACTGAAGCTAGTACCTAAGGGTACCCATGATTTCAAGAAATTTATCCGTCCATCAGAGCTGGCTAGCTGGATTCGCCAAAGCGGACTGCAAAGCAAAAAAATCACCGGCTTAACATACAACCCGCTAAGCAAAAGCTACAAACTTAACGACCAAGATGTCGACGTAAACTACATGGTTGCTACCCGGAAGCCAGGATAAACCATGAACCACCCTCTGCCAGCTGCCGTCCTATTTGATCTGGACGGCACTCTGATCGATACTGCCGCTGATTTCCACTATGTAATCAACCTACTATTGGCAGAGCATCAGCAGCCCCCCATGAGCTACAAACTCCTTCGCGAGCAGGTATCTAATGGCGCTCGAGCAATGGTTAGTGCTGCCTTTAACATTGAAGAGCAGAATCCTGAATTCGCAGCACTTCTCAAACGCATGCTGGACCTTTATTTACAGCACTTAACAACCAAAACTAAACCCTTCCCGGGTATCACAGAACTACTGAACTGGCTTGGAGATAAACAGATCCCCTGGGGCATCGTCACCAATAAGCCGGAAGTTTATACCACCCCTATCATGCAAGGGTTAAACTTTCACCCAGCCGCCAGCACTGTTATCTGCCCGGATCACGTCAGTGAAAAGAAACCCCATCCGGAAGCATTATTCCTGGCCTGTAAAGAGCTAGGCGTTGAACCCGGAAAAACGGTCTATATCGGCGATCATCGTCGTGACATCGAAGCCGGCCTCAGAGCAGGCATGCAAACGATTGCCGTCAGCTATGGCTATCTGGATCAAGGGGAAGACATTAACAGCTGGAACAGCCATTTCCAGACAGATCATGCGAAGAACATTCGCCCGATCCTGGAAACAATCTACAGCCACGACTAAGCCAAACAGTAAAGGAGCACCTATGTTCGACTATCAGGCACCGGAAAATCTTCTTCAGGGCAAAATAATTCTGGTTACCGGCGCCGGCGAAGGCATCGGACGAGCGGCTGCGTTGAGCTACGCAGCACACGGAGCAACCGTCATTCTATTAGGACGAACAGAAGAGAAACTAGACGCTATTTACGATCAGATAGAAGCCGCAGGTTATCCACAGCCCGCAACCGTCACCCTGAATCTGGAAACGGCCGGCGAAACCGACTTCGATAACCTGGCCGCTACACTGGAACAAGAGTTCGGCAGACTAGACGGCATCCTGCACAATGCCAGCATTGTTGGACTTCGCACTCCAATTGAAAGTTACGACCCAACGGTTTGGCAGCAAGTCATGCAGGTAAACGTCAACAGTACCTTTATGCTGACTCAAGCCCTACTATCACTAACTGAAAGCTCTGAAGACGCGTCCGTAATCTTTACCTCATCCAGCGTTGGCCGGACCGGCAAAGCGTTCTGGGGGGCTTATGCGGTTTCCAAGTTCGCCACGGAAGGGATGATGCAAGTTCTGGCTGATGAACTAGAGCACAATCCGAACATTCGAATCAACGCCATCAACCCTGGTGCAACCCGAACCAATATGCGAGCCAGCGCCTACCCCGCTGAAAATCCGATGGACAACCCGGCTCCAGCTGAAATTATGCCGTTATATCTATACCTCATGGGGCGCGACAGCCGTACCCTGAACGGCAAGTCCCTCAACGCCCAGTAAGCACCCGATATAAAAAAACGCAGCTTAAGCTGCGTTTTTTTGTATCACTAGATAATCATGAACAGATCAACGGTCAGAACGCTTCGGCCCAACCTCTCGACGAGTCCGCTGTCGACGTACACGACGATCCGCTTCCTCAGCCTCTTTCACTGTCGGCGCTTTATTCTTTTTCTGCTTCATATCCAACATACTCGAAAGCATATTGATCTCTTTTTGTGACAACTCTTTCCAATGACCAGCTTTCACTTCACTCGGCAAAAAGAACGGCCCATATCGAACCCGCTTCAATCGACTGACCTGAACATCCTGTGATTCCCAGAGTCGTCGCACTTCACGGTTTCGGCCTTCCATGATGCAGACGTGATACCACTTGTTAGCGCCATCTCCATCAAAGAACTGCACATCAGAAAAACGCGCCATACCATCATCAAGCAGCACACCCGCCTTAAGCCGGGCGATCATCGCCTCGTCCACATTACCCAGAACCCGCACTGCGTATTCCCGATCAATATTTGCAGAAGGGTGCATCAGGTTATTCGCCAACTCACCATCGGTAGTAAACAACAACAAACCGGAGGTATTGATATCCAGACGACCGACCGCGATCCAGCGCCCTTGCTTCAAAGGCGGCAAGTGATCAAACACCGTCGCTCTACCTTCAGGATCGTGACGGGTCGCAATCTCACCTAAAGGCTTATTGTAGACCAACACTTTACGATCGCTATCCCGATCGAACACCATTTTATGTGGTCGCCCGTCGACCTCTACCGCATCCCGAATCGAGATTCTGTCGCCGAGCGTTGCCACCTGATCGTTTACTGAAATACGACCAGCTTCAATCCAACGTTCCATCTCACGACGTGAACCCAATCCGGAACGCGCCAAAACTTTTTGCAGTTTTTCGTCAATCATCGACGCATCCTCGTATGAATTTTTATTTATAAAACTCTGTATATATGAAAAACAAAAAAGCTCTTCGATAGAGCATCGAAGAGCTTTTCTTAATTCTACCGGAAAACGCTTATTAAATTAAGCAATCTTCCTTAGTTTTCCCTGCTGCAAATGCCGCCTGAAAAGCAGCCGGCGTACGACCACGACCAGACCACTGATGCAGCTCACCATTTTCGTCAGTTACCTGATACTTAGGGGCAACTTTCTTCTTAACAGGCGCATCAACCAACGTCATCAGATCATTCAGATCCACACCAGCTTCCAGCATACTCTGCTTAATCGCTTCAATCTTCTCTAGGCGCTCCTGTTCATTTGCTAACAGCGCATTTTCTTGCTCAAGCTTCTCTTCCAGAATCTCGTTAAGATCAGCGATCGCTTTTTCAATATCAGCGCTAGCCAATACCTGGCACTGTTTACGAAGAGAGTTCTTTCGAGTTAAAAGTTTTACAAAATCGGTCATTATTAATCACCAACAAAAAAGGGTTTGGGGAACAAAAAGGAATTATTGTTTAATAATTATTATTTTTCAATGAAAATAAAAAAATTAATTATTAAAAGGTAGAAATATCACCGGCCCCTTCACGAATAACAACTGGCACATCATCTACCAAATTAATAACCGATGTCGCCTCCATTCCGCAATAACCCCCATCAATAACAAGATCAACCTCATGCTGCAAAACATCCCGAATCTCATAAGGGTCTGTTAAAGGAAGCTCTTCACCTGGCATTATTAATGACGTACTCATGATAGGCTCACCTAATGCTTCCATTATATGTAGCGCTATATTATTTTCCGGAATCCTCAATCCAATGGTTCGCCTTTTAGGATGCAATAAACGTCGCGGAACCTCCGTCGTCGCATTCAATATAAAGGTGTATGCACCCGGCGTATGAGCCTTCAACAAACGATAAACAGAATTATCAACTTTAGCATAGGTACCAATTTCTGATAGATCCCGGCAAACCAGTGTAAAGTTATGTTTATCATCTAATTTACGAATACGCTTTATTTTTTCCAGCGCAGACTTGTCACCTAAATGACAACCCAGTGCATAGGCACAATCAGTAGGATAAACAACTACCCCACCCTTCTTGATTATATCAACAGCCTGACTAATCAGCCGCTGCTGAGGATTATCCGGATGAATCTGAAAAAACTGGCTCACAATAAAACCTTTTACTAAAATATATAAGAGTAATTCTACTTAATTACAGGTTAATGCTGAAGCAATTTAGAGAGTACGTGAGCATTATTACTGCTATAACCTGGATACTTTCCAATAGCGGTCCAGTGAAACTGTTTTTTGTGGAAGTCGCTACCAGCAGATATCATCATTTCATACTTAGTCGCCAATTTATCTAGCTGTAAAGTATGACCCGATTCAATTCCAGGATAACTAATTTCAATTGCATCCCCTCCCTGCTCGTTAAAGCTTTCAATCATTATCCGCACCTTAGTAAAGGTCATATTATATTTTGTTGGGTGAGCCAAAACAGCCACTCCTCCCGACTGGCGTATAATATTAATTCCCTGCTCCATAGTCGGCCACTCTACTTTTACATCGCCAACTTTTCCTGCGCCCAGATAACGATTAAAAGCCTGTGCTTCGTTATTAACCACTCCAGCTTCAACCATCGCCTGTGCAAAATGAGGCCGACCAATCTGACCTGTACCCGCTAACTCAATCACTCTTGGAAGAAGATCTGGAATGTTACGTTTGACCAATTTCTGTGCAATTAGACCCGCTCTTTCCAACCTAAGCTTATCCAGCCCCTGCAGATACTCACCTAATAAAGAGTCGGTTTCATCAAATCCAAGCCCGATGATATGAACCATACCTCGCCCCCAGCCACAAGTCAGCTCAGCACCAGACAACACCTTAACAGAGCTATCCACAGCAGCCGCTCTGAGCTCCTGAACACCAGCTACTGTATCGTGATCGGTCAGAGCAAACACTTTTACCCCTCGTTCAGCAGCAATCTGTAGTAACTCAGCAGGCGTAAGTTCTCCGTCTGAGTAGCAGGAATGACAATGAAGGTCACTATAAGGCAATTCCACACCGTCTCCGGGTTTATAACTTAACTCGCTCACTCTATAATCAACCCACTTCTAACTACTAAAATGTTGTCATGAAACTACTTTTAGATTTTCTGCCGGTTATTATCTTCTTTATTGTCTACAAAAGCACCGACGATATTATTTTGGCAACCGCCATTCTCATTCCTGCCACTCTTGTACAGATACTCTACACCTGGATCAAGACCCATAAGATAGAGATGATTCAACTGGTGACTCTAGGGCTAGTCGTAGTACTAGGCGGGGCCACTATTATTTTTCAAGACAAGACTTTTATTCAATGGAAACCCACCGTGGTTACCTGGCTATTTGCAGTAGCATTTCTTGGCAGCCAGTTCATTGGCGATAAAACCATCATACAGAGGTTAATGGCAGGCGCTATTGAGATGCCTGCACAGGCATGGAAGCAATTGAATATAGCCTGGATAGTTTTCTATCTCATACTAGGGGCAATAAACCTGTACGTAGCCTACACTATGAGCGAAGAGACGTGGGTTAACTTCAAACTATTTGGCATGTTAGGACTGACTGTGGTTTTTATCTTGCTACAAGGTTTCTATATATCAAAGCATATTGAACCTGATGCGAACGAAAGCAATAACGAAAACGAAAATTAGGGATTAAAGAATGTTCTACGCCATTATCAGCGAAGATAAGCCCGGCACGCTGGAGCAACGTCTGTCAGCCCGACCTGAGCACTTAGCACGCCTTGTAGCACTACGCGATGAAGGCCGCCTTCTAGTCGCAGGGCCGCACCCGGCAATCGACAGCGAAGACCCAGGTCCTGCTGGCTTTACGGGCAGTTTGGTTATCGCAGAATTCACCTCTCTTGAGCAAGCCCAAAGCTGGGCCGACAAAGATCCGTATATTAATGCGGGTGTTTATCAACAAGTGGTGGTAAAACCATACAAAAAAGTTTTACCATAGTGTCGCTTTTTAGGCTTTAATTCCTGTATGAGGGATGCTCAGAGTCGCTCTGTTTAACTTAGGTTCAGGTTGAACTGGTATAAATAGCTACACTAGACAATGAATACACAAATAAGGATGTATATGATGAAGAAACTTGCACTCACAACAGCTCTGGCTCTGACAATGGGAATTTCTGCAGCAGCTCAGGCACACCCTAACCACGCAGGTTACGCTACCAACTCTGCCGACACCGTCTGGAAAACAGGATACGGTGAGTGCTGGCAGACCGGCTACTGGAGTGAAGACGACAAAACCGTAGAGTGTGGCGCAGATGCAAAAGCACCAGCACCGGAACCAACTCCAGCACCAACAATGGTCATGAAGATGATTGATGCTGAAGAAAGTCACATCATTCACTTTGCTTCCGACAGCAGCGAAGTAACTAATGTAAGCGCTATCGTAAGCTATGTTGGTTCACTGGCTAAGTTGAGCTCTATTGAATTGAAAGGCTATACCGACTCTGTTGGTAGCAGCGCATATAACGATGCTCTTTCTCAGCGTCGCGTAGAAGCTGTTGATGCTGCACTGACTGCTGCTGGTATCGATACTAACGGTAAAGTAGTATCTCACTCATATGGTGAAGCAAACCCAGTTAAAGAATGTACAGATGCTGGCGCTTCACGTCAGAGCTGCCTGGCTGAGAACCGTCGCGTAGAAGTAACTATCAATGGTCAGAAGCAGATCCACGTTCAGCAGTAATATCTGCTAATAACTTTCTGTTAATACAACAGTAAAGTCTAATATAAACCGGTGCCGGCAGTATCCTATACTGCAGGTACCGGTTTTTTTTGTATTGCGAAGTAATTACCATGAAAGTAACAACCCTGCTACTGAGCTGTTTATTGCTAACCTCAGCCTTTAACTGCTCAGCTGAACAATATCCATTCCAGAAAGTGGTCTACCACGTCAACTATCATGACGAGAGCAGAATCAACGAAACTCTGGTAAACGTCTCCAACCACCTCGAAGCCCTGGGCGACGACAATATTGATATCAAAGTAATGGTTCACGGAAAAGCGGTCGAATTTCTTATGGAAGCCGTCGAGGATGACGGAAAGCAGATCCAGTTAGATGCGTTACGATTACGGGGAGTTCAGTTTCTAGTCTGTGGTAACACCCTGAACGGATACAACATTACCTACGAAGATCTTTATGAAGTCGAAACAGAAGATGTGGTACAGGCAGGCCTTCCCGCAATCGTCGACCTGCAACAAAAAGGTTATATATACGTCCGCCCATGAATAGGCTATCAAACCTACCTGACTGGTTAAGCTGGCTGCCTCTGGGGAAAGTCCCCTCTATTCATCCGGAGCAAGCAGTACTATCCATCAGCCAATACTTATTTGTCGATGTACGCACTCGTCAAGAATACCAAAAAAGTCACATATCTGGCGCAATATCCCTCCCTCTCCACCAGCTTAGCAGCGCCCGTATCAAGCAACTACCTGGTGACAAGCCCATTATTTGCATCTGCCTGTCAGCCCATCGCAGCAAGCCCGCCACTCGCAAACTTATAAAAGCAGGACTGGACACTCGAGAACTTGAGGGAGGCATGCTGGCTTGGTGGAAACTTAAACTCCCTACGGAAAAATAATTGCTGCTCGTTGCTCGTTGCTCGTTGCTCGTTGCTCGTTGCTCGTTGCTCGTTGCTCGTTGCTCGTTGCTCGTTGCTCGTTGCTCGTTGCTCGTTGCTCGTTGCTCAGAATTATCATCCCCTGCCCAACCAACTCACCAACTTTCTTACAAAGTTTTAATCTATCTGGTATTTCTACCCTTAATAAAAAAGGTTTTTATCGAGCAACGAGCAAGTTGCGGTTTTTGCAACGATCGAACAACGAGCTACGGCGGTCAAGGCCTTTTGCAACATTCGAACTACGAGCTACAGCTCTTAAAAATAAAAAAGCGCCCGAAGGCGCTTTTTTTTATGAGTAGAACTATTAACCAACCCAAACACGGGCGTTACGGAACATCCGCATCCAGGCGCCATCCTCATCCCAATGATCGGGTGCCCAACTGTTAGTGACTGCACGGAATACTCGCTCAGGGTGGGGCATCATCAGGGTAACCCGGCCATCAGCAGAGGCAATACCGGTGATACCATCGGGTGATCCGTTAGGGTTAGCCGGATAAGTTTCTGTTACCTTGCCAAAGTTATCCACATAACGCAGCGCAACTGCACCAGAATTTTCCAACGCCGTTAGCTGTGATTGACCGGTAAACTCAGCTCGCCCCTCACCGTGCGCAACTGCGATCGGTAAGCGAGAACCAGCCATCCCCTGAAGAAATACAGAGTTACTTTCCTGAACTTCAACCATCGCCACACGTGCTTCAAATTGCTCAGACATGTTACGTACAAAATGAGGCCAGTGTTCAGCACCCGGAATCAGCTCATGTAGGTTAGAGAGCATCTGACAACCATTACAGATACCCAATGCAAAAGTATCTTGCCGATTAAAGAACGCCTCGAACTGGCTACGTGCTGTAGCGTTAAACAGAATAGATTTAGCCCAGCCTTCGCCTGCGCCCAATACATCACCGTATGAGAAACCGCCACAGGCAACCAGACCTTTAAAGCGGTCCAGTTCTACCCGACCTTCAAGAATATCACTCATATGAACATCAACTGCAGCAAAACCGGCACGGTCAAAGGCAGCGCCCATTTCGATCTGCCCGTTTACACCCTGCTCTCGAATAATTGCCACTTCAGGACGAACACCTGATTCAATAAAGGGTGCAGCAACGTTGTCGTTCTGATCAAAGCTCAACTCTACATTCAGACCGGGATTTTCTTTCTCCAGTAGAACATCGAATTCCTGCTGAGCACATTCAGAGTTATCCCGCAGCGCCTGCATTCGGTATGACGTTTCGGCCCACCAGCGTTGTAATTGAATACGAGATTCCGCGTAGATCTCTTCATCATCAAAATGAATCCGCACTTCATCATCCAGATTCACAGAACCGATCACTTTAGTAATCTCACCCAGACCCGCAGCATTTAATTCAGTCAACACGGTTTGCAGATCATCGCGTTTAACCTGAACCACTGCACCCAGCTCTTCAGCAAACAATGCTGCTGCAAACTCAGAACTATCGGCTGACAGCATGTCCAGATTGATATCAACACCCACGTGTCCAGCAAACGCCATCTCGGCAACAGTGGTAAATAAACCGCCGTCTGACCGATCATGGTAGGCCAACAGCAAAGCCTGTTTATTCAGTTCCTGGATCGCACCGAAGAACGCCACCAACTGGCCCGCCTCGTCGACATCGGGTACATCCCGGCCTACTTCGCTATAAACCTGAGCCAGCGCTGACAGACCCAGACGATTCTTACCATTACCCAGATCCAATAAAATCAGATCAGTTTCACCTTGATCAGTACGAAGCTGAGGCGTCAGAGTCTTACGCACATCCGTAACCGGAGCAAAACCAGTAATTATCAGCGAGGTCGGTGCAGTAACCGATTTATCTTCACCGTTATCGTTCCAGACGGTACGCATAGACATAGAGTCCTTACCCACTGGAATGGTAATTCCCAGTTCTGGACAAAGCTCCATGCCGACTGCTTTTACCGTGTCATATAGCTTTTCATCTTCGCCCGGATGACCTGCAGCGCACATCCAGTTCGCAGACAATTTGATATCAATAATATCGTTAATCTGTACACCAGCCAGGTTAGTAACTGTTTCGCCTACAGCCATGCGACCAGAAGCGGGAGAATCAACCAGAGCCAGAGGAGTACGCTCACCCATCGCCATCGCTTCACCGGTATAAGTATCAAACGAAGCAGTAGTCACAGCACAGTCAGCCACCGGCACCTGCCAGGGACCGACCATCTGATCACGGGCGACCTGACCAGTAATCGAACGGTCACCAATGGTAATAAGGAAAGATTTAGAAGCCACGGCTGGAAGTTTCAGTACCCGCTCAACGGCCTCTTTAATATCAATAGAAGTTGCATCAAATGCGGGTACTTCGTAGCTGATACGTTGAACTGTACGGTGCATCTTTGGTGCTTTACCAAACAGCACGCTCATCGGCAGATCAACAGGTTTATTCTTGAAGTGAGTATCACCCAGTGTCAGATGCTCTTCTTCAATTGCGGTACCCACAACAGCATACGGGCAACGCTCGCGGGCGCAGATAGCTTCGAAACGTTGCATGTTTTCTGGATCAACCGCCAGAACATAACGCTCCTGAGCTTCGTTACACCAGATAGCCAGTGGTGACATACCCGGTTCGTCATTATTTACATTTCGCAGTTCAAAATCACCGCCGCAGCCACCATCTTTAACCAGCTCAGGGAAAGCGTTTGACAAGCCGCCCGCGCCAACATCATGGATAAAAGCAATTGGATTAGCATCGCCCTGCTGCCAGCACTGATCAATAACTTCCTGACAACGTCGTTCAAGCTCAGGGTTATCACGCTGTACAGAGGCAAAATCAAGATCTGCAGAGGAGGTGCCCGATGACATAGAAGAGGCTGCGCCACCACCCAGACCGATCTGCATAGCAGGCCCACCCAGACAGATAAGTTTTGCACCGGCAGAGATCTGCCCCTTATCTACATGGTCAGTTTTGATATTACCGAAACCACCAGCAATCATGATCGGCTTATGGTAACCACGCATCTCCTCACCCGCAGCACCATTCACCTGCTGCTCGAAAGTACGAAAGTAACCGTTCAGCGCCGGACGACCAAATTCGTTATTAAATGCCGCGCCACCTATAGGACCTTCAAGCATAATATCCAGTGCAGAAACAATCCGTTCAGGCTTACCATAATCCGACTCCCAAGGCTGAACAAAGCCAGGAATCTTCAGATCAGACACAGTAAAGCCAGTCAAACCCGCTTTCGGTTTAGAACCTTTACCGGTAGCACCCTCATCCCGAATTTCACCACCGGAACCGGTGGCAGCACCTGAATGAGGCGCAATGGCCGTTGGATGATTATGAGTTTCAACCTTGATCAGAATTTCGATACTTTCCTGATTGTAGCCATATTCTTTAGTGGCTGGATCAGGGTAGAAGCGCCCGGCTTCTGAGCCCACCATTACCGCAGCATTATCGGAATACGCGGATAGAATATTCTCACCACCCAACTCATTGGTATTTCGAATCATGGAAAACAGAGATTTATCCTGCGACTCTCCATCTATATCCCACGAAGCATTAAATATCTTATGACGGCAGTGCTCAGAGTTTGCCTGAGCAAACATCATCAACTCAATATCGGCAGGATTACGGCCCAGTGCGATAAAGCTATCCACCAGATAGTCAATCTCATCATCAGCCAGCGCCAACCCTAGCTCCGTGTTCGCCGTGACTAATGCACCCCGGCCACCCGCCAGTATATCGACCAGAGTCAGTGGTGCCGGCTGATCTACCCGAAACAACTCTGATGCATCATCAACAGTGTTCAGCGCAGCTTCAACCATCCGATCATGCAACTCAATTTTCAGCAGATTCAGCTCAGCATCGGTTAACGCCTGAGAAGACTGCACAAAATAGGCAGTTCCACGTTCCAGACGTTTAATGCTCTGCAAGCCGCAGTTCCGGGCGATATCAGTTGCTTTTGAAGACCAAGGAGAGATGGTTCCCGGACGGGGCACAACTAAAACCAATTGACCTGAAGGCTCTTCCACTTTAGCGTTAGGGCCGTAGCAAAGAATACGCTCCAGCGTGCTGTGCTCCTGATCGGAAAGACTCGTTTCCAGGTCGACGAAGTGCATATACTCACCGTAAACACCGGTGACATGAGCAATTCGGGATTTCAGGACAGACAGCAGCTTATCGTGACGAAAAGCAGAAAGAGCAGGCGCTCCACGCAGTACCAGCATGTTAGTTTCAAGCCTCTTGAGTATGCCTAACAGATAGGTTTTATGTAGGAGAAAAGTAAGGTCGAATTTTACTGAAATAGCGGATTAGATACCAGAAAAAGCCCAATTTTCTTATGCGAATAAATATATTTCACATTAAAGAGCTACTTTTCCTACTGATCGCGGCGTCTCTGTTCGCCGCACTGCTGCTTTTTAGCCAAAGCCAACGCACTCAGCTAGACGCTATTCAGAAGACCGGTGTACTTCGGGTCGTTACCCGCAATACCTCAACTACCTATTATCAAGATAACAACGGTCAACCGACCGGCTTCGAATACGAACTCGCCAAAGCCTTTGCCGACTACCTTGGTGTTGAGCTTGAACTGATAGTACCTGATACTTTTGGTGAGATTTTCACTCTGATAAAAAACCGTAGCGCTCACATAGGCGCTGCAGGTTTAAGTATAACGGAGGCACGCAAACAGAACTTCCGCTTTTCTCCCGCCTATGCTTATTCTACTCCCACCCTCATTTATCGTGTCACCCAGGGCAAGCCCGCGCCTAAAAACCTGAGCGACCTTGAAGGTAAAACAATCAAGGTTATCGCCAATAGCAGCCATAGTGAGCTGCTTAACACACTACAAAAAACTCACAGCTTTCTGAAGTGGGAGGAAACGTCTACCAATGGCGTTACTGAATTGCTTGAAGATGTTTACGAAAAAGAACTCGATTACACCGTCAGCGATGATTTGATATTTGATGCCCAAAAATCCTACTTTCCCGGTCTGAAAAAATCGATTGTACTCAGCAAGCCTGAGCCTGTTGCCTGGATCTTGGTCAAACAGAATGATCAAAGTTTGCAACGTGCACTGAGACGTTTTTTTGAACGCCCCAGCACACAAGAACTTTTAGTCACCCTGAAAAAGAAATACCTCACCCGGCAAACCCGCTTGGGCTATGTCGACATAGAAACCTTTCGCAAAGACCTGGAAACCCGCTTCTGCAAACTTGAGCAATACTTCATGATAGCCGAACAGGAAACCGATATTGACTGGCGCCTACTCGCCTCAATTGCGTATCAGGAATCCCATTGGAACCCAAAAGCCGTTTCACCCACCGGGGTAAAAGGGATCATGATGCTAACCAATGCCGCCGCTAAGGAGGTCGATGTAGAAGACAGAACTGACCCAATACAAAGCGTCATAGGTGGAGCGCATTATCTGGCAAAGGTGATGAAAAAAATCCCTAAGCGAATACAAGGGGATGATCTTATCTGGTTTTCACTCGCCTCCTACAATGTTGGTTATGGTCATCTTGAAGATGCTCGCATCCTAACCTCGAGAGCAGGTAAAAATCCGGATAAGTGGAGTGATGTGAAACAGTTCCTTCCATTGCTCACTCAAAGAAAATACTACTCCACTGTTCGCCACGGCTATGCCCGCGGTTATGAGCCAGTGCTCTATGTTAAAAACATTCGCAACTACTTTGACCTGCTGGACTGGGAGCTTAGAAAAGCGCGTATTGAAGCGGCTAATCCCCCGCTTAGCCCAGCAGAAAATGAAGGTGAAATTTTTATGCCCGACGAGATTGTTGATAAGAAAGAAGATGCAGTAAAGGGCATGGTGGAGACGATACCTTCCACATTGTAACCAGCCCTCAAAAAACATAGCCAACCTATCTCACACAGCGTTCGCACAAAAAGGCGAGAAGATTAGCCATCTAATAGATACTATTTATTAGCTTCATCTCCACATATCAACAAAATCAATTTACAATGCAGACCAACACCATTCAGCTGAGTAAGCTCTTCCTGATGTTTCTACGATTTCTGCATATTATTGTTACCGCACTCAGCCTCTGCATAACCCAGGCATGCCACGCCGAGCCTGAAGATCCACTCAGTTATTATATAGAAGCGCTTGAGTCGCCAAAGAATACTAAGCTGGCAATAGCGACCCAATCCAAAGAGCCCACTATTCCCCATAAAGACATTGTAGAAATCTGCAACCGGATCGGTAAAAAGCTAGGTAGCGTCTCGACTAAAGATTGCCTAAAAGCTAAATTTGACCCTCCACGATTTTATTCCAACCGAGGCCAGCCCTTGTTGGAAAAGCACTTCCCCGCCAACCCTGAACGTAGAGACGCCCCCCGTATCCTGTTTCTGGGCGGCATACACGGCGATGAATATTCCAGCGTCAGCATTTCATTCAAATGGTTGAAAAAACTAGGGGAAAATCATAGTGGGATTTTTGACTGGCACTTCATGCCTCTTACCAATCCGGACGGTCTGTTACAAAAGAGATCGACTCGAGTTAACGCCCACGATGTCGACCTCAACCGCAACTTCATACCGGCTGAGACATCTATTGACCCCCTCAAACACTGGCAAACTTACGCTAAAAAAAGAGCGCGATATTACCCTGGAACAAAGCCTCTCAGCGAACCGGAAACCAATGCAATCCATCAACTTATTGATGAATTGAATCCAGATATTATCGTTTCTGTTCACGCCCCTCACGGCATTTTAGATTACGATGGCACCATCACCCCACCCAGAAAACTAGGCCCTCTGCACCTTAAGCAACTGGGTACCTATCCTGGTTCACTCGGTAACTATGCCTGGTTTGTTAAACAGATTCCGGTGATGACCATTGAGCTCAAACACGCCGGAATCATGCCCAAGAATAAAGATATCGACCGAATGTGGGTCGATCTGATCCACTGGATAAAACTGCGTACCGAAGGGGATGGAACTCTGCTAGCACGAAAAGAGCCAAGCCAGGAATCAAAACCAGCGCTCTGAGGAGGCTAACGGCCAGCGCTACCAGTCTAATTCTATGTAAGCTTACCGGCTTTTTTCTCTGACTTTTTCTCTGCCCGGCGACGGCGAAAAAAAGCACTGATTACATCACTGCACTGTTGCGCTAAAACCTCGCCCTCATATTCCGGCCAATGATTTAACCAGTCCTGGTCAAATAACTGCGCATTACTCACCACCGCACCGGCCTTCGGCTCAGTCGCACCAAACACCACCCGGCCAATCCTGGCATGGATAATAGCACCTGCACACATAGCACAAGGCTCAATGGTGACATAGAGGGTTGCGCCGCTAAGTCGATAATTACCAATCCGACTGGCAGCATCCCTCAGCGCCATAATCTCCGCGTGGGCAGTAGGATCATGACCGGAGATAGGTCTATTCCAGCCCTCACCAATCACCTGACCATCAAGAACCACAATAGCACCCACGGGCACTTCATTGGCATCTGCAGCTTTTTGAGCAAGCTGTATCGCTTGCTCCATCCGCTGAATATCGTCTTCTTTATTCATAAGTCTCAATATAACAAAAAGCCCGCAGAAGCGGGCTTGTCCAATTTCAATCTACACACCTATTCATACTCAATAGTGACGTGTGGCTTACAGCTTAAGTTTAACTACCTGTCACAAAAATACTATGCATATCACGTAAAACCTCTTACTAACCCGCTTTCACACTGGCTCATACTACAAATCAAGAATCAAAACTATTTTGATTTACACGCTATCGATAAAGAGTCGCTTTCTAGCTTGGCTGCTTTAACGTAGTGCGAAGTACGCTTAAGGTACCGCTTTTCTATTACATGCCATGACAGAAACGCCATCATTCCAGTTAATACGATACTACACAACAACCCAATGTAAGGATTCCTGTCATAAAACCCTAGATGCTCAAGCAACTGAATGGTTGGAAAGTGATAAAGATAAATCCCATAAGACAAATCACCAAATTTCCCAACACCGACAGCAAGCAAGCTTGTATTTGCAATTGCAACTACAAACAATGGGTACACAATCATATTGACAACTTCCGCGCTGCGGCTGTCTAGCTGTGACTTAACCCCTACGTAATAAATTAACGAAAACACAATAATAGCAAATACATGAAATTGTCTAAATTTGACGAAGCTAAGCACACTACCCAATGCGAAGTAAGGAAGCTGTCCCGGAAATTGAATTGCCAAAACAGCACCCATCGGATGATTGAAATAATCAGAAAAATATACGAACCAAGTAACTCCAGCGATTAGCGCTACTATAAACCCCTGGGTTTTGCCTATACGCGCATACATGAAACATAAAACTGGAACAATAAAATAAAGCATCACTTCAACCTTAATAGTCCAAAGCGAACCATTAAGTGCCTGCATTTTATTGTCTAGCAACGCCCCTGGTAACGTGGGTTGCAAGAAATTTAGAAACATGAGATTCGATACGGCATATTTGGCACTTTCGATGCTCATCACAAACTCACCTGTTTGCATAGTAGTTGTGATTGCGCCAACGATAAGGCAATAGATAATTACTGCTACATATGCAGGGTAAATTCTTCTAATTCTTTTCTCTAAATACTCTAACCAATTTGCACTTGAAAAATAGCTCTTCGTAACCAAGTATCCGCTAATTGCAAAAAAACCTTTCACCGCAAAACCAGAATCAAAGTATTGCGTTACCCAGTCCAATTGCTCGGCATTTGCCAGAACAGAAGTATGTGCAATTAGTACTATAAAAGCCAAAAGAAAGCGCACTTCGTCAAAGCAATTTATTTTATTCATTTCTCAACGTTCGGTTTGTACGTGAAAGGAGCTGGATTGGTCATTCATTTAGGATATGCTGAAAATTTTCTACTAAGGAAGTCAGTAGTCGGCTTCTCAAAAAGCGCGAACATTACTACACCAGCAAGAACACTTACCATAAGACACATTAATGATAATATATCATTATTAATGTCAAAACTTGTCACACTCACCAATTTATAGAATATTGGAAGAGTCAGTATCTGTACCAGATAGATACTGTAAGAAGCATCCCCTAAATAACGAAGAACAGGATGATAAACCTGTTTCGCATGCACCGCGCCTAACACGATCAAAAAAGAAGGCACTCCCCAAATCAACTCTCTATCTAAATCAAGCTGCCTAACATTCTGATTTATAGTTAAGAGCAGTAACGCAGCTCCCACAAGCAAACACAACACTGCGAAATTCGTACCTAATCTCTTATTATTAAATACATACGCAACTAACATCCCAGCAAAAAACTCAAAGACTATCAGCTGAGAAGAAGCAAAGGAAACAAGCCCTAGTAAGAGGAACACAAAAAAATATATTTTCTTCCAAGTATCAAAGAGCAGAGCGGCCCCAAACACAGTATAAAAGAGCATTTCCCATTCCAATGTCCACCCTACCAAAACAATTGGAGTCTCCCCAGTAAACAGGCTGGAAACGAATAAGTAAGAAGCAAAAGCTCTTTCCGCTGTTACTATTAATTCTCTAAAAGCATTTGGAGCGACTAGGAACGCTAATATCACTACAGTTGTAAGTAACCAATACGCAGGAAGAACACGAATCAGGCGTGATTTATAAAACGCTACCACACTCCGCTTTCTTTTCATCTGTATATGCAACATCATAAATCCCGATATTACAAAAAAAACATCTACTCCATTTGCGCCCCAGCCTTCTAATACGCTAAACAAATGAGTCGGCTGCCCATAGCTTTCTGCTGTACCAATTATATGAAAAAAGACGACATTAATTGCGGCAAATGCCCTAAGCACCTGAAGATTTTCAATCACTTTCTCTATATCCTATCTTCCGCTAAAGCGCCTTTCAACACTCCAACCATAAAACCAGATCCTGCGCACATTACCTTAACCTTCCTAAGCGCTTCTAAGCACTCAAGCTTTTCTTCTTCAATCATCTGCACTTAGAGTTACCCCATTTCAGTTTTATTCTTCATCATATCAACTCACTGCTGCTCTGTTTCAGCTAGCACTCCAAACTATTTCAATCATGCCTTACTACCATCGCGCCGCACTGAAAACAGTAGTATAGAAAGCGTAAAATCATGCAAATTTATTATGTATTAACTTATCAATCTAGTCATCGTGTTGATTGGAGGGGTAGAACCTTATCACCTTCTCGAGCCATAATCTTCAATATAAAAAAAGCCCGCAGAAGCGGGCTTTTCGATCAAGTTAGGGAGAGTTATTCCCACTCAATAGTCGCAGGTGGCTTAGAACTTACATCGTAAGTTACCCGTGATACATGAGGAATCTCATTGATAATCCGACCAGAGACTGTTTCCAGCAACTCATAAGGTAGGTGAGCCCAGCGAGCGGTCATGAAATCGATAGTTTCAACAGCACGCAAAGCAATTACATATTCATAGCGACGTCCGTCACCGACCACACCAACAGATTTGACCGGCAGGAATACCGCAAAAGACTGGCTAGTCTTGTGATACCAATCAGCACGGTGCAGCTCTTCTAAGAAAATTGCGTCTGCATCACGCAGAATATCAGCATATTCTTTCTTAACTTCACCCAGAATACGCACACCCAAACCCGGCCCTGGGAACGGATGACGATAAACCATATCGTAAGGCAGGCCTAGTTCCAGACCGATCTTACGCACTTCGTCCTTAAACAACTCACGCAGCGGTTCAACCAGATCCATCTTCATGTCATCCGGCAAACCACCGACATTATGATGGGACTTAATCACATGTGCCTTACCGGTTTTCGCACCTGCAGACTCAATAACATCGGGATAGATAGTTCCCTGCGCCAGGAAGTTTACATCCTGCAACTTGGTTGCTTCTTCATCAAATACTTCGATAAAGGAGTTGCCGATAATCTTGCGCTTAGCTTCAGGATCACTTTCGCCCTTCAAGCGACCCAGGAACAGGTCTTGTGAGTCAGATCGAATAACAGTAACACCCATGTTATTCGCGAACATCTCCATTACCTGATCGCCTTCATTCTTACGCAGCAGACCGTTATCAACAAACACACAGGTCAGCTGATCACCTATCGCTTTATGAAGTAGCGCAGCCACAACAGATGAATCCACACCACCTGAAAGACCCAGCAGAACTTTCTGACTACCGACTTGCTTTTGCACTTTTTCGATCAGATCAGCAATAATATTTTCGGCGGTCCACAGGGCATCACAACCACTGATTTCACGCACGAAACGCTCAAGAATACGTCCGCCTTGCTTGGTGTGGGTTACTTCTGGGTGAAACTGAACACCGTAGTAGCCCTTACCTGGATGACACATAGCCGCAATTGGCGCGCTTTCAGTACTGGCGATAATGCCAAAACCTTCTGGCAGAGTACCGACCTTATCACCATGGCTCATCCACACATCCAACAGCAGGGAACCATTGTTAGCAATGTGATCTTCAATACCTTCCAACAAACGGCTAGGGCTATCCTCCAACCGCACCTTTGCATAACCAAATTCACGCTTATCTGAAGTTACAACCGTCCCGCCCAACTGCTCAGCCATGGTTTGCATACCGTAGCAGATACCCAACAGAGGCACTTCAAGATCAAACACAATCTCAGGCGCACGAGGTGAGTCACCTTCAGTAACGGACTCCGGGCCACCGGCCAGAATAATACCCTTAGGGCTGAATTCACGAATAGCTGAATCTTCCACATCCCATGGAAAGATCTCACAGTAAACTCCGATCTCACGTACACGACGGGCGATCAATTGAGTGTACTGAGAACCGAAATCCAGAATCAGAATTCGTTGAGCATGAATATCTTTAGACATTTCGATGACTCCGAAATCATCGCCAATACCCGTTCAGGCTTCTCTGGCGATTGGCTGTATTAGCAGCGTGTTAAAAAAGAAAAAGTGGGAGGGCCGAAGCCATCCCACCTGTTTTATCTATTAAGAAGCGATTATCCAACGCGATAGTTTGGCGCTTCTTTGGTAATACTTACATCGTGCACATGGCTTTCTGCCATACCGGCACTAGTGATACGAACAAACTCAGGTACGGTACGCATAGTCGTGATATCCGGGCTACCGGTATAACCCATGGATGAACGCAGACCGCCGACTAGCTGGTGAACAACACCACCCATCGGACCTTTACAAGCGACACGACCCTCGATACCTTCAGGAACCAGCTTCTCAGCACCCTGAGAAGCATCCTGAAAGTAACGGTCAGATGAACCAGAACTCTGAGCCATCGCTCCAAGAGAACCCATACCGCGGTAAGACTTATACGCACGACCCTGGAACAGCTCAACTTCACCAGGCGCCTCGTCGGTACCCGCCAGCATAGAACCAATCATCACAGCTGAAGCACCCGCAACGATCGCTTTAGACAGGTCACCGGAGAAACGTACACCGCCATCAGCGATACAAGGTACGCCATATTTTTCTAATGCCGCAGCAACGTTTGCAACTGCACTGATTTGCGGAACACCAACACCTGCAACAATACGAGTCGTACAGATAGAACCTGGACCGATACCCACTTTAACACCATCAGCTCCCGCTTCAGCCAGCGCAATCGCCGCACCTGCCGTGGCGATATTACCGCCAATGACCTGAACTTGTGGATAAGTAGACTTCACCCAGGCAACACGATCGATAACACCTTTAGAGTGACCATGTGCTGTATCAACAATAATGACATCAACACCCGCTTTAACCAGCGCATCAACACGCTCAGCAGTTTCAGCACCGGTACCGACAGCAGCGCCAACCAGCAGCTGACCTTTACTGTCTTTTGCCGCGATAGGATGGGTCGAGGCTTTGTTCATATCTTTTACGGTCATCATACCGCGCAGACGGAAGGCATCATCGACGACCAGAATTTTTTCAATACGGTGTTTGCGTAACAGATTACGTACATCATCAGGATCAGCGCCTTCAACGACTGTCACCAAACGCTCTTTAGTGGTCATGATAGAGGCAACAGACGCATCAAGTTTCTTTTCGAAACGAGCATCACGACCGGTAACGATACCGACCAATTCACCATTATCAATAACAGGAAAACCAGAAAAGCCAAGATGAGCCGACATGGCATTCAATTCACCGACGGACGTATCAGGACTACAAGTCACAGGGTCACTGACAACACCTGCCTCATACTTCTTCACCAGGCGAACCTGTTCAGCTTGTTCTTGGACGGTCAGATTCTTATGGATAATACCGATACCACCTTCCTGAGCCATAGCGATGGCCAGACCGGATTCAGTAACAGTATCCATTGCAGCGGAGACCAGAGGGATGTTCAACTCAATGCCTTTAGTCAGGCGTGTCTTCAGCGATACGTCTTTAGGTAAGACCTCGGAGTAACCGGGAACCAGTAGAACATCGTCAAAAGTAAGGGCTTCTTCAGCGATTCGCAACATGAGTGAGACTGCCTGTAATGTCTAAAAAAATAAGACGCGGGATTATAGCCTTTTGTCGAACTATCGACAATCAAAATCCGTCGAGATAATGTGAATAAATTCCAACCACTCTCTCTACTACCAAACAGTATCCAGAGAGCATGCTAAAACGCAGGAAGTTCGCTCAGATCACCGGTAAATTCCAACCATTTTTAATCTATTTACCAATTCTGCCAAACGCAGGTTACAAAGCGATGATCGGTTAGTTTAAGATACCTCTATGCAATCGTATTCTAAGCCCTAAAGTAAGCCCCAAAACATGACCGAACACAGACCGGACAGCAAGGCCTTCAGCGTCAGCGAACTCAACCGCCAGGTTAAATCTCTGCTGGAAAGCTCTTTTCTCACCATCCATGTAGAAGGTGAACTGTCAAATGTCGTCCGTCCCAGCTCCGGGCACTGGTATTTCACCCTGAAAGACAGTGATGCTCAGGTACGTTGCGCCATGTTCCGCAATCGTAATCAGTATCTGAAATATCAACCGAAGAATGGCGATCAGGTGATCGTTCGGGCAAAAGTCAGCCTCTACCCTGGTCGAGGTGACTACCAGCTAATCTGCGACTTTATGGAAGACAGCGGCGTTGGCTCACTACAAAAAGCCTACGACGAGCTGAAATACAAACTCCAACAGCAAGGCCTGTTCGATCCTGCTTTTAAAAAGCCGATCCCAGAAACACCTCGACACCTTGGCATTATTACTTCAGCCACCGGTGCCGCGGTTCACGACATTCTGACCGTCCTTAAACGACGCTTCCCATCGCTGCCGGTTACTCTGTTCCCTACCGCAGTACAGGGCACAGAAGCCGCTGGACAGATCGCCAATGCGATTCGACTGGCCAATGAGGATGGCCGATGCGACGTTCTGATTGTCGGTCGTGGCGGCGGCTCACTTGAAGACCTCTGGCCTTTTAACGAAGAGATCGTTGCCCAGAGCATTTTCCACAGCGAGATTCCAATCATCAGTGCCGTAGGACACGAAGTCGATGTCTCTATTGCCGACTTTGTTGCTGACCTGAGAGCCCCGACACCCTCGGCGGCCGCAGAACTCATCAGCCCAGACCAGCAACAGATACTGATACGTCTGAATCAACTTCAGCAACGGCTCGAACGGGCCTGGCATCGCAGCCAGACCCAGCGCTTGCAAAAATTAGAATGGACCCGAGCAATGCTCCGCCATCCCGGAGACAAACTGAAAGAGCAGGCACAAAAACTGGATGACCTGGAACTGCGGATGCAAAGAGCAGTCAAAACGTCAGTCTTGCAACAAAAAGTCCGCCTCAACGGCGTTCAGCAACGTTATCTGCGGTGTGCCCCAGCACCTCGCATTGATACAGCAATACAGAGAACTACAGAACTAGAGAAGCGGCTGCATACACTGATTCAATCGATCCTGAAGCAGAACAGCCTCAGATTATCCGGCATGGCCGCGACGCTCAACAGCGTCAGTCCGCTGGCAACCCTAGACAGGGGTTACGCTATTGTTCAGGATCAGCAAGGCAAAGTGGTACAGGACATTACCCTGTTATCACCCGAAGATAGCGTTGAAACCCGACTCAGTAACGGCCGTTTTGTTAGCCGGGTCACAAAAATTATAAAGGACTAAGGAAATCCCATGCGCCTCGCCATTTTAGTATTCAGTCTGATTATCAGTATCAACGCTTTTGCCTTTGAACTTCCGGAAGAATCACGGGTACCTGGAGGTATCGCTATGATATCTCTAACCGGGCTTAACACTAAGACCGCCCCCTCAGCCTGGTATCGCGGCAACCGGGTAATGGTCGTATCCAGCCAGAATACCGAGTATGCGCAACAATCTCCCTGGCTAGCGATCATCGGCATTCCGTTATCTGCTAAAGCCTCAGCCGAGCAACTAATGAAAGCCGATGGCCAGCGCTTCCCTTTCCGCATTAAAGATAAAACTTACGAAGAGCAACGACTCACGGTCACCAATAAACGTCATGTGAACCCAAACACGCAAGACCTGGAACGTTATAAACGGGAAAAGAATGAAATGGTTACAGCATTCACATCCTGGACCAGCCCAAAGATCGAAAGCCTTAACTTCAATCTTCCCGCCAGTGGTCGCTTTAGCAGCCCCTTCGGACTCAAACGTTTTTTCAATGAGCAACCTCGTAATCCACACAGCGGTTTGGATATAGCAGGGGGACAAGGCGGTGCGATTAATACTCCCTCCCCGGGCAAAGTCGTCGCCGTTGGAGAGTACTTTTTTAACGGCAACACCGTGATTATTGATCACGGTTATGGCCTAACGACTATGTACTGTCACATGAGCAAGATCGATGTAAAGATCGGCGACCAGCTCAACACGGGAGACCGCATTGGCGCTATCGGTAAGACAGGCCGGGTGACAGGCCCCCACCTTCACTGGAGCGTTAGCCTGAATAACACCCGTGTAGACCCGCTTCTTTTTGTTAAAGAGTAAGGGAATATGATAGGCTTCGCCGTTCTTAAAACCGAAACGACAGAGTAATCATGTCTGAAATAAAATTTGAAACAACTGAACAGATCGCCAGCTACGGTATCGGCCGTCAAATGGGCGATCACTTGGCAACTCAAAGCTTTGAAGGCGTAGAGCTGGAAGCTGTCGTCGCAGGCATCAGAGAATCTTTTGCAGGCGCAGAGCTGAGTATTGAAGGCGATAAGATCCAAGCTGCATTCAACGAAATTCAGGGCCGCATGCAAGAGCAGGCTGAAAAGCTGGCGAAAGAAGCAGCCGCTGAAGGTGAGATGTTCCTGGAAAAGAACGCTCAGCGTGAAGAAGTATTCGTTACCGATTCTGGCCTGCAGTACGAAATCATCAATGCCGGCGAAGAAGGCGGCGAAAGCCCAACACCTGAATCGACTGTACGTACTCATTACCACGGTACATTCACCGACGGTAAAGTATTCGATAGCTCTTATGACCGTGGCCAGCCTGCTGAATTTCCTGTTGGCGGCGTAATCGCTGGCTGGACAGAAGCTCTTCAGCTGATGACTAAAGGTGCCAAGTGGCGTCTGACAGTTCCATATCAGCTAGCATACGGCGCACAGGGCTCTCCAGGCGGCATCCCTCCATACGCTACGCTAGTATTTGATGTAGAGCTGCTAGACCTTCTGTAAGCACTTCATCTGAAAAGATTTGATATGATCAAATAAAGGCCGGTAGCGTTAACGCCCCGGTCTTTTTTATGGAGAGAAATAATGCAACTGAATGTACAGATCTCCGGTAGCGGAGCCCCACTGATCATCATGCACGGTCTGTTTGGCACCCAGTCAAACTGGAGTGGTCAAATCAAAGCCCTGGCAGATCACTTTACTGTCTACGCCATCGATCTGCCCAACCATGGCCGCTCTCCCCATACAAACAGAACCAGTTATCCTCTGATGGCCGATAACATTATTGAGCTGATGGACCAGCACAATCTGGACAGCGCCCATATCCTGGGTCACTCCATGGGCGGCAAAGTCGCCATGCAACTGGCGATGAACAATCCCCAGCGGGTCAGGAAGCTAATCATTGTGGATATCGCCCCCGTTCAGTACCCCAATCATCACGGTGATGTTTTTACCGGTCTCAACGCCGTCGATCTAAACAACCTAAAATCCCGTGGCGATGCTGACAAACAACTAAGTCAGCATGTAGAGGAGCTCAGTGTCAGGCAGTTTCTGCTTACTAACCTTTATCGCACTGAAGCAAAAGACTTCGCCTGGCGAATGAACTTGCCAGTACTGGAAGCCTGCTACGATGAGATCAGCAAAGCACCGACAGGCCCCGCGTTCGAAAATCCGATGCTGTTTATCAAAGGCGAAAATTCAGACTACATCACCACCGATTACCGCGACCAGATACTAAAACTGTTTCCAAAGGCGGATTACCGGCTAATAAGAGAAGCAGGGCATTGGCCACATGCTGAGAAGGCTACGGTTTTTACAAAATTGGTTTTGAATTACCTGAATAAGTAAATTCAGTTAATCTTCGCCTTGCCATCAAACAACATCGCGAGTCTGCTTGACTGAATTATCTCGATGTTATTCTTTTGAGCATAATTGTGTGCAGAGGCTGAAACGTCACCCAGCGTTAAGTAAAGGTAGCCTATTGCCTCTGTTGTTTCACCTGCTGCCACTAACAGCTTCAACGGCTCTATTCCCGTATTCGCCGCTTTAAATCGCTTACTGCACAACAACAGCTTTCGATGACCCCGGACGAGCTCTAAATCCGCACCATTACCTTTAAACGCACTCGACTGGTAACCGCTTTTTATATAGTTAGCCGCTATTTTTTCAGAGATATCCCCTGCCGACATATTTCTCGCTTGCTGAGATACTTCCAACACCCGTTTATGTGAAGGTTGCTGCAATTGCTTAAATCCAGCGAAACCGCCTATTACAAAAAACGGCATTGAAGCGACAATGCTCACAGTCACATATTGCGCATCTGTTGCAGCCAAACTGATCAATAAAATGAATAAACCAATGAGTACGCTATACCACCAAGTGGATCGCAATAACACTGCGAACAACGACCCTTTAGCCATCTTAAACTTCATAAATTAATCACCTTTTAAAATACTGCTGCTCGTTTGATAAAGCAGAGAATATAGAGCTTAAATATGCGAGCGTATACTACTATTCTTCTTACCTAAACCCGCAGTGTGTTCAGTTGCACATCTCCCCCGCACCAAAGCTACTGGTCCACGCCCAATGATAATCTTGCCCATCTAAGTGACCTGTCACATTATGCACTCACCGACAAATACAGCACCGGCCTCAAAGGTCTTAGAGCTAACCTCATTAATGTCGATACCATCTAAAGTCAAATCCGCTGTGAGATAGCCTTCGTGCCGCTGGGCTGTATTTCCCAGTCGCGAAATCGTTGCGCCAGCTGCTATAACTTTTCGTTATTCATTTGTCCTAGCATTGGCTTCTATACGCCTTCATCATCGCTACATCTCTATCTTTATACTTTTCATCACAACGGACACAATGCAAGACTGATCCTAGATTCTGCAGAAAGAGGCGGAGGTTGGGGACTAGAGAAAGAATAAGTGGCTAAAACGCTGCTTCGCGGCTTGCTCGTTGCTCGTTGCTCGTTGCTCGTTGCTCGTTGCTCGAAAAAGCGAAGCGCAAGAGCCCTGAATAGTTTACTGTTCTGAAGTATAAGATTTGTCTCTAGCTATTAAATCTACAACAATCAGTACAGACATTACCGTTTCAATCAACGATCACATCAGCTATCGGTTGAAGCAATTTATGCTCTTTTGGGTTCTTAATTACCCTTTTTGTAAAATCAATGTATTGGGGTAAGTTATCAGTTCATCCTCTCTCTTTATAAGTACATGAAAAAGAGTGATATCCTCAATCACACAATATAACTATATGGCTCAAAATCAGCCATATGTGCTGCTATCAACTATAGTCAGTTAATAAAAATGTTGCCGATGGGTCTACCAGAACCTTGTCACCCATCCCTTCCCGACCAAACAACATTAAATAACTCATATCTGAGCGATCTGTCAGTGTTATCTCTATCGACCACGATTCTTGACCCAATGACACCATTGTTTTAATAACATAACGCTCTTCCACTGTGCCATTCGAAGACTTTATTCGCCTAATATCCTGAATAGGGGCATTACATTCGACCACTTCAGCCACTTTATGAATATTTGGGTGAATCTCAAACTTAACCCAAGGCTTACCTGCCTTCTTGTAGCGGGATAAATTATCAACGTGAAGCGATGAAGTTTTTGCACCTGTATCAATACGCACTTGTAGGTCAAAAATGCCCAGATCAGGAAGGTCGCAATTCTCAATATTGCCGATGATCATTTTATTATTCATGGTCATATGATTCTTATGTAAATTGGGTTGGTTGCCGATCTAATGTTTATAAAGTATCACCTAAGGTATCTTCATCGCTCGGAGTGAAGGTTTCCTGCATAACCCCAATATTCTCAGCAATTTCTGCATCAGACTCTGAGAAAAAGGCAATATGAAACATCGCATCACCTTCCTGTACTAAAGGGATATTTTGTTTGCCAATAATAATCCCAGATTTGTTTGCCGTAATAGTACTAAGAATTTCACCAAAAGGGCTGCCAATCTCCGCTAGCGGCGTTCCCTTCTGGACCTGATCTCCCAAGTTTTTCAGGTTATGCACTATACCGCTGGAGTTAGCCCTTACCCAAGAGCTGTTATTAGCAATGTAAGGCGTGACCGCTTTTCGTCGAGATTTGCGCCGAACTAAACCTAAGTGGGTGATGACATTTAAAATACCCCTTACGCCTGCGCGTATTGATACTTCGTCAAACCTAAGCGCCTGGCCTGCTTCATAAAGTAGTATCCGGGTATCGGACTCAACAGCAGCCTGGCGTAAAGAGCCATCCCTAAGGTCTGCATTTAACAACACAGGCACACCAAAAGCTTCGGCAAGTGATCGGGTCTCAGGATCATTCAAATTTGCTCTTACCTGAGGCAGGTTGGAGCGATGTATTGCACCGGTATGAAGATCAATCCCGTAATCACAGCGCCTAACAATTTCAGCTAAGAACTTGTCCGCCACACGCCCAGCTAAAGAGCCTTGCGCAGAACCAGGAAAACTTCGGTTTAGGTCTCGCCTATCTGGCATATACCTACTTTGATTAAGCACCCCGTATACATTAACCATAGGCACCAGAATCAAGGTTCCGCTACTAATTTTTAATGATTTCGATTGTATTAACCGTCGAATGATCTCTATGCCATTTAATTCATCACCGTGAATAGCTGCTGAAACAAAAACAGTAGGCCCTGGTTTCTTGCTGCGCATTACATGTACGGGAATACAAATATCCGTATCTGTATAAAGCTTAGCAACGGGCATTTCAATCTGTTTGGTCTCACCGGGTTTTATGGTGATACCGCCAATAGTAAGATTGTCAGTATTCATGAGTTATTCCCATTCCGCCCGGAACTAGCCTTTGCCACGAGTACGATTCATATTAGGCTTCGCCGTAGCTTTCGCTTCAATAAAGTCATATATCAGTCCAGCAACATCTTTTTTAGTTGCAGTTTCAATACCTTCGAGCCCGGGAGAGGAGTTAACTTCCATAACCACCGGTCCATTTTTAGATTGTAAAAGATCAACCCCACATACATTTAAGCCCATAATTTTTGCCGCATTAACCGCAGTTGCACGCTCTTCTTTAGAGAGTCGAACGACTTTAGCGGACCCGCCTCGATGTAAGTTTGAGCGAAATTCCCCTTCGGCACCTTGACGCTTCATTGCCGCAACAACTTTGTTACCAACTACGAAGCAGCGAATATCAGCACCGCCTGCCTCTTCAATATATTCCTGCACTAGAATATTGGCTTTTAATCCCATGAACGCCTCAATGACACTTTCTGCAGCCTTACTATTTTCAGCCAGCACTACACCTATGCCTTGAGTTCCTTCAAGAAGCTTAATGACGACCGGAGCCCCACCGACATTTTTAATAAGGTCTTTGATGTTATCTGGCTTGTTGGCGAAACCTGTTCGGGGCAACCCAACATCACTCCGTGATAACAGTTGCAATGAACGCAACTTGTCCCGTGAACGGCTAATAGCTACTGATTCGTTGACTGCAAAGGTACCCATTACTTCAAATTGACGAACAACAGCAGTACCGTAAAAAGTAATCGATGCACCAATTCTTGGAATAACCGCGTCATAATATGGAAGCGCTTCTCCGTGATACCTGACCGCTGGACGACTACGTGTTATATCCATATAGCAATGAAGCGTATCAATAATATCAACTTCATGCCCACGCGCTTCACCAGCCTCTTTCAGACGGCGGGTAGAATAAAGGTTTTTATTTCGAGAAAGAATAGCGATTTTCATGTTGAATCCTTTGTAAATCTATACCGCCGTCTGAAAGCTCAGATAGCGTGTAATATTTTAGTTATAGCTCGTGTCTTAGTGATAAGCAGTAATCAGCTATTCATTTAACGCCAGGTAAACGAGCCGTATATACAGCGCTGAGCCTGAAGTTTAGAGTTCCATTAGCCGCTGTTTAATAGACAAATTAGTGACATCCAGGGAATGAGTCACCTGTACATCAGAGTCAAGCGTTCCACTTTTCTCGAGTTCATATAAGCCACCTAAACCAGCCACAAGGTGCCCAATCCTAAAAATGTCAGAAAACCAAATACATCGGTAACCGTGGTTAAAATAACTGCGCCAGACAGCGCTGGATCAATTTTTAAACGGTCCAGAACCACTGGGATATAAACTCCCGACAATGCAGCAATCACAATATTCAATAAAACAGCAATAGCGATTGTCACTCCAATCACTAGACTTCCAAACCAGTAGTAGGTGATAACTGCTATCAAAACAGACCACCCAACTCCATTAATCACAGCGATACCTAGCTCCTGTTTAGCCAGCGCTAAGGCATTAGCAAACGTTACTTGTCCAGTCGCTATACCTCTGATGATTAATGTTAAAGTCTGAGTTCCTGAAATACCTCCCATTGATGCAACTACAGGCATAAGAACAGCAAGTGCAACAACCTGACTTAAGACACTCTCAAACAAACCAATAGTCCATGAAGCTAAGAAGGCTGTTAACAAGTTGATGCCCAGCCAAACAGCTCTGCTACTCGCCCCTCGCCAAACTGGAACAAACAGATCTGCTGATTCTTTCAATCCTGCTTGCGCCATGAGCCTCGACTCTAGAGCCTCTTTCTGGATCCATAGAGCGGTACGTTGCGTAATTCTGCCGACTAACCGGTTATATTCATCTACCACTGGCAGCGAATCTAGACCGGAATGCTCAAGTTCATCAGCAGCCTCCATTAACAAGGTATCAGCCTTTACCGCTTGCACCTGGCTATCAATCATTCCTCTGATGAAGGTTTTTTCATCCGTTTCAGAAAAAATATAACTTAAGTTAAGTAGCCCTATATACATCCCTAACCGATCAACTACATAAATATGGTCAATAAACTCTACACCGCTTCGCCTGATAGCTAGCATCACATCCTTTAACTTAGAATTTGGTGGTACTGTAATAATTTGATGGTCGACATAACGACCTATCGCAGTTGGATCAAATCGACTGGCATCACGATATAACTCTTTTTCTTTAAGGCTTAAAGACCTAAAAGCTGTATTAATGAGGTCATCAGTCAGGTTATCTGAAAGCTCAATCAAGCTTTCAGCATCCAAACCTGTGAGCAACATATTTAAGCTTTCTGAACTCAGAAAAGAGATGACCACATCTCGAGCTTGGTAACGCATACCTACCAGTACCTGAGCCTTTAGCTCCTCGGGTATCTGCATCCACCTTTGACAGCGTTCATCAATAGGCAAGGCCTCTAATAGAAGGCTCAGTTCGGATGGCTCTAGGTGCTCAATGGCCTGTACAAAAATATCCGCTGGAGACTGCTCTGCTGAATGTATCTGAGATACATAACCTTCAAGCTCTTCATGTTTAACCATATTAAGACCCAAGCATAAAAAAATACCCCAAAGGCAAAACCAATGGGGTGCGTTAAAAACAATATATTCTTGTAAACCGCATGAAATTTAATGACAGGATAAGAAAGCCTGTTAATTATTGGCTGTTAACCCAATCAAGTAAAACAAGTTTTTTTGACTAATAACGAACAGTTTTACTGATCGTCTTCGCTATCCTTATCCAATGAAAATGCACCTAGTTAGTCATCAAAGGTCCACTCTATATTCTTATAAAGCAGCTTGCGCTCAAGCCGCTCTTCAATATCTTTCATCCGCCCTTTTTGTTTAGTTCTTTGTGGTATATCTTCCTCATCCCAATCCCCAAGCTCTTCCTTCGGGTTTTTCTGATGTTTTGAGTTACGCTTCTTTATATGCGGGAGATTTTGTTCTAGCTCCCAGCCTGCTTCATCAGCCATTTTTCCATTCATATACTTGCCCTCAGAAAAGCACAAACGTGTCATTTTTAGTCAGTCATAAGTTTCTAAATCACAACCTCAGCTATCCGCCAGCCCCTTCCGGTAATTGTCGGGGAAGCCGATAAGCCTAAGCGTTCTCAGATGCAGACAAATCGTTTAAAGTCATATGGATCGACGCTCATCGGGGGGACTTACAGCATTTAAACTCAAACTTTCGATGGAATAAGACATTTTAAGACTAACCTTCTGATACTTGTTCAATACATTACAGAAAGCATATGAGTCACTATTTCTACCAGCCAGCTTATAAGCCTTTACACTAGTGACAGAATGCCCTCTGCAAACGGTTTCATGAATGGAAAACAACGTAGTGTCTATTTCTGGTGAGATACGACTCCAATAATGAAGCACCAGAAAAACATTCATTTAAGCAGTTCAGATAATTTTTTAATTTCTTTAAATAAAAGTTAAACTCTTTAATTTACAAGCATTTAGAATAAAAAAAAACGCTCTATCTAGTAGAGCTCCCCCTTCATTTTCAACGCAGATAGATAACAGAGTCCAAGTGAATTATTATGGTGCTTATTAATCATGTAAAATGATCTTTTCTTCTCACCTTAATCAAAATTTTTTATCGATGTGAAATGGATATAAACCTGCTTAGAACGTTTCTTGAGGTGTCTAAGACTAGGCATTTCGGAAAAGCTTCAGAAAACCTTTACCTAACTCAATCCGCTGTTAGCTTCAGAATCAAGCAGCTTGAGGATCTTGTTGGAGTGACACTGTTCTCTCGCCAGAGAAATAACATAATGCTTACATCAGCAGGAGAGCGTCTAATTCCTCATGCAGAGAACATTATTGCTTCATGGCAAGTGGCACTACAAGATATCGGCATTCCAGAAGAGCAAGAAAAACAACTTGTTCTAGGAGGAATATCGAACTTATGGGGTACTTTTCTACAATCAGCAATACCCAAGTTAGCTGAGTCATTTCCGCTAATGTCCATCCGGACTCAAATCAATTCACATCTAGAACTGATCAGGGCACTTATATCTAAACGTTTGGATATCGCAATTGTTCTAGATTCGGCAAATATGAGTGAGCTATCTTCAAAAAAAATTGGCTCTATTGAGCTTATTCTTGTATCACACAAAGACGATCTAAGATTTCAAGATATCAACACCGTTGGCTATGTCTTTGTTGACTGGGGGACTGCTTTCAACCTAAAGCACGCAAAGCTTTTCAAAAAACCTGTAGCACCTATTCTTCACACTGAACAAAGTCAAATTGCTTTGGAATTCATTCTCACAAATGGAGGTGCAGCCTTTTTACCCAAAGCACTAGTACAAACATATTTAGATGAGAAATCATTATTTGTACTTAAAGAGATAAAGCCTGTCAGTCGTTCAGTTTATGCCGTTTTTGCAAAGCAACAGCCAGATCATATACAGCTGGAACCAATCATCAACAAGCTAACTGCAATAGACTTAAAACCAGAAACCTCACTACAACCAATTGAATAATTAAGGCTAATAGTTGCCGACATAACGCCCCAGAGCGCCACAATGGATGATTTTCTCCCCCTCTATCTCAGCAACAGGGATCTAGCCGGGTAGTTCTACGCAGCTCTTAAATAAAGAGATGAGAACCACTCTTATAGTCTATTGGGGAAAGTACAGCTGGCACAAAGTAGATATAGTTGACTGAGATAAGACATACATTTAATCGCGAGAAAATCCACAATCTGATTCTGTTTTCAAACCATCTCATCAAAGATAAAACCTTCAGCGAAGAAAGGGAAAGGGGCAGATCTTGCATTTTTCAGCCTTTCAAATTGGCCGGTTTATAATTGACCTAAGTAATCACTCATTTCTGCTCCAGCATTGGCTTCTATACGCCTTCATCATTTCTACATCCCTATCTTTGTACTTTTTATCACAACGGACACAATGCAAGACTGATCCTAGATTCTGCAGAAAGAGGCGGGCGTTGGGGACTAGAGAAAGAATAAGTGGCTAAAACGCCGCTTCTCGACTTGCTCGTTGTTAGAAAAAGCAAAACGGTTAAATAACGACCTAATTCTCTATAACGGCTAATCACGGTTATAGTTGGTAGTGAATCCACTACCAAACCACATGTGATATATGAAGCCAATGGCCAAATTTACAATCAGTGCCGCTGCAAGAGATGCGGGAGTCGGCGTTGAAACTATCAGGTACTATCAACGCATAGGACTCATACCTCAGCCTCCAAAACCAGCTATTGGCTATCGTTCATACACCCATGAAGACCTCCAGCAACTTAGATTTATTCAACGAGCAAAGCAACTTGGATTCAACCTTGCCGAAATTAAAACACTACTCTCTCTGGAAGAGATGAATTGTGATGAAACCAGACAACTGGCGTCCTGCAAGCTTGACGATGTAACGGGTAAGATCAAAGACCTTCAATCTATTGCAACAACCCTCGAAACACTTATTGCTTCCTGTGAAAGCAACAATGGCAATTCTACTTGCCCCATTATTGAAGCCATCTCTCGAGATAAGTAATTCTCACTTGATTCCGTACCATGGTACGGAGTTTATACTCATGTTTGTAGCTTGGGGCTTACCTACACCGCATCATCTAGTCGGTTAGATTCCCTTAGAGGAGAGTAGTCATGGGAAATATAATTTTAGAGTCAACTATCAACTGTCCGCAGTGTGATCACTCAAAAACTGAAATAATGCCAACCGATGCCTGCCAATGGTTCTATGAATGCGAAGGGTGCGGCGTTCTTCTTAAGCCGCTAAAGGGCGATTGCTGCGTTTATTGTTCTTATGGCACAACGCCATGCCCTCCAATACAGGAAGGAACAAGCTGCTGTTCAAAGTAAGCAGATAAGGAAAAACAGAATGCCTAAATCATTACTCAAGACCGGCGTCATCGGAACAGTTATTGCCGCCATTTGCTGCTTCACCCCCATTCTGGTGATTTTGCTCAGCGCAATAGGCTTGGCCTCGTTTGTTGGCTATCTCGATTATGTGCTTCTGCCCCTGCTTGGAATCTTTATCTGCATAGCGCTCTATGCGTTGATACAGCGATACAACAGTTAGCTGTTCATAGGACAAATCCTCTAACCACCAGCAGCCACAAAGATACGCTTAGCAGCAAGACAAAACCTTTCTTCCCGTCCTACCGAACCACAAGAAAGTCACGTTTTCGATGACGTTCGAGCTACGATAACTAACCCACCCCCTCTTCGTCTTTAAATTGCTGTTCAATCCCGATAAACACCTGTTCGCAGGCAACAAATGCGTCGACAACGCGAGAATCGAAGTGACTACCTGACCCCTCAAGAATAATGCTTTTCGCTTTTTCATGAGAAAATGCGGGCTTGTAGATTCGCTTACTCAGCAAAGCATCGTAGACATCAGCCAATGCCATCAGGCGGCCTGACAGTGGTATTTCATCGCCTTTGAGACCTCGGGGGTAACCAGAACCATCCCATTTCTCATGATGAGTCAGGGCTATTTCACGGGCAAAGCAGAGAAAGTAATTAGAACCCATCTGCCCTTCTGCCACTAACAACGCATCGGCACCCAACTGTGCATGGGTTTTCATTACCTCAAACTCTGCATCCGTCAGTTTTCCGGGCTTTAACAAAATACTGTCCGGTATACCAACCTTGCCAACATCGTGTAGCGGGGCTGATTTATACATCAGCTCAATGGTTTGACTCGTTAACTCAGAGACAAAGTCATGATGGTGGCTTAAATGCTCCGCCAGCACTTTCACATAACGCTGAGTCCTGAGGATATGAGCCCCGGTTTCATTGTCACGGGTTTCTGCCAGCGACGCCAAGGCAAGAATGGATACATCCCGGGTAGTAAGAAGTTCCTGCTGATATGCCTGCAGATGGCCGATCACCGCATTTGTCCCCTGAGCCATATGACCAAACTCATCCTGACTGGCGATAGGAACTCGAACCGATAGATCTCCTTGAGCGGCTGCTGTCAAAACCTGGGTTTCGTGGGTCAGATATATCTTCAGATTTTTTGTGTAGGACAAAATAATACGGATGCTGTATGCCAATATAACAAACATAACTACCAGTACTTCCAGCAAAATACTGTTACGAGCTGAATCTGCGCCCTTGTGAATGCCTTCGGTCAACAGCCAGTCCAAATCCTTGTTGACCACTAAAAAAAGAACCAACGCGGTGCTGACAATAATCGCAATGGCCATCATGTTAAATTTTTGAGCAAATGAGACAAAATGCTGACCTAACTCCAGATCATATCTTTTACGCACCAGCTCTTGAATCAACTGACGCTCTGCTGTTAAAGCCAGATCTACAGCCACAAAAAGACCCAACATCGCCATCCCGACCAGAACTTTTGCATTACTGTGCCAGAGGGAGTCATAGGCAATTAAATTGGTCACGACCAGACCAATACCCGCTGAGATAAAGAGACCGATATCCAACTTGAATTGCTGAACAATCCGACGTTCGTAAGGTAATTTCTGAAGCCTGACCAACAACAGCACCCGGAGTGGATAAGCCAAAGCTATGGGTGCGAAAAGAAGAAACGGTGACAAAGTTTCTAAAAGCGGACAAACCTGATCAGCGTAAATCGTAAAACCGATAGCTGCCAGAAAATAGTGGGCGAATGCTGCGAATCTATCACTTTTCCCCCCTATCTTCGTCGAGCCTTGAAACTGATTACCAAGACTCATCTGCACACTTTGATCCGTCATATGTCCCCTTATCACAGAGACCGATACGTCCTGTAGATAGATAATGTGATGAAGGCCTAAAGGTAAATACAGGCTTTCACCTTGGACCTTAACTTATTGGCCGTAAACTCTTATCTCAACGACCCTGTCACTAGCCTTGATAGCTAACTAGCAAGTTAGCATCTAAAAACACAGGAGTATCCTGAACCGCTACTCACTATGAGATGAAGAAGTCATTCAAACGGTATCAATAGTGACCTGGACAGCCAGTTCAGACAAAAAACAGACTGAATCCAAAACAAAAAAAGCCCTGATTTTATTCGAGCTACGAGCGACTAAGTTGCACTCTATTCATAATACGACTTTATCTTAGGATCATTCGCCACCCGCTCGAGATGGGTTAACAAGGCTGGAGCCATGTCCGGCACCAGTGACGCAGGAATATGATCCAACATACCGGAGCACAGCCACTGGGTGAAGACGAATACCTTCAGATCGGCAATAGTTAAACGGTTATCCGCGAAGTATTCACCGCCCTGCTTTGCCAAACGGGCATCCAGCCATTTGAGAATCTGAGTGATCGGCCCTGCCACTATCCGGTCACGGGCATTTTTTAACGCTTCGCCTTCTAAAAAAGAGTCCCGCCTAGTTTATGAGTAACATCTTCAATGGCGTCCATCACCTCATCGCACAATAGTGCCTGATAAGCATCTTCTGGATAGAGACAGGCCTGCTTAGCGAAATAGCGCCCCAGGGCGTTACATTGGGTAATTTGCTCTCCCTCCAGCTCAACAACAGGGACCTGGCCGAACGGAGTCCCCTTACGCACCTCAGCAAATTCATTGAACGAGAAACGGTCATCCTCGAAATCCTGCCCCATGCAGTGTAAAACCAGCCGAATAGGCTCTCCGCGCCCGCCATTCATATCAAAATAGGTAACTTTAATTTTGGTCATGGAAATTTCCTGTTTAGCGACGAATAGGCTCTACCGCAGCTCTTAAACAGAGAGTTAAGAACCATTCTTATCGTCTATTGGGGAAAGTACAACTGGAACAAAGTAGATATAGTTGACTGAGATAAGACGTTAATTTAATCACGAGAAAATTCACAATCTGATTCTGTTTTCAAACCGTCTCATCAAAGATAAAACCTTCAGCGAAGAGTTTCTTAAACACCCCGGCATCGATCAGTTTCTGATTGATCTCAGCAAATTTTTCATTCACCGCCTCCAGCTGCTGACTGAAGTCCTGGAGCTTTTCAGCCTGTGAGTCATTCTCTTCCTGCTGGTCTTTTATCCTGCTCTGCAATTCTTCAGATCGACGAGTCTCACGAAGCTGATCGGCCTCTCTTTGGGTCCCGGCGTTTTCATCCGATTCTCGACTCTGTTGCGCCAGCTCTGCGCGGGCTTCGGATGCCATCACTGCCGCGCGGGCAGCGATCGCCCGATCCTGTGGCGAAGGGTCTGCCACCGCCAGAGCTGCTCTGAGAATAACTTCAGCTTTTTCTAACGTTGCTTCCGGGTCGTTAGGTATGGGGGAGGTATCGATGCTGACCTCTCCACCCACGGCATACAATCTACCATCAGGTCCTCGTTCGTACTCAAAAGAAGGGGCTCCAGCATACTGGCCACCTGCAGCAGCGTGACTAAGTTCATGCTGGCGCACTTCCTGATCACGAGCAGCCAGTTCACGTATCAGCTGCTGCTCTTCACTCTGAGGGTTTGTTTCGGATGACTTTCTCGACTCACTACGCTGATCGCGGCTGAGCTGTTGTTCTTCTGTGTAGGGGTCTATTGATGCGCCAGCACCGGAGGGTGAAACCGGTTTTATCACTGGAGAAGCCTGGAGTATTTCAGAAGAGGATAGTGAAGAAGGTAATACCGTGCCTGATACCGCGGGCTGGTTCCGGCCAGCAGTATTAAGTGACTCATTTGTATTCAGAGTAAGCGCATTGGCAGTTATCTGTAACTGCATCACTCTCACCTCCTGTACGCTACTTCCGACTCCTTACCTGGAAATAGTAGTCTGATAAAGCCGTACCCTAAGCACGAATATCAATTAGTGTACCTAAAGTCTCATCCACAGACTGCACCACTTTAGTGGATGCCGCAACGGCATTCTTTTCAACGGCGAGCTCACCTAAGGCCTGATTCAGGTCTTTACCGGTGCCTTCTTCAGGTGTATCAGTTTTACCTGCTCCGGCGATATCAGACGCCGCTTTCTGTACACCATCGAGTCCCCGATTGATGCCCAAAACACCTGTATTTAATGCTGATGTAACATTCATAAAACACACCTGCTACTTACATGATTGCCTGTTTCTTTTCTTAAACTGACCTAAATTTCAGGTCACAGACACTCAACAATATGAACTTAGAGACAAAACTTATTAGGGACTATTATAGCGCAATCTGCAAAACAGTTCATTTATTGACCACTAAGTAGCGACTCCAAATCAATGTATTTGGCCACATTTACAGCAGAACAGTCCTCAATATGGGGAATTTCAGCCAATAACGGTGCTGAAAGCATAGACTTGAGGGTTTCTAGGTTCTCGTTATAGCAACTCATTTGAGGTTCTGCCCGGTTGGCCACCCATCCAGCTAATCGCAAACCGTCTTTTACAATCGCTTCGACCGTCAGCAATGTATGACTGATACATCCCAGTTTCATTCCCACCACAAGAATAACCGGAGTCCGCAACATTTTTGGCAGATCTGCCAGCGTCTGACGACTATTCAGTGGAACACGCCACCCACCGGCTCCTTCAATTATCATAAAGTCAGCCGATTGCATCATCACCCCCCGACATAGCGCAGCCATCCGATCAGCATCCAGTCGACGACCAACTTGAGTTGCCGCAATATGAGGCGCAATAGCAGGCTCTAGTGCGATCGGATTAACCTGCTCATAGGGCAACGAGATCGACGACGTTTGCTGCAACAACAAGGCATCGCTATTACGCAGACCATCCGGCGTCTGCTCACAACCCGCTGCAATCGGTTTGTGAGCAATGGTTGATAAGCCGCGCTGATTTGCTGCTTCCAGTAACCCTGCTGATACAACCGTTTTACCCACATCAGTATCAGTGCCTGCAACGAAAAAGGTACGCTTAGCCATTTATATAGTCACCATAAAAAACTTGATAGGTTGCAGGTAGCTTCCCCTCTGCCCCTCGAAATTGTTCGTAAGCCTGTTTAAAAGCAGAGATCCGCGCTTTACCAGTCAATCCATTCTGTCGTCCGGCACTGATATTATGCGCACCTATCCCTTTCAATTCAGTCGTCAGTTCACGCAACTGATCGTAAAGCAGTACCTCACGCCCCTCTCTCAGGCTAACTTCTTGCAGGTGCTCAGTCGCCTGCGCCTGAAGGGTTTCAAAGCTGATAAAACGATTAACATGCTGAAACTTATCCACCGCTGACCAGGCATCTCGCAATTCAAACAGCGTTTCAGGGCCCAGGGTACTGAACAAGAAACGCCCTCCGGGCTTAAGCACCCGGGCAACCTCACTGAACAGAGAAGGCAGATTCTCACACCACTGAATAGCCAAACTAGAGAAGATCAAATCAACGGAGCTATCTGCCAGAGGAATATTTTCTGCATCACCGCAAAGCCATAAAGTATTAGCCGTGGCACGGGTCTGCCTGGCGTACTCCAGCATTCCCTGGGCCAGGTCGAAACAGATCAATTGCTCTGGCCGCAGTTGCTCTATCAGCAAAGGCGCAAAATAACCGGTGCCACACCCAAGATCCATCACTACTGGAGCGGATCTTTGATCCAGACTTTCCAATAGATTATGGCCAATTCTACGCTGTAGTTGAGCAACGCTGTCATAACTCACCGCCGCCCGACTAAAGGATTCAGCAATCTGCGGTTTAAGAAACTGAGCACTCATCAATACTGTATCCGGATTTTATCAGCGAGCACCGTAGGCTCAGAAAGAAACCCTACATGGGACTGACCTGCCAACAACTGAACCTGTGCCGTTGGCTGAAGCTGATTCAGTGCATCAGCCATTGCTGCGGGCGCCAGAGTATCCAGTTCACAGAGAAGGTGGAGACTAGTCGCTTGAGAATTCCGATATAGATCCCGATAGTCACCGCGTAGTAACGACAAACTGTCGATTAACCCCTGAGTTGTTGGATCAACTTCAGAGATTATTTTTTTCAAAATCTTAAGATCTGATCGGGCGACCGCACTGCCTTTCACCTGAAGCATATTAAAGCGTTGCAGAGTTTTAGCAGGAAAGCCTGCCAAATCATTTTCAAACTGACGGTAAATCGTTTCATCCATACCGTACGACCAATCGCTGCGTTCAACAAAGCAAGGACTACTGCCTAACGTAATCAGCCCTGAGACTCTCTCAGGGTAATGTTGAGCAAATGCCATGGCGATGATGCCACCAAGAGACCAACCCAGCCAGAGCGCAGACTCAGGCGCCGCTTCCACCAGCGATCGGATGACAGCATCGAGGTCATAAGGCTGGGGTAAAAAATTAGCGCTCTGCCCCAGGCCCGGCAGATCGATGAGTGTAATTCGGTAGTCCGCTTCAAGCTCGGGTATCAACGTTTGCCAGATGCCACTGTGCATACCCCAACCATGAATAAGCACCAGCGGCTTTCCCTCGGGATTGCCATGTTGTTCAGAGTACAGCATCAGACGCTCTCACCCCCCAACACCTCAGTCATCACTACCGACAATGCATCTAGCAGACGGTCCAGCTGTTCATCGGTATGGGTAGCGCTGAGCGTTACCCGCAAACGGGCAGCCCCCTGGGGTACCGTTGGCGGTCTTATTGCGCCGATAAAAATCCCTTTTGCTTCAAGCGCAGCACTGATAGCCATCGCCCGATCAGCCTCACCCACCATAATCGGTTGAATGGGTGTCGGTGAATCCATTAATGGCAGACCCAACTGCTCACAGCCGTTTCTGAAACGTACAATCAGATGATTTAGTTTTTCCCGGCGCCATTCGTCCTGCTGCACCAGCTTCAGGCTGGCTCGGGTGGCTTCGGCAATGGCCGGTGACATACTGGTGGTATAGATGTAGGTGCGAGCATGCTGCACCAGAGTTTCAATCAGCTCTTCAGAACCGGCAACAAAAGCACCCGAAGTACCAAAGGCCTTACCCAGGGTACCCATTAAGACTTGAACCTGGTCGCTACCAAGACTGAAATGATCTACCGTGCCTCGGCCCTGCTTACCGATACAACCTAAACCGTGGGCATCATCAACCATCACCCAGGCATTATGATCAGCGGCAGTTTTACAGATCGCTGGCAGTTCAGCCAGGTCACCATCCATACTGAAAACGCCATCACAGACGACTAATTTTCGACGGGCTTCGGTGCGTTGTAAGCGAGAGGTGAGATTGTCTGAATCGTTATGTAGAAAGCGCTGAAAACGGGCCCCACTGAGTAAACCTGCATCCAGCAGGGAAGCATGATTAACTCTGTCCTGAAATACCGCATCGCGCTTATCTATCAGCGCGTTAATTGCGCCTATATTAGCCATATAGCCGGTTGAAAATAGCAGCGCCCGTGGACGTCCGGTAAACTCCGCCAACTCCTCCTCCAACGCATGGTGAGCCTGACTATGGCCATTCACCAGATGCGAGGCACCACCGCCGACACCATAGAGGTCAGCGCCGTTTTTCAAAGCGGCAATAACATCAGGGTGGTTTGCCAACCCCAGATAGTCATTAGAACAGAATGCCAGACAGGCCTTGCCGTCAACAATCACTTCTGGCGATTGCGGGCTTTGCAATATACGTCGCTGACGATACAGAGACTGCTCTTTACGCGCCTGTAATTCAGCGCCCAGCTGATCAAAAGACATGGTCAGGTCCTTTAATGGGCCATCAGTGACAGCCCGGCGGGTAAGATGAATCAGACTTCGTAAAAAACAGTGCTGTCTTTCTGCTTTTGCAGATCACTGAAAATCGCCTGTTCCTGTGTTTCATCAGCGTCAGAGATACGCTGCTCAGGATTAATACCCAAACGCTTAAACAGCTGAAGATCACGATGGGTTTCAGGGTTCGGCGTCGTCAACAAACACTCGCCATAAAAAATTGAGTTCGCGCCGGCCAAAAAGGTTAGCGCCTGCATCTCATCACTCATGCTTTCACGACCAGCAGATAAGCGTACGTGGGATTGAGGCATCATAATCCGGGCAACAGCAATATTGCGGACGAACTCAAGATGATCCAGATCCTCCACGTTTTCCATCGGCGTTCCTGCTACTTTTACCAACATGTTGATCGGTACACTTTCCGGCTGTTTCGGCATATTAGCCAACTGTTGCAACAAGCCGATGCGATCGGTAGCAGTTTCACCCATGCCCAGAATGCCGCCGGAGCAAATCTTCATACCAGATTCACGTACATGGTGCAGAGTATCTAGGCGGTCCTGGTAGGTACGGGTGGTGATTATATTTCCGTAGAACTCTGGCGAGGTATCAAGATTGTGGTTGTAATAATCAAGCCCGGCCTCAGATAGCTGATCCGCTTTACCCTCATCCAACATGCCCAGTGTCATACAGGTTTCTAATCCCAACGCTTTGACACCTTTGACCATCTCGATCACATAGGGCATATCTTTATCGGCCGGATGCTTCCAGGCAGCGCCCATGCAGAAACGGGTAGACCCGGTCTCTTTGGCTTTTTTAGCCTTCTCCATGACGGCATCAACCTGCATCAGCCGCTCTTTCTCAAGACCGGTATTGTAGTGACCGCTCTGAGGGCAGTATTTACAATCTTCCGGGCAAGCACCAGTTTTGATCGACAACAACGTACTAACCTGTACTTCATTCGGATTGAAAAACTGGCGATGTACAACCTGCGCCTGAAATAACAGATCATTAAATGGCAGATCAAATAACGCCTGCACTTCCTGTTCTGTCCAGTCGTGTTTGGTCTCAGTCTGGTTTTGTTGCATCGCCGCGTCTATCCTGTGTTAGTGCCGAAAGATAAGGATTTTCTAAAGGCCTAATTTTAATACGACAGAAGGATCTGTCAACCAATGATTACACAATTGAAAAACAACTGGTTATTATTTAATCAATCTAGCCAATGTATTCTCTGTGAACTGAACCCTGCTAACGCAACACAGCTCTGTCATTCCTGCCTTACAGACCTCCCTTGGATAAGCCACGCCTGCCTACGCTGCGGCATTCCTTTAAATACTCGTGATCCATCCCCGCTAATGTGCCCCTCTTGCCAGAAAAAACCACCCCCATTTGAACAAGCGATTGCTCCATTTGAATATCGCTTCCCTATCGACCAACTGATCCAGCTGGCAAAGTTTAGCAATCAGTCACATTACCTTAATCCCTTAGCAGAACTTCTCTGCTCACACATTTTGAGTCTTGAGATAGCCACTCAGATGCCCGAATTGATTATCCCAGTGCCGATGCACCGAAAGCGTTTGTTGGAACGACAATATAATCAGGCCGCTCTTTTGGGACGCCAAGTGGCCAAAAAACTGCACATCCCCTTTGATACAAAGCTGGTGATTAAAACCTCGGACACCCCCCATCAGGCAGACCTGGATCGCAAAGCCCGACAAAAAAACCTGCGCAACAGTTTCCAATGCTCTCAGAAACCACCCTCATCTGTTGCAGTTATCGATGATGTGATGACAACCGGCACTACAGCAGCAGAAATAAGCAGAGCATTGAAACACGCTGGATGTCAGAAAGTTTATATATGGACTATCGCTCATACCGCAAAACAGTTGCATTTACGTTGATTTGCCGCTTTTATTACTATTGAATCAGAAACTTAAGCCTGAGCCCTTGCAACCGCAAGCTTAAGTAATAAGAATAAAAAACGCCCCCGCAACGCTTTCTGAGGAGTACGCATGGACCTGAGCAACATCGGCAACCTTATCGGAGGCTTAGGCCTATTCCTGCTTGGCATGCAACTGATGACCAATGGCTTAAAACGAGCTGCCGGCCAAACCCTGCGAAAAGCACTGGAAGCCGCCACCAAATCACGTCTGCGAGGGCTCATATCCGGTACTGCTATTACGGCTTTGGTTCAGTCTTCCAGTGCCGTCACCGTCGCGACTATCGGTTTCGTGAATGCCGGCCTGCTTAATCTCGGACAGTCAGTAGCCGTTATCTATGGTTGTAACATCGGCACCACAATGACCGGCTGGCTAGTCGCCACTATCGGTTTTAAATTTAAGATCAGCGCCTTTGCTTTACCGATGATAGGACTCGGAGTTGTGATGAGCCTGGTCGGCGGTGAAAAACGCTATGCTCATCTGGGTACCAGTCTGACTGGTTTCGGTTTGTTCTTTATCGGCCTGTCATTTCTCAAAGGCACCTTTACCGGGCTGGAAAACAGCATTCCTTTTGAAGCGATTGGTGCCACCGGTTATGGTCTGGCGCTATTCGTCCTAGCCGGTTTTATGATGACGGTATTAATCCAGTCATCCAGTGCCGCCATGGCGATTACCTTGTCGATGGCCGCTACCGGGGCCATCCCCTTGGCTGCCGCAGGTGCACTGGTCATTGGCGCCAACCTTGGCACCACCTCTACCGCCGCGCTATCGGTTATCGGGGCAACCTCTAATGCAAAACGGATCGCCTGCGCCCATGTGTTTTTCAATTTAATTACCGGCACAGTAGGGCTACTCCTTCTGCTCGGCTTGAGTGGCATCATTAATAATTCAGATCTGGCCCAGAGCTTTGACCTGGTTATTCTGTTAGCGCTGTTTCATACCCTGTTCAACGGCGTTGGCGTATTGATAATGTGGCCCTTAACCACACCGATGGTTGCGTTTCTGAATACCCGATTCCGCCGTGGTGACGAAGACCAGGCTAAAGCCCGCTACCTGGACAAGAATATTCTTGAGACTCCGCCGCTGGCTATTGACGCCATGACACGAGAGCTAGGGCGGGTAAGCCGGATGACATCGACACTGGCCAAGCAAGCAATAAGCGCAGAAGTATCAGACAGCGCTCCTATCAAGGCACAGGCGATCACCATCAACAAACTGATCGTAGAGATCGGCAAGTTCAATCAGAAACTGGCACAACAACAACTCAGCGAAGAAAGCTCCCAAATTCTACCTAGCGCCATGCGAGTAGCCCGCTACTTTAATGAGATGGCCCGACTCTCCAGCCTGATTGTGGAATACAGCGAACGCTTTGATCAGATCAATGACAGCAGCACTCAGAAAGACATCTACGAACTGAAAAAAATAACCAATAAGATGCTAGACGCCGCCGTTGTTGAAGACGAACTATACGCATCGTCCTCTGAAACACGTGAGGTATTGCATAAATTAGAAAATAAATACCAGAAAATCAAACAGCATGTACTGGATGCCATGATCGCCGGACGCCTCAGTCCTGATGAGGGAACAAACCTACTTGATTCACTCAGCCATATTCACCGACTGGGTGAACAGGCGGAAAAAAGCTCCCGTTACTGGAGTAGTTTAAGTCCAGTAGAACATCGTTCACCTGTCGTCGAACGGCACGAGAGTCAGAAACACAAACAAGAGCAAGAGACCCCTGAAGATAAGCCAGAGGAGAAACAAACTGAGAAGTCACCTGATGTGCCACTGGCAGTTAATTAAAACAAGGGGCAGAATGACCTGCTCAATTTCCACAGTTACCGGGTTTAAATGATGTCCTCCAGTATAACGTTTGAACCAATAGCGGTTATCCACAGCGGATATAAAGAAAAGTTTGGCATTCCCCGACAACCGGGTCTGGCGAACTCAATGACCGCCACCATTGAGCTACTCCCCCCCTACAACAGCCTTGATGCCGTTAGAGGTCTGGAACAATGTAGCCATATCTGGCTACTGTTTATATTCAGTGCCTGTGTCGGCAAAGGCTGGTCACCGTTGGTACGACCACCCCGTCTCGGAGGAAATGATAAGTTAGGCGTACTGGCATCCCGCTCACCTTTCCGGCCAAATCCCATCGGCCTATCACCGGTAAAGCTCGAAAGAATACGTTCGGAAGGCTCCCGAATCTTACTGGATATAAAAGGTGCAGACCTGTTGGATCAAACTCCAATTATCGACATTAAGCCCTACCTCCCCTACGCAGATATTATTCCCGAAGCAGAATTCAGCCTGGCCAGCTCCATAGAACCCCTAGACCTACCGGTCAATTTCAGTCCCGCTGCAGAACAACAATTAGCCGAACACAGCAGACGCCTGAATCAACCATTGAAACAACAGATCAGTGAAGTATTACTCTGTGACCCCCGCCCCGCCTACCATAAGAACAAACCTGAGAAGCGGGAATATGGCATTCGCTTACACGACCTGAATATCCGCTGGGACGTTAGCGATACCTCGGTACAAGTAAGCCTGATAGAGATAGATTCTTAAAAACCATACGCAAACGTTAGACAAAAAAAAGCAGCGCTAAGCGCTGCCAAAGAGGGTACTGAATATCAGTACTAGAGAGCCTTGCAGTTAAACCTTTACTTAAATCGCCGTTCTTCAATAATGCTTTACCCCTTTCAGCCACAGGAAACGTTCTCGCTATTCCCTAGTCGGGCTTCTCCGTTGAAGTTGTGACCACTATAAGATTACTATCTGAAATTAAGCTGAAAGGATGAATAAAATTTCATTAGATTTTAATTTACGAATAACTTACTATATTAGAATTATCTAATTAATATGGAAAATAGATAATTCTGCCGACGTTTCTAATAGCGTATTATTTAGACTTAATTGTATTCACCGAGATTAAACTTCATGAACAAGCTGTCTGATCAAACCTCAGCTTTAAAGCTGGAATACTTCCCTATCACCTTTTTTTCAATGATTATGGGGATGACCGGGTTGACGCTTGTCTGGGAAAAAGCAGTCAGTGTTTTTGATGCCCCTCCCATCATCGGTCATATACTACTGACACTAACAGCCTGCCTTTTTTTGATTCTGGTGTTGCTCTACCTTCTGAAAATAATGCTAAAAACCCCCGCAGCATTAGAAGAATTTCAGCACCCTATTAAACTCAGTTTCTTTCCCACTTTCAGCATCAGTTTGATTTTGCTAAGCGTCGCTACTCTGGGAATTTCAAAACAGCTATCCCTCTTTATCTGGGCCAGCGGTAGTGCACTGCATCTGCTGTTTACCATCTACGTTCTGAACCAATGGATCTATCACCCAAAATTTCAGATAGCGCATATGACTCCTGCCTGGTTCATTCCGGTTGTCGGTAATATTCTTGTGCCAATCGCTGGCGTTGAGCACGGCTATACCGAGGTTAGCTGGTTCTTTTTCTCAATTGGCCTGATCTACTGGATTGTGTTAAAAACGCTGGTACTGAACCGGATGATTTTTCACGACCCACTGCCCGGCAAATTACTACCAACACTGTTTATCCTGATTGCTCCTCCTGCGGCCGGCTTTCTCTCCTACATGAAGCTCAACGGTGAACTGGATAACTTTGCCCGGGTTCTGTTTTATGCGGCGATGTTTTTGATAATACTTCTACTAAGCCAACTGCCGAGGTTCTCCCGGATCAAGTTCTTTATGTCCTGGTGGGCCTACTCATTCCCGCTGGCAGCTTCTGCAGTTGCCGCTCAGGTAATGTATACATCTCTGGGGCAACCCTTTTTCTATTACCTGGCAATGGCCCTGGTAGGCCTGTCCAGCGCTGTTATCTCTCTATTACTCTCTCGTACGCTGCTAGCCGTCATACGCAATGAAATCTGTCAGCCAGAGTAAATAGCTTTAGCTGATTTGCTTTCTTACTAAAACCGGGCTGTAATAACCCGGTTTTTTTATTCAGTGCATTTTTACAACGGCATTATTTACGGGGCATTAGTATGAGCATTTCCAGCGAACAGGTCCGCTTTGACCAGCAGCATATCTGGCATCCATACTCTTCAATGATTAACCCACCCGCTGCTTATCCAGTGGTCTCAGCCGAAGGGGTACGCCTAACGCTGGAAGATGGCACTGAACTGATCGACGGCATGGCGTCCTGGTGGTCAGTAATCCACGGTTACAACAACCCCGCCCTGAATGCAGCAGCACATGCGCAGATAGATAAAGTCTCTCATCTGATGTTTGGTGGCCTGACCCATCAACCAGCAATCGATCTATGCCAACAACTAGTCGATATGACCGCCGAGCCACTGCAGAAGGTTTTCCTGGCAGATTCCGGCTCTGTTGCTGTTGAAGTCGCTTTAAAAATGGCGATTCAATACTGGCACGCCAAAGGCAAACCTGAAAAGCATAAATTACTCACCATCCGTAACGGCTATCATGGTGACACCTTCGGTGCGATGTCAGTCTGTGATCCGATAACAGGCATGCATGAGATATTTAGCGGAGTCCTGCCGCAACAGTTTTTTGCCCCTGCGCCTCAAGTCAAATTTGACCAACCCTGGGATGAAAATGATTGCGCTGAACTTGAACAGCTAATTATTGAACACCATAGCGAAATCGCCGCACTCATATTGGAACCAATAGTCCAGGGCGCTGGCGGGATGCGCTTTTACCACCCTCAATACCTGAAAAAAGCCCGCGTACTCTGTGATCAATATAACCTGTTACTCATTGCTGACGAGATAGCCACCGGCTTTGGCCGCAGCGGCAAATTATTTGCCTGTGACCACGCAGGCATCACCCCCGACATACTCTGCTTGGGTAAGGCGATCACTGGTGGCTATATGACTCTGGCAGCCACAATGACTACCACGGAGATTGGTGAAACAATCTCCGCTGGCGGTGCAGGGTGCTTTATGCACGGCCCAACCTTTATGGGTAATCCCCTTGCCTGTGCGGTTGCCAATGCCAGCTTGAAGCTACTGCGGGAATCCGATTGGCAAAGTAATATTGCCCGTATTGAACGGCAACTAAAGCAAGGACTGGCTGCCTGCGCAGAATTGGATTCAGTGGCAGAGGTTCGCTGCCTCGGTGCTATCGGCGTTGTCGAGATGAATGAACCTGTGGTTACCGCAGATATCCAACCCCTGTTTGTTGAGCGGGGTATCTGGATACGTCCATTTGGCAAACTGGTCTACGTTATGCCACCGTACGTCATGTCCGATGAGGATTTGCAGACACTAACGACTGGAATGTTTGACGTTATTCGGGAATATGCGAATAAATAGCTCGTGGCTCAGAATTATCAGCCCCTGCAAAACCAACACAACAACTTTCTTACAAACTACTTAACTCAAAAAGCCTTCCATACAAAATATAGAAGGCTTTTATCGAGCTACGGGCTAGTCACGTTATTTGTGACAGTCGAGCTACGAGCAACGGGTCTTAAAGCTTTATTTCACTGATCTGAATAACTGGCTGAGCGTCAGTGAAGTTAGGCAGGTCTGACAATATCTGCTTAGCGTTAGGACCAAATGCTTTCTGGAAAGCCTCAACTGACTCATACGTCATATGCCCCATGGCAACGAAAGCAGGCGCTTCGCCAGGTGCTCCTCCTGCCATACCATAATCTACAGCACTATCTTTTAGTGCATCACCTAACAACTCTGCAACCATCGGCATATGCGTATTACAGTAATAATCAATATCGAATTTAACATCTGAAGAATTCGGGTACATTACACTTACTTTAATCATCTTTTATCCTTGTTCTTACTAATAATCACTAAACGAATTCAGAAATCGACAACAATCTAGCTCATCGCTTTTTACTTCAAAACAGATATAAAGCTCTCGTTTCTTTTTCAAGCGCCACAGAAAATTGTTCGGTAACCATAGCTTAACCAGCTCTGACTCACCACTAACAAGCAATGCTATCGCCTTTAGTGGCTGCTGTTAACCGCAACCCCTGTAACTAGTTGCCGAACCAACACCGGAAAAGACAGATGCTCATAGCGCTGATGCTCCAGAAGTTCAAACCCCGCCTGTTGGATATACTCTGCCGTTTCTCGATTTAGCTGACAGCCTCCTGCACAACGATGCCAGTATGGATTGAGACGATGTTGCCACCGCTGTACTTTCTCACTGTCTGCTAACACATGCTCAAAAAACAATAGACTACCGCCAGGCTTTAATACCCGCCCTATCTCAGATAATACCTGCTTGGGGTCTGGTACTGAACAAAGCACCAGAAAGCAGACAACAGTATCGCAGCTGTTATCTGACAGAGGGATCGCCATCGCGTCAGCCACTAGCAGTTCAATTTTATCTTGCTGCTCTGTTGAGAGACCCCTTAATACTTTCCTGGCTTTGGCTACAACACCGGTATCGGGCTCTAGCGCCAATAACTTAGTAACCTGTTTCTGGTAACAGGAAAAGCTGGTACCCGTGCCCGCACCTACTTCAAGTACCACACCCTGGGCACGGGCAAGTAGTTGATCCCGTTCCGGCGCAACAACCTTCGATACCCGGTCCAGGAGCCAGGGGAATAGCCAGCGATAATACGGATTTATTCTGCGTAGACTCATCTCTGTGCATCCACTATTATTGTCATACAACAATGCAAATTTCTTTTATTTTTCAGGAGCTTTACCTATGGCACGTATCAAAATTGACATGCCCGACAATTATAGCTTCAGCACTGAAATGCCGGTGCGCATTAGCGATATTAACTACGGCGGACACCTTGGTAACGATGCCGTTCTGGCCATGGTACATGAAGCCAGAGTACGTTTTCTTAATTCATACAATTATGGTGAGCTGGATATCGAAGGTGCCGGTATTATTATGACCGATTCGGCAATCGTCTATAAAGCAGAAGGCTTTCATGCCGACATGGTGCAGATCGATATTGCTGTTGGTGATTTTAATAAATACGGTTGCGATATTTACTACCTGTTAAGCAACAAAAAGACCGCAGTCGAGATCGCCCATGCCAAAACCGGCATCATATTCTTCGACTACAACGAACGTAAAGTCATTCCAGTACCCGAAGAGTTTCGCAACCGAATTGTAAAAATTGCTGAATAACTGCACATTAATCATACAACTCACTTCCTCAACCGATTGAAATATAGTCAGAAAAAAAGCACTGAATGGTTTTTAACCCATTAGCTTAAAGCCCCGTAGCATGGGCTTTAATAGCGGTTATCCCAGAGTTACACACAGCTTTGTAGCACTATTTCTGTTTATAACTAAGAGCCAAAGTTAATGTGTATAAAGCATCTCCCGTTGACTCTACTTAAATGCAAAAAAACCGCCAAAATGGCGGTTTTTTTTTGCAGGGGATCTCAAGTAAATCCCTGCTTATTCATACTCCTGATACGCCATAGGTGCCAGATTTTCAAACTTGGTAAACTGGCCAATAAATGCCAAGCGGTTACTACCGATTGGGCCGTTACGCTGCTTACCAATAATAATCTCGGCAATACCTTTATCCGGAGAGTCTTCGTTATACACCTCATCCCTATAGATAAACATAATCACGTCGGCATCCTGCTCTATCGCACCTGATTCTCGCAAGTCCGAGTTAACCGGACGCTTATTCGGCCGCTGCTCCAGGGCACGGTTAAGCTGTGACAGCGCGATTACCGGACACTTCAATTCCTTTGCCAGGGCTTTCAGGGAGCGTGAGATCTCAGAGATCTCGGCGGTACGGCCTTCACTATTGCCTCCTTTAAGCTGCATCAGCTGAAGGTAGTCGACCATGATCATGGCAATATCACCATGTTCGCGCACTATACGACGGGCCCGGTTACGCATCTCTGTCGGGCTTATACCCGCCGTATCATCAATAAACAGCGGTTTATCCCGGAGCATATTCACGGCAGTCGTTAGGCGTGGCCAATCATCTTCTTCCAACTTTCCCGAACGAACTTTTGTCTGGTTTATCCGGCCCAGGGAGGAAAGCATACGCGTTACCAGCTGATCGGCTGGCATCTCAAGACTAAACACTAATACCGGCTTATCCTGTGCCATCAAGGCATTCTCAACCAGGTTCATCGCGAAGGTGGTTTTACCCATCGATGGACGCGCTGCAACGATTATTAGGTCGGAAGGCTGCATGCCTCCGGTAGCCTTATCTAGTTCATCAAAGCCGGTGGTGACACCCGTCAGCGCGCCTTCGGAGTTAAACAGCTCATCGATCTTATCCACCGCCATTTTAAGCAGTGGATTAACGGCGATTGGGCCACCCTCATTGGGACGATCCTCAGCAATCTGGAAGATTTTCTGTTCCGCCTCACTGAGAATATCCTCACTAGGACGCCCTTCTGGCATAAAGGCACTATCAGCAATTTCATTGGCGACCTGAATCATCCGCCGCAGCATCGCACGATCCCGTACGATCTCTGAATAAGCTCGAATATTCGATGCACTTGGTGTGTTACGGGCCAGCTCGACCAGATAATCCAACCCACCCGCTGCATCAAGGTTACCCGTGCGGTCCAGCTCTTCCGAAATAGTGACCACATCGACCGGCTGCATATTAGCAACTAGCTTCTCGATAATTCTATAGATCAGTCTGTGATCATGGCGGTAGAACTGATCCTCCAGCACGATCTCTGAAACAGTATCCCAGGCATTATTATCCAGCATCAATCCACCGAGCACTGACTGCTCAGCTTCTTGTGAATGGGGCGGGACTTTTACACCCTCCATATCTGCTGAATCGGGATCCAGATAATCCATAAAACCTTACCTCGACAAAAACGGGGAGCCGTTGATAAACTCAACAGGCCTAAAAACGAAAAAAGCACTGCGCAGTATAATACTACGCAGTGCTTCTTAACTCACCTGATCTGATTAAATCAAATCAAAAGTAATGCTTAGTCGCCAACTACAATGATGCCGACGTGAGCAGTTACTTCAGGGTGTAGCTGGATAGCAACTTCGAACTCACCAGTGTGACGCAAAGCGCCTTCTGGAAGACGAATTTCACTCTTAGTCACTTCGATGCCTGCTGCAGTAATCGCATCAGCGATATCAACAGTACCGATAGAACCGAACAACTTACCTTCGTCACCAGCTTTAGCAACGATAGACAGTTCGATTTCATTCAGCTGGTCAGCACGAGCCTGAGCAGTGCCCAGTTTTTCAGAAGCAGCAGCTTCTAACTCAGTACGACGTGCTTCAAACGTTTCTAGGTTACCAGCGTTAGCAGGAACAGCTTTACCGAAAGGGATCAGGTAATTACGACCATAACCACGCTTAACGGAAACCTTGTCACCCAGGCTACCCAGTTTGCCAATTTTCTCGAGCAGAATAACTTCCATCTCGCAAACCTCTATATTTACTCTTGCCCACTGATGTCTGACACCGATGGGCTGAAACTTGTTTAATCACCTGCACACTCAAAAAAGCGTAACAGGTTAACCGTAATTACTGGTGGCTGTCAGTGTATGGCAGCAGCGCGACATAACGTGCACGCTTGATAGCAGTTGCCAGCTGACGCTGGTAACGAGCTTTAGTACCAGTGATACGGCTAGGAACGATTTTACCAGTTTCACTAACGTAACCTTTCAGGGTATCCAGATCTTTGTAATCGATCTCAGTAACACCTTCAGCGGTAAAACGGCAGAATTTTCTACGACGGAAAAAACGAGCCATGGTATATCTCCTCTAAATAAATGTTAGACCGATTACTCGGCAGCAGCTTCTTTAGCAGCAGGCGCTTCAGCAACTGGTGCTTCTACAGCTGGAGTTTCTACAGCTGGTGCTTCAGCAACGGGTGCTTCTGCAGCTGGAGTTTCAGCAACTGGCGCAGCTGGCTTTTCAGAACGATCATCGCGACGTGGACGACGCTCTTCACGGCCTTCGGCAGCTTTAATAGGAGATACATCTGTAACTGCATCTTTGCGACGTACAACCATGTTACGGATAACCGCATCGTTGTAACGGAAGATGTTAGTTAGCTCGTCAAGAGTTTCCTGAGCACATTCAACGTTCATCAGAACGTAGTGAGCTTTATGGATCTTGTTAATTGGGTAAGCCAGATGACGACGACCCCAATCTTCCAGACGATGAATTTGACCTTCAGATTCTTCAATCAGCTTGGTATAACGCTCGACCATAGCTGGAACCTGTTCACTCTGATTCGGATGAACCAGAAAAACGATTTCGTAATGACGCATTCTTGCTCCTTACGGTTTATACAGCCTTCAGCCGAATCGAAAAACGGTAGAAAGCAAGGAGTTAAAGTTAGTTTCCTCAGTGGCTTAGCCAAAGGGAGGCAGAATTATACGCGAATAATCGTAAAACACAAATCTGATAGAGGGTATCAGGCCAAGAGAAAGAACATTCAAGACAGGCGTTGACCCTATTCTACTTTGAACGCTCTATTTTACCGTCTGACTCATCTTGGCACAGAACAGTTTCCGGCTATGTTTATCCGGATCTTTGCGAATCGAAGCCCAACAACTATTAGTATCTTTGAAGGAAGTAAACTTATGGCTCTTACGCAGATCAATCAGATAAACCTGTTTATAGAAATCGTGATCATTCCAATGACTGACCTTCAAGTCAGTTTCAAGACAAGTATATCGAGGCACTATATTCACCCCTTTACGTTCAATCTGAATGTAATGGCGGAAGTAATTTTTACCCCGCTCATTGCCTCGTATCTGAAAACGGACAAAATCCTGACACTGTTCCAGAGTGGTAACTCGTTTATCCTCCAGAAGCACGGCCTTAGTTACGGGTGTGCCTTTATAAGTAAAACCACCCAACAAATAGATCCGAGACTGATCCGCAAGTAACGGCTGAGCGACAAACAGCACCCCTATTAACATCCATTTGCGAAACATTGTCATCCTCCTGAGAAACAGCCCAGCTGCTTTAAGAAAAAGATTATATACAAAAACACTAATATAGACACAAAGTATTTTCTCTGCCCTCTATAGAGTAATAAGGCCAATGGATTCAATAGATTAACGAAAACCTAAGAGCCGTACTCCGCTATTAGGGAAGCTTAATCACTAACTGTTGTAAAAAAACACCTCCTTATGGGACCTCTTAAATCTCACACTAACGAAATACACCGCTGAGGCATGATTAACATCATTTTACTGAGCTAAATCGCCCCCGAAATTCCCGTGGCGTCAGACCGACAATCTTAATAAACACTTTTCTGAAAGCACTGACATCGTCATAGCCTACATTAAGCGAAATCACCTCGATGCTATCCGATGACCCCTCTAAAGCCTCACACGCTTTACTAATCCGTAGATTCTGCATGTACTCCTTGGGCTTGTATCCGGTCGCCTGAACAAAGCGACGAAGAAAAGTACGTTCAGTTAAATAGCTATCAGTTGCGAGCTGTTTCACCGTAACCGAAGTATGACTATAGCTTTGCAGATAGTGCTGACTCTTAAGTATCGCTTTATCACCATGATCAAATGGGGGAATAAAACAGCGATAGTAGCGTTGCTGACGAGGTGCCGTATCAACCACTAACCGCTTTCCTAACAACCTCATCAATGCAGGACTGCCAAACTGTGCAACCAGTTCTAAGCCCATATCCAGCCAGGCCATCAGACCACCCGCGGTAATCAGATCACCATCATTAATCAGTATTTTATTCTCATCCACCAGCACCTCAGGAAAGTTATTAGCCAGACGCTCAGCCAGTATCCAGTGTGTCGTTGCCGGGCGCTGATTTAACAGACCTGTCTGCGCCAGAATAAAGGCTCCGGCACAAACAGAACAAAGGATAGAACCTGATGCATGCATTACTTTAAGCCAAGGGGTAATCAGATGCTGTTCATCGGTGTAGAAACTACCGGTGATACATGGAGGTATAATAATCACCTGTGGAATACGATCAAACTGACTATCAGCGCGACATTCTAGATCAGTGCCACTTAACTCAGAATCGCTTAACTCGGAATCGCTTAACTCGGAATCGCTTAACTCGGAATTTTCTAACACCTTTATATTAAAAGACAGCTCCACCTGCTGCTCCTGGCTTAAACGACTGGCCAGATCAAATAGCTCCCGCAGCCCTTCTACCGCCGATTTCATAGCCCCTGGATACTGCAAAATTACAACATTAATACTTTTCATAGAGCTCACAAAAGCTGTCAGTTATTGCCTGAAATATGTCAAATACGACTCCAGTATAAAACCAAGAGTCGATAGATAATAGCCATACCAACAGACATTGACCCAAGAGTAATAGATATGACTCAAACACAATCACACACAGCTCTGCTGTTAATCGACTTTCAGAACGACTATTTTCCAAACGGCAAGTGGGAGCTGGAGAACATTCAACTCGCTGCAGAAAGCGGAGCCAAATTACTCTCCGCCTTTCGTGAACTGAGCATGCCTATCGTACACGTTCGCCATGAGTTTAAATCAGCTGACGCACCGTTCTTTCTCCCAGGATCTGTAGGAGCAGAAATCCACACCAGCGTTGCAGCCCAGGGCAATGAAGCCGTCGTTTTAAAACATTCTGCTAACAGCTTTAAAGAGACAAACCTGAAAGAGATGCTAGATGCGCTAAAGGTAGAAAACCTGATTATCGCCGGAGCGATGAGTCATATGTGTATTGATGCTGGCGTTCGTGCGGCTGCAGATCTGGGTTACAACGTAACCGTTGCTCAGGATGCTTGCGCCACCCGCTCGCAGGAGTTTAATGGTGTAACGGTACCCGCCGAACAAGTACACGCCTCATTTATGGCTGCACTGGCGTTTGCATATGCCCGGGTTGAAGATACAGAAGTTCTGTTGGATGAAATAAAATAATTCGTGGCTCGTGGCTCGTGGCTCGTGGCTCGTGGCTCGTGGCTCGTGGCTCGTGGCTCGTGGCTCGTGGCTCAGAATTCTCAGCCCCTGCACAACCAACACAACAACTTTCTTACAAACTACTTAACTCAAAAAGCCTTCTATACCTAGTATAGAAGGCTTTTATCGAGCGACGAGCAAGTCACGTTCTTTGTGACGTTCGAACAACGAGCTACGGCCGCAATTCTTACTCGACCTCAACGATCTCAAAGCTATGGGTAATCTCTACACCACCTTTTTCCAGCATTAGAGAAGCAGAACAGTACTGCTCAGCAGAGAGCTTCACTGCACGTTCTACTTTCTTCTCGTTCAGGCCTCTGCCTGAAACAATAAACTTGACGTGAATCTTAGTAAAAACCGCCGGTACAGCATCGGCCCGCTCTGCATCAATTTCAGCAACGCAATCAACCACGTCTTGACGGGTTTTCTTCAGAATACCTATCACGTCGTAAGAGGTGCAGCCACCCAAGCCTAACAGCAACAACTCCATCGGACGAGGGCCTTGCTTCAGCTCACCATCAAGGGTGATATCAAAACCGGAACCGGTCGTTCCTTTGAAACGAACATCGCCGTCCCATTTTACTTTTGCTTGCATAGTCTCTGTATCTTCTTAATTGAAACTTTATTATTTAAATAGCTCAGCTAATTTGGCACCCGGATCTTCAGCCCGCATAAAGGTTTCACCCACCAAAAAACTATCAACATTGTGTTCACGCATCGCAATAACATCTTCGCGACCCAAAATACCACTTTCAGTAATAACAATACGATCTTCGGGAACCATATCCAACAGATCAAAAGTATGACTCAGTGACAGTTCGAAGCTGTGCAGATCACGGTTATTAATACCAACCAAGCGATTACCCAGCGGCAAAGAACGCTCTAGCTCAGCCTTATTATGAACTTCGATCAGTACATCCATACCCAACTCAATTGCCAGCGCATTGAGATCAGCCATCTGCTGGTCGCCGAGTGCAGCCACAATCAACAAGATACAATCAGCACCGATAGCACGAGCTTCATACACCTGATAAGGATCAACAATAAAATCTTTACGTATAACCGGCAAAGAACAGGCGGCTCGAGCTTCCATTAGATAAGCCTCACTCCCCTGAAAGTAATCCGCATCGGTCAGCACCGACAAACAGCTAGCACCGCCTGCTTCGTATGACTGGGCAATATCTGCCGGAATAAAAGAATCTCGAATCACCCCTTTAGACGGGCTGGCTTTCTTTGCCTCAGCAATAATCGCTGAACGACCTTCAGCCAAAGCCTTAGCCATACTCACGACAAAACCACGAGGGTCTGTAGCACCGCCCTGCTGTTCAGCAATCTGTGTTTTAAGATCATCGATACTTACTTTTGCCTGACGCTCGGCAACTTCTTCGTGCTTGCGGGCAATTATTTTCTTCAGAATAGTCGGGGTATCAGGATTGTTCATTATTCGCCCTTAAAAGCTTGAGTAAAGTCTGCCAGTTGCTTCATTTTGGCAGCCGCTGCGCCACTCAGTATTGTTTCTTTCGCTTTGGCCACACCGGCCTTCAGATCTTCAGCCAGATCAGCGGCATAAAGTGCTGCACCCGCATTCAGTGCAATCATATCGACCGCTTTCATGTTATCACCGGCAAAAGCCGCTTCAATCAGAGCCCGACTCTCAGCAGAGCTACTAACCTGCAGACCATCTAGCGATTGCACTTCCAGCCCAGCGTCGACAGCATTAATTGTGTATTCGCTGATCGCACCATCTTTCAGTTCAGCAACATAGCTATCCGTCGCCAGACTTAACTCATCCAAGCCATCACAGGCATGCACCACCAGCGCGTGTTTGGCACCCAATGCCAACAAGGCTTCAGCCATTGGAAGGCAAAGGGACTTATCAAAAACACCCAGAAGATAGTGCTTAGCAGAAGCAGGATTAGTCAGCGGACCCAGAATATTAAACAGAGTGCGCAGGCCCATCTCTTTACGCGGGCCAATCGCATACTTCATCGCACTGTGGTGTTGCGGCGCAAACATGAAGCCGACACCCACTTCATCAATACAGCGGCCCACCTGTTCAGGCGTAATAGCCAGGTTAACACCCGCCGCCTCAAGCAAATCTGCCGCGCCAGAGCTGGAAGATACTGAACGATTACCATGCTTTGCAACGTTGCCCCCCGCCGCCGCTACGACAAAAGAAGACGCACTGGAAACGTTAAACAGGTTAGAGTCATCGCCACCGGTACCAACAATATCTACCGCATTTTCAGCTTTAACACTGACAGGGATCGCCAGCGCACGCATACCTTCCGCCGCACCGGTAATTTCAGCGACAGCTTCACCTTTCATCCGCAGGGCGATCAGTAATCCACCGATCTGCGCATCGGTCGCATTTCCCGTCATGATCTGATTCATTACGGCTTTCATCTGTTCTGCCGTCAGATCCTGACGATCAACGATTATCGTCAGCGCTTGTTGAATATCCATCGCGTGATTACCTGCTTCAATAATTATTTTTTACGCTTAATAAAATTAGCCAAAAGATCATGACCCTGTTGAGTCAGGATAGATTCCGGGTGAAACTGAACACCTTCGATATCCAGCTCTTTATGTCGCACACCCATGATCTCATCAATTGAGCCGTCTTCGGTCTGAGTCCAGGCGGTCATTTCAAGGCAATCCGGCAGCGTCTCTTTATCAATCACCAGTGAGTGATAACGGGTGACAGACACTGGATTTTCCAGCCCTTCAAAAACACCGGTATTATTGTGATAAACCGGTGAGACTTTACCGTGCATGACTTGGCGGGCACGGACAATTTTTCCGCCGAATGCCTGCCCCATACTCTGATGGCCAAGACAGATGCCAAAGATCGGTAATTTGCCGGCAAAGTGATCAATCGCAGCAACAGAGATACCCGCTTCATTCGGGGTACAGGGGCCTGGCGAGATAACCAGTTGCTCCGGATTCAGCGCTTCGATCTGCTCAATTGTGATCTCATCATTACGATGGACCTGAACATCAGCACCTAACTCTCCCAGATACTGTACGACGTTATAAGTAAACGAGTCGTAGTTATCTATCATTAACAACATATTGGACCGACCTGTTGGATTCAGAACATTAAACGAAATAGCCGGTAATATTACCGCAAGCGTGGGCAGGATCATATATCGAGAAAAAGCCTTAACGAAATAATATTATTAATGGGCCTAAAAATAAGTCCTGATGGAGCTCTCATCCCCTTTCTCAGGGTTAATTTCTGAGAAAACTCGCAACCAAGGGAGAGCTTTACGTGATGTGTAAACCTTATAATAAGTAATCACGCAGAACATATTATTTCCCTGCGGTCTCATAGATCTGCAGATCTCGAACAGGATTTGTTCGCAGGTTCCGTCACAATGAGCTGTTTATGACTATTATATATTCGACTAAGATTCTTAGTTTGCTAACCTAAACATCAGATATTTAGTCATTTTTCACCCGGTGTTTCAGTTTAATTTCATGTTAGCTGGATATAGTGAGCTCAAATAAAGCGCACAACTAATCAGGCATCTGCAAAGCCGGTCAGTTTCATAAATAGAAAGAATGTATAGCGCGATTAACTAAGAACAAGGGTAGCTAGAAATGAATACCATCGTTAACCAAAAAAACGCGTTTGGCTCACTGCTTACACTCCTGCTGGTGATGTTTTCTTTCCAGGCTCAGGCGAAGGATCCAATATATACATCCTTCTTTAGTGATGTCGCTGTTTCAGGCTATGACACTGTCGCCTATTTCACTGACAGTAAAGCCACCAAAGGCAGCAGTAAATATACAACCGAATATCAGGGCGCTCGTTGGCAGTTCAAGAATGCTGACAATCTGGCGGCCTTTAAGGCAACTCCTGAAAAGTACGCACCTCAGTATGGCGGTTATTGCGCCTGGGCCGTTGCCAATAATGATACCGCTTCTGGTGATCCGCAGCAGTGGACCATTGAAGACGGCAAGCTTTACCTAAACTATGACGCCAGCATTCAGGCCAAATGGCTGAAAGACAAACCCAACCTGATTGAACAAGCTGACAACAACTGGCCTGCGGTTATCCGATAAGCCGACAACCTGTTACTCACAAATTATCTTTAAGGATTTGCCATGAAATCTCGAATCATCTCTATCGCCAGCTGGGTTATCATTCTCTGGATCACAAAAGTGTTCTTAAGTTCATTGCCCTATAAGTTCACCGGCCATCCGGATACCCAACATATTTTCGCCACTATCGGCGGTTGGATGAGCAATACAATTTCTACGGGACTGGGTAACTGGTTCACTCAATACGGCGCATACGCTGTTGGCTCTGCCGAACTGATTGTTTCTCTAATTCTGTTGTCGCCAGTATTTTTCTTCATTCTTAAAAAGCTAAATCTGATTAGCAAAACGCCTGATCGAGAAGTTATTCACAGCATTGGTGGTGTTATGGCGTCATCGGTTATGTTGGGGGCCGTCTTTTTCCATCTGGCAACACCATTAGGAATAGTCGTACTGCATAACGGACAGAGTGATAACGGCTCGCTATTCTTTGCAGCGGTATCAATTCTAATTCTAGGTATTACAATGGCTCTGGTTAACTTTACCCACTGGCGCTCACTGAAATCTGCCAGCTGAACAGAGTTACTTAAAAGTAGCCATTTTAAATTAAATACCGGTCCACTGGTCATACATTACTTGCTGAGAACTAACGGGCTTTTATGATTATTCGAATAGTACTAGTAATTTCATACATTGCTTCCTGCATCAGGTTGGGAGCTAAGCCTTGGCGCTACTTTCAGCTCAATGCTGACTATTTCAATAAAGCGAAAGGGCTCTATTCCAAGCAGGATATAAATGACCTGATTCCAGAAAAGTGGCGCTTATCTCAGTGGATAGATAAGCAGGCTACAGAGGCTACAGACAGCCTGAACATTACAGCTGAGTCTTATCCTCTTTTTGTGAAGCCTGAATGGGGACAAAACTCGCAAGGCATACTACGAGCTGATAATGCGGAAGAGTTAACCAATATACGCGCTCAGCGTGATACCAAACAGCCGATGCAGTATCTGATTCAGGAAGCGGCAAAAGGAAAGATTGAGTTTGAAATTTTTGCCATTCCCTGTGACCTGTCAGCTGATCGTCACAGCATGCTATCGGTGACTCAAGTAATCAATCACAGCGCTGATGATTACCCGATAAATGGTATCTACAACCAACAAACCGAGTATATGGATATCACCCCGACGCTGAGCCAGGAACAACTTGATCAGCTCTGGGGTTATATCAAAGCGATAGGCCGCTTCAGAATATCTCGGGTAGGCGTACGCGCTGATTCAGTAGAACAACTGATCGCCGGTGATTTTAAAGTGATTGAGATCAACCTGTTCCTGCCAATGCCATTGGTATTATTGACCTCAAACACCAGCACTCGTAACAAGTACAAAACCGCTCTGAAATGCACTTGGTTATTGGCTAAAAACACTAAAACGTTGCCAAGTATTAAAAAAGAACCGGTTATATTTTTTAAAAAGCTCGCTTTTATCCGGCGCACCAACCGTACTGATTAAGGACACATTTGATGCAAGCAATTAAAAAAGCGGTCTACAGCTGGATCAGCCAGAAGTATATGAATGGCTGTAGCAGCTATAACAACCTTGAAGTCAGAAAGAGTTGTCGCTCTAAAGAGCAAGCGCGGGCCGTGTTTGATCAGGGTAATGTTCCCCACGCTAAAGGGCTGATTTTTTTTAACCCATTCAAAGCCCACAGTTTTGCTAAGGAATACGGTTTTCCACTGGTAATTAAGCCTAACGTGAGCGGCTATTCCCGGGGCAGTTACTTTCCGATCAATAATTACCGCGAACTGTGGAAAGCGATCTTCCTGGCTAAGATCTGGTGGCCGACAACGGTAGTAGAGCAGTATTTGAAGGGCTGCAACTATCGGGTTGTAGCCATTAAAGGTGAGTTGATGTCTGTCATCGAACGTTACCCACCAACGGTAACCGGCGATGGCACACAAAGCATCAGCGCGCTGATTGATGAAGAGAATGCGGTACGCACAGCGATGAAGCTGTATCCGACTATCTACCCGATTCAGAAGAATGAACAGACGATTAACTTTCTGAAAAAGCAGAACCTTAGCATGGACTCTGTCCCCGCTGCGGGTGATGTAATCACCCTGTTCTACCGTATATCACTGGCACCTGGCGGTACTGTCAGAACAGTGGAAAAAAGTACTATTCCTGAAGACAACAAGCAGCTATTTCTCGATGTTCTGGAAATGTTCGACGCTAACATTCTGGGTATCGACGTCATTTTTGAAAAAGGGATAGAGCATTCATATAAAGATCAAAAGTGTATCTTTCTCGAGGTTAACTCCCGCCCTTATCTGAAGATGCATGACTATCCACGCTTTGGTGAAAAAGAGGACTTAGCACCTTATTTTCAAAAGCTTGATCAACTCGACATCAGTAACGCAGATACCTACTGATGAACAGTATCGCGCGTAACTTCTTCCAGTTTGCCGGGGCACACTCCCTGCTAATCGGCCTGTTGCCGTTCTTTATACCGGTGCTACTGTTACAGCGGGGTAACTCGATAGAGGCTATCGCGCTGTTTATCGCATTAACCGGCCTGAGTTTTATTTTTTCACTCAAACTCTGGGAAAAGGTCTATCAAAAAGCGAACTGGCGCCTAATTACCGCAACCTCTTTTATGACAGAGATCAGCCTGGTCACAGCACTGCTGTATACGGACGGCATCCTGTTACTGGTTGTAGCGGCGCTGCTGAATGGCGCATACAACTGTTTCTACTGGACCACCCAGCGGGTGTTATTCAGCACCATGACCTCCGCCCCTGTTCAGCCATCCGACACTGAAACCCACGAGCAGCCATCAGCAAACCATCAAACCGGCCGCCACTTTGGTAACTTCCAGATCGTCGTCGTAATATTGTTGAAGCTGGGCATTCTTATTAGCGCATTCTTGCTCGGAGCCGGGTACGAATTTCAATTACTGATACTCAGCACCGCTATTTCTGTCAGCGCTATGCTGTGGTTTTTACGTGCAAGTAATAATGCAACGTTCGCGACAATCAACGGGACATTAAGCAGGTCACTCAGCAGCAAAAATGGCTTAACGGCATCTGATACAACAGACCGTAATTATCAGAGCACAGGCAACTGTCAGTCTATTTTTAAATTCAAAGATAAACATAACTCAGCGGTCGTCTTTTATCTCGACGGCGTATTTCTGTTTCTGGAAAGCTATTTCTGGATCATCTCCCTGTATTACATCACCCAGGAAAACATTAAACAGCTAGGCCTTATCGTCGTGCTACTGACGGTGCTCTTGTCGGTTATATTCTTCCTACTGAAGAACCGAATTGATGCGATAGACCGTAACAAAGTCTATGTCGTTGCCGTAGTCTTCTATGCTGTTTCCTGGTTGCTGCGCAGCATGCTGGATACCAGCCTGCCTGACTACTGGGTCTACCCAGCGATTTTGGTCATCGCCTTCCTGACCACCTTCTTCCGGTTAAGCTTTAACAAACGTTTCTTCGACAACGCCCGCCAGCTTCGCCCGCTCAATTACCTACTGGCGAAAAGCTATCTGTCACAAACCGGTATCGTGATTTTTTTCAGTCTGATCGCCCTGCTAGCATCTTACTTTGAAGATGTTCAATCAGCGCTGGCATCAACCTACCTGATACTCACGCCTATCGCATTGATATACTTGGTCTACAGCGTACCTAAAGAAGCGGAAAACAGATCAACCACTGAAGAAAACACCATTAGCTCAGTAACAGCACCCACCCAGAATTTACAGTTTAGTAAAACGGAAAATTAGCATGGATAAAATGATCAGCAGTACTGTGAATATCCTGGATCAACTGCAGGATTTTATCAGCGGCCTTGATGCTGCAACCTATCAGGCAAGCCACAAGCCGCTGTTTGACAGCAGCATTGGTCAACACCTGCGCCATATCCTCGATATGTTTCAGGCCCTGATTCAGAACAGCGATGCGCCGGTAATTAACTACGACGTTCGCCAGCGTGGTATCCCACTGGAAACCATACAGCAGGAAGGCATTGATGCATTACAAAGTGTGCGTCAGTGGCTGACCAGCTTAGATGCTGCTGACCTTCAGCGTAGCGTTTCAATACTCACTGAAGTGGATATTGATGAAGAGTTCAGCGTTCAGTTCACATCGTCTTTTGGCCGAGAACTGGCATTTGCGTCAACCCATGCGATCCATCATCTGGCGCTCATGGCCACTATCGCAAAAGTGTTAGGCTGCCAGGTTAATGCTCAGTACGGCACAGCTCCCGCTACCGCCACTTATCTGCGTTCTTTAGCTGCAGAAGCGGAAACTTCTGCACAATCTGAACAGTCCGCACAGCCGGCATAAGCGCTAAGGAATTGCCGTATGTGCACAGTAAGCTGGTTAGTGGATACCGATGGTTATCAGTTATTCTTCAATCGTGATGAACAACGCAGTCGCAGCCGAGCGCTGGCACCCCAAGCGTTTAAGAAACAAGACAGCAAAGTATTAATGCCGGTCGACCCCGATGGTGGTGGCAGCTGGATCTCGGTGAATGACCATGGCCTGAGCTTGTGTCTGCTGAACTTCTATCAAGGAAAGATGCCAGTAGGCGTATTAAAAAGCCGTGGGCAGTTACTCAAGTCTCTATCGGACTTATCAACACAACCTGAAATCGCTACTGAACTGAGTAAAATAAATCTACACCAGTACGCCCCATTCACCCTGCTAACATTGGCATTAGATCAACAGCCCCAGGGCTTTCAATGGGATGGTAAGACACTGGAAACACTCAGCATTAAAAGTCCGATGACATCCTCATCGGTTGCCTTTGATTCTGTATATACAGCCCGTCATAACAACTTCGCCTTATTAGGCCAAGCACCGGATGCCGATCAATTGCTGGCTTTCCATCAAAGCCATCAGCCTTTTAATCAGACAGGCAAGCATAGCCTGTCGGATAAATATCAGCGCGAAGAAAATGGCCTGACAATTCAGGGAGAACTGTCGGTTTGCATGCACCGGGATGATGCGAAGACCGTCAGTTTCAGCCACATCCAGGTGACCGAGAAAAAAGCTACCTTTAGCTATCTGGATGGATCACCCTGTACACACCAGATAACAAGTATTGAGGCACTAAGAGAGACCGCAAACCAAAGCTGCCTGCACCGGGCACAAACCAGCTTTAACCCGATCACATCTAATCAGCAAGAGGCCGTCAGCCTAGAGCTCTGATCTCCTCTGTAGCTATATACGCGTTGCTATACCTCAGTGATCCTGGCAGCAGTGTTTTTCTAAGGTCAGTGATACCGAGTCGGCAAATCGCAAAGCGTGAGGTTTATCAATCGTCACACTCGCAAAGCTGACCCAGGGATGCGCAGTGGCAATATCCAGTACATCGCCTACCAACTTTTCCAGTAGTAAAAAGTGCCCTTCCTCTACGTGCTGGATAATCTCTTTACACACCACTTTATAGTTCAGCGCCTTCTCCACATCATCGGAAATAGCCGCTTTCTCAGCCGGGTAGTGAATCTCGATGTTAATCACCACATCTTGCAGCTTTTCCCGTTCTTCCGGGTTAAACCCAATATACGTACGCAGACGAAGATTAGTGATACGGATTATGGCATTACTGACACTCGGCATTGGCAGTCCTTTTATGTTTTTGTGGCTCAGTTATTTTTGTAGTTTATCAGAAGAAGCCGTCAGAACATCGCTTACAATAAAAGCATATCGGACGGTCATCAAACTCGTGCATAATACTTTAAATGAGATTCATTCAAATTAGCTTTATCGGGATAACCGTATGACAACCCTCGTAGTAGGTGCAAGTGGCGAAACCGGTCGATTGCTAGTTGAACAACTACTTAATCGAGGTGAGTCGGTAAGAGTTATCGTCCGTTCAGACGCTAACCTGCCAGAGACTATCAAAAACCATACTGGCCTGAGCATCACTCAGGCCAGTATCACAGAGATGAGCGATACCGCTTTAGCTGAATTGGTAGCGGGCTGTGATGCGGTAGCCTCCTGCCTGGGGCATACTTTGAGCTTCAAGGGAGTCTATGGACAGCCCCGCCGGCTGGTGACCGATACCGTCCGTCGAATCTGCACTGTCATACAAAAAAACGCCTCAGAACAACCCGTTAAGTATGTGCTGATGAATACCACAGGCAATAAAAACCAGGATCTTAGTGAGCACACCTCTTTTCGTCACAACGCGGTGATTGGACTGTTACGTTTATTGCTCCCACCCCATGTGGATAACGAAAAAGCGGCCGATTTTCTGCGAACTAAGATTGGTCAGAATAACCCTGCAATCGAGTGGGTCGCTGTCCGCCCCGATGGGTTAATTGATAACCCCGACGTAAGCGAATACGATCTGCACCCATCTCCAACGCGAGACCCCATATTTGATTCAGGACAGACCAGTCGGATCAATGTTGCTCACTTTATGGCTGAGCTGATGACTAATACTGAGACATGGGCACCCTGGAAAGGACAGATGCCTGTGATCTATAATCGCAACTAAACTTTTAATGATGAGATCGGTTCCAATCGACACTCTGCTATATTTTGTATGTGCAGTGACAGGTATGATGGCGCATCGTACACTTTATTAGATTTTCTAGACCTTTTTCCGGACATGACTATGAATGATGAGATCAATTACAAAAACAACCCGCTACATGGCCTGGGTTTAAAGGAACTATTGACTCAAATAGTCGACCATTACGGTTTTGAAATTCTTTACGCCTATCTGAATATCAACTGTTTTAAGACCAACCCCAGCATAGAGTCCAGTGTGAAATTCCTGAAGAAAACCGATTGGGCGCGGGAAAAGGTAGAGCAGTTCTACCTATATAAATTTAAAAACCTGCCACGAGTTTCATCCGAGCAGTTTGCGCTGTCACCCAGAGATCGCGTTATGCCTGAGGGACAAACCCCACGAGACCCGGTTGAGCTAAGCCTTGAAGATGCCGAAGTAGAGCGCGAGCAGAAAGCTAAGAAAGCCTCTGAATTCAACAAGAACAATCGAAGCAATTCAGGCAAAAGCTATGGTGCGAAACGCGGTGGTTATTCCAGCAGACAGGAAGACGCCCGTGATAAACAAGATCGTTGGAAGTCTGAACGCAAAACATCCGACTCTCAAAGCACTTCATCTGACAACGATGATGATCCATGGGCGAAGTGGAAGAAATAAGGCCACTGACCTATTTATGAATACCCCCAGCAACAGATACGGCGAAGGCGACAACTCCTATAAAGCAGCTGGCGAACTGGCCGGCCTGACGCTACTGGTCAACGACTTCTACGACATTATGGATGATATTCCGGAATCTAAACGAATCCGGGATATGCACCCTAGCGACCTGAGTGAATCCAGAAAGAAGCTAATCTATTTCCTGTCAGGCTGGCTCGGCGGCCCAAGACGCTACGCTGAAACCTTCGGCCCTATCAGTATTCCCGCCTCACACAGCCACCTGGACATCGGCCATAGCGAGAGCGACGCCTGGATACTCTGCATGCAAAAAGCAGTCGACCTGCAACCGTATGACGAATCTTTCAAAGAATATCTGATCACCCAGCTACGGGTGCCAGCAGAAAGAATAAGAATGGTCTGTAACCGCTGATAGGTAATGACCGTCTAATTCCCTGCTTCTATTTCAAGTTGAAAAAGTACTGCCAGCAACGGTAAGTAAGGTCACTTCCAGTAATTCAATTAAGGCTCCTGCCGTATCACCGGTAGTACCTTTTAAGCGCGATAACATCATTTTACGCGCGATCCAAAATACAATGACCACTGCCAATAACCATAGAAGACTTATCCACCCCAGCACTACTATTCCTACCAGACCCATACAATAAATACGCTGTCGCGGCATATTAACTATCATAGAGGAGGCGATTCCTTGCGGTCTCACATAAGGCGTACCAGCCAACAAAACAATAGCTCCCAGCCGGGCAAATAGTGGAGCGATCAATAGCGGCAATAAAGTAACTGTTTCCAGTAACGTTATGAGCGCTGACCACTTCAACAAGAGCAATAACACCAATGCCAGAACACCTATCGCCCCAGCGCAAGGATCTTTCATGATACGCAGCGTGCGTTCAGGATCGCCTAATCCGCCCATCCACCCATCAGCACTGTCAGCTAAACCATCGAGGTGTAAGCCTCCCGTAAGCACCACCCAGCCAATCAATACTAAGGATGCCTGCAGATACAGTGATTGATCGTTAAGCAGCCAGCTAAGTGCACACAAAACACCACCAATCACAGCACCCGCAAGCGGGTAGTAGAGTAGTGAGTGCGCCTGTATACGTGAATCTGGATACATTCGTAAGCGAATAGGCAGCTGCGTCAAAAACTGCATGGCCACACACAGAGCTTGCCACTGTTCAGAGATAAAAAACTTCATGCCCGCTGCCACATAAGCCGGTGTAGTTCACCATGTTTAGCCTCAACACCAAACATGTCAGATGCAGGCCTATTCTTATTCAAACAAGTCAGCGCTTTAATTACACCTCCATGTGTAATCAAAAGCACTTTGTTATTTTCACTGGCCAGCCTAGTATTTAGAAAGATCTGTAAGCGTTGAAAGAACTCAGTTATCAGCTCCCCTTCGGGGGGAGGAAACTGTTCTGGCGAGTGCCAAAAGCCTGCTAATTCATCTGCCCATTGCAACATAATGCCTGCGGCGGTCATGCCATCCCACAGACCAAAATCGTATTCTTGAATTAATGAATCCGTGCATAGGAATACTGTATCTGACTCTTGTGATCCAACCCAACGTTCAGCAAACGCCTTACAACGGACTAACGGAGAAGTAATTACAACATCGTAATCCGCAATATTGATAGCTTGCATAGCGCTTTCCATTTGCCACCATCCATGGTCGGTTAACTCGGCATCAGTACGCCCCAGATAACACTGACCTTTTACCGTCTCTCCGTGTCTCAATGCATCGATAGTAAGTGGCTGCTTCATCTTACTTTGCTACTTCGTCAGTCGTGACTGTTGAAGAAGACACCGCCGCTTCTGCAAATGTAGACATTTCATGATGTAAAGAACAGGCGAGTCTGATAAGCGGTACAGCAATAGCAGCACCACTTCCTTCCCCTAAACGAAACTCTAGATTCAATAGCGGCTGCTGCTTAGCAAAGCCGTCCAGTAATAACAGATAACCGGGTTCAGCTGAACTGTGAGCTAAGATGAACCAGTCAGACACCCTAGGATTAATACGACACGCTACCAAGGCCGCTACTGTACAGATAAAACCATCAACAACAGCAGGCACGCCTTCTTGCGCACAAGCAAGATAAGCGCCGGTAAGGGCCGCAATTTCAAAACCACCTAATAGCTGTAACGCAATTAACGGATCTTTTTCGCTATTATCCAAAGTCTTTTCATGTAGTTTTAGGGCCTGAGCAATAATCATTGCTTTACGCGAAACACCTTTAGCATCTAATCCTGTACCAGGCCCTGCTAGCTTTTCAGGGGAGGTATTCAGCAGCACCGAGGCGATTGCAGTAGCCGATGTGGTATTGGCTATCCCCATTTCTCCGGCAAGAAATAGATCAAGTTTCTGCCCTTGTGCTAGCTGTTTTTCTATCGACGTTAATACTGCCTGGCGTCCAACATTTACCGCTTGCGCAAGCTGGGTTTCAGTCATAGCAGGCCGACGTAGAAAACTGGCAGTCTGCGGAGCAATGGCACAATTAACAACATTAGCCAGCCCTTCGGTGGGCGACACTGTACCCAAGTTATAAACAGTCATAGGAGCATTCAAGAAACGTGCTGCTACACAAATGGCTGCACCGCCATGGGAAAAGTTTTTAACCATTTCAGCAGTGACCGATTGGGGAAATACCGACACCCCCTCTTCTGCAATACCGTGATCGGCTGCAAAGATAGCGATGGAAATATTGTCAGCTGTAGGAAATAAAACGCCCTGCATAGCAGCCAGACGGATGGCCAAGTTTTCTAATTTACCCAAAGAGCCCGCCGGTTTAGTGAGCTGCTTTTGATGCTCAACAGCCGCATACATCGTCATCATATCTAACGGTTTAATAGAGGAGCTTAACCACGCGATCGATGGGATATGACTATTCATGTACTGCGCCTGCCTTTCGATTGAATGCATTATAATTTGTATTAATGATCACTAGACATAGGTTTAATAACGACGGGAATTCCCGCTACCATCAAAACAACCTGGTCTGCCAACGCCGCAACTTCCTGGTGCAACCAACCAGCCTCATCACAATAACGACGTGTTAGTTCACCCATAGGCACGACTCCCATACCGGTTTCATTACTCACCAATATAATGTCGCCTTTTGCGTTATTTAAAGCATCAAGCAACTGCTGTTTATAGCCTGCTATGTTTTTATCTGCACAGAGTAAATTTGTAAGCCAGAGCGTTAAACAGTCTATTAACAAACAGTTATGTGAATAACTTTCATTATTAATAACATTGCTTATTTCTAATGGTTCTTCAAAAGTTGGCCACTCACCCGGGCGCTGCTGTTTATGCTGCTCTATGCGCCCTTGCATCTCATCATCATAGGCTTGTGCCGTTGCTATATAGATAACATCTGAGTCATTATTTTTAGCTAGGCTTTCTGCATAACTGCTTTTTCCTGAGCGCGCGCCGCCAATAATAAAATAGATCATTCAGCACTCTCCCGAACAATAGGAGCATCTAATAAACGGTAAATAGCCTTCATATCCAAATGCGTTTCAATCGAGTCAGCTAACCTATCAAGATCTCTATCTTTACGGTCGCGATAGTCAAAATCAGCGGCCGTTTTGAGTCCTGCCCATTGCAATACTTGATTCACAACACCTGATGATTCAAATAAACCATGTAAATAAGTTCCAGCAATTTGACCATCGCTCGAAATTGCACCTTCAGCTGTATCATCTGAAAGACGTATCATTGGTGCTGACAGCGCATCACCGGTTGAAATACCACAATGGATTTCATAACCAGCAACCGCGATAGCCTCTTTACCATCAAGACTAAAAGTACCAATTTGATTGGATAACTTTTTTTCTGGATAAAGACGAGTATCCATTGTTAGTAAGGCTAACCCTTCGGAGCAACCCGCCACCCCTTCAATCCCATGGGGGTCGTCAATTGAATGACCCAGCATTTGGAAGCCGCCACATACGCCTAACACTTTCCCACCATAACGAAGGTGCTTATTGATTTGAGTATCCCAACCTTGCTTTCGTAGCCATTCCAAATCACTTCGCACCGATTTTGAACCTGGCAAAATGATAAGGTCAGCCGCAGGTATTAGCTGCTCAGGCCCAACGTAGGTTAGCTTAATGGATGGATGCAAACGTAAAGGATCAAAATCGGTATGGTTGCTAATATGAGGGAGCACCGGGACAACCACATGCAGTGCTTGTTCTGAATACTCAGGTTGCTGGAATGCAACAGCATCTTCAGCTTCAAGGTGAAATCCATGTAAATAAGGAAGGACGCCCAGCACAGGTTTGCCCGTGTATTCCTCTAACCAATCCAGCCCCGACTGTAATAGTGCAATATCACCCCGGAAGCGGTTAATTACAAAACCTTTAACCCGGGCTTGCTCAGATTCTGATAACAGCGCTAAGGTGCCAACAATATGTGCAAACACGCCACCCTTATCGATATCAGCAATGATTATGACCGGACAATCCTCCCGCTCAGCAAAACCCATGTTGGCAATATCATTTTCACGTAAGTTAATTTCAGCGGGAGAGCCTGCCCCTTCCACAATGACATAGTCGTATACAGAACGCAGTCGTTGATGCGATAACTCAACGGCATTCCAGGCCACTTGTTTATAATCGTGATAAACGGTTGCTTCCATATTACTCAGAGGCCTTCCATGAATAATGACCTGTGCGCCGGTATCACTGTTAGGCTTTAACAAGACAGGATTCATATCAGTGTGCGGCGCTAAGCCACACGCATATGCCTGTACGGCCTGAGCACGGCCAACCTCTCCGCCATCGGCAGTGACCGCACTATTTAAAGCCATATTCTGAGGTTTAAAAGGCGCGACCGATAAGGCCTTACGCCATAACACACGGCATAACCCTGCCACTAAAGTGCTTTTACCGGCATCAGAGGTTGTCCCCTGTACCATCAATGTACCAATGCTTTTCATCTTTTTAACTCACTTAGCGCCTGTTCAAGCTGCCGCCATGCCATCTCATTTTTGGGTAGCCCTAAACGAAATGCCTGTAGATGTTCAAAATTACGAATAAGAATGCCGCGCTCTGCAAAGTACTGATAAGCACAAAAAGCAGCTTGCCTCTGAGTAGTCGAAAGTTGCACGGTGCAAAAAAGAGGTGTTGATACAAATTCAAACTCATATTTAGCTAATAGATCACAGAGTCGCCGGCTATCCTGTACCAGACGCTGTCGCATCAATAACTGCCAATTATCATCTTGCAGCGCAACGGCTCCCGCCCAGCGAGCCACGCTCGATACAGACCAGGTTGTTAGTTGTTCTGCTAATACTGATAACAAAGCCGGTTCAGTCCACACAAAACCTAAGCGAATACCAGCTAAACCAAAAAACTTACCCACAGAGCGCAACACGATCAGCCCATGTACAGAATCTTGAGTAATCATTGATAACTCATCACTTTCAGGAAAAGCATCAATGAATGCTTCATCAATAATCAGCCAGCCGCTATTCTGCTGAAGTATCTTTAACCAACACATCAACTGAGTTTGATGTGGAAACTCTGCTGTCGGATTATTTGGACGAATAACAATCACTACATCCAAATGCGCAATCTGAGCGCCTAACGCCTCAACACTAAGCTCTTGAACATCGTGCCCATGGCGCCTCCAGTGGTGAGCATATTCAGCATACGCGGGGGATAAGATCCCAACGCGTGAATGAGACCTCAAACTTGGCAGAGCCTCAATCGCCGCCTGACTGCCAGCCACCGCAAGTAGGTGCGATGAACCATAATAGGTAGCCGCGACGTTCAAAAGGTTGTCACCTGCGTCTGGTAATTTCTGCCACACGTCTTGAGGGACTGTTGGTAACGGATAACTATGCGGATTAATACCGGTAGAAAGGTCAACCCAGCTCTCAATAGGAATACCAAACTGCTGCGACGCCTCGTGCAAACGCCCGCCATGAAACGGTGATTTAAGGTTACTAATTCGCTTAGTTATCGTCATAGCATTCCTCCATTATTGAGGAAGAAAAACCATAAAAGCTCGGCACTACTGATCAAAAAAATCCAGAGTATTAAACTACGTGATACCAGCCGCATGGCCCGTTGTATGTCAGCCGCTTTGGGAAGCGCTCCAGTGCCCAGCAAAGGCTTATCATGCCAAATACCCTGATAACGCGTAGGGCCTCCCAACAATATTCCCAGGCCACCTGCCCCCGCTGCAATAACAGGCCCGCCATTGGGGCTAGCATGCGCAGACGCTTGTTTTTTCCAGCACATCAGGGCATTAGTATAATTAGATAAAATGGCATAACTTAACGCTGTGCAGCGTGCGGGGAAATAATTAAGTAGGTCATCTAGTTTTGCAGCAGCCCAGCCAAAATGGCAATAACGCTCAGTACGATACCCCCACATAGCATCTAAGGTGTTCACTAAACGATAAAAGATAGCTCCCGCCCCCCCGGCAATCACAAACCAAAAAATAGCGCCAAAAATAGCATCACTGCCATTTTCTAAAACAGACTCAATTGCTGAAACTTCGATATTAAGCGCGTCAGGATCACGACTTACTATCATCGCTGTATGGTGGCGCGCGCTTGCATCATCTAGGCGAAATAGAGCGTCGGCAATAGGTTGAATGTGATCCCATAAACTACGATGGCCGATTGCAAGGTACAAGAGGAGTGCATTTAACAGACTATATACGCCAAATGATTCCCACATCTCAGGTAGCCAATAATGCAGGATAAGCGGAAGGGGTAAACACACAAGAGCAACGGCCACCGCACCCAATAACTTAAGCTTTACTGCAGACCGTTTCATTACCGATGCATCTATTAACAACTCAGCTGAAGGCTCTACTAAAAGCTCAATTGAATCAGGCCCATGCGAGTGCAGCTTTTGTGAGTTAACTTTTTGTAAGTTAAATACGCGCTCCACTTTTTTCGCGATCCAACCAAAACCAATGAGAGGATGCCAGCGTTTAGGCTCCCCTGCTAACCAGTCGATTAGTACGCCTAGTATGATGGTTGCGCTGATCATTCAGGCTTAAAAAGAGCAGTACAAGCATCCACTGCTGATGGGAAATAGTGATGAATGTAACTAGCGTATAGGTTTCCTTTTCTATACACCGCTTCAGATGTTCGCGCATAGTTAGGGCACAAGCCCTGATAGTCCGCTATTTCGTCTGTTTCAAAAGAGGAGTGGTGGTAGGTATGCCCGCGGATTGTACCTTCTGGTAAAGCTACGCTTTGCATAGCCAAGGCGGTTAATCGAGGCTGCATTGTCACCTTACCTGTAAGAAGCCCCAACATGGATTCAGTGTTTCCAGTTAGATCAGTGAGTGACTCAGCGAGATAGAGCATGCCGCCACACTCAGCAACAAGAGGTTTATTCGCATTAACATGCGCTTTAATGGCCCTTTTCATTGCATCATTAGCTGCAAGCTTTTGCGCAAACAACTCGGGATAACCACCCGGTAGATAGACACTATCCACATCCGGCAAAGCCTGATCCTGCAACGGCGAAAAGAACACCACTTGAGCACCTAACTGTTTTAGCAAGGTGATGTTCGCTGGATAGACAAACGAAAATGCTTCATCTTTTGCGATACCAATACGAACGCCAGCCAAAGTAGGACTTAACTCACGTAGCAAATCATCCTTGTTATTAGTGGCGTCTGTAGGCAGTGGATTAGCTTCAAAGCATACCGCAGGTGGCAGCTCACTTGCCCCTGTTGCTGAAATCATTTTTGCAGCTGTATTCAGACGCTCATCAAGATCATTAATTTCATTGCTTTGCAGTAGACCTAAGTGCCTGCTTGGAAGCTCAACACCTTTAGAGCGTTTGATGCCACCATACCAATGAATAGACTCTGGCAAACTATCACGTAGTATTTCGGCATGCCGATCACTGCCAAGGCGGTTCGCTAATACACCAGAAAACGGCAAGTCATCTTGATATGTCGCTAAGCCATGAGCAATAGCGGCGAAGGTTTGCGCCATTGCAGAACCATCGATGACAGCCAATACAGGTACATCAAACAAGCGGGCTAAATCGGCGCCTGAAGGTTCGCCATCGAATAACCCCATGACACCCTCAATCAATATCAGGTCAGCACGCTTTGCTGCATCATGTAACAAAGCACGGCTTTGGACCTCGCCTACCATCCACAAATCTAATGCATTAACAGGTTCGCCCGAGGCAATTTCCAAAATCATAGGATCAAGAAAATCAGGCCCTGTTTTAAAAACAATTACTTTACGCCCAGCATTACGATGCAGCCGCGCTAATGCTGCCGTCACTGTGGTCTTTCCTTGGCCTGATGCGGGTGCGCTAATAAATAACGCAGGGCATGAAATAGCATCGTTCGAAGGTGAGAACTTAAGTAATTGATCACTCACAGTTCAACACCTTTTTGCGCCTTAATACCCGCCTGATAAGCATGTTTTACAACCTGCATTTCGGTTACCGTATCTGCAATATCTATTAATGCTGGCGGGGCACCACGGCCAGTAATAACCACATGCTGATTCACAGGACGGCTTTCAACTGCCTTAATAACCACCTGCAAATCAACATACTTATATTTAAGCGCAATGTTCAACTCATCGAGCACAACCAAAGAAACATTCTCATCATTGAGGAGTTCTTCAGATTGCTTCCATGCTTTAGTTGCAGCGGCAATATCACGTTCTTTATCTTGTGTTTCCCAGGTGAATCCTTCACCCATCACGTAATACTGTACTTCGGGGAAGCGTCTGAAAAATGCTTCTTCGCCTGTACTGAAAGCGCCTTTAATGAATTGCACAACACCAACCTGCATATTGTGACCTAACGCCCGCGCGACCATACCAAAGGCAGAACTACTCTTACCTTTACCGTTACCAGTATGAACAAGGCATACACCGCGGTCCTGATCAGCACGAGCGATAGATTGATCTATCACCTCTTTTTTACGTTTCATACGTGCCTGATAACGCATTTCTCGTTGTTGCTCTTCAGACTGCTCAGATGAGCCTGGCAAGTTTTTATCACTCATAGCGTTTCAGTTCCGGAGTGACGAGTACGGTTAAACCAGCTCAAGAACAAGTGTGCAGCAATAGCACAACCTACATAGAAAAAGACCGCTTCAAATTGCGAAGGCGAGTATTTAATTAAACGATTAACCATTTCAGCCATAGTCGGATCAGAATATCGGCCAGAGTAAAAGTAAAAGCTGCCACTGGAGATAAGCTGACAGACAGCAGTACCAACCATCAAACTACTGAAAAGCGTTAGTAAACTACTCCAGCGTTCCTGGTGATGCTTCGCATACCAACGCCCTGCCCACCACATCGACGCATAAGCTGGGACAAGCATAATATAAGTAGGTGTTACGCAAAACGAGCTAACACCACCAAAAGTGATCGCAGCTAAATCAAGACAAAACGCTTCCAGAATCAGCAACGGAAAAGCCCACAAAGGTTTAAGGTAAATACCTGCCAAGAAAAAAACAGCCCAGGAAGCACTCGGCAAATGCTCGATAGATGCGAAGTGATGGCCACGGGTAATCGCCATCAATAAAATCAAAAATGTACCGATCATCAACTGTGACCGTTGTGAAATATTCATCATGGCAAGTATCTCTTGTTCACGTTATTGAGGCTGATAAGCCAGTGTAAATAAGGCGGTTAAGCCAGACTGGTTATAACCGCTAACTGTTTGGTACTGTTTTTCTAGTAAGTTTCCAAGCTTTGTCCGCACTTGCCATGCAGCGGCTAACTGATAAGCAGCACGCAGATCTACAGTCCCGAAGCCTTCTAAAGAGTCGGTATTACTGTCGTTGGTGTAACGGCGACCTTCAGCATGTAATGTTGCACCTAACGCCAGCGCACCAAAGTCACGGTCGATATTTATATTCGCGATTCTATCGGCGCGACGCTTTAAGCGATTACCTTTATTTACACCTGAACGGTTTTCAGGATCAATGAAAGAGACATTTCCATTTAAAGACCACTGCTGCCATTGATAATCAGCACTGAGTTCCAGACCACGGATGCGGGCTGAATTAATATTGCTAGGTTTCCATGTATAAGAACCAGGAGCAATCGGTGCCCAGGCAATCATATTTTCAAAGGATGTTTGGTAAATCGAAGTCTGCCAGTTAACCCCTTTGCGCTTCCCTTTTAGACTGAGTTCATATGTATCAGACTCTTCTGGTATCAACTCAGTATTGCCACTACCCGGGTAATACAGATCATTGAAAGAAGGGGCTTTAAAAGCCGTGCCGTATGACGCGATAACATTAACATTATCGTTAAGTGGAATACCCCAGGCGAATCCGCCTGTCGTATGTGAGCCAAATTGCTCGTTATCATCAACACGTACACTGAATTGCAAATCAGACGTGCCCAGTGCTAATTGATATTGGGCAAAACCTGCCCAGTTACTGCGCTCAGTCTCAGCATAAGTATTGTTCGAATCAACCTGATCTTTGAGGTAATCCAAACCAAAAATAAGCTGATTATCATCACTGACAAGCACATCATTTTGAAGACTAAAAGAATCACGTATTGTTTCAAAACGGCTTTTGAAAACGTTACCGGTAAATGATGTGCTTTGGTTCAGACTACGACCTGCCGACAGGTCAACAAGCCAGCTGTCAGACACAACAATTGTGCCACTAGCAGCTAGCACCTTAATTAGCTTATCGCCACGATCGGGACTTGTTGCGTAAGTACCATCAAACTCGTTTGCGGAATCGGTGATGGTGAAAAGCCCTTCAAGTTCATGACCACCATCAAAGCGCTGCCCTACTCTCAGCAGCAAACCCTTATTATAGTAACCGTCATCGTCGTCATCACCCGAGGTTTTCGCATCAAATCCCTCAGTGTCAATACCTGATGCTGCTACATTGAACCAACGGTTCTGATCCCCACCCTGTAAACCAATTTTTGCTATTGAGGTACTGTCTGATCCTGCTGAAATAGTAAAGGAAGGTGTAAGCTTACCAGCACCACGTCGAGTGAAAATTTGAATAACACCACCGGCAGCATCAGAACCATACAAAGAGGAACGTGGGCCACGAACAATTTCGATACGGTCAACCTGACTAAGGTTAAGCTCCTGAACATTTACTTGCCCTTGCGTAGCTGAGCCGATACGGATGCCATCAATCAAAATCAACAGATCTTTAGTTGATGTGCCGCGTAGGTAAACACTACTCGCTTTACCAATACCACCACTGTTGGTGATCACGACACCTGGCGTTTTCTGCAATATATCAGCCACAGTAATTGCCTGTGAACGTTCAATATCTTTTCGTGTAATCAAGGTAACTGAAGCCAACGTTTCATCTACCGACTGAGCAGTACGAGAAGCAGTTACAAATACTTTATTGAGGGTCGTTGTTTGCTGAGCTACAACCAAAGAGGAATAACAACACGCCGCTGCTAGAATGGCGCTGGATAATTTTTTCATGAGTCAGATGGTGTCCTGTACGTGCCCGCCGCACGTCAATTAGATTAACGGCACTAACAAGCAGGAATGAACAGAAACACGAAAACCGCAAGACATGAACTAGCTAACAAGCCAGAACGAAAACCACAGGAATGTGCTGCCGTTGCATTAGCCCTCCGCTATGCCGACTGAATAGTGTTTGAGGCCGGTCTCCGGACTTTCGAGTGGAAAGAATCCCAACATTACGCCTTCCCATGTATGACACAGTGGCTTTTGTAATGTCTTAACTCGATTACCGTTGCGGGGGCAGTGTAGGCATTGCCTGTTTAAGCATTCTTGCTAAAAAACAGTACGCACCAACTTCCCGTTTAAAATCCTATTTTACAACAGGATTACCAAAAACTGAGTGCATTCTAGGGAGATGAGACGGGGGGGTCAATATCAACAGCCATGAATAAAATTAACGATCAATCACGCTCTATTCATCTGCAACCATTATCAATGGCTTATAAAAAAAACTTACTTAAAAGGAGATGCAAATAGTCATTATAAATAACTAAGAAACCTATATTTGATCCACAAAAAAAGGCGCACCGGTTAACCAATGCGCCAACAGCCTATCGGCAAGGGACAATCTGGGATAAAACGCTAAAGCCAGAACGCTGTTTCTAGCAAGGACAACGAAGTTTTCCGTCTAGCCACTAGCAGTAGCGTAGCGACGTTCTAGCTACTCCCGCTTAGCGAGGCACTGCCGCATAGGCAACAACTTCACACAGCATCTCTTCACGGGCCAGACCGGCAACAATCATCGCCGCACGGTTCGGGTATGGTGCTTCAAAGTAGTCAGCGTAAACTTTGTTGAATACTGGTAACTGGCTTCGATCAGTCACATAGATCAGTACCTGGGTTACATCAGCCATGGTCAGCTCAGCCGCTTCAATGGTGTGCTTAAAGTTTTCCATCGTCTGACGTGCCTGCGCCTCAATGCCACCTTCAACAACCTGGCCTTCAGCATTAATAGGAATCTGCGCAGTAGACAGCTGACCGTTAGCGATAACAGCCCATTCCAGTGGCGCCTTAGAGGCGAACAGTTCAGTCTTTACAGCTTGTTTCATAGTAATTCACTTTTATAAAAGATAGAGATCCGAAGCCCGAACGCTACGCTTGTCCGACGTTGCCGGAGTCAACTTGTCCGTTAAAAGCAGAAACCCGCCCCCTGCGCCTGTCCGTTTTTTCGGACCTCGGACAAACGCAGTGAGCGGACAAGTGAAACGATCGGACTTCAGTTATTAATTAAAGCCCCTGCTCGTCGGCCATCTTGCGAGCGATCTGCGGTGCCGTCCAAAGCGATGGTAGCAACACCAAAGAGACAGGGACCGCCGTCACTACAATGAACGATTGCAGCGCAGAGATACCGCCGGAGCCGATAGAGATCAACAGTGCAGCAACGACACCCATCATGATGCCCCAGAACACACGAATAGACGGTTGTGGATGATCGGTACCGGTCATAACCATCGATACTGCGTAGGTCATGGAGTCACCGGTAGTGGCTACAAAGATTGTCGTCAGGATTAAAAACAGAACCGAAATCATGAAGCCCATCGGTAGCTGTTCAGTAATTGCCAACAGTGCTGCTGGTAGATTAAAACCGGTGAACGGTTCAGAGATTACGCCTGGATTAGCCAGTTCGTATGCCAGACCGCTACCACCTACAATAGTGAACCAGAAGCAAGTGATAATCGGTGCAACAACAGAGATCAGCAGTATCATTTCACGGATCGTACGACCTTTAGAAATACGCGCAACGAACATCGCCATCAGTGGACCGTAACCCAGGAACCAACCCCAGAAGAATACTGTCCACCAGTCCAACCAGCCAGGGCTAGCACGGAACGTTGCCATCGGAATGAACTGATCTAAGTAGATGCCGAACGAATGCAGGTAGCCGTCAATAATAAACGCGGTAGGCCCAAAGATCAGAATGAAAGCCATCAGGACAACCGCCAGAATTACGTTGGCACGGCTGAGAATCTGAATCCCTTTGGTAACACCACTAACCGCAGAGATGGTATAGATACAGATCAAGCCGACCAATATCATTACCTGAGTCATATAGGTGTTAGGAATACCAAAGAGTTTTTCCAGACCGAAGCTCACCTGCAGGCCAAGGAAACCGATCGGCCCCACCGTACCCGCAACTACTGCCAGTACACAGCTTGAGTCAACGATAGCACCCAATGGGCCGGTCATAACTTTGTCACCAAACACCGGGTACAGCAGCGTACGGGGCTTCAGCGGCAGACCTTTTTCATAGTGCAGGTACATGTACACGATACCGGTCAGACTACCCAGAATCGCCCAGGCTAGAAAGCCCCAGTGCATGAAGCTCTGTGCCAGCGCGTTGTAAGCGGCATCAACAGAACCTGCTTCAGTACCCGAGAATAATGGCGGTGCTGAAGTGAAGTGTGCCATCGGCTCAGCCGCAGCCCAGAACACGCCACCACCGGCAAGCAGGGTACACATGATTACTGAGATCCACTGGAAGGTTGGCATCTCCGGTGACTTAACACCACCCAGAACCACAGAACCAGTACGACCAATAGTCAGAAACAGACCGATCACAAAGGTCAGTAGTAATAGCACCTGCCAGTAGGCGCCAAAATATTTAGTTGAGGTAGCAAATGCGCTATTAACCCAGCCAGACATCATGTCGATATCGTACAGAGCCAATGCGGCGAACAGCACCAGTACTCCACCACTAATAAAGAATACCGGCAGGTCGACACCTGCTAGAAATTTGTTATTGGCCATAGAGGCCTCGGGTGTTGCTGTCTGTTGCCGGGCAACAGCAGCCTGTGTTGTATTACTCATTATAGTCTCCTGACGGATCTTTATATTTATTAGTTATCAGGTAAAGCAATGGCTCAGACTGAACTCTCAACGGACTGAGCCATATAGGTTATAAAAACAAGGTTATTGCGGCTTTAGCCCTTCATCGAGAAAGTTAAGCCAGTTCAGACCCATGATCTTAGCCACGTCTTCATTGCTGAAGCCTCGCGCCTGAAGACCATTAGTCAGATTCGGGAAGTCACGGCTATCGCGGAACCAGGACAACGGACGTGGCCAGTCGGCATTCGCCTTAGAGCCCTCGCCGTAGTCCATGGCTTTTGACCAGCGACCATTTCGCATCCACTCCAGAATTGACAGTGGCTGCTCCTGGCACAGGTCAGTACCGATGCCGATCTGCTCAATACCCATCAGATCAGCGGTACCGGCAACCATGTCGCAGAAATCGTCCAACGTGCAATCCGGGCCGTTCTTAAGGTGGAACGGATACAGACTGAAGCCCAGCAGACCACCGGATTCACCCAGCGCCTTCAGTACCTTGTCGGACTTATTGCGCTTGGCTTCGTGGAAGCTTAGTGGGTTAGCATGGGAGATCACTATCGGACGCTCAGAAATATCTATCGCATCTAAAGTGCTGCGCTCGCCGCTATGGCTCATATCGATAATCATGCCGACCCGGTTCATCTCTTTGATCGCCTGGCGACCAAAGCGAGTGACACCACTGTCTTCCGCTTCGTAGCAACCGCAGGCCAACAGGCTCTGGTTGTTGTAGGTCAGCTGCATGATCATCAGGTTTAGCTCACGCATCACCTCGACCATACCGATATCATCTTCAATCGGAGAACAGTTCTGAGCGCCGAACATGATGCCCACTTTGCCCAGCTGCTTTGCCAGACGGATATCTGCTGCGCTTCTGACCGGCATGATCAGATCGCTGTTCATTTCAAAGTGACGATTCCACTCGGAAATACGCATCAGAGTTTCACGAATTTGTTCGTGGTAAACGATGGTGGCATGCACCATCGTTACGCCACCTTCGCGTAGCTGTTCGAAGATCTTGCGGTTCCAGTTGGAATACTGGAGCCCGTCAATTACGATCATTTCGTTATGCATAGCAATACCTCCTGGCCTAAGCTCGTAAATAAAGCGTTAAGCGCTGATGTAGGTTGTCTTCACAACGGTGTAAAACTCTTTGGCGTAAGTTCCCTGTTCCCGTGGGCCAAAGCTGGAATCCTTACGGCCACCAAATGGAACGTGATAATCGGTACCTGCAGTTGCCAGGTTAATCATCACACAACCCGTCTTGGCGTTACGTTTAAAGTCAGACGCATATTTCAGTGACTGCGTGCAAATACCCCCGGTCAAACCGAAGTTGGTATCATTCAGAGTCGCCAGCGCTTCTTCATAATCCTTAACCTTGATAATGCAGGCGATCGGCGCAAAAGCTTCTTCACGGTTAATGGTCATAGCGTTAGTGGTTTCGGTGAATAACGCAGGCTGCATGTAGTAGCCTTCGGTCTCTTCAGTCAGTACATCGCCACCGTAAACCAGCTTGCCACCTTCGGTTTTAGCCGTTTCCAGGTAGCGTAGGTTCTGCTCCATCTGGCGGGCATCAGCAACGGCACCGATATGTACACCCGCTTTCAGTGGGTGGCCCACAACCAGCTTCTTCATCCGCTCAACCATCGCCTCAACGAAACGGTCGTGGATACCTTCAGTAACGATCAGTCGGGAAGATGCCGTACACTTCTGCCCTGTACCACCAAACGCGCCACCCACGGCACACTCAACAGCGTTATCCAGATCTGCATCATCGAGAACGACCAGCGCATTCTTACTGCCCATTTCTAATTGACACTTCACCAGGTTAACCGCCGTTGCCACGGCAACCTTACGACCCGTTTCTAAAGATCCGGTGAAGGTCAGAGCATTGATACCACGAGAGTTGATCAGCACATCGCCAACTTCCGCACCCGGCCCCATGACCAGATTTAAAGTGCCGGCAGGCAGTCCCTGACGGGAGATAATTTCAGTCAAAGCCCAGGCAGACGCAGGCACCTGATTAGCAGGTTTCCAAACGACAGCGTTACCAAACGCCAGCGCCGGAGCAATCTTCCAGGCACCGGTTGCCGTTGGGAAGTTCCACGGCGTGATGATACCGACAACACCTACCGGCTCGCGGCGAGTTTCAATTTCGATACCCGGGCGAACAGAATCAGCAGTTTCACCCATCTGACGCAGAACTTCCGCGGCGTAGTAATGGAAAAACTGACCGGAGCGATAAGTTTCACCCGCGCCTTCAGCCTGAGTCTTACCCTCTTCACGAGCGAGGAGTTCTCCCAGTTCATCTTTACGGGCGATCAACTCATCACCGATGGCCATTAATACTGAGTAGCGCTGTTCCAGACCACTTTTTTGCCACTCTAGCTGGCCAACTGCTGCTGCAGCAATCGCCGCTTCAGTCTGAGCTTTATCAGCCTGAGCATACTGGCCGATCACATCGCTGATATCGGCGGGGCTAATATTTGCCACGTAGCCTTTGTTACCTTCGACCCACTCACCTGCAATGTAATTACGAAAAACTGAATCAGACATTTTTGATCTCCTGCATGTATATGGATCAATCATAGGGCCTGTGCTTTAATAAAAATAATTAATAAATAATATTCCGCGATAAGGTTTTCTTATCGGGAATTTGTAACCGTTACTAAATCATCACAGGAGGCTTTATGCTGCCGGAATTCAAGATTGCCCAATTGCGTCACTTTGTCTGGGTTTCTGAGCTGAAAGGATTTCATGCTGCAGCGGAGAAAGCCCACCGCACCCAACCGGCAATCTCGCTGTCGATTCGTGACTTGGAGAACAAGCTGGGTGAGTCGCTCTTTGAAAAGCGCAACGCTAAGACCGCCAAGACAGAGCTGACCCCTTTCGGACAGTATTTTCTGCCCAAGGCAAAGGAGCTGATTGAACACCACGATCGTATATCCCAGGATATGACCCTGTTAGCGGAACACAAAACCGGCCATCTGCGACTCGCATCTGTACCTTCTATTGCCAGTCAGGTATTACCTGAACTGTTGCTTGAATTTGTTAACGACACGCCTGAATTGCACATCAGCTTCTTTGATGATAATTCCGATGCGGTCTACAAGATGGTAGAAAACCAACAGGTCGATTTCGGTATCGCTCATCTGTTCCACGAACAGGAACATAGTGACAAAACCTTTATCCCGATCTGGGAAGATCAGATCGGCGTAGTCTGCCCAAAAGATCACCCGCTGGCTGAACATAAAGAGTTACATTGGAAAGAACTGCGTAACTACCGGCTAATAAGTAACGGTACCTCCCGCCTGCTGGAAGACAGTGAAGCCAGACCTCTACTGGGCCACTCCCAGTTTTATATCTCAAATATGATCTCGTTGATTGCGATGCTTGAAGCGGGCTTTGGTGTGACCACTTTACCCCGCTATGCGGTACCCAAAGACAGCGAAACGCTGTGCTTTATTCCATTAAGTACGCCAAGAGTGGTGCGCCGCATCGGAATTGTTAAGCTCACTAATAAGTCATTAACACCACCGGCCCAAGCACTGGTCGACTTTATTCTGGCGCGTAACAATCCAGCAAAAACATAAAATTTTTAACCTCCGCGGCGATTTACAACAGGGCTGGAGACATAGAAAAAATAATAGGTTGAGCTATTTTGATAAGTTTCTCTTATTAAGCGATATAACCTTCTGATTTGTGCGCGATCAGCTTTCTGCCCCATGATAAGTGGCATACCGGAAGGCTGGCTGTTCAGATTCTGATCTATCCGCAGAACTGAGCCATACTTATCTACTATGTTGATAAGACAGCCTGACCCTTCCTCGTATAGCTCTGCATATAACCATTACAAACGAAACCAGCAGAGCAAATAAAAAAGAGGTTTCGAACACATCTATGCTGCTAATAAAAAAAACAAGATGTGCCGAGAAAGTATGGAAACGTTATAAGCGAAGGCTGAGCGAGGCGAAAATAATCGAGAATGCGGAGTTTACTGCTGTAAACAGGCACTTTTAGACTATTTTTAACGAAGTTCAGGCAAGCGCAATAGTTTCCACTCAGTCTCGAATCGCTATTTAACGAGGAAAACAATAATGACCACGCCAGCTGCTATACAAGCTGCCCTGAGAGGCGACAACGCACTACCATTGCGCCCGATCAACCAGGTCATGGACCTGGAACGACTGGGCGCTATCCATCAGAGTCGACTTAGTTTTATGCGTACTCTGGTGCGTCGGATTATGCGCGAGCGCTGGCAGATTGAACCAGCCCGTTTTGAACTGGATGAGCTGGGCTACGGTACTGTCGTCTACGAGATCACTACACCTAATAAGCTTTACAGCTTTGTACTGTTCTCCGATTATCTCTCGCCGGATGAGCGTAACGACCGAGTAATCGCCACCAAGTGGGACCTGACAATGGCCCTGGTGGACGGCGAAGTTGATGAAATCTATCTGGAAAAACTGCGTCAGAATGTGCCTAAACAGGAAGCAGGCCGGGTCGATGCCCGGGTCTTTGTTCTATCCCGTGCCAACCGTAGCGCCCGTAACTTTGATTATGTAGTCGATCAGTTGGCCAACGGCAAACAGCCGGATGTGGCGCAGATCGCTAAAGTAGGTTACCTATACCGCACCACCGCCGTATATGGCAGCGGAAAACTGGGCATGGCCGACTGGGAAAAAGTGGCTAGCCGCCATGCCGATTTTGCCCGCCCTTTTTCGGCTGAGATGTTTGTTTGCCTGATGCTGCGAAACTTCAGCCTGCTGCAGGCGGAACATATCGCACAGCACAAGACACCCGAAAGCTATAATCCGATGCAGCCTGACATTAAGCGTTTCTTCGGCATCGGTAATTCCACCGGCCTAGGTATGGCGCCATACCTGATCAACCACCCATTACTGATTAATCAGTGGGTCGAGATGCGTGAACTGGCACTGGCTCGAGTCCGTGTTCTCGGCAACATCAATCACCGTATTCAGCAACAGTTCCCTGAGCTGCTGGAGCGCTGCGCAGTGCACACCGCAGAAACGGTTACCGAAGATGAATGGCAAACAGCCAACAATCAGCAGGTACTGAAAGACCTGGACGCGATTCGCGAACATACCCGAAACGGCTTCGATAGCTGGGAAGCACTGCTTCAGTGGAGCGAAATCAATTGCTCGCTGCAAGGCCAGGAAATGTTAGTTTCGGTGATGTTAGAACTCTATCCAGAGTTGGTCGACGACCTGGAAGACTATCATTCCGCAGAAGAGTTTCAGGATCTTGATCCGGTAATGCCGCTGCAAGAGCTGAAACAGGTTATCGAGAACCGCTATCAATGGGCCCTGGGGTTCGATTTCGCCGCTGAAGGTGCCAAGGATACTTTCTGGTACCGTTCGGAAGAGAAGATGGAGCCCCGTCTGGGCGATATCCGCGACGAGAATGGTAAAGATAAAGAGATGGCATTGGGTGTCGCTTACGCAGTGCGTAGATGCTACGACCAGCTGTCTGAATATATGACTGAGCACCCTGAACATAGCACTGCCCGCTTTATGGTTGCACAACCTAAACTGCGCGGTATCGTACGCCGTATTCAGAGCATGAACCGCTGCATCTACGGCGACATTCAGGCTAATCTGCTGGACCGCGAGATCCTACCGATGCACCTGTTACGTGCCAAACTGGCATTCTTCGGTGTCGGTAAGTTTGATCCACGTTCCAAGCTATGGGTCCGTAACACAATGTTCCAGGGCGCGCCGCTGCTGGAAGATATCGGTAGAACATTCAACGACGACTGGTTTATGCCACTGGCACCACAGCAGGAAGGAGAATTCTGATGCATGTTTCTATGATCGAACTGAAAGCTGCCCTGCGCCGCTGCTTTGAAGCCACCGGTTACTATGTTGGTAACTATGAAGATGCCGCCAATATGATTCTGTGGCTGGAAAAGCACGGTCTCAATGGACTGACTGAATTGCAGCGGGCACTACCCTACATCAGTGAAGACAGCACTAAGCCGCTGAGCACAGTCATCTATGAAGACAGTACTTCGGCGATTATCGATAGTAATGGCCGCAGCGCACTCAATTGTATCGCCGCCTCCGTCGACCTGGCTCACGCCAAGGCACTTGAAAACGGTATCGCTACAGTAACGGTGCATAACTGCCATAATCGAATGTTTATCCTTAAAGCGCTAACCGATTGTGGTCGCCGTGGTATCAGCGTTGCTGCCTACTGGCAGAACGGTAGCCAGACGGTAACCGAGCACACCGCCGCGATCAAAGCAGGTGAGCGTTACCCTAGCTACAGTGAAGCGATGACGACTCTGACTTCTAATCAAGAAGACAAGCAGGCGTTGACCATTATCTGTAGCTCCCGGGTCGACCTAACCTCTTCCTTGCAGCGTTCGAAGGGCAATCGCAATGCCAGCTACATCAGTGCTGAACAGGTTGAGTTAAACAAGGAACACAGTGTTGATCACGGCATCGATATCGATGAAGACCTGTGGGCCCGGATCAATAAAATCGGTGAAGGGGTGCTGGTTGAAAACAGTGACCGTTCACGACAGGGAGCCGGTGGTCGCTGAATTAACACTCTGCTTCGCTAAAAATTAGGTGCTATCGATACTATAGAGGTGTAACGATATCACTTGATACAAACGACCCTGCTTCTGATTTGCACCAATCGGAAGCGGGGTCTTTTTTTATTACTAAATCACAGTGCAGAAACCCTCCTGAGCTAGAACAACCAGACGTCGCTGCGGACTCACTTCGCGAAAACTCAATGCCCAGCATTCATAGTAGAGAACGTTATAATCTGAATTTCTCCTCGCTTCATTAATAACAGCAAGCTATGCTGCTGGTTCTTTCTAGCAAGGAAAACCTAGTTTTCCATCTAACGACTAGCTGGAGCCTAAGGCTCTGTTCTAGCGACTCTATTTTCGATATGGATACGATGCTTTATACCTTTCCCGAACTGACAGCGCTGTTGATTGTGACCTGCGGAATTGTGCTGCAAACCTGGTTTGGTATCGGTTTTGGTTTGGTGGCAGCGCCGCTGCTGTTCCTGATTAATCCTTCTTATGTACCCGGTCCGATTCTGATTTTAGGGACCAGCCTATCTGTATTAGTCGTTTCGCGGATAACGCTGATGAGTAACCAGGGTGAGCTGAACTGGCGCAGAATAGCGCCGGCAATCATCGCCCGCTTACCCGGCGCATGGCTAGGTGCACTGCTCCTGGTCTCTATTCCAGCCTGGAGCCTGAGTCTGCTGTTCGGTGCCTCACTGCTATTAGCGGTACTACTGACCTGGAAAGTATTCAAAGTACAGACCTCAAAAATCAGCCTGATAATTGGTGGTTTCTTCTCCGGATTAATCGGTACCGCAACATCTGTCGGTGGCCCGCCCATGGCGCTGGTGTATCAGGAACAAAACCGCATCACCATCCGTAACGAACTGGCCGCCTTCTTTTTAATCGGCACACCCTTCTCCATACTTGCCCTCATGCATCAGGGCAACATCGATACCGAAATAGCGATGCTAAGCCTTAAGATGCTACCCGGCGTACTTATCGGTTTCTGGCTGGCCCATAAAGTAGATGGCAAGATTCGCGCCGAAAGCGCCAAGCCGGTACTCTTAACCGTCTCAGCTGTCTCGGCAATTTTTGTTATCTATAAAGGAATTTCAGGCTGGCTTGGATAAGTTGCTAGACGCGGCTTCGCCGCTTGCTCGATAAAAACAAAAAGAGATACGTCTATTGATGATAAAAGCATTTATTCATGAACTATGGCTTTTTGGTCTAAAGCAAGCGAACGCCTGTATCTTTGGCGGTTTCCTACTGGCAGTAATGATCACAACCAGTTTCTGGTATCCGTTAGACAGTATTCATCGCTATGACTTCATCTTTTTATCAGCCATCGCTTTCCAGGGATTTCTTTTAGTCTTCAAATTTGAAACCGGCCGAGAGAGCATCGTGATTATTGTTTTTCATCTCGTTGCCACGGTCATGGAGCTATTCAAAACATCTGACGCAATTGGTTCATGGACCTATCCTGAAGAGTATTTCTTTGGTATCGGCAACGTGCCTCTGTTCACTGGATTTATGTATAGTGCGGTAGGTAGTTACATCGCCCGGGTATGGCGAATATTTGAATTTGAGTACTCCTACTACCCCTCTAGACTGGCTACTATTGTGCTGGTTAGCTTAATTTACGCGAATTTCTTTACCCATCACTATATATGGGACCTGAGATGGTTACTTTTAGCTGCCACCGTACTTCTTTTTTACAAGACAGATATCTACTTCAGAGTTATAAATACACACCGTAAAATGCCAATCCTGCTCGGTTGGTTTCTGGTGGCTTTATTCATCTGGTTTGCTGAGAACATTGCCACCTATACCAACGTATGGATCTATCCAAATCAGACAGTTGAGTGGCAGATGGTATCAATAGCAAAACTCAGCTCTTGGTTCTTACTGATGCTTCTGAGTTTCGTCTTAGTTTCAATCATTAACAATATCCAAATACGGAAAACCGGAACTAAGAAAGCGGCAATAGCTGTATCAATAAATGATGCCAATCATTAAACAAAAAATCCGCCTAGCGGCGGTTTTTTAATGGTCTTTCTAGCTGGAAGAGCCGTTTAAACCTTCTCGTATCTTATATACTGTTCATCCGACTTATATCAATTGTCAGATCGACGGTCTTTTGGCACTATCAATAAAATAAGGAAACGTGCTCAACGTCACGACTAATCAATAAGTTACTCATTATCAGGGACGAGAATGTAGCAGCTGTCGCTTTTATCTCAAATTCACTGATGCCCTTTGAAATCCTTGTGACCTTGCAAGGGCTAGCATTTAATGGATGTAAATATGAATCAAATTAAAAAACTTATTCTTGGAATTTTTACCTTATCGACATTGTTGCTAAGCGGGTGCAATTCCGTAAAAAACGTACCAATTAACTACAACCTCAATTCCAATTCTGATAAAGGTGTTCTATTGACCTCTTTGACATACCACGGAGGTTATTCGGGTTACTCCATGAGATACAGAAAGGTTGGTAGCAAAGACTGGAGTAAATTGAAGATAGGTTCTGGCACTTCGATGATCCCCCCAGGAATGCTGGATTGGGATATTGAAAAGCCAGGGTTAAGGGGTAACTTATTTGCTGTTGAACTAGAGAAAGGGGACTATGAGTTTTCATCATGGTCAGTATCTAGTGGCCCTGCATTGGTACTCCCAGTTAATACATTTAGTATTAAATTTAAGATACTACCAGCACAGGCACTCTATATTGGAAACTTCCATTTTTTAAGAGAGTCGAGCATCGGTGCAACTGTCACTGGGGTTAATGTTAGCTATAACGATGAATTAAAAAGAGATATACCTCTTATTAATAAGAAGTACTCCTCTATCGATCCTTTAATTATCAAAGCAAATACTCAAGGTTTTTCATCTATAAATAGACTAGGGGATGGCAACTCAACATCAATATTTTTGCCTATAATTCAATAAAGAAATAGAACCTCAAAAAAAACCGCCTTACGGCGGTTTTTAAAATGCTTTTCGAGCAAGAAAAACGAAGTTTTCCGTCTAGCAACGAGCAAGTCGCGAAGCGACGTTCTAGCTACTTATTTAGCTATCCCGCCTTCCTCTCAGTCTCTTCCACTGACTCAGAAGAATCTGCAGTTTCATTACCCAGCACCTCAGCAAGCGTGCTTCTAGAAAGCATACCCGTAAACTCTCCATCTTCATCCACTACAGGCAATGAATACTCAGAGTTCAGAGTCTCGGGGATAACGGTTTCCAGTACGGCATCGGGCGAGATTGAATCCAGATCTTCACAGCATTCGGAAGTCATCTCAGCATTGTTATCTTCAGCATAGGCATCTTCTAATGCCTCTTCTGTAACGACTCCTTGATAGCCATCATCATTGATGTAATAACCGTAGTCCTCTTTGAAGCCGCGCATCTGTTTCAGCGCTTCTTCGATAGTATCTGCAGTAATCCGATAAGCCGGATCTTTCATAACCGTTTCTACCGTCAGTGCCCGGGCGCGGTTTACATCGCGAACGAAAGCTTCGACATAGTCAGTCGCTGGATTCAACAGAATTTCTTCCGGCTCGCCCTGCTGTACCATTTCACCATCTTTCAGAATCGCGATGCGGTCACCGATACGCAGTGCTTCATCTAGATCATGAGTAATGAAGATAATGGTCTTTTGCAGTTTTTGTTGCAGTTCAATTAATTGATCCTGCATCTCTGAGCGAATCAATGGATCCAAAGCAGAAAAGGCTTCATCCATTAGCAGAATTTCTGCATCAGTACACAGTGCGCGGGCCAGGCCTACGCGCTGTTGCTGTCCACCGGATAGTTGTGCAGGGTACTGTTCTTCATAACCTGCCAGACCAACGGTTTCCAGCCACTCTTTAGCTTTCGCGGTGCTCTCGCTTTTGCTTACACCCTGAATTGACAGACCATAAGCAACGTTATCCACAACTGTTTTGTGGGGCAGAAGACCAAAGCGTTGGAAAACCATCGACATTTTATGACGACGAAACTGCTCAAGTTCTTTAGGCCCAAGCTTCATCACATCGGTGCCTTCCATTTCGATCACCCCCTCGGTGGGATCGATAAGGCGATTAAAGTGACGAATCAATGTCGATTTGCCAGAGCCAGAAAGCCCCATAATCACAAAGATCTCGCCCTTATTGATGGTCATATTGATATCTTTCAGGCCAAGGGTATGACCGGTAGCCGCAAGAATCTCATCCTTGCTTTTACCCTCATGAACCAGCGGCATATACTTCTTTGGGTTTTTGCCAAAGAGTTTGTATAAACCTTCTATCTTAATTAGCGCAGTTGGCTGTGTTTCGATCTTAGCCTCAGCCATTGTCCAGACCCTCCATATGTTGCTGGCTGCGTTTCGCATAAGCCTGCGATACCCGGTCGAAGATAATTGCCAGAGCAACAATCGCCAGGCCATTCAACAGACCCAGAGTAAAGTACTGATTTGTGATAGATTTCAGTACCGGTTGACCCAACCCTTTAACACCGATCATCGAGGCGATTACCACCATCGATAGGGCCATCATAATGGTCTGGTTGATACCGGCCATAATTGTAGGCATCGCCAAAGGTAACTGTACGCCCATCAACCGCTGCACTGAATTTGCACCGTAGGCGGTTGCAGCTTCCAGTACATCTTTATCTACCAAACGTATACCTAGGTTGGTCAGTCGTATGACCGGCGGTATAGCGTAGATGATTACCGCAATAACACCCGGAATTTTACCTATCCCCAGCAACATAACGACAGGTATCAGATAAACGAATGCGGGCATGGTCTGCATAATATCGAGCATCGGCGTGACGGTTGACTGAACCCGGTCGGACCGGGCCATCGCAATACCAATGGGAACCCCGAGCGCTATGGCCATCATGGTACACACCAGAATGATACTCATGGTGCGCATGGTATCGTCCCACATGCCGAAGTAACCGATCATAAAGAATGAAACCACGACCCCTAGAACGAGTTTCCAGGACCGGCTGGCTATCCATGCCAAACCTGCTATAACGGCTATAACTAAAAACCATGGACTCGCCAGTAGTAACTTCTCAAACCACACCAGAAACGCAAGCAGCGGATCAAACAACGCTTCAATTGTTTCACCGTACTCCCGGGAGAAATCCCGATAAATACCATCAAGGCCTTTACGGATATCCCGCAACTCACCCCGGCTCAGCTGAGGAATCTCACTCAACCAGCTTGTTTCAGCCATACAACACCTCTTTAAAACAACCTGTTTAATAACAACAAAGCCCGGTTACCTAATGATAACCGGGCTGTTGATCAGGCTGTGTAAACTAAACTCACTGCAATGCAGCTTTAACTTTCGCGGCTACTTCAGGGCTAACCCAGGCAGTCCAGCTTGATTCATACTCTGTCAGGAAATGCTCCGCAGCAACTTCACCGTCAGCCTGATTATCTTCCATCCAGGCCAGCAGACCGTTCATCTGATTATTGGTAAATGAACGATTTGCTACATAGTCATATGCGGTTGGCGACTTAGCAGCAAAGGTTTCAGTCGTTACTGTCTGCACGATTGAAGGTGGATACATAGTCGTCTTTGGATCCTGACAGTCTTCAGACGAGGTGCAATTAACAAACTCATCTTTATCAACACCGGAACCGAAGTCCACTTTCACCATTTTGTACTTACCCAGAACGGCTGTTGGTGCCCAGTAGTAGCCAAACCAAGCTTCTTCACGAGTAAAGGCTTTAGCGATAGAACCCGCAAGACCAGCACCTGAACCTGGATCGATCATCTCAAAACCAGAATCTTCCAGTTTCATTGCGTTAAACAGGTTACCTGCAGAGATCTGACAGTTCCAGCCAGCAGGACAGCCGTAGAATGCATAACGGTCTGGATCTTCAGGATGGGTAAACAACTTAGCGTGTTTCTTTACACCTTCGATAGTAGCCAGCTCAGGATACTTATTTACCAAAAACTCAGGTACCCAGAAGCCTTCTTCGCCGCCATCAGACAGGGAGTTACCGGCATAACGCAAGCGTTTCTCAGCAACACCTTTATCCAGCGCATCCTTCATGGAGTTACTCCACATTTCAGGCGCTATATCCGGCTCACCTTTTTCAATCATGGCTGTACCAGTCGGCATTGTATCGCCAGGCACCAGTTCAGCTTCACAACCATAGCCGTGTTCCAGAATAAAACGGTCGACGTTAGCAATCAGAGTGGCTGAACTCCAGTTCATATCGGCAATCGTCACTTTGCCACAATCATCAGCTGCCTGTGTAAATGAGCTTGCCAGTAAAAACGGTGCCGCAGCTAATAATGCTGTTTTAGCCATTCGCTTCATGTTGCCTCCAGTCCTGCTTAGGAAATTTATATTTTTAATTATTTAAATTTTTAGCGTTGATCTAATCATCTTACAGCCCTAATATTTAGAGTTCAAACTATTACAGCACTAATATTTTAGATTATGCTTACTTAATCCCGACTGAAGTAACTAACTGATAACAAATATGAATAACACACCATACTGGCAAGAAATACTTATCTCCCTGCGACGTATTATCAGGGCAACTGATTTGCAGTCTAAACGAGTCGTAAAGGCCTGTAGCCTGACAATCCCTCAGGTAATGGTGTTACGTTCAATTAAAACCTTAGGTGATGTAACCGTAAAAAGAGTGTCCGACGAGGTGTCCCTGAGCCAGGCAACAGTGACAACTATTTTGAATCGTTTGGAAGATCGAAAATTGGTAGAGCGGGTACGCAGCACCAGCGATAGAAGGATAGTAAATGCTCGTCTGACAGCGGAAGGGGATACCGTACTTGAAAGCGCCCCACCCTTGCTACATGAGGCCTTTATTGATCGATTGGATAACCTGGAGAATTGGGAACAAACTCAGATCCTGTCATCCTTGCAGCATATCGCCAGCATGATGGATGCCGAAGGTCTGGATGCAGCACCACTGCTGGACATTGCAGCACCATCAAACCAGTCCTGCAACACTAAAGATAAACAAGCCTAGACTTTAAAGCAGGCGCTTAATTTAAGGATTTAGAGACGTATGCTGTGCTTCAGTAGCTGAGTTTCCAGATCCAGCCAACTCTCCGGTTTCTGGCCGATGACTTCAAGACGACTATCCATTACTTCGTCGAGCGCCTGGACCTTAAGTACTGAATCAGCCAGATTATACGCAAAAACACCTTCATCACTAATCATTACCGCCTTCAGTCGCTCGACATCCAGTCCCATAAACAAGCTTTCCATGGCGCTACAGCTGAACTCGAATTCTGGACTAAATACCCAGCCACTACTGAAAAAACCCTCACCTTGATTATCCTTACGCAGATAACCGCACTCGGGAAAGCAGTCAGGCTCTTGCATTGCAGTCATATGATTATGCCCTTCCTGACTGCGTCCCTCTTTTATCACTGCACTTATATCAGTACTTATTTCTATTTTATGTCTAGAAGGAGCAATCAACCACTCAGGTTCAAGTTTACCGTTACTACAATTCGTGACCGCAGCATCGCAATCCAGCGTCATCAGGTATTCAGATAACCGCTCAGCTTCGGCTCCCTGATAAAGATCAGTCTTATGGGCGACCACCAGATCAGCAATCTTAATCTGCTGATTAAAGGTCTCATGCTCGGTATAACGTGAATCTTCTAACTTGCGGGCATCTACCAGCGTAACCGTAGTGCAAAGATCCAACACATCGGCATACTCTGGCTGCTGTAGTGTCGCGATCACTTCTTTAGGATGCCCCAATCCAGTAGGTTCGATCAGTAAACGATCAGGACGGGCTTGGCGAATCAACTGATTCAACGCAATTTGCATAGGCACACCGGCGGTGCAACACATACAGCCACCAGGCACCTCTTTTATAAAGACTCCCGGCACCTCACTTTCATTATTCATCAGTCCCGCGTCTATACCCACTTCACCAAACTCATTCACCAACACCGCCCAGCGTTCATTGTCAGGCTTATTAGCGAGAAGGTACTGAATCGCGGTGGTTTTACCGACACCGAGAAACCCGGTAATTATATTGGTAGGAATCTGACTAAACATAGGAAAGGTCTGCGACTGGCTAATTTGTTATAATATAACAAATTAATACTTTTTCGTCACAACTATAAAGCCGGTAGCAATAAAATAGGGCAATTTTAATATCCAGATACACACAGTGAGTGCTTGGTACGAAGACATCATAATGAAGCGATTCTAAACTAAATCTATATCTAACTGATGTAGATAAGGGAATTACGAACTCGTTGAGCCAAAAGCCAATCTGTATGCCTTTTGAAGGTTTTAAGAACCACCAGCCTCAAAAACTTGAAGCGCTATATAAAGCATACAGAGAGCAAATAGTTTCTCAGCGACGGCTACCACAGCTCCCGCTTAGGGATACAATTAGCTTGCCGGAAAAAACCGATCTTTATCTCTTCATCACTAAACTTAACATATGATCGAAGTACGCTAAAATCGAAAACTGAACGTTTATCCATCATTACAGAAGCAGCAATACCACATCCACCTGATTGTGCGTTTCCCAACCCAACACCCTCTTGCCAGGCGCTATATTGAGATCTGTTTGACGCACACCCAGCCATTAAAACAGCTACAAAGAGTATGCCTAAAGTTCTCATCTTCTTTACCTCTACATAAAGATGAGCACCCCCCCACTGTTATGGCGTTCCCTGAAAATACCTAAATACCACTCCCTGATACATTCAATCTATGCCCCAAGCCATGACACAACTAAAGTTTACGAGTAGCGAAAACAGATGAAAAGAAAACCACTACCCAAGTTGGGTTTTCTTATAAATCAGATAGTTAGGAACGAAACATTGTTTCAGTAAATATTAATCTCATACAAAACAAGTGTTTATAAAACACTAACAAGAACCTAATCTGGAAAGAAAAAAACAAAATGGGTACACCTCTAGAAATAGAACCATGTCTGAAGAAAATATTATGAACCCTGATAACAAACAATAAAAAAACCTCCAAAAGGAGGTTTTCTATCGATCAAAACAGCAATCAGAGATTGTCTAACCCTTGTTCGACCATGGCCACAGCCTTAAAGATAGCCCGACCCTTATTCATAGTTTCATCCCACTCGGAGGTAGGCACAGAATCAGCAACAATACCGGCGCCTGCTTGTATATGCAGCTGACCGTTTTCAATCACAGCGGTACGAATCGCTATAGCCGTATCCATATTACCGTTCCATGATAGATAACCAACAGCACCACCATAGATACCGCGCTTTACCGGTTCCAATTCATCTATGATTTCCATGGCCCGCACCTTAGGCGCTCCACTCAAAGTGCCGGCAGGCAGGGTAGCACGCAATACATCCATAACCGATACATCCGGTTTCAGATGGCCTATCACGTTAGAAACGATATGCATTACGTGTGAATAACGTTCTACAGCCATCTGAGTGGTCAGTTCAACTTTGCCAATCTCCGCAACACGACCTACATCATTACGTCCCAGGTCGATCAGCATTAAGTGTTCAGCGATCTCTTTAGGATCAGCCAGCAGGTCTTGTTCTAACGCTTTGTCCTCGGCCTCGGTTTCTCCCCGTGGACGAGTTCCGGCAATTGGCCGCACCGTGACTAATCTATCTTCTACCCGTGCAAGAATCTCAGGAGATGATCCCACTACATGATGGTCTCCCAGATGCAAAACATACATGTATGGCGAAGGATTAAGACAACGCAGTGCGCGATAAAGATCCAGAGGGCTGCTGGTAAAAGGGATAGTCATTCGTTGAGATATAACGGTCTGCATCACATCACCGGCGAGTATGTACTCTTTGATGCGATCAACTGAATCCTTATATTGCTGCTCACCGAAACTGGACTTAAATTCTGATTCAGAAACTTCACGGCGCTCTGTCGGTTGGGTATCTTGGTGAGGCACAGAAAAACGTAAGCGACTTACCAGCTCATCCAGCCTCAACTCAGCTTCACCTAAAGCATCTTCTACTGCTGGGTCTGCATGACTGATCAATATCAGTTTGCCACTGAGGTTATCAAACACTACGACTTCATCGGATACCATCAGTAAAATATCAGGTGTGCCAATTACATCTTCTGGAACACTCTCTGCCAGTCTTTTTTCCACATAACGAACACAGTCATAGCCAAAATAACCCACCAGCCCGCCGTTAAAACGAGGCAGGCCCGGTAATTCCGCCGCCCGATAACGGGCCTGGAATTGCTCAACAAACTCAAGAGGGTCAGAAACCTCTGCTTGCTCAACAACTTCACCGTCAGTTTCTACCCGAATGCTATGGCCAAATACTTTAAGAACGGTTCTGCAAGGCAGACCGATAATGGAATACCGCCCCCACTTCTCACCGCCCTCAACTGACTCCAGCAGATAACTATAGGGCTGGTTTGCCAGCTTCATATAAGTGGACAAAGGGGTATCCAGATCCGCTAATACTTCACGAACAACAGGGATACGGTTGAAGTTTTGAGCTGATAACTCTGCAAATTGTTCAGGATTCATGGTTTGTACTCGTCGCTATCCTGAGGTTTGATCAACAGGATATTTGAAATATATTCCGTATGCTTTTTCAAAGCAGGCCGGATGTAATAACTGATATGCGGGGCTCAGTTACGCCATCGCCAACGCTCACCGCCATAACGGGTAAGCAGAATTATCTCAATGGGGGCTAGCAAATCTGACACAGTGTTTCCAGACAATCGTTAATTCAGAGTCTCAACTTTATAGCAGCCTCACCCCTGAATCAACTGAGACAAGAGCACCAGAGTAACTTTATTAATCCAACTAAATGCTGTGAGGATGCAAATGAGTCCAGCCGACTCTATGCGGGCAAGGAAATAGGCAGCGTGCGAAATAAAAAGATAGCCGAAAGCTATATCTCGCTTTCTCATTTGAGAAACACAGCCCACGCCTGTTTACTAAAAAACAGGCAAAAAAAACCGGCCTTGGGAGCCGGGATAATGTTTGGATGAGAGTCCACTTACTTTAAGGCATGAGGAAAACCTTACAACTTGCTTACAACAACTTACTTAACAACTTTTTACAATCTTAACCTTTACATCCTTGCTAACAACTCGCTTACCCTGACCTGTTAGGGGAGAACCAGAGAGGTCATGACAAACTCGATAAGTCACAGTATAGTCGAGTAAATCATAAATAAAATACGAATTTACTATAAAGATAGTAAGATTTTTACGAAGTAATTTTCTTAATAACTGGCACTCCTATGAATTTCAAACATCTGCGTTACTTTCTTGTAGCTGCTCAGGAAGGCAGTATTAACCGGGCCAGCGAGAAACTTCATCTAACCCCTCAAACGATCAGTGGCCAGATAAAATTACTCGAACAGGAGCTGGGAGCCCCTCTATTTAAAAAACGCGGGCGAAACCTGAAGTTAACTAAAGCCGGACAGCATGCACTTAACTATGCTGAGGATATATTTCTATTAGGAGATGAACTAAAACAGAGTATCCATAACCCGGCTACCCTCAAGCAACAGCGCTTTAACATTGGCATTGCCGATGTACTGCCAAAATTAATTACTTATCATCTTTTAGAGCCAGCTTTAAAGCAGAGTGACCCCAGCCGGTTAATCTGCGAAGAAGGGCCACTACCCAGCCTTTTGGCTGATCTGGCAACCCAAAAGCTGGATCTGGTACTGGCTGACCGTCCCTTAGATGCTAGTTTTCATATTCGTGGTTATAACCATCTCTTAGGCGAATGTGGTCTTAGTTTCTTTGCCACTCCGGACGTTGCGGCAACTTACCGGGCAAACTTCCCAGCGTCTCTTGAAGGCGCTCCGATGCTCATGCCTTCAGCCGAAACTGAACGGGGAATAGGCCTTAAACGTTGGTTTGAGCGTCACAAAATCCGACCAGATATTCAGGTAGAGTGTGCCGATACGGCATTGATTGAAGCCTTTGGACTTTCCGGTGCCGGTATTTTTTGTGCGCCAACGGTTATAGCCCAACAGATGACCCGCCAATATGGCGTTGAAGTTATCGGTCGTATGGATGATATACGGGAAAGGTTTTATGCCATATCACTGGAACGCAGGGTCAGTCATCCCGGAGTACTTGCGGTATGTAACTCAGCCAGAACGGCTCTTTTCGATGAACTGGATGAAGCTGTAAATAACTGATCAGTTAATCAGCTCTGCCAGGTTATCAACAATCAGATCTGGAGCATAACGGGCAACCGGTTCGCCATGATTATAACCATAGGTAACAGCGACCACTTTACAGCCTGCTGCCTGGGCCGCTTCAATATCGCTGCGGGAGTCACCCACCATTAAGGTTTTTTCAGGGCCGACACCCGCCTTTTCCATCGCATACAGCAAAGGTAAAGGATGTGGCTTTTTCTCAGTCAGACTATCACCACCTAAGATGATTGGAAAATAGTCATTAAGGCCAAAGTCATCCATCAGCGTTTCAGTAAAGCTGATCGGTTTATTAGTAATCAGCCCCATCTCTACCTGTGCTGACTGCAAAGCAGTCAACAGCTCAATAGCACCTGAATATAGTTTGCTTTTTTCTGAACAACAGGCGCTATAGTGCTGTAAGAATAGTGGAAACGCCCGATCAAACAGTGCAAGTGCAAGCTCAGGCTCACTTCCCACAGGAGAGTCGAGGCCGACCAGAGCACGTTTCACTAGCATCTGAGCGCCATTGCCGACCCAGTTACGTACTCTGTCTTCACCCGCTTCCGGCATCCCCATAGCGGTCAGCATCCGATCAACAGCTAGCGCCAGATCAGGGACACTGTCCAGCAGAGTACCGTCAAGGTCAAAGAGAACCAGCTGGGGTAACTCCCCCTTAAATAGCGATTTCAATGCCGCTATCTTGTTCAGACTGTAGCCAACTCAGCACGCATCTTATCGATAGTCGCTTGGTAGTCATCCGTATTAAATATTGCTGAGCCCGCGACGAAGGTATCTGCACCCGCCGCAGCAATCTCAGCAATATTGGCCACTGTAACTCCACCGTCAACCTCTAGACGGATATCGTAGCCACTCTGATCAATTAACTTACGGGCCTGCTTCAGTTTATCCAGGGTCGCCGGAATAAACTTTTGACCGCCAAAACCCGGATTTACTGACATCAGCAGAATCATATCAACTTTATCCATTACGTAATCCAGATAGCTCAATGGCGTTGCCGGATTAAACACCAATCCAGACTTGCAGCCACCCTCGCGAATCATCTGCAATGAACGATCGATATGTTCAGAACCCTCAGGATGAAAAGTAATAATACTGGCGCCAGCTTCAATAAAGTCACCGATCAGACGGTCCACTGGCTTCACCATCAGGTGCACATCAATCGGCGCTTCAATGCCATGATTACGCAATGCTTTACATACCATAGGACCGATCGTCAGGTTAGGTACATAGTGATTATCCATTACATCGAAATGTACGTAGTCAGCACCGGCGGCAAGGACGTTATCTACCTCTTCACCCAGACGGGCAAAATCTGCAGATAGAATAGATGGAGCAATCTTATAATCAGCCATTAGCATAACTCGGAAAGTAATAGAGAGAGAAGAATCCGGCTATTGTACTTTCCCCGCTTTGAAACTCAACCAGCTTTGTTCTTGCTAATATCTGCTGGCTCTTTAATAATCGAAACATGAAACTGATTAAGCCACTGATTTTTACACTTTTTTTAAGCTCTGTAACCGCACTGCCTGCAGCAGAGGATACCGCTGTAGAAAATTCAGTACCCGCCTCAGATAGCATTGAAAACAGTGAGGCTGATACTACACCTGCGCGCGCCATGCCTGATCCTGCGCAACAACGCCAGACAGACCTGGCTAAAGCACAAGATTCTGAGACAGCAGTAATATGGCTGGAACTCAACGATCAAAAACAGCTGGCCCTACTGCAGAAAGCAGCAAGTCCATCACCTGTCGGTAGCATTCTAATCTTTCCTGACAGAGATACCGGCGCAGACTGGCCATCAATAGTGCGTCCTCTTCGCACTCAAATGACTGAATACGACTGGAACACCCTGAGCCTAACCTTGCCAGAACAACCTGCTAAGGCTATCCCAGAGCGCACACTCCCGGTCCTGCAGGAGAGAAGTCAGATTCAAACGACAACTGAGGGTGCTGAAGAGCCGCCAGAATCACCGGTTGAAGATACAATTTCAACTCCGGAAACAACGTCAACAAATGCCTCTGAGGAAATCAATGATTCTGACTACAACAAACTAGTTACCGAGCTGGGGCAGCTAGCCTCTGACCAGCTCAAGAATCTGGATGGAAACTTGACCGTCATACTCGGGATTGGTGAAGGAGCGACCTGGGCCATGCACTACTTTTCTCAGGATGAAAACCAAAAGGATCGTTATTTAGTATTGCTTGATCCGGTTCAACCTATAGACAGCTCAGCGCCAAAGTTGATTGAGATGCTCTCTGAAACCAAGGCCCCAGTACTGGATCTATGGTTTAACAGCAATCAAGTTAAGCAGCAGCAAGCAGCACTACGCAAGCGCACTATTCGCCGAAGTGGCAATAACGGCTATCAGCAAATACGTCTGAATCAGCGCACTAATGACCCGCGGAGAGAACCTCTATGGCTTACCCGACAGCTGCGAGGCATTTTAAAAAACCGGATTATCGATAGACAGGCAGAAAAATCACCCGCAATGCCTAAAGTTGAGCCGATGGAACTCGCCCCTGGAAGCTGATTTCTTTTATACCACTCACTCGAACCATTAATGCTTTTTACGAGCGGTTTTAATGCGATCGTACGCGCCCTGAATCTCCTGAGTTTTTTCCTTTGCTAGCTGCATCATCTCTTCTGGAAGGCCTTTAGCAACTAATTTATCCGGATGATGCTGACTCATCAGGCGGCGATAGGCTTTTTTCAATTCAGCATCTGAGGCAGATTCTTTTACACCTAGAACCCCGTAAGATTCTGTCAGCAGCTGTTGCTCGGAGACAAAACCTCCCTGATGCGACTGGTAACTGTGTTGCTGGTATGAGAATTGCGATTGCATACGCGCCATCAACGCGGCCATTTCGGCTTGTGACATCTGTAACAAACCACAGACTTCACGAATAATAATTGTCTCAGCCTCGCTCACCTGGCCATCAGCCATTGCCGCTTGCAACTGAATTTCGACAAACATCAACTTCAGAGGGATACGAAAGCGGATCAAAGCTCTCAGTGGTCGCATCACTTCAGCTATATCAAAATCATTCTCCTTGCCTAGCGAGAACAGCTCCATCGCCTCTTTGCGGCGTTCTTCGCTCAACCCCATCCGGTTCATAACTTCCCGGGCGTACTGGATCTCTTCCTGACTGACCCGGCCGTCAGCTTTAGCCAGCTTCCCCATCACAGTGAAGGTCGCCTTAAAAAAGGCATCCTGAGGGTTCAAGGCTTGCCCCAGCGCATTTTTCAGTGCGGCTGAGATTGCCACACCTATACCCGCACCGAATAACAGCCCGACAAGTCCGCCGCTGAAGAGTCCGATTAAACCACCAATCACAAGCAACGTTCGATTGCGTCGAATTAACTGACCCAGACTAAAACCTGCTTTTTCACTTTTAAATGCCATCTATCCGACCTTTCTCAATATCTTCACTGACCTCCTGAAGCCGTTCAGGAGTGCCTATATCCCGCCAATAGCCGGAAAAAAATTCACCGCTTACCTGCCCCGACTGCATCGCACTGCGTAACAACGGCGCCAGTGGGAATTTACCGGCTGAGCAGCTATCAAACAATACTGGTGACAGCACACTAACACCACTAAATGTCAGACAATCATCGCCATTCTCGAAAACATGATTCTCCTGCAGCTGAAAATCACCTCCCGGATTATGCTCAGGATTTGGCACCAATACCAGATGGGCCAACCAATCTTCTGGGATATTGTGATTCAGCAACCGCTCAAACGGATAGTTAGTGAACACATCACCATTGATTAAGATAAAGGGAGAACCATCTTCACTCAGCTGCGGCAAAGCCTTGAATATCCCGCCTCCGGTTTCCAGAGGTTCAGCCTCCGCAGACCAGGTAACCTTTGCGCCAAAGCGTGAGCCATCACCAACATAGGCCTCGAGTTTCTCACCCAGCCAAGCATGATTGATTACCACTTCTGTGATACCCGCCTTCACCAAGCGTTCAATGTGATATTGAATCAGCGGTTTACCGGCTACCGGTAGCAATGGTTTCGGAGTTTCCAGAGTAAGTGGCCTCATGCGGGTTCCCAACCCCGCAGCCAGAATCATCGCCCGCATTAACTAAACCACCGATCCAGCAACTTATTATCAAACTGATCATTTGCATACATAGCAGGTACAACAACCTCCTGCAGCCAGGCGGAAAACGTGACTAAACTACCATAGCGGGCCGCTACCCGAATAATGTAATTCAAGGTTCGGGGAATATCTGCAAGATAACCTGGTTTACCATCCCTAAGTAAGAGTCGGGCAAAAATACCCGCCGCTTTCAGGTGACGCTGAGCCCCCATCAGATCAAACCAACGATAAAAGGTCTCACGATCATATTCTGCCAGCAAGCCATCATTGACCAATAGCTCACCAAACTGATCAACCCAGCCGTAAACTCGCATGTCAGGCCACTCGATATAACAATCTCGCAACAACGAAGCCAGGTCGTAGGTAATAGGCCCGATAACCGCATCTTGAAAATCGATAACGCCGGGAGTATTTTCTCCATCCACCAATAAGTTACGCGAATGATAATCCCGGTGAACGCAAACCTGGGGCTGTTCCAGCGCGGAATTAATCAAAAACTCAGAGACTTCGTTAAACATATGCTTAACACCAGGGCCAATAGAGATACCTAGCAAGTCGGTCACCAACCAATCACGGAACAGATCCATCTCCCGCTGAAGCAAAGCGCTGTCATAGGTCGGTAAAGGATGATCAGCAATATTATGACATTGCTGCAACCGGGTTAGTGCACTGAAAGCCCTTCCATAAAGCTCATCCGCACTATCATCACTCAACTCATTCAGATAAAGATCATCACCCAGATCAGATAACAACATGTATCCCTGCTCTAAATCGACCGCATGGATAATAGGCGCATGAATTTCAAGAGGCTCCCAAGCACGGGCAATGCATACGAATGGATGACTATTCTCTTTCTCCGGAGGAGCATCCATCAGAATCCAGCTCATCCCATGGCTTTTTAATCGAAAATAACGCCGGAAACTGGCATCTCCCGAGACAGGAACACACTGCCAGTCGGTAGCCAGATCGATGTTCAGCGTCTTAAAAGTATGCTCTACCCAGTGTTTAAGACCGGCCAACCGCTGTCCCATATTTATCAATCCCCTAGCGTTGTTATAGCTGAATGTTTTATCATGCCACCCTCTATGAGGTATGTTACTCGAATCAAGGTTTAGCGATAAGAGAAATAGATGTTTTTCTTCTCCGCCTAATGGACTATCTGAATGCCGTTCTCAAGACGTTCTTCCTACACACTGACACTGGCGGTCATCGCCACAATGCCTGCGATCCTGCACGCGGCCAATTTGGATTCAGATATCCAAAATGCGCTATGGACCTGCACAATGGAAAATGGCCAGGACTGGCAATGTGATAACCCTGATAAGGGAAATAACCAACTATCGGAAGCTGCGGCACAAAATGCCACCAGCGGCACTGATAAAATACAGCCTGCAGAATATGCTTCCGTCAAACCTATTCAACAGATTGACGGTGCTTGGGTATGCGAAACAAATGCCTCCGGCGGCTGGTCCTGCCTTGATAATCAGGCAATTTCAGCATCATCGGTCACGGCAAAACCAGTTACTGCATCTGACGTTCAGACAACAACAGGACTCAACACCCTTTCAGCTCCTATAAAGAGTCCGGTTGAAACAGCCAACCTCGCAGATAAACGATACGCCAATCTGGACTGGTACCCAATAGCCGAAGCATCAAAAGCTTGCCATGGTGTATATATTGAACCTGAGACTCAAAGCGATACCGGACAAGGCTCATCTGTAAGCCCGGACAAATTAAAAATCGATGCGGATCGCTCGGAGACCCAATTGGGCGGTCTGACCCGCCTCGAAGGGAATGTTGAGTTACGTCAACAAGGTCGCTATCTGCGTAGCGACTCAGCTGAATTTGATCAGATATCCAATCAGGTCAACATGATCGGCAATGTACAATTCAGAGAACCTGGAATGTTATTGCGGGGCACCCAAGCGCAAACCAATGCAATAACCGGTGAGACCGTTGTTAGTCGTGCCGACTATGTAGTACATGCACAATCCCTGCGGGGTGATGCTCACCGAATCATCCGCATGCAGGACAATAGATTGAGGATGGAACAAAGTACTTATACTACCTGCCCGCCCAACGATGAAAGCTGGGAATTAGCAGCAGATTCTCTGGTACTGGACCCCAATCGTGGTTTCGGTACCGCGCGCCACGCCACCCTTAAAATTGCTGACACACCGGTTTTCTATTTCCCCTATCTGGAATTTCCGATTGATGATCAGCGCCACTCTGGCTTCCTGCTTCCATCATTCGGCCATTCAAATGAGGACGGCCTTGAGATTGCTATACCCTATTATTTCAATCTGGCACCGAACTACGATGACACCCTGACACCCAAGGTATTTACTAAACGCGGCCTATTACTTGAAAATGAGTTCCGTTACCTAAACGACTATGGCCAACAGGCTCTCAGCACCGGTCTGTTAATTAAGGATGATCAAACTAAACGAGACCGCTGGGCTGTTGGTGTAGACCATACAGGACACCAGGAAGGCTGGAGCACTCTGGTCGATTACAACGCTATCAGCGATGATAAATACTTCGATGATCTGGGATCTAGTCTAAAGGTCGACCGCTCCAACCATCTGGATCAACAGGCTCAGGCAACTTACAGCGAAGATAACTGGTCTGCCACACTCAAAGCCCACAGTTATCAAACTATTAATAACAGTAAGTCCCCCTATCAGCGAATACCGCAATTACAGGTGGAAGGACGCCACATTTATAACCGATCACAGGAGTTTGTCCTCAGCTACCTCGCTGATGCGACTCAATTTGATCGTAATATCGATGATCTCGCAGGTATTGACCGGGTGACTGGTACTCGACTCCACCTGCAACCATCTCTCAGCATGCCTACAGTCTGGAGTTGGGGTTACATGACACCAAAGGCAACAGCCTGGCTTAGTCAGTATAATCTGGAAGATCAAGTTGCCGGACAAGACGACAACATCAACCGTACAGCAGGTTTATTTAGCGTTGATTCAGGCTTGATTTTCGAACGCCAGGCCGACAATTACACTCAAACACTGGAGCCTCGACTATTTGCACTCTACAGCGAGGACGTGGACCAGCAAGGCATTCCTGACTTTGATACTGCCGAGACTGATTTCAGCTATCAAAGCTTATTCCAGGAAAATCGTTTTACCGGGCTAGATAAGATTGGAGACAACCAACAGCTGTCGCTTGGTATCAGTTCGGCGTTCTATCGAAGCGATGGTAGCGAAAAAGCCCGACTGGGATTGGCACAAGCCTATTACTTTGCTGACCGTAGCGTGCAACTTAACGGCGATACCAGTGTCGATACTGAGTCACTATCTAACTTTGCCGCGGAAGCTAGCTGGAGCCCCTACTCGGATCTACAGCTATCAATTGACACTGAGTTAGATAAGCAATCACTCGACCCATTGGAAAATAATTTAAAAATCCGCTATCTTCCGGCACCCAACAAAGCGATCAGCTTTAGTTATCGCTACCGGGAAAACCTGCGAAATCAGGCAGCCTTTTCCTTTATCTGGCCTCTATCGCCAGAATGGAGCGCAATGGGCCTGTGGCAGAAAGATTTAGAAAACTCACAAACACCTGAAGCGCTGCTTGGACTAGAATATGCCAGCTGTTGCTGGAAAGTTCGGGTTGCTGCACGACAGTGGATAGAGGATGATAGCGATGGTCAGGAAGACACCGCTCTATTCCTGCAATTTGTCCTGAAAGGGCTAGGTAAGGCTGGCAATGACAGTGCCGCCCTAGAAGATATTTTTGGCTTTAAAGAACGTGAAGAGAATAATGACTACTAAGCTCATAAATAAACTCAAGCCAGGCTTGGCTGCCCTCTTACTGGGGTTTAGCGTCTCGGCCAGCGCCGTAGGTACTCCTATTGACCGCATCATAGCCATCGTCAATGATGATATTGTGTTGCAAAGCGAACTAAGTAATCGGGAAGCGATAATCAAAGCCCGTCTCAGCGCTCAGGGACGCAGCTTGCCTGATGAAAAGATACTCCAGGATCAAGTCCTCGACCGTCTGATACTGGACAATATTCAACTGCAGATCGGCAAAGAGCGGGGAATCAGAATCAGCGACAGCGAACTGAACACCTCAATGGAGCGGATAGCAGCAGGCTCAAACCTGACTTTAGAGCAGTTCCGTGAAGCCCTGATCGCAGAAGGCCAGGACTACGCTCAGGCCCGACAACAGATTCGCAACGAGATGCTGATCCAACGAATTCAGCAACGTATCGTCAACAGCCGCATCAATGTTTCCCAACAAGAGATCAATAACTACCTTGATTCTGAACAGGGACAACAGCTAAGTGCTGAGAGCTACAACCTTTCTCAGATACTGATTGCCGTACCACTGCAGGCGACGGCTAAGATGATCCAGTCAGCCCAGCAGCAAGCTGAAGAAATATCTGAGCAGCTAATAAACGGTGCTAATTTCGCTGAAACGGCGATTTCACGCTCCAAAGGGCCAAACGCTTTAAAAGGCGGGGCAATAGGCTGGCGACAACTCAATGAAATGCCTGAAGAGTTCGCATCAGCTGCCAAAAAACTCAAAACTGGCGAATTTAGTGAGCCTTTGCGAAGCCCGAGCGGTTTCCATATTCTTAAAGTCCTCGGAAAAAAGGGCGGTAGTGTTCAGCTGGTCAAACAGGTAAAAGTTCGACACATCCTACTGAGTCCAAATGAAATTCGTTCTCCAGCTCAGACCCGTCGTGAGATCGAGTCAATTTACCAGCAGCTTAAAGAAAACGTGCCTTTTGATGAGTTAGCTAAACAATTCAGTGATGACGCTGGCAGCGGCTCATTAGGCGGCGACCTGGGTTGGGCACAGGCTGGACAGATGGTGCCTGAGTTTGAACAAGTCATGTTTAATACTCCTAAAGGTAAACTCAGCTCCCCTTTTGAATCCCGCTTTGGTTGGCATATTCTCAAAGTAGAAGATGACCGAGAGCAGGACATGAGTGATGAGATGCAGACAAATCAGGCCCGGTCAACGATACGACAACGTAAGTTCAATGAAGAACTGCAAAACTGGTTGCGTGAAATTCGCTCCCAGGCTTACATCGAGCTTAAGTAAGCCTGATGCAACCCTATCGATTGGCCCTAACCCCGGGAGAGCCTGCCGGAATCGGGCCTGACCTCTGTATTCAGATCGCCCAGCAGGGACATGATCATCAGCTAGTTATCATTGCCGACCCGGTGATGATGCAGGCACGGGCTCAGCAACTCAACCTGCCCCTGACCCTGCTACCCTACTCTGCTGATGAGCCAATCCGTGCTACGCCTTCAGCTACCCTCTGGATAGAGCCGATTAACCTCGCTGAAGAAAGCACTTCTGGGCAGCTTAACCCAGCTAATGCGAACTATATTTTGGACACCCTTACCCGGGCAACCCTAGGTTGCCAGCAAAAAGAATTTGCCGCCTTAGTCACAGCCCCGGTACATAAAGGGGTGATCAACGATGCGGGGATTCCTTTCAGCGGGCATACTGAGTTTCTCGAACAGCTGACCGGCACAGAGAAAGTCGTGATGATGCTGGCAACCGAAGGGTTACGGGTCGCTTTAGCAACCACGCACCTACCGCTAGCTAAAGTCCCAGACGCCATCACTCAACCACTACTTGAAGAAGTTCTGTCAGTACTACGGCATGACCTGCAAGAAAGCTTTGGGCTTAAGAATCCCAGAATTTTGATTGCAGGACTCAACCCCCATGCCGGAGAAGGTGGCCACATGGGCAGAGAAGAGATAGAGGTAATACAGCCCGTCATTAACCGGTTAAGACAGCAGGGGTTTAACCTTAGCGATCCTCTTCCTGCTGATACACTCTTTACTGACAAGTTCCTTAATACTGCTGATGCGGTGCTGGCCATGTATCATGATCAAGGACTTCCAGTACTAAAATATAAAGGTTTTGGTCGCGCTGTTAATATCACTCTGGGAATGCCTGTTATCCGCACCTCAGTTGACCATGGTACCGCTCTAGATCTTGCCGGAAGTGGCCAAGCCGATTGCGGCAGCTTACTAACCGCTATCAACTATGCTGCCGAAATGGCAAATAATCGTTACAACACCGGAACAACGAATGAGTAACAAGCCAACAGGCCACAAAGCACGTAAACGATTTGGTCAGAATTTCCTTCAAGATCAGGGTGTTATTCGACGTATTGTTCGGGCAATTGCCCCCCGCGAGACTCAACACCTGGTAGAGATAGGGCCAGGCCTGGGTGCGATTACTGAAGAATTACTGGAGCTTTGCCAGCGCCTGGATGTAGTAGAACTTGACCGTGACCTAATACCGATCCTGCGCACTAAATTTTTTAGCTACGAGGAAAAGTTCACTATTCATCAGGGCGACGCTCTGAAGTTTGATTTCAGCACCCTTCAACAACAGGATGAACAGCTACGAGTTGTCGGCAATCTACCCTATAACATATCTACTCCTCTCATCTTCCATCTTTTAAGCTACGCTGATCAGATCGAAGATATGCACTTTATGCTGCAAAAAGAGGTGGTAGACCGACTAGCTGCACAGCCAGGTGACAGCGCCTATGGCCGTCTGGGAATCATGGCTCAGTACTATTGCCATGTAGAGCCTCTATTTCTAGTACCTCCTCATGCATTCGATCCAGCACCTAAGGTTGATTCAGCAATTGTTCGCCTGATACCTTACAAAGAGTTACCACACCCTGTTCAGGATATCGAAAAACTGGCAACCGTTGTTCGTACAGCCTTTGGTCAACGCAGAAAAACTCTGCGTAACAATCTAAAGCCGCTGCTATCCGCAGATGAAATAGAAGCTCTTGGCATTGATCCCGGCCTACGGCCTGAACGACTTGCCCTGCAAGACTTTATCCAGATAAGTGATTATCTGAGCAGCAAACAACTATAAAACGAAGTGATATGATCTACTCAGAAACAGCTCACAATATCGCCATTAATGTAGAAACAGCCTATTTGCCGGATCAGTCTGACCCGGCAAAAAAACGCTATGTTTTTTCCTATCACATCACTATCACTAATCACGACCAGCAACCGGTTCAATTACTCCGTCGTCGCTGGCTGATCGTTGATGGTGATGAGAAAGCTCAGGAAGTTGAAGGCGAAGGCGTAATCGGCGAACAACCGGTAATTGAACCTCAGCAAAGCTATAGCTATACCAGCGGAACAGTTCTAAGCACCCGGGTAGGATGCATGCAAGGACACTATCAGATGCAAACAAACGATGGTCAGACCTTTAATGCTGATATTGAGCCGTTCACCCTGGCTCAACCGAACGCACTGCACTAAGGAGCATTGGATGGCAACCTATGCAATCGGGGATATTCAGGGCTGCTACGACGAACTTCGAGAGTTACTGAAAAAAGTCAATTTCAGCAAAAATGATAATCTATGGCTGGCTGGCGATCTGGTTAACCGAGGCCCTAAATCCTTAGAAACTCTTCGTTTCCTGCACTCCCTAAGAGATCAGGTAACCGTGGTACTAGGCAATCACGACCTACATCTGCTAGCCGTCTATAGCGGTGCAATGAAAGCCAAACGATCCGACACTTTTCATGACATTCTGGTCGCCCCAGATGCTGAAAAGCTGATGAAGTGGCTTCGCAACCAGCCCCTCCTGGCTACGGATGAACAGCTGGGATTCACAATGGTGCACGCTGGCATTCCGCCGCAATGGTCACTAAAAAAAGCGCACCGGCGCGCCCGCGAAGTTGAAACCGTATTACAAGGCACCTTAGCCAACGAGTTTTTCCGGCACATGTACGGTAACCAGCCTGCTTGCTGGTCTGGCGAACTGAAAGGCTGGGACCGCCTGAGAACAATCACTAACTATTTTACCCGAATGCGCTTTTGCGATAGCGAAGGTAAGATGGAGTTTTCCGCCAAAGGCACACTGGCCAGCCAGCCATCAGGCTTTATGCCTTGGTTTAACCATGAAGGAAAAGCACTAAAAAAGGGATATCTTGTCTTTGGCCACTGGGCTGCTCTGGAAGGAAAAGCAGACAGAGCTAACGTATTTGCTTTAGATACCGGTTGCGTCTGGGGTAATACGCTGACGGCCCTGCGACTGGATGACAAAGAACTGATTTCTGTAAAGAGTAATAAGAGGTATGGCAACTGATGGATAACTTCGAATGTATTAATATCGCTCAGGCTGAACAACTGATTGCAGAAGGCGCAGTTGTCGCTGATATTCGCGATCCGCAAAGTTATCAACAGAGCCATATAAACAATGCTATTCACCTGAGTAACGACTCACTACATGAGTTTATTCAGTCTGCAGATATGGATGTACCGTTGATTATATGCTGTTACCACGGTTTCAGCAGCCAGTCAGCTGCCGGCCTTTTAATCCAACAGGGATTTGATCAGGTTTACAGCCTTGATGGCGGTTTTGAGCTCTGGCAGGGCAGTCGACCTGATCAGTGTTCCAGCGACTGACCCATGCAAACTTTTCTGGTGGGAGGCGCCGTTCGGGATACTTTACTCGACTATCCTATCTATGACCGAGACTGGGTGGTCGTTGGCGCCACACCTGAAAAGATGCTTGAACAGGGATTTCGCCCCGTAGGAAAAGACTTTCCGGTCTTTATCCACCCTGACAGCGGTGAAGAGTACGCACTGGCTCGCACTGAGCGCAAATCAGGAAAGGGCTATACCGGCTTTCAGTATCACGCCAGCCCAGATGTCACACTGGAACAGGATCTGATTCGTCGTGACCTTACGATCAACGCTATGGCGATGGACGATCACAACACTGTGATCGACCCCTATGGCGGACAACAGGACCTCACTGCAAAGACCCTGAGGCACGTTTCTCCCGCTTTTTCTGAAGACCCCCTTCGCGTACTAAGAGTGGCCCGTTTTCTGGCCCGCTACATTTCAATGGGATTTAGTATTGCACCTGAAACTATGGCATTGATGCAGGAACTGGCCGCCGGAGATGAATTAGAACACCTGACAGCCGAACGTGTGTGGCAGGAGTTCCAACGCGCACTGGGCGAAGCATCACCCGAAGCCTTTCTCATAGCCCTGAATCAATGTAACGCACTGACTCTGCTCTTTCCCGAACTATGCGCGACAGCTAATGACTCGCAAACACTTGCAGCGATCAATAAAGCCGACGACACCAAAGTGCGCTTTGCTATTTTACTCCGCAGCGCCTTCACAGAAGACGCGCCCCATACCAGTCTGTATATCAAAAAAATCAAAACATTTTGCGAAAAACACAGAGTACCCAACGCTTATCGGGATTTGGCACTTCAGTTCTGCACCCAGGCTGACCACCTATGTCAGTTTTCTCAACTCGATGCGGCTGAACGCCTTTCTCTCATTACGGATTTAGGGCTCCTGCGCCGAAGTGAACACTTGCCACTGCTATTTCAAGGCTGCACACTGATCTGCGACGAAGAACTGACAGTAAGAGAGCAACTCCCTGAACTACTCAAAACATTACAGCAGATCAGTCCTCAACAACTGATGCAACAAGGCTACAAGGGGAAAGCGCTGGGAGAGGCAATAACTCAGGCGCAATTGCAAATTTGTCAGCAACAGATAGAAGAGGCTTGCGAATGAACACCCCCGTCGCCCTGATCACCGGAGCAGCCCGAAGAATCGGCGCCACGATAGCCCATCGGCTTTGGCTACAGGGCTACCGAGTGATTATCCACTGCAATCACTCAATCTCAGATGCCGAGCAACTGGTAGAACAACTCAATCGAGAAAGAGCAAATAGCGCCAAGATGATTCAGGCAGACCTCAACAGCACAGCGGAGGTTTCTCAACTTGCAGAACAGGCACAGGCTTGTTGGGGTCAGATAGATCTGTTGATCAATAACGCCTCCTCTTTCTACCCTACTCCCCTGCAAGAGAGCACTGAGAGGCAATGGGACGATCTAATCAACAGCAACCTTAAAGCAGCCTACTTTCTCTCGGCTCAACTGGCAGATACATTAAGGCAGCAGCAGGGAAGCATCATAAATCTGGTTGATATCCATGCGCAGCGTGCGCTTCCGGGTTACCCTATCTATTCAATAGCCAAGGCGGGCTTACAGATGATGACTATCAGCCTGGCGAAAGAGCTGGCACCTGAAGTGCGAGTCAATGGTGTTGCGCCTGGCCCGATTCTCTGGCCGGAAGAACAAGCAGCGGTTAGTCCTGAGGAACAAACAGCCATACTAGAAAAAACACTTTTGAAGCGCGCAGGCGCCCCGGAAGACATTGCTGAAACAGTATTGTTTTTAGCCCGCCAAAACTTTATTACCGGCCAGATTATTGCCGTTGATGGCGGCAAATCACTCTACAGCCACTAATACAATTCAAGCCATTAAACTGAGCTCAATCATCCAGGCCAATCAGAGGGCTTTCCATTATCGCAGCAATCGCTGTAATCAACTCCCGCTCAACCGGCAAGACCCTGCCATCGAGACGCACAACCTGCACCATCCCTTTCAATAATCGCTGGCGTAAAAACGGAGTAGCCGCTGCCAACTCAGTCACCGCTTTGGCTAAAGCCTCGCGATTACACTTCTCTTCAGCAACAAGCTTAAGCGTATACAACCCGGCAACCCCGGCACCACGGGTAAAGGCTTTTGTAGTAATTTCGTCAGAACTATTACCGTGGTAAGCAAGCATAGAGATAACCAACGCATAAGGCTCTTTAAGTGCATCTAGAGACTTATTCCTATTCTCCCGTTTACGCACCGCGCCAAAATGCGCATCACAATAACGACTAACTAGCTGATACAACACCCACTCAAACAGATCTATCTGCTGATCAGCCTGAACAACCTGTAATAACAGTCGCTTGAACGCCTTATACTGATTAGCGGACTGGGCCTTCAGCGCGGGCAGAGACAACTCGATTAACTGAAGGTACTCTTCACGGGCCAGGCTTGAGAACATCGACTGACAATTAGTCAGCCGCTCAGCCAATCCTTTATCCTGTACAGTAATAAGCTGTAACTGTTTTTCTCTTACGCTACTATCGCCATCCAGCAACAATCCCAACAACACCACCCGAGCATCATAGGGATCACGCGCCAAGCCATACAGATCAGTCTCAACAACCGTCGACTGTTTTTGGTTAACATCCTCAGCTGACGCATAATCCATCAGCTCGACACCTGCCAATGTGCCAATTAAACGATCAATCACTTCCTGTTTAGGTTTGCCCCGATCGAGGTTAATTTCAGGTTCTTCCGGAAGCGGTTCCGGCTCCAGATATTCACCATCCCAACGAGGTTCTATCTTACGAATCCGCACATTCAAGGGAGGATGAGTCGACCAGAGCCAGTTTGGCATCACAGCAGAAAAAAATAGATGCCCGGCTTCCTGACAATCCGGATGATTGAGATGCCCTTGAAACCGGCTACCCCCGATAACTTTCAACGCCCCACCTATCCCTTCCGGGTTACGGGTAAATTGCACCGCCGATGCATCCGCAAGAAATTCACGCTGACGGCTAATAGCCGCTTTCAGCATATTACCCAGTAAGACCCCACACCAACCAATTGCCATTAGCCCCAGCCCTAATAGCACCAAGTAACCACGACTAGAATTACGTGATTTAGTAGAATCGACCCACCAGCTGGTTCTGCTACTAGCAAACATTCGCCCCAATTCGCCAAAAAAAACCATGCCATGCAACATAATCAACAGTCGCATATTAAGGCGCATATCACCGTTTAATATGTGGCTGAACTCATGTGCTATAACGCCCTGCAACTGGTCTCGATTAAGTCCGTCAAGGGTTCCCTTAGTCACGCAGATTGCAGCATCTGTCAACCCAAGTCCGGCCGCAAACGCGTTAATTCCAGCTTCATGACGCATCACATAAACAGGTGGCACAGGCACACCGGCAGCCAGCGCCATCTCCTCAACCACATTCAGTAAACGTCGTTCACCAGCACCTGCCGTCGAATGAAGTATCTGTTCGCCGCCAAATTGCTCGGCAACGGCTCCTCCACCTTGTTTTACATCCAGCCATTTCAGCCAGGCAGCGAAGATCAACAGCAGACTAATCGCTGCCGCCACAATAAAAATACGCTCCCAACTAAGGTAATCAAGAAACACACGATCTGGCAGAGACAAGGGGTCATCATTTACCCAGAGATACCAGGCAAACAACAGATTAATCAGACACACCATTGCCAGATTAAGAAGAATAAAGAGTAGCAACAGCGTGCGACTACTCTTGCGGGCCTGATCCTGAGCCGCATAAAAGTTCATTTATAGAACCTATTGTGATTAAAAACTAACTTTTGGTGCAGCCTGCAGCTGCTCTTTATCGGCAAATTCTAGTAAAGATGCATCTTTAACATGACCAAAAGTCCCTGCCAGAATCACCGGAGGAAAAGTCTGCTTATAACTATTGTATTCAGTGACAGCATCATTAAATGCCTGTCGGGCGAATGATACGCGGTTTTCAGTTGAGGTCAGCTCTTCGCTTAGCTGGCGCATATTGGCATCAGCCTTAAGATCAGGATAATCCTCAACCACAATACTCAACTTACCTAATGCACCTTGTAACCCACCCTCTGCTTTAGCCAGCTGCCCAAGTGCCTGGGCGCTTTCAGGATTTGCAGCAGCAGCTTTAAGCCCCGCCAGCGCTTCGTTACGAGCAGCGATAACCGCTTCTAATGTGCCTCGTTCATGCTCAAGATAAGCCTTAGCCGTTTCAACCAAATTCGGAATCAGGTCATAGCGTCGTTTCAACTGCACATCGATCTGTGCAAAGCTATTCTGAAATCGATTTTTAAGCGTCACCAGGCGGTTATAGATCGCCACAACATAAAAGACTAATGCTGCTACAACAACTAAAAAAATGAGTGATCCAGTCCCCATATTAAACTCCTTTATTCATTCAGGCTGGCATCGTTACTCAGGCAGAAAGATCTTTCTCATGCCAGATAAACGGTACCGGGTGTAATAACTGTTTCTCTTTATCGTAATCCAGCCACAGTTGCTGATAAGTCTCTGCCAGAATCGGATGGCGCTCTTTCGGCGCAAGTTCTGCTAATGGCCACAGAACAAACGCATTCACCGTAATTTCTTCACGAGGGAGAGTAACCCCCTCCACTTCACCAATCAGGGCGTCGTAAGTAAGGATATCAATATCCAGCGTACGACCACTAAACTTAGGCGACGTTCGGCAACGACCATTTTCGTCCTCTATCTGTTTCAACTTCCTACTTAGCTCGCCGACCGACAACTCCGTTTTAAAAGAAGCAACCAAGTTATAGAAACTGTCTCCGTCAAATCCAACGGGCTCACTTTCATAAACTGAAGAAAGCTCCAACTTGTCAAACTGCGCATCCAGCGCATCAAGACAACTTTCAATATAGAATTCACGCTCGGTATTACTACCGATACTGACAAATACCTGAGCCATCAGAAACGTTCTCCCCGTTCAATAATTACACCCACATCTATGGCGGTAGGTACTGCACCGGGCTTACCCAGTTTCAGTTTCAACCAACGCACACCAAATTCGCTCAATACAATCTGCGCAATCTCTTCAGCCATGGTTTCTACCAACATAAACTCACTGGTCTCAATAAAGCTTATGAGTCGATCAGATACCGTTTTATAGTTTAGGGTACTGTCGATATCTTCTGATGCGGCAGCCGCTTGAATATCAGTTGCCATCTGAATATCCAGACATACTGTCTGACGAATCTCTCGTTCCCAGTCGTAGATACCGATAACGGTCTCTACCTTTAAACCCTCAATGTACACAATATCCAAAACAAAACCCTTACAACACTACAATTAATTTCAAACGTCCATTCGCGAGGATCAGAAAACCGTTTTAAGCTCTCTCTGCGAGCGGGTCCAACCCGTTTTAATAATCATCTGACCTGAAACCTGAACCATCATATAGCGGCCATCACGTTGCCAGATAAGCCGGCGTGTTGAGCAATAGTCCCGCTTCAGTTTAATAATACGATTGCAGGTTCTTTTGCTGCTGACCCGCATCACTTCCCTACCCCACTGAGCATAGAGAAGACTGATATTATCACCAGCACCAACTCGACTACCATCATCCATTCTAAAGCCAGCTATACTATTTTCAGCCAGTAATAACAGCATCAAAACTATACATTTATTCATCCCTGAACTCCTTAAACGCACCCAATAGCTTTCATCCTGAGCCTAAGTACGCTATATAAAATGTCTTAGCAATTTAAATACAACTCCATAACCACGGTAAAGAATATGATCGCAGCGGACGCCTTCACAACGCTGACCGTAATGTTAGCGGCATACTTGCTGGGATCCATTCCCACGGCAATTCTAGTTTGCCACTCTATGGGGATAGGCGACCCCCGTCAACAGGGCTCAGGCAACCCTGGTGCAACTAATGTATTACGGATGGGAAACCGACCAGCAGCACTCCTAACGCTCACGGGTGATCTCAGTAAAGGGATGCTGGCAGTATGGATTGCCCAGAGGCTTGATTTGGGGCTATTCAACCAGGCTCTAGTCGGCATCTCGGCATTGATAGGCCATGTGTGGTCAATTTTTCTGCGTTTTGGGGGAGGTAAAGGTGTCGCTACAATGCTAGGTAGCTGTCTGCTTCTTGACTATCGACTGGGCCTTGCGCTCTGCGCTATCTGGCTTTCTCTCCTTGCAGTTCGCAGAACGTCTTCGCTGGCAGCGGTTGGCATGGCATTGGTCAGCCCTATTATCAGCTGGCAATTAACGCCACAAGTTTTGCTTCCGATTATAATAATGAGCTGCCTGCTTCTGGCAACCCATCATCAGAATATTCGAAAGTTATTGAAAGGCAGCGAAAGCCCCCTTTGAGTATAAGAAAGACTATGACCGAGTTATAGGTTCCAGGGTATCCATCGGCCAGCGCGGCTGACATTGAATAGAAAGGTCACTGCTTTGCCCGGCCATCAAGCGTTGACAACCCGCATACGCAATCATCGCACCGTTATCTGTACAGAAACGCGGGCGGGCATAGAATAACTGGGCGCGCTCTTTCTTCACCATTTCTTCCAGTCGATCACGTAAGCGTTGATTCGCACTGACGCCGCCAGCAATGACTAACTGCTTGAAACCGGTTTGCTGTAGTGCACGACGACATTTAATAGCCAGTGTATCAACTACGGCTTCTTCAAACGCCGCAGCAATATCACAACGATCCGTTTCCGAAAGCACCCCATCCACTCTGTACTTGTTCGAAGTATTCAGGGTAAAGGTCTTCAGACCACTGAAACTAAAATCAACACCAGGGCGATCGGTCATTGGCCGCGGAAAACGAAACCGCTTTCGATCGCCCTTTTCCGCAAGACGAGCGACTTCTGGTCCACCGGGATAATCGAGCCCCAGCATTTTCGCCGCTTTATCAAAAGCCTCACCGGCGGCATCGTCCAATGATTCGCCGAGCACAGTATATTCACCAATACCCTCTACCTGAACCAACTGAGTATGACCACCTGACACTAACAACGCGACAAAAGGAAATTCCGGAGGGTGCTCTTCAAGCATCGGAGCTAACAAGTGTCCCTCCATATGATGAACCCCTATGGCAGGAACTCCCCAGGCCAGAGCCATCGCCCTGCCGGTAGAGGCTCCCACCATAAGAGCGCCAATCAAACCAGGGCCAGCAGTATAAGCGACTGCATCTATCTGATCCGCCGTTGTCCCTGAAGATTCCAACACCTCGTTCACCAAGGGTAATAGCTTACGAACATGATCCCGGGAGGCCAGTTCTGGCACTACACCACCATATTCTGCATGGATCGCCACTTGACTATAAAGTGCATCACCCACTAACCCTGCCTCGCTATCATAGATAGCCACACCGGTTTCATCACAGGAGGTTTCGATTCCTAACACACGCATCAGTTACTGCTCTCACTACAAATACAGATAAAAGCCAGCGATTCAAGTCACTGGGTTATTGAAAAGAGCGCCATTATCCTTCAATTTAACAATCATTTCATCGTATTTAGGCTTTACACTGCAGTTCCATAAGAATAAAATACCGGCCCTTATTGGCAGCTGAGTCTAAACTCAGTGGAACAGACATCAAATTTTCTTAGAAGGAAAGGTATTTATATGCCAGCAGTTAAAGTTAAAGAAAACGAGCCATTTGACGTAGCTCTTCGTCGTTTCAAGCGCTCTTGCGAAAAAGCCGGTGTTCTGGCTGAAGTACGTCGTCGTGAATTCTACGAGAAGCCGACCTCTATCCGTAAGCGCAAGGCTGCTGCAGCTGTTAAGCGTCACCTGAAGAAAGTTCAGCGTGAAAACCAGCGTCGCGTTCGTCTGTACTAAGATCTTCACCACGCATTAAACAGCAATACACTGCCAGGAGATCGGAATGTCTGAACTGAAGCAACGCGTCAGTGATGAGATGAAAGTAGCAATGCGCGCTAAAGATAAGCCGCGCTTAGCAACTATCCGAATGATTCTGTCAGAGCTTAAACGCATCGAAATTGATGAACGTATTGAACTGGATGATGCGCGAGTTCTCGCAACGCTGGATAAAATGCAAAAACAGCGACGCGATTCGATCGAGCAGTTTAGCGCTGCCGGTCGTGATGATCTGGCCGATATTGAGCAACAGGAACTTCTTGTCATCAAGGAGTTCCTGCCTCAACAGCTAACAGAAGCCGAACTTACCGCTATTGTTAATACCGCCGTAACCGACTCTGGTGCACAAGGTATGCAAGACATGGGCAAAGTAATGGCACTGGTCAAACCTCAGGTACAAGGCCGCGCCGACATGGGTGCTATCAGCCAACTCGTCAAAAACTGCCTAAATAGTTAAAATAACTGCTGGACCCTCATAATCAGCAGGTAGCTATTCATTATGGCCGGACGTATTCCGCAAGCCTTTATCGATGATATTCTCGCACGCGTCAATGTTCTTGATATTGTTGAGGCACGAGTGAAGCTCAAGCGGACTGGTAAAAACTATTCCGGTCTTTGTCCGTTCCACAAAGAAAAATCCCCCTCTTTTACCGTTAATAATGAAAAACAGTTTTATTACTGCTTTGGCTGTGGTGCTGGAGGTAATTCGCTTGGCTTTTTGATGGAACATGACCGCCTCAGCTTTCCCGAGGCCGTTGAAGAGTTAGCCAAATTAGCTGGCGTCGAGTTACCTAAAACCCAGGGACCTGTTGATCATCAGCGTGAGCAGCGCATCAAGGATATCTACGCAATTCTTGAAGAAGCCTCTGAATATTATCAACAGCAGTTACGTGAGCACTCCACTAAAGAGACCGCGGTCAACTACCTGAAAAATCGAGGCCTTACCGGCCAGTTCGCCGCACGATTTGGTATCGGTTACGCTCCTCCCGGCTGGGATAATCTGTTAAAAAAACTCGCCAGCGATAAAGACACAAAGCTGCGCTTAGAGTTGGCCGGCATGCTCATTAACAAAGAGGATTCGGAGCGCTATTACGATCGGTTCAGGGAGCGCATCATGTTCCCTATCCGAGACATGCGCGGGCGTGTTATCGCCTTTGGCGGCAGAGTACTAGGCGACGAAAAACCAAAATACCTAAATTCACCCGAAACAGACACCTTCCATAAAAGCCGAGAACTCTATGGCTTGTATGAAGCACGCAAATTCAACCAAAGCCTTACCCGACTGATTATTGTTGAAGGCTACATGGATGTCGTTGGACTCGCTCAGTACGGCATTGGCTATGCTGTCGCAACACTTGGCACAGCGACAACAGCCCAGCATCTGGAACGACTATTAAAAATGGTACCAGAGGTAATTTTCTGCTTTGACGGCGACCAAGCCGGTCGCAAAGCCGCTAAGCGGGCGCTGGACACCACCATGCCGGTAATTACTGACGGCAAACAAGCTAGATTCCTCTTCCTCCCGGACGGTGAAGACCCGGATAGCCTGGTCAGACAAGAGGGCTGCGAAAAATTCGAGCAGCGCATCACGGAAGCACTACCACTATCCGACTTCTTCTTTAAAAGCCTTGAAGAGGGAGCTGACATGAGCTCACTGGACGGCCGCGCCAGATTCAGTAATGAAGCACTCCCACTGATTGATCAGATGCAGCCAGGCATACTAAAGCAGATGATGCAGGAAAAAATTGCTGAACTTACCGGACTCAGCCTGGAACAACTGATCAGCGTTAACAATCTGCAGGAAGCGACCAGCCCTCCGACTATTGCAGAGCATAACTACTACCCTGAAGAGCCCGCATACCAAGAAGATGGTTACTTCGATTATCAGGCTGAACAAACCCATCAGGATTACGGCAACAGCAAACAGAAAAATAGCTTTAACAAAAGTGATCGCAAATTCGGTAAGGGCAATAAAAAATCCCGCCCCGCCCCACCCGGCGGCTCCGCCGTGCATTTCAACCCAAGCACCAAAGCTGTTTCCATATTACTTCACCTGCCGACTCTGGCTCCCCATTGCGGTGATCTTGAAACACTATCAGGCTCTGACGATGATGCTGAACAGCTTCTCTACCAGCTGAGCCGCTATCTGCAGGATAACCCTGGCGTATCCCCAGGTATCCTAGCCGTGGATTGGCAGGATAACGAACAATTAAGACCGCTGATTCACCAACTCAACGAGATCGCTCACCAAGCCCCCATTATCGATTCAAGCAACGCACAACAAGTCTTAACTGACTGCCTGAACCGACTACAGGAACGCCACCTTGACAGAAGAATCCTGCTACTCAAATCCCAACCGCACCTCAATGCTGAAGACAAACAACAGCTAAATAAACTAATCATGCAGCAAGCCAGCAGCCGATTAAGAAAAACGCCTGAAAAATAACCAGCTTACCATTGAAATTTCTTAATTCACCCCCACTTACTCAGCTACAGAGCAGGCTAAAACGGTATTTTCATATTTCTTTCCCAGTACATTGAAATATAGTCTATTTTTATAGATGAAATATCGGTATAAGGACCTGCAGTCTGTAGAATTCAGTACCCACAATCGCTATAATGTCGGGCTAATTTTTCCACTTTCGTCATCATTGAAGGGCAACTATGTCAGATACCTCCCAGCAGCAGTCACGCCTCAAGGAACTGATCGCACGGGGTAAGGAGCAAGGCTACCTTACTTATGCTGAAGTTAATGACCATCTGCCACAAGATATTGCCGATCCGGATCAAGTCGAAGACATCATTCGTATGATCAACGATATGGGCATTTCGGTCACCGAAGTTGCCCCTGATGCAGAAACCCTGCTGATGACAGAAGGCGACTCTGCAGAAGTTGAAGCCGATGAAGAGGCCGTTGCCGCACTGGCTGCTGTCGAATCAGACGCCGGACGAACGACAGACCCTGTCCGCATGTATATGCGTGAAATGGGTACTGTTGAGCTTCTGACACGCCAGGGTGAAATCGAAATCGCTAAGCGAATCGAAGAAGGTCTGCGCGAAGTCATGTCTGGCTTAGCCGCTTTCCCAGGATCTGTAGAAGCGATTCTTACAGCCTACGACGTAACCATCGAGGAAGAAGGTCGCCTGAGCGATATTTTCAGCGGTTATATCGACCCTTCTGACGGCACAGAGATTCCATCAGCCGCTGCACAAGCAGAAGCTGCTGCAGCTAAGGCCGAAAGCGATGACGATGAAGAAGAGAAAGAGCGCGGTCCTGATCCAGAGGAAGCCAAGCGCCGCTTTGAACTTATCCGTAACGCCTATAAGATATACCTGAAAGCTGTTGAGAAAGACGGTCGCAGTAGTAAAACTGCAGCTAAAGCCTTCGTTGAGCTTGCAGAAGTATTTTCACCGATTAAATTGGCTCCACGCTATTACGACATGCTGGTTACCAATGTTCGCAGCTCAATTGAAAACATCCGTAAGCAAGAGCGGATGATCATGCAGATCTGTACTCAACGCGCCAAGATGCCGCGTCGTCAGTTCATCAAAGAGTTCCCGGGCAACGAAACCAACAGTGAATGGCTCGATGCACTGATCAACTCTGATTCCGAGTATGCGCGCATACTTAAGCGCCACGAAATCGAACTTCGCAGAGCTCAGAAAAAGCTGGTTCAGTCGGAACATGATATCCACCTGACTCTGAACGAGATAAAAGAAGTTAACCGTCGCATGTCGATCGGTGAAGCTCGTGCTCGCCGCGCTAAGAAAGAGATGGTTGAAGCCAACCTGCGTCTGGTTATCTCTATCGCTAAGAAGTACACCAACCGAGGCTTGCAATTCCTTGATCTAATTCAAGAAGGCAACATCGGTCTGATGAAAGCGGTGGATAAGTTTGAATACCGTCGCGGTTATAAGTTCTCCACCTATGCAACCTGGTGGATTCGTCAGGCGATCACTCGTTCAATTGCCGACCAGGCACGTACTATCCGTATTCCAGTACATATGATCGAGACGATCAATAAGCTGAACCGAATCTCTCGTCAAATGCTTCAGGAGATGGGCCGTGAGCCGTCTCCAGAAGAGTTGGCAGAGCGCATGGACATGCCTGAAGATAAGATTCGCAAGGTACTGAAGATCGCTAAAGAACCGATCTCTATGGAAACACCCATCGGTGACGATGAAGACTCCAGCCTGGGCGATTTTATCGAAGATATTACTATCGACTCCCCAGTTGACTCTGCGACAGGTGAAGGCCTGCGTGAAGCGACTAAGGAAGTACTGGCAGGATTGACAGCTCGTGAAGCTAAAGTTTTGCGTATGCGGTTCGGTATTAACATGAACACTGACCACACCTTGGAAGAAGTTGGTAAACAGTTCGATGTAACCCGTGAGCGTATTCGTCAGATCGAAGCCAAGGCACTCCGCAAGCTTCGTCACCCAAGCCGTTCAGACCATTTGCGCAGCTTCTTAGACGAACATTAAAATCTTTTAAATCAGACCGTTGCGCCCATAATATCCTGTGGTATTATGGGCGTCCTCTCCAAGAGAGTGGCTTCTTTCCTCGGTAAAAAAGCAAAGCGAACAAGCTTTGATATTTATACTGACACCGTAGAAGTCATATCACATGGGGGCCTTTAGCTCAGTTGGTTAGAGCATCCGACTCATAATCGGCAGGTCGCAGGTTCAAGTCCCGCAAGGCCCACCACCCCTTCAGATCAAACAAGATTCACCTGCAATAGAAATAGACCTGTCACAGGCTCAAGTCTCGCAAGGCCCACCACCTTTATACAAATGCATCCGACTCACTCTTTATATGAACTGAGCAGGTCGCAGGTTCAAGTCCCACCACCCCTCTAAATCAAACAAGACTCACCTGCAATAGGGATAGACCTGTCACAGACTCAAGTCTCGCAAGGCCCACACCTTTATACAAATGCATCCGACTCATTCTCTATAAGAGCTAAGCGGGCCGCAGGTTCAAGCCCCCAAGCCACACCCTTATAAAAATATATCCAACTCATTCTCTATGAGAACTGAGCAGGACGCAGGTTCAATACCCGCAAGACTCCCCCTGTACAAGTACCTATTCTAAAAGCGTTCTCTTTCTCAATTAGCAGGAGAAAAGGCTTAGCTATAGTGACGGAACGGGCTCTAATTTAAATACCCATCAAACTTTAACTAGAAGCATTTTATGAATCAGTAACACCAAGGAAAACCCTACAGCCTGGCAATGAACCAAAAGAAGCGGCAGCTAAGAAATAGAAGAAGATGACTGCTGATACATGGGATCTTTGATTTCATGCTGCGGGTTATAGCCATTAACTGTCTCAAGAAGTATTGATCTAACCTTCTCATAATCAAAGTTATTCAGGGCACACTCCATCTGCTCGATAATTAATTTTAGCAGAACCCAGTCAACCATCACTTCTTCAGCACACATAATCATAGGGTGATCAGTTTTCTGAACATTGTCACCTATGAGCAACTCTTCGTAGAGCTTCTCACCATCACGTATACCTGTGTAAATAATCTCAATATCACCATCTGGATAATTGACATCACGCACTGACAGACCGGTCAGATTAATCATCTGCCTGGCAAGGTTTTTTATTTTAACCGGCTCCCCCATATCCAAAACAAACACATCACCAGAACACCCCATTGATCCAGCCTGTATAACAAGAGAAGAAGCTTCAGGAATCGTCATGAAATACCGGGTTATTTCAGGATCAGTAACCGTAACAGGCCCCCCTTCACTTATTTGTTGACGGAACAGTGGAATTACGGATCCAGAAGACCCCAGCACATTACCAAAGCGAACCATCGCGAAGCGGATATCACTGTCCTGTTCACGCTTGCTTAATGCTTGCAAAACAAGCTCAGCAAAACGCTTACTTGCACCCATAACATTGGTTGGTCGTACCGCTTTATCCGTGGATATCAGCACAAAGTTTTTAACCTGACACTTAATTGCTGCTTCTGCTGCATTCCAAGTCCCTACAAGGTTATTGCGCACTCCAGCAATCATATTACTCTCTACTAAAGGTACATGCTTATATGCGGCCGCATGGTAAACAGTATCAATACTATACTGCTGCATTACCTTAATCAGATGAGCTAAATCAAGAACAGAGCCGAGCACAGGAATAACGCGGACACCAGACCCAGCAAGCTTAGTTATTTCTCGCTCTATACTATATAGACCAAACTCGGATTGTTCGAAAAACACAAGACAGCGAGGTTTCTGCTTAATAATCTGACGACAGAGCTCAGAACCGATAGACCCACCTGCTCCTGTAACCAACACTGCCTGATCATGAATACAGGCATCAAGCAATGCTTTATCGGGTTGAACCTCTTCACGCCCAAGCAGATCGGCAATATCAACCTCACGAACATCACTCATACTGATCTTACCACCAGCAATATCAGATAAGGCTGGAAGTGTCAGAGCTCGTATATGGAGCTCATTAAGCGAATCAATAACTTCTTTTCGTCTACGCCTTGAAGAAGAAGGGATAGCCAACAAAACAGAATCAATATCAAAGCGCTCGACTAACGCAGGAATATCTACAGACTTATAAATTCGAACCCCGTTAATGTCCATTCCTGAGAGAGAGTTGTCATCGTCTATAAACGCAATAGCAGAAAACTCGTTGGAATGATAAAGCGCTGTTGCCAGCTGACGCCCCGCAGAGCCAGCACCATAAATAAGCACACGCTCAGTAGAGAGTTTTGCGTTACCTTCACCACCAGGAAATTGATGCAATATAAGCCAGCGCGCAATCATACGACTACCACCGATGACTAAAATAGAGACAATCCAGAAAATCAAAATAACCGAGCGAGGGGTATTATACTCAAGCCCCAGCAAGTAAGTAGCTACAGCCCAAATTAATAAGGATAGAGTCACCGCCTTTACAACAGTCCAAAGTGCACGATAACCTATGTATCGTATAACCGCCCTATACATTCCCATCCTAATAAAAATAGGAATGAAGATAATAGGGGCAAGTATATATGCAGGCCAATGAACAAAATTATTAGCTGTCCAATCACCATAACGAAGCGCATAACTGAGCCAGCAGCATATCGGCAATAAAACCAGATCCAATAAGACAAATATGGTTTTTTTAAGCTTACGCTTAGAATCAAGCAACTTCTGAAGCAAAGTTAAACCCCAATCTATAAACTAGAAAATCACTGAATTCTATCGCCAGAACCATGTCCTAGCACTGTCAGGAACAGATACCTAAAATAATCCTTTAACGACATAGACACTATCATTTTTTTGTCAAATTTTGCTAACAACTCAGGAGTCGACATATCAATTTTATTAACCTGAGCCATTCCAGTAATACCTGGACGAGCGTCATAAACACCTAATTTATCCCGCTCGATGATCAACTCTTTCTGAGTAAGCAATCCCGGGCGCGGGCCCACCAAGCTCATCTCACCTTTCAAAACATTCCATAGTTGCGGAAGCTCATCCAACTTCGTTCGACGAAGAAAGTTTCCAAACTTGGTAATTGAGGAACGACTAGCCAAATGCGTTGCAACAGATACAGTATTCAACTTCATGGTCCGGAACTTAATTAAGACAAAAGGCTTTTGAAAGCGCCCCAGTCTTTCTTGACGAAAAAGAGGAGAACCAGTATCAAACAAACCAATAATATAAATAAGCAATAACACAGGGAAACCGAAAAAAAGTCCCAGTAATGCAAAAAAAACATCTAGCATACGTAGCATATTACTCTTCACCCTTTAAAAAATAGTCAGCTGTCGCCTTAATTCCTTGTTCGACCGAGAATGGCGGTTGCCAATTTAATAATTCTTGCGACTTACTGCCATCAAGTTGTAACGACCCTACCAAACGGTCGATATAGGCACCTTTACCTGTAACAAAACCTGCAACACGAAATACAAAAATAGGAACGGGTATCAATCGAATAGGTCTATCCATACTTTTACGTAATAAAATTAACAACTCTGCAAGCGACAAATCCCTTCGATCTGAAAGCAAAAACGTTTGATTTGCCGCAGCTGGATGATCAATACACGTTAAAATAAAATCAACCAAATTGCCTACGTAAATCATACTTCGAAAGTTATGCACAGCGCCAAAAGGCAACGGAAAACCCGTATTTGCTAATTTCAATAAGTTATAAAAATTCGCCTTTACTCCCGGACCATAAACAAGTGGAGGTCGTAGTATAACGACTTCCATGCCTGTATCACGTGATATTTTGCGCAAACCATCTTCGGCCTCCTTTTTAGAAATAGAATATGGGTCTTCTGGCGCGAGAGCAGAGTACTCAGTGAAGGCTGGTAAATAACTAGTAGATTCACCATTAACTTTTATTGAGCTAATGAATATAAAACGCTTAATACCTGAAGCTGCAGCTTGTTGGGCTAAAAATAGGGTTCCGTAAACATTCACTTTACGAAATTCATCAAGAGGATTGATACTGCTTTCGTTCATTACATGAACACGGGCAGCACAATGAATAGCGACATCACATTTATGAGCATCTAGATTGAACTGAGATTCTGAAGAAAGATTTTCTGTATAAATATAATCATGACTCTTTTGTTTATTTTTGTCGCGACCAATTGTAATTAATTCAGCACCTCTATTAACCAATTCAGATAGTAGGGCGCTACCTAGAAAACCCGTAGATCCAGTTAACAAAATTTTCATTTCATTATTCCAAATGTACTTTTAAACAAGAATCTAAAAAGACTAGAAAAATACCATCTAAAATGCTTTGAAAAAATATTTCGATTTTTATAGCCACCTTGATGAGTAGCTATAATATCTCTCAAATAAACAACATCCTGAAAAAATACTCTCTTAGCTCTATAACAGATATCTACATCTTCGAAATACATGAAATATTTTTCATCGAACCCACCTAATTTCTCATAAAGACCAGCATCAAAAACTAAGAATGAACCTGCAGCCCAATCGACTATTGAACCATCTTCCAAATCAGCTTTATCGTACGGATCAGTGAAAGACTTACCTTTTAAAACATTAAAAAAGGAAAGAAATGTTGGGAACTTTCTGATCGAATATTCCATAATGGAAAATTCATCATCAAAGAAAAGATTAATTGAGTAGATTTGACTAGATTGGCCACTAATGCGAGAAAACAGATCATTAATCATTTTTGCAGATATATTTAGATCAGGATTACATACAACAAAGCAATCATTATCACTCATACCAAGATCACGAGAAACTTTAAAATTAATATTATTATTAGAACCAAATCCCAAGCACAAATCAGAAGAATTGTATTCAAAATTATTGGATGAACAATATTTACTCAACCTCTGACTTGATAGATTATCCCGAATAATGACAGTCACATTAGAAAGAGAGTTAATTTCTTTCAGATTCAAATTATCAATTATATCATCATCATTCCCATGAGAAACAATAGAGATGTACATATGATCCATTATCGTAAACCTTAATAAAAAGCACCAACAGAAACACTAGTATTTATATATAAAAACCGCTTCAATCATCACATGATTACTTAAACATATGGATAATCAAACTGTGTTAAGAAAAATATAACTCGAAAACTCTCTAAACAATTCTCAAGTCTTTAAATTTTCAATCTTTAAGAATAGACTTGATTTTATGTATAATATAATACACTGGCAACAATAACTTCACTGATAAAAATTTATTTGCTAAAGACAAAAACATTACTAACTCCATACTTCTCATAGCAGAACGATTTGAGGAAAGCCCATCCCCTTCATTAGCCACATGTCCGAGTATGGTCAATTTTTCTTTTAATTGATAGATATTGATTTTAGGCTTTAACATAATCGAAGTCCAAAGCTCAAGGTCTTCCATATGAGTCATTGATTCATTAAACCGATAATCAGTATTATTCTTTACAATAACACAAGGAGTGCAAATTAAATTCTTAACCAGATTCACAAAAGGGAAAAACATATTTAACTTAACAAATGATAGAGCAGAAGCCTTATTTACCACTGAACTTTCATGACTAAATGAATGGAATAGAAAATCAATTGAATTATTGGCTAGCAGCGGTTCAATTATAGCTAATTTATTCTCATGAAATCGGTCATCCGAGTCGAGAAAGGCAATATAGTCTCCTGAACTAAGGCTAACCCCCAAATTTCGAGACTTAGATACACCCTGATTAAGAGAGTTTTTTACTACCTTGAAAGTAAACTCACCAGAATAATTTGAAATAAACAATTCAACTAGTTTAAAAGAACAATCATCACTGGCATCATCAATTACTATTATCTCAACATCAAATCCATGTTTTATTTGATTTACAACACTATCTAATGCTCGAACAATAGATTTTTCTGAATTATACAGAGGGATAATTATAGAAATTTTCATTTGAACAACCGAACAAATCTTGATAATAATTTATTATAATTGAAAACCTTAAATAAAATAGCGGCAAAGACACATAAAAAATTCTTAAAACTATCAAAAGACTGTTTCATAACAACGAAGTCAATGTCAATGTTATTAGAAGTTACAATACCATTTATGATACTATTCCTTTCAATCACGACATGATCTTTAAACTTCAAAAAACAATAATTGTCATGTAATCGTTTACTAACTTTCTTGTTAACATCAGTTCTAGAAATATAGTCATCCATCACCAAAAAAAAGTCCTTAGAAGAAACTCTTGTTTTTAAACGCCTAAATGAGAAACTATTTTTTGAAAGTCGATACTTAATGAGATGTTTTGTAATTACACCAATGGAATTTAATTCTGCAAAACGAAGCCAAATATCAACATCAGCGGCTGTCTTATAATTACGACCATCCCATTGCCCAATAACATCCGTATATACTTTTGTTTTAGCCATAGCCGTTGGGCAAATTAAAAAATTATCATTTTTCAAATTTGAGAAAATCAGTTCGATAAAAGACAGCTTAAAAAACCCATCAGTATGCATAAACTCTTTTGGAATCTTAATATTCCCAGTTACCCTTCCGCTTCCATCAATAACACACCCTCCAGTAAATACAGCACTGATATCGTGTTCCAAAAGAGCCAATACTTCCTCTTCTACTATAGTTGGCATATAAACATCGTCACTATGATAGATAGCAGAGAAATCACCTTTCATATGTTCAATACATTTAGAGAAGTTTGCTTCACCTCCTATATTTTTTTCATTATAGAAGACCTCAATATTAGTATATTTTTCCTCATATTTTCGTAGTATACAGACACTTTTATCAGTAGATGCATTATCAAATACTTGAATAATAATATTCTTATAAGTTTGATTTACAAGACTATCCAAAGTCTGTGATAAAGTAGTTTCGTTGTTGTAATTTGGGATACAAATACAAACTAGTGGAGCTTCAATCAAACTATCCATTTCTCTTTATCCAGACATATAGCATTAATAAAAAATACAATCCAAATACAAACAAAACACTCATCAAGTAAAAGACATCTCCAGAAAAATCATATAAAGCTAAAGACAAAGAAAATGGCATAGAAAAAACAATAGCATAGAAAAAACTACTAATTTTTATACAAACTTTCACTATTTTATTCATACGAAACAACATTACTATAAAAGCAAGAGCGCTAGCAAAAAGCAAAGACGAAGGTACATATAATTCATAATTACCGGAATCAACAGAAATAATTAAGAAAACAACTGCGGTAATACCGCCCGTGACATGTGAATAAATTAACTCTTTAGTTTTTAATTTTGCATGAGCAATATTGGCTAATATATTTGATGACATTGTAAAGAAAGCAATCCAAGCTCCAAATATTGTATATACATAGGAGCCAACGTATTTTTCATCAACAAGAATAGCAACTAAAAACAAAGCTTGAAATGATAAAAATATAGCCAGGAAAAAGTAAATAGGGACTATCAAGTTAATCACCTTCGATATCATAACTGAAAACTCAAGATCATTATCCATACTTTTATAAATTTTCGGATATAGATATTGCATGGTTAAAGATTCAAAAGAAGAAGAAACAGCCATAGCAACAACTAACCCTACACCCAAAAAACCGAGAAATTCAGATCCCAAATATTTCTCAACTAAAATTCCATATGATTGGGTTTGAAGCCAAAAAAACAATACGCCTATTGAAAGAGGAAATGAGAATTTATAAATATAAGAAAAACTGGAAAGATTAATCATTTTAACAGCATTAGCAAAAGAAAAGTTATACTGTACTTTCTTAACGAAATATACATAAGAACCAATAGCAGATATTCCAAAGGCAATGCCTTGGCCTAAAAACCAATAAACAGCTTTAGCCTCAAATACAATAACAAGTGCATAAGCAATAATTAAATAGAGCAATTGGGAAATTAAAGTAAACAAAACAAATGGAAGCCGTTTTCCGAGCATATTAAGCATAGGAATCAAAGTTTGATTGCATGAATTAAAATAAACAAACACTGCAACACAAATTGACATATGAAATAAATCGAAACCTCTACCAACGCCAAGATAAAACAAAAGCCAAACAACTAACACTGAAAAAAAAGAAATAAACAACAAATAAATATTATATAAAAAGAGAACATTCAACAACTTCGATTCATCAAACCACCGATGAGTTTTTCTATTAATATACTGCCCTATGGGATTAACAAGGAAAAGCCCAAAAAAACCTGTTACACTTGTTATTAAATAAAAATTACCCATCTCAGCTGCATCTAGCAGTTGCGTTGCAACTTTTATGATAGCAAGTGCAATAACAACCTGAAAAACTCGGCCTATTGCTAAAACCTTCAACTCAGTATTAATTATCATTATCACCTAGGACT